>CAWBOZ010000006.1:192500-403841 GCA_963790535.1 uncultured Alphaproteobacteria bacterium | reverse complement strand
CCGGTTGCCCCCGCCGCCTCGTCGGTAAGCGGATGGGTGATCTCGGTGCCCTCGACGATCTCGGGCAGGAGATTCCGGCGATTCGCAAGTCCGAGCGCCTCGATCACCGCTGTCGTCGTACTGGCGAGTACGGAAATTACCGAAGGTGAAGCTCGCCTCCGACGGGTCGGTGGCCCACGCCTGTAAGGTTCAGGTAGAGCCATCCTTGCAGTGCAGCGCCACCTCGGCGCGATCCAGAAGCTCGGGGACCGTGCGGTCCATCTGAGCCATTTGGGCGCCCTGTTGGCAGGTGTTGAGACCGGTGCCGGTCGCCTCGAAGCGGGCGCGTTGCAAGCTGCCGGTGCTCAGGCGCTCAACCGTCGGCGCGGCGCGGGCGTCGAGCCAGAGCCAGGCGTCCGCCACCGGCACGTTCCGCGCGCCTACCAGCCAGGTCCCGTCGCCCTGCGCAGTCACGGCAATCGCGGCCGTGCGGCGCGCGAGGTTCTCGACCTTCTCGCCGAGCCCGCGAAGCGCCTTCACGCAGTCTGTCCAGGTCTGGTCCAGCGGCTGGCAGGCCGAGCCGTCCGTACCGGTCACGAACCGGTTGAAGACCGCCGCGGCGGCGATCTGGTGCCCGGCGAAATCGAAGGCTACCGCCTTGACGACGGAGGTTCCCGAATCGATGCCAATCAGGATGTCGGCGCCGTCACGCACCGAGCGGCCCTCCTGGCACCGCAAAGCGCACGGGCCTCTCGCGGTGGTCTTCAACGCGCATCATGTCGTTCCCCCACTCTCGCGCCTTCGAAACTCGGGATCTCCGGTGTTTGCTGGTCGCCTACCAGGCGTTCTGGAGGCGCTGCCGCGCAAAACGCACCTGACCTCTTGATCGCGTAACCGGGCATTCTGCCGCAGCCCACAACTGCACTTTTTTTGGTGACAGACAAATTTATTTCATACAAAATCCCCCTGTCAACGTTGACAACCGCTCTCAAGCCCGGCTTAGAGGCGGACACGTCAACATGAAAAACAATGGTGGGAGGCAGCTGGTCCACAAGTCCCGCGCAAAGCTGCTGCGATCGTTTGAAGAATCGCAAAGGAAACGTCAGCTTGGCTGACGGAGTGTCCGCTATTGCGTCGAGTTGATGGGAGGGCAAATCATGCATAATTCATGCTCAAGCGCTCGCCAGACGCCGGCGCTGCCGGACCTTTAGTGCGAGCAGGGTCGTCCCCAACGCGCCTCGGGTTTCCCGGCGCGTGCGCCGGCACCCTCGATTCCGCCAGGCTCGGCCCGCGATCGAGCCGCCGCAACCGGTTCAGAAGCCCCAAATGAAATCAAATCGGAGGTCGTCCCGTCGTGAGCACAACCACTGAGGTCGCGGGGCAGGCGAGGGTCAGATCGAACCGGGGGCGGTTCGTGATCGCTGCGATCGTCATCGTCGTCGCCGCGGCGATCGCCTTCGACACCAAGGTCGTCAGGATCGGGTCGAGTCAGGACGTCGCCCACGAAGTCTTCTCGCCGGAAACTTTCGGCGCCTCCGAGTTCCCGAAGATCAGGGCCAGCGTGAAGCAGCGTGCCGTGGACGCGAAGACGCTGGCGGCGGCGGTCGCCGCGGATAAGGACGCCGCCGCGAAGCAGTACGGTGTGCCGGCGGGCATTGGCACAGTGATCCCGGTATCCTTCACCGGCGTCGTGGGTGACGGGAAATCCGGCGTCTATTACGTCAATGTCGATGGCCTGCCCGCGGGCACGAAGATCAGGGTGCAGACAGGCCCGGCGATCAACGGCACGGACCTGCGCGACGCGACCGGCAAGATCCAGTTCGGCCAGTTCACGAACCAGATCGACTACCAGAACGCCGGCGCGGGGATCAACGGCGCGATGAAGAAGGCGGTACTGTCCGGCATCGACACCAAAGCCCTGACCGGAAAGACCATCTCGGTCGTCGGCGTCTTTACCCTCATCAACCCCAAGAACTGGCTGGTCACGCCAGTGGAGTTGAAAGTGCAATGAACGACGCGGCCGCCGAAAATGTCGATGCAAGGGACGTCGTTCTCGCTGCGCGCAACGTCGCCAAATCATACGGGGCGATTCACGCGCTCAAGGGCGTGAACTTCGACATCCACCGCGGCCAGATCACGACGCTGTTCGGCGAGAACGGCGCCGGCAAGTCGACCCTCATGAAGATCCTTGCCGGGATCGTCACTCCGACATCCGGGGAAATCATCCTCGACGGCAAGCCCGTGCGACTCGCCTCGACGATCGATGCCCGCGACCGCGGGATCTCGATCATTCACCAGGAGCTGAGCCTCGCGCCCAACCTGAGCGTGCGCGACAACATCTTCATGGGCCGCGAGATCCGCGGCGCGACCGGCGTCGATTTCGCCGAGGAGGAACGCCAGGCCCGCGCCCTCATGCACGAGCTGGAGGAGGACGTCGATCCGCTGACGCCGGTCGAGGAATTGCGGCTCGGCCAGCAGCAGATCGTCGAGATCGCCCGCGCGCTCTCCGTCAACTCGCGCATCCTGATCATGGACGAGCCGACGTCCGCGCTCAGCGCCTCCGAAGTCGAGGTCTTGTTCAAGGTCATCCACGACCTGACCAGCCGCGGCGTGTCAATCGTCTATATCTCCCACCACCTCGAGGAAGCGCTGCAGATCACCGACTACGCGGTGGTGCTGCGCGACGGGGCAATGACCGCCTACGCGGCGCGCAAGGACATCGATCTCGACTGGATCGTGCGCCACATGGTGGGCGAGGGCTTCGACCTGGGCTCGCCGCCGACCGGCTATCAGATGGGCGACGCCGGGCTGACGATCGAGAATCTGACCGTGCCCGCTCCCGGAGGGGCCGAATACTCGGCGGTTGACCGGCTGTCGCTCGAGGTGCGGGCCGGCGAGATCGTCTGCATCTACGGGCTGATGGGCGCCGGCCGGACCGAGTTGATGGAATGCGTGGCCGGCCGGCTGCGGGCCTCCGGCGGGCGGGTTCTGCTGCACGGCAAGGACGTCTCGCGTCTCAGCATAGCTGAGCGGATCGCCGCCGGGCTCGTGCTGGTGCCCGAGGATCGTCAGCGCGATGGGCTCGTGCAGACGATGTCGGTCGGACAGAACCTGTCGCTCGCCAGCATCGGCGACTTCACCAGGGCCCTCTTCACCTCGCGCAAGCGCGAGCAGGGCCTGATCGACCGGTCGATCCGCGACGTCCACATCAAGACGGCCGGGGGCGGCGCGATGATCGGCTCACTGTCCGGCGGCAATCAGCAGAAAGTCGTCATCGGCAAGATGCTGGCGACGAATCCGTCGGTTGTCATGCTCGACGAGCCGAGCCGCGGCATCGACATCGGCGCCAAGTCCGAGGTGTTCAAGCTGCTGGCCGAAGGCGCCAAGCGCGGCCTCGCGGTGCTCTTCTCGACCTCGGAGGTCGGGGAATGCCTGAGCGTCGCCCACCGGATCGTCGTCATGAGCAAAGGGAAGATCGCCGCCGAGTTCGGGCCGGACGTCACCAAGGAAAAGATCATGGCTGCCTCGGGCGAGGTTGACCTGGAGCAGCAGCTCATTGACGACTACGGATTGAAGCATTGCGAGGTTGTCGCCGACCTTCATCAGGACGAACTGCCGCTCGAAGCGCTCGGCGTGGCCGGATCGAAGTTCCTGCACGACGAGATCCAGCGGAAAGAGGAGATGGTGATCGGGGTCGGCTACGGCCGCACTCTGGAGGCGACGATCGAGAATCTCGCTCACTCGCCTGCCTCCCATATCCGGTTCATATCCCTGATGGGGGGGCTTACCCGGAAATTCGCCGCCAATCCGCACGAAGTCATCAATCGCTTGGCTGAACGCACCGGTGCGCAGGCTTTCGTCATGCCGGCGCCTTTCGTGGCGAATTCCGACAAGGACCGCGAGGTTCTCCTTGGTCAGCGCGGCATCGCCGAGGCGTTCGCGCTCGCCGGCAATTGCGATCTGATGATAGCCGGCATCGGCAACGTGGGGCACGACGCGTCGCTGGTGGCCACGGACATGATCGAACATGCGGAGATCGACACGATCATGCGCCTTGGGGGCGTCGGTGAGTTGCTTGGCCATTTCTTCAACGACCACGGGCAGCCCGTCGAGACCGAGTTGTCGCAGCGCATCCTCACGGTGCCTCTCGGCCAGCTGAGGAACAGGAAAATCGTCGCCGTCGCCGGTGGTGCGGTGAAAGTCCGCGCCATCAGGGCGGTGCTCCAAAGCGGCTTGCTGACCGGCCTGATCACCGACGAGCGTACGGCCCGCGCGATCGTTGACATGGGCGACGTGCATGCTGCTGCCGACGGCGCAGCGACGAGGGCGTGAACGATGGCAGTGACAGATCGAGTGTTGGAGCCCGCATCATGAGCGACGTCAGCCAAGCCAGCAACCGCCTGAGCCGAGGCAGGCAAAGCATTGACCTCGCCAGGATACTGATCGAAGGCCGCGCGTTCTTCGCGCTCATCGTCATCATCATCGTCTTCTCGCTGCTCTCGCCCAACTACTTCTCGGTCGCCAACTTCCTGACGATGGCCAGCCACGTGGCGATCTATGGCCTGCTGTCGATCGGGATGCTTCTGGTCATCCTCAACGGCGGCATCGACTTGTCCGTGGGCTCCGCGCTCGCGCTGGCCGGCGTGATCTCCGGCGCGCTGATGCAGGGCGTGACGCTCTCCGCTCTCGGCGTCATTCTCTATCCGCCGGTCTGGGCAGTCGTGGTCCTGACCTGCGCGCTCGGGGCCCTGGTCGGTGCGGTCAATGGCGTGCTGATCGCGTATTTCAAGGTGCCAGCCTTCGTGGCCACGCTCGGGACGCTCTACGTCGCGCGCGGCATTGCCCTCCTCATGACCAATGGCCTGACCTACAACAGCCTGGGCGGCCGCCCGGAACTCGGCAACACAGGCTACGACTGGCTCGGCTTCAACCGTCTGGTCAACGTGCCGATCGGGGTGCTGGTGCTGGCCGTCATCGCGGTCGTCTGCTTCCTGACGCTCAGCCGCACCGCCTTCGGCCGCTGGCTCTACGCGTCCGGCGGCAACGAGCGGGCGGCGGAGCTGTCAGGCGTCCCGGTCAAGCGCGTGAAGATCACCGTCTATGTGCTGTCGGGCATCTGCGCGGCCATTGCCGGCCTCGTGCTCTCGTCGCAGCTGACCTCTGCCAGCCCGACAGCGGGCCTCACCTACGAGCTGACGGCGATCGCGGCCGTGGTGATCGGCGGGGCGGCGCTGACCGGTGGGCGCGGCACCGTGGGGGGCACGATGCTCGGCGCCTTCGTGATCGGCTTCCTGTCGGACGGACTGGTGATCGTCGGGGTCTCGGCCTACTGGCAGACGGTGTTCACGGGCGCCGTCATCGTGTTGGCCGTCCTGCTCAACAGCATCCAGTATGGCCGCCGGCCCAGGAAGGCATAGGCGCAAGATAGGCGCCGCACCCGAACTTCTCCGCGACGGCACCTCCGCATCTCAGGGGAGCCGTCGCGGAAAGCACCGCCGCACGCCGGCATCACACTTACCAACTGGAGAGATACCGCAGATGTTCGAACGACGGAAATGCATGCTGCTGGGCGCCTTTGCCGCCGCGCTGCTGGCCAGCCCGGCCTGGGCGGCAGGGGGGCTGATGTCGATCATCGTGAACGATCCGTCCAACCCCTACTGGTTGACCGAGGGCAATGTCGCCGCCAAGACCGCCGAGCAGCTCGGCTACACGGCGAAGGTCAGCGCGCACAAGGGCGACACCAATACCGAGAGCAACCTGATCGACACCGCGATCACCAACCACTCCGTGGCGATCATCCTGGATCCGGCCAATGCCGACGGCTCGATCGGGGCGGTGAAGAAGGCGGTCGCTGCCCACATCCCCGTGTTCCTCGTGAACGCCGAGATCAATCAGGAGGGCCTCGCCAAGGCGCAGCTCGTGTCCAACAACGCGCAGGGCGCGGCGCTGGGGGCACAGCAATGGGTCGAGGACGTCGGCGATTCCGGCAACTATGTCGAGCTGCTTGGCAACCCTTCGGACAACAACGCCGCCACCCGCTCCAACGGCTACAAGACGGTATTGAGCCAGTATCCCGATCTCAAGAAGGTCGCGCAGGAAGTCGCCAACTGGGACCGCACCCAGGGCTTCAACAAGATGCAGAGCATGTTGCAGGCCCACCCCGATATCATCGGGGTCATCAGCGGCAATGATGAGATGGCCCTCGGCGCGATCGCGGCGCTCAAGGAGGCCGGTAAGCTTTCCAAGGTCAAGGTCGGCGGCTTTGACGGCTCACCTGACGCCGTCGCCGCGGTGAAGTCCGGCGAGATGCAGTACACCGTCCTGCAGCCGGTCGCGACCTTCTCGGCCGATGCCGTTCACGAGGCGGACAAATTCCTGAAGACTGGCAAGACGGGTGCGTCGAGCGAGAAGCAGTTGTTCGATTGCACCCTGATCACCAAGGCGAATGCCGACAAGTTCACAGCCCCGTTCACCCTAGGGCAGTGAGCGTTGGGGGCGCTGGCAACGGCGCCCCTCCTTGGCTGGGTTTGGGGGGAGGTGCCGTCGCAAACAGGACGACCCTCGCCATCACCGGCGCCCTGACCGGCAGGGAACTGGACGCGACCGCCTGCGTGGCCGGTGAAGCTCTCGGCTGGGAGGCGCGCCCGAACCGCCGAGAAGGTCGCGTCGGTGATCGCCGAACTGACCGGCAAGCACCGGTCGCGCCTCTACAGCGCTCCGCGTCCAAGTTGGGACGCGAATCGCTGTAGCTTTTGCTTTGGCGATCTACTCTAGCTAGGACGGATCGGCGCGACCGGATTTCCTCAGTCCACCTTCGGGTCCAGGCTGCCTGAGGCGTAACGCTTGGCCATGTCGGCGAGCGGGATCGGCTTGATCCGGTCGGCCTGGCCCGCCGTGCCGAATTGCTCGAAGCGATCCTTGCAGAGTTTCTGCATCGCCGCGATCGCCGGCACGAGGTACTTGCGCGGATCGAACTCGCTCGGATTCTCCATCAGGACCTTGCGGACCGCGCCCGTCATGGCCATCCGATTGTCGGTGTCGATGTTGATCTTGCGCACCCCGTGCTTGATGCCGCGCTGGATCTCCTCGATTGGGACTCCCCAGGTTGGCCTTATCTCGCCGCCGTAGCGGTTGATGATCTCCTGCAACTCCTCCGGAACGGAGGACGAGCCATGCATCACCAGGTGCGTGTCTGGCAGGCGGCGGTGAATCTCCTCGATCACGTGCATCGCCAGCACCTCGCCGTCCGGCCGGCGGGCGAATTTGTAAGCGCCGTGGCTCGTGCCCATGGCCACTGCGAGCGCGTCAACTTTGGTGTCGCGCACGAAGCGGGAGGCGTCCTCGGGGTCGGTCAGCAGCTGGTCGTGGCTCAGCGTGCCCTCGACGCCATGCCCGTCCTCCTGCTCGCCGCCGCCACTCTCGAGACTGCCAAGCACGCCGATCTCGCCCTCGATCGACACGCCGCAGGCGTGCGCCATGTCGCTGACCCGGCGGGTGATGCCGGCGTTGTAAGCGTAGTCTGCCGGGGTCTTGCCGTCGGCCTCGAGCGACCCGTCCATCATGACCGAGGTGAAGCCGTGCTGCACGGCGGTTATGCAGGTCGCCTCGTCGCTCCCGTGATCCTGGTGCATGCAGACCGGGATGTCGGGGTGCATCGCCACGAAGCCGTCGATCATGCGCGCGAGCACGAGGTCGCCCGCATAGGCTCGAGCCCCGCGGCTCGCCTGCAGGATCACCGGCGAGCGGGTGGCCTCCGCCGCCGCCATCATCGCGAGGCCCTGCTCCATGTTGTTCATGTTGAAGGCGGGCACGCCGTAGCCGGTACTCGGCGGCGTGGTCGAGCAGTTGCCTCAAAGTAATGCGGGCCATGGCTTGCGTCTCTCCCAGGTCGTGTTCTCTGCGGTTCTACTGGCCGCACGTGGCATAGCGCGCGAACGTTGCAGCTTGCCCTGCGCCAAGCGGACGGCCACGGGGCGCGCGGCTTCGGCGATGGCGCCTACCGCGCGGCGGAGCGGGGCTCTTCCGGCCCAGGCTTGCAGGACATCGGCGATCGCCGGGGCCGTGCGGCGCTTGGGGCCGCACAGGCGGGAGGTGGTTCTCATGTTCCACCCTAGCATGTAGATGGCTTACTGCAATGTGACAACTCAGGACAACGAAATCATCAGCATAGCGTTACACTCGCGAACGCATGTGTTGCGCTGCTTGCCGTTGAGAGTGGACCACAGCACGTTCAGACGGCCGGCGTTCGCCTGAACGTCGTCAACGAAGAAGGGGAGGAAGAATGATCTGGGTGGGCACCAGCTGGAAGATGAACAAGACACTCGCCGAGGGTCTCGCGTTCGCGGAGGCGCTGGCGGCATTCGCGCCGGAGATCGACGCTCGCATCCAGCCGTTCGTGATCCCCTCCTTCACCGCCGTGCGACAGGTCAAGGCCGCGCTTGCCGCGACGCGGGTGAAGGTGGGCGCCCAGAACATGCATTGGGCCGACGCTGGCGCCTGGACCGGCGAAGTCTCCCCGGTCATGCTCAAGGACTGCGGGCTGGATCTGATCGAGCTCGGCCACAGCGAGCGGCGCGAGCATTTCGGCGAGACCGATCGGACGGTAGGCCTGAAGACCGAGGCCGCCGTGCGGCACGGTTTCGTGCCGCTGATCTGCGTGGGCGAGACGCTGGCCGAGCGCGAATTGGGCCGCGCCGACGCGGTGCTGACCGGGCAGACCGAGGGCGCTTTGCAGCGCCTCGACGCCGGGCAACGCGCAGCCCCCATACTATTCGCCTACGAACCAGTCTGGGCGATCGGCGAGAAGGGCATCCCAGCGAGTGCCGACTATGCCGACCGCCAGCAGGCGCTGATCAAGCGCGTTGCCGCCGCGATCCTGCCAGCCGAGCCGCCCGTGCTCTACGGTGGCAGCGTCAATCCCGGCAACGCGGCGGAGCTGATCGGCCAGCCCCATGTTGACGGCCTCTTCATTGGGCGCTCGGCTTGGAACCCCGAAGGCTTCATCGACATCCTGCGCCGCGCCTCGGCAGCGATCTGACGTCGTCGTTTGATCGCCGCCGCCGGACCGTCTATCATTACATTCAATCGGCTAACCAGGAGAACGACATGAAGATCGCGATTGCAGGCGACAGCGCCGGCGCCGGCCTCGCCCACACGCTTGCGGAGCACCTGAAGGCCCACCACGACGTGGCCGAGCTCAGCACGCCGGAGAACGACGGGGAGAAGTTCTACGCTCATCTCACCGACCGGGTAGCGAACGCCGTGAAGGACGGAACCTACGACAAGGGAATCCTGGTTTGCGGCACCGGCATCGGCGTCTGCATCTCGGCGAACAAGGTGCCGGGCATCCGCGCCGCGCTGACACATGACACCTACTCCGCCGAGCGGGCCGCGTTGTCGAATGACGCGCACATCATCACCATGGGGGCGCGGGTTATCGGTCCTGAGCTCGCCAAGTCGATCGCCGATGCGTTCCTTGCCCAGACCTTTGACGTGGCTGGTAAGTCGGCGCCCAATGTCAAGGCGATCAATGAGGTCGAAGCGAAATACGCGAAGGCATGACCTGAAGACGTGGCCGGCTCCGTACTGGCCACGCCGGATCAGACGAGCGCGCGCCGCATCGCGTCGATGACCATGACTGCGGAGGCAGCGCCCGGATCGACATGCCCGCGAGCCCGTTCGCCCAGGCGCTCCGCGCGGCCCTTGGCGGCAACCATGCCGCGGGTCGCCTCCGCGCCCTTCCGGGCCGCTTCTGCAGCCGCTTCCAGGCATTGCGCCAGGCTCAGTCCTGCGGCTCGCGCATCGGCCGCCGCCTTTGCCGCCGGCGCCCAGGCATCGAGCATCGTCTTGTCGCCGGGCTCGGCCTTGCCACGGTCCCGGATGCCTGTCGCCATCGCTCCCACCATCGCCACGACGTCCGAGTTCGTCAAGTGACGACTTGCCCTTGACCGCCGCGCCCGCCCGCATCAGCGCCGTGGCGTAGAGCGGACCGGACGAGGCGCCGACCGCATTCAGGAGCGCCTTCGCCGCCGCGTTCAGCATGACGCTCGGCTCGGACGTCGCCTCCATCGACGCAACCGCGTCCCGCGCGGCGGCGAAGCCAAGCGCCATGGCGATGCCGTGGTCGGCGTCGCCGATCAGCCCGTCGAGCCGGCAAAGCTCGTCCTTGTTCGCCTCCAAGTCGGCGGCGATGACGGCGAACATCGTCCGGAGCGCGGCTGCGTCAATGCCCATCAGCCGACCCGGAACATCGCGCAGTCGCAGGGATGGTCGAGCATCGTCGTCAGCTCCTCGTCCAAGTGCATACAGGTCACCGAGGCGCCCGCCATCTCGAGCGAGGTGCACCAGTTGCCGACGAAGGTCGCATAGACCGCAAGCCCGGCCGCGTCGAGACGCTGCCGCACGCGCCGGTTCATGATGTAGAGCTCCATCAGCGGCGTCGCGCCGAGCCCGTTGACCAGCACTGCCACCCGGTCGCCGGGCGCCGCCGACATCTCTCGCAGGATCGCGTCGAGCATCTCGTCAACGATATCGTCGGCGGGCTTCAGCGGGCCGCGGGCGACGCCCGGTTCCCCGTGGATGCCCATGCCGATCTCCATCTCGTCGTCGCCGATCTCGAAATTGGGCCGACGCGTCTGCGGCAGCGAGCAGGGCGCGAGCGCAACGCCCATCGTGAAGGTGCGGTCATTCGCCTTCCGCGCGATCCGCTCGACCTCGCCGAGCGGCAGCATGAGGTCGCACGCCGCGCCCGCGGCCTTGAAGACGAAGAAATTGCCCGCTACTCCGCGCCGGCTCTCGCGCCGGTCGCGAGGCGCCGAGGCGACATCGTCGGTGGTCAGAACCGTACGGACCTCGATGTCCTCCATCGTGGCCATCTCCGCGGCCATATCGAAGTTCATCACGTCGCCCGCATAGTTGCCGTACATGTAGAGCACCCCGGCGCCGCGGCCGACAGCGCGCGTACATGCGAGAATCGGATCGGGCGGTGGCGAGGCGAAGACGTTGCCAATGGCCGCGGCGTCAGCAAGGCCGCGCCCGACGAAGCCGAGGAACGTCGGTTCGTGGCCCGAGCCGCCGCCGATTACGAGGCCGACCTTCCCGGCGCGCGGGCCATCGCGCGCAACGACGGCCCGCTGGCTGCCGGCAACGCGCTCGATATGCCGTGGATGGGCTGCCAATATTCCGTCGAGCATTTCGTCAACCGCGCTGCCACCATCGTTCAGGATCTTTTTGCTTTGCAACGCGACCTCCCGATTGCAACTGGCCGCGGCATCTTAGCCGAAGGTGTTGGCCTCGACCCAACACTTTTGCCACCAGGGGTCATTTCGGGTCAGGCGAGGGTGCCGTGCCCGCTATGTCGGGCTCGCAAGCCTCGCATCTCTGCGCCGCACCCAAATCTGATTGCCGCTCCGCCAAGCCCGGCCGTAAGGTCGCCTGTGACCACCTTGAGCGGCACCGAGGGCGAGAGCCCAATCCCAGGAGGCTGTCAGTCGTGACGACTATGCCGGCGCTCACCCCTCCCTTGCTATTCCCGTTCCCCACGCTGCCCGCCCTCGGCCAGACGATCGAGGTCGCGCACGGCATCCTGTGGGTCCGGTTCGCCCTGCCGTTCCGGCTCGACCACGTGAACATCTACCTGATCGAGGATGGGCCGGGCTATGCCGTCGTCGATACCGGCATCGGCGACGAAGCGACCCGGGTCGTGTGGGAGGCCCTGCTGGCCGGCCCCTTGCGGTCCCGGCCGCTCACCAAGATCATCGCCACGCACCACCACCCGGACCATGTCGGCATGGTCGGCTGGCTTTCTGAGCGCCTCGACGCGCCGCTGCTGATGAGCCAGACCGAGTACCTCACGAGCCTAAACATTCATCTCGACCCCGAGGCCCTCGATGCGGAGCCCTACCGCAGCTTCTATCTCGGCCACGGCCTCGACGCCGACACGACGGCACAGCTTCTGACCAACGGCCATCGTTACCTCCGCATGGTAACGGGCCTGCCGCGCACCTTCCGACGCCTGATCGCAGGCGAGGTGCTGCGCCTTGGCGCCCGCAGCTTCGAGGTGCTCTCGGGTGGCGGCCACTCGCCCGAGCAGGTCATGCTGTATTGCGCGGCCGACAAGCTGCTGCTCTGCGCGGACCAGATCCTGGCCCGCATCTCACCCAACATCAGCGTCCAGGCAATGGACCCGGAGGGCGACCCGCTCGGCATCTTCCTTCGGTCGCTCGCAAGCCTGAAGCGTATCTTGCCCGCCGATACCTTCGTGCTGCCAGGGCACAACCTGCCCTTCGTCGGCCTGCATCCGCGCGTGGACGAGTTGACAGCGCACCACGAGGCCCGCTGCGCCGCCATCTTCGACGCCTGCCGCGGAACGGGGTGCACGGCGGCGGACTTGGTGCCGGTCGTGTTCCGCCGGCCGATCGACGACCCTCACCAGATGGGGTTCGCATTCAGCGAGGCGCTGGCCCACGTCAACCTGATGCAGCGGGAGGGCCGGCTACGCTTCGCGGGCGGGCGTTATCACGCGGTGGTCGGCGCGGAGCGGGCCGCGTAGCCTCGGGCTGCGCCGGGCTACTCCGCGGCTCGGGCCAGCGGGGCAACCTGAACCTTCGGCTTGGCCTTGCGGCGCAATTCGTCAAGCTCGCGCCGGGCTTGCTCCTCGAGGCGGAAGAGCTGCTGCTTGCCGGGCGCGTATTGCGGCGGGCACGGCAGCAGGCTGACGCCGTACTGCGCGGCGGCGTGCAGGGTGAAGTAGGGGTTCGCGAGATGCGGCCGCCCGAGTGCCACGAGGTCCGCGCGGCCGGCGGCGACGATCGTGTTGACCTGATCGGCGGTCGTGATGTTGCCGACGCACATCGTGGCGAGCCCGGCCTCGTTGCGGATCTGGTCGCTGAACGGCACCTGGTACATGCGGCCGTAGATCGCGCGCGCGTCGGAGACGGTCTGGCCGGAGGACACGTCGATCAAGTCGCAGCCGTGCTCGGTGAAGATGCGCGCGATCGCCATGACCTCCGCCGCGGTGATGCCGCCCTCGGCCCAGTCGCTCGCTGAGATGCGGACGGACATCGGCTTGTTCGCGGGCCAGGCCGCGCGCATCGCGTCCCAGACCTGGAGCGGGAAGCGCAGGCGGTTCTCAAGCGGGCCGCCATAGGCGTCGGTGCGCAGGTTGGTCAGCGGCGAGATGAAGCTCGCGAGCAGGTAGCCGTGGGCGCAGTGCAGCTCGACCATGTCGAAGCCGGCGCGGAGGGCGCGCTCGGTCGCGGCGCGGAAGTCGGCGATCACGCGCTGCATGTCCGCGTCGGTCATGGCGCGCGGGACCTGGCTGTCCGGGTAGTAGGGCAAGGGCGAGGGTGCCACGATCTCCCACGCGCCGGACTCCAGCGGGCGGTCCATGCCGTCCCACATCAGCTTCGTGGCACCCTTTCGCCCGGCGTGGCCGAGCTGCACGCACATCTTGGCCTGGGACTGGGCGTGAACGAACGCGGTGATCCGGGTCCAGGCGGCCTCCTGCGCGTCGGTGTAGAGGCCGGCGCAGCCGGGGCTGATGCGGGCGTCGGCGGAGACGTCCGTCATCTCGGTGAACAGCAGGCCGGCGCCGCCGATGGCGCGGCTGCCGTAGTGCACCATGTGCCAGTCGTTCGGGACGCCGGCTTCGGCGGAATACATGCACATGGGCGAGACCGCGACGCGGTTGGCGAGCACCATGCCGCGAAGTGCTACGGGCTGGAACATCGGCGGCAGGGGGTGGTTCACGTCAACGTCGAAGCCGCTCGCGCGCACGGCGCGGGCGAACATGCGGTCGGTCTCGGTCACGAACTCGGGCGCGCGCAGCCGGAGGTTGTCGTAGGTGATGGACTTCGACCGCGTCATCACGCCGAAGGCGAACTGCACCGGGTCCATGTCCCAGAAGCGGCGCACGTGCTCGAACCAGACGAGGGAGACGTCGGCGGCGTGCTGCGTCTTCTCGACCTCCTCGCGCCGGGTGCGCTCGAAGCGGTCGAGGGCGGCGGGGATGCTGCTCTCGGCTTGGATGCTCTCGTAGAGGGCGATCGCGTCCTCCATCGCGAGCTTGGTGCCGGAGCCGATGGAGAAGTGGGCGGTCGCCTTGGCGTCCCCGAGGAGCACGACGTTGCCCATGGCGTAGCGTCCGCTGCGGATCATCGGGAAGCTGCGCCAGAGCGAGCGGTTGGTGATCAGCGTGTGGCCGCCGAGGTCGTCGGCGAAGACCCTTTCCATGAACCGGGCCGATGCCGCCTCGTCCATGCTGGTCGAGGCCGGCGCGCGCCCAGGTCGCGGCGTCCGTCTCCAGCACCCAGGTCGAGCGGCCGGCCTCGTACTGGTAGGCGTGGGCGATGAACACGCCCCACTCGGTGTCGCGGAAGCTGAACAGGAAGGCGTCGAGCGGCTTGGTCGAGCCCATCCAGGTGAACTTGTTGGGCCGCATGTCCACCACGGGGCGGAAATGCTCGGGGTGGGCGTCGCGGATGCGCGAGTTGATGCCGTCGGCGGCGACGATCAGGTCGGCGTCGTCCAGCTCGTCGAGGGAGGCGATCTCGCGGCGGAACTCCATGCGGACGCCGAGCGAGCGCGCGCGGTCCTGCAGGAGCACCAGGAGCGTGCGCCGGGCGCAGCCGCAGAAGCCGTTGCCGCCGATGCGATGGACGGTGCCCTTGTGCCGGATCTCGATGTCCTGCCAGTAGGCGAACTCGCGGGTGATGGCGTCGAAGCTCGGGCGGTCGTAGCGCTCGAAGGTCTCCAGCGTCTGGTCGCTGAACACGACGCCGAAGCCGAACGTGTCGTCGGCCCGGTTGCGCTCGTAGAGGGTGATGTCGAGCGCGGGCCTCGCTTGCTTCATCAGGATGGCGAAGTAGAGCCCTGCCGGGCCGCCGCCGAGAATGGCTATCCGCATGGCCGCATCCCCTTCGAGCGTCACCGTGCCGCGTCCAGCAACGTTTTAGGGTTGAAAGATCGCCCCGGCAATGGTGGATTGCGGGCATGGCGGCGGCGGATCGGGAGAGGCCGGGCTTGGAGGGCCACGCGCTCGTCACGGGTGGCGGGCAGGGGATCGGCCTTGCCATCGCACGGGCGCTGACGGCGGCGGGCGCGGTCGTCACCGTGCTCGGGCGCGGCGAGGGCGCGCTAGCGCGGGCGGTGGAGGACGGGGCCGCGGCTGGATACGAGGTGGCCGACGTGACCGATGGGGCGGCGTCAGCCGCGGCGCTCGCCCGCGCCGAAGCCGGGCGGGGACCGCTCGCCATCCTGGTCAACAACGCGGGTGCGGCGGAGAGCGCGCCCATCGCGCGCCTGGAGCGCGAGCTTTGGGACCGCTGCATCGCGCTCAACCTGACCGCCGTCTATGAGCTGTGCCGCGCCGTGCTGCCCGGCATGACCGAGCGGCGCACCGGGCGCATCGTCAACATCGCCTCTACGGCCGGGCTGATGGGCTACCGCTACGTCGCGGCCTATTGCGCGGCGAAGCACGGGGTGGTCGGGCTGACGCGTGCGCTCGCCGTCGAGACCGCGCGGTCGGGCGTCACCGTGAATGCCGTCTGCCCCGGCTACACCGAAACGGACCTGGTGGAGCGCAGCGCGCTTGCGGTCGCGGCGCGCACCGGCCGCGAGGCGGCGGAGGTGAAGGCGGGCTACGCGCGCGGCAACCCGCAGGGCCGGCTCGTGCAGCCGGACGAGGTCGCGGCCGCCGTGCTCTTCCTGTGCGGGCCGCATTCCGCGGCGATGACGGGCCAGGCGATCGCGGTCGCTGGCGGCGAGGTGATGTGATGGACGGTGATGTGATAGACGGGGGGCGGGTCGTCCTGGATGCCGAGACGAAGGTCGGGGAGCGTCCGACGGACCACAAGGACGAGCTGCGGCTCTGGCTGCGGCTGCTCACCTGCACGACCATGATCGAGACCCTGATCCGCACCCGCCTGCGCGAGCGGTTCAGTGTGACGCTGCCGCGGTTCGACCTGATGGCGCAGCTCGATAAGGCGCCCCAGAAGGCGTTAGGCGGTGAGGCGGGAGGGATGACGCTGGGCGCGCTGTCGCGTCGGATGATGGTGTCGAACGGCAACGTCACCGGCCTCGTCGAGCGGCTGGTGGCGGACGGGTTCGTGGAGCGCACGCCGCACCCGACCGATCGCCGGGCGATGCTTGTGCGGCTGACGCGGGCGGGGCGGCGGAATTTCAGGGTGATGGCGGCGGCGCATGAGGAGTGGATCGCCGATGCCTTCGCGCAGCTTCCCGCGGCGGAGATGCAGGGATTGATGCGGCTGCTCGCGCAGCTCAAGCTGTCCGTGCGGGGGATAGGCTGATGCAGGCGAACCCGGTCACGTTGCCGGTCCGGGACTACGTGCCCGGCCACTTCCTGTTGCAGGTCGAGGGCAAGGTCGCGACGGTCACGCTCAACCGGCCCGAGCGGAAGAACCCGCTGACCTTCGAGAGCTATGCCGAGCTGCGCGACCTGTTCCGCGCGCTCGTCCAGGACGCGGAGGTGAAGGTGGTCGTGCTCGCGGGCGCGGGCGGGAATTTCTGCTCGGGCGGCGACGTGTTCGAGATCATCGAGCCGCTGACCCGGCGGGATATGCCGGGCCTGCTGGAGTTCACGCGCATGACGGGCGACCTGGTGCGGGCGATGCGCGCGTGCCCGCAGCCGATCGTGGCGGCGGTGGACGGCGTGTGCGCGGGGGCGGGGGCGATCCTGGCCATGGCGTCCGACCTGCGGCTCGGCACCGAGCGCGCCCGCGTCGCGTTCCTGTTCAACCGCGTGGGCCTCGCCGGCTGCGACATGGGGGCGTGCGCCATCCTGCCCCGCCTGATCGGCCAGGGCCGGGCGTCCGAGCTGCTCTATACCGGGCGCTCCATGACGGGGGAGGAGGGCGCGGCCTGGGGGTTCTTCAACCGGCTGGCGGCGCCCGAGCAGGTGGTGGCGGAGGCGACGGCGATGGCCGGGGAGATCGCGGCCGGGCCGACGTTCGCGAACGGGATCACCAAGGCGATGCTGCACCAGGAATGGGCGATGCCGGTGGACCAGGCCATCGAGGCGGAGGCGCAGGCGCAGGCGATCTGCATGGCGACGGGCGATTTCCGCCGGGCGTTCGAGGCGTTCGCGGCCAAGCGCAAGCCGGTGTTCGAGGGGCGCTGAGCGGGATGGCGCTGCAAGTCCTGCAGCCGCCGGGGTGGCCGCGTCCGAGGGGTTATGCCAACGGCATGGCGGGGCAAGGCCGCGTGGTCGCGGTCAGCGGCCAGATCGGCTGGGACGCGGAGGGGCGCTTCGCCGAGGGCTTGGTCGCGCAGGTGCGGCAGGCGTTGCTCAACATCGTCGCGGTGCTCGCCGAGGCGGGCGCGGGGCCGGAGCACGTGGCGCGCCTGACCTGGTATGTGACCCGGATGGACGAGTATCGCGGCGCCGAGCGGGATCTCGGTCCCGTCTGGCGGGAGGTGATGGGCAAGCACTACCCGGCCATGGCGGTGGTGGGCGTCGCCGCTCTCGTCGAGCCGCAGGCCTGCGTCGAGATCGAGGCGCTCGCGATCGTGCCGGATTAGCGCACGGTCTTGCGGCCTGCCTCGGCGAGCTGCTTCGAGCGGGAGGCCTGACGCTCGAACATCCAGCCCGGATATTCCTTGGGCAGCGCGCTGACCTGGTCGAGGGCGTCGAGTTCCTGCTCCGTCAGCTCGACGTTGGCGGCGGCGATGTTGTCGTCGAGCTGGTCGAGACGCTTGGCGCCGATGATGACGCTGCTGACGACCTTCTGGTGCAGCAGCCAGGCCAGCGCGATCTGGGCGACGGAGACGCCGCGCGCTCGGCCATGGGCTTCATGGCGTCAATGCACTCGTAGGCGCGGTCGCGGTTGACGGGGGGAAGTCGAAGGCGGCGCGTCGGCCGTCGGCGGCGGTTTCCTGGTCGCGGGTGTATTTGCCGCTGAGCAGGCCGCCGGCAAGCGGGCTCCAGACCATGAGGCCTACGGTCTCGCTGCGCAGCATGGGGACGATCTCGCGCTCGAGGTCGCGGCCGGCGATGGTGTAGTAGGCTTGGAGGCTCTCGAAGCGGGCGAGTCCCTCTCGCTCGGCGATGCCGAGGGCCTTCATGATCTGCCAGGCGGCCCAGTTGGAGACGCCGACGTAGCGGACGTGGCCGTGCTGCACGAGGGTGTCGAGCGCGCGCACGGTCTCCTCGATGGGTGTCGCGGGGTCGAAGCCGTGGATCTGGTAGAGGTCCACGTGGTCGAGCTGGAGGCGCTTCAGGCTTGCCTTGATCGCGTCCATGATGTGCACGCGCGAGTTGCCGCGGGAATTGGGGCCGGGGCCGGTTTGGCCATAGGCCTTGGTGGCGATGACGACGTTCTCGCGGGGGATCTTGAGGTTGCGCAGGGCCTGGCCGGTGATCTGCTCCGAGAGGCCCTCGGCATAGACGTCGGCGGTGTCAATGAAGTTGATGCCGGCGTCGAGCGAGCGGCCGACGAGGCGCTCGGCGTCATTCTGGTCGAGGGCGCCGATCTGCTTCCACATGCCTTCGCTGCCGCCGAAGGTCATGGTCCCGAGGCAGAGCTCCGAGACGAAGAGGCCGGTCCGGCCGAGCTTGTTCATGTGCATTGGTGTCGTCTCCTGGTTGGCGCCCGTGCCAACCGGGCGATGAGGCGCCTGAGACGCCACGGGCAGGTAACGCGGCTGCGGCCGCATCGTCTGCCGGCGGGGCGGAAAGTTCGGCCGTCCTGAATTTGTCGGGAGCGGACCTAGCCGGGGCTACCCAACAGCACGTCGGCGGTACCGACGGTGCAGTATTCGGAGTGCAGGTTGGCGAGTGACATGGCGTGGACCTCCTCCGCACTCCGGGGAATGCCATTCCAGTCCGTTCGGCCGAAGGTATGGTCAGTCGACTTTTGCAGATCGATCAGCAGGAGGACAGTGCCATAGGGAGGACGTGAGGAGCGCATCTGACCAGCTTTATTGGAAAATTTCCGTTCGGCAAGTCGGCTGGAAGTCCGCCCTGAGTCGGGCCCGGCGCGATGCGTGCGCCGGTCGGCCTACCATGCGTTCGCGACGGCTCCTCTCGGGATCTAAGGTGTTCGACTGGTCGCGGTCGGTACCGACGCTCGCCATCACAACGCATGCGATGCCAAGGCCCTTCTGGCTATTGATGGTTTGGTGGAGAGCCAGCCATCCAACGAAGCTTGAGATCGCCGGATCGGCGCTCATTAGGATGCCGAAGGCGCGCGTGCTCATCCGCCGCAACGCCAGCATCTCGAGGCCATATGGCAGGACGGGGATGATTAATCCGAGTGCAACCGATGCCGCAACGTCCCAAGAGCTTGCCGTGTCCCGAAGCTGCCCGAGACCGAACGGCGTCGCGACCAGGGCTGCCGCCGTCAGCGAGAGGGTCAGCCCCTGGAGTCCCTGGAACGCCCGACCGACCCGCTTCGTCAGTACGATGTACGCCGCCCAGCATATGGCTGCGGCCACAGCGAAGGCGATCCCGAGCGGGTCGCCCGACCAACCGGTGCCGTTTAGAGTGAGAAGAGCAACCCCCACCCCTGCCAAGACAGCCCAGCCAACGTCGAGCAACCTGAGAGAGGTCGCCACGGCGACGGCGAGCGGGCCGATGAACTCAATGGCGGTCGCCGTGCCGAGCGGGATGCGGGCTATCGCCTCTGCGTAGAAGACCGCCATGCCGCAGGTCGCCGCGCCGAGAAAGCCGGCAGCGGCGCAGGCACGGCCGTTTTGGCCGGTAAGCGTCGGCCTCGCGACCACCCATAAAACGGCCGTCGCGCCCAGTAGCCGCAGCCAGGTCGTGGTGGATGGACCAACTGCAAGAAGCAACGGGACTGACAGGGCGGCGCCTGTCTGGAAGCAGAGCATGGAGCCGATGGCGAGAAGCGGCGGCACCGCATCGGTTAATGTGCTTTGCTGGCCGGCTTCGGGTCGCATTTCAGGGCCGTGCCGCCGCCGCGCACCCCAGCGCGCGCCGAACGCCCTCGTCATCCGGCAAGCCCCCGAGCGGGAACAAGGTCGTGACGTGCCCCATCTTGCGCCCTGGGCGCACCTCCGCCTTGCCGTAGAGGTGCGGGATCAGGCCCGGCGCGGCCAGGATCTCGGGCCACAGCGCGGCCTCCTCGGGGCCGACCAGGTTCTTCATGGCCGCGTCGCTGTGCCGGGTCGCGGATGGCAGCGGCAGGCCGGCGACGGCGCGGATGTGCAGCTCGAACTGGCTCGCCGGGCAGGCGTCGAGCGTCCAGTGCCCGCTGTTGTGGGGGCGCGGCGCGATCTCGTTGGCGAGCACCCGGCCGTCCCTGGTGACGAACATCTCGATGGCGAGCAGCCCTACGAGATCGAGCGCCTCGGCCACGCTCCAGGCAAGGTCCCATGCCGCGCGCGTCGCGGCAGGGGCGATCCGTGCGGGTGCCACTGAGAGGTCCAGGATGCCGTCACGGTGCCGGTTCTCGGCGAGGTCGAACACGCTGCCCTGCCCGTCCGCGCCGCGCGCGACGATGGCGCTCACCTCGCAGGCGAAGTCCACGAAGCCTTCCAGGATCAGCGGCTTGGGGTCCAGCGCCTCCCACGCGGCGTCGAGGTCGGCGGGCGAGTGCAGCAGCGCCTGGCCCTTGCCGTCGTAGCCGAGGCGGGTGGTCTTGAGCAGGGCGGGGAAGCCGAGCTGTTCAGCGGCATCGCGCAGCTCGGCCAGGCTGCCCACCGCGGCCCAGGGCGCGGTCCCGACGCCGGCGCCGTTGAGGAAGCCTTTCTCCGCGATCCGGTCCTGGCTGATCCGCAGCACGGCAGGCGAGGGATGGACGGGGCGCAGGCTCGCCAGCAGGTCCAGGCCCTCGGCGCTGATGTTCTCGAACTCGAACGTGATCACGTCCACGGCGGCGGCGAAGGCGCGCAGCGCCGCCGGGTCCTCGTAGTCGCCGAGCGTGTGAGCGGCGCAGACCTGGGCCGCCGGGCTGTCCGGCTCGTCAGTGAAGACGTGGCAGCGGTAGCCGAGCCGCGCCGCAGCCATCGCCGACATGCGGCCGAGCTGCCCGCCGCCGATGATGCCGATGGTGCTGAGCGGCGGCAGGGGCGCCGCGGCGGCCTTGGGCAAGGTCGCCACGGCCGGGGCCGACTCCATCACCCTTCCGGGGTCTCCGCGACGGCCGCCGTCTGCGCTGCCCGGTAGGCGTCGAGCCGGGCGGCAAGTGCCTCGTTGGCCAGCGCCAGGATCGCCGCGGCCAGCAGCCCGGCGTTCACGGCGCCCGCGCGCCCGATCGCGAGCGTGCCGACCGGCACGCCCGCCGGCATCTGCGCGATGCTGAGCAGGCTGTCCATCCCCGACAGCGCCCGGCTCTCGACGGGCACGCCGAGCACGGGCAGCGCGGTCCAGGCCGCGCACATGCCGGGCAGGTGCGCGGCCCCGCCCGCGCCCGCCACGATGCAGCACAGCCCCCGCGCGCGGGCACCCATGGCATACTCGCGCAACCGGTCCGGCGTGCGGTGCGCCGATACGACCCGCGCCTCGTAGGCGATCTGCAGCCCATCCAGCACCGAGGCGGCGTGCCGCATCGTCTCCCAGTCGCTCTGGCTGCCCATGATGATGCCGACGAGCGGCTGATCCGGAGTCACGTCCAAGCTCACGCCCAAGGTCACGCGATATTGTCCGGAATCAGCCGGTTCTCCAGCCAGGCGATCTCGTCCTTGAGCAGCAGCTTGCGCTTCTTGAGCCGTTGCATCTGAAGCTGGTCCGCGCCGCTCTCGCTGAGACGGTGTATCACCGTATCGAGATCGCGGTGCTCGCTGCGCAGCTCATGCAACTTTCTCAGCAAGGAATCACGATCTGTAAGCATAGCTGGCGCATACCATGCCGCCTCGGCGCCCGTCACGCGCGCGTGCGCCCATTTTGCCGCCTTTCGCGTGGAACCGGGTGCTGGTCGGCGCTATGTTACAAGGGCGCGGCATTCGCTGCGTCGTCCCTCGCGAGGAGGTCCCATGAATTTGCAGTCCCGCATCGAGAGCCTCAAGACCCGCCATGCGGCCTTGGAGTCACGCATCGCCGACGAGGACGGGCGCCCGCAGCCCGACCCGCAGGCGCTGTCCCAGCTCAAGCGGGAGAAGCTGCGATTGAAGGAAGAGATGGAACGGCTGCGCGAGACCGACTGATCCCGCGCCGTTTGCCGGGTCCCTGCTAGGCTGCCACCTCGTCCGCTCCAGGATAGCCCTCGGGCGGCGGGGTGGGCGGCACGGCGCGGCCCTCGCGCGTGAGGCGCTCGTTGGCGATGCCCACTTGGGCGTTGAGGTCCGTCTGGCTGCATAGGCCAAGGATCACGGGGTCGCGCGGCTTGATGTTCGCGCTGTTCCAGTGGCTGCGCTCGCGCACCTTCTGGATCGTCTCCTTGGTAGTGCCGAGCAGCTTGACGATCTGCGCCTCGCTGAGCTGCGGGAACGTGCGCAGCAGATAGGCGATCGCATCCGGCCGGTCGTTGCGCTTGGCCACGGGCGTGTAGCGCCCGCCGCCGCGCGACTTCTTCGGCAGCGGGTTCGCGGGCGGCAGCAGCTTGAGCCGCGCGTTCGGGTCTGCCTCGCAGCGGTGAATCTCGTCCAGAGTGACCTGATGGTTCGCGACCGGGTCGTAGCCGACGATCCCCTGCGCGACCTCGCCGTCCGCGATGGCCTGCACCTCCAAGGGATGCATGCCGCAGAAATCGGCGATCTGCGTGAACGTGAGTGCGGTCTTCTCGATCAGCCACACCGCTGTGGCCTTGGGCATGAGGGGGAGTGCCATTGTTCTCTCTATTATGCTGCCTAGCCGCGTCGGGCGGGCGCGCTAGAGTTGGCGGGATATGGACCCCGGCGTGATGGCCGGTCAAGGAGTGACCATGCAGGAACCTGACGAGCCCCGAGCGTCTTCCCGTCCGCCGCCGCCCAACCTCTATCCGATGGGAGTCGAGGAATTGCACGCCTACATCGCCGATCTGCGCGCCGAGATCGCCCGGGCCGAGGCGGAGATCGAGCGCAAGCAGGGCCATCGCTCGGCGGCGGAAAACGTGTTCCGGCGATCCTAAGTCGAGAGCGCCCGGATGCGAGAAGGGCCGAGGCTTGCGCCCCGGCCCCCCATCCTTCTCAGCAAGCGCCCTTGGGAGCTCGCGCGTTACGCAGCCTGGGACTGCTCCTGGCTGTCGTTCGCGATCGCGGGCTGCTGCGCGCCCTGGCTGCCGCCGATCATGATGCGGCGCGGCTTCAGCGCCTCGGGCACCACGCGGCGGAGCTGCACCACGAGCAAGCCGTTCTGCAGCTCGGCGCCCTCGACCTGGATATGGTCGGCGAGCACGAAGCGGCGCTCGAACGCGCGGCCAGCAATGCCGCGGTAGAGCACATCGCCCTGCTTGCCTTCGGTCTTGACGCGGCCGGCGACGAACAGCGTGTTGTCCTTCACCGTCAGCTCAAGGTCGTCCTGGCCGAAGCCGGCGACGGCGACCACGAGGCGATAGCTGTCCTCGCCGGTGCGCTCGATATTGTAGGGCGGATAGGCCGGCGCGGACGCGGCCTCGGCGGCGCTGTCCATCTGGCGCGCGAGGCGGTCGAAGCCGATCGCAGTACGGAAAAGGGGAGCGAAGTCGTACGTCACGGAAAACCTCCTACAGAGAGCAAGGTCAGAGAATAGGCGGCCGCCCATAGGGCCGGCCCAGTAGTCCCCGAGACCCACAAGGGCGCCCCGGACACTATGAAGATAAGCGGCGCCAGCTTCCGCTTCAAGAGCGCCGGCGCCGCGATGATTACTTCTTCCGAACGCCGATCGAGGCGAATTTCGCGTTGAATTTCGCGACTCGGCCGCCCGTGCTGATGACGCGCTCCTGGCCCGTCCAGGCGGGGTGGCTCTTGGGGTCAATGTCGAGTCGGATGGTGTCCCCGGCCTTGCCGGCGGTGGAGCGGGTCTTGAACTGGGTGCCGTCGGTCATGACTACGGTGATGTCGTGGTAATCCGGGTGGATGCCGGGCTTCATGGCGGATCTCCTGCAGGATGGCGCGGCCGATGCCGACCGGCTGCGCAAGCCGCGTCCTATAGCGGTGCCCAGGCTAGGGGGAAAGATAGGTCAGGTGGAAAGTGCCTACCGCGGCGCGTGCCGGCCGTTCCTGGCCGCTGCCTGTTGGAAGAGCTGGTCGGCGGCCGCCTTCTGCTCGGGGGAGAGACTCGTGTAGAGCGGCGTGAACGCGGCGACCAGGCGCTGCATGTCGCCGGCATGGGCCTGCGCCAACTGGGCGTAGTTGCGCATGTCCTCGAGCGCGGAGACCGCTCCGGCCGGGCGCGATGCCCAGAGTTCGTGCATGTGGTCCGCATTCGCCTGCAGGGTGCTCGCGAAGGTGTTCCATTGCGGCTGCTGGGCAGGGGTTATGCGCAGCCGTGTGTAGAGGTCATGGAGCTGCTGCTGGACGCGCATATCGCGCTGGCTGGGCGCGGCGGAGCCTGCCGCGGCGGTGTCGGGCGCCGTGGCGGGCGGCACGGTCCCTGGCGCTTGCGACTGCGCCTGGGTGTCGGCTTGGGCGAGCACGATGGTCGCCCCGGCCGGCCCGGCGTCGGAGTGCTGCTTCGGCGCGGTGCTGGCGGGGCCATCCGGCCCGCCGCCGCCCTGGAGCGGGCCGGTCTCGAAGGGCTGCTTGGCGCCGGGCGTCCCGGTCGGGATGCTGTTGGGCTGGTTGATCGAGCCCCGGCCCTTGCCCGAGTTGGTCACGTAGCCGACGCCCGGCACGCCGGTGATGACACCGGTGCCTGGAACGCGGCGCTCATGGCGGTCGGACGGCGCGCCCTGCTGCTGGGCTAAAGCGGGCATGGCGATCAGGGCGAAAGCGAGCGGCGCAGCGAGCGCACGACGAGACATGGTGGTCCTCCGGACGGGTTCCCGTCTGGAACGCGCCCGCCGCGGCTCGGTTCAGAGGGTGGCGCGCTCGTATTGGACGGGGAGCGGCGGCTTGACCCCGAGCGCCTGCGCGACGCGCAGCGGCCAGCCCGGCTCGGCGAGCACGGCGCGCGCGACGAACACCAGGTCCGCCCGGCCGTTCTCCACGATCTCCGCCGCGTGCTCCGGCGAGCGGATCATGCCCACGGCGCCCGTCGCGATGCCTGCCTCGCGGCGGATGCGCTCGGCGAGCGGCACCTGGTAGCCCGGATACACCCGCGGCGGGCGGCTATTGGGCACGATGCCGCCGGAGGAGCAGTCCACCAGGTCCACGTCGCCGCGCGCCTTGAGCCACTTGGCGATCTGCACCGCATCGTCGGGGATCATTCCCTCGTCCAGCCAATCCGAGGTGGTGAGGCGCACGAAGAGGGGCAGCTCGGCCGGCCATTCCTCCCGGACGGCGTCGAGCACGTCCATGAGCATCCGCGCCCGGCCCCGCAGGTCGCCGCCCCAGGCATCGTTGCGCTGGTTGGTGAGCGGCGAGAGGAACTCGTGCAGGAGATAGCCGTGCGCCGCGTGGATCTCGACGATCTGGAACCCGGCCCGGCGCGCGCGGGCCGCCGTCGCCGCGAACTGGCCCACGACGGTCCGGATGTCGTCCGCGGACATCTGCCGCGGCGTCTGGCCGTCCTCGTAGAAGGGGATCGCGCTCGGCGCCATCGTCGGCCAGGGGTCCTCGTCGGACCGCAGCGAGCGGCTGCCGTCCCAGGGGCGCGCGGTGCTCCCCTTGCGCCCGGCGTGGGCGATCTGCAGGCCCGGCACCGCCCCGAGACGGCCGATCAGCGCCGCGAGGCGTCCGACGAAGGCTTCCTGCTCGTCGTTCCAGAGGCCGAGGCAGCCATGGGTGATGCGCCCCTCGGCCGAGACGTGCGTCGCTTCGGTGAACACGATGCCGGGTCCGCCGGCGGCCTTCGCGCCGAGGTTCTGGATGTGCCAGTCGTCGCCGAGGCCGCCGGTGGCGCTGTACTGGCACATGGGCGAGACCGCGATGCGGTTGCGGGCCTCGACGGAGCGGAAGCGGATCGGCTGGAACAGCAGGGGATCGGGCACCAGGGACTCCCAACGCGGGTTGTCGCGGGCGCCGGGCGAGCCTAGCGTCCGCGGGATCGGGGCGGGAGAGACCAGGAATGCGCCTGCAGGGCAAGGTGGCGCTCGTCACGGGCGCGGGAGGCGGCTTCGGCGAGGGCATCGCCCGGCTGTTCGCCGTCCGAGGGTGCGCGCGTCGTCTGCGCCGATCTGCGCGCCGAGGCGGCCGAGCGGGTCGCGGGCGAGGTGGGCGGCGTTGCCGTGACCGGCGACGTGAGCCAGGGCGAGGATGTCCGGCGCATGGTCGAGGCCGCGGTGGAGCGGCTCGGCGGCCTCGACGTGGTCGTGAACAACGCCGGCACCACGCACCGCAACCGCCCGATGCTGGAGGTGGACGAGGCAGGCTTCGACCGGGTGTATGCCGTGAACGTGAAGAGCATCTACTGGATGGCGCAGGCTGCCGTCCCGGTGTTCCGCCGCCAGGGAAGGGGCGGGAGCATCGTGAACGTGAGCAGCACGGCGGGCATCCGGCCGCGGCCGGGGCTGGTCTGGTACAACGGCAGCAAGGGCGCGGTGAACATCATCACGCAGTGCATGGCGACGGAGCTGGCGCCAGATAAGATCCGGGTGAACGCGGTCTGCCCGGTGATCGGGGCGACGAACCTGCTGGAGGAGTTCATGGGCGTCCCGGACACGCCGGAGAACCGGGCGCGGTTCCTGGCGACGATCCCGCTGGGGCGGATGAGCACGCCGGCCGATATCGCCAATGCGCTGCCTGTGGCTCGCGGAGGATGCGAGCAACTTCATCACGGGGGTTTTGCTGCCGGTGGATGGGGGGCGGTGCGCGTAGGCTGCCGGGCACTTGAACATCCTCTCCATCCAGTCCTGGGTCGCCTACGGGCACGTGGGCAACGCCGCCGCGGTGTTCCCGCTGCAGCGGCTCGGCGCCGAGGTCTGGGCGATCAACACCGTGCAGTTCAGCAACCACACCGGCTACGGCGCGTGGACCGGGCAGGTGTTCACGGGCGAGTCGGTCGCCGCCCTCGTGGACGGCATCGCTGCGCGCGGCGCGCTGCCGGGCTGCGACGCCGTGCTCTCCGGCTACATGGGCGACGCGGGCATCGGGGAGGCGATCCTCGGCGCGGTCGCGCGCGTGCGCGAGGCGAACCCGCGCGCGCTCTACTGCTGCGACCCGGTGATCGGCGACCTGGGGCGCGGCGTGTTCGTCCGGCCCGGCATCCCCGAGTTCATGCGCGACCGGGCGCTGCCCGCGGCCGATCTGCTCACGCCCAACCAGTTCGAGTTGGAGTGGCTCACCGGCCAGCCCTGCCGCACGCTCGCCGATGCGAAGCGGGCGGTCGCCAGCTTGCGCGGGCGCATGGCGCCGGGCGGGCCGCGCGCCGTGCTGGTCACGAGCCTGAGCACGGAAGAGACGCCGGCGGACGCGCTCGACCTGCTCGCGGTGGACGACGGGGGCGCCTGGCGGCTCCGCACGCCGCTCCTGCCCGTCAGCGTGAACGGGGCGGGGGACGCTATCGCGGCGCTGTTCCTCTATCATGTGCTCCGCACTGGCGCGGCCAAGGCGGCGCTGGAGGAGGCGGGGAGCAGCGTCCACGGGCTGCTACGCCGGACGGAGGAGGCTGGGTCGCAGGAGATCCTGCTCGTCGGGGCGCAGGATGAGTTCGTGGCGCCGTCAGAGCGCTTTCGGGCGGAGCCGTGCTGAGCTGGCCAAAGCCCTGGCCTAGGTCACTGCATCGGATTGGCCGTGGCAAGATCCAGCCTCGCATGTACAAGGACCTCGCGTCCGCGGCCGGCACATGCTCGGCCAGCGTCGTCAACGCACTACTGCGAAGCCGGCGAGCTGGGCGTAGCCGCGGACGATCCCTGACAGTTCCGCTTGCGTTGCTACCTCCTCCACCCGCGCGAAGCCGTGCGGCGCACGGGCGGCGACGAGGTCAATCACCCGCTCCGGGCCGCCGACGCGGTTGGAGCGGACGAGCTCCGTCGTCGCTGGCAGGCGCTCCGCCTCGTAGGCGCGCAGCGCCGCGGCGGTCGGCAGCGTGGCCAGCATGTCGGCGAGGCAGCGCGCGTCCAGGACCGCCTGCGATGCGCCGTTGGAGCCGACGGGGTACATCGGGTGCGCCGCGTCGCCGAGCAGCGTCGCCCGGCCGCTCGTCCACCAGGGCAGCGGGTCGCGGTCGCACATGGGATACTCGAAGATCTCCGGCGTCGCCGCGATCATGCGCTCGACGGCGATGAAGGGCAGCGCCAGGCGCCTCACCAGGTGGCGGAATGCCTCGGGACGCCCGGCCCGCGACCAGTGCTCCCGCCCCGGAGGCGGCGCGTCGGCCTCGGCGACGCGGGCATAGATCACCCAGTTGGTCAGCCGCGTGCCTGGCCCGTCGCCCGGCGCGATCGGGTAGAGGACGAGCTTGGCCACGGCGTCGCCCGCGACCACCATCGCGTCGCCGCCGTCGAACTCCGTCCACTCGACCGCGCCGCGCCACATCTGGATGCCGTTCCAGC
This sequence comes from uncultured Alphaproteobacteria bacterium, assembly GCA_963790535.1. Lineage (GTDB taxonomy): Bacteria > Pseudomonadota > Alphaproteobacteria > Acetobacterales > Acetobacteraceae > CAWKEH01. The sequence continues at coordinate 375,396 of CAWBOZ010000006.1, read as the reverse complement.
GTATGCCCGGGTCGTGCGGGTGCAGCCGCGCGCGCAGCCAGGAATGGATGCCGTCCGCGCCCACCAGGACGCTGCCCTGGACCTCCTGCGCCGCGCCGCCAGGGGCGGCGAAACGGGCGGTCACGCGGTCGGCGTCCTGGATGAAACCGACCAGCTTCTGCCCCGCGTGCACCGCCCCGCCCCCGAGACGCTCCACGGCGGCGTCCCAGAGCAGGCGGTGGAGGCGCCCGCGGTGAACGGAGAATTGCGGCGCGTCGTGCCCGGCGTAGGTGCCGCGCGGCTCGGCCCATATCGGCTGGCCGAGGTGGTTCATGTATGTCAGGCGCCGCGTGCGGATCGCGATCGCGTCGAGCCGCGGCAGCAAACCGAGCGCGGCCAGCTCGCGGATGGAGTGGGGCAGCGTGTTGATGCCGACGCCGAGCGGCTTCACCTCCGGCGCGGCCTCGAAAACCTCGCAGGCGATGCCGCGCGCGTGCAGCATCAGCGCCAGGGTGAGGCCGCCGATGCCGCCGCCCGCGATGAGCACCTTCACGGCCGGCACCCCGGTCCGCTGCATGAAGCCGTCAGCGGGGCGCGGCACCTTCGCACGGTTGTTGTACTCGGCCTCCAGCCTCGGGTCCGCCAAGGGTCAGCCCGCCCCCTTAAGCGCGAGCGGGTCGAAGACGTAGTCTTCCGGCTTCAGGAAGAGCACCTCGCGCTTCGCGGCCTCGCGCACGACGGCCTCTGGGTCCTCCATGTTGTGCAGAACGTCGAACAGCTCGCGCAGGCGCCGGCCGGGCGCGACCCAGAACAACGCGCGAGTCGGCGCGTCGCTGAGGTTGTAGTAGCCGTGCGGGATGCCGGCGGGCAGGCGCACCAGGTCGCCGGCGCGCGCCTTGTGGGGCTGGCCGTCGAGGTAGAGGTCGAACTCGTTCTCGAGCACGCAGATGAACTCGTCCTGCGTCGGATGGACGTGCGGCGGCACGAAGGTGCCGGGCGGGTCGTAGGTCTCGAAGGCGAAGGCGTTCGCGCCCTCGGCCTTGAGGTAGTACGTGTGTCCGAGAATGCTCCATGCCACCTCGGCGAGGCCGGTGCCGGCGGGGGTGACACCGGGGTCGAGCCCGACCTGGACCTGGTTCGCGATCGCTGTCTTCATGGTGCGGTCTCCTCGGCTGCCGGGGCGTGACCCGGCGCTGTTTCAAGTAACCTAGCGTAAGTCGTCGGGCTGATCGGCGCGAGCCGCCGGCTGCCCGGAAAGCGTCCTCGCCCGGCGGCTCCAGGGTTTTCGGCTCGCTGAACTGGCCGGTCGCGACCAGCAAGCCGTCATAGTGCTCGGCCTCCGCCGCCCCGACTTTGCGCAGCGTGACGGTCGCGCATTATCTTGGCAGCGACAAGGCCGCTGGTTGCGTCAGAAGAGTTTGGATGCATCGCAGATCCGCGCGTATCCGCCGTTCCGTCGCCGAGAGTCCTGAGGAGATCGCATGATGCAACCCGCCCTTGCCCGCGCCGCCGCCTTCTGCACCCGTTTCGGCCTGCGGGTGCCGATCCTGCTCGCGCCCATGGCCGGCGCCTGCCCGCCCTCGCTCGCCATCAGCGTGGCCAATGCCGGCGGCCTCGGGGCGTGCGGGGCGCTGCTGATGCAGCCGGACGCGATCCTGGGCTGGGCCGCGGAGGCGCGCGCGGGCAGCAACGGCGCGTTCCAGATGAACCTCTGGGTGCCCGACCCGGCGCCCGTCCGCGACCCGGCGCACGAGGCGGCGGTGCGCGCTTTCCTCGGCGCGTGGGGGCCGGAGGTGCCCGAGGGCGCGGGAGACACGACGCCGCTCAACTTCGATCAGCAGTGCGAGGCGCTGCTGGAGGCGGCACCCCCGATCGTCTCCTCGATCATGGGCCTCTACCCGCCCGAGTTCGTGCGGCGGCTCAAGAGTAGGGGCATCGCCTGGTTCGCGACCGTCACGACGGTCGCCGAGGCGCGGGCGGCGGAGGCGGCGGGGGCGGACGCCGTGGTGGCGCAGGGCATGGAGGCGGGCGGGCACCGCGGCTGCTTCGAGGCCGGGCGCGCGGAGACGCAGTTGGTCGGCCTGTTCGCGCTAGTGCCGGCGGTGGCGGATGCGGTGCGCGTGCCGGTGATCGCGACGGGCGGGATCGCGGACGCGCGAGGCGCTGCGGCGGCGCTGCTGTTGGGGGCGTCAGCGGTGCAAGTGGGCACCGGGTTCCTCCGCTGCCCCGAGGCGAAACTCGCCCCCGTCTGGGCGGAGGCGCTCGCGCGCACGCCGCCCGAAGGCACGGCGCTGACCAGGGCGTTCAGCGGGCGCGCCGGGCGGAGCATCGCGACAGCCTACGTCCGCGCCGCCGCGGCGCCCGGCGCACCGCAGCCGGCGCCCTATCCGGTGCAGCGCGGGCTGACCGCGGCGATGCGCACGGCTGCAGGCCGGGACGGTGACGTGGAGCGGATGCAGGTCTGGGCCGGACAGGGTGCCGCCCTCGCCCGCGCGGAACCGGCGGGCGAGGTGGTGCGGGCGCTGTGGGAGGAGACGCAGGGATTGCTGGGGTAGATAAAGGGATACGCCCCACGCCTATGTCCCCGGCTCCGCGTCCCCGGCCCGCTGCTCGGCTGGCTTGCTCGGCCGCGCCAGGTTCTGCGCTGTGTTGACCAGCGCGATGTGGGAGAATGCCTGCGGGAAGTTGCCTACCAGGCGCCCGGTCGGCACGTCGTACTCCTCGGAGAGCAGGCCTACGTCATTCCTCAGGGCGAGAAGACGCTCGAACAGGCGCTGGCCCTCCTCCCCGCGCCCGAGCAGCACGAGCGCGTCGGCGAGCCAGAAGCTGCACGCGAGGAAGGCGCCCTCGCCGTGGGCGAGGCCGGTCTCGACCTCGGCCGGGTCGTGACGCATGACGAAGCCGTCTTGGAGCAGCCGGCCCTCGACGGCGCGCACCGTGCCCTCGATGCGCGGATCGCCCACCGGCAGGAAGCCCGTGGTCGGGATCAGGAGCAGGCTGCCGTCGAGCCACTTGGAGCCGTAGGCTTGCACGAAGCTGCCCAGCTCCTCGTCGTAGCCATTCGCGCACACGTCGTCGTGGATCTCCTTCGCGACCTCGCTCCAGCGCTCGACCGGCCCTTCCAGGCCGAACTCCTTGGCGATCTTGGCGCCCCGGTCGAACGCGACCCAGGCCATGACCTTGCTGAAGGTGAAGTGCCGTTCGGGTTTCCGGCTCTCCCAGATGCCGCGGTCCGGCTCGCGCCAGATCTCGGCGAGATGCGCCAGGAACGCCTGCTGCAAGGCCCAGGCATCGGCGCTGCTGGCCAGCCCGCCGCGTTGCGCCTGGTAGAGCGCGTCCATGACCTCGCCATACACGTCGATCTGAATCTGGCCGTGGGCGCCGTTGCCGATGCGCACGGGCTTCGCGCCCTCGTAGCCCGGCAGCCAGTGCACTTCCCACTCGGTCAGGCGCCGCTCGCCGGTGATGCTGTACATGATCTGCGCCTGCGCCGGCACGCCGGCCACAGCGCGCAGCAGCCAGTCGCGCCAGGCGCCGGCCTCCTCGTAGTAGCCGGCGTTCATCAGCGCGAGCAGCGACAAGGTCGCGTCGCGCAGCCAGCAGAAGCGGTAGTCCCAGTTGCGGATGCCGCCCAGGGTCTCGGGCAGGCTCGTGGTGGGCGCGGCGACGATGCCGCCTGTGGGCGCGTAGGTCAGCGCCTTGAGCGTGATGAGCGAGCGCATCACGGCGCCGCGCCGCTCGCCCTCCTCCACGCGGGCACGGCCGGACCACTCCCGCCAGAACCGCTCCGCCTCGGCCAGTGCGGCTTGCGGGTCCGCAGGCTCCGGCGGCGGCAGATGCGAGGGCGCGTAGGTCAGGGTGAAGGGCACGGTCTCGCCCGCGGCCACCGTGAACGCGCCGACGGTGCTCGGCCCCTCGCCGTGGACGGGCACGGGCGTGCGCAGCACGGCCTGGTCGGGACCCACGATGGCGCGCAGCGTGCCGTCCTCCTGGCGGTGGACCCACGGCACGAGCGCGCCGTAGCCGAACCGCACGATCAGCTCCGTGCGCATCGCCACGCGCCCGCGCTCGCCGACCACGAGGCGCACCAGGTTGGAGTGGCCGCTGCGGGGCGGCATGAAGTCCACGACGAGGACGGCGCCGTCGCTCGTCTCGAACCGGGTCTCCAGGATGAGCGTGTCGCCTCGGTAGCGCCGGGTCACGTTCGCCGCGTCAGCGGTCGGGGCGATGAGCCAGCGCCCGTGCTCGGGCGCGCCGAGCAGGGCGGCGAAGCACGCATCGGAGTCGAAGCGCGGCCAGCACAGCCAATCCACCGAGCCATCCCGGCCAACGAGCGCCGCGGTCTCGCAGTCGCCGATCAGGGCGTAATCCTCGATGCGCAGCGGCATGGCAGCGATCTTCCGAGGTGGCTCTCGCCATGGAACAACTGCGAGCAAGCCGTAGTCAAGATTGCTCCGTGGCAATGGCTTCGGATAAGGACCATCATGTTGGCAGCGCAGACGCAGCCGAACTCGGTGGAGGCCCACACCTTGAGCGATCAGGCCAGTGCCGGGGACGGCGGTCGAAAGCGGCGGTCCTTCGTCGAGGCGGCGGAGCTGTATCAGGCCATCGTGCCCCTGCCTGGCGGCGCGGCGGAGATAGGGCCGGACGCTAGGCCGGACGACCTGCCCCCGATGGCGGGACCACCGCCCATCCCAGAGCCGCCCCGCTCGCCTGCCCTGGTCATGCCTCCAGCCCCGGCAACCCCGAAGCCTCGCGCCGAACCCGCTACGGAACCCGCCTCGGCCACTGAGCTGGCGCCGCACACACCCTTCGTTCCGCCCCTCATGCCGCCGGTCCATGAGGAGGTCGCCTCGTCGGCCGCGGCGTCGTCTGCCAATCCGGTGCGGCCGAGAAGGGCGCGCCTTTGGCCCTGGGCGGCGCTGCTGATGCTGGTCGCGGCGGGTGCGGCTGCGCTGTGGGTCGAGCGCGCGCAGTTGGCTTCGGTCACGCACAAGGCCGCGCCGCGACTCCTTGCCTCCAAGGAGCCGACGCCGCCTCCCGCCGCGCCCGTACCGCAGGCGGCAGGCCCTGCAGAGGCCACACCCGAGCCAGCGCCAGCCGCACCGCCGGCGCCCGTTCCCGAGGCCCTTGCTCCCGCGGCGCCCGCGTCACCCCCGGTGAACACGTCCGAGGCGCCCGCGGCCGGTCCCGCAGCGGCCCCATCCAAGCCGACGCCAGCCGCACCGCTCGCGGCCCCTGAGACGCCTCCTGAGAAACCCGCCGCGACGCCCGCCGCGACGCCTGCCGAGCCACCCGCCGAGCCATCCTCCTCTGGGCCGCAAAGCTCCGGCCCCGCAAGCGCCGCCCCCGAGGCGTCAGCCCCCGCACCCCCGCCCGCCCCCGCACCAACGACTGCCGAACCGACTGCGCCAGCGCCCAAACCCGACGCCACCCCAGCGCCCACCCCTGCTGCACTGCCGCCGGCATCCGAGTCCCAACCGCAAGCTCCGGATGCGGCGCCGGCTCGGAAGAACTGGCAAGTCGTGATCTACTATCACGCCGCCTCGCCCGCCGCCGAGGCGGAGGCGGCCCGCCTGACGGCCCAGCTGGCGCCGCTCACCGCGCGAGTGAACATGTGGCAGGCCAATGCCGTCCCCCACCTGCCCGCCATCGTCTATTTCCATCCCGAGGACGCCGCCGCGGCGCAGGACTTGGCCGCCATTCTCGGCCCTCCCGCCGAGACCGCTGACTGGCACGTGCGAGCCAGGCCGCCGCCACGGACCCGGCGACCGCCGGGCACGTTCGAGGTCTGGCTCTCGGTCCCCTGACCGCGCCGCAGCAGCCGATCTCAGGCAGCCCGATCTCAGGCCGGGGCCTGCTTCGATAGGAACTCCAGGAGCAGCTCAGCCACTCGCTTCGGCTGCTCCTGCTGCACCCAGTGCCCGGCACCCTCGATCAGATGGCAGCCCAGCATCCGCGTGCATGCGCGGCCCTGCATCCGCTCAAGGCTTCCGGGACCCTGGAACGGCCCCCAGTCGCTCTTGCCCGCGATGAAGATCGAAGGCACGTCAATCGTCCGGCCGGAGAACAATTGGAGTTCGGCGTCCGAGCTTCCGTCCGTCCGGCACCGATACCATTTCAGACCACCCTGGAAGCCGGTCCTCGCGTACTCGGCGCTATAGACGCCCAGTTCGCTCTCGGGGAGCCAGCGGCAGGCCGCAACCTCGGCAGCCGACGGCATCTCGGGCGCCACGGTCTCCGCCATGTCCTTGTCCAGGTCCATGACGTAGTAGGTCGGCATCTTCGCCAACTCGCCAGCGGTCAAGGACTTCAGCGGGAAAGGGTGGTTCTCGCCCCAGTCCGCGCTCTTGACGTGGAAGTAGGCGCGGAGGAAGGCGTGGACGCCCTGTGGGCAGTCCTGCATGTCGGCGTTGGCCTGCCGCCCCGAGTAATACCATTGGTAGTGCTTGCGCGGCCGGTCCAGCCTTGCCAGCTCGTCGTTGATGCGGGCGACAGGCGAGGCCGCGTCGGAGCCGCCCTGCGGCGCGGCGTCTGCCGTGCCGAACGGCAGCGCGGGCGGTCCCGTGAACGGCGCGCTCAGCAGCGCCACGGAGCGGAACATTTCGGGACGGATGAGCGCGCAGTAGGCGGCGACGGGCGAGCCGAAATCGTGTCCCACCACCGCCGCCACGGAATGGCGGCCGAGCGCCGACACGAGTCCCAGGGCATCCCTGACCAGGTTCAGGAGGCGGAAGGACTCCAGATCGCCGTCATAGCTGGCGTCCCAGCCGGTGGTGCGCCCGTAGCCCCGCTGGTCGGGGGCAACGACGTGGAATCCCGCCGATGCAAGGGACAGCACCACCTTGCGCCAGGAGTAGGCGAGTTCCGGGAAGCCGTGGAGGAGCAGGATGCAGGGCCGGTCCCCGTCCTTGTGTCCGGCGCCCTCGAAGCCGGCCTCCAGGACGTGCATCCTGAGACCGTTGATGCCGTCCACGAAGCGGGAGCGTATGCCGGGCGGAAGGGCGCCATCGCCCAAGGGGGCCAGCTCGGTCATCCTCACCTCCGTTCGCGCGCCAGACTTCGCGCGCCAGACTTCGCGCGCCAAACGATGCCTGGCCTGGCACCCCAGGGGAAGCCGGCGGAGCTGGGCGAGGGTGAGAAAGGTTGGTTCCCAGCTCCAGATGGGCTGATGCGGAGATGCGCGGCTGACGATCAGCGGTTGCGCCACCCTGCCGCTTTCCGAGCGCCGAGCCGCGAAAGCTTCCGCCAGAAAATCGTCAAGGCAACGCGCAGTTGTCCCGCTTTAAAGCTTTACGATTTTTTGACGATGTGTTAATCATCGTGGTGCGAGACGAGCCGATGAACGTGAACCTGAGGATGAATTATGGGACGGTTGCGCTCCATAAGCCTGGCCTTGGCTGGACTCTCCTTCGCGTTGCTGGCTGACCCGGCCGCGATCGCGAGCCAGCTCACCTACACCCCGGTCAACCCGAGCTTCGGCGGCAGTCCATTCAACGGCGCCTACGTGCTCGGCCAAGCGACCGCCAACAACTACAAGTTCCTGCAGAACAAATCTGCTCAGGCACAGCAGACCGGCCCCAGCTCGGTGCAGCAGTTCCAGCAGCAGATCACCAGCGCGCTGCTGTCCCAGATCGCCACCCAAGTCAGCCAGGAAATTCTCGGCGAGAATGCCAAGACCTCCGGCACGTTCAACATCAACGGCGAGGTCATCCAGTTCAACCGCGCTGGCGGCCAGGTCAACATCGCCATCACCGACGCTGCGTCGGGCGGCGTGACCAACATCCAGATCCCCGTCCCCACGTTCTGACATGAAACACGCCCCCCATCTCGCGCTGGCCTTGGCTTGCTGCATTCTATCCGGATGCGGAACGACTACGGCGCGCGTCTTCGCGGAGCCGCCGCGGCTGGCGCCGGTCGTGCAGTCCACGGAGGAGCTGCGCGACCTGCCGCCGCCCGCGACCAAGCTCTACGTCGCCGTCTTCGCCTTCCAGGACCAGACCGGCCAGCACAAGCCCAACGACACCTACGCCGACTACTCGTTCGCGGTGACGCAAGGGGGCGCGTCCATCCTCGTCAACGCGCTCCAGGACGCGGGCAACCGGCAATGGTTCTCGGTGCTGGAGCGCAACCGCCTCGGCGACCTGTTCCAGGAGCGGCAGATCATCCGCGCCAACCGGGCGGAGGCGGCCGGGCCGAACGGCCAACCGCTGCCGCCGCTGGCGCCGCTCCTCAACGCCGGGGTGATCTTCGAGGGCGGCATCATCGGCTACGACAGCAACGTGCTGACCGGCGGCCTGGGAGCCACGTTCCTCGGGATCGGCGGCTCGGCGCAGTATCGCCGCGACAACGTCGCCGTGTATCTGCGCGTGGTCAGCGTGCTGACGGGCGAGGTCCTGGTCTCGGTCACGACGGACAAGACGATCTACTCGGTCAGCCTCGACGGCGGCCTGAACCGCTACGTCGGCTTCAACAAGCTGCTGCAGGCCGAGGCCGGGATCACCACCAACGAGCCGACCCAGCTCGCCGTGCGCCAAGCCATCGAGAAGGCGGTCCGTGCCGCCATCCTGGACGGCACCGAGAAGGGCTACTGGTCGTTCGCCGACAAGGCGGCGGGTCAGAAACTGGTGGACGGCTACGTCGCCGAACGCGACGGCAAATCACCGCAGCCAGTCCCCGCCCCAGATCCCCCCGGCGGACGGACGCAAGCTGGCGGCGGGGAAGCAGGGGGGACTCCGAAGGAGGGAAATGGTTCACATGCGTAAGTTTCTCCTAGCCTCCGCGGCCCTGGCCGGGCTCGCGGCCACAGCCCCCGCCTTCGCGAGCGATAACCAGGCAATCATCGAGCAGGCCGGGACGAGCAACTCGTCCGTGCAGACCCAGACCGGCGCGACCAACTACGCCCGGTCCCGCCTGATCGGGGATGGCAGCGGCAACCAGTCAACGCAGACCCAGACTGGCAACCGTAATACGGCGGACATCTACAACACGGGCGGCGCGAGCAACGCAGCCACTCAGACCCAGGCTGGCCGCAGCAACAGCGCCACCATCAACCAGTATGGCGGCACTGGGAACTCCGTCTCGCAGACCCAGGGCAGGACGAGCAACGACGCCTACGCCGAGCAGTACGGCGGAATGAACCAGAAGATCACGCAGACGCAGTCTGGTACGGGCAACAAGGCCTGGAGCGGGCAGTATGACGGCACTGACAACATCGCCTCGATTGACCAGACCGGCACCGCCAACGACGCCGCGTCCGCTCAGAACCATGGCTCCGGCGATACGTCCACGCAGAAGCAGGTCGGCAGCAGCAACATCGCCTACGCGTATCAGGGCGGTGCGGTCGGCAGCTCCATCTCGCAGGACCAGCACGGCACCGGCAACTACGCCGAGAGCAACCAGTACGGCACGGTGAACGGCACGTTGAGCGTGATGCAGGCCGGGAACGGCAACCGCGCCTACCAGGATCAGTACAACGCCAACAACACCGGCACCATCAGCCAGACCGGCAACGGCAACTACGCCAAGCAGACGCAGCACTGATGAACGCGGCGGGGGAGGGGTTCGCCCATTCCCCGTTCATGCGGGAGAACGCCCATGAAGAAGCTTGCCGTCTCCGCAGCCCTGCTCGGCCTGGTCGCCGGCCCGGCGCTCGCCGATGACAACCTCGCCTACATCGAGCAATCCGGGTCCTCGCTCGCCGCGACCCAGGCCGTGAGCGGCACCAACAATCTCGCCGCGACCACGCAGCGCGGCAGATCCAACACCGCCAGCATCACCATGAACGACCGCAACTCCACGGTGGTGCAGGCGCAGGGCGCCGCCGACATACAGGGCTACGCCAACCCCAACGCAACGGGCAACACGGCCACCGCCAGGACCAGCAGCCGCGGCGCTGGCGGGAACTATATCCAGCAGTTCCAGAACGGCAACAACGGCACCGTCTCCGCGACAATCACCAACGGCGACGGCAACGCCATCAGCCAGGACCAGGCGAGCGGCAACCGCAACCAGGCCACCGCCACGATCCATCCTGGCGCGAGCGGCAACATCCTCATCCAGTATCAGGCCGTCGGGAACCGCAACCAAGCGACCGCCGCCGTCCGCGGCAGCGGAAACCGCACCAGCCAGTATCAGGTCCGGGGAAATCGCAACCAGGCCAGTGCCAACACCGGCGGCAGCGGGAACGGCATCACTCAGTATCAGGTGGTCGGCAACCGCAACCAGGTCAGCGCCAGCGCCAGCGGCGATGGCAACGTCATCAGCCAGGCCCAGGGTGACGGCGACGGCAACCGCGCCGCCGTCACTGCCAGCGGCGACGCCAACGTCATCACCCAGACCCAGGCGGTCGGCAACCGCAACCAGGTCAGCGCCGATATCAGCGGGAACGGCAACGTCGTCAACCAGGCCCAGGGCGACGGCGACGGCAAACCGCGCCACCGCCAGCGCGAACGGCAACCGGAACGGCATCCTCCAGAACCAGGTGATCGGCGACCGCAACCTGGCCAGCGCCGGCGCCAGCGGCAACAGGAACGCGCTGGCCCAGTATCAGCTCTTCGGCAGCGCCAACCGCGCGACCGCCAGCGCGAGCGGCAACCGGAACGGCATCGGCCAGTACCAGGTGCTGGGCAACGCCAACCGGGCCACCGCCGTCGCCAAGGGGAACGGCAACGGCATCGTCCAGTATCAGTATCTCGGCAGCGCCAACCGGGCCAGCGCCAGCGCGAGCGGCAACGGGAATGCCATCAATCAGTATCAGCACAACGGCGACGGCAACCAGGACTCCGCCACCGCCGACGGCAATGACGGCACGCTCGTCTCCGAGCAGATCGGCAGCGGCAACACCGTCAACCAGAACGACTCCGGCAACTACAGCACCCTGAGCGTTCTCCAGATCGGCACCGCCAACGCCGCTTCCCAGACGGTGAGCGGCGGCGCGAACAACCAAGCCACCATCGCCCAGGCCGGCATCGGCAATGCCGCCACGCAAGCCCAGCACTGACGCCTTTCTCGGAGATCGCCCAGGAGATCGCCCATGATGAAGCTACGAACTCGCCGCCCTTCTCGCCGCCGCCGCGGCCCTGCCCTGCGCCGGGCGGGCCGAGTCGGTCGTCGTCACCGGCCCTGCCGCGAACCTCACCACGGCGATCACCGGGGACAACACCGCCTCCGCCCAGCAGACCGGCCGCGGCAATCGCTCCGAGATCACGCAGTCCGGCAACGGCAACACGGCGACAATGATCCAGCACGGCAGCGGCAATCGCTCCTCGATCCGCCAGGCGGGATCGCGCAGCTCCGCAACCAGCGAGCAAGCAGGAGACGACCATGGTGTTGTGGTCACGCAGTCCGGCAGCGACGCCGGGCAGGTCGTCATCCGGCAGACCAAGCCCGGCGAGTAGAGAGGCCTCCATTCCCCCCTTTGCCCCCATCAGCCTGCTGACCATCGGCCTGCTGACCTTCGCACCGGCCACCGCGCTTGCGGACTCGCAGGTCGTGACCGATCAGGTCTCCTCGTCCTACATCACCCAAACGGCGACGGCGCCGATGCCCAGGGCGCCCGGCAACCGAAGCACGATCTCGCAAGCCGGTAGCGGCAACAACGCCACGACCGAGCAGTTCAACACCGGCAACGGCGCGCTCATCAGCCAGGCGGGCGACAACAACTCGTCCATCATCCACCAACTCGGCACCGGCGGCTCTGCGGCCAGCGTGCAGCAGGGCAGCGGACTCGATGTCGTCATCACCCAGACAGGCAATGCCCCGGTCGTCACCGTCACCCAGAGCAGGCCGGGCACCCAGAGCAGGCCGGGCCATTAGGCGCGCACTGGCCACGCTCGCGCTCGGGGTCGCGGCTTTCGGGGCGGCCATCCCCGCCGTGGCGCAGCCGCCGCCGCAGCGCATGGCGTCGCCACCCTCAGGCACGGCGCCGCCCCCGATCATCGCGCCGCTGCTTGGACCAGGAGGGGTCGGCTGCCGGCCGGGCGACACAAGCCGCGCCTGCCAAGCCCGGCGCCGGACGCTGCAGCCCGCACTTCCGGAAATCCCTCGCCCCCTCGGCCGCACGGACGATGTGCAGCCGACCCGCTTCGTCCCGCCCCGGATCGTGGCGTTCCTCAAAGACCGCCGGGTCAGCCCTTACACGCGGGCCTTCCTACGCTCGGTCGCAGGCAAGCCGACCGAGGATTGGACGCTGGGTGAATTGCAGATGGTCACGCAGATCGTGCCCACGCTGACCGAGCTTTACGTGCCGACGGCGACGCTCAGCGAGTTCTACGAATTCCTCGGCCTCGATCCCGCCAACCTGTTCGAGCCGCAACTCGGCAAATGGCAGCAGAGATCCACGGCCTTCGACGTGCGGAACTACGATGCCACCCAGCAGGCACAATGCTTCTACCTGCTCGGCTACGGCGAGACGCTCGACCCATCCTCAGTGAAGCTCAAGGACATCGCCGCCTGCACCGACGGGGAGGCCGCGCCGTAGCCGCCGTCACGGGAGAGGCTGCGAGACGCACCCTCTCCCGGCGGTGATCAACGGTTGCCGGTGCCGCTGCTCACTGGGCCTGCGGCGTCGGGACAGTCTGCCCTTCCGGCATGTCCGGGTTATGCGCGCGGCGCCGCATCCGCCGCCGGTGCGACCTGCTGTAGCGCGTCTGCGAGACATCGCCCATCCGCTCGATCCCGGTCGTGCCACGGGGCATCGTCCGTGCACCCTGCGGGACGGAATTCGGCGACTGCGGCATGCTGGTCGAAGCGTTCGGGGAGGGCGGCGACATCGTCGCGCCTTGTGAGAAGGCGGGCGCCGCGAAGCCGAGCGGCAGCAACAAGCTGGAAGCCAGGAGCACTTTGCGCATGATGGGGAATCCTCTCGGTGACGTGTCCATCAGGGCATGATCGCGGACCGCCCGCAAGAGTTGCGTCCCGTCTCACGACGCGCGCCGAAGTAGCGCGCGTGCCTCAAGCCGCCCGGCCCGCGGCGTGCAGCACCGCCCGGCCCACCATCTCGGCCACCTGCGGCACCACGGCGTTGCCGAGCGCCCTTATTCGGTCCACTCGTCTGTCCATCCCTCTGGGAAGCCCATCAGCCACTCGACGAACCGGGGGTGGAGGCGGCCACCCACCCGGTCGGGGAGCGGGCAGGCCCGGCGCCGCGCCTGCTGGCTCAGGCTGCCCGTCCGCCAGTCGCGCGCCCGCGGCGTGGGCCACCACGAAGACACGCTCGCGCAAATGGGGCGCGCCGGCGTGGGCAGCGCCCACCACGAGCGGCCAGCAGGTGTAGCCCAGTGCTTCCAGCCCGGCGCAGACCCGGTCCGCGCCGCGGACGCGCAGAGCAGGGCTGTTCTCAGCCACCACCCAAGCGGGTCGCAGCTCGGCGACGAGGCGCTCCATCTCGTGCCATAGGCCGCTCCGTGCGCCGTCGAGTCCGCCGCCCTTCCCGGCCGCGCTGACATCCTGGCAGGGGAAGCCGCCGCAGATGAGGTCGGGGCCAGAGTTGAGAGAGAAGACACCGTCCGCGCGCAGGCGCTCGGCGGTGAGCCGGCACACATCGTCGTAGAGCGGGACGCAGGGCCAATGCCGGGCGAGAGTGCGACGGCACCAAGGGTCGCGCTCGCAGAAGGCGACGGTGCGCATTCCCGCCCAGTGCAGGCCGAGGCTGAAGCCGCCGATGCCGCTGAACAGGTCAAGGACGCGCACGGGAGAGGATCTGAGGCATGTCGCCGCAGCTACGGTTTCACCCCCGTCGCCGTCAAACGATAGCTACATTCTCGCGTCGCCGGCTTGGCGCGGGCGGTCTCTTGTGGCATGAGCGCCGCCCCGGAGAGACTTGGCCCGAAAGACTTGGGGCCCGAAAGACTTGGGAGGACCCCTGCCGTGACCCTGCGCCATGCCTTGCCGTTCGCGGCCGCGCTCCTGCTCACGGCCTGCGTGCAAAAGCCGGTCGGACCCGCCCCGGTCGCCGGCCCGAACCTGAACGAGGGCATCGCGTCCGTCTGCAAGCCCTCGTCGCCCACCCTCGTGCCCGGCAGCGTCGCCCAGGCCGAGCTGCAGATGAACGACGACGGCGGCTGGTGCGCCGTGCGCGTCGCCGATGCGGGCAAGCCCTTCGCCGTCGGCCTGGTCCACGACCGTCCCTCGCATGGGCGCGTCCTGATCCGCGAGGCCGGTGACCAGACCTTCCTCGACTACCTGCCTGCCCCTGGCTACACTGGGCCGGACAGCTTCACCGCCATCCTCCGCCCGCATGAGGCAGGCCAGGCGGACAGCACTGTTCACGTCACGGTGGTTGTCGTTCCCAAGACATAGCTTTCCGTCCGGCGGTCCATAGGATCGCGAGACCCCCGACCGCGGAGGCGAGCGAGCCGACGAAGACGGCGAGCTTGATCTCATCGCCGCGCGGGCCGCCCCGGAAGGCGAGGTCGTTGATGAACAGGCTCATGGTGAAACCGATGCCGCAGAGCACGGCAGCGCCGTAGAGCTGGCGCATCGTCACGCCCTCCGGGAGCTGTGCGAGTTGGAGGCGTTGCGCGAGGAAGGCCGCGCCGAACACGCCCGCCTGCTTGCCGAGGAACAGGCCGAGTGCGACGCCCAGCGCCGCGCGATCCGCCCAAGCGCCGGGCGGCAGGCTCGCGAAGGAGAGACCGGCGTTCGCCAGCCCGAAGATGGGCAGCACGAGGAAGGCAACCGGGTTGGCGAGCGCGTTCTCCAGCCGGTCGGCGGATTGCCGCGGAACGACGAAGGCGAGCGCCACGCCCGCCAGCGTCGAGTGGACGCCCGAGCGCAGCAGCAGAAGCCAGAGCAGCGCACCGCCCAGCAGGTAAGGCAGGAGACGCCGCACGCCAGCGCGATTGAGGCCGAAGAGCGCCGCCCAGACCAGCGCAGCACCCGCCAGTGCACCGAGGCCGAGGCTGCGCGTGTAGAAGACCGCGATGACGACGATCGCGCCGAGATCGTCCATGATGGCGAGCGCGACCAGGAACACCTTGAGCCCGGTCGGCACGCGGCGCCCGAGCACGCCCATGACCGCGAGCGCGAAGGCGATGTCGGTCGCGACCGGCACCGCCCAGCCGCGCAAGGCCGGAGCGTCGTTCCAGTTGAACCCGGCATAGATCAGCGCCGGGACGATCATGCCGCCGAGCGCCGCAAGGCCGGGCGCCGCAACCCGGCGCGGCGACGACAGCTCGCCTTCCGTGATCTCGCGCCGCAGCTCCAGGCCGACGAACAGGAAGAACACCGCCATCAGCCCGTCGTTCACCCACGCCGCGAACGACATCCGCAGCGGGCCGGCGCCGAATTGCCACGCCAGCAGCGAGCGGTAGTCGTCGCCCGCGGGCGAGTTGGCCCAGGCCAGGGCGAAGAGTGCGGAGAGGATGAGCGCAATCCCGCCCGCCGCCTCGCTGCGCAAGAAGACACGCAGGATGTCGAGCCACCGGCGCGGCAAGGCAGCACGTTGGTGCATGAAGGGTTCCTAGAGGCGCGGCGGGCCTTTCGCGCCCGGTCGCCAAAGGGTATGCGCGGAGAGCCATGCTGCCTCAACCCACGCATCATCACGCAAACGGGAGTCTCGACCCCGGCGTGCAATGGACCGCCGCCATGCTGGCGGGCGACTGGGCGGCGGCGTGGCAGATCAACGACCGGGTGCTCGCCGCGCGCGACCCGGCGACGCAGGACGATCCCACCCTGCCGTACCATCTGCGCTGGGTCTGGGACGGGACGCCGCCGGACGGGAAACCCGCGCTCGTGCGCTGCTACCATGGGCTGGGCGATACCGTGCAGTTCGCCCGCTACCTGCCCCGCTTACGCGAGCGCGCGGCGCGGGTCACGCTGGAGGTGCAGCCGGCGCTGGCAGGGCTGCTCGGCGCCATGCCGGGCGTGGACCAGGTGGTGCCGTTCCAACTCGACGCGCCGCTGCCGCCGGAGCCGTGCACCTTGGAGATCATGGAGCTGCCGCACGCCCTGCGCCTGCCGCCGCCGCCCGCGCCCTACCTCGTGGCGCCCGGCACGCCGCCCGAGACGCGGCCGCTCCGCGTGGGCCTGTGCTGGCAGGCGGGCGGCTGGGACCCGGCGCGCTCCGTGCCGCTCGCGCTGCTGGCGCCGCTCGCGCGGCTGCCGGGCGTCGTGCTGGTGAGCTTGCAGCGCGGCCCCGCCGCGGAGGAGGCGCTGGCGCCGGGTGCGCCGCCGTTCCTCAACCCGCGCGACCGCAGCCTGATTGCCACGGAGACGGTGCGGCTGATCGCCGGGCTGCACCTCGTCGTCACGGTGGACACCTTGGTCGCCCACCTCGCCGGCGCGCTCGGCCGGCCCGGCTGGGTGCTGCTGCGCCGCGACGCGGACTGGCGCTGGCCGAACGCGGCGGACGCAGCACCTTGGTATCCGTCGCTCCGCCTCGCGCGCCAGGACGAGGAAGGGGACTGGACGGACCCGGTCAGCGACGTGACGGAGGCGGTCGCCGCCCACGCTTCGCGTCTTGCGCGGGTGCGGCGGGCGCGCGTAGGTTTGTAGGGAGATGCCGGGCTTGCGGATCACCGTCCTGGGGCTGACGATCACCTCGTCCTGGGGCAACGGGCACGCGACCACCTATCGCGGCCTCGTGCGCGGCCTCGCCCGGCGTGGGCACGAGGTTCTCTTCCTCGAATGCGACAAGCCCTGGTATCGGGACAACCGCGACCTCCCCGAGCCGCCCTGGGGCACGACCCGGCTCTACCGCGACGCGGACGACCTGGAGCGGCGCTGGCTGCCGGCGCTGCGCGACTCCGACCTCGTGATCATCGGCTCCTACGTGCCGGACGGGGTGCAGGTGGGGCGGCTCGTGCAACGGGCGGCGCGGGGGATCGTGGCGTTCTACGACATAGACACGCCGGTGACGCTGGCGGCCCTGGACGCCGGGCGATGCGAGTATCTGACGCCCGAGATGCTGCCGGGCTACGCGCTCTACCTGAGCTTCACGGGCGGGCCGACGCTCGCGGAGCTTGAACGGCGGGGGGCCCCGATGGCGCGGGCGCTCTACTGCTCGGCGGACCCGGAGACGCATCGCCCCATGCCGGAGGCGGAGGTGCGCTGGGACCTCGGCTATCTCGGCACCTACAGCGACGACCGCCAACCGGCGCTCGACCGGCTGCTCTGCGAGCCGGCGCGGCGCTGGGCTTCGGGGCGGTTCTGCGTCGCCGGGCCGCAGTATCCGGACTTTGTCGCCTGGCCCGCCAACGTCGCGCGCACGATGCATCTCGCTCCCGACAAGCACCGCCGCTTCTATGCCGAGAGCCGCTGGACGCTGAACGTGACGCGGGTGGACATGATCAGGCGCGGCTGGAGCCCGAGCGTGCGTCTGTTCGAGGCGGCGTGCTGCGGAGTGCCCGTGATCTCCGATTGGTGGGACGGTCTCGATCAATTCTTCGTACCCGGCGAGGAGATCGTGATCGCGCGCAGCGCCGAGGAGTTGCTTGCCGCGCTGCGCGGGGTGCCCGAAGCCCGGCGCCGGGCCATCGCCGAGCAGGCACGGGTGAAGGTGCTCGGGATGCATACGGGCGACCACCGCGCGCTGGAGCTGGAAGGCTACTACGCGGAGGCGCTCGCCATCCGTCGCCCGGCCCAACGCGCCTTGGGGAGGGCGCGCGCGTGAGGATCGTGATCTTCGGCCTCGCGGTGTCGTCCTCCTGGGGCAACGGGCACGCCTCGCTCTGGCGCGGGCTGATCGCGGCCTTGCTCGGCATGGGCCATCACGTAGCGTTCTTCGAGCGCGACGTGCCCTACTATGCGCAGGCGCGGGACCTGCACGCGCTGCCCCACGGCGGCGAGCTGGTGCTCTATCCAAGCTGGGACGAGGCGCTGCCGCTCGCGCGCCGGGCGCTCGCGGACGCGGACGCGGCGATCGTGACCAGCTACTGCCCGGACGGGGTCGCGGCGTGCCGGCTCGTGCAGGAGAGCCCTATCCCCGTCCGCGCCTTCTACGACCTCGACACGCCCGTGACGCTCGCCCGGATCGAAGCGGGCGAGCGTGTGGACTATGTCCCGCCCGAGGGCCTGTGCGGCTTCGACCTCGTGCTGAGCTACACCGGAGGCCGCGCGCTCGACCTGCTGCGCACCCGGCTCGGCGCGCGCCGGGTGGCCCCGCTCTACGGCTCGGTGGACCCGGACGCGCACCGCCCTGCACCGCCGCGGCCCGAGTTCGCGGCGCTCCTCGGCTATCTCGGCACCTACGCCGAGGACCGCCAGGCGGCGCTGCAGCAATTCTTCATCGAGCCGGCACGCCTCCTCGCGGAAGAGACCTTCATCATCGCGGGCGCGCAGTATCCCGAGGGCTTTCCCTGGGCGTCCAACATCCGCTTCGCCCGGCACCTGCCTGTGTCCGACCATCCGGCGTTCTACTGCTCGCAGCGCCTCACCCTGAACATCACCCGGCGGAGCATGGCCTGGCTCGGCTGGTGCCCCTCTGGACGCCTCTTCGAGGCGGCGGCGTGCGGCGTGCCGATCCTCAGCGATTGGTGGGATGGTTTGGACGAGTTCTTCCGCCCCGGCGAGGAGATCCTGGTGGCAGGGACGACGGCGGAGGCGTTGGACGCGCTGCGGCGCACGCCAGGCGACCTCGCGAACGTGGCGCGGCGCGCACGCGAGCGCACGCTTGATGAGCACACGGCGCGCGCGCGGGCGGCGGAGCTGGTCGCGGCGCTGGAAGCGGCCGCGAGCGTGCAGGCCGCATGAGCGCCGCTCACCGCATGACCTGGGGCATCATCCCGGCGGCGGGCAGCGGCACGCGCATCCAGCCGCTCGCCTTCAGCAAGGAGCTGCTTCCCGTCGGCTCGCGCCTTGACGCGGGCGGGGTCGAGCGGCCGCGCGCGGTGAGCGAATACCTCGTCGAGCGCATGGCGCTCGCCGGCGCGCGCAAGATCTGCTTCGTGATCTCGCCCTGGAAGAGCGACATCCTGCAATACTACGGCGGCGACGTGGGCGAGATCAGCATCGCCTACGCCTGCCAGGCCGGCGCGGGCGGCCTGTGCGACGCGGTCTTCCGCGCCTGCCCACTGATCCCCGAGAGCGAGCACGTCATCGTAGGCCTCCCGGACACGATCTGGTTCCCCGCCGACGCGCTCTGCGCCCTGCCCGACGAACGGCTGAGCTTCCTGCTCTTCCCTGTGGAGGACCCGAGCCTGTTCGACGCCGTGGACTGCGACGAGGCCGGGCGCGTGCGCGAGATCCAGGTGAAGTCGCCCCATGCCGCAAGCCGCTGGATCTGGGGCGCGTTCAAGATGCCGGGCCGCACCCTGCACGCGCTCCACCGGCTCTGGCAGGAGCGCGGTAAGCGCGACGAGTATATCGGTACGCTGGCCAACGCCTATCTCGCCCGCGGCGGCGAGGCGTGGGGCGTACCGGCAGGGAGAAGCTACGTGGACGTTGGAACCTTGAACGGATACCGCGAGGCGATGCGCCTGCTGGGCGGCGAGGCCTGCGCGCCCGCGCCGGCACCTTCTATCTCAGTACCGCGAGCGGGCACGGCGCGGCTGGTCGGGAGCGGCGCATGACGGCGGCCTGGACGCGGGAGCGGATCGAGGAAAGGGCGAAAGCGCTCGGCCCCTGGTTCCACAACATGGAGCTGAAGGGCGTCGCCACCGCGCCCGAGCACTTCCTCGGCGACTATCCGCGGATCAAGTGGGAGCGGTTCCGGCACGCCTTGCCCAGCGACCTGCGCGGCAAGACCGTGCTCGATATCGGCTGCAACGCCGGTTTCTACGCGCTGGAGATGAAGCGGCGCGGTGCTGACCGCGTGCTCGGCCTGGATTTCGACCCGGACTACCTGGCGCAAGCCCGCTTCGCCGCCGAGGTCGAAGGGCTGGATGTCGAGTTCCAGGAGATGAGCGTTTATGACATCGGCAGGCTGGGCGAGCGATTCGACGTGGTGTTCTTCATCGGCGTGCTCTACCACCTGCGCCATCCCTTGCTGGCACTCGACCTGATCTGGGAGCACGTTGCCCGCGACTTGCTCGTGTTCCAATCGTTGCAGCGCGGCAGTGACGAGATCGCGCCCGTGGCGGAGGATTACGCGTTCTGGGATGCAGCGCATTTCGAGGCACCGGGCTATCCCAAGCTGCACTTCATCGAGCACAGCTACAGCGGCGACAACACCAACTGGTGGGCGCCGAACCGCGCCTGCTCGGCCGCGATGCTGCGGTCCGCGGGCTTCGAGATCCTCGACAACCCGGAGAGCGAGGTCTTCATCTGCCGCAGGGCCGAGCGGCCCAACCCACGCTACGGCGCGGTGTATCCCGCTCCTGGGCCGGCGCGGGGAGCGCAAGCCCCGTGATCGAGGCCGCGATGATCTGGAACGAACCCAACAACAAATCGCATTGGGACTTCGACAACGACCCCAACTGGGCCACCTTCGCGCGCATGACCCGGCTCGCAGGCCAGGCGATCAAGGCCGAGGCGCCGGATCTCCCCCGCGTGCTTGGCGGCATCTCGCCCATTGATCCCGACTTCATCCGCGTCCTTGACGGCCACGGCGCCCTCACCCACCTGGACGCCGTCGCCGTCCACGGCTTCCCGCTCGACTGGAACCATTGGCAGATCAGCGAATGGCCGGACAAGCTGGCCTCCATCCGCGCGGCGACGAGCCTGCCGGTGTGGGTCAGCGAGGTCGGCGTCAGCACCTTCGGCGCCGAGGAGGTGCAGGAGTGGGGCCTCGGGCGCACCTACGAGCTGCTGCGCGGCCAGGCGCCCCGCGTCCACTGGTACAGCCTCTACGACTTGCCCGCCTCGTGGCCGGCGACGACGCGGCATCGCGAGGCCGAGGGCAGCAGCTACTACCGCCACTTCCATATGGGCCTGCTCGACGAGCACGGCCGCCCCAAGCGCGCGGCGAAGCGGTTCCATGAGTGCACGCCCGATTTCGGCCTCTGCCAATGGGTGCACTTCGAGGACCATCGGCTCGACGACATGGTGCGCTGGCTCAAGGACCTGGGCGTGGCCTACCTGCGCACGGGGTTGTCCTGGGCGGATTGGTTGCGGCCGGGCGCGGAGTCCTGGTTCGACCGTCAGATGCGCGCGCTGGAGCCGTTCCAGGTCACGGTGACGTTCTGCTTCACCCCCGAGGCGGAGGGCGAGTGGGCGCATTACACGTCCGTGCCCAAGCACCCCGAGCGGTTCGCGGAGTTCTGCGCGACGATGGTCCGTCGCTACGCCCGAGGCTGACGCGGTGAAGCTGCTGCGCGCACTCGCGGCGCGGCGGCCCTTCGTGGGCGGAGTCGCGCTCGTCTGCGCGCATCCGGACGATGAGGCGATCGGCGCGGGCGGAAGCCTCGCTTTGCTGCCAGGTCTCGTGATCGTCCACGTCACCGACGGCGCTCCGCGGCGCCTCGCGGACTGGGAACGGCACGGCTTCGCCTCGCCCGGCGCCTACGCGAGCGCCCGCGCCGCGGAACTTCGGGCAGCACTCGCCGCCGCCGGGTGCGATGCGCCGCACATCATGCTGGGCTATCCGGACCAGGACGCGTCGCTGCACCTGGTCGAGATCGCCCGGCGCCTCGCCGCGCACTTCGCCGAGCACCGGGTCGAGTCCGTGCTGACCCACGCCTACGAGGGTGGCCATCCCGACCACGACGCGACGGCCTGGGCCTGCCACGCCGCCGCTCGGCTGGTCCGACCTGGGTCGGCACGCCCGAGCATCGCCGAATTCCCAGGCTACCACGCCGGGCTGGGCGAGCCCGTCGAAGGGGGAGTTCCTGCCCCAAGTCCCCTGGGCCCGAGCCTATCGTCGTTCACCTCACGGACGCCGAACGGGCGCGCAAGCGAGGCCATGGTCGCGGCGCACGCCACGCAGGCGGAGATGCTGTCCGGCTTCGCCACCGACCGGGAGAGCTTCCGCGCGGCGCCGGACTACGACTGGCGCCAGCCGCCACACGCCGGGCCGCTCAACTACGAGCGCTGGGGCTGGGAGATGACAGGCGAGCGTTGGCGCGCGCTCGCGGCAGAGGCGGAGACGGCACTTTGGCCCTGACCGTCCTGCTCACGGCCTACTCGCTCGCGCCCGTCAGCCCGGACGCGGTCGGCGGAAGCGAGCAAGTCCTGAGCGCGCTCGACGCAGCACTGGTCGAGGCCGGGCACCGCAGCCTGGTCGCCGCCTGCGACGGCAGCCGGGTGCGGGGCCGGCTGTTCCCCTTCGCCTGCCCGCCCACCGACCGGATCGAGCAGGCGGATAAGGCTGCGGCAACGGACCGACTGCGCGGCGCGATCGGGGCCGCGATGCAGGAGGAACGGATAGACCTCATCCACATGCACGGACTCGACTTCCCCTGGTGCCTGTCCGCGACCGACCTCCCGGTGCTCGGCACGCTGCACCTGCCGCCTACCTGGTATCCGGAATGGACCTACACGCTCGACCGCCCGGCGACCTGGCTCAACTGCGTGAGCCGCGCGCAAATGGAGGCAGCACCCCCCGCGCCCAACATGCTCCCGCCCATCGCCAACGGGGTGCCGGTCGAGGAGCTGGGCCGTGCCCGGCCGAGACGCGAGGACTACGCGCTGTGCCTCGCCCGCGTCTGCCCGGAGAAAGGGTTGCACCTCGCGCTCGACGCCGCGCACCGGGCGGACATGCCCTTGCTCATCGCGGGCGAGGTGTTCCCCTACGAGGCGCACCAGCGCTACTTCGAGGACGAGATCGCGCCGCGGCTGGACACCAGGCGGCGCTACGTCGGGCCGGTCGGGTTCGCGCGGAAGCGCTCCTTGCTGGCAGGGGCGCGATGCCTGCTGGTGCCGAGCCTGGTCGCGGAGACGAGCAGCCTAGTCGCGATGGAGGCGGCGGCGTGCGGCACACCGGTGATCGCCTTCCCGAATGGTGCGCTGCCCGAGGTGGTGGAGCACGGGCGGACGGGCCTGCTGGTCGAGGGCGCGGACGAGATGGCGGCGGCGCTGGCGGCAGGTTGGAGGGATCAGCCCCGAGACGTGCCGGACCGTGGCGCGGGAGCGGTTCAGCTTGGAGCGGATGACGGGGGAGTATCTCGCGCGCTACACGGCGCTGGTCGCGGAGGGCCGGGCGGCGGAAGCGGCGTAGCGCGGACCACCACGATCTGTTATGCCCCTCTAGTATCAACATTGTCGCTACATGAGGCTCGGATGAGGGTTCTGATCAAGAAATGGGGGAACAGCGCCTCGGTCCGCATCCCGGCTGCGGTGATGGCGGCCGTGGGTATCCGCCTCGACCAACCTGTGGACGTGCGGGAGGAGGGAGGGCGCATCGTCATCGAGGCGATCCGCCCGCAGGATTGCGACCTCACGGAGTTGGTCGCGGGCATCACCGACGATAACCGGCACGAGCCGGCCGATTTCGGCCCACCGCTCGGCAAGGAAGCATGGTGACGCCGCCGCAAGGGCGGCTACGTCCCAGATGCCGGCGATAGCGTGTGGTTGCACTTTGATCCACAAGCCGGCCATGAGCAGGCCGGGTATCGTCCCGCCATCGTCCTCAGCCCAGCCTCCTACAATGCCAGAGCCGGCCTGATCGTCTGTTGCCCGACAACGACGAGGATCAAGGGTTATCCCTTCGAGGTCCTGATCTCGGGACAGCCTGCTAGCGTGGTGCTGGCGGATCAGGTCAAGAGCCTGGACTGGCGAGCGCGGCGGGCGACGAGGAAAGGGCGCGTGACGCAAGCCGAGCTGGCCCAAGTGCGTGCGAAGCTGACGGCGTTGATCGGCTGACCAGCTTGGGAAGGGACAGCGTGCGCCTGCCGCGGCATCACGATGCTTCGCGCTCCAATGGCGCACCCTCGACTCACTTGCAAACGTGATCGGGTCCCGCGCGACCGTGAGTGGAACCCTGCGCGACGTATCCGTAAACCAATCGTTAACGCCCCGCCCAAAACGGCTCCTGCTGCTTCGCGCCTTGAATCAGCCGGTCCATTGAACGAGGAGATCAAGGATGCGCGTGCTTGCAACTCTTGGAACCAATCGCGTCGGCAGCGCACCCAGGCGCAGCCGCAACCGGACCGCCGCGATGGTCCCGGCGGCTGTGGCCGCGGCCGTGCTTGCCTCGACCTTCAGCCTGGTCGGGCGAGCCGAAGCCGCGCCCGTCTATGTCGCCCTCGGCGACTCGATTACGTTCGGCGAGACGGACCTGCAATACGTGCAATCGAATGGCGACCGCGGCTACGTCGGCGACTTCGCCAACATCCTCGCCAACCAGAACGGCGGCGTCAGGCCCGACGTCGTCAACCTGGCGATAGACGGCGAGACTGCCGCCAGCTTCTTGAACAACAGCAACCCGAGGACTCCGCCGGTGCAAGGGCGCACCAATGTCCCGCTGCAGCTCGAGAATCTGAACTACAACAATAGCACCGCCCTCTCCCAGAGCACCCTGTTCGCGAACACGGTGGCGGCACAGAAGGCTGCGGGAAACACCATCAGCACGATCAGCCTCACGCTCGGCTTCAACGGCCTCGCGGCCCTCGCGCCTATGCAGAATACCCCCGCCGCAGAGGCCGCTGCTATCGCGCAGATCCCTGGGGAACTGGCGGCGTTCAGGACCAGCGACAGCGCCGTGCTCAGCCAGATCCGCACCTTGGCGCCGAACGCGACCCTCTATCTCAACGGCTACTACAATCCGTTCCCCGCCGATCCGACCAGCCCGGCCGCGCCGGTCTTCGCCGCCGGGGGCACGGCGCTCAACAGCGTCATCCAGGGCTTGGCGTCCCAGTTCGGCGGCATCTACGTTGACAACGCCACGCCGTTCCTGGGGAACGAGGCGGCCTATACATACCAAGCCGCGCTGCCGGCCGGCTCCTCGGTGTCGGGCCCGTATGGCGGCCTCCTGCCAATCGGCGACGTTCACCCCAACGCGTTGGGCTACAGCGTGATCGCCGACGACATGGCAGCGGCGGGAGGGCTGTCCCCGTCCGCGGTGCCCGAGCCCGCGACCTGGGCCGTGCTGCTCACTGGCCTCGGCGTGATGGGTTTAGCGTTCCGGCGGCGGGGCGCGTCCCCCGCCGGAGCCTGACCGGGTAGCGGCTTTCCGCCTCCTCCTATGAGATCCTGAAGCAGATCGCAGGAGGCTTGGGACGCGCTTGCGTCTTCAGTTTCCCGCGGACCCTGCTCGCCCAAGCAAGAAGCTAGAGCGGTTCGCGTCCCAACCTGGACGCGAACCGCTCTAGTTGTCTGGTTGTGAGGTCTTCTTGGCGGTTTCGGCGATGCGGCGCGCCTGGGTGGTGTCGCGGGGGCCTGCGCGTCCGTGCGGTTCAGCGTTGGCGAGTTCGGGCCGAGCCGAGCGGCGCTCGGCTGTGACCTGATCGGGTGCCTTGCCGTCCAGCACGCGCTGGCGGCGGGCGTTGTAGGCGGCGTTGCAGCCGTGCAGGAGTTGCTCGAGCGCGCGGTGCGAGGCGAGAGTGATGCCGAGCACCTCACTGCTGAGGCGACCGTTGCAGCGCTCGACCATGGCGGTGGTCTGCGGCGTGCGCGGGCGGATGCGGCGATGCTCTGCGCCGAGGGCGGCACAGGCGCGGGCGAACGCCGGGGTGAAGCAGCTCTTGTTGTCGGTCAGCACGTGGGTGAGGCGGAACGGAAACGCCGTCGCAGCCTCGCGCAGGAAGCGGATGATGGGCGTGGTGCGGGCGTTGGGGTGGATCCGCAGCATCGGTCAGACCTCGTGTCTTGCGGCGGCACCGCGCGGCCCAGCCTGGGTCAGGAGGAAAGCGAGCAACGGCCTGCTGGCAGGATCTCCCGCCGGGTCCTGCCTCGCGATCGCGCCGCGTTCAGCCGCTCGAACCAAGGAGCCGCTCGAACCAGGGAGCCTAGTCCAATGAGCCGTGCATCCACAAGCGGGGACGGCCACGCGGATCGGGCTCGGGCGGACGCCGCTGGCCGGTGGAGCGCAGCAACGCCTGGGTGCTGGAGAACAGGCGCTTGGCGCTGCGCTGCGATCGGCACCGGCATTGGCATCCTCGCCTCTCAAGACCCGGTGCCCTGGGTCTGGGGCCGGGTCGGCGGCGACGCGCTCGACATGGCTACCGTGGCAGCCGGGATCGGGGGGCGCGGGACGGGCAGAGCCGTGCTCGCGCTCCTCACTCTCGCCGGAGCGCCCGCCGACGAGCCCGAGGTGGAACGCTCGATCACGATCGGGAAGACCGCGGACGAACTCTACCAGCGCTGGCGCGAGCCGAATACCCTGCCGCAGGTCATGGCCTTCCTCGCCACGGTGCGCGCGTCCGGCGACAGCCGCATGCACTGGCGGCGCGAGGGGCCGCTCGGCCGCAGCCTGGAGTGGGACATGGCTGACGGAAACCTCAATGGCCTCAAGGTCGCGATCCTGATCACGGACGTGTTCGAGCAGGTCGAGATGACCGAGCCGCGCAAGGCGCTCGACCAAGCCGGCGCCGAGACCAGCATCGTGTCGCCGAAGGAGAAGCAGGTCCGCGCGTGGAGGTTCACGGAGTGGGGTGACGAGTTCCCGGTGGACATCACCCTCGATAGTGCCCGGCCGGAGGATTGCGACGCGATCCTGCTGCCGGGCGGTATCATGAACCCCGACACGCTCCGCACGATCGAGAACGCCATCCTGTTCGCGCAGACCTTCCTCGATGCCGGCAAGCCCGTAGCCTCGATCTGCCATGGTCCCTGGACCCTGATCGAGACCGGCAAGATGCGAGGACGGCGGCTCGCGGCCTGGCCCTCGTTCCAGACCGATCTTGAGAACGCCGGCGCGGAGTGGGTGGATCAGGAGGCCGTGGTGGACGACAACCTGGTCACAAGCCGCAAGCCGGACGACATCCCGGCCTTCAACCGCGAGATGATCGCGCTGTTCGGCCGCATGCGCGGCCGGCAGGCGCAGAACGTGGCGTGAGTTGGACCGCTTCGATGTCGGGGGCAAGCGCTGCACCGCTCCGGGAAGTCCGCCTCGGGCGACGATCACCGGAAAGTTCAGTGCCGTAGTCGAACGACGGGCGCGATTCCGGCGACGTCGCGCCAAGTTCTGGAGGTCTGGCCCTCATTCCCGGCGCTTGCCGGACAGCGGCTTCCTGGCGCAAGCTGCCAACTTAGCCTCGGCGCAGACTTGGGGCCAATGAGGGAGTGTTCGAGGCATGTCCGGGGATCGGGAGGCGACCCGCCTAGACTCCCCCTTGTTGGAGGCATGCGGCGTCCTCGTCCGCTTCGGCGGGCTTGTCGCGCTGGACGGCGTCTCGTTCCAGGTCGGGCGCGGTCAGATTTGCGGCCTCATCGGGCCGAACGGCTCCGGCAAGACGACCCTGTTCAACTGCATCAGCAATATCTACCGCTGTACCGCGGGCGAGATCCTGTTCGAGGGGCGCCGGGTCTCCGGCGCGCGCCGGCACCGCATGGCCGCCATGGGCATCGGCCGCACGTTCCAGAACCTCGCCCTGTTCGCCCGCATGAGCGTCGCCGACAACATTCTCGTTGGCGCACACCCTCTGGGCCGGAGCGGCTTCGTTGCCGGCGCGTTGCGCCTTCCTTTCGCCCGGCGCGAGGAGCGGCAGGCCCGCGAGCGCCTCGACGGACTCCTCGACCTGCTCGGCCTGCAAGACGTGGCGAGCGTCATCGTCAGCGGGCTGCCCTTCGCCACGCAGAAGCGCGTGGAACTCGCCCGCGCCCTCATCAGCGAGCCTAGCCTGCTGCTGCTCGACGAGCCTGCGGGCGGCCTGAACCATGCCGAGGTGGACGAGTTGCAACTCCTCCTCCGCGCCATCCGCGAGCGCTTCCGGCTCAGCATCCTGCTGGTCGAGCATCACATGAACCTGGTCATGCGCGTCTCGGACCGGGTCGTGGCGCTGGAGTTCGGCCGCAAGATCGCGGACGGGTCGCCCGCGGAGGTGCAGCGCGAGCCGGAGGTGATCCGCGCGTATCTCGGCGAGGCCGCGGCAGCATGACCGCGCTCCTGCAAGCGACGCATCTCCGCGCCGGATACGGTGCGACCGCCGTGTTGCACGGGTTTGATCTCGCCGTGGCCGAGGGCGGCATCACCGCGCTGCTCGGCGCCAACGGCGCGGGCAAGACCACGACGTTGCGCGCCATCTGCGGGATGGTGCGCACGCAAGGTGAGATCCGCCTCGGGGGCGAGCGCATAGACGGGCGCCGCACCGAGGACATCGCGCGCCGCGGCGTCGCCCACGTGCCCGACGGGCGCGGCACTTTCCGCGAGCTCACGGTCGAGGAGAACCTCCGTCTCGGCGCCTACACCCGCCCGGCGCGCGAGGCGGCGGAAGGATACGGGCGCGTGTTCGGCTACTTCCCCAAGCTGGAGCAGCGTCTTCGCCAGCAGGCCGGCACGCTCTCGGGCGGCGAGCAGCAGATGCTCGCCATCGCCCGCGCCCTGCTGCTGCGCCCGCGCCTGCTGCTGCTGGACGAGCCATCCTTCGGCCTGGCACCGCTGATCGTGCGCGAGATCTTCGCCATCATGCGCCAGGTCCGCGACGCGGAGGGCGTCGGCATCCTGCTCGTCGAGCAGAACGCAACGCTCGCGCTCGACATCGCCGACCAAGCTTACCTGCTGGAGACGGGGCGCGTCGTCATCGCCGGCCCTGCCGCCGAGCTGCGGGCGGACGAGGCGATCCGCAAATCCTATCTCGGCTATTGAAGGGGGCGCGATGGTCGGCTTCTGGCACCAGATCCTCTCCGGCATCGCGACGGGCGGCATCTACGCCAGCCTCGCGCTCGCGCTCGTGATGATCTACCAATCCACCCATCACGTGAACTTTGCCCAGGGCGAGATGGCGACGTTCTCGACCTTCATCGCCTACACGCTCGTCACGGCCGGCGTGCCCTACTGGGGCGCGTTCGTCATCACCGTCGCGGTGTCCTTCGTCCTCGGCGTGCTGATCGAGCGCGTGCTGCTGCGCCCCGTCGCGGGGGCGCCGGAGCTGACCCTGGTCGGCGTGTTCATCGGCCTGCTGCTGATCTTCAACGCGCTGTGCGGCTGGATCTGGGACTACACCATCAAGCCGTTCCCCTCGCCCTTCGGCGACCGGCCGCTTCTCGGGGGCATCATCTCCAGCCACGAGCTGGGTTCGACGGCGGTGACGCTCACGGTGCTGCTGCTGATCTATCTCTTCTTCCGGCATACCAGGCTCGGCCTCGCGATGCGGGCAGTCGCCTACAACCCGGCGTCGTGCCGCCTGGTCGGCATCCGGGTCGGCTGGATGCTGGCGCTGGGCTGGGGCCTGGCGGCGGCGATCGGCGCGGTGGCGGGCATGATGATCGCGCCGATCGTGTTCCTCGACCCGAACATGATGGGGGGCATCCTGCTCTACGCCTTCGCCGGCGCGCTGCTGGGCGGGCTGGACAGCCCGCTGGGCGCCGTGGTGGGAGGGTTCCTGGTCGGCGTGATCGAGAACCTAGGCGGCGCCTACCTGGTGGGCACGGAGATGAAGCTGACGCTGGCGCTCGTCATCATCGCGGGCGTGCTGGTGGTGAAGCCGTCCGGGCTGCTGGGCCGCGCCGTGGCGAGCCGGGTGTAGGGCGGTGAGCGGCACCAGCGCCGTAGGGAGCGTCACCGCCCGCCGCCGGGCGTTGCCGGGCCGCCGCGCCTTGGCCTGGTTGGGCATCGCCGTGGTGCTGCTCGCGCCGGAGGCGGTCTTCAGCGACTACCAACTCTTCCAGCTCACCCAGGTCGCCGCCTACGCGCTGGCCTTGCTCGGGCTTAACCTGGTGATGGGCTACGGTGGCCAGATCTCGCTCGGGCACGGCGCCTTCTACGCCGTCGGCGCCTACACCACCGCGATCCTGATGACGACTTGGGGCGTGCCTTACTGGGCGACCCTGCCGGCCTCGGCTGCGGTCTGCGCCGTGCTCGGTTTCCTGGTGGGCTGGCCGGCGCTGCGGCTCTCCGGCCCCTATCTCGCGCTCGTGACTCTCGCGCTCGCCACCGCGGTGCCGCAGATCCTGAAGCACAAGGCGCTGGAGCCGTGGACGGGCGGCGTGCAGGGCGTCGTCATCAGCAAGCCCGACGCGCCGTTCGGGCTGCCGTTGAGCCAGGACCAGTGGCTCTACCTGTTCGCGCTCGCGATTGCGGCTTGCGGGTTCCTCTTGGTCACCAACCTGATGCGCGGCCGGGTCGGCCGAGCCATCGTAGCGGTGCGCGACCACGCGCTCGCGGCGGAGGCGATGGGCGTCGATGTGGCCCTGCTGAAGACGCGCACCTTCGCGCTCAGCGCGATGCTCACTGGCGTCGCCGGCTCGCTCGGCGCGCTCGCGGTGGAGTTCGTCTCGCCCGACAGCTTCTCCGCGTTCCTCTCGATCGCACTGTTCGTCGGCTCCGTGGTGGGGGGTGCTGCCTCCATCGGCGGCGCGGTCGCGGGGGCGGTCTTCGTGGTGTTCGTGCCCAACCTTGCGAACACCGTGTCGAAGGCTGCGCCCGGCGTCGCCTACGGCGCCATCCTTATCCTCTGCCTCTACCTGATGCCCTCCGGCGTCGCCGGCCTGCTGCGCGGGGCCATGTCCCGGCTCCGGCGCGGCCGCGCGGTGCCGGCGGAGATCGCTGCACGACTGAACCAGAAGGAGACCGAAGATGCTGCGTAGAAGGCATGTGCTCACCCTAGCCGCGGGTGGATTGGCGGCCCCGTGGGTCGCGCGCGCGGCGGTGATGCCGGGCGTCACGAAGACCTCGATCAAGATCGGCCAGACGATGCCCTACAGCGGCCCGGCATCGGCCTACGGCGTCATCGGCCGGACCGAGGTGGCGTTCTGCAAGATGCTGAACGCGGGCGGCGGCATCCATGGCCGCACGATAGACCTCCTCTCCGCGGACGACGGCTACAGCCCGCCGCGCACGGTCGAGGAGACGCGACGGCTCGTCGAATCGGAAGGCGTCTCCTTCCTGTTCAACGGCCTCGGCACGCCATGCCAGACCGCCGTTCGCCAGTATCTCAACGCCAAGAAGGTGCCGCAGCTCTTCGTCTCGACCGGCGCCGACAAGTGGGCGGACCCCAAGCACTTTCCATGGACCATCGGCTTGAACCCGAGCTACCGCACGGAATCCGAGATCTACGCCAAGCACCTGCTGCAAGCGGCGCCGAACGCCAAGCTCGCGGTCCTCTACCAGGACGACGATTTCGGCAAGGACTATCTCGCTGGGCTGAAGGACACGCTCGGGTCGAAGTTCGACCAGATCGTGGTCAAGACGGTGTCGTACGAGACGACCGATCCCACTGTGGACAGCCAGGTCGTGACCCTGCAAGGCTCCGGCGCCGACGCCCTGCTGATCGCGGCCACGCCCAAGTTCGCGGCGCAGGCAATCAAGAAGATCGCCGAGATCGGCTGGCACCCGGCGCCCTACTACCTCACCAACGTCTCCGCCTCGGCCGGCGCCGTGATGAT
Source organism: uncultured Alphaproteobacteria bacterium (assembly GCA_963790535.1). Classification (GTDB taxonomy): domain Bacteria; phylum Pseudomonadota; class Alphaproteobacteria; order Acetobacterales; family Acetobacteraceae; genus CAWKEH01. Next base: position 344,118 of record CAWBOZ010000006.1, on the reverse strand, counting down.
TCCGGCGGGCGGCGACACCGGGAAGGGCATCATCACTGGCGCCTACGTCAAGGACCAGACCAGCCCGCAATTTGCGAACGACCCAGGGATGAACGAGTGGCGCGCCTTCATGAAGCAATGGATGCCCGACGCCGACCTCAAGGACGTCTTCATACCTTACGGCTACGCCGCTGGCGTGGTGCTCAAGCAGATGCTGGAGCAGTGCGGCGACGACCTCTCCCGCGAGAACATCATGAAGCAGGCGACGAACCTGCACGACCTGGAGATCGCGACGCTGCTGCCGGGCATCAAGGTGAACACGTCGCCGACCGACTATCACACGATCCGGCAGCTTCAGCTCGGACGGTGGACCGGGACCGAGTGGGAACTGTTCGGCCAGGTCCTCGAAGGAGCGTAGTGCCGACGGCACCCAGCACGGATCGGCGGCGCAGCCCTCCAGCAGCAGGAACCCCGGCCGTGGTTGGCGGCCGGGGTTCCGATTTGGTTGTTCCGCTGTGGTCCAATGCGACCGAGGTCCCGCCCGGCCGCGATGCCGGCAAGAGATCTTCACCGGCCCCTGAAGCCTGCTCTCACGACCAAGGCGGGGGCAAGCACTCCATCGAGGACCGGGCGCGTTAGGTGGTCTGTGTTGCAAGCCTGCATCAGATGAGCGCACCGGGTGCCCACCTTGATCAGGGGCGAGGAGAGAACCGATGGCCGACCCATACGATGCCGAGGTGGACGACGACGCCCCGGCAGTCCAGGGTGCGGGTCGGGTCCTGATGACGCCCGAAGGGCACCGCCGCCTGCGCGAGGAGCACACCGCCCTGCTCCGGGTGGAGCGCCCCCGCGTGGTCGAGATCGTGAGCTGGGCGGCAGGCAACGGCGACCGCTCGGAGAACGGCGATTACCAATACGGCAAGAAGCGCCTGCGCGAGATCGACCGCAGGGTGCGCTATCTCGGCCGTCAGCTGCAACGCGCCGAGGTCGTTGACCCGGCGCGGCAGCCGCGCCGCGACCAGGCGTTCTTCGGCGCGACCGTGACCTACGCCGACGAGGACGACCGGCGGATCACCGTCACCATCGTGGGTGCGGACGAGGCGGACATGAAGGATGGCAAGGTCAGCCTCGCCTCGCCTATTGCCCAGGCCCTGCTCGGCGCCAGGGTCGGCGAGGAGCGGCGCGTGCATACCCCGCGCGGAGCCGAGATGGCCGAGGTGCTCGCGATCAGCTACCCGGCTTCGTCTTGAACAGGACGCGATACGCCCACGGAGACGGGACCGGACCGCGCGCGGCGGAGATTGCGGGGGGTTGGGTGTGGCACGCAGGGGAGCTTGACGCACGGCATGGCGCGGTCTCCGATACACGGCCTGCCGCAGCACCCGAGGATTTCCCGCCATGACCCTTCCCGCCGTCACGCCGGCACCACCTTCCTCCCAGACGGGGACTGCCTTGACCCGCAGGCCGGGGCAGGCCGTCGAAGCGTCCGCGACCGGCCTTGCCGCGACCGGGCTGATGGCGGTCGGCGCGCTTGCCGTGGGCGCGGTGGCCGTGGGTGCCCTCACCATCGGACGGCTGGCCATCGGCCGCCTGGCGCTGCGGTCCGGCCACGCGCGGCGGCTCACGATAGACGACCTCACCGTTGTCCGCCTCCGCGTGATCGAGGTGATACGGGCTGTCCCGCCGCGTTAGGCCATCCGCCCCATCTCGCCCCGCTCCTGCGCTACGCCGCCGCCTTGCGCACCGGGCATGGCGGCCCGGATCGCGACGTCCCGGACGTGGATCCGAATGACGGGGGCACCGAGGCACGCCTCCTGATCCTGCTGGAAACGCCCGGACCACGCATCGGCCGCACCGGCATCGTCTCCGCCGACAACCCCTCGGGCACGGCGCGCAACCTGCGCGGTTTCCTCGGAGAGGCCGGCCTGCCGCGGCACGAGCGCGTGATCTGGAACGCGGTGCCCTGGGTGATCCATGGAGGCGGCCCGAACCGGGCGCCACGCGCGGGCGAGATCCGGGACGGGTTGGCCGAGTTGCCGGGTTTCCTAGGCCACCTGCCGCGGCTGCGGGTTGCGGTGTTAGCCGGGCGCGTAGCCGGGATGGCGGCGGATGCTGTCGCAGCCACGCGCCCCGGCGTCGCCGTGCTCCGAATGCCGCACCCCAGCCCCACCTACGTCTGCACAAGCCCCGATGTGCCGCGGCGGATCGCGGCGGCGCTCGCCGAAGCTGCGGCGCTGCTCGGATACGGTCCCTCCACCTGAGCCGGTCCTGACCGCACGGCGCGCAGGATCGCCGGTGCCCGCGCTTCCTCCGGCGTGACCAGCAATCCGGCCCGGCGCAGCGCGCGGCCCAACCCGGCGCGGCTCCCCAGCACGGCAGCGGGCACGGCCGCGAGCAGCCCGACCAGCAGCGGCGCCGCCCAGGCGAGCCACCCCGCCCCGAGGGGCGCCACCAAGGCGAGCCAGGCCACTCCGACCAGGAACGGCGCGCGCATCCGCGCCAAACCTTCCCGCCAGGACACGCCCCGGTCGTCCCGCGCCTGCACGTCCCAGCGCACGGCTCTCCCGCACAGCAGGGCCAGCACGTAGCGCACGTAGAAGACGAGCAGGATCGGGCAGGTCACGAACGCGGCGGCTTGCTCCAGCGCGGCGCTCGCGAGCAGCCGCCAGCGCCCGCCGAAGCTGCGCGCCTGCGCCGGATCGAACAGCGCGGCGCCCAGGGCGAGCAGCTTGGCGCCGTAGAGCAGGGTCAAGGTGAGCGCGAATAGCCCGGCCGCCGCCTGCCCAGCACTGGGCCGCAGCGCCGTGAGCGTGCCTCCTCCCAACCAGAGGTCGGCCGTCGAGAGGGTCAGGAAAACGAACGCCAGGGGAGCCGCGACATAGTTCAGCACGCCGTAGCCCAGGTGGAACCGCCCCACGGGCCGGAAGCCCGGTCGCCGCAGCAGCGCCGTGTGCTGCATGTTGCCCTGGCACCAGCGCCGCTCGCGAGCGGCGTAGTCCACGAGATTCGCGGGCAGCGACTCGTAGCTCTCCAGGATCTCCGGCAGCACCCACACGTCATAGCCGGCGCCGCGCATCAGCCCGGCCTCGACCACGTCGTGACACAGGATTTCCCCGCCCCACGGCTCGCGCCCCGGCAGCACGGGCAGTTCGCAGTGCCGCACGAAGGGCGCGATGCGGACGATGGCGTTGTGTCCCCAATAGTTGCCGTCCCCCTGCTGCCACCAGGTTAGTCCTTCGGCCAGCGGCGGCGTGTAGAGCCGGGCCGCGAACTGCTGCACACGGGCGAACGGGGTTTCGCGCCCGACCGGGTAGGGCACGGACTGGACGATGCCCGTCCGTGGGTTCGCGTCCATCAGCCCGATCAGCGTGGCGATGGCCGACGGCGCCATCAGGCTGTCGGCGTCCAGCACCAGCATGTAGTCATACTCGCCGCCCCAGCGGGCGCAGAACTCCGCGATGTTGCCGACCTTGCGCCGGGTATTCACGGCGCGGCGGCGGTAGCGGATCGCGGAACCCCCAGGAGATGAGGCGGGCATCTCTGCGAGGAGTGCTGCGTATTCAGCTTCCTCCGCGGCAGCGATTGCCGGGTCGCGCGTGTCGGAGAGCACGAAGAAGTCCACCCCGCGCAGCGGCGACGCGGCGATCGCTCGCGCCATCGTCCCCACCGCCGCGAAGACGGCCGCTGGGTCCTCGTTGTGGATAGGCATGACGAGCGCCGTGCGGCTCTGTCCTGTAGGCTGCGCCTCGACGCGAAGCGCACCCCCGAGCCAGCGCACCAGGAGGCCGAGCATGCCGGGCCAGCCGGTCAGCGCCATGTAGAGCAAATTGACCCCGAGCAGCGTGAGCAGCGGCAGGCGCAGCGCGTCACTGGCGCCGTCGGTCGCCACCACGGCGAGCAGGGTGCCGAGCAGCGGCAGCAGCAGCACGGGCACGACGAACCCCGCGCGGCGCAGCCACGGCCGCTGCGATGCGCGCAGCGAGTGGACGCGGAGCAGGGGGGCAAGCTCCTCAGGGAGGGCCTGCTCGCGCAGGCCGGGTTGTAGTTTCATGGTGGAACTCGGGACAGTGCGGATTGCCTCTACAAAGAGCTACAATGTGGCTTGGCTATGGCTAGTTCCCGGCGACGAAATGACGTCTCAGGAAACAGTGCTCCAAGACAGGATCCCAGGAGCCGCTCTGACGGGGTGCCGTCGCCCTCGGTACTGGCGAAACGGCACAGCGCCGCGCTGGCCGCGTAGGCCCCGCCGAACTGGAACCCGACCTGGCTGCGGTAGGCGCACGCCGCCGCGGCTTTGCGGTCGAGCGCCGACCCGATCGGCACGCAGAACTCCGGGAGACGCGGTATGGCCGGGTCCGGGACGGCTTCCGGGTCGCGGATGGCGTAGGGTGTGTCGCGATACCAAGCGATGCGCTCGGTAGGCACGGCGTCGCGCACGGCACGGATCATCTGGCGGTGGTCCACATGGCCGCCGAGACCCTGGGGGGCAAGCACGAGCGCTGGGCGGAGCTCGGCATCGAGGGCTGCGATCAGCGCAGCAAGCGGACGCCAAATCTCGTCGCCGTCGCGGGTGGCTCCGAACAAGGCGGGCGCCGAACTCGTAGCCTCGATGCGGCGCTTCGGGCAGATCGAGATGACGCAGCTCGGCGATCCCCAGGATCGCCGCGGCGTCACCGTCCTCCGCCCGGCGCAGCGCCATGTAGTCCACATCTGGCCGCAGGCCCTTGTCGATCTGGCAGGCCAGCGCGAAGCCCTCGACCGGCAACCGTGTCGCCGTGAACGCGGTCGCCATGCAGACCCGCCATCCCGCATCCCCGAGTTGAGCGAGCAAGCCCCCGCATGAGAAGACGGCATCGTCGAGATGCGGCGAGAGGGCGAGAGCTGTCGGCATCATCACAGCAAGTGCGGCTCGGCGCGGAACCTGCAAGGAGTCATGGGCAGCGCGGCGGCCCAGCCGAGATCCGGCGCCTCGCTCCGCACCGACTCGTAGATTTCCATGATCTGCCGCCCGACCGCACCCCACGAATACACCGCCCGGCACTCCGCGAGCGCCGCCTCCGCGAGCCGCCGGCGCAAGCCCGCGTCGTGCAGCAAGCGCCGCAACGCCGCAGCGAGGCCGGCGCGGTCGCCCGGCTCGGTGAGCAGCCCGTTCTCGCCGTCGCGGATACAATCGACGACGCCCACAGACCGGCACGACACCACCGCGAGGCCGCTCGCCATCGCCTCCAGGATCGTGTTGCTGAACCCCTCCGCATACGTGGGCGAGACGAACACCTCCGCCCGGCGATACACGTCCGGCACCTGCTCGTAGTCCACGTAGCCCGTCATCTCGACGTGGTCGCCCAAGCCAAGCTCGCGGATCGTCTCGGCCGTCTCGTCGAAAGTCGGCCCGATGCCGCTGACGAGGAGCCGGAAGCGCTCGCCCTCGTCCCGGAGCTGGCGGGCGGCGTCAAGCAGGTCGAGCACGCCTTTTCGCGCGTCCACGCGGCCGTGGTAGAGCAGCACGGGCGGCGCATCAGCGTCGGGTGGTGGCCCCGGCGTGAAGCGCACCGTGTCCACGGCGCCGGGCACGATGGTGAAGCGGGCGGGGTCGGTGCCGAGCCGCTCCGTGACCTCCTCGGCGAAGCTGCGGCAGCCGATCAGCACGCGGTTCGCATGGTCAAGCACGCGCTCCATGGCGAGCCGGTGCGTCTCGCAGCACGATCCAACCCAGTGCCCGTCGCCCCCCTGGATGCTGACCACCGTGGGCAATTCCCCACCTTCTCGCGAGATATCGCGCGAGGCGAGCAGGGCCGCCCAGCCGCAGGGATAGCCGTATTGCGCGTGAAGAACATCGAAGGGCTGGCGGCGGTGCTCGGCGATGACCGTGGCGCGCATGGCCTCCACGTCGCGCTCGAAGTCGCCATGATCCTGCTCGCCGACCTGCTCCAGCCCGATGACGCGCACGCCCGGAACCGGCGGCGGCGGCCCGCCGCCATAGACGCGCTTGCCGAGCGCGTCACCCCGATACTGGCTCACCATCGTCACGTCATGCCCGGCGGCGACCAGCTCACGCAGGAGGTTGAGCGCATAGACGCTCATGCCCGAGATCGTCGGGAAGAAGCGGCGGCTGATGAAGCAGACCCTCAAGTCTGCCCCCTCTGGCACGCCTTCAGGTAAGCCAACGCCTGCGGCACCATCGCGTCCGCCCGGTGGCTCTCGCGCGACAGCTCGACGCAGACGAGCCTGTCGAACCCCACCGATTCCAGCGCTCCGAGCACGGCGGGGATAGGCATATCGCCCTCTCCGAACGGCAGGTGGATGTGGACGCCCCGGCGCATGTCCTCGATGCTGACTGTGCCCAGCTCACCCGCGAACTCGCGCACGGCCTCGTCCGGCTCGCGCTCGCCCGTCACGAGGCAATGGCCCGTGTCGAGCGCGAGGCGCAGGCCGGGGATATCCAAGCCCCGCCACTCGTCCAACGTCTCGACCAGCATCCCCGGCTCCGGCTCCAGTGCCGCGACCGTACCCAGCGCCTCCGCCCGGCGCATGACCCGCTCCACGCCGCCGCGCAGCCAGCCGTCCGCCTCGGCCCTATCCACGCCGGGCTTGGGCACGCCGGCCCAGAAACTCATGGCGTCCGCCCCCGTCTCGGCCGCGACTTCAAGCGCGCGGGACAGGAACTCGATACGGCGTGCGCGTCCCTCCGCCGTGGGCGAGACCAGCGTCGGCTCGTGCTTGGCGCGCGGATCGAGCAGGAAGCGCGCCCCGGTCTCGACTACGCAGCCCAGGCCCAAGCTCCGCAGCCGAGCCGCTACCGCCCGGCGCTGCTCAGGAAAATCCGGCGCGAACGGGTCGAGGTGGTGGATGTCTAGGGTGAGTGCTGCACCGTCGTAGCCGCCATCAGCGATGAGCGCGAGCGCGTCGTCGAGCCGGTGGTTGGCGCAGCCGTTGGTGTTGTAGGCGAAGCGGAGAGTCACCCCACCGCCTCCGCCCGGCTCTCCATGCTGATCGGCGCGCTGTGGACCTCCGGCTCGCGGTAGAGCGGGTAGAGCCGCCCCACGATGCGGTCCACCTCTGCCACGTCGAGCCACGGCCGCCCGCCAAGCCGCTCCGCGGCGCCCTGCGGCAGCACTATTGGCGCCGCACCCGGCGGCGGTTCGCCGAAGCCCACGAGCTTGCTCCCGCGCTCCACCAGCTTGCGCACGCCACGCTCGCCGATGCGGTGGTAGCTCATTGTTTCCACCTCCAGCCCCGGCACGACCGCCTTCACGACGTGCACGTCCTTCGCACCCGGCGGCGAGTAATCGAGGTAGAGGATCTCCATGCCGCGCGCCGCGAAGCGCCGGTGCAGCTCCTCGACGAGGCCCGTGCCGCTGAGCGGTCCGTCCCAGGTCGGCAGGGCGTCGAACCGCTTGGTCGCGCGCCGGCTCAGCACCGTATCGCGCAGCAGCCCCTTGAGCGTCTCTTGATCGAGGGCGAGCCATTCCTGCATGGTGCCCAGCGTGCGGCTCTCCTCGCCGCCGAGCGTGTGATACGCGCGGAAGCGATCCAGGTAGCCGGGCGGTGCAACGTACGCGATCCGTTCCAAGGGCGCATGGCTGAACGCCTTGCGCACGCGCGCCGCCGCGAACTCCAGCAACGCCTTGCGCAATGCCTGCTCGCGGTCGAGCGACGCCGCCTCGCCCGCCGCCGTCACCATGATGGGGAGCGGCGCCGCGACCCCGTCCCGCTCCGCGCCGACGCAATAGACGTTCGCCGTCTCGAACTCGTCCGTCGCGAACTTCGGGATCACCTCGATCCCCAGCCCGTCCAGCCGCGCGAGCATGGCGCGCGTGCGCGGGTCAACCGGCTCGTGCTCGCCGAACGTTAGCGCGATGCCCTGGTCCATGGCGCGGAAGCCCAGCCCGTTGCCGTCCCGCTGAAGCAACTCGCATAGCCCATGCCCGATCGCGAAATCGAGCGTCGGCCCGGCGCCCAGCCCGTTCGTGATCGGCGTCGTGAACGGCTCGTAGCCCGGCGTGAGGTCGCCCACCGAGCAGGCCGCGATGTCCATAGGCATCCAGACGGTCTCGCCACCGGGCCAACGATGGGCGGGTACCCATTCCAGCACCGTGTCCCAGTCCACGGCGCTGCCCGCGGGCAGGCACAAGGTCAGCGGGTCCGCGGCGCCGCGCTCACCCACCTCGGCGCGGAGCGCGGCATAGCTTGCCGTGCGCCGCGGCAGCCTGTGGATCTCCACGGCGCTGTGGACGGCTTCCGCGAGTTCCCCCGTCGTGCCGATGATGGCGCCCGCATCGTCCGTGCCGTAGCCGACGCCGTGGGGAGCGACGCCGTGCCAGCGCGTGCCGTCCCCGTTGAGGAAGATCGCGTTCCAGCACGCGATGCCGCTGCGGTCGAGCGGCGTCAGGGCGAACAGCTCGACGCGCCCCTCCGGCATGGAGTCCACATACGCCACGGCTGCGTCAGGCATGTCCGGGGGAAGGCTATGCGGCATCTGGCAATCCTGGCGGCGCGGCCTGCTCTTGTGCGCGGAGCAGCAGCCGCATGGTGGCGAGGTCGCCCTCCGGCGTGAACGGGAAGCTCCCCGTCCCGAGCACGGCGGCGGCGAAGGCCTCGACCTGGTTGAGGAACGGCGACCGCTCGATGCCGGGCACCGCGACCGGCTCGGCGACGCCTGTCGCTGCATCGAGGAAGCGGAGGTCTCCGCCGCCCACCTGGCCCATGGTGTCCGTCGCCACGAGCTGCCCGCCCGTACCCACGACTTCGAGCCGTCGCCGTGGCAAGGTCTCCGGGCAGTTGTAGGCGACGTGCATCTGCACGAGCACGCCTGAACGCGACCGCGCAAGCAGCATGGCGCCGTCCTCGACGCCATAATGGTGGACGCGCCCCTGGCCCATCGAGGCCACGTCCACGAGCGGTTCCCGCAGAAGGGCCGTGGCGAGGTCGAGGCCGTGCGGCGCGAGGTCCATGAGCGCGCCGCCGCCCGCACGTTTCGGGTCTATGCGCCAGTTATCGCCGGTCCAGTCGGCCGGCAGCCAACAGGCATAGACGATCCGCACGGCCGTCACGGTGCCGAGCCGGCCCTCGGCGATCAGCCGGGCCATTGCCTGGTGCGCTGCGTGGAATCGCTGGTCGAACGCCGTGGCGTAGCGCACGCCCGCGCGTGCGCAGGCGGCGATCATAGCTTCGGCATCGGCGAGTGTCGTCGCCATCGGCTTCTCGCACAGCACGGCGAGGCCGGCCCGCGCCGCCGCCTCAACGAGTGCGCGGTGGGCGTGGTTCGGGGCGGCGACGTAAGCGGCGCCGAGACCGGGCGTGGCAAGGAAGGCCGTGAGGTCTGAGCGCGCGACGGCCTCGGGGAACAGCGTGCCCGCACGCGCCAGCGAGGTCGGGTCCGGGTCGTAGAGCGCCGCGACGCGGCCGTTCTCGGAGGCGGCGATGGCCGGCCCCGCGTAGTCGCGCGCGACCCATCCACACCCCATGATGCCCCAATCGAGCTGGACTACCATCGCTCGGGCAGGTCCACGAGCACGCGCCTGCGGGCCAGGGCGTCCACGGCGGCGTCCGCGCCCGCGACGGCCTCGTCCGGCGCGTCGGCGCGCATCGGGTAGGTGGCGAGCGGGCCGTACTCCCGCTCATACCGCTCGGAGGGCCAGCGGATCGCGCCCGCCTCATAGAGCGGGTTGCGGCGCAGCCTCGTGCCGGGCGGCGGCACGGCCAATCCGGCGGCAACGGGGCGCGGCGCCTCGGCAGCGGCCAGCCCGGCGGCGAGCGCCACCGCGGGTGCTCCCGCCAGCGCCTCCGCCGACGCTGGAACAGGCGCGCGCGCCTCGATCAGCGCCGCCGTCAGCTCGCGATCGTCGTAGAGCGTCGCGTGTCCGAACAGGGCCGCATACTCGCCCGGCGCCAGCGGGGCGCCTGCCGAGAGATTGTCCACGAGCCGGTTGTGCGCATGTCCGACCAGCACCCGGCCTGACGGTCCCGCGACCCGGAGCGCCTCGGCTGCTACGTGCGCCTTCTCCGGCAGGAAGTAGAGCGCATCATGGCAGAACACGGTCGGGAATGCGCTGCCTGCGAGCGGCCATGGCGCTCCTGCGTCGAAGCAGGCGAGTCGTGCGCCGGGCGCGAGGAAGCGCCGGGCAAGCCAGAGCTTGCTGAACACGAGGTCCGCGCCCGCGACCTCCGCGCCTGCCCGCGCGAAGGCGGCGAGGAAGTGACCCGGCCCGCAGGCCAGCTCGAACACCCTACCCGGCCCATCCCAGTAGGCTTCCGCGAGCGCGAGGCCGGAGAGGAAGGTCGGGTCGCTCCAGCGGTGGGCGAAGTAGGTGCCGACCGGCCCGTAGCCCAGCAGGTTGCAGGCGTCGCGGAAACTGAGGGTGCCGATCTCGCTGGCAAGCCGGATTCGGTCGGTCTCGGGCGGCGGCGGCGTGCGCGCCCAGTTGTCCTGATCGCCTAGCAGGAAGACGAGCGCGCCCGTCACATCCCCCCGGTCGAGGAGGATCACCGTTTCGCGGGCCAGTCCCGCCCGGTCGGCGCGTAGGAAGGGAATACCCTCGACGACGGGCCAGCGCTCACCCGGAACACCCTCGGCGGCCAGCGAGTGCGCCGTATCGTGATAGAGTAAGGCGCCCGTGACCGGAGAAGCGAGGGCGCCCGCTTCCCAGGTCGTCACGGCAACCCCGCCTCCGCCAGCACAGCTTGGTGGAACGCCTGCACCGGCCCGGCGTGGACCAAAGCCATGTCGTCGAGCGCCTGGTCCACCGTGAAGGCAGCGACCTGCGCGAAGTGCCGCATCTCCAACACCCGATCCATCACGTCCGCGGCGTGGAACGCCCGGCCCTCCGGGGTTTCGGCGCTCTTGATATGGTCGAGCGCGGCGCGGGTGGCCTCGGCGAGCGGCCCCGGCAGCGTCGCCAGCTCGCGCGCGAACAGCCGCGCCATGACCGGCTGCAGGTGCTCCCCGAGCAATATCTCGCCCGCGAAGCCGCTGTCCGGAAGCGTCGCGTTGTGCATGTGGTGGGCCAACCCAGCGAGGAACGGCGCCATGGACGCCGCGCCATAGCAAGGGGCCGTGAGCACGCCCAACACGGCGACGACGAGGCAGTGGTCGCCATGTCCCTCTGGCGGCTCCAGGACGATGCGCGGCTTGCCGGGACAAGTCGCGCCCGCGCGCGGCTGGCGGATCAGCATCTCGGCGAAAGCAGGCGCCGGGCCGCCCGGAATTTTCCGCCCGAGATGCGCATGCAGTTGGTCGCGCAATGCCGAGTCGAGCATTCCCGCCACCTCGCCGAAGCTGCGGGCAAGCACGGCGTCGGCCTCCGCGCCATCAATCCCGCATTCGGCGAGCACGGCACGGTCAATGCCGCCCAGCCGCGCCGCAGCGAGCGCGTCGGCCGTCGTCTGCAAGGCACACTCCGCGGGATCCTGCCCGGCAAGCAGCGCGCCCCATGCCCGGCGGAACAGGCGAGAGGCGAGCGACTCAGGCCCTCGCGCGTCCCGCACGCGCTTGAGCGCACACAGCTCCGCCGCGAGCGGCGCAAGGTTAGCAAGACTCGCGGCAGGCTGGCCCGGTGCAGGCTGGGCAGCGTCGAGCATGGCCCGCCCTTACGCGGCGGCAAGCCAGTCCAGCAGCACGCGCTCCTGCACTGGGAAGCTGTGTTCCTCGCGCTTGCCGGCCGGCGTCATCGGCGCCTTGAAGAACAGGCCGAGCTGCTCCTGGATGCCGCCCTTGCCGCGCTGCCGGGCGAGGTCGAGCACGCGGGCGATCTCGATGACCAACGGCGCCGCCAGGATGCTGTCGCGGCACAGGAAGTTGACCTTGATCTGCATTTTCTGGCCGAGAAAGCCGACGAGGTCTATGTTGTCCCAGGCTTCCTTGTTGTCGCCGCGCGGCTTGTAGTAGCGGATGTCAACGAGGTGATCCTCCACCGGGTAGCCCAGGATATCATCGAGCACGCTGCCCTTGGTGTTCAGCTTGCTTTGCAGGCTGTCCGGGTTGTCGAGCGCGAGGCCGTCGCGGTTGCCTAGAATGTTAGTGCTGAACCAGCCTTCCACGTAGAGCGAGCGCGAGCGGAAGGCGGGGGCGAGCACGGTCTTGAGGAAGGTCTGGCCAGTCTTGCCGTCCTTGCCGGCGATGGGAACGTTGCGGTCGGTCGCCATGCGGGTCAGTGCCGGAACGTCGGCGGCGAGGCTCGGGGTGAAGTTGCCGTAGGGCACGCCCTCGGCGATGGCGGCGTAGGCATAGAGCATGGCGGGGCCGATTGCCGGGTCACTGGCGTCGAGGCCGCGCTCGAACGCCTCGGGTGTCTGCAGCGCGGCGGCGGACTGGTCCGGCCAGCGCTCGACGGAGGCGAGGTTGACGACGACCAGGTTCTCGATGCCGCTGCTCTCGCGGTGGCGCCTGATGTCGTCGCGGATGCGCTCGACCGCCTCGCGGTGCGACTTCGCGGCGATCTTGTTGCCGCCGTCCACGTTCTTGCAGAAATCCACGCTACCCACGGCAGGCCAAGGTTTCATGGTGCGCAGCGCAGGGCCGACGAGGTCCGCCTGGTCGCGCTCCAGCACCCGGTGCTCGCGCACGGCTCCGTCGAGATCCTCGGCGTGCAAGTCCCACCCCGCGAAATGCAGGTTGCGATACGCCGCCAGCCCCGCAGCGCCGACGCCCGCGAGCGGCAGCCCCGCCAAGTCGTTCGACCCAGCGCGCAGCATCTCGACGCCGGCCGCCGCCGTCGAGGCAACGGCGCCTCCGAGGCCGACGACGAGAACTCCCACGCGTCGTCCGGTCGTACTGGACGCGCTCAGCCCACTGTCAGGCATATCCATCTCTTCTCTTGCTTGAGGCCGCGCCGTGTGCCGCGGCAAGGAACAGGTCGTCTGTCATACAAGGCGCCGATCCCGGAACCGGCAACTCACGGATCAGCGAGCGACGGCGCTTTTCGGGTGGCCGCCGCGAGGCATCCTGGCTGGGGACAGCACAGTACCGGCGCGCGTGCTTGCTCGCACGCGATGGCGGGAATAGGACGAGCGCAACGAGGTCAGCGGACCGGATCGCGCATGTCCGGCCCACGCTCACCCTCTTCCAGATCCATGTCGTCGAGCTTGTCCATGTCCACGCTGTGATCGCCGCCGTGCTCCAGGATCTCGTGCTCGCGCGAGCCGGCCGTACGGTCCACGACGAAGACGGTGCCGATGTGCTCGCTCTCGGCGACCCGCTTGGCCGCCGCGATGGCCTCGCCGAAGCTCATGGGCGTCCCGTCCGGCTGGGCCGGGTTGACGGTCTCTGCCCGGCCCGGTGCCGTGCCGAGCACGATCTCGGTGACCACCTGGTCCGGGTTGTCCTCGTCGAAGCGCCGCAACACACTGACGTGTCGCCCTTCCGGCAACGGCGCGTGCGGCTCCAGCTTGCGCGTCTTGACGGCTGCATCATGGTGGGGGGGCGTGTCAGCCATGATATCCTCCTGATCTCCGTAACGGGCGAGACTAGTAGAGGTTTCGCCCCCAAGAGTCGCAAGCGTCCGCAAACCGGACGCGCTCGTCCGCCCGGCGGACGCCGCAGCGCCCATTGCGCCGGCCTAGCCCCAGCAACGGCGGCGATCCAGGCTTGGCACGCCTTTTGCCCTTACCACTCCACGGGCCGATCAGCCCGTTTCACGGAGGACATCATGCCAAGGCTACGCACTTTCCTGCTCGCCGCCACCCTGCTCGCCGGGGCCGGGGGCGCCGCCGTCGCCCAGATGGACACGGCGACGACGAACACGACGAACGCCGCGGCCAGCAACACCACGCAGCAGCTCCCGACCATCAAGGGCCAGGTGGCCGCATATAGCCTGACGCCGCGCGGCGACGTGGACGGCCTCATCCTGACCGACGGCACTGAGGTGCACCTGCCGCCGCATCTCGGCGCGCAGCTGGTCTTCGCTGTCAAGCCGGGGGACTCTGTAACGGTGCGCGGGCTGAAGGCCCAAGCGATCCCGGTGGTGCAAGCGATGCAGGTTACCAACGACGCCACGCACAAGAGCGTGACCGACGCTGGGCCGGGCGCCGGGCCGGGCGGTCCCCGCGGCCCGGCAGGGCAGCCGATGGAGGCGCAGGGGAAGGTGAAGCAGGCGCTCTACGGTCCGCGCGGCGACATGAACGGCGTGCTGCTTGAGGACGGCACCCAGATCCACCTGCCGCCCCCGGAGGCGCAGCGCCTGGCGGCGCAGCTCGCACCAGGGCAGACGGTCTATGCCAAGGGCATGGGGACGGCGAGCCCGCTCGGGAAGGTGATCGGCGCCCAGGCGATCGGGCCGAGCAGCACGCAGCTGGCGCAGATCGCGGCGCCCCCACCTCCGCACGGCGGCCCTGGCCATGACCGCCACGGTCCGCCGCCCCCGCCCCCGCCCGGCGGCCCGGATGCGCCCCCGGCGCCTCAGCAGTGAGTGCGAGGCGCGGGGGAGTGCTCGGCTCCCCCGCGCCAAGCGGGCTTGGCACGGCGCCGCGCGCCGGAGTTGGGTAGGCTCCCGCCGTGCACTCGCTCCGCTCTCGTCTTCTCGTGCTCTGGCTTCTGTCGCTCCTTGCATGCGCCGCCGTGGGTGTTCTCCTCGTCCAGCTCTACGCGCGATCCACCTCGGCGCAGACTGGGCAGGCGGAAGCAGTGGTCGCGCGTGCCTGCGACCTCATCCGGGACCGCTACGCCTTCTACACCACCGGCTGGCATGGCCCCGTCCCGCCGCTCTCCGACCAGGCGCTCCGCCGCGACTTGAACGCTGTCGTCACGCTGGCGCTTGCCCGCGAGGAGGGCGTGGAGGGCGGCCTCTGGCAGGCGGAGTCGGGGCCGCTCGCCTACGCCTATCCCACCTATGAGGGCGGCGGCTCCAAGTTCGACTTACCCGCGGCTGAGCAAAACCGCATTCGCGCCGCCAACGAGCAGGCTGCGCGCGAGGAGCAGCCGGCTGCGCGGCAGTGGGGATCCAGTTCGCAGGCGCTGCTGCTGCAAGCCTGCCCGCTCGGCGGCCCTATCCCGGACCTCACCGCCTGGGCGATGACGCGGGTGCGCGCAGCACCCGGCTACGCCCGGCTCCGCCTCGGCCTGGGCGTGCTGCTCGCGCTCGTGCTGGCCAGCTCGGGCTGGCTCACCTGGCTGGTCACGGTCTGGTCGCGGCATGTGCGAACCATCGAGACGGCCTTGGCACGGCACGACCCGGACGCCATCCTCGTCTTGCGCCCCACGGGTGAGCGCGAGCTGGACCGCATCGTCACCGCACTGAACGAGTCCGGGCACCGTCTTGCGGAAGCGCGCCGCCGCTCGGACGAGCTGGCCGCCCGCGTCGCAACGTCCGAGCGCCTCGCCGCCCTCGGGCGTGTCGCTGCCGGCATGGCGCACGAGATCCGCAACCCGCTCGCGGCCATGCGGCTTCGTGCCGAGAACGCGCTGGCCGCCGGCGACGATTCGCGGCTCCGCCGGGCGCTGACAGACGTGCTCGGCCAGGTCACTCGCCTCAATGCACTCGTCACCGAGCTGCTGGCGATGACACAGAACCGGGAGACGCGGCCCGTGCCCGTGGATCTTGCCGAGTTCCTCGCAGCCTGCACCGAGCAGCATCGGGAGACCGCCGCGGCGCGCGGCGTCGCGCTCATGGCTCAGGTGGGACAGGGTAGCTGGGTGGGCACGGCCCGGCTCGACCCCGAGATCGTCGGGCGCATCCTGGACAACCTGCTGCTGAACGCGATCCGGCACACGCCGGAGGGTGGCCGGGTGGAGGTCGCTGCGACGGAGATGGGGGATCGGCTACGGATCACCGTGGCCGACACCGGGCCAGGCATCGCCCCCGAGCTGCGCGGCAGCCTGTTCGAGCCGTTCGTGACCGGACGGGCCAGCGGCACGGGCCTCGGCCTTGCTATCGCGCGCGAACTGGCGGACGCGCACGGCGGGCGGCTGTCGCTGCTGCGTGCGGGCGGCGCGGCACCGGGCGAGGGCGCCGCGTTCGCCTTGGACCTGCCTTCGCCGTGCCCGACCTAGTGCCGGCGGCGCAGCGCGAGCGAGGCCGGTTACGAGCACCAGATCCGAGTTGCTCAGGCCGCCGCGAGGAGGTGCCGCCCTGGCCGAAATTGTTGCTGAAGAGGGTGCTAGGGTGCTTCTGGCGGACCAGCCGCGCCAGGCACGTCCGCGTCCCCCCGGCCGAGTGCGCGCTGCATGAACACGCTGTCCACCCAGCGTCCGAACTTGAGCCCCACCGACCGCAGCAGGGCCACGCGCCGGAAGCCCAGCGAGGTGTGCACGCCGATGCTGCCCACGTTCTCCGAGTCACCGATCACCGCGAGCATCTGACGAAATCCGGCGCGCTCGGCATCCTCCAGCAGCCGTGCCACGAGCGCCTTGCCCACCCCTTGGCCGCGCACATCGTCTCGCACGTAGATGCTGTTCTCTGCCGTGAAACGATAGGCCGTCCGCTCGCGATACCCCGTGTAGTAGGCGTAACCCAGCACGCCCGTCGCGTCCTCCGCGACCAGCCAGGACCAGCCGCGCTCGATCACGTGGGCGAAGCGCGCCTCAACCTCCTCAAGGCTCGGCGCCATCTCCTCGAAGCTGCCGGCCCCGTGCAGGACATGGTGGGCGTAGATGGCCTGGATCTCCGGGAGGTCCCGAGTCTCCGCCGGGCGGATCGTGAAAGTGCCGCTCACAGTGCCTCCACGAGTCCGAGCAGTGCCCGGTCACGCCCCGGCGCTGCGACGAGCGACAGACCGACCGGGGCGCCGTCCACCCGGCCGAGCGGCAACGTCACCTCTGGGCAACCCGCGAGGCCAGCGATGGCAGTGACGCCGATGGTGCGGGCACGCACACGGCCCTGCTCCGCCGCGCTCGCCGTGAGCAGCGGGGCGGGGCAGGGGCTTGTTGGGAACACGAGCACGGCACCGCCCGCAAGCAGTGGCCGTAGCCGGGCTTGAAACATCACGCGGAGCCCACGCGCCGCCTTGGCTGCGTCCGGCGGTACCTGCCGCGCATACTCGAAGCGCTCCGCCACACCCGGCCCGAACCGGGGCTGGGTCGCGGCGACCCACGATCCCAGCGTCGCCCAGACCTCCTCGGCTTGCAGCACCCGGAACGCGGCATACAAGCCGTCCACGCCCTCGGGCGCGAGATGAAGCGGCAGGATCGGGCCGAGGCGCGCCTCGATCCGGGCGAGCGCCGGGCGCAGCGCCTCGGCGACGGTTGGGTCCGCTCCCTCCCAAGCCTCCTCGACCCGGAGCAGCGGCGCCGCCGCGCTGAAGCCGCCCCCTGGCAGCAGCACGTTCCCCGCCCGCGTCAACAGCCCGGCGTCCCGCGCGAACCAACCCGCCGTATCGAAGCTGGGCGCGAGGCCGCAGGCCCCCGCGAGGCTCACCGCCCCATGCGTCGGGCGCAAGCCATAGAGACCGCAGTAGCTGGCGGGAATCCGCACCGAGCCGCCGGTGTCCGAGCCGAGCGCGAGATCGGCGAGATCGGCGGCCACGGCCGCGGCCGACCCGCAGGAGGAACCGCCAGGGAAGCGGTCCGGTGCTGCCGGGTTAAGCGGCGTTCCGTGCCATACGTTCTCGCCCGTCAACCCGAAGGCCAGCTCGACGGTCTTCGTCTTTCCGACCAGCTCCGCCCCTGCCTCCAACAGGGCCGTCACGGCGGGCGCGGTCCCGGCCGCGAGCGGGTGGGTCCGCGCCCAGTCGGGATGCCCGTAGGTGGTGGGGTGCCCGGCTACGTCGAACAGATCCTTGACCGCCAGGCGCACGCCCGCGAGCGGTCCGGCTCCGCCCGGAGAGCGAGCCCTTGGTCCGGGCACGAACGCGCCGACAGGATCCTCGTCGCGAACGGCGTCGGCTGGTAAGGGGACGTTCATCTTCGCGCCATACTCTCCACACAACTAGGGCAAGGTGCCGCCAACCCTCCCGCTTGGGAAGAGGTGTGGAAATCTTGCCTGAACTCGCCTAAACGTGATTGAACCCTCATGCAGCATCGCCGCACCAGCCAGGATGGCCTGTTTTGAACGCACTCGACATAGCACTTGAGTCTGACGAAGACGACGCCCCTGGCCCTATCAACCCAGCGACGATCAGGGCGAGCCGCGCCCCTGGGTCGGAGAGCCGTCTGCGCGCCGTAGCGATCGCGGCGCGGCATCACGGGGTCGAGCTGGACGTGCGCGAGTTCCGAGGTGCTGCGGGCGCGGTGGCGCCGCAGCCCGCCGAGCTGGCGGCCTGGGCGCGTGACCAAGGCCTGGTCGCGCGCGCGCTGCGCACCCGTTGGCAGGCGCTGCAGCGCCTCGTAGGCGGGCCGAACGCGGGTCCGGCTGTCCTGCTCCTGCGTGATGGGGGTGCTGCCTTGCTGGTTGGCGCTGACCCGGCACGCCGCATCGTTTGGCTGCGCGACCCGCTCGGCTCCGAGACGCCAATGGCGGTGGACGAGCTGCGCCTGCGCCAGCTCTGGGACGGTGAGGTGATCCTCATCCGCCGCGGCAGTGGGACCGCGGAGGAGGATCAGCCATTCACGCTGACGTGGCTGCTCCATCTTGTCCTGCGCGAGCGGCCGCTCCTGCGCGACATCGGCCTGGGCTCCGTCACCCTGAGCGTGCTGACGATTATCCCGCCGCTCCTGGTGATGACGGTGGTGGACCGCGTCGTCGTCCACCGCAGCATCTCCACGCTGACCCTGCTCGCGGTCATCCTCGCGATCACGACCCTCTACGAGACGCTGCTCGGCTTCGCCCGGCGCGAGCTGGTGCAGGTGGTGTCCACGCGCGTGGACGCGAAGCTCAATTTGCATGTTTTCAACCGCTTGCTGGGTCTGCCGCTCGACTACTTCGAGAAGAACCCGGCCGGCCAGATCAACTATCGGATCGCCCAGGTCTGGAAGGTGCGCGACTTCCTCACGGGGAAGCTCATGGGCACCTTCCTCGACATGTTCACGTTGGTCTTCCTGCTGCCGTTCCTGTTCTGGCTGCAACCCACGCTGGCCTGGATGGTGCTGGTCTGCGCGGGCGTGATCACGCTGGTGATCATGGCGTTCCTGCCGCCGCTGCGCCGGGTCATGCACAAGGTCACGATGGCCGAGAGCCTGAAGGGCAGCACCATGGTCGAGACGGTGCATGGCATCCGCACCGTGAAGTCCCTCGCGCTGGAGCCGCAGCGCCGGGCGGAGTGGGACGAGCGGACGGCGCAGGCCGGCGCGCTTCGGCTGGAGGCCGGGCGGCTCGCGAACTGGCCGCAGACGATCATCGCCCCCGTCGAGAGCTTCATCCAGCGCGGCGTGCTCTTGGTCGGCGCCTGGATCGCGCTCGGGGACAACACAGGGATCGCGATCGGCGGGCTGGTCGCCTTCATGATGCTCGGCGGCCGCGTGACGCAGCCGCTCGTCGGCCTCGCGCGCCTGGTAGAGGACCTGGAAGACGCGCGCGCGAGCATCGCCCAGGTCGCCATGGTGCTCAACAACCCGACCGAGACCGCGGCCATGCAGGGGGGCTTGCGTCCCCGTCTTGAGGGCGGGATCCAGTTCGAGGATCTCAGCTTCACCTACCCTGGGACGAAGACGCCGGCGCTCGACCGCGTGAGCTTCGAGATACCGCCCGGCACGATGCTCGGCGTTGTCGGCCGCAGCGGCTCGGGCAAGAGCACGCTGACGCAGGCTCCTGCAGGGCATCAACCGCGACTACAACGGCTTCCTCAAGCTCGACGGCGCGGAGTTGCGCGAGATCAACCTCACGCATTTGCGCCGATCTTCGGTGTCGTGCTGCAGGACAATTTCCTGTTCCGCGGTACGGTGCGCGACAACATCACCGCGAACCGCCCTGGGCTGACCCTGGAGGATGCCGTGCGCGCCGCGAGGCTTGCCGGCGCCGAGGAGTTCATCGAGCGGCTTCCCGCCGGCTACGAGACCTGGATCGAGGAGGGCTCGTCCAACCTCTCCGGCGGCCAGAAGCAGCGCCTCGCGATCGCGCGCGCCGTCGTCGCCGACCCGCGCCTGCTCGTCCTCGACGAGGCGACGAGCGCGCTCGACCCGGAAAGCGAGGCGCTGGTCAACGCGAATCTCACGCGCCTGGCCAAGGGACGGACGATGGTGATCGTCTCGCATCGCATCAGCTCGCTCGTGGACTGCGACCTGATCCTCGTCATGGAGCGCGGCCGTGTCGCGGACATCGCACCGCACCGGGTTCTCCTGGAGCGCTGCCTCACCTATCGCCAGCTCTGGGTGCAGCAGAACCGCCACATGGATGGCCAGGGTCGGGATGGGCAAGCCAGGGCGTCGCTGGTCCCCGTCGCCGGCGTGGGTCACTAGGGGAAGGATGGCTAGCATGGGCGCACTCACCGTGCGGCGCGGCGGGCGGACCGAGACGGCGCCGCTCAACGCCCTTCTGGAGTTCCAATCGCCGAGCGCAGCACTCACCGTAGCACCCGTTCGCATCGGCGCGCGGGGAACGACCTGGGTCGTCTGCACGCTCGCCGCTGCCTGCGGCGCCGCAATGGCGTTGATCCCGATAGACAAGGTCGTGACCGCCCAGGGCCGCATCGTCTCGCAGGCGCCGACGGTCGTGGTGCAGCCGCTCGACACCGCTATCGTTCGCTCGATTGATGTGCGCGAGGGCGAGGTCGTGCACAAGGGCCAACTCCTGGCGCGGCTCGATCCGACCTTCGCCACGGCGGATCAGGCCGCGTTGCAGGCGCAGGTCGCGAGCCTCGGCGCGGAGGTCGCGCGGCTCCAGGCCGAGGCGACGGGCACCGCTTACCGCGCAGCGGACGCAACGCCCGAGGCGGTGCTGCAATCGGCGATCTTCATGCAGCGCCAGGCCGAGCGGACGGCCAAGATGGAGAACTACAAGCAGCGCATTGATGGGGCGCGCGCGCAGATTCAGCGCGGCATGGCTGACGTCCAGGGCTACGACGAACGGCTCAAGGTCGCTGCCGAGCTGGAGGCGAAGCGGATCGAGCTGGAGAAGCTCCAGGTCGGCAGCCAGATCAACCGCCTTGCGGCCACCGATACCCGCCTTGAGGTCCAGCGCGGCCTCGGCGGCGCCAAGGCTCAGGTGCAGGGCGCCGTGCGCGACCTGCAGGCCCTTGTTGCTGAGCGGGACGGGTATGACCAGCAGTGGCGGTCGCAGGTAGGCCAGGACCTGTCCGAGGAGGGGCGCAAGCTCAGCGACGCACAGGAGCAGCTGCAGAAGGCGAAGCTCCGTCACCAACTCCTTGAGCTTCGCGCCGAGCAGGACGCGGTGGTGCTCAACATCGCGCATGTCTCGGTCGGCTCGGTGCTGCAATCAGGCGACCAGTTCCTCAGTCTCGTGCCCATGAACGCGCCGCTGGAAGTCGAGGCCAACGTGCCCGGCAACGACGCAGGCTTCGTCCACGACGGCGACAAGGTCACGGTGAAGTTCGACACCTTCCCGTTCACCTCTTACGGCTACGCCGAGGGCACGGTGCGCTTCGTCAGCGCCGATAGCTTCACCTCGAACCCGAATGAGCCGCGCACCCGCGGTGCCACACCCCAGGGCAACGACGCCGTGCCGGCGTTCTATCGCAGCCGCATCGCGCTGGAAGCGATCAAGCTGCATAATACGCCAAGCGGCTTCCACGTCGTCCCTGGAATGCCGGTGACGGCGGACATCAAAGTCGGCAAGCGCACCGTGATGCTCTACCTGCTCGGCCGTTTCCTCCCGGTCGCGATGGACGGAATGCGCGAGCCGTGAGGGTCCCATCGTGAGAGCGCCGGCGGTGAGCGCCAGTTGGTGAGCGCGAATCGGGGTGCATTGCTGGAGCGTGTCCAGGCCGTTGTCTCGCCCGCGGCAAAGCTGCGCCGGGCCTCGCGGTTGGCGGAGGCGGGGCAGGTGGCTGAGGCGTTCGCGCTGCTCTCGCCGCTGGCCGAGCGCGGGGTGCCGCAAGCGCAGCTCCGGGTCGGGCGCGCCTACTTGGACGGCCAAGGTGTCCCGCTCAGCCGAACCGACGCGGCGCGATGGTTCGAGCGCGCCGCGAGCGCCGGGCTGGTCGAGGCGCAATCCTTGCTTGCGGCCCTGCATCTGACGGGAGTCGCCCCGTCATCGGGTAGCCAGCTGTTCGCCCCCGCGCAGGGCGTGGTAGGCGCGGAGGGCACACCCGATTTCGAGACGGCCGCCCATTGGGCGCGGCGCGCTGCCGAGGCTGGCGGCGACGATGCAAAAGCGTTGCTCGCCTATATCCACGCCAGCGGCCCGGAGGCGATGCGCGACCAGGCCCGGTCGGATGCGCTCTATGAGGAGAGCGCCATGGGCGGCTCGCCGCAGGGGGCGCTCGGCCACGGGCTCGTCCTGCTGCGCAAGGCGAGCGAGGAAGCGGGCAAGACTGAGGCTGGGCGCTGGATCGCCAAGGCGGCGCAGGCGAACCTGCCTCTTGCCCTCTACCTGCTCGGCGTGATGCTCGACCAGGGCATCGGCATGCAGCGCGATCCAGCGGCTGCGGCACAGCTCTACCGCCAAGCGGGGGAGCGTGGCGTCCGTCAGGGGCAAGCGCGGTGGGGCCTCGCCCTGCTCGAAGGACGCGGCGTCGCGCGCGATTTGGTCGCCGGAGAGTCCTGGCTGCGCCGTGCGGCGCTAGCCGGGGATGTCGAGGCCGCGGCCCTCGTCGGCGACCTCTACGCCAAAGGCGGCGAGCTGCCGCCGAACTACGCCGAGGCCGCCATCTGGTTCTCGCGCGCCGCCGAGGGTGGCCACAAGGCCGCCGCGCGCGCGCTCGCCATGCTCTATCTCACCGGCGCGGGCATCGCGCGCGACCCGGACGAGGCTGCCCGGTGGTTCCGCCGTGCGGCCGAGCAAGGCGATCAGCTCGCACAAGCGGACCTGGCGAACTTGGTGCTGGGCGGCGCTGGCGAGCCCGAGGATCGGATGCGCACCCGCGCGTGGTTCGAAGCCGCCGCCAAGTCGGGTGATCTAGTGGCCGCGTTCAACTTCGGCGTGTGCCTCGCCGAAGGTGTCGGTGTCGAGCGCGATGAGCGGCAGGCGGCGCTGTGGCTGCGCCGGGCGGCGGAGCGCGTCGTCAACGCGCAATACTGGTATGGCCGGATGCTGTCCGAGGGTCGCGGCGTGGACGCCGACCCGGTCGAGGGCCGTGCCTGGATCAAGCGCGCCGCTGAGTCCGGACTGATGGACGCGCAGGTTTCGCTCGCCGAGATGATGGTGAACGGCCGTGGCGGTCCTCGCGACCACGCCGCGGCCCTTGCCCTGTTCCGGGCGGCTGCCGAGACCGGGCATGTCGGTGCCGCTTTCGCCACGGGCGCCATGCTGGGCGGCGGGCATGAGGTCGAGATGGATCGTGCCGCTGCCCAGGGCTGGTTCCGCCAGGCCGCCGAGCGCGGCCATCCCTATGCGCAACTCATGCTCGGACGCTATCTCGCCCGCACCCTCGCCGGCGAGCACGACCCAGTGCAGGCCCGGCACTGGCTGGAGCAGGCCCGAGCGCGCGGTGTTAAGGAGGCGGCGGTGGACCTGGCGCAGCTTTCCTCCGACCTCGCCACCGAGCGGGTCGCCGCACCCTGATGCTGGCAGACGGGCGTGGCGGAGCGCCCCGCCGCGCCACACCCACCCCGATCACCGCCGCCGAGACCGCCGCTGGATTGGCAGAGGCCGCCTGGCGTTCGGGCCAGGAGCACGCGGCACGAGGCGACGTTGCCGAGGCGCTGCGCTGGCTGCGTCGTGCGCGTCGCCTTGCACCGCGCGATCCCATGGTGGCGTTCACGCTTGCCACCATCCTCTTGCGTGCTGGCGGTCCCGCTGAGGCCAGCGCGCTCTTCGCCACTCTCGCCGAGGAGCAGGACGGAGGCGACGCTTGGGCCGGCCTGGCGGCCGCGGCCCGCGCCATGGGCGAGCTACGCCGGGCCGAGACAGTCCTCGCCGCGGCGCTTGCCCGCAATGCACCCACGGACTCGCTCCGCCGCCTCGCCTCAGCCGTGGTCACTGAGGCTGGGCTTCCTGGGTGGTGCGGCCTGGACGCGGCCGGCCAGATCCATTTCGCTGGCCAGTTCGGTGATATCACGCTTGATAATCAGGTGCTTGCGGCAGGAGCGCCCTTGCCTCCTGACTGGCGGCGTGCCCGGAGCCTTGTCGTCAGCCGCGACGGGCGCGCGTTCCTCGGCAGCCCTCTCCGGCCTGACCTGATCGCGCGCACTGAGGGCGTTGTCTCCGCGACCGCTGAGGGCGGTATCGAGGGCTGGGCCTGGCACCCGGCGGACCCGGCACGCGACCCGGAGTTGCGCATCGTCACCGCTGAGGAAGCCTGGACGATCATCGCGACTAGAGCCTGCCTCCGGTTCGCTGCCCGACCGCCTCCTGCCGAAGCCGCGGCGATTTGCCGTGCCACTGATGCCAGGCGACCGACCCATCCGTGTCCTCGACGCTGCCGGGCGCGACCTCCTGGGCAGCCCGCTCGATCCCGGTGCTGAGCGTCGCACCGCGGTCGCCCTGGTCCGTGCTGCGGCTGGGCATGATGTGCCGGCGCCAGCAGAGGCCGCGATCCCGGTCGGAGTGCCCAGCCCTCTTCCCGCCTCGTACCGACGCCGCCCACTTTGGGTGGATGTGGTCGTGCCTATCTATCGCGGCTTCGCGCAGACCGTGGCTTGCCTCGACTCCGTGCTAGCCACAGTGCCCCCTGGCACGCGCGTTCATGTCGTGGACGATGCCTCGCCCGAGCCGGAGCTAGCCGCGGCCATGCGCGCCCTCGCCGCCGAAGGCCGCATCCGCCTGGTCCGACACGCCGAGAACCGAGGCTTCCCTGCTGCCGCCAATGCCGGGCTTCGCGCCGCGGGGCGGCGGGATGCCGTGCTGCTCAACAGTGATACCCTCGTGCCGCTGGGCTGGCTGGAGCGGCTGCGGGACGCCGCCTACTCAGTCCAGGAGGCGGGCAGCGTCACGCCCCTCTCCAACGACGCGACGCTCGCGAGCTATCCGGATCCTGGTTCACCCGCGCCCGATCTTGCCGGGACCCATACGCTGGACCGTCTCGCCCGGCGCGCGAACGGTGCCCTTACCGCAGAGGTGCCCACCGGCGTCGGCTTCTGCCTCTATCTGCGGCGCGACTGCCTCGATCAAGTAGGTCTGTTCCGCGAGCTTCCCTTCGCCCAGGGCTACGGCGAGGAGAACGATTGGTGCCTGCGCGCCCGCGCCCTCGGCTGGCGGCATCTCGTCGCCGCGGGCGTGTTCGTGGCCCATGTCGGCGGCCAGAGCTTCGGCGCGGCGCGCGAGCACCTGATGCGGCGCAACCTCGCCGTGCTTAACCGCTTGCACCCCGGCTACGACGCACTCATTGCCGCCCACGCCGAGGCCGACCCGCTCGCCTGCGCCCGGCGCCGCATGGACGCGCTGCGCTGGCGCGCCGGGCGGCGCGGCGCGAGCGCGATCCTGATCACGCACGAGGGCGGCGGCGGGGTGGATCGCGTCGTGGCCCAGCGCTGCGCGGCGCTGCGCGCCGAGGGGCGGCGTGCCATCGTCCTGCGCCCGAACGGAGAGCAGTGCCTCGTGGAGGACGGCGAGGGACACTATCCGAACCTGCTCTACCGCCTGCCTCAGGAACTTCCCCGGCTCGCCGCCCTGCTTCGCGCCGATCGCCCGGCGCACGTCGAGCTGCACCATCAACTCGGCCATGATCCAGCCGTGCTGGACCTGGCAGCCGCGCTCGGCGTGCCGTGGGATGCCTACGTCCACGATTATGCCTGGTTCTGCCCGCGCATCTCGCTGATGAGCTACGGCCGGCGTTACTGTGGCGAACCGGAGGTTTCCGGCTGCGAAGCCTGCCTGGCGGACCTGGGCAGCCACGTGGAGGAGCCGATAGCGGTCCGGGACTTGGTCGCGCGCTCCGCCCGTGCGCTGGGCGATGCGCGCCAGGTGATCGCGCCTTCTGCGGACGCTGCCGCGCGCATCCGGCGGCACTTCCCGGCCGTTCAGCCTATCGTCGCACCTTGGGAGCGCGACCTGGCGCGATATCCTGCCCGTGGGCGCGCAGGTGCCCGCTTCGAGCGTCACGGCGAATCGCTGTCGTGGGCGCGGTCGGGCCGGAGAAGGGCTACGACGTGCTGCTCGCGTGCGTACGCGACGCGCGGGCGCGCGACCTGCCGCTGGAATTCATCGTCGTCGGGCACACGGAGGACGATGCACGGCTGCTCGCCGCCGGCCCCGTCTTCGTGACGGGCCGCTACGAGGAGAGCGAGGCGGTCACGCTCATCCGTGACCAAGACGCGGACCTCGCTTTCCTGCCCTCCATCTGGCCCGAGACTTGGTGCTTTGCGCTCACGCGGGCATGGGAGGCGGGCCTTTCCGTCGCGGCCTTCGACCTGGGTGCCCCGGCCGAGCGCATCCGCCGTACGGGTCGCGGCTGGCTGCTGCCGCTTGGCCTGCCCGCCAGCAGGATCAATGCCGCGCTGCTCGGCTTCGAGGAACCAGGCACGTGCCTTGCACTGAACGCGACACCGCTGCACTCTCCACCAAACGAATCTACGATCAGGAACCTATGATGCCCGACCAAGGCGCGCCGCTGCAGCTGAAGCTGATCACCGAGCTGAAGGCCTCCGCCCATCTGATGCTGCTCGACGTTGGTGTTTTCTGCATCTTCCACATACCAGGTGGCCAGGCGCCGGACCCACACACCGGCCTCCCCGGCGTGCGTCTCTCGCTCCCACCCACGCCCGCGCAGTCCGGCCGGATGCGGATCAGCACATTCCACGATGACGGCTGGATCGGCGGTGCGGAAGGCGCCGCACTCGTCCGTGTCGAAGGCGGCCCGGCGCAGGTCCTGGTCACGGTCTATCAGGCGCCCGATGGTGCGAAGGAACCACCGAGGTTGCAAGTCATGCGGCTCACCGACGATCTCCAGGCGGCACAGCGCGAACCGGCCGCGGCGAGCCGTTCCACCATGGCTGCACCCAGCCAGGTGGCGCAGCCCGTCAACAGCGGCCCGGCCGAGATCGTCGCCCACGTTTATGGGCGTGGCGACGTCAGCGGCAAGCTGGGCGAGTGGATCGGCGAGCGCGGCAGCAAGCGATGGGTCGAGGGCTTCACCATCGCGCCGGCTTCCGGCCTCGATCCTGGGGACATCGAATATCAAGCCGTGCTCGGGCGCGACTGGCTCTCGCCCTGGGCGGAGGGCGGACAGTTCTGCGGCAGCCGCGGCATGGCGCTGCCCCTCCTCGGCCTGCGGGCGCGATTGCGCGGGAAGGCGGCGGAGACGCACAGCTTTGCGCTTGCGGCGACGTTCGTGGACGGCTCTACGAGCGGTCCCGTCGAGGGTGGGGAGCCATGCCAGGCAGACAGCTTCTCGCCGCTGGAGGCGTTCCGCGTTGAGCTGCGCCCGCACGGGGCGCAGCTGTGCAAGGGCGCCGAAACGGTTGCCAAGCCCGTGAGGGCGAGCAAGGCGAAGCCGCCGCCCGCTCCCGCAGCGAAGCCACCGGCGAGACCGAAGCGCCGCTAGCCGCCCGCGGACGCCGGTTGCGCTACCTTTTCGTCCACCAGAACTTCCCAGGGCAATACCTGCACCTTGTCCGCCATCTCGCGGCCCAGGAGCGGCATGAGATCGTGTTTCTCTCGGAGATGAACGAGAATGCGATCGCGGGCGTGCGCAAGATGGTCTATCCCGCGCCCGCCGAACTCACCGCCCGGCATCGAGGGCGCCGCACGTGAGTTCGAGCAGGCGATGCGGCGTGCGGGCCTGGTCGCGCGTGCCGGGCGCACCCTACGCGACCTAGGCTTCGTCCCCGACATCATCATCGGCCACCATGGCTGGGGCGAGCTGCTCGACCTCGGCGATGTCTGGCCCGGCGTCCCCGTGCTCGGCTACTACGAATTCTACTATCGGCTGCAAGACTTGGATGTGGACTGCGACCCCGAGTTCCCGACACCGGCCGCGATGCTCCCCACCATCCGCGCCAAGAATGCCGTTAACCTTCTCGCTCTCAACAATCCGGGTCACGGCCAGACGCCGACGCGCTTCCAGCTCGAAACCTACCCCGCCTGGGCGCAGAAGCGCATCACGGTGCTGCCGGAGGGGGTGGATCTCGATCGCTGCCGCCCCGATCCGTCTGCTCGGAGTCGCCCATTCCGGCTCGGCGACGTGTATGTCGCGCCGGGCGAGAAGCTCGTCACCTACGTCGCCCGCGATCTTGAGCCCTATCGCGGCTTCCACAGCCTCATGCGCGCACTCCCGCGCATCTTGGGCGAGCGCGGGGACATCCAGGCCGTGCTCGTCGGCGGTGATGGGGTGAGCTACGGCGCCCGGCTCGCCGAGGGCACCTGGCGCGAGTGGCTGCTGCGCGAGGTGGGCGACCGCTTGCCGCCCGGTCGCATCCACTTCGCGGGCCGGGTAAGCTACGAGGACTACTTGCGCCTGCTGCAATGCTCGGATGCGCACGTCTATCTGACCTACCCCTTCGTCGCCTCATGGTCGCTGCGTGAGGCCCTGGCCTGCGGCTGCGCGCTCGTCGGCAGCGACACCGCGCCGGTCCGCGAGTTCGTGCAGGACGGCGTGAACGGCCTGCTCGCCCCGCTCCTCGACCCTGCCCGGCTCGCCGAACGCGTGCTGGAGGTGCTGAAGGATGAGACGCTCGCTGCCCACCTGCGCCAAGGCGCCCGACGCTACGCCGAGACGAAGCTGCGCCTCACCGACCACATCACGGCTTACGGGACGCTGATCCGCAGGCTGACGCGAGGATGACGGCTCTGGCAGGCGTGCGGTTGCCTCACTCGCGTGTTATGTGCCGCTTCCAAGCTCGCGGAGCGCCGGCGCCTGCACTACCTGCGCTGATCCTGCCCCTCTCGGAGACACATCATGCGCATCGACGCCATTGCCATCGGCACCAACCCTCCGGACGACGTCAACGTCATCATCGAGGTCGGTATAGGGGGCGAACCGATCAAGTATGAGATGGACAAAGAGGCCGGTACGCTGGTCGTTGACCGTTTCCTGCATACGGCGATGCGCTATCCCGGTAACTATGGGTTCGTGCCTCACACGCTTTCGGATGACGGCGATCCGATAGACGTGCTTGTCGCGAACACGCGGCCCATCGTGCCGGGCGCTGTCATCAATGTCAGGCCGATTGGCGTCCTGAAGATGGAGGACAACGCCGGCGGCGATGAGAAGATCATCGCGGTGCCGTCGCCCAAGCTGACGCAGCGCTACGTCCACGTGATGAACTACACCGACCTGCCGGAGATCACCGTCGAGCAGATCCAGCACTTCTTCGAGCACTACAAGGACCTGGAGCCAGGAAAGTGGGTCAAGGTCGCCGGCTGGGGCGATGCGGAGGAAGCGCGGCGGCTCATAGGGGAAGCGATCAAGCGGGAGAAGCAGACGAAGGGCGGTCGTTGAATCAGGCCCGATCTCCCTGCCGTCGCATCAACCATCAACCAGCTGATCCATTCCCCAGGCATTCTTCAGAGGAGACCCATCAGTGACGGCAAGATCGCTGGCTACTCCGGTCGTGCAGATCGACAATGACCGCGTGCGCGTCACCGAATGGCGCTTCGCCCCAGGTGCCGCGACCGGGTGGCACCGGCACGGGCATGATTACGTCGTCGTGCCGATGAGTACCGGCCGGCTTCTGCTCGCCGAGCCGGGCGGCACGTCGCGGCACGCCGAGCTGATTGCCGGCCAGAGCTACTACCGCGACGCCGGGGTCGAGCACGATGTCATCAACGACAACGACGGTGAGTTCGCCTTCATCGAGATCGAGTTCAAGCAGGCCCGTTCCGTCTGAACCTCTCTGTGGGGCTGGCGACCCTGCGGCGGCACCGCCTTATGCGGTCAAGAGCTTGACGAGTATCCCCGCAGCCTCCTCGATGTCGGCGCGAATGGCAGCGCGTGCCGAGGCACCGTCGGCGTGCTCGAGCGCGTTCCGCAGCACCTGGTGCTGGCGGTTGGCAACCCGCCAGTTGCCGGAACCCCGGAGCAGGCTGAGATAGGGGCCGATCTGCAGCCACAGGGTCTCGATGATCGAGAGCACCGTCTCGGAGCCTGACGCGGCATAGATCGCGAAGTGGAACTCGCGATTGGCTGGCACGAACGATGTCGCGCCGTCGTCGGTCGCGAAGCGCGACATCTGCGCGATCAGCTCGTCCAGCCGGGCCAGCAACGGCGGCGTCGCATTGCGGGCCGCCCATTCGGCCGCCAGGCCTTCGACCTCGATCCGGACCCGCTTAAGGTCGAGCAGGCGTTCGACCGAGAGCGGCGGGATCCCGACCGAGCGGCCGGCGAGGATGGTCAGCGCCCCCGCCGCCGTGAGCCGGTGCAGTGCCTCGCGCACGGGCATGGCGCTGACCCCAAACGCCTCGGCCAGCGCGGTGATGGTCACGGTTTGGCCGGGCACGATCTCGCCGTCGAGGATCATCGCGACGAGCTGATGATAGACCCGGGCCTGCACCGTCTCGCGCGGCACGGGGCGAAACGGCAGCACCTTCTCGCCTCTGGCAAGCGGCATGCGACTCACCTCCAGGAAGCGACTCTCTGCGGGCCTTTCCGGTTGTCAATAGATGTGATTTGTGATCAAAAATCATTCGATAGACGCTAGCGTCCGCGATGAGCGCGCCCCAAGGCGCCGAGAACGGGAGGGAGGAATGACCCAGAAGAGCAGGCTGTCGCTGCTGGTCGCCGCTGGCTGCCTTGCCGGGTTGGCGGCCGTGCCGGGCCGGGCGGACGCGGCCGACAAGCACAAGATCTTCTTGTCCATGAGCTATATCGGCAATGACTGGCAGGCCGAGGCCGCCAACATGGTCAAGGCCATGGCTGCCTCCGCCGACATGAAGGACAAGGTTGCCCTGGAAGTTCAGGTCGCCGGCCCGGACGCCCAGCGGCAGATCCAGCAGATCAACTCCATGGTGCAGGCCGGGGCCGAGGCGATCGTCGTCTATCCGATCTCGCCCACCGCGCTGAACCAGGTGGTCCGGGCTGCCTGCCGCAAGGGCGTCATGATCATCGCCTACGACGCGCAGATCACCGAGCCTTGCGCCTACAACGTTTCCATTGACCAGGAGGAGGCCGGCCGGGCCACGGCGGAGTGGCTCGTGGACAAGCTGCACGGCAAGGGCAACATCGTCGTTATCACCGGCGTGCCGGGAACCTCGGTGGACACGCTGCGCACCAAGGCCGCGAAGGAGGTCTTCGCCAAGCATCCCGGCCTCAAGATCGTCGCCGAGACGCCGGGCATGTGGAGCCAGGCCGTCGCGCGCACCGAATTGTCGAAGATCCTTGCCACGCACAACTGGGACGACGTTGACGGCCTGTGGATGCAGGTCGGCTGCTTCACCGCCAACTCGATGCAGCTCGAGGCCGGCCGCAAGCCCGGCCAGCTCAAGCCCTGCGCCGGCGAAGGCTCCAACGGCGGCCGCATCGAGGCGCTCCCGGCGGACACGAAGGTGGACGGTGCCAACGGCGCCTACGCCCCGATGAATGCTCCTCGCATCTCCTATGCCTCGCCGCCGTATTCCGGCGCGCTCGCGCTCAAGCTCGCCGTGCAGAAGCTGGAGGGCAAGGACATTCCGAAGCTCACGAAACTGCCGCTGCCGCTGGTGACGAACGAGACGGTGAAGCTCTGTGAGCAGGGCACTTGGCAGGAGATGTCGGAGGGCTGCAACGTGTTCCAGCCCGCGGTCGTGCCCAACCCCGGCTGGTTCGCCTCGATCTACTCACCGGAGACGCCAGAGGTGGGACTCCAAGCGGCGCTGTCCGGCAAGCCGGAGCATTGAACCCGGCCCGTTGAACCGGCGCCCGTTGAACCGGCGGGGGGAGCTTCCCTCCGCCGTAGGGAACACAGGTCATGGCCGCTGCTGATCACCCGCTTCGCGTCGCAGGGGTCGTGAAGACCTACGGTGCCACCGTAGCGCTCGCGGGCGTTTCCTTCGCGGTCTGCACCGGCGAGGTCCACGCCCTGCTAGGCGAGAACGGCGCCGGCAAGTCCACCGTCGTCAAGCTGCTCTCCGGGCTCGTGCAGCCGAATGAGGGCGCCGTGGAGCTGTTCGGCGAGCGCGTGCAGTTGCTGCGCCCGCGCGACGCGCACCGCCACGGAGTGCAGACGGCGTTCCAGGAGATGACGCTGGTCCGCGACCTGACAGTGGCCGAGAACATGCTCCTGCCGCACGCGCCGACGGGATTACTCGGACAGCTCCGGCGCCAGCGGGGCGAGCGGCTGGTCGCCGAGCACCTCGCAGCACTCGGTCTCGGCGACATCTCCCCGCGCGCGGAGATACGCGATCTCGAGTTGTCGGCGCGGCAGAAGATCGAGATCGCACGCGCGATCTTCCGCAAGCCGCGCATCCTGCTGCTCGACGAGCCGACCTCAACCCTGTCCGGCCGCGACATCGACTGGCTCGGCGGGTTGATCGCACGGCTCAAGGGCGGGGGCGTGACCATCGTCTTCATCTCCCACCGCCTGCCCGAGGTGCGGCGCTTCTGCGACCGGCTCACGGTGCTGCGCAACGGCAAGGACGTCGGCAGCGCCGATGTCGCCGAGATCGGCGACGACGAGGTGGTGCGGATGATCATCGGCCGATCGCTCGCCGCCACCTTCCCGCCCCGCCCGGCCCCGCACTCCCGCCCGCCCGCCCAGCCGGTCCTGGAGGTGCGCAACCTCGCCACAGATGGGCGGCTCAAGGAGGCCAGTTTCGCGCTCTCGCCGGGTGAGATCCTGGGCATCGGCGCGTTGCAGGGCATGGGCCAGCAGCAGCTCTTCCTTGCCTGCTTCGGGATGGCGCGCGTGCGGCGCGGCGAGATCCGCGTGGATGGCAGCAAAGTGACGCTCGCCACGCCGCAGGACGCGATCCGAGTCAATATCGGCATCAGCCTCGTGCCCGAGGACCGCAAGACCGAGGGCCTGTTCCTGAAGCTGGATGGGCGCAGCAACGTGGCGCTTCCCGTGATCGGGCGCTTCACCCGGATGGGCCTGATCAACCGCGACGCTGAGACGCGGGCGGTTTCTCGTGTGCTCAGGCAGGTCGAGGTCGCGCCGCGCGCCCTATACACTCCGGCTGGCGCGTTCTCCGGCGGCAACCAGCAGAAGATCGCGATCGGCAAGTGGCTGCTCGCCGGCAGCCGCATCCTGCTGATGTTCGATCCGACCCGCGGCGTCGATGTCGGGACCAAGCACCAGCTCTACGTGCTGATGCGGGCCTTCGCCGACGCGGGCGGAGCCATCCTGCTCTACTCGACCGAGACCACCGAGCTCGTGAACCTGTGCGACCGCGTGCTGGTGATGTACGACGGCCGCATCGTCAACGAGCTGCAGGGCAGCGCGCTCGACGAGGAGGGCATCATCCGCTCGGCCCTGGGTGAGGCGAGCATCATGCCGGACATTGCGGCGTGAGTGCTGCGACGCTCGGCCGCGGCCGGTTCGCCTGGGGGCCGGCGCTGGCGCGCAGTCGCGGCCTGCTGGTCGCGCTTGCGGTGCTGGTGCTGCTGTTCCTGGTCGTGGCAGCGGTCACGCCGGGCGCCTTCAGCTACTTCGAGCTGACCTCCCTCTCCACCACCAGCGCCAGCCTGGCGCTCGCCGCCATGGGGCAGACGCTGGTCGTCCTGACTGGCGGGTTCGACCTCTCGACGGGCGCCACGGTGTCGCTCGTCAACGTCGTGCTCGCCACCTGGATGGGCACGGATATCGGCTCGCAGGTCGGGATGGGCTTCGCCGCGCTGGCGGTCGGCGGATTGGTCGGCGCGTTCAACGGCTTCTTCGTCGCCTTCGTCCGGCTGCAGCCCATCGTGGTGACGCTCTCCTCCATGTTCATCGTGCAGGGCGTCACGCTGTTGATCCAGGACAAGCCCGGCGGCGCGATCCCGCCGGGCTTCTCCGCCTTCCTGACAGGCGATGCCATTCCGGACGTCGTGCCGGCGCCGCTCGCGGTCTTGGCGGCGGCGATCCTGGCCTGGCTGTTGGTGAAGAACTCCCGTTTCGGCGTCGGCGTCTATGCCGTCGGCAGCGACGAGGATGCGGCGCACGCGGCCGGCCTGCCGACGCGCGCCATCAAGTTCTGGAGCTACGTGCTGGCGGGGCTGTTCTACGGCGCCGCGGGCGCATTCATCTCGGCGCAGACCAGCTCCGCCGATCCGCTCGTCGGCCGGCCCATGCTGCTGCAAGTCTTCACCGCCGTCGTGCTGGGCGGGACGGTGCTGGGCGGCGGCCGCGGCGGCGCAGTCGGCTCCGTCGTCGGGGCCTACATCCTGATGATCGTGGTGAACATCCTGCTCGTGCTCAACGTCTCGGCGTATTACAGCTCGGTGGCCGAGGGCACGATCCTGATCCTCGCCGTGCTTGCCGGCTCGCTCGGTCGGCACTCGCCGGTCGCCGAGTACCTCCGGCTGCTATCGCTCAGGCTGCGTGCGCGGATGGACGGAACGTTGGCCGCCAGGCATCCGGGCACGCCGATCCGGCCCGCGCTGCCGGAACCCGTACATCGGGCGGGACCGGGCCAGGTTGCTTGGCTGGAACGCCATGGCGGCACGGTGCGCCATGTCCTGCCAGCCTATGCAGGCTTCGTGGTGGTGCTGGCCGCGACAGAGATCGTCTATGGCAACGCGCTGACGAGCTGGGCCTACTACGACTCGTTGCTGGTCCTGTCGTCGTTCCTTGCCATCCTGGCGCTGGGCCAGGGCGCGGCCATCCTGACGGGCGGCCTGGATCTCTCCCTGCCCTGGATGATCGGCTTGGTCGGCATCGTCACGGCAGGGCTGATCAGCGGATCGAACACGGCGACGATCTGGGTGGTGCCGTTCGGGCTGCTGCTCGGCACGGTGCTGGGCGCGCTGAACGGCGCCGGGATCGTCGTCCTCGGCCTGCCGCCGATCGTGATGACGCTCGCCATGAACGGGCTCCTGCAAGGGGCGGCGCTGGTCTATAGCGGCGGCACGCCGGCCGGCTTCGCCTCGCCTGCCGAGCGATGGTTCCTGACCGGTCGCCTCGGCGGGGTCACGCCGGTGATCTGGTTCCTCGTGCTCTTCGTCGCGGCCGCGCTGCTGCTGCTCAACCGCACGCCGTTCGGGCTGCGTCTCTATGCCGTGGGCAACAGCCCGCTCGTGGCGAAGCTCTCTGGCGTGGGCGTCGGCGGCACGCTGATCGGGGCATACGCGCTCTCAGGGTTCTGCTCCGCCCTGGTCGGGGTCCTCCTCTCCGGCTTCTCCGGCCAGGCGAGCCTCGGCATGGGCGATGACTACCTATTGCCCTCGATCGCGGCCGTGGTGGTCGGCGGCGCGCTGATCACCGGCGGCCGCGGCCACTATCTCGGGATGCTCGGCGGCGTGCTGATCCTCACCGCGCTCTCGACGCTGCTCGCCGGCACCACGCTGCCGAGTGCCGTGCGCAACATCATCTTCGGTCTCGTGGTGCTCGGCGCCGTGCTGGCGCTCCGCGAGCGGAACACCTGAGGAGGGCGCGCCGATGGCGGAGTTGCGGGCGGATGCACAGCGCGTCCTGGTGATGGCGGGCGCGTCCGGCATCGGCACGACCTGCGCCGATGTCGCGGACGAGGCGCAGCTGGACCAACTCTTTCAGGAGGTGCGAGATCGGCTTGGCGGGCTGGACGTGCTGGTCAACAACGCCGGCATCTCCGGTCCCACGGCGCAGATCAAGCAGATCGAGCCGGCGGACTGGCGGCGCTGCATAGATATAGACCTCACGGGCCAGTTCCTCTGCGCGCGCCGGGCGGTGCCGCTGATCAAGGACGCGGGAGGCGGGGCGATCATCAACATGTCCTCCGTCGCCGGCCGGCTCGGCTACGCGTTCTGAGATCACAGGAGGGCGCGACATGCGCATCGAGGTTCTGGTGGACGTGAAGACGACCCTGGGCGAAGGCCCGCTCTGGGACGTGCAGGAGCAGCGGCTCTACTGGATCGACAGCTTCGACGGCCGGGTGTTCCGCTGCACGGCGGATGGGCGGGAAGTTCGCGCCTGGGATGTGCCGCAGAAGATCGGCTCGATGTGCCTGCGCGAGGGCGGCGGGGCCGTTCTCTCGCTCCAGCGCGGCTTCCACTTTCTCGACTTCGCCAGCGGCGAGGTAGCGCCGATCCACGACCCGGAGCCGGACAAGCCGGATAACCGGATCAACGACGGGAAGGTAGATAGGCGGGGCCGCTTCGTCGCCGGCTCGATGGATACGATGGAAGCGGGACCGAACGGCGCGCTCTACCGCCTCGATCCCGACCTCAAGGTGACCAAGCTCGAAGGCGGCATCGTCGTCAGCAACGGACCGTGCTGGAGTCCTGACGGGCGAACCTTCTACTTCACGGATACCTGGTCGGGGCAGATCTCCGCCTACGACTACGATCTCGACACCGGCGGCATCAGCGGCAAGCGGCGCTTCGCGCCGATGGAGCACGAGGGGGCAGGCTTCGACGGCGCGACCGTGGACGCCGAGGGCGGCGTCTGGAGCGCGCTCGTCTATGTCGGCAAGCTTGTCCGCTACAACCCGGACGGCAGCGTGGACCGCATCATCGACATGCCGGTCAAGAAGGTGACCAGCGTCATGTTCGGCGGTCCCCGCCTCGATATCCTCTATGTGACCTCGATGGCTAAGCCGCCCTTGCCTCGCTTCCCCGCGGACCCAGCGCTTCGAGGATCGCTGTTCGCGATCCACGACCTCGGCGTCCGCGGCATCCCGGAACCACGGTTCGCAGGCTGAGCAATCCGCTGCTATGGGACCGCGTTGGATGGTCTGGGGATGACCTGCGAGCGGGAGAGGCGAGGAGATGTCCAGCCTGAAAACGAGCACGTCCGGGAACGGTCATGGCGCCATCAGTGAGTTCGATGCGATCATCGTCGGCGCAGGGTTCGCCGGGCTCTACCAGCTTCACAGCCTGCGCGACCGGCTTGGGCTTTCGGTCCGGGTCCTCGAGGCAGGCGACGGCGTTGGCGGGACCTGGTACCTGGAACCGCTACCCAGGGGCGCGTTGCGACTCCGAGAGCTACTACTACTCCTATTCCTTCTCGAAGGAATTGCAGCAGGAATGGGAGTGGACGGAGCGCTACCCGGCACAGTCGGAGATCATGCGCTATCTCGACCACGTGGCGGACAGGTTCGACCTGCGCCGGGACATCCAGTTCGGGACGCGCGTGACCGAGGCGAGCTTCGACCGGCAAGCGAACCGCTGGCATATCGGGACAGCGAGCGGGGAACGCTTCGCGGCGAAGTTCCTCATCACCGCGGTCGGCTGCCTGTCCGCCGCGAACACGCCAGAGATCAATGGCCTCGAGACCTTCGAGGGCAAATGGCATCACACCGGTCGCTGGCCGCACGACGGCGTTGACTTCGCCGGCCAGCGGGTCGGCCTCATCGGAACGGGTTCGACCGGGATCCAAGCTGCCCCAGTCATTGCCGAAGCTGCGGCCCATCTCACGGTCTTCCAGCGGACTCCGAATTTCAGTGTCCCGGCCCGGAATGCTCCGATGACTCCGGAGTTCCAGGGACAGGTCAAAGCGAACTACGACGAGATCCGGCGCAAGACACGCGCATCAACCAACGGCCATCCTTTCGACATCTCCGAACGGCCGGCCCTGGACACCGCGCCCGACGAGCGCCGAGCTCTGTACGAGGCCGCATGGGAACAGGGCGGCCTGCGGTTCAGGGCCACGTTCAAGGACCTGCTCATCAACAAGGAAGCGAACGACACCGCCGCAGAGTTCATCCGTTCCAAGATCCGCGAGATCGTCAAGGACCCGGCCGTCGCGGAGAAGCTGACGCCCTACGACCATCCTTTCGCGGCGAAGCGGCCTCCCATTGACACCAACTACTTCGAGACCTTCAACCGACCCAATGTCTCGCTGGTCAACGTTCGGGAGGCACCGATCGAACGGATCACGCCGAATGGCGTCAAAACCTCGGATGCCGAGTACGCGCTGGACATCATCGTCTTCGCCACCGGTTTCGACGCTCTGACAGGGCCTCTGTTGAGCATGGATATCCGTGGGGAGGACGGCAGATCCCTCAAGGAAGCCTGGGCCGCCGGTCCGCGGACCTATCTTGGCCTCCAGGTCGCTGGTTTTCCCAATCTCTTCACCATAACGGGTCCCGGCAGCCCATCCGTGCTCTGCAACATGCCCGTGCCCATCGAGCAGCATGTCGAATGGGTCGAGAACTGCATCGCATACATGCGCGAGCGTCACCTCGAACGCATCGAAGCCACGGCCGAGGCGGCAGACCGGTGGGTCGCGCATGTCAACGAAGCGGCGAACG
Organism: uncultured Alphaproteobacteria bacterium; assembly: GCA_963790535.1. Taxonomy (GTDB): domain Bacteria; phylum Pseudomonadota; class Alphaproteobacteria; order Acetobacterales; family Acetobacteraceae; genus CAWKEH01. Next base: position 306,001 of record CAWBOZ010000006.1, on the reverse strand, counting down.
CTACACTCCTTCCGTTGGCCAATAGTTCATGGTACCTCGGAGCGAACATTCCCGGAAAACCTCGTGTCTTCATGCCGTATGCTGGAGGCATGGCGAGATATCGGCAAATTTGCGATGAAGTTGCCGCTCGAGATTACGAGGGATTCTTATTGAGTCACTAAGCTCGTCTTCTTGGAGTTCCTCCACATGAGCTGAGTTTATCCCAAGGAGTGAGCGGCTGCCTTGTGGATCAGATCGCCAGCCTACCTGGCCTCCCTGCCGCCCTGTTGGTTCAGATAACGTCCGCCCGGGCTCGCGCTGCGGCCCCCGTCAACCAGGTAGTGCGCGCCCGTGATGCTGGCGGCGAGGTCCGAGCACAGGAACAGCACCAGGTTCGCGACATCCTCGGGCGTGGCATAACGACCGAGCGGCATCGCCGATTGGAAGCGGGCGCGCGCGCCATCGCCGCTCTGCTCCTCAAGCGACTGCATCATCCGCGTCTCAGTCGGGCCGGGGCAGACCGCATTGACCCGTACGCCCGCAGGCCCGGCCTCCGCCGCCGCGGTCTTCGTGAGCCCGATGACTGCGTGCTTGGAGGCGACGTAGGCCGACAGGCCCGGCGACCCGACGAGGCCGGCGGTGGAGGCGGTGTTGACGATCGCGCCCCGCCCTGGCGCAGCATGACCGGCAGCACGTGGCGCAGGCCGAGGAACGCGCCCTTGAGGTTCACCGCGATCACCGCGTCGAACACTGCCTCGTCATACTCGGCGATCGTCGCAACCCGCCCCTCGATGCCAGCGTTGTTGAGAAAACAGTCAATCGCGCCGTAGGCGTCGAGGCTCGCACGCACGTAGGCCAGCACGTCGGCGGAACGGGTCACGTCGGCCGCGACGAAGCGGGCCTCGCCGCCCGCGCCCCGGATCCCGGCGGTTGTGGCCTCGCCGGACTCTGTGTCGCTATCCACCACGACGACCCGAGCGCCGCACCGCGCGAAGGCCTCCGCCGCGGCGCGTCCAATGCCGTTCGCCCCGCCGGTGACGACGGCGACCTTGCCCGTGAAATCCATGCGCGTGACATCCATACCTGAGACTCCGTTCATCAAGCCGCCCGCCAAGCGTCGCACAGCGCAGCACCAGCGTATCGCAGCACGGCGTCCGCCGAGCCGATCACCCGGCCCATGGTCAGGATGCCGTGAACCTGGTCTGCGAGGTGCAGTGCCGCGACGCGCACGCCCTCCGCCGCCAGCCGGTCCGCGTAGGCCCGGCCCTCATCGGCCAGCGGATCGTGCCCGACGGTCAGCACCAGCGCCGGCGGCGTGCCTGCCAGGCTTCCAGCCCGCAGCGGCGAGGCGCGCCAGTCCAGCCGCTGCTCGGCATCCGGCACGTAATGGTCCGCGAAATACCGCATCGTCGCCGCCGTGAGCGGCAAGCCCTCGGTCATCTGCGCGTAGGAGGCAGAGGTCATGGTGAAGTCCACCGCCGGGTAGAGCAGAAGCTGGAAGTTCGAGGCCGGCGCCGACCCGTCCCGCCCCATCAGGGCGAGCACGGCAGCGAGGTTGCCGCCCGCGCTATCGCCGCCCACCGCGATGCACGCCGGGTCGATGCCCAATGCCGCGGCATTCGCGGCCGCCCAGGCCAGCGCGGCGCTCGCATCCTCGACCGCCGCGGGGAATGGGTGCTCGGGCGCCAGCCGGTAATCAACGGCGATCACCCGGCACGCGGCAAGGTTCGCCAGCCGGCGGCAGACGCCGTCATGGCTGTCGAGGTTGCCCAGCACCCAGCCGCCGCCATGCAGGTACAGGAGACCAGGCAGCGCGCCGGTGTCTGGGGTCCCGGCGCCACGATACAGCCGCAGCGGCAGCGTCCCGCCTGGGCCGGGAACGGCGAGGTCGCGCACCTCGGCGACATCGTCCGGGGGCAGCTGCAGCATGGCGCGGCTTGCGGCGTAGGCCTCGCGCGCCTCGGCCGGGGTCAGGCTCTCGAACGGTGGGCGGCCGGCCTCGCGGATGATTTCCAGCAATCGCTTGGCGTCCGGGTGCAGAGCTGGCATCGGAGTGTTTCCCTAGATCGCGAGGTATCGCTGCTTGATCGCGTCGTCCGTGCGCAACGCCTCGACCGTGGCCCGATAGACGATCTGCCCCTTGTCCACGACCGTGACGTGGGTGGCGATGCCCAGGCAGAAGTGCATGTTCTGCTCCGCCAGCAGGATGGTGACACCCATCTCCCGCAATTGCTTGATCAGGGCACCGATCGCCTGGACGATCAGCGGCGCCAGGCCCTCGCTCGGCTCGTCCAGCAGAACGATGTCGGGATTGCCCATCAAGGTCCGGGCGATGGTGAGAAGCTGCTGCTCGCCGCCCGAGAGCTTGCCCGCCATGCGGCCCTGCATGCCGGCCAAGATCGGGAACACCTCGTAGATGCGGCCGAGGGTCCAGTAGGTCTCGCCCCTGACGCCGGCCTTCCTGCCGATCAGGAGGTTGTCGTTGACGGTGTGCTCCGGGAACACCTGGCGGTCCTCCGGGACGTAGCCCATTCCAGCCTGGGCGATGCGGTACGGCTTGCGGCCCGACACCGTGGCGCCCGCCAGCACCACCTTACCCCGGCGCGGCGGCGCGATGCCGGCGATGGCCTTGAACGTCGTGCTCTTGCCCGCCCCGTTGCGGCCCAGCAGCGCCATCGTCTGGCCCCGCTCCACGGTCAAGTCCACGCCGAACAGGATCTGGCTCGCCCCGTAGAACACGTCGATGCCCTTCACCTCCAGCACCGGTTCCGCCATGGCCTAGGCCTTCCCTACCACGGCGGAGAGCTGGTGGTCGGTGCCGAGATAAGCGTCGATCACCTCCTGGTTGCGGCGGATCTCGTCGGGCGTGCCGGACGCCAGCACGGTGCCGTATTTCAGGACCTGGATCGCCTGCGCGATCTTGAAGACGATATCCATGTCGTGCTCGATGAACACCAGGGTCATCCGCTGCGCCTCCCATAGGCGGTGAACCTTGCCGATCATCTGCCACCGCTCCTCCGGCCCCATGCCGGCCGTCGGCTCGTCCAGCAGCAGCACCTGGGGCTTGGTGGCGAGCGCCAGGCCGATGTCCAGCAGCTTCTGGTCGCCGTGCGCGAGATTCGACGATAGCACGTGCGCTTTCGGGGCGAGCCCCAGCAGGGCCATGATTCCATCAGCCTCGTCCTCCGTCTCGGCCGGCGGGAAGCGGCCGACCATGCTCCAGGAGCGCCGCCGGCGCGAGACGATTGCGGCCAGCAAGCACTCCCGCAAGGTGAGGCTCGGGAACAGCGACGCCACCTGGAAAGCGCGGCCGACACCGTGGCGCACGATCTCCAGGCTGGACAGGCCGGCCAGGTCCTTGCCGCCGAACATCACCCGCCCGGCATCCGGGCGGACATGGCCGGAGATCAGGTTGAAGAAGGTGGTCTTGCCCGCGCCGTTCGGCCCGATGATCGCGGTGAGCGATCCGTCGGGGAAGTCGAGCGAGACGTTGCGCATGGCGACGACGCCGCCGAACGACTTGGCCAGGCCCTCCACCTTCAGCATCATCCCCGCCTTCATCGCTAGGTCCGTTTGGGCCGGAGGCCGCCATAAGTGTGCCAGGACCCGGCGACCAGCCAGCCCGCGTCCACCGGCAGGGTGATCCCGGTGATCGCCGAGGCGTCGTCCGAGGCCAGGAAGCTGCACGCCTTGGCGATCTCCTCGGTGCCGACCAGCCGTCCTAGGGCGGAGTTCGCCGCCAGCGCCGCCGGGTCGCGCTCCCCGGCAGCGACGGCGGCAGCGAGCGCCGGGGTCAGCACGAAGCCCGGCGCGATGGCGTTGACCCGCACGCCGGAGCGGCCCCACTCGGCGGCCAGCGCCTGCGTCATCCCGATCACCGCGGCCTTGGCTGGCGCATAGGCGTGCAGCGGCATCGAGCGGATGCCGGCGACGGAGGCGATGTTGACGATGGCGCCGGTCCCGCGCCGCGCCATCCGTTTGCCGAAGGCGACGCAGCTCAGGTAAACGCCGCGCTGGTCCACGGCGACGACATGGTCCCAGACTTCGATCGGCAGGTCCTCGGGGGGCAGGGGACGTTGCAGCACGCCCGCGGACGTCACCACGATGGCGGCCGGGCCAAGCTCGCGGTCAACCCAGTCGGCCAGCGCCTCCAAATCCTCTGCCCTGGTCACGTCCAGCCGGGCGTGGATGGCGTGCTCGATCGAGCCTGCGACGGCATTGGCCCGCGCCTCGTCGATATCGGCGATCACCACGCGGGCGCCGCGGGCCGCAAGGTCGCGCGCGCAGGCCTCGCCGATGCCGCTGGCGCCGCCGGTGACGATGGCGATCCGCCCCTCAAGCGAGCTTGTCACGCTTGGCCTCCCGCTCCTCGGACCCTGGCCGCCAAGCATGGCGGGACGTAGCCCAGTCATAGACGAAATCGGCAAGGCCCCGCCGAAGCCCGAGCACGAAGACCAGGATGATAGCCCCCAGCACCATGCCGTGATGCTCGGTCAGGATGGTCACGTAGTGGTTCAGCGCCTGCAGGATGACGGTGCCGACGAGCGGGCCGATGAAGACCTGGGTGCCGCCCAGCATCAGCATGAAGATCGCCTCTCCGGAGGTGCTCCAGAACGCGAAGTCCGGATAGGCGCCGGAGACGAACAGGGCGAGCACGATGCCGCCCACGCTGGCCATGGTGCCGGCGATGACGAAGATCGCCAGCTTCACCCGCAGCACGTTGACGCCCACGAAGTTCGCCCGTTGCGGGTTGTCACGGATCATGCGCAGCGTGTAGCCGAAGGGCGACTGCACGATCTGGCGCATGACCAACATGCAGGCGACGAACACAGCGGCGCAGAATTCATACAGCGTCCGCGCGTCGTTCAGGTTGATGCCCAGGAAAGGCGGGCGCGGGATGCCGCCCCGCAGCCCTTGATCCCCGCCCGTGAGGCCGACCCAGGTCAGGATGACGCTGTAGATGAACATCTGGAAGGCGAGGGTGATGAACGCGAAGTAGATGTCCTTGAGCCGGACGCAGATCGCGCCGATGACCAGCGCCAGCAGCGCCGTGCCGCCCACCGCCGCGAGCATCGCGACCGGCACGGAAACCCGGCCGGACTGCATCAGCAGGCCGAAGACATAGGCGCCGGAGGCGAAGTAGGCGGCGTGGCCGAAGGAGACCAGGCCGGTGAAGCCCACCAGCAAATTCAGTGACATCGCTAGCAGCCCGTAGGCGATGACGTAGATCAGGAAGTCGCGCAGCGCCGGCTGCGGCATGAGCACTGGCAACAGGAGCAGCACCGCCAGCGCGGCGCCTGCCGCCAGCAGGTCACGATGCAGCGGGGTAAGGCGGGACACTACGGCACCGGCCGGCCGAGCAGGCCGCTGGGCCTCACGAGCAGCACCAGCGCCATCATTCCGAACATCAGCCCATCCACGAACAGCGGAAAGCCGATCGAGCCGAAGGAGCGGATGAAGCCGATCAGCACTGCCGCGATGAACGCGCCGACGATGGACCCCATGCCGCCTATGACGGTCACGATGAAGCTCTCGATCAGGATCGACAAACCCATGCCCGGCGTCAGCGTCCGGATCGGCGCGGCCAGCGCCCCCGCCATGCCGGCCAGCAGGCTGCCCACCCCGAACACCCCGGCGTAGATGAGCGTGGTGTTGATGCCCAGCGCTCCAACCATCTGCGGGTTGATCGCCGCCGCGCGCACCACCTTGCCCAGGCGCGTCTTGTTGATGCCGACCCATAGCAGGACGGCGACCGCGAACGCTGTCCCGACCATGAACAGGTAGTAGCCCGGGATGAAGCCGCCCGCGATCTCGACCGGCGGCAACGCGAAGGCGTCCGGCATCCCCATCATCAGGTATTCGGCGCCCCAGACGGTTCTCACGACGTCATCCAGGATCAGGATGACGGCGTAGCAGACCAAGAGCTGCATCAGCACGTCGCGGCCATAGACCCGGCTCATGATCAGCCGCTCGAACACGATGCCGAACACCATGACCCCGAGCGCACCGGCCGCGACCGCCGCGGCGAAGCTGCCGGTCAGGCCATAGGCCGTGAACGCGAAGTAGGCGCCGAGCATGTAGAATGCCCCGTGCGCGAAGTTGATCACGCCGAGTACGCCGAAGATCAGCGACAGGCCGGAAGCCACCAGGAACAGCAACATGCCTACGATCAGGCCGGTTGACGCCTGCGTCACCACGCAGGACGTGGTTGCCAGGCAGCCGGCGAGTGCGTCCAGGTCCAAAGCCGTCCCCCGTGCTTGCGTTCTCGTGCCGGCCGTGCCGGGCTGGCTCAGGCGTAGCCTTTGCTGGCCTTCCACTGCGCCTCAAGCTCGAGGACCTCGCTCCAAGGCGGGGCGGAGAAGTCCTCGACGTAGGGGAGCTTGGACACGGTCCGTCCCCAGGCGATCGGATAACCGATGATCGTGTGGTCGCTCTGGCGCATGGTGATGGTGTCGCCGACCGCGAAGGGGGACTGCACCTGCATGCCCGCCATCTCCGCCGCCAGCTCCGCGCCGCCGGTCTTGCCGTCGGTGCGCTTCAGCGCCTCGGTGATGAACTGGCAGGCAAGGCTGTTCTGCCAGGCCCAGTTCGTGGGCTCCTGGTTGGTGAGCTTGTTGTAGGATTCGGCGAAGGCAGCGTTGCCGGGCTTGTCCGGATAGAAGCGGTTGTAGCGATAGGCGGTGTTCATGCCGGCAGGAAGCTGCTTGATCGCGGTCAGCACCGGCGGATCGCCGAGGCCGCCGGAGAAGAACTCGAAGTTGCTGAACAGCCGGTAGAGGTTGCCCTGCTCGATGAAGGTAACGAGGTCGCCGCCCCAGAGCGCCGAATAGACGGCCTGCGGCTTCACTTGCAGGATCTTGGTGAGGTTCTCGGTGTAATCGGGGGCGAACAGCTTCGGCCAGACCTGATCGGCGACCTCGATGTCAGGATCGAATTTCTTGGCGAATTCCATGAACTGGGCCGTGTTGTCGCGGCCGTAGGCGTAGTCGGGGGAGCACGTCATCCAGCGTTTCAGGCCCTTTGCCTTGGCGATCGTGGAGGCGTACTTGCCGCCGGCGACCGCGTCGTGGATGCCTTGCCGAGCACTGCGGAATGCCGTCTTCACGAAGAGCTTCGGGTCGGCCGTCAGCGACGAGGTCTCGGAGCAGGTGTGGACGCAGAGCACCGGCAAGTCGCGGATCACCTCCTGCACCGCGAAGGCGCCGGACGACGCTTCCGCATCGATGATGATCTCGCAGCCGTCATTGTTGATCAGGTCGCGGGTGACTTTCGCGGCCTCGTCCGGCCGCCCCTTGGAGTCGCGGTCAACCAGTTCCAGCGTGCGGCCGTTGACGCCGCCGGCGTCGTTGAACTGCTTGATCGCGAGCTGCACCGCCGCCCGGCTCGATGTGCCGAGGATGGCGACGCGGCCGGATAGGATCGTCGGCATGCCGACCCGGATCACCTTGGCCTGGGCGCCGGCAATATGCGGAAAGCCCGTGACTGCCGTTGCGGCCCCCAAAGCTGCCGTCTTGAGGACCCTGCGGCGATGCAGGCCACCTATCGCCTTGGACATCCCTACTTCCTCCCCCTACCGGCCGAGCAGCGTTCACGCTGTCGTTTCCGGTTAGGCTCCTGGCGTGCGGTTCGTATGGTCCATCACTTCGACGCTAGGGGCGGCGGTCACGCCCCGTCAAGCAAGTCCGAGATAGCTGCATCGCGCTCTCGTTCCCGCATCGAGCGGTGCCGCACTCTACCCGAGTTCGCTGCCGGCCAGGCGCTCACAGAGACGGGCCAACTCGGTGTGATCGCAGCCCGGGCCGAGCAGGGACGCGGCCGCGGCCCACATCTCCCGGGCCAGACGCGCGGCCATGGGCCGGCCCATGGCGCCAACGCCGACGAAGCCTATCGTCTCGCGCGTCGCCTCGCTCACTCGCCGGCCTTCGCGGATCCGGCCGGGATCTCCCCCATTTCCACCAGCACCTCGTTGGCGGCCTTGAAGGCCTCGAGCCCGGCCGGGATGCCGCAGTACACGGTCGCGTGCAGCAGCGTCTCCTTGATCTCATCAGGCGTCAGCCCGTTCGCGATCGCTCCGCGGACATGGAGCTTGATCTCGGCGGGACGATTGAGCGCCGTCAGCATGGCAAGGTTGAGGAACGAGCGCGTGCGCCGGTCCAGCCCCGGCCGCGTCCAGGCGTAGCCCCAGCACATCTCGGTGGTGATGTCCTGGAAAGCCTGCATGAAGCCGTTGGCTCGGGCCAGCGAGCCATCCACGTAGTCGGCGCCCAGTACCTCGCGGCGCACTGCGAGGCCCTCCTCGAACAACCCTTCCAGGTCCTTCCTGCTCGCCATCGCGCTCTCTCCCTGTTGGTGCCGTGATGCAGCGATCCCGTATGCTGCGCGCGGATGACCACGAAGGAAAGCCGTGCCGATGCCAGCCTACGAGGTCTATGCCCTCCGTTACGTGACGAGCGCGCCCGGCCGCACGCGGCGCGACAACCTCATTCTTGCCGACCCGTACGACGCGGCGGACATGCCCATGGACTACTTTCTATGGGCGATTCGCGGCGATGAACGCACGGCCATGGTGGACACCGGCTTCACCCCCGAGGCTGCCGCCCGGCGCAGCCGCGTTCACCTGCGCGACCCAGGGGAGTCGATTGGGTGCGGGCGCGGGCGGAGGCGGCACGACGTACTGCCTCCGTCTGCACCGGGGCGTTCCTGCTCGCCGCGTCAGGCATGCTGGACGGACGGCGCGCGGCGACCCATTGGTCGGTCTGCGCCGAGCTTGCCCAGCGCTTCCCCGCCGTGCGCGTCGAGCCCGATCCGATTTTCGTGCGCGATGGCCCAGTCTGGACCTCGGCCGGCGTGACCGCCGGCATCGACCTCGCGCTGGCGCTCGTGGAAGAGGATCTCGGGCGCGACGTGGCGCTGGCCGTGGCTCGCTACCTGGTCGTTTTCCTCAAGCGTCCGGGCGGGCAGGCGCAGTTCAGCGCGGCCCTGTTCCTGCAAGCGGCAGAGGACAAATTCGGGGCGCTGCATGACTGGATCAACGAGCATTTGGCCGACGACATTACGCTTCCGGTGCTGGCCAGTCAGTCCGGGATGAGTGAGCGCAGTTTCAGCCGGCACTATGCGGAGGCAACTGGGCTGACGCCGGGCCGGGCCGTCGAGCGGCTGAGGGTGGAAGCGGCGCGGCATCTGCTGTCGGAGTCACGCCTGCCGATCAAGCGGATCTCGCAGCGTTGCGGCTTTGGTTCGGAGGAAACGATGCGCCGCAGCTTCCTGCGCCTGCTGGCAGCCACGCCGCAAGACTACCGTGCCCGATTCAGCTCTTGAACATCGCCTTTCGGTCGAATACGGCCACATTCATACCCCGGCCCGATCCGCACCTGGGATCGAGGCGACCAGCGCGCGCGTGTACCTTGTGCTGTGGCGCACGGAAAATCCCGCTCGCCTCGCCCTCCTCGACGACCCGTCCCGCCTGCATCACCAGCACCGTGTCCGCGATCGCCTCGACCACGGCGAGGTCGTGCGAGATGAACACGTAGGCGACGCCAAGCCGCGCCTGCAGGTCGGCGAGCAGCGCGAGCACCTGCGCCTGCACGGATACGTCCAGCGCCGAGACCGGCTCGTCCAGCACGATGGCCTCCGGCTCGGCGGCGAGCGCGCGGGCGATGCCGATGCGCTGGCTCTGGCCGCCGGAGAACTCGTGCGGGTAGCGGTCCGCGAACTCGGGGCGTAAGCTGACCAGCCGCATCAATTCGACGACGCGCGCGCGCCGGGCCGCGCCGCCCATCCCGAGCAGGCTGCGCAAGGGCGCCTCCAGGATCTGCCGCACCGTCTTGCGCGGGTTGAGCGAGCCGAGCGGGTCCTGGAACACCATCTGGACCTTGCGGTAGAGCGCGCGTCGGTCGTAGCCCCGGATCGGCACGCCACCGACCAGGATCTCGCCCGCGCTGGCCGGCAGCAGGCCCACCATCATGCGGGCGAGCGTTGACTTGCCGCAGCCGGACTCGCCCACGATGCCGAGCGTTCGGCCACGCTCGACCTGGAGCGAGACCCCGTCCACCGCACGCAGCGCCGGGTGGCGGCCGAGGAAGGCGCGGCCGCCACCGTAGATGCGGACAACGTCGCGCAGCTCAAGCGGCGGGGACTCGACCATCCACCCTCTCCCGAGCAGCCTCCTGGGCGCTCCTTTGGGCAGTTTCCTGGGCCAGATCAATGCGGATGCAGCGGGCCGCATGGCCTGCATCCACCGCCACCAAGGGGATCTCGCCCACCCGGCACGCATCGGCCGCGAGCTCGCAGCGCGGCGCGAAGGCGCAGCCCGGAGGCAGCGCGTTGGTGGCCGGCGGCAGGCCGGGGATCGGGGCGACCGCCCGCTTGCCGCTGCCGAGGCGCGGCACGCAGGCGAGGAGCCGGGCCGTGTAGGGGTGCGCCGGCCGTGCCAGCACCTCGGCGACCGGCCCGGACTCCACGATCCGCCCGCCGTACATGACGTGGACCCGATCGCACAACTCGGCGATCACCCCGAAATCGTGGCTGATGAACACCAGCGCCGCGCCGAGTTCGTGCCGCCGCTCGTTCATCAGCTTGAGCACGCGCGCCTGGGTGGTCACGTCGAGCGCCGTGGTCGGCTCGTCGGCAACGATCAGGTCCGGCGCGTTCGCGAGCGCCATCGCGATGCCGACGCGCTGACGCTGCCCGCCCGACAGCTCGTGCGGGTAGGAGCCGGCACGCCGGGCGGCGTCGGGAATCTGCACGGAGTCGAGCAGCGCGACCGCCCGGCGCATCGCCTCCGCCCGGCCGACCGGCTGGTGCCGCCTGATGCCCTCCGCGACCTGCTCGCCGACCGGGATCAGCGGGTTGAGCGTCGTCAGCGGGTCCTGGAACACGTAGGCGATGCGGTCGCCGCGCACGTCCTGCAGGCGGGAGAGAGGCACGCGAACCAGGTCCTCGCCCTGGAACAGCACGTGGCCGCCGGCGATGCGGCCGGGCGGCGTCGCCACGAGGCGCAGGATGGAGAGCGCCGTCACCGTCTTGCCCGACCCAGAACTCCCCTACGATCCCGACCGCCTCGCCGGGATGCACGGCGAAGCTGACGCCACCCACCGCTTCGTAGGTGTCGGCGCCGACGCGGAACTGGGTCCGTAAATCCTGCACGTCGAGCAGCGCCCCGTCCGCGGGCTGTGCTTGCGAGTCGAGTGCTGCGGCGTCCGTGGCGGCGCTGATCCGGGACAGGCCGCCGGCGCGCAGCCGCGGGTCCAGCATGTCGCGCACGCCGTCGCCGACCAGGTTCACGCCCACCGCGATCAGCAGGATGGCGACGCCCGGCACCGCCGCAACGTAGGGCGCCACGTCGATCAGGCCGCGCGCGTTGCCGAGCATCCCGCCGAGGTCCGCCTGCGGCGGCTGCGCGCCGAGGCCGAGGAAGCTGAGGCCCGCCGTCTCCAGGATCATCCAGCCGACCGAGGTGGACGCGGTGACGGCGATCACCGGCAGCACGTTGGGAAACAGCTCCGTCGCGATGATGCGCGCGTTCGACTGGCCCGTCAGCCGCGCCGCGGCGATGAAGTCGGCTTGCCGCAAACCCACCGTTGCACCGCGCACGGCACGGGCGAAGAAGGGGACGTTCACGATCACGATGGCGACCATCGCGTGCCCGAGGCTCGGCCCCAGCGCCGCCACGATTGCTAAGGCGAGCAGCAGGTAAGGGAACGCCATCAGCATGTCGATGCCGCGCATCAGCAGCGTATCCGCGAGACGGCCGTAGTAGGCGGCGAGCATTCCGATCATGGAACCGATCACCGACGCGAGCAGGGCGGCGGCAACTCCGACGGCGAGGCTGAGGCGCGTCCCCCAGATCACCCGCGAGAGCAGGTCGCGTCCCAGCTCGTCCGTCCCGAGCGGATGGCCTGGCGTGAAGGGGGCTGCGAGGCGGTGCAGGATGTCCGTGTGGTCAGGGTCGGCCAGCGGCAGCACGGGCGCGAGTAGGGAGACCAGCGCGATCAGGACGACGAGTGCTGCGCCGAACACGGCGACCTGGTTGCGTCCGAACCGGCGTGCGAGCGCTGCGCTCATGCGCCGCGTATCCTGGGGTCGAGCAATCCCTGGGCGAGGTCGGTGAGCAGGTTGATGAGCACGTAGGCCGCTGCCACGACCAGCACGCCTCCCTGGACGAGGATGATGTCGCGGGTGGAGATGGCGTTGACGAGCATCTGCCCGATGCCGGGCCACTGGAACACGCTCTCGATATACACGGCGCCGCCGAGCACGTAGCCGGCCTCGATGCCGATGATCGGGATGACGTTGACGAGCGCGTTGAGGAAGGCGTGGCGCAGGATCACGCGCCCCTCGCGCAGCCCCTTGGCGCGCGCAGTGCGCACGTAGTCTTGGCGCATCACCTCCAACATCGCCGTGCGCGTGAGCCGCACCAGCACCGCGGCAGGGACGGCAGCGAGCGCGAGCGCGGGGAGGATGAGATGCCGGGCGATCTCGCCCGCGCCGCCCGGCCCGAACATCTCCTCCATCCCGCCCGCCGGCAGCCAGGCGAGGTCCACCGCGAACCAGAGGATGAGCAACATCCCGAGCCAGAACGACGGCGTGGACACGCCGAGCAGCACCGCGACGGTGATCACCCGATCCTCCCAGCCGTTCTGGCGGACCGCGGCGACGATGCCGAGCAGGATGCCCGCGATGCTGCACAGCACGAGTGCGGCGCCCGCGAGCAGCAAGGTCGGCGGCAGCCGGTCCATCAGCTCGTCCGCGACCGGCCGGTGCAAGATGTAGGATTGGCCGAGATCGCCGTGCAGCACGTTGGCGAGCCAGATCGCATAGCGCACCGGCATCGGTTGATTAAGGCCCAGCTCCGCACGCACCTTGGCGACGTTCTCCGGGGTCGCGAAGGTGCCGAGCAGCGAGGTCGCCGGGTCGCCCGGCACCAGCCACATCACCACGAACACGATCACCGTCACGCCCAGTAGGACGGGAACGAGGAGCAGCAGCCGCTTGAGGACGAAGCCGGCCATCCCGTCGTCAACTCCGGCCGCTCGTTCTGACAGGGTTTGACGCCGCACCCTCCCCACCGTCATGCCCGGACTTGATCCGGGCAATCCACGACTTGCGTAGCGCACGGGAAAGACGTGGATGGCCGGGCCAAGCCCGGCCATGACGGAGTGAGGCAGGAGCGCAAGCCGCCATCACGCCTTATAAGCCTCCTCGAAGCGCGTGCCGAAAGAGGGCATCAGCGTCCAGCCCTTCACGTCCGCCGTGGCGACCGCGTTCTGCTTCCAGTGGCAGACGAACACCCAGGGCGCGTCCTCGTGCACGACGCGCTGGAGTTGCTTGTAGATATCGGCCCGCTTCTCCTGGTCGTCCTCCCGCCGCCCGGCGTCTATGAGCCGGTCCACCTCCGGGTTCGAGTAGCCGCCCCAGTTCACCGCAGCCCCCGTGCGCAGCCCGAGCGAGGGATGCATGTCCGGATCGGTCGTCATGAACGACAGCTCGGCGACCTGGACGTCCTTCATGCCGCCGCTGCCGAGCCGGCCGAGATAGGTGTTCCACTCGTAGCTCTCGATCTTGGCGCGGATGCCGACCGCAGCGAGGTCCGCCTGGATCGCGCTGCCCATGAGCACGGGGGAGAGCATCCCGGAGCCGTTCTGGGTGACGTAGAAGGTGACATCCAGGCCGTCCTTGTAGCCCGCCTCGGCCAGCAGCGCCTTCGCGCGCGCCGGGTCGTAGGGGTAGGGCTTGAGATCCTTGTCGTAGGCCCAGGCGAAGGCGGGCGGTGTGACGCTGGCCGCGACGGTGGCGGTGTTCTTGAGCAGGTCGGTCACCATGCCGTCCTTGTTCACGGCGTAGTTCACCGCCTGCCGGACGCGCTTGTCGTCGAACGGCTTCGTCCGGGTGTTCAGCAGCAGATACCAGAGGTGCGGCCCCTGCTGCTCGTAGTAGGTGAAGCGCTTGTCCGCCTTGAACTGGGGCACGTTGTCGGGCGGCACCTCAATGGTAAGGTCCGTGCCACCGGAGAGCATCTCGCTGACGCGCGAGGTCTCCTCGGTGATCGGGCGAAAGACCAGCCCGGCGAGCTTCGGCGCCGGACCCCAGTAATGCGGGTTCGCCGCCAGCACGAACCGCTGGTTGGCTTCCCACAGCTTGAGCATGAACGGCCCGGTGCCGACGCCGTGGCGGCTGAATTCCTTGCCGTATTTCTTGACCGCGGCCGGCGAGATGCCGGCGAGACCGCCGATGCCGTTCGCCAGCATCGTCAGCATGGGTGCGTAAGGCTCGTCGAGGTGGAACACCACGGTCAGCTTGTCGGGCGTCTCGATGCTGCTGATCGGCCCGAGCGTGAACACGAACGGGAACGGCCCGGTGTCGTGGAACGGATGATTCTTATCGAGGACACGCTCGAAGTTGAACTTGACCGCCTCCGCATCGAACGCCGTTCCGTCGTGGAACAGCACGCCGTCGCGCAGCTTGAACGTGTAGGTCTTGCCATCCGGACTCATGGTCCACGAGGTCGCGAGGCCCGGCTCGATGTCGAGCGAGCCGGTTTTGAAACGGGTCAGCCCGTCGTACATGTTCGTGAGAATGCGAAAGTCGCTGATGGTGATGGCCTGGGCGGGGTCCGCCGTCTGCAGCTCGGCGAGATGGCCCAGTACGAGCGCGTTCTTGGGGGTGGCGGCCTCGGCCGGAGCACCGCGGCCAAGGCCGAGCGCGACTGCACCGAGGGAAACGCCGAACGATTTCAGGAGAGGTCGCCGCGGGAGCGTCAGCATCAAGTCTCTCCGGTCCAGGGAAGGTTGCTGCACTGCAATACACTTGGACGCCACTTGCAAGCATGTCGCGCGCTTGTGAGCCTGCGCACCCTCGCCTACCGTCGCCCGCGTGCAGGCTTGCGATGAGGTTGGGCATGACGGACGGCGAGGCGCCGGGGATCACGGCGGCGGCGATCATGGGAGCGGAGGCGCTTGCTGGCGTCGCCTACACCGAGGCCGAGCGCCAGCTCATGCTCGACAACATCGCGGCACAGGTCGAGTTAGCGCAACGCCGACGCGCAGTCCGCCTCCCGGGAGATCTCGGCCCGGCAACGCGCTTCGACCCGCGCCTGCCAGGCTTCACCATGCCCGACCAGGGTCCGTTCCGCTGGGAGCCGCCCACCGCGCCACTCCCCGAGGACGACGACGCCATCGCGTTCGCCCCGGTCACGGCGCTTGCGGGCTGGATCAGAGGCGGTCAACTTTCCGTGACTCTTCTCACCCGCCTCTATCTCGGCCGCATCGAGCGCCTCGCCCCGCGGCTGGAGTGCTTCGCCGCCGTTACGGCGGAGACGGCGCTGCAGCGGGCGGAGGCGCTCGACGCCATGCTCCGGCGCGGCGAGTGGCTTGGCCCGCTGCACGGCATTCCGTACGGTATGAAGGACATCCTCGACACCGCGGGGGTCGAGACGAGCTGGGGCGCCGAGACCCATCGCGGCCGGGTGCCGGCGGAGGACGCTTTCGTCACGACCCTGCTGCACGAGGCAGGCGCGGTGATGCTGGGCAAGACGACGGTGGGCGCGCTCGCCTACGGCGACATCTGGCACGGCGGCGTCACCCGCAACCCATGGAACATCGAGGAAGGGTCGAGCGGATCGAGCGCCGGCTCCGCCTCCGCGGTGGCGGCGGGCCTCGTCGGCTTCGCGATCGGCACGGAGACGCTCGGCTCCATCGTCTCGCCCTCCACGCGCTGCGGCGCGACCGGGCTGCGCCCGACCTTCGGCCGCGTCTCGCGGCGCGGGGCGATGCCGCTATGCTGGTCACTCGACAAGATCGGCCCGATCTGCCGCGCCGCCGAGGACACGGCCCTCGTCCTCGCCGCCCTCAACCAGCCGGACCCGGCCGACCCGTTCCAGGTCCCCACCCCGTTCGGCTACGACCCGGCGCGCGCCATCGCCGGGCTGCGGCTCGGTTACTACGAGCAGGACATCGCGCACGAGGGCGCCGACCCGCTCGACCGCGCCGCGCTGGACGCGGCGCGGGGCCTCGGGCTCGACCTCGTGACGCTGGAGCGCCCGGACCTCCCTTACGACGCCCTGATGAGCGTCCTGTTCGCCGAGGCCGCGGCCTCGTTCGAGGACCTAACGCTGAGCGGTCGCGACGACGAGCTGGCGTGGCAGGAGTTGAGCGCCTGGCCCAACGCGTTCCGCAAGGCGCGCTTCCTCTCGGCCGTGGACCACGTGCAGCTCGAACGCCTGCGGCGCCGGGTGATGCAGGTGATGGACGAGGCGTTCCGCGGAGTGGACGCGATCATCGGGCCGAGCCTCGTCGGGCCGATGCTGGTGATCACTAACTTCACCGGCCACCCGTGCTTGTGCCTGCGCTCGGGCTTCCGCGAATCGCCAACCCGCGCGCAGCTCTCTCTCGCCCGGAGCAAGCTCGACCTTGGCGAGAAGGCGGGGGGCGAGGCCGTGGACGGTCCGCGCGTCACCGTCCCGCACAGCATATGCCTGTGGGGACGGCTGTTCGAGGAAGGCACGATCCTCGCCATCGGCGCGGCGCTTGAGCGCGCGCTCGGCGTCGCCGGGCGGAGGCCGCCTGCCGGGTGATGCCGTAACGTTTGAGGGCCTGCCATTCGGGCGCGCCGATAGTGTCATGATTTGAAAGCAGACCGGGTGGTACGATGGCTGAGGCGCGCATCATCACGGCCGTAGTAGAGGACACTGCGGTAGCAGAAGGGACCGACCCGGCACCGGTGCCCTGGTGGAGCTTCACGAAGACCGTGCTAGCCGCGGCCGCGCTCGCGCTGGTCGCCGATGGTCAACTTAGGCTCGACGCACCGATGGGCGGGCGGCCCTTCAGCCTGCGCCAACTGCTCCAACACCGGGCGGGGCTTCCCAACTACGGCCAACTCCCGGCCTACCACGAGGCGGTCGCCAAGGGGGAGGCCCCCTGGGCACGCGACCTCCTATGGCAGCGCGTCAAAGCCGACAAGCTGGTCTTCGATCCCGGCCAGGGATGGGCCTATTCGAATATCGGCTACCTACTCGTCCGCGACTTGATCGAGGACGCGACCGGACAGGACCTCAGCGCGGCGCTCGACCGGCTGGTGCTCGGCCCGCTCGGCATCACGGGTGTCGAGGTCGCGCGCGAGCCGGACGACATGGCAGCAACGGCGTGGGGGAACCCGACCGGCTATCATCCTGGATGGGTATACCATGGTCTGTTGGTCGGGCCGGCCGCCAGCGCCGTCTTGTTGCTGCATAGGCTTCTCGAAGGCGCCCTGCTACCCGAAACGCTGCTGTCCGAGATGCTGGCATCGTGCCCGGTAGGCGGCCCGGTCTCGGGACGACCGTGGCAGACGGCGGGCTATGGCCTCGGCCTCATGATCGGCGTCGGCGGCACGGGTGCGCCCTACGTCGGTCACACCGGCGGCGGTCCGGGCAGCACGGCGGCGGTCTATCAGTGCGGACGCGACTGGGGTGACGGTGGGCCGCGCCGAACCGCCGGGGCCTTCGCGCCCGTCGAGGAACCCGCGACTGTCGAGCGCCGGGCGATGGAACTGGCTCAGCGCTGACAGCGGACTTTGACCTTCCAAGACGAGCATGGCGCAAGGGGTATGACAGCAGTCATCGTACACGGTCGCTGGTATTTCGGGTAGAGCGGGAGACCCGGCAGCAGCGCTACGCGGCTGCGCGGAGGCGCTGACGCTGCTCGCCCGGAACCAGCCGCACCAGGATCGGCCTGTGATCCGACGACTCGCGCGCGAGCGCCTCGGCGCGCAGGCAGGCCAGGCCGCGCACGAGACAGCGGTCCAGGCGCACCGGCATCACGTCGGCCGCTACGTGGGTCGGCTCGCGCGGACCCACGTCGTGGAAGCCCGGCAGAAGCGCCGGGCCGAGCAGGTTGTAGTCGCCCAGCACGGCCGCCCGTGGCGGCAGCGCTTCGGCCACGCAGCGGAGCTGTCTGCGGTTCAGAACCTGCCCGTGCGAGAGGTGCACGTTGGCCACCGCGAAGCCGTCGAGATCCAGCACTTGGACGATCCGGTGGTAGAGGGCGCCCGCCGGCAATGGCAGCACCCGCGGCGGCGCCGAGAAGGGATCGGGACTCCACATGGCCAAGCCGTGAATGCGCCCAGGCTGGAGCACGCGCGCGTAATGGCCGCCGATGCGGGCCGCCAGCCCGTCCATGTGCCGTGTCGCCTCCTGCATGAGCAGGAGATCGGGCCGCTCGCGGCGGACGAGGCCTGCAACGTCGTCGGGCGTGGCGCCGACGAGGCGCAAGAGGTTCCAGCTGATGATCTTCATGGGTCGGGTACACACGCAGATAGGGTTCGGAGGGCCGGGACGCAAGCGTATTATGGCAGGCAAAGGCTGAACGAGGCGTTAAGGCTGCGGCGGTCTTGGCTGAGCGGCTGGCCCGCGGCCGGTTCGCAGCCGCCACGCCCGCACCAGCAGCGTGGCAGCCACCCACGCACTGAGCAGCGCCAAGGGTAGGGTGATCGCGCGCGGGACGACGACGGCCGCGGCGGCGAGCAGCAGGAGCAGGCTGCCGCCCGCAGCCATCATCTTCGCCTCCGCCGGCCCCAGCGCGCGGTGGTTGGTGATGGCGGCGCTGACGGCGCTGCCCAGGCCCACGGCGCCGGCCGCGAGGCGCCCAGGGCTGCCCCGGCGCGGCGCCCGCGCGTCCGGCGGCTCTGCGGGCTGCACGCGGCCGAGGTCGAGCACGATCTCGGCCGCGTTCTCCAGGTCGCCGAGATACATGGCCTCCATCTCCGCCGCGAAGCCTGCATCCTCGACGGCGACGTCCAGCTCCCAGTTGCCGAGCCAGCTCGCCAGGTTGAGGTTGCTCGACCCGATCCGCGCCCAGCGCCCGTCCGCGACCGCGGTCTTGGCGTGCAGCATGGGGCCGTTCCACTCATAGACGCGGATGCCCGCCTCCAGCAGCGGGCGGTAGCCTGCGCGCGACAGGGCCTGGGCTAGCGGGATGTCGCTCGACCCCGGCACCAGCAGGCGCACGTCCACGCCGTCGCGCGCCGCGTCGCACAGCGCGCGCACGTAGGCCGTCGTGCCGACGAAGTAGGCGTCGGTCAGCCATAGCCGGTGACGGGCCAGGGCTGCGATGAGCTGGTCGAAGCGGTAGAGGCCCATGGTGTTGGGACGGCTGCCGATCACGCGCACGGGCACCTGGCCCGCGACCGCTGGGATGGACGGTGGCGGGCCGGGCGTATGGGAGAGCGCATGGGGCGGCGGCCCGGCCTGTGCCCAGCTCTGCCCGAAGGCGCGCTCCAGATCCGCCACCGCCGGCCCGCGCAGCTCGACCCCCGTGTCGCGCCAGGGCGCGATGCCGTGGGCCGGGTTGCCGACCCAGGCCTGGCCGATGCACAGGCCAGCGACGAATCCTATCTCGCCGTCCACGCTGCAAGTCTTGCGGTGATTGCGGCTCAGCCACCCGAACGGACTGTCGAGCCGGGGCGAGTTGAAGCAGCGCACCTCCACGCCGGCCTCACGCAGCCGCCGCCAGAAGCTGCGCGGCGTGGAGAGGCAGCCCATCCAGTCGTAAAGCACCCGCACCGCCACGCCCTCGCGGGCCTTGGCGGCTAGTGCTGCGGCAAAGCGCAGGCCGATCGCGTCGGCGCGGATGATGTAGTTCTCAAGATGCACGGTGTGGCGCGCGACCGCGATGGCGGCGAGCCAGGCCGGATAGTTCTCGGCGCCGTTGCGCAGGAGGCGCACCTTGTTGCCCTCGACCAGCACCGCCCCGGCGACGCGCGAGAACAGCCGGTCGGCGAGAAGCCGCGCGAACCGCGGACCGCTGTCCACCCCTGTATCCGGCATGTCACGCCGCCGTTCCCAAGGCCGCCTCTGACGCTGCGCCTGGAGCCACGTGCACGATCCTGCCCGTCGCGAGGCTCTCCAGCGCGGCATCGGCGAGGCGCAGCGCCTCGCGCCCCTCGGCGAAGCCGGAAAGCGGCACGCGGCGCTGCTCCACGCAGTCCACGAAATGATCAATCTCGGCGTTGTAGGCGTCCTGGTAACGCTCGATGAAGAAGTCCAGCACCGGGTCCTGGGCGTGCGTCCGCCCAGCACCCCACGACTCCACCGTCGTCGGGTGACGGTTGTGGGCCTGCAACATGCCCTTCTCGCCGAACGCCTCGATGCGCTGGTCGTAGCCATAAGCGCAGCGGCGGCTGTTGTTGATGTGCACCAGCGCGCCGCCGGCCGCGCGCATGACGACCATGGCGGCGTCTATGTCGCCCTGCTCGCCGATCGCCGGGTCAATCAGGTTGGCGCCCATCGCCTGCACCTCGACGATGTCGCCGGCGAGATAGCGCGCCATGTCGAAGTCGTGGATCGTCATGTCGCGGAACAGCCCGCCCGAGGTGCTGACATACTGCGCCGGCGGCGGCGCCGGGTCACGGCTGGTGATCACGACCTGCTCCACCCGGCCTATCTCGCCGGCTTGGATGCGGTCGCGCACGGCCTTGAAGGAAGGGTCGAAGCGGCGGTTGAAGCCGATCATGACTAGCGGGTCGAACGGCGCGATCTCGCGCCAGCACGCATCCACGCGACCGAGGTCGAGGTCAACCGGCTTCTCGCACAAGCACCGCCTTGCCCGCCTTGGCGCCGCGCGCGATCAGGTCAACGTGCGTGCCAGTCGGGGACGCGATGAACACCGCTTGGACGCGCGGGTCGGCCAGCACCTCCTCGATCGAGCCTGCCGCCTTGGTGCCGAGATCCCGGGCCGTGGCTTCGGCCGCCGTGCTGACCACGTCGTAGCAGGCCACCAGCTCGGCCCGCGGATGCGCCTTGATGTTGCGTGCGTGCATCTTGCCGATGCGGCCGCAGCCGAGAACAGCGAAGCCGATCATGTCCGTCTTTTCCTTGGCGAAGACTTCTCGATGGAACGTTCGGGACTGCTGCTCCGATCAGGCGACCACCTTCCATCATTCTCTGGATCCCGGCGGAGCCGTCAGTTGCTGTGGCGGCTCCCGCGTGGCGCCTTCGTCCGGGCTGGGGAGGCTCAGCTCCGCGCGCAGCCGCCGCATGTCGGCGTCCACTGCGCTGGTCGCGCGCAACTCGTGCAATTCCTGCTCGACTTGACCGCGGTTGTCGAGTGGATCGGTGAGCAAGCCTTGCTCCACCAGGTTGGACATCGCATTGGCGCGGTCCTGCACCGCTTCGACGCGGCCTTTGGCCCGGCGCATCGTGTCCCCGACGCCGCCCAGGCCGCTGCCGATCCCAATCAGCGATTCCGTCACCTGGACCTGCGCCTTGGCCGCGGTGTAGCTTCCCTTCATAACCTCCTTCTCGGTGCGGAACTTCTCGATCCGCTCCTCCAGCTTGCGTTGGTAGCCGACCAGCCGATCCACTTGCGGCACCAGCGTCGCGTGCGCCTGCTGCAAGCTGTCCCGCTTCTGCAACGCCGATTGCTTGTGGCGGAGTGCTGCGCGGGCCAGGTCCTCGCGCCCGGCCTGCAATGCGCCCCGCGCGTCCTCCTCCGCCCGGCCGGCCTCCGCCCCGGCGCCGACGATCTGGCGTTCAAGCGCGGTCCGCTCCGTCACCACGTCGGCCAGGTGCCGCCGGGTCTGCTGCAAGCCGGCAAGCATTTTCTCGTAGGAGAGGTCGAGGTTCTCCGCGGGGTCCTCTAGCGTGTCCAGCAGCTTATGGGTCTTGGCCTGGAACAGGTCGGCGATGCGCCCCAAGATACCTGTGGCAAACATGCCCATGGTGAGCCTCCCCTCACGTGCTGACCGGCAGCACGAGCTGCGGGTCCGGGATGGTGGCGGCGTCCCGCTCCGTGCCGACCGGCATCACGGCGGTGCCGACCGCGAAGAATTCGACCACGTGCGGCTGCCAGCCATGGCTGCCCTCGTGCAAGGCCACGCCGACCACGCCCTCGGCCCCCGCTGCAGCGGCCTCATGCTGCATCCGCTCCATCGCGATCTCGCGCGCATCGTAGAGCGCCTGGCTGAAATTGGTCAGCTCCACGTTCTGCCCGGTCTGCACCATAGCCTGGATCATGCCGCGATGCGCGACGTGATAGACGCACGACCCCATCACCATCTCCAGCGGCCGATAGCCAGCCTGCAGCAGCGTCCAGAAATCCTGGCCGGAGAGGTCCGAGGTGAAGGGTTGCCCGCCCGGTCCACGGAAGCCCTGATGCCCGCCCGCATGCACGATCCCGGTGCCGATTGCGACGAACTCCAGCACCTTGTCGTCCCAGGCCAGGCGCTTGACCGTGAGCCGCACCCCGACGACGCCGTCCGCGCCCATCGCCTGCGCCTCCTCGCGCATCCGCGCCATGGCCAGCTCGCGGGCGTGATACATCGCCTGCGACAGCACCTCCATCTCCTGGTTCCTGGTCCAAGCCGCGAGCTGGATGCCGACGTGGTAGATGCAGGACCCGACGCACAGCCCAACCGGCTCGAACCCCGCCTTGCGCACCAGCAGGAACTCGTTGACCGAGAAATCCGAGGTGAACACCCCGCCGGGGTGCCCCTCCTTGCGCAGGCCGCGTAGGCGCTCCAGCGCGTGCGGCGGCAGAGCGGTGGCGCTCATGCCTCTCCGGTCTCCTCGGTGGTCGGGTGGGCCGGACCGTGCCATAGGGTCAGGACATCAGGAAATCGTGCAGCACTGCCTGGGCAGCGCTGCTGCGATCCGCCAGTCGGCCGACATCACCCCGCAGCGCCGCGAGCCAGTCCGGCAGCGGCATCCGCTCGGACCGGAGCGTCACGCCCCGCATCGCCGTCGCGCGCTCTGCCCGCAACTCGCCGCGGTCCAGCGCGAGCACATAGACCTCCGTCTCGAACGCGACCGAGACCTTGGCGACATGGCGGCGCCCGAACGACGCGAAGCCTCTGCGCTCGACCGTCACGCGCCCTGGTAGGGCGTCCGCCATGCGGGCCGCGAAGCCTTCCATGAAGGCCCGAAAGTCGCCCTGAGTTCTTGCGGACCCAGGCGGCGTTCAGATCGAACTCGGCAGGCTCGCCACTCACCTTGGCATCCCCGTTCCAGGCCCGGCGCGCCGTCGCGGCATGCCGCACGGGCCGAGCCTAGCATAAGGCAGGGACGGTGAAGACGCCGTTAGCGCCCGGCGCCCTCTCAGGTCGCCGGCTTCATCAGCACCTTGATCGAGTCGAGCGAGTTCGCGACCTTGATCGCCTCATCCCATTGCTGCAAGGCGTAGTCGTGCGTGACGATGCCCTTGGACGTGACCAGCCCGCGCGACAGAAGGTCTATCGCGATCGGGTAGCAATACGGCCCCAGATGCGCGCCGCGCACGTCCAGCTCCTTGCGGTCGCCGATGATGGACCAGTCCACCGTCGTGTCGCTCCCGAATACCGAGAACTCCACGAACCGGCCGAGCTTGCGGATCAGCCCCAGGCCCTGCGTGACGCCCGAGGGCGAGCCCGTCGCCTCGATATACACGTCGCACCCGTAGCCGTCCGTGAGGGATTGGACGACAGCGAGCGCGTCCTGCTCCTTGGGATGGATCACCACGTCGGCGCCGAACTGGCGCGCGAGGTCGAGCCGCTCCCGCACCATGTCGATGACCACGAGCTTCTTCGGCGTCTTGAGGTGGGCGACCTGCACCATCATCAGCCCGATGGGGCCGGCGCCGGCGATCACCACCACGTCGTCGAGCTGGATGTCCCCACGCTGGACGGTGTGGATCGCGCACGCCAGCGGCTCGATGATAGCCGCGTCCTCCAAGGGCATCTCGGGCGGTATCCTGTGGACACGCGAGGTCGGCGGCAGGCGCATGTACTCGGCCATACCGCCGTCGGCGACCACCCGCTGGAAGCCGAAGATGTTGTGAACCTCGCACATCCAATACTGGCCCGACTGGCAGAAACGACAGCGATCGCAGGGCACGATCTGCTCGGCGATCACTGTGTCACCGGGCTTTACCCCGAAACGCTCGGCCGCGCCCTCGCCCAACTCGTCCACGTAGCCGAAGAACTCGTGACCGGGGATCACCGGCGGCTTCACGTAGGGGTTGTCGCCGCCCCAGAACATCTTGGCGCCCTGCCAGCACTTGCAGTCGCTCGCGCAGACCCCGCAGGCGCCGATGCGGATCACCATCTCGTTCGGGCCGGGCGTCGGCCGCGCGACCTGCTCAACCCGGTAGTCCTCCGGGCCGTGGCAGACGATCGCGGTCATCCGGGTATTGCTGCGTTCACTCATCCTCGCTCCTCCGAACCTGGTGCGTGACGGTCATGCACTCTCAACGCTTCGCGCTCCGCTCGCGGCCGATCGCGATCGCCGCCAAGATGATCACGCCCTTGATCACGGTCTGGACGTAGGGGTTCACGCCGACCATGTTCAACCCGTTGTTCAGCACGCCGAGCAGCAGCGCGCCGAGCAAGGTGCCGATCACCGAGCCGCGGCCGCCGGCGATGCTCGTGCCGCCAAGCACGACGGCCGCGATGGCGTCCAGCTCGAAGCCGATGCCGGCGTTCGGCTGGCCGCTCATCAGGCGCGAGGTGAGCACGATGGCCGCGATCGCCGTGGTGAACCCGCTGATCGCATAGACCATCAGCTTGGCGCGGGCCACGCGCACGCCGGACAGCCGCGTCGCCGTCTCATTGCCGCCGATCGCATAGACGTAGCGGCCGAACGGCACCCATTCGAGCAGCACCCAAGCGACCGCATAGACGATCAGCATGATGATGATCGGCGTCTGCACGCCGAGGATGTGGCCGTTGCCGAAGAAGCCGACCCAGTCCGGCAAACCATCCAACGGATAGCCGCCGGTGTAGATCAAGGCGAGGCCGCGGGCGATGCCCATGGTGGCCAAGGTGACGATGATGGACGGCATCCCGGCATAGGCGACGAAGAAGCCGTTCCCGGCGCCGAACGCGAGGCCGATCAGCAGCGCCACGATGAGGGCGAGGACGGCGTTCAGGCCGCCGATCATCAGCCCGGCCGCGATGGTGCCGGCCAGCGCCATGACGGAGCCGACCGAGAGGTCGATGCCCCCAGTCAGGATCACGTACGTCATGCCAACCGCGATGATCGCGTTGATCGAGACCTGCCGGCCGATGTTCTCCAGGTTGCTGACCGTGAAGAAGCTGTCGCTGGCGAAGGCCATCACGATGCAGACGACGATCAGGCCGACCGCTGGGTAGAACAGCGTTGACCGCCGGATGGCCGCGAGGCCGGAGGTGTAGTTGCGCCCGGCAGACGCCGCTACCGCGCCCCCTGGCGTTATGCGATCAGGCGAGCTCATGGACATCTCCCGCAGTTGCGTGGCGCATGATTTCCTCGGGCGAGATCGCCGAGGCTTCGAGGGTCTGCACGATGCGGCCCTGCATGAACACGGCGACGCGGTCGCACATGCCGACGATCTCGGGCAGCTCGGACGAGACCATGATGATGGCGTAGCCGCGCTCCGTGAGCTGACGCATCAACAGGTAGATCTCCGCCTTCGCGCCGACGTCTATGCCGCGCGTCGGCTCGTCGAAGAACAGGATGTTCGCGTGGTGATTGAGCCAGCGCGCCAGCACGACCTTCTGCTGGTTGCCGCCGGAGAGCGTCTCCACGGCGGTCTCCATGCCGGGCGCCTTGACGCCGACCCGGCGCATGATGTCCGCGGTGGCGGCGGTCTCGGCCTTGGTGTTGATGAAGGGGCTGCCCTTCGTGTACTTGCCGAGATTGTTGATCGAGATGTTGCTGCGGATCGGGAAGGGCGTGATCAGCCCCTCCACCTTGCGGCTCTCCGGCAGGATGCCCAGGCCCAGCGCGAGCAACTCCGCCGGGTCGGCGAGCTTGGCGTCCTTGCCGTTCACCTGGACATGCTTGCGATGCACCGGCGTGGCGCCCAGCACCGCGAGGATGGCCTCGGTCCGGCCGGACCCGACCAGCCCGGCGAACCCCAGGATCTCCCCTTCGTGCAGCTGGAAGGCGTTGACCGGGCCGCCCTTCTCGATCTGCAGGTCCGCGACGTCGAGCACGATGCGCCCCGTGTTGCGCTCGGCGGGCTTGGGCGGGAAGTTGGACTCGATGCGCCGGCCGACCATCATCTCCACGAGACGGTCTATGTCGGTGTCCTTCACGTCGGTGACGCCGACCCACTGGCCGTCGCGCAGCACGGTGATGCGGTCGCAGATCTCGAAGATCTCTTCGAGGTGGTGCGAGATGAAGAACATCGCGACGCCCTGCCGCTTCAGCTCGCGCATGATGTTGAACAGGTGCTCGGTCTCGGACGGGGTGAGCGTCGCGGTCGGCTCGTCCAGGATCAGGATCCGCGCGTCGAGCGCCAACGCCTTCGCGATCTCGATGAACTGCTGCTGCGCGACGCTCAGCGCCCGCACCTCGGCCGAGAGATTGATCTTCACGCCGAGCCGGTCGAACAGCTTGGCAGCCCGCTTGCGCATCTCAGCGCGGTTCAGCAGCCCGAGCCGGTTGCGCAGCTCGCGCCCCAGAAAGATGTTCTCGACCGCGTTGAGATACGGGATCAGGCTGAATTCCTGATACACGATGCCGATCCCGGCGGCGACCGCCTCGTCGTAGTTCCCGAAGTGCCGCTCCGTGCCTTCGAGAACGATCTGCCCCTCGTCCGGCTGATAGACGCCGGATAGGATCTTCATCAGCGTGGACTTGCCGGCGCCGTTCTCCCCCAGGAGCGCCTGAATTTCGCCCGGCGAGATCTCCAGGTTGATGCCTGACAAGGCGCGTACCCCAGGGAAGCTCTTCGAGATCCCCTGCAGCTTGAGAATCGGACCCATTTTTCCTCCCTCCCGCCCGGAAGCTTCGCGCAGCGCCGCCGCGCGAAGCACCGTAGATTCGTTTGGGGCTACCAGTGGAAGCCCTTGGCGTTGCTCTGGTCAACCTGCTTCACGTCAATCGGGATCACGCTGGGAACGTTCGCGCCCCACAGCTTGGCGAGCCCAATGCCGAGCCCGATGCGGACCATGTCGGCCGGGAACTGGGCGGAGGTCTCGATGAACTTGGAGCCCGGCTTCTCGATCGCGTTGATCGCTTCCGGCGCTCCGTCCACCGAGGTCAGCTTGATGTCCTTGCCGCTGGAGTCGATGGCCGACAGCGCGCCCATCGAGCCGCCGTCGTTGACGCTGAACACGCCTTTCAGGTTAGGGTGCGCCGAGATCATGTTCTCGGTCACGGTGAGCGCCGTCGCCCGCTCCTGCTTGCCGTTCTGGGTGTCCACCAGCTTCACGTCCGGGTGCTTGGCGAGCGCCGCCTTGCAGCCGCGCACGCGTTCCAGGATCGGCACGACCGGGATGCCGTCGAGGATCGCCACGTCGCCCTTGTCGCCGATCGACTTGGCTAGGTAATTGCAGGCCATCAGCCCGGCGTCGTAGTTCTTCGAGCCGACAAAGGAATCCACCGGCCCGTTCGCGTTCGCGTCAATCGCGATCACGACGACGCCCGCCTTGTTGGCGGCGTTCACGGCCGAGGTGATGCCGGTCGTGTCCGTCGGGTTGACGAGCAGGATGTTGATGCCCTGCTGCAGCATGTCCTCGACGTCGCTGATCTGCTTCGAGACGTCGTGGTGCGCATCGGTCACGACCACCTGCGCGCCGATGCTGGCGGCGGCTTCCTTGAGCGCCTTCTGCATCGTCACGAAATACGGGTTGTTCAGCTCTTGGAAGGTCATGCCGATCTTGATCGGCTTCGCCGCCTGGGCCGCCCCGGTGACGGCGAGCGTACTGGCAAGGGTCACAACCGCCGCGAGCGCGGCCGTCTTGAGCTTATCGTGCATGGGTTTCCCTCGGGAGTTGGCGCGGCGTGTGGACGTGCCGACGAGACGCCGCGCGGTCGCCTCGTCGGTGATCAGGCCGCTGAGCAGCCCGCTGCGCAGGACCGATTGGATGGCCGTTACCTTGTCGCTGCCGCCGGCGACGCCGATGGCCTGGCGCCCGCGGATCGCCTCGGGCGCGAGCCCGATGACCTTGTCGCGCAGCGGCGTCTCCACCGGGCGGCCGTCCCGGTCGAAGTAGAACCCCAGCGCCTCGCCGACCGCGCCCGCCTGCCGCAGCCCAGCCACCTCGCGGGCGACGATGGCGCTGCTGGACGGCAGGAAGGCGCGCCCGCCGACCTCCCCGATGCCGATCAGGAACAGCGTGGCGCTCCCCGCCGCTGCCAGCGTCTCGGCCACGCCCTCCTGGCGCAGCAGCACGGCGCGGTCCTCCGGCGTGTTCGCGAGGAACGGCACCGGCATCACGTCGGCGTCGGCCAAGGTCTTGTCGGCGAGACGATAAATTACGTCATAGGGGTTGGCCGCCATGACCCGCGGCAGGCTGCCCAGGAGCGAGATGAAGCGCGCGCCCGGCGCCGGGCAGCGCGGCATCTCGCTGACCATGGCGGCAAGCGTCCGGCCATGGCCAACGCCGATGACCCGGTGCTCGCCGCGGTCCAGCACGCCGCGCAGGAAGCCCGCCGCCGCCCGCCCGAGCGCGCGGAGTGGCAGCCCCTGACCGTCGCCGCCCGGCACGACCCGGCAGGACGCTAGCCCGAAGCATTGCCGCAGGCCGCGCTCCAGCTCGATGCACTCGCCGATCGGGCCTTCCACGAAGACGCGGACCAATCCTTCGCGCGCCGCACGGGCGATCAGCCGGTGCGCCTTCAGCGGCGCCAGCCCGAGCCGCTTCGCGACCTCGGTCTGCGTCAGATCCTCGACGTAGTGCAGCCATGCGGCGCGGGAAGCCAGAGCGGCCTCATCGCTCGAGTCAGCGCCTTCCCCATTGAAATCCAGGGCGTTCCTCCGAAGATTTTTTCCTGTTATGTAATTTCTGTCACGCTCATCCCCTTTGGCACAATGACCTCACGAGTTCGTGATATCGCAGCCGCAGCAATATCCCAACCGAAGCCGACACCTAAGATTTGCCGCTTCGTGCTGGCGTCCCGGCCGCCTGGATGTGATAGCTGACCGATTGAACCTGGCCCGACTGCACTTGGCCCAACTCCACTTTGGATGGACAAGCATGGACGTATCCGCCCCTTCCGCAGAGCCTTCTCCCGCCCGCCGTGCCTTGGACGATCCCGCAGGGGTACCTGCGCTCACGGAGCGCATCCTTGCCAAGCTGACCTACCAGGTCGGGCGGTCGCCGCAGGCGGCGCGCGAGCGCGACTGGTTCGTGGCGACCGCGCTGGCCGTCCGCGACGCCGTCGTGGATCGCTGGCTCGACTCGGCCCAGCGCGCCCAGGAGAGCGGCGCGAAGCGCGTCTATTATCTCTCGCTTGAGTTCCTGATCGGGCGTCTCCTGTTCGACGCGATCGGCAATCTCGGGCTGACCGAGGCGGTGCGCGAGGCCCTTGCCGCCGTAGGCGTGGACCTGGAGCGGCTGCGCGAGGAGGAGCCGGATGCCGCCCTCGGCAACGGCGGCCTCGGGCGCCTGGCCGCCTGTTTCATGGAGAGCATGGCCACCCTCGGCATCCCGGCTTTCGGCTACGGCATCCGCTACGAGCACGGCTTGTTCCGTCAGGTGCTCGTGGACGGCGTGCAGCAGGAACTGCCGGAGGACTGGCTCTCGTTCGGCAACCCTTGGGAGTTCGAGCGCTCGGAGGTCGCCTACCCCGTCGGTTTCGGCGGCTCGGTCGCAGTGAGCCCCGATGCGGACGGGCGGCCCAGGTATGCCTGGAACCCCAGCGAGTCCTTGTCCGCCGTCGCCTACGACACCCCGGTGATCGGCGCCAAGATGGGAGAGACGGGACGCCACGCCAACACGCTGCGGCTGTGGTCCGCACGGGCCGCGTCACCGCTCTATCTCGACGACTTCAACCGCGGCGACCACGTGGGCGCGATGCGCGACCGCGTGCGCACCGAAGCGATCTCGCGCGTGCTGTATCCGGGCGACGAGAGCGACGCCGGGCAGGAGCTGCGGCTGCGCCAGGAGTTCTTCTTCGCGTCGGCCTCGCTGCAGGACCTCCTGCACCGCCACGTCGCCGAGTTCGGCGACTTGCGCACCCTACCGGACAAGGCGGCGATCCAGCTCAACGACACCCATCCCGCCATCGGCGTCGCCGAGATGATGCGGCTCCTGGTGGACGTGCACGGGATGGAGTGGGCGGATGCCTGGCGCGTCACCGTCGCCACGTTCTCCTACACCAACCACACGCTGATGCCGGAGGCGATCGAGACCTGGCCGGTGCCGCTGATGGAGCGGCTGCTGCCGCGCCACATGCAGATCATCTACCTGCTGAACGGTCAGCACCTGGAGGGCGTGCGCGGCGGCGGGGGTGAGACCAGCGACGCGCTGCTGGCCGCGGTGTCGCTCATTGACGAGCGGCATGGGCGCCGGGTCCGCATGGGCCACCTCGCGTTCCTCGGCTCCCACGCCATCAACGGCGTCTCGGCGCTGCACACCGACCTGCTGCGGCGGACGGTGTTCCGCGACCTCGACGCCGTCGCGGGCGGGCGGATCAGCAACAAGACCAACGGCGTCACCTTCCGCCGCTGGCTGCACCGCGCCAACCCCGGCCTGACGCGCCTCCTCGCCGACACGCTCGGCAGCCGCGTGCTTGCTGATACCGGCGCCCTGCAGGACCTCGCGGCGCACGCCGACGATGCTGGATTCCAAGCCGCCTTCGCCGCCGAGCGCCGGGGCCGCAAGGAGGTGCTGGCCCGCGTCATCGCCGAGCGGGCCGGCGTCACCGTGGACCCGCAGGCCCT
The DNA here is from genome assembly GCA_963790535.1 of uncultured Alphaproteobacteria bacterium. Classification (GTDB taxonomy): domain Bacteria; phylum Pseudomonadota; class Alphaproteobacteria; order Acetobacterales; family Acetobacteraceae; genus CAWKEH01. Next base: position 275,423 of record CAWBOZ010000006.1, on the reverse strand, counting down.
GTTCGACGTGCAGGTTAAGCGCATCCACGAATACAAACGCCAGCTCCTCAACATCCTGCAAGCCATCGCCGCGTATGACACCATCCGGGCGCAGCCGACGCGCGATTGGGTGCCGCGGGTCAAGATCCTCGCCGGCAAGGCGGCCCCCGGCTACCGCATGGCCAAGCAAGTCATCCGCCTCGCCCACGACGTGGCCCAGGTCGTCAACAACGACCCGTCCGTCGCCGACCGGCTCAAGATCGTGTTCCTGCCCAACTATAACGTCAGCCTCGCGGAGCTGATCATCCCTGCGGCCGACCTCTCCGAGCAGATCTCGACGGCCGGCATGGAGGCGTCGGGGACCGGCAACATGAAGCTGGCGCTCAACGGCGCGCTCACCATCGGCACGCTGGACGGCGCCAACGTGGAGATCCGCGACCACGTGGGTGCCGAGAACATGTTCATCTTCGGGCTGACCGCGGATCAGGTGGAGGCCCGGCGCAACAGGGAGGGTCTCGCGGCACACGCCCTCGTCGCCGCCTGCCCGGCGCTGGAGCAGGCGTTGCAGGCGATCCGGTCGGGCGTCTTCTCGCCGGGTGAGCCAGACCGCTACCGGGCCATGGTCCAGGCGCTGGTCGAGCGCGACACGTTCATGGTCGCGGCGGACTTCGCGAGCTACTGCGACCGGCAGGCGGATGTGGACACGCTGTGGCGGGATCAGGCAGGCTGGTGGCGGGCCAGCATCCTCAATACCGCCCGCGTCGGCTGGTTCTCGTCCGACCGCACCATCGCGGAGTATGCGCGAGACATCTGGCGCGTCCCCTTGTCCGGGATGTAAGCAGGGGGCAACATGGCCATGGCGCGCAGCGTTGGCCGGGGAGGAGCACACCCATGATCCTGCCACCCGACATCGGTGCGCCTCTGGCGCGAACAGCCATGGCTTACGTGCTGGCTGGCGGTCGCGGCAGCCGCTTGATGGAACTGACCGACGTCCGCGCCAAGCCCGCCGTGTATTTCGGCGGCAAGTCGCGGATCATAGATTTCGTTTTGTCCAACGCGCTCAACTCCGGCATCCGGCGCATCGGGGTCGCGACGCAGTACAAGGCGCACAGCCTGATCCGGCACTTGCAGCGCGGCTGGAACTTCTTCCGCCCCGAGCGCAACGAGAGCTTCGACATCCTGCCGGCCAGCCAGCGCGTGTCCGAGACGCAGTGGTACGCCGGCACCGCGGACGCGGTGTATCAGAACATAGACATCATCGAGAGCTACGAGACCCGCCACATCGTGCTGCTGGCCGGCGATCACGTCTATAAGATGGACTACGAGCCGATGCTGCAGCAGCACGTCGAGCAGGGCGCGGACGTGACGGTCGGCTGCATTGAGGTGCCGCGCATGGAGGCAACCGCGTTCGGCGTGATGGCCGTGGACGAGGCGGACCGCATCGTCTCGTTCCTGGAGAAGCCCGCCGACCCGCCCGGCATCCCCGGCACGCCGGACGAGGCGCTGGCCAGCATGGGCATCTACGTGTTCGAGACCCAGTTCCTGTTCGACCAGCTCCGGCGCGACGCGGCCGATCCCAACTCCAGCCACGATTTCGGCAAGGACATCATCCCCTACCTCGTCCGGCAGGGGAAAGCCGTGGCGCACCGCTTCGGTCGCTCCTGCGTACGCTCGTCGGCGGAATCAGGGACCTACTGGCGCGATGTCGGCACCGTGGACGCCTATTGGGAAGCCAACATAGACCTCACCGAGGTTGTGCCGGGCCTCGACCTCTACGACCGCGAGTGGCCGATCTGGACCTACGGCGAGATCACGCCTCCGGCGAAGTTCGTCCACGACGAGATGGGGCGGCGCGGCGAGGCCGTCGCGTCGCTCGTCTCGGGCGGGTGCATCGTGTCGGGGGCCTGGGTGCGGCGCTCGCTGCTGTTCACCGGCGTTCACACCCATTCCTGGGCGAGCATCGAAGGGGCGGTGATCCTGCCCTACTGCGAGATCGGCCGGGGCGCGCGGCTGCGCAACGTGGTCGTGGACCGCGGCGTCCGCATTCCTGCAGGCATGGTGGTCGGCGAGGACCCCGAGCACGACGCGGCGCGTTTCCGGCGCACGTCCAAGGGCATCTGCCTGATCACCCAGCCGATGCTGGACCAGCTGCAGGCGTGAGGAGCAGTCCATGCGAGAACTGCGCAAGGTCGCCCTCTTCAGCAAGGAATACCCGCCCCACGTCTATGGCGGGGCCGGCGTGCACGTCGAATACCTGAGCCAGGCGCTCGCCAAGCTGGTCGAGGTCGAGGTGCGGTGCTTCGGCGACCAGCATATCGGCGCGGGCAATCTCACCGTCCGCGGCTACGAGCAATGGGACGAGACCAAGCGAGGCACCGACCCGCGCTTTGTCGGCGCCGTGGACGCCTTCGCCCGCTCGCTCGCGATGGCCAAGGACCGGCTCGACGCCGACCTGGTCCATTGCCACACTTGGTATACCGACATGGGCGGCCTGCTCGCGGGCCAGCTCTGGGGCGTGCCTTACGTGCTCACCATCCACTCGCTGGAGCCGCTCCGCCCCTGGAAGGTCGAGCAGCTCGGCAACGCCTACCACCTGAGCGCCTGGATGGAGCGCACCGCGATCGAGCAGGCGGACGCCATCGTCGCCGTCTCGCGCGAGACGCGCGACGACGTGCTGCGCCTGTTCGACGTGGATCCTGCGCGCGTCCACGTGATCCACAACGGCATAGACCCCGAGGAGTACCGCCCGGTCGCGGCCCAGGACGCGCTGCTCCGCTACGGCATAGACCCTGCGCGTCCCTTCCTCCTCTTCGTCGGCCGCATCACCCGGCAGAAGGGGATCATGCACCTCGTCAACGCGATCCCCGAGCTGGACCCCGGCCTCCAGGTCGTGCTTTGCGCCGGCGCCCCGGACACGCCCGAGATCGGGCGGGAGATGGCAGAGGGCGTGGCGGCGGTCGCTGCTGCCCGGCCCGGCGTGATCTGGGTCCGCGAGATGCTCTCTCGGCCGGACGTGATCCAGCTCTACTCCCGCGCCGCCGTGTTCTGCTGTCCCTCGGTCTATGAGCCGTTCGGCATCATCAACCTCGAAGCCATGGCCTGCGAGACCGCGGTCGTCGCCTCGGCCGTGGGCGGCATCCCGGAGGTGGTGGTGCCGGGCGAGACCGGCCTCCTGGTTGAACCAGGCCTCAAGCCCGGCACCTTCGATCCGGCTGACCCGGCCGCCTTCTCCACCCAGCTGGCCGCCGCGATCAACTGCCTCACCCGCGATCCCGGTTTGCGTGAACGGTTCGGCAAGGGCGGCCGCCGCCGTGTCGTCGAGCACTTCAGCTGGGACGCGATCGCGCGCACTACGCTCAATCTCTACCAGTCGCTTGTGGAGACCCGAGCGGAGGCCAAGTAGCCGAACAGCCAGCCGGGTCCGACCAGCGAGTCAGCAAGGCACAACGCCCACCAGGCCGCTCCGGGCATACGCGATGATCTTGCGGTCGCGTGTCACGATCGGAACGCCGAGATGGCGCGCTGTCGCGATGATGAGCCGGTCGCCCGGATCACCGTGCAGGTCACCTGGCAGATACGAAGCATCAATCGCGATTGCCGGTGTGATCGCCGCCTCTTTGATGGCGGGCCCGGCCATGAGCCTCGCAAACCAGGTCTTAGGGTCCGGAAGGAACTGCAGATCCGCCGCGCGGCCAGGTTTTGGCTTGCCCAATATGCCGATTTCCCATGCTGACGTGACAGACACGTACACGCCATCGGCGAGACCAGCGTACAAGATGGCATCGCGAGCGGCGGAAGGAAGCGGATCGCCATTCGCAAGCCAAATGGCCGCGCACGTATCGAGCAGGACAGCACGCGGCATCTCAGCCTCGCTCATCCGTGCAACCCTCCTTGCTCGGCTGTAAAAGGTTCGTCCACCACGGGCGCTGTCAGATCGAAGCCAGCAGGAATTATGACCGATCCACGCATGAAACCGTGAAGCTGGAGGACTGCCGCGGCCTGATCCTCTGGCGGGCTGAGCACGGCAACGATTCGCCCGCGCTTGGTGATGATCACCCGTTCAAGCTCGCGGCTGGCAAGCCGGTCGAGAATGTCCAGGCATTTGGCCTTGAACTCCGAAGCGCTGAGGGTCTGCGTCTCAGCCATTTGTCACTCCTATAAGTGGTCATATCATATGACTGGTCACTTAATATGACCTTCTCCTATCGTCAAGATTCGTGACGCTCTTCGAGATGACCATGCAGACGACGCACGGCAGATCGCCGTGAAGCACAGCTTGCCTATCGTAACGCACCTTATTATGTTGTGCGCCATGGAAGACTACTGCCGCGACCTCCTGTTCCTCCTGAACGACATGGGCCGCCTCCTTCGCGTCGAGGCTGACTGTCGGGCGCGGGCGCATGGCATGACGCGGGCGCAGTGGACGATTCTGATATGGCTCGACCGTCAACCAGGCTTGTCGCAGAAGGAGTTAGCCGACCTCCTGGAAGTTGAGCCGATCACGGTCGCCCGCCTCGTGGACCGGCTGGAGGCGCGCGGCATGGTCGAGCGCCGGGCGGATCCTGGGGATCGGCGCATCTGGCGCCTGCACCTGCGGCCCGCGGCCGGGCCGATGCTGACTGACATCGCGGCGCAGCGCGCCGACATCCTTCACACTATCACGAGCGGCCTCGACCCCGTGGCCCGCGAGACGTTGATCGCCTCACTCCAGCACATGAAGGCCGCACTCGCCGCCGAGCGCCGCGCCGCCAGGGAAGCTGCCTGAAATGTCCCAAGCCGCCACGATCCACCCCCGCGACACCGTCGTCGAGCCGACCGTTGCCGGCCGCGCCCGCTCGCGCCGCCGGCTCCGCACCGTGCTGATGCTGGGCGGCTTGCTCGCCGTCGGCGTCGGCGCGGGAGCCTATTGGCTGAACAGCGGCCAGTGGCTGAGCAGTGACGACGCCTATGTGAACAGCGACAAGGTCGCGCTCTCGACCGACGTGTCCGGCGTCATCACCAGTGTCCCCGTGCACGAGGGCGAGCAGGTCAAGCAGGGTCAAATCCTGTTCCAGATCGACCCACACCAATTCCAGATCGCGCTTGACGGCGCTAAGGCTGACCTCGCCCAGACCCGGATTACCTTGCTCGCCGAGCGCGACGACTACCAGCGCATGTTGCACGACATTCAGGCGCGCCAGGCCCAGGTGCAGGCCGACCAGGCCACCTTCGACCGCTACGCGCAGCTCGTCGGCCGCGGCGACCTGCCGCGCCAGCAATACGACGACGCCCGCTTCAAGCTCGCCACCGACACGGCTAACCTGCAATCCGCTGGCATCGCCGCGCAGGTGCAACTCGCCAAGCTGAACGGCAACCCGAACGTCGATGTGACGACCCTGCCTTCCTACCAGCAGGCCGAGGCGCACGTCGCCGAGGCGCAGCGCGAGCTGAATGACACGAGCGTCCGTGCGCCCTACAACGGCGTCGTCACCCAGGTCAGCACCTTGCAGCCTGGCATGTTCCTGCCCGCCGGCACCTCCGCCTTCGGCCTCGTCTCGACCGACCACGTCTGGGTGGACGCCCAGCCTAAGGAAACCGAGCTCACCTGGGTCAAGCCCGGCGACCCGGCGGACGTCACCGTGGACACCTATCCCGGCCATGTCTGGCACGGCACGGTGGAGAGCATCTCGCCCGCCAGCGGCTCGCAGTTCGCCATTCTCCCGTCCCAGAACGCGTCGGGCAACTGGGTCAAGGTGGTGCAGCGTATCCCGCTTCGCGTGCGGCTCGACGTCAAGCCGGGCGACCCGGTGCTGCGCGCCGGCATGAGCGCCGTGGTGGACGTGGACACCGGCCACAAGCGCACGCTCGCCGACCTCTACTAAGGAGGCGCCCGATGTCCGAAGCCTCGTTCACCCCGGTCGCCAACCGGGGCATCATCACCGTCTGCGCCATGATCGCGACGCTGATGCAGGCACTCGACTCCACCATCGCCAACGTAGCACTCCCCTACATGCAGGGCAGCCTCGCGGCGACCTCAGACCAGATCACCTGGGTGCTGACCAGCTACATCGTCGCTGCCGCGATCATGACGGCGCCGGTGGGCTGGCTCGCGGCGCGGTTCGGCCGCAAGAACCTGTTCATCACCTGCCTCATCGGCTTCACCGTGACGTCCATGCTGTGCGGCATCGCGCAGTCGCTGACCCAGATGGTCTTGTTCCGGCTGCTGCAAGGCATGTTCGGCGCGGCGCTGGTACCGCTCAGCCAGGCCACGATGCTGGACATCTACCCGCCCGAGCAGCGCGGCTCGGCGATGGCGATGTGGGGCATGGGCGTCATGGTCGGCCCGATCCTGGGTCCTACGCTCGGCGGCTACCTCACCGAGCTCTACAACTGGCGCTGGGTGTTCTACGTCAACCTGCCCTTCGGCATCATCGCCACGCTCGGCATGATGTCCTTCCTGCCCAAGGGCCGTATCCAGGCCGCTCTTAAGTTCGACTGGCTCGGCTTTGGCGTGCTGGCGCTCGGCCTCGGCGCGTTCCAGCTCATGCTCGACCGCGGCGAGACCAAGGACTGGTTCGGCTCGTCCGAGATCATCATCGAGGCGGTACTCGCCGGCGTCGGGATCTACCTGTTCGTGGTCCACCTGCTGCTCGCAGAGAAGCCTTTCATCTCGCCCTCGATCTTCAAGGACCGCAACTTCAGTGCGTCGCTGCTCGTGATGTTCTCGGTCGGCATGACCCTGCTCGCGACCTCGGCACTCCTCGCGCCCTGGCTGCAGAACCTCGCGAACTACCCCGTGGAGATGGCTGGCCTCATCATGGCGCCGCGCGGCTTCGGCACGATGGGGGCGATGCTGGTCGCCGGCCGGCTCAGCTCGCGCGTGGACCCGAGATACCTGATGGCGTTCGGCATCGTGCTGCTCAGCTACTCCCTCTGGAGCATGACGGGCTGGACGCCGGACGTCTCGGAGCGGGAGATGATCCTCAACACGATCGTCCAGGGCGCTGGGCTCGGCTTCGTGTTCGTGCCCTTGCAGGTGATCGCCTTCGCGACCCTGCCGGCCCAGCTCCGCACGGACGGGACGGCCCTGCTCAGCCTGTTCCGCAACATCGGCAGCGCGATTGGCGTCTCGATCACCTTCAGCTTGCTGGCGCGCAACACGCAGGTCGCGCACGCCGCCCTCGCCGCGCATGTGACGCCTTTCAATCGTGCGCTGCAGGTCGGACGGTTCGTGCAGCCGATCCTCAACCCGGTCCACCCGCTGCTGAACGGGCAGGTCGTGGTGCCGGGCGGGGTCATGCCGATGGGCCAGATGCTTAATCCCCTGAGTGCTCCGGCGGTTTTCCTCAACTCGCTCATCAACCAGCAGGCGCAGCTCATTTCCTACCTGGACGACTTCAAGTTCATGCTGCTGACCACGGCGCCGACGGTGCTGCTGCTGTTCCTGATGAAGCGCCCCAAGATCATGGCAGCACCCGACCCGGCGCACGCGGCGATGGAGTAGAGGGCGATCCAGCCTCCTACTCCGTGGGCCGCCTCTACTCCGGGCCGCCTCTACTCCGGGCCGATCGTGCTGGCCGGCACGAAGCCGGCTCCCGCGGACGTGCGCACCTGCATCCAGTCCGTGCCGAGCATCGGGAACGCCTGGTCTATGATGACCTTCGTTCCCAGGGGCAGCAGGGCGACCGAGGGCACGCCCGGCACCGGGTCAAGCCGCAGCAGCACACCCTCTGGCGCCACGACGCGGCCGCGTCGTGCAGCAGCTATCGGTTGCTGCGCCGGCGCAGGCTCGACAGGCGATGGAGCAGTCGGCAGCAACTGCCTGGAGAACTCCTCGAAGCTCATCTCGTGGTCGGCATGCGATGAAGCAGGCGGCGGGGATGACGGGGCCGCTGACGGCGGCTGCCGACGCGACGGCACTGGCATGGCAGGGGGAGCAGAAGCAGGGGTGAGGGCGAGGGGCGCAGGATTGCCGCTGCCGCTGCTGGGCAGTAGCGCCAAGGCCAGCAGCAGCGCGATGACGCCACCCGCGGCGATGGCGATGATGCGGAAGAGTGTGACCGATGTGTGCAGGCGCCCCGCTTCTGTGAGCGCGGCGCGGCTCGTGGCCTCGGCCAGCGCCGCCCGGCGCTCGGCGGCTGCCAGAAAGGTCCGCAGCGCGGGCAAGTCGTCCGAAGCCGGACCGAGCAGACGCTGGGTGAGATCGTCCAGCGAGGCGCCATGCCGGGCGAGCAGGCGCAGGAGCGCCGTGCGTGCCGCGTCCGCCTCGCCTGCGGCGTCCGACGCGAGCAGGCGCAGCAGCTTCGCCACGCGCTCGCGCATCTCGGGATCGGCGAACGGGTCTGGCATCGGATGATCAGGCATCAGCCGGGCCGCTGCGCCACCAACGGCGGAGCGTCGGCGGATAAAGGCGGGCAGCGGTCGGGTGGCTGGGGGTCGAGCGCGAAGCGCAGAAGGCACTCGCCGTAACGCTCGGCGAAAGCGAGGCTGCTGCCCGCGAGGTGGCCGGAGAAGCCTTCCGGCCGGTCAATGGTGAGCAGTGCACCGAGGCGTGGGCGAAGACGCTCGATGATCTGCTCCCGCGCGCCCTCGTCGCTGGCGTAAGGATCGCCGCTGAACTGCACGAACGCGAGGCGGGCGCGGTTGGCGGGGATGTCGGCGACGAGCGAGCGCAAATCGTCGAGCTGCGCGAGCAGGTCGGAGTTGTCGCCCGCACCGTGCGAAGCGGGCGAGACCGCGACGACGACATCCGCGAGGCCAGGCTGCTGCAGCATCTGAAGCGCGTTCCACGCGCCGCGGGACTGGCCGCCGACGATCACGCTGCGGTAGCCCCTGCGACGCAGCTCGGCGAGGCCGTCGCGCAGCCAGCCGGCCGCGCGGTCCCGCTCGTCGGACATGGCGTAGCGGTCGAAGCGCACGATGTCGTAGCCCGCGTTGTTGAACGGCCGCACGTCCGGCGGCGGCTGTTGGCCCCCCATGTCGCCACCCCCTGTCCCGTGCGCCCACACAAGGACGCCGCGCGCTTGCGGCCCCCACCAGATGAAGCGCGCATCGGGCGTGAAGTTGTAGCTCATGTGGCTGATAAGGGCGCCCGGCGGCGCCGGTGGCGCGGGGGCGGCGAGCCCTGGCCAGATGACCGAGAGGTTCTCGGCGTAGAGCGTGCATTCCCTGCCGCCCTGCTGCCTGCACTGCGTGAGCGCCTCGGTGCGGGCACCCACGAGGGTGTCGCTCTCGCTCCACCCGACGCGGCCGTTCGTGCCGAGTGCGAAGGCGCGGGGCAGGTCCGCGTCGAGCCAGTGTCGATAGCTCGCGCGCCCGGCGGCGTTCAGGCCGGGCACTGCGGCGATGTCGAGGATGGCAGGCTGCGCGAGGGCCTGCCCTGCGAGGAGCAGGAGCGGGATGAGGATGCGGAAGAACATCGGGCCGATATACAGCGCCGCCGTTTGCTTCTCCATCCATCGCGCGCTATCCGGCCCGACTTGGCCTGCCCGGCCTGGCTCGGAGGATGAAGGATGCCCGTCAAGGATGTGAAGAAGGTGGTGCTGGCCTACTCTGGCGGGCTGGACACCAGCGTGATCCTGCGCTGGCTGCAGACGGCCTACCGCTGCGAGGTCGTCACCTTCACCGCCGACCTTGGCCAGGGCGAGGAGCTGGAGCCTGCGCGAGCCAAGGCCGAGATGCTGGGCGTGCGCGAGATTTTCGTGGAGGATCTGCGCGAGACCTTCGTGCGCGACTTCGTGTTCCCGATGTTCCGCGCCAACGCGCTCTATGAGGGCCAATACCTGCTCGGCACCAGCATCGCCCGGCCCCTCATCGCCCAGCGCCAGATCGAGATCGCCGAAGCCGTCGGCGCCGACGCCGTCGCCCACGGCGCAACCGGCAAGGGCAACGACCAGGTGCGGTTCGAGCTGAGCTACTACGCGCTGAAGCCCGACGTGAAGGTGATCGCACCCTGGCGCGAGTGGGATCTCACGAGCCGGCAGAAGCTGATCGAGTTCGCGGAAGCCAACCAAATCCCGATCCGCAAGGACAAGCGCGGCGAGGCGCCGTTCAGCGTGGACGCGAACCTCTTGCACAGCAGCAGCGAGGGCAAGCTGCTGGAAGACCCCGCCATGGAGGCGGACGAGATCGTCTATCAGCGCACGATCCGCCCCGAGGACGCGCCGGACCGGGCGACGGTCATCACGCTCGATTTCGAGCACGGAGACCCGGTGGGGCTGGACGACGAGCGCCTGTCGCCCGCGACCCTGCTCACGCGGCTGAACCAGCTCGGCCATGACAACGGCGTGGGGCGGCTCGACCTCGTGGAGAACCGGTTCGTGGGCATGAAGAGCCGGGGCGTGTATGAGACGCCGGGCGGCACGATCCTGTATGCGGCGCACCGGGCGATGGAGAGCATCACGCTGGACCGCGAGGCGGCGCACCTCAAGGACGAGCTGATGCCGCGGTATGCCTCGATCGTCTATAACGGCCTGTGGTTCAGCCCGGAGCGCCGGATGCTGCAAGCGGCGATTGACGCGAGCCAGAACAGCGTGACGGGCCGGGTGCGGATGAAGCTCTACAAGGGCAACGTGGCGTGCGTGGGGCGGGAGAGTCCGAGCAGTCTCTACTCGATGCGCCACGTCACGTTCGAGGAGGACGAGGGGGCGTATGACCAGTTCGATGCGCAGGGATTCATCAAGCTGAACGCGCTGCGGCTGCGGCTGGGAGCGATGGCGGGACGGCGGGGTGGGGCGCTGTAGGCGGTCCGGGCCTCTGCGCTATCATCACGATGAGGAGGGACTAAGCGCATGGCCGGGAGCGCGCCATGAGCGACGACATGCTCGACCGCATCCTTGTGGAGGCGCAGGAGAACAGGGCGGAGACCCGGCGGCTGGGCGGGAGGATGGATCACCTGGACTCCATCTTGGTCCGTCTCGTGGCTACCGTGGATCGCGTCGAAGGCAAGACGGACCGGCTCGTTGCCGAGATGGAGGACGTGAAGGTGCGCCTCCATGCCGCGGAGTTGGCGATGGTCGGGAACTTTACGATGGTTGTCAGCCAGAACCACCGCCTCGACTCGCTCGATTTCCGCATGAAGCTGATCGAGAGACGCCTGGAGCTGAGGGACACGCCGTAGCCCTGCGGCGGGGCAGGGCGTTGTAGGCGCCGCGCTCAGTCTGCCGCCGCCTTACTGTTGCCGATGGTCTGGATCACCTCGAATCCCTCGAACTCCGGGTGTCCGAGATAGAGCGAGCGCGGGCGCTCCTGTCCGGCATCCTTGTGCGCCATGCGGAACGCCTCCGACCGCGTCCACGCCTCGAACGCCTCCCGGCTCCGCCAAATCACATGCGACGAGTAGAGCACGTGATCCTCGCGCTCCGGCCCGCGCAGCAGGTGAAACTCCACGAAGCCCGGCACCGATTGCAGTTGGCTGTCGCGAGACGTCCACATGTGCTCGAAATCCTGCTCGGCGCCTTTGGCGACCCTGAAGCGGTTCATGGCGATGAACATCGGCAATATCTCCCGTGTTGGCTGTGCATAGACGTTGCTGGTAGGCCAGCGATTGCAAGCCCGCCCCGCGTGGACTCGTGACGATACCGGCTGCAGGAGTGGCAAGAACCTGCAGCGGGATGTTGCCTGCCCCAGGTTGGCCGGCATGGCCGCGGACGCTGCTTGCCTGGCCGCGGCATGGCGCGGCAGTCTGACGGAGACGCCGGCCGGCGCAGCACGCTTCCGTGCCGCGCCGTCTAGAGTAAAGAAAGACGCATGGATGCTCCCGACGGTCTCCCGGTGCCGCAGCGCTACTGGGCAATGCTCACTGTTGCGCTCGCGATCACCATGGCGGTGCTGGACGGCGCCATCGCGAATGTCGCGCTGCCGACGATCGCGACCGACGTGCATGCGAGCCCCGCAGATTCGATCTGGGTGGTGAACGCCTACCAGCTCGTCATCACCGTCTCGCTGCTGCCCTTCGCATCGCTCGGCGAAGGCCATGGCTATCGCCGCATCTATCAGATGGGCCTCGCGGTCTTCACGCTGGGTTCGCTGGGGTGCGCGCTGTCGGACTTGCTCGTCACGCTGACCGCGGCACGCGTCCTGCAAGGCTTCGGGGCGGCGGGGATCATGAGCGTGAACGGCGCGCTGGTGCGCTACATCTACCCGCGAAGCCAGCTGGGACGCGGAATCGGGCTGAATGCGCTGCTGGTCGCGGTGTCCTCCGCGGTGGGTCCGACCGTCGCCGCCGGCATCCTCTCCGTCGCGTCCTGGCCGTGGCTGTTCGCCGTGAACGTGCCGATCGGCGTCGTCGCCTTCGCGATCGCGGCGCGCTCGCTGCCGGTGAACCCGAGTTCCAACCAGCGCTTCGACTTCGTGAGCGCCGGTCTCAACGCGCTCACGCTCGGGCTGCTCATCACCGGCATTGACGGTCTCGGCCATGGCGAGAACCGGGGGATCGAGATCGCCGAGCTGGTGCTGGCACTCGGGGCGGGCGCGCTGCTGGTGCGGCGGCAGCTGACGCTCACCTCGCCGCTGCTGCCGGTCGATCTGCTGCGCATTCCGGTGTTCCGGCTCTCGATCGCGACCTCGGTCTGCTCCTTCGCCGCCCAGATGCTCGCCTACGTATCGTTGCCCTTCTATTTCCAGGACACGCTCGGCCGTGGCGAGGTGGCGACGGGCTTGCTGATGACGCCCTGGCCACTGACCACCGCGGTCATCGCACCGATCGCGGGTCGGCTCGCCGATCGCCATTCCTCCGGCGTTCTGGGCGGCATCGGGCTGGCGGCGCTGGCGGTCGGGCTGGGGCTGTTGGCGGCGCTGCCGGCGCATCCGGCGACCCTCGACATCGCCTGGCGGATGACGATTTGCGGCTTCGGCTTCGGCCTGTTCCAGTCGCCCAACAACCGCACGTTGATGTCCTCCGCGCCGCGCGAGCGCAGCGGCGGCGCCAGCGGCATGCTGGCGACGGCCCGGCTGCTCGGCCAGACCACCGGGGCCGCGCTGGTGGCGCTGCTATTCGGCCTGTATCCGAAGCACGGCAGCACGCTCGCGATCGCGGTGGGAGCCTGCGTCGCCGCCGTGGCCGCGGGGGTGAGCTGCCTGCGGGTGCGCCATCAGACTCAGACGGTGGTCAGCTAGGCAGTTGACCTCACGCGGCCGGGGCCATGCCGGCCAACCTGGGGCAGGCAAATACCCTGCCCCAGGGTCCTGTCACTCCCGTGTCGCGCTTACCCTGGCGCCGCGCCGCCTCGTGTTGATGCCGGGCGCTTGCGGCGCCCGCTGCGATGGCTCACGGTCCGCCAGCGACATGCCACCCCCGGAGAACCATGAGCGACACCTACACGCTCTACTATTATCCAAGCAACGCCAGCTTGCTGCCGCACATGATGCTGCGCGAGATCGGGACGCCGTTCGAATTGCGCCTGGTGGATCGCGACAAGAGCGCGCAGCGCAGCGCCGACTATCTCCGCCTCAACCCGAACGGCCGCATCCCCGTGCTCGTGCGGGGTGATCTCGTGCTCTACGAGACCGCCGCGATCGCGCTCTATCTCACTGAGCAGCACCCCGATGCCGGCCTCGCACCGCTTCCAGGTGAGCCGGGGCGCGCAGACTTCCTGCGCTGGATGATCCACCTGACCAACACGCCGCAAGCCGATTACCGCGCCTATTTCTATCCGCACGAGCATGTCATCGACCCTGGCACTGCACCGATGGTCAAGCAAGCAACCGAGCTACGGCTCGCCACGATGTTCGAACGTATCGCGATCCAACTCGGCACCGGCCCGTGGCTGCTGGGCAACCGCTTCTCGGCCGCAGACCTGTTCCTCTTCATGCTGATCCGTTGGGGCCGAGGCTTGACCCGGCCGCCGCGGGACGTTCCAGGGCTAGGCACCCTTGGCCGAGCGAGTCGCCGCGCGCCCGGCCGTGCAGGCAGCTCTGGCGGCAGAACAGCTGGCAGCGCCGTTCTACTGAGGCGCCCCGCGATGGCAGACACCCCGCCGCACGAATGGCTGCACCCCGCCTCGCCCACCGAAGCGAAGGAGGTCCAGCGCCTCCTCGCCGCGCGCGTGGTGGCCGAGGACAGGCCCGTGGGGGATGGAACGCTGCACCTCGCGGCCGGGTTGGATTGCAGTTACGTGCGAGAGGAAACGGGCGAGCAGGTCTTCGCCGCCGCCGTGCTGGTCGCGGTGCCGGGCCTGCGCGTCACGGCCAGCGTTGGGGCGACCCGGCCAGCGGCGCTGCCCTACGTGCCGGGCCTGCTCGCTTTCCGTGAGGCGCCCGCGCTGCTGGACGCCTTCGGACGGCTGCCGGAGGCGCCGGACCTGGTGCTCGTGGACGGGCACGGGATCAGCCACCCGCGCGGCCTCGGCGTCGCGAGTCACGTCGGGGTGCTGCTCGACGTACCCACGATCGGCGTCGCCAAGTCCATCCTGGTCGGCAAGCCCGAGGGTGAGCTGGGCGAGATGCCGGGCAGCCAGGTGCCGCTGGTATGGCGCGGGCGCGTGATCGGCACGGTGCTGCGTACCCGGCGCGGAGTGCAGCCTGTCTATGTGTCCGTCGGGCATCGCGTTTCGCTGGAGGGCGCGGTGCACCACGTCATGGCGCTGCTGGGCGGCTATCGCCTGCCGGAACCGACCCGGCAAGCCGACAAGGCAGCGGCCGTCCTGAAACGGGCGCCGGACATGCTGGGATAGCTGGTCGGGCGCCGTCAAGGTGTTAGATTACGGCGGCAATGATTGACGCGATGGCGGCAGGCACACTGAGCGTTATGCCCTGTGCCCGACCCGGCGTAGCGGAGATCTCCATCAAGCTCTCCTCCGTCGGGACGCGCATTGTCATGTCCAGCCGTTCCAAGCGAGGACCATGCCCATTCCCCCCATGACCGGCCTGAAGCGGCCTACAGAATGGGAAGGGTAGTGGGTCAGTCGCCCTTGGCCCTTGCGGTCAGCTCAAGCTCAGGGCACCGCTTGCGCCATGCCCCGTTTGCGACTCGCCACCTGGAACATCAACTCGCTCCGCCTGCGCCTGCCGCACCTGGAGCGGCTGGTTGCCAGCCTCGATCCCGACCTGATCCTCCTACAGGAGACCAAGGTGCCGGACGAGCTGTTCCCCGACGCGACGCCGGGCGCGCTCGGCTACCCGCACGTGCTGCGCCGGGGCATGAAGGGCTACAACGGCGTCGCGATCCTCTCTCGCATCCCGCTGACCCTCGACGAGACCTCGCCCGACTGGTGCGGCCGAGGCGACTGCCGGCATCTCGCGGCGCACGCCCTGCTTCCCTCCGGACCGCTCGCTGTCCATTGCTTCTACGTGCCCGCGGGCGGCGACGTGCCGGACCCGGCGGCGAACCCCAAGTTCGCCCACAAGCTTGCATTCATGGACGAGGCGACTGCCTGGTTCCGGGTGAACCCGCCGAGACGCACGCTGCTCGCGGGCGACCTGAACGTGGCACCCGGCGAGCACGACGTCTGGAGTTATAGGCAGCTCCTCGACGTAGTCAGCCACACGCCGCCGGAGACGGAGCAGCTGGCTGCATGGCTGGACACGGGCTTCCTCGACGTGGCGCGGCATTTCGTGCCGGCGGAGGAGAAGCTCTATACTTGGTGGAGCTACCGCAATCGCGACTGGGCGGCGAGCGACCGAGGAAGGCGGCTCGACCATGTGTGGGCGAGTCGGGATTTGGAGGACGGATTGCGGGCGCACACGACGTTGCGTGTGGCGCGGGATTGGCCACAGGCATCGGATCACGTGCCGGTGTGCGTGGAGATGGAAGTTTAGCCAGTTGCGAGGGTGTTGTTGGGAATACGCAATATTTGCGTCCGGGCACTTGCAGTCGTCTAGCCTGGCGACATATCACCCGTGATGTGATCTGCTCTGGCGGGTGAGGCTGATCATGGACACGAATGCGGTGGTAGCGGCCATGCGGAGCCCGGTCGGGAGCTCGGCGGCGCTGCTGCGTGCGGCACGAGCTGGCCGGGCGACGCTGCTCGCCACGGCGCCGCTGTGCATCGAGTATGAAAGCGTATGCAGCCGGCCTGAGCACGTCGCAGCGTCCGGTTTCGACCCGGGCGAGCTCGCCGTGTTCTTGGACGCGCTGGTGGACCTGGTGGAGCCGGTCGAGGCCTGGTTCTTGTGGCGCCCGCAGCTGCACGATCCTGGCGACGAGATGGTGTTGGAGGCGGCCGCGAACGGGCAGGCTGAGGCCATCGCGACGTTCAACCGCCGCGACTTCCTACCCGCGGCCACGCGCTTCGGGGTGGAGGTGTTGTTGCCCCGTGACGCCCTTCGGAGGATTGCCGCATGACCGCCGTTGTCCGACCCCCGACGTATCCTCTGCGCTTGCCCGCCTCGATCAAGGCCGAAGCTGAGCGACTGGCGGCTGCCGAGGGTACCAGCCTCAACCAATTCGTGGCGACGGCGGTGGCGGAGAGGGTGGCGGCGCTGCGCACGGCCAGCTACTTCGCGGAGCGTAAGGGGCGTGCGGACTGGGCCGCTTTCGACCGGCTCATGGCGAGAGCGGGAGGCGAAGCGCCGCGCCCTGGTGATGAATTGCCGGAGGAGCAGTCCTGATCGGGGAGCAGATGTTCTGTGTTGCTTCACGTCGCTGGGCGTTGAAAGCGATGGCGCGGAATCTCGGCGACAGCGGTTATCTCGATCATCAGGTCAGAATGGTATAGCCGCTCCACTTGGATGGTCGTGGTAACAGGGAACGGATCTCTAAAAAATTCTTTGCGAATATCACCTGTTCTCATGAACTGTTCGATGTCGGTCGAATAGTGGACAAGTGAGATGACATCGCTCATCTGGCCACCCATGCTTGTCAGAACGCCTCGGATGTTCTCCAGGACCTGGCGAACTTGGGCACGCATGTTGTTTGCGCCTATGATACTACCTTGTTGGTCGAGGGAGACTTGACCCTTCAAATGCACGATTTGACCGTCGCCTTGAATGACGGCCATCGAGAATGCCCCGAAGGGAAGCCACACACTAGGCGGGTTGACGGCATCAACCATTATTGGCCCTCAAAGAAGGCTCAGCAACACGGCACGAGCTTCTTCAACACACGGCAGTATGCCAGCCCCGCCCGATCAAGTTCTGATCCTACGCCACCCCCACCCCCGCCGGGTCCAGCCGATACCCGCCCCCCTCCGTGACCAGCAGCCTTGCGTTGCTCGGGTCCGGCTCGATCTTCTGGCGCAGCCGGTAGATGTGCGTCTCCAGCGTGTGCGTCGTCACCGCGGCGTTGTAGCCCCAGACCTCGTTCAAGAGCACCTGCCGCGCCACTGGGCGCTCGCCGGCGCGGTAGAGGAACTTGAGGATCGCCGCCTCCTTCTCGGTCAGCCGGATGCGCCGGTTCTTCAGCGGCTCCTGCAGGAGCTTCGCGCTCGGACGGAACGTGTAGGGACCGATGGTGAAGACCGCGTCCTCGCTGTTCTCGAAGATGCGGAGCTGCGCCCGTAGCCGCGCCAGCAGCTCCGCGAGGCGGAAGGGCTTGGCGATGTAGTCGTTCGCCCCCGCGTCCAGGCCGCGCACCACGTCCGCCTCGTCGTCCGAGCCGGTCAACATGATGATCGGCATGCGGAACCCATCCTGGCGGAGCTGAGCGCAGAAGTCGCGCCCATCGCCGTCCGGCATCGTCACATCAAGGATCACGGCGTCGTAGCGCGCATCCTTCGCCGTGACCTTGGTCTGCGCCTCGGCGAGCGTGCCGGCCTCGTCGGCACTGAACTCGCCGTCCACCTGCAACTGCTCCTTGAGCGTGTCACGCAGGATGTCGTCATCATCAACGACCAGGATGGGACGATCGCCCGTCATAAACCGTGTCCTCAGATGCGGTACGACCTGTGTCGTGCCGGAGGCGTTGCCTCAGATGTTGCCGTGCGCCGCTGACCCTGCCATGCATTCCGACGCGGGCGAGCGGCGCTCTGCCCACCCCAACGCAGGTCGGCCCTGGATCACCTCACGACGATGGCATCACTGGAGCACACATTCTCGTGAGCGAGCCCGGTTGTCCGAGGGCGCGCCGGCCATATACGCTGTCGGCGGATGCGACTGAGAGGCGGAGGGTGGCAAGGCATGGCTCCGGGCAGGATGCAGAAGGTTGCGGAGAACGCCCTGACACCACTGATTCCCGATCCCGTGGCGCTGCGCTTGCGCGCCATCCATCGCGCGGCTGCGGAGCAGCGTCGCGGCACACCCGTCTTGCTGGAGGGCGCGGCGCCTCTCGTCGTGCTCGCCGCCGAGACGGCGGGTGCCCGCGGCCTTTCCGACCTTGCCGCGCTCGCGGCCGCGCCGCCGGTGCTGCTGCTCTCGCCCGTGCGCGCCGCCGCCATCCTGCGCCGCCCAGTCGCGTCCTATGGGGCAGCCCTCAGCTCTCAGGATGCGCCAGCCGTAGCGTTCCGCACGGCCGGGCTGCTCGACCCGGCGCTGCTCCGCGGCCTCGCCGATCCCACAGCCGACCAACTCCTCGCCGAGCCGCCACAACTCGCCGCCACGCCTTCCGGTGCCGAGGCCGCGCTCGTGCTTGCCAAGCTCGCGCGGCTGCTGCCGGCCATGCTCGTGGCGCCTGCCCGGCCGGACGCGGCCACGCGCGCGGCCGAATTCGATCTGCTCCACGTGCCGGGCGAGGACGTGCTGCGGCACCCGGCGGCCGAGAGCGCGGCATTGGCCCACGTCGCCGAGGCCCATGTCCCGCTCGCGGATGCGCCGGACGCGCGGGTCGCCGCGTTCCGCGCACCGGACGGCGGTATCGAGCATCTTGCGATCCTCGTCGGCCGGCCCGAGAACCTGCCGGACGGCCAGGTGCCGCTCGTCCGCGTCCATTCCGAGTGCTTCACTGGCGACCTGCTCGGGTCGCTCCGCTGCGACTGCGGCGCCCAGCTCCGAACGGCGCTGGCCCGCATGGCGGCGGAGGGCGCGGGCGTCCTCGTCTATCTCGCCCAGGAGGGCCGGGGGATCGGCCTTGTCAACAAGCTCCGCGCCTACGCGCTGCAGGACCGCGGCCTCGACACGCTGGACGCGAACCGCGCGCTCGGCTGGGACGCGGACGAGCGCCGCTTCCTCGCTGCAGCGGCGATCCTGGAGGCGGTGGGGGTGCGCCGGGTGCGGCTGCTCACCAACAACCCGGACAAGGTCGCGGGCCTCTCCGCCTGCGGCATCGAGGTCGTCGCGCGCGAGCCGCTGGTGATCCCGCCCAATGGCGTGGACGACCATTACCTCGCAACCAAGGCCCAGCGTCTCGGGCATCTGCTGTAGGCACGGCGCTTGCACAGCTGGATTCCATGAGTGGTGCGATGAGCGCGATGACGCCGAAACCTGCCTCCGTGGACGCCTTCGGCTGGGTGCATCCGGTGGATGGCGGGCCGCCGGTCCGGGCTGATGCCGCGCCGCAGCCGATCAGCGTGCCGTTCAGCCAGGTGCTCTCCGCGCTGAACCCGCTGCAGCATGTGCCTGTGGTCGGCAGGATTTACCGGGCGGAAACGGGCGACGAGATCCCGGCGCCGCTCAAGATCCTGGGGGCGGGCATCCTTGGCGGGCCGCTCGGCATTCTGGGCGCGGCGGTTACGGAGCTGTTCACCTCGATCATCGCGATGGGTCCCGACACGTCACGCCCGCCCGCGCCCGCGGGCATGGCGGTGACGGGATCGCAGGCCGGCGTGCAGCCCGTGACGCCCGGCACGCTGGGGAAAAGCGAGTATCTCACCCTCGCGACCACGCAGCCCGAGTGGCTCCGCCCGAGCACGCCGGAACAGCTCGCCCTCGTGGGCGACCCACGGCGCGGCACGAACGCCTACAAGGCCGCGGCTGGGACGATGTTCGCCCAAGCCGGAGGAATTCCTGACGGCTCCGGCAGTGGTCACGGCGGCCGGGGCTGATGGAAGCGCAAAGTGGCGCGGATGGGCTGTGGCGCATGGGAGCCATGCTGCTCCGTGCCTCGCTGGGCCGCGGCGGCGTGCGCGGCCTGGATAAGCACGAAGGCGACGGCGCGACGCCTGCGGGGGTGTTGCCGCTGCGCCGGGTGCTCTACCGGGCGGACCGCGTGCCGCGCCCGCGCGCGTCCGTGCTGGTCACGCCGCTCGCGCCCTACGACGGCTGGTGCGACGACCCGGCGAGCGCGGACTACAACCGCGCGGTCCGCCTGCCGCACCCAGCGCGCTGCGAGGCGCTCTGGCGCGAGGACGGGCTCTACGACGTGATCGCGGTGCTCGGCTGGAACGATGCGCCACCCGTGCCCGGCCGGGGATCGGCGATATTCCTGCATGTGGCACGGCCGGATGGCGGCCCGACCGAGGGGTGCATGGCGTTGCCGCTCCGTGACCTGCAAGCGGCACTGGCCGCGGGCCTCACAGCCGTGCAGGTCGCACTTTAATCCCCGAGCTGCCGCGCCTCGTCGGGCAGCATGATCGGAATACCGTCCAGCACCGGGTAGGCTAGCCCGGCACGGCGGCTGATCAACTCGCCCGCCGCCGCATCCCACTCCAGCGGCCCCTTTGTGACGGGGCAGACCAGGATCGCCAGCAGACGAGGGTCGAGCGAGTGGTCGGGCATGAGGCTTCTCCTAGCTCGGGACCGGGCCGTCGGAACTCGGCGATTCGTGCACCCCCATGCGCAGCAATGCCAGGAGCGTCGCCGCGCGTTCGCCACCCGGCAATGCTTCCAGCAGCGCCTGCTTCTCGGCCGAGCCGAACGGGCAAACCATCGCCAGCGTCGTGACGAGCGCGTCGTCCTCCATGCTCTCGATCACGTCCCAATTCGCGTCGAAGCCTTGCGCTTGGAAGTAGCTGCGGAGCGCGGCAAGCAACGCGGGCCGATCGGCGAACGGTGCCTGTCCGCGCTCGTCGAGGTCGGCCGCGAACCGGGTGAAACCGGCCCGAACCCGGCGGTAGCCCCGGTGCATCGCCAATTCCTCGGCGACCTCGAAGCGGCAGATGCCGGCGAGCGTGATCAGGTAGCGCCCGTCTTCCGTCTCGCTGAACGAGACGAGCCGACCGAGGCAGCCGACGCGGTAGAGCGCTGGGCCGGACTCCCCGTGCGGCCGCATCTCATCAGGTTGGATCATGCCGATGCAGCGCCGCGCGGCCAGCGCGTCCTCGACCATGGCAAGGTAACGCGGCTCGAAGATGTTGAGCGGCAGTTTGCCGCCCGGCAGCAGCAAGGCGCCCGCGAGCGGGAAGATGGGGAACTCTGCGGGCAAGTCGCCGTGCCTGCGCGGGTCCGGCCCGATATCCATGGTCTCGGCCTGCGCCGTCAGCTGAACAGCAGGGCCGAGAGCTTGCGCCGGGCGGCAAGCGTGTCCGGGTCGGCCAGTCCCCATGCCTCGAACAGCTTGAGGAGCTGCAGCCGAGCCGCGTCGTCGTGCCAGGCGCGGTCGCGGCGCATGATCTCCAGGAGCGCGTCCGCGGCCTCCGCCCGGCGGCCCGTGGCGTTCAGCGCCGACGCCAGCTCGTAGCGCGCCTCATGATCGGCGGGGTCGGCGGCGAGGCGGCGCTCGAACTGGGCGAGCTTGGAGGCGGCCTGGCGCCCCTCCTCGGCCAGCGCGAGCGCGCTGCGGGCGCCGGCGATCTCGGCGTGCTCGGTGATGCCGGGCGGAACCTGGGCAAGCGCGTCGCGGGCCTGACCCTCCTGGCCCATGGCGATGAGGGTACGCAGCAGGCCACCCCAGGCGTCCGGGTTCTCGGGCTCGGCCTGCAGCATGGCGGCGAACAGCTCGGCCGCATCCTCGTGGCGATCCTCCTCGATGGCCGTACGGGCCTCCGCGAGCAGGTCGGCCGCAGGCATCGAGCCGCCCGCGAGTTGCAGCAGGCTCTCAACGAATCGCTTGATCTCGCTCTCCGGCAGCGCGCCCTGGAACAGGTCGGCGATCTGCCCCTGCCAGAACGCGACCACGGTTGGCACGGACTGAAGGGGAATGCCGAGCTGGGCAAGCTGCTGCACGAGGCCGCGATTCTTGTCTATGTCTATCTTGACGAGCTTGATGCGCCCGCCCGCCGCTTGAGTGACGCGCTCCAGCGTCGGGGTGAGCTGCTTGCAGGGGCCGCACCAGGTCGCCCAGAAATCCACCAGCACGGGGACGGTGCGCGACGCCTCGATGACGTCCTGCATGAAGGTGCTCTGATCGCCGTTCACGATCATCGCGGTGTTGCCGCCCGGCGCACCGCCCTTCGGGGTCGCCTGGGGCTTCTGGCCGATCAAGGTGTCCATCGTTCTCGCTGTCCTGAGGTCTGCGGTGCAGTTACCGTATAAGATGTTCTATCCGACGGTCTGTGCAAGCGGCCTGTGCAAGCGTTGGGGCGCGCTCGGGTTGACCTGCCGGCGCGGGCAGGGGAGAGAGGCAGAACGGCCGAGTGCTGAGCAAGGGGAGGGAACCGCGCCATGCATGTCCTGGTCATCGGTGCTGCCGGCATGGTCGGCCGCAAGCTCGTCGAGCGCCTCGCCAAAGATTGCGCTGTCGCTGGACAGGATATCTCGGAACTCACGCTCTTCGACGTGGTCGAGCCCGAGGTCCCGCCTGGCTGCACGGGCTGGGTCACGGCGCTCGCGGGTGACCTTTCCCAGCCCGGCGAGGCGGAGCGCCTGATCGCTGGTCGGCCGGGGCTGATCTACCATCTCGCCGCCATCGTCTCCGGCGAGGCGGAGGCCGATTTCGAGAAGGGTTACCGCATCAACCTCGACGGCACGCGTTTGCTTTTCGAGGCGATCCGGCATGAGGGAGAGCGCGAGCCGTATGCACCCCGGGTCGTGTTCACCTCCTCCATCGCCGTGTTCGGCGCGCCCTTTCCCGACGCGATCGGTGACGAGTTCCTGCGGTCGCCGCTGACCAGCTACGGCACGCAGAAGGCGATCGGCGAGCTGCTTCTCGCGGACTACTCGCGCCGCGGCATGTTCGACGGCATTGGCATCCGGCTGCCGACGATCTGCATCCGGCCCGGCAAGCCCAACAAGGCGGCGAGCGGCTTCTTCTCGGGCATCCTGCGCGAGCCGCTAGCTGGCCACGAAGCGGTATTGCCAGTGCCGGAGACCGTGCGGCACTGGCACGCAAGCCCGCGCGCCGCCGTCGGCTTCCTGCTGCACGCGGCGGCGCTGGACACGGCGAGGCTCGGGACGCGTCGCAATCTCTCGATGCCAGGCCTGTCGGCGACGGTGGGCGAGCAGATCGAGGCGTTGCGCCGGGCGGCGGGGGAGAAGGCGGTGCGCCTGATCCGCCGCGAGCCGGACCCGGTGGTCGAGCGGATCGTGGCAGGCTGGCCGGAGCGGTTCGACCCGCGGCGGGCGCTGGAGCTGGGATTCCGGGCGGAGGCGAGCTTCGACGAGATCATCCAGGTGTATGTCGAGGATGAGCTGGGCGGGCGGCGGATACGGGCATAGGCGGCGGCTGCGGATCAGCTCTTGTCCGGCACATCGTCCGAGGATGGTGAGCCGACGCGCTGTAGCAGATAGATCGACACCACCATGACCAGGATGAGGACGGCTAGCACTCCCAACTCGATCATGGAGGCACGGAACAGCGCCTCTCGATCGGAAGACCAGGATGTGCCGCTCTGCGTCTCCCGCGACGATTCCAGCGTGATGACGAGCACGCGGCGGATCGAAGCGATGAGGCCCACGATCAGGAAAGGTTCGCAGGTCAGCCCACCGGAGCGCATAGACACGCGGACCGTGTGCAGGATCTCGACCAGCATGAGGACCAGCAGCAGCCGGTCTATGGTGATGAAGATGGCATCCGCGCTCAAGTCGCGAATGCCGTCCCAGAGAGTGACCGCCGCGCTGGCGAGGGCGATCAGCGCGGTCACCGCGAGGAGAGCGCCGAGCGCGACGTAAGCGACGTGCTCCACGCTCACGAACGCGTCCGTCGAGAGCCGAAGACCGCGGCTCTCCTCGCCGACTTGGCGCCCCATCTCATCCTCCGCCGTCATGCCGTTAGAATGCGTCAGCCCGTGCCGACGATCTACAGCACGTTGCCGAGACATCGGCGATGTACGGATGTCCTCACCATACTACACAACCGTAAGGCACGGAGCACCCACGTAGCCGTCCACCACCGGATGGATCAGTATATCTCGCCTTCCAAGAAGTCCTTCGGGCTGGGCCGGCGTCTCGCCTGCGAAGCCAGCCCTGCGCCGTGCGGAGAACATCCCGCCGCGTGCCGTTGCCAGGGGCGCGAACGCCCCGAACCCGAGCGGCGCATTGAGATCGTCGTAGATGCCTTCCATGCCGCCGCGCATGAAGTAGGTCTCGTGCCAGAACCCGGTGCCGCCCGAATCGCGCAGGAAATTCGTCCACCACCTGCGGTGCGGCTCGGACCGCGCCCACCGCTCCATGGACTCGAAATCTCGCCAATACCAGCGCATCCCCACATGCATCGGGCGCAGGCTGAAGAGGATGTTGTTCTCGTAATGCAGCAGCCCTTCGGGGCGACCCGCGCCCGCCTTGCCGATCTGCGGGCCGAGGCCGAGCAGAGTCTTGATCCCGGAGACCGTCCGCACCTTCATGCCGAGATAGATGACGACTAGGTCGGGATACCCGGACAGGTCTGGAGCTTGACGATTGACCGAAGACTTCATGGGTTTGGCCCTCCCCTCCGTAGCACTAGATATCGAAAGATATCGAACGTAGAATGACTCATCCAGGCCCGCACCGGGGCCGCGACTCAAGCCAGCGCCTTCTCCACGGCTGCTGCGATGCCGAACAGCCTGGTATCCCCGCCCGTCTCTCCCATGAGCATCAGCCCAGCCGGCGGCTCGCCCTCCCGCTGCATGGGCAAGCTGATCGCGCAACGGTCGAGGAAGTTGGCAGGCGACGTGTTGCGCAGCACGAGCGCGTTGATCCGCCCATACTCGGCCTCGTCCTCCAGGTCCGCGAGCCGGGGCGGCACGATCGGCACGGTCGGCAGCGCGAGCGCGTCGTAGGACAGCGTCGCACGGTCCATGCTCGCCCGGATGCGCGGCCGGGCCGCGAGCAAATCGAGCAGGTCCGCAGCACTCATGGCGCCGCCCGCGGCGATGCGCCTGCGGATGCGCGGGTCGTAGTCATCCCAGCGCCGGTCGAGCAGCATCTGGTGCCACGCATGCGCCTCCGCCGCCGCGAAGCCACCCATGCGGTTCGCCTCCGCGATCTGGGCGAATTGCGGGAAGCGGACATGCGCGATCTGCGCCCCCGCCTGTCCGAGCCGCCCCAGCGCCCGCCCGAACGCGGTAGCCACGGTCGTGTCCATGCTCTCCAATAGCGGTCCTTCCGGCACGGCAAGACGCAGGCCTGCCAGCGGGAACGGCTCGGGGAGGCGCGGCGCCTCGCCCGCAAGGACGGCGTCCACCAGCGCGCAGGAAGCGATGTCGGCGGCGAGCGGGCCGATGGAGTTGAGCGTGGGCGAGAGCGGTACGGCGCCCGCGAGCGGCACGCGCCGGGCGGTCGGCTTGTAGCCGACGACGCCGCAGAAGGCGGCCGGGATGCGGCAGGAGCCGCCCGTGTCCGTCCCCAAGCCCATCAGGGCCATCCCGTCCGCGACCGAGACGGCGGCGCCCGAGGAGCTGCCGCCTGGGATGCGTCCTGCGCCACGGTCCCAAGGAGCGCGAGGCGTGCCGAAATGGGGGTTGATGCCGAGGCCGGAGAAAGCGAACTCGGTCATCGTCGTCCGTCCCACGGGTATCATGCCGGCGCCGAGCAGGCGCGCGACGGAGGCCGCGTGCTCCTGCGCGGGCGGCGCATCGTCCAGCGCCCGGCTGCCCGCGTGCGTGGCTTCGCCCGCCACGTCGAAGAGCGCCTTGAGGCTGACCGGGACGCCAGCCAATCGTGAGGGCAGGCGTCCCGCCCGGCGCAGCGTGTCCATCGCGTCCGCCCCCGCCCGTGCCTGGTCAGCATAGACCGCCACGAAGGCGCGCGCGCCCTCGCCCGCCGGGTCGGCGATGCGCGCGAGGCAGTCCTCGACCAGCGCGCGGGCCGTGGTGCGGCCGGCTTCGAGGGCGGCGATGGCGTCGGGGATGGTCTGCATGGCTGCGAGCGTGCCGCCCCGTTGCCCGGACGGCAACCCCGCGCGAAGCTGCCCACCTATCCTCCTCCTCCGGCTGCGGCCGGAGGAGGAGGACTATAGGCGGCCCTTGCTGCGCTGCGCTTGATACAATCACGCAGTGTGGGGGCCATGGCTCTGGATGACCAGCTTGGCCTTGATCGTTAGGCGATTATGCACTTGACGAAACCTCTTGAGGGAAGGCCGTTCACCTCGGCAAAAGGAGAGGCTGGATGGACAGATCGAAGGAGCCGACGCTTCATGTCCTGACGTGCGGAATTGGCATTACCACGCCGCAGGGCCGCTATCTGGCTTTGAAGTCTGGAGCCATCCAGTATCTTGATGCATCTATTACATTGCAGCGAATGAAGGATCAGCTGACAGCGCCGATGTATATGTCGGCATTCCATTCAATCGAGTTGCTGCTGAAGGCATTGCTCGCAAAAAGCGGAAAGTCTTTGGAGGATCTACGCAGGAAGCCATGCTGCTCGACAGCGGCTGATTCGGGTTCTGGTTGGTGCGGCAACGGTGCATCCAGTGCCCGACGCATGATCTCATCGAACTCGTCGGCTGGCATCCGCATCTCGTCAGGCTCAATGGGCTTCTTGTTCATCGGCGCGGTCGCACGACAACGCGAGCAGCCCGCTGGCCGCCATCAGCGAAGCCTGGCGCAAACGCTGGCTCCTGGCGCGCGCAACGAACCCGGAAATCCTCTCCCGGCTTGGCACGCTGGGTTCATCAACGATCAGGAACGACCTGCTGCCGAGCGATGTAATGGGGCAGCATCTTCTTGCGTTTCGGGAATAGTGGCCGCCGGTGTTGCAGCGGCTCGTCAGGATAGAGCAACGCTCACGCGCCATCGTCTGCGGACGGCATCGCATCGCGGGCGCTGTGGCGGATGTGCAGCACCGTCACTGTGCTGGCACCCTCATCGACTGTATAGATGATCCGGTAAACGTTTTGCTTTCGGCCATAGAGCAACTGACGCAGGCTGCCGTCTTCGGGAATGACCGCCCCTCTGGCGGGGTGTTCATCGAGGCTCAGGATCAGGCGTTCCAAACCATTGAACCACGCGCGGGCCTGTAGGGAATCCTCAGCATTGATGGTCTGGTAGAGGCGTTTCAGGTCGCGTTCCGCACGCTCTGTGAGATCAACGCGGTATGCCATACGCGCCGCGTAGCTCGGCGAACACGGCGCTTGCCGGGCGTGTGCGTCCGCTCTTCACATCCTCAAGGCCTTGGCGGATACCCTCGGCGGCGTTCGCCTCCGCCGCGAGATCGAGAAGATGCTGGTAGGCTTCGGCATCCTGCACCACGGCCGCCGCCTTCCCGTTGATCGTCAGGACTACCGGACGCTTAGTCGCCTTGAGGTGCTGCATCACTTCCGCGGAGTGATTGCGGAAAAACGTCATTGGATGGATGTCCTTGGTGATGTCCATGAGGACGTGCTCCCAGCGCTTAAGAGTTACCTTATCAGGTAATATCACTCTGCGGCGGATTTTTCAAATCAATCCTTTCAAGGGTTTATGGGTTGCGGAGCCCACGGGGCATTGAAGAGGTGGACTGAGTACCCTTCCGGACGCTTTCAGCGGCACTGCCGATCAATCGGCTCAACGACGGCAAGGTAGGACCGGACGGATGCTTCTGGGTCGGCAGCGTGTCCATCGCGTCCGCCCCCGCCCGTGCCTGGTTGGCATAAACCGCCACGAAGGCGCGCGCGCCCTCGCCTGCCGGGTCGGCGATGCACGCGAGGCAGTCCTCGACCAGCGCGCGGGCCGTCGTGCGGCCGTCTTCGAGGGCGGCGATGGCGTCGGGGATGGTCTGCATGGCCGCGAGCGTGCCGCCCCGTTGCCCGGACGGCAACCCCGCGCGAAGCTGCGCGCCCATGGACATCCGACTCGCCTGGGACGCCCGCTGCGCGATTGCTGAGAGCCCGGTCTGGGACGCCGCCCGGCGCCTCGTCTGGTTCGTGGACATTCCCGCCGGGCGCATCCTCGCCTTCCATGCCGACACGGGCGAGCAGCGGTCGTGGACGCTGGAGGACGAGGGGCGGCCCGCCATCGCCGCGAGCCTCGGCCTGTGCCGCTCCGGGCGGCTCGTCGTCGCGTTGCGCCGCCGGGTCGCGGTCTTCGATCCGGAGACGGGCCAACTCGCGCCGCTCACCGCCGCCCTCGACGAGCCGGACGCCAACCGGCTCAACGACGGCAAGGTGGGGCCGGACGGGTGCTTCTGGGTCGGCAGCATGGACGCGACCGCACCGCACGAGCCGCACGGCGCACTCTACCGCGTTCGTCCGGACGGCGGCGTGGAGCGCCGGGCGGAGGGCATCAGGGTCAGCAACGGCCTTGCCTGGTCACCGGATAGCCGCACGATGTACCATAGCCACAGCCGCGGCCCCTTCGTGGATGCCTACGACTTCAATGCAGCTACGGGCGCGCTCTCCCGCGGCCGCCGCTTCGCCAACCTCTCCGAAGCGGAGGGTCGGCCGGACGGCGCCGCCTGCGACGCGGAAGGCTACTACTGGTCGGCGGGTGTCTCCGCCGGGTGTCTCAACCGCTTCTCGCCGGAGGGTAGGCTGCTGGCCAGGATCGCCTTTCCGGTGCCCGCTCCCACCATGCCGTGCTTCGGGGATGGGGACCTCTGGGTCACGTCCCTGCGCGAGGGGCAGGACGCGGCGACCCTCGCGCGCTACCCGGCACTCGGGGGCCTGTTCCGCCTGCCTTCCCCGGCCCCAGGCGTGCCAGTAAGCTTGTTCGCCGATTAGAGACGCGGTTCATATCTCGTCGCGCTGGAGGCCCTGACACCTTCCTGTTCCGCCGTACCCTCGCCCACCGCGAGGAGGAGCCTGCGCCGGCCTAGTGTCCTACAACACGCTTCAGGAGGCCCCATGACCGCACCCACCCGCCCCGTCCTGCTCACCGGCGCCTCGGGCGCCCTCGGCCGCGAACTGACCCGCTGGCTCGGGCAGGCAGGCTGGCCCTTGCGCCTGACCGACCGTGTCCCATTCCCGGACGCGCTGCCGGGCGGCTGCACCTTCGAAGTGGCGGAGCTGGAGGACGGCCCGGCGCTGCTCCGCCTCGCGGAAGGCTGCGGCACGGTCCTGCACTTCGGGGGCGTGAGCACGGAGCATCCGTTTGAGGACGTGCTGGGCGCCAACATCCGCGGCGGCTATCACGTTTACGAGGCGGCGCGCGCTAACGCTGCCCGCGTCGTCTTCGCGAGCAGCAATCACAGCATCGGCTTCTGGGAGCGCGACCAGGTGCTCGATGCCGGCAGCGCACAACGGCCGGACGGGTTCTACGGCCTGTCCAAGTGCTACACGGAGCTGCTCGGCCGCCTCTACTGGGACAAGCACGGCGTCGAGAACGTCAACCTCCGTATCGGTTCCTGCTTCCCCGAGCCGACCGATGCCCGAATGCTCGCGACGTGGCTCTCCTACGCGGACCTGACCCGGCTCGTAGAAGCGGCTACGCTCGCGCCGCGGACAGGGCACTGCATTGTCTGGGGCGCATCCGCGAACGCCCGCATGATGTGGTGGCGCGAGGATCACCGCGAACGCATCGGCTGGACGCCGCAGGACAGCGCCGACGGGCGGACGGGACAGCTCGAAGGCAAGCGGAGCGATCCGGTCGCCGAGCGTTACCAGGGCGGAGCTTACTGCGCCATGGGCTACACGCGGCAGGCCCCTTCGCCCGCAGCGCTGTTCGGAGCGTAACTCTCATGTCGAGCCACGCGCCGCGGACGGTGACGGAGAACATCCACACCGTTATCCAGGTCGAGGAGGAGATACGCCACCGCCGCAGCCTCAAGGATCGGATCGCCGATGCGATCGGTACCTTCGCCGGCACGATCGGCTTCGTGCTGCTGCACTTGGCCTGGTTCGCCGCTTGGGTCCTCATCAACGCCGGGCTGGTCCCGGCCCTCTCTCGGTTCGATCCTTATCCCTACCAGCTCCTGTGCATGATCGTCTCGCTGGAGGGGGTGCTACTCAGCACCTTCGTGCTCATCAAGCAGAACCGGATGACCTTGTCCGCCGACCGGCGCGGCCATCTCGACCTGCAGATCAACCTGCTGACCGAGAAGGAGGTCACGAAGCTGATCCAGATGCTGGAGAAGATGGCGGTGCATATGGGCATCGAAGCCGACGTGGTGGACGCCGAGACGCGCGAGCTGGGCGAGGTCACGGCCATCGGCGACCTCGCGCGGGAGGTCGAGAAGGACATGCCCGAGGAGGACTGAGGCGTTTTCGATCAGGCTACGACACGGTCACGGCTTCCGTCCTGCCTGCCATTCCTTCTCACGTCGCGATCTCAACGCTCATCGGGCTACACAATTCGACCAGCACCCCGTTCAGGTCCCGCACGTAAGCGACGACCTGGCCCCAAGGCTTCCTCTCGGCATCCCTGACGAGCACGGCGCCTGCCTCGGTTGCCCGCATGACCGCGGTCGGGACGTCCTCGGTCACGAGCGCCACCTCGAAGGCCGGTGCGCGCTGTCCAGGGCGCTGCGGCACGGTATTGAGGCCGTTGGCGACGGCCTCGGACGAGAACGCCAGGGCCGTGCCCCCGGTCTCCATCTCGGCATACGCGCCGCTCTTGTGCGTGAAGCGCCGGGCGAGGCCGAAGGCCCGCTCGTAGAAACCCACGGTCGCCGCGACATCCGGGACGTAGAGGATCACGTATCCGAGGCGCATGGGCTACGCCGCCTCCGCCCGGATCGCCGCGCCGAGGGTTTCCACCGTACGGTCCACGTGCGCCTGCTCGAAGGTGAGCGGCGGCGAGAGGGCCACGATGTCGCCCGTCACGCGCACGAGCAGCCCGTCGTCGAAGCAGCGGCGGAACACGCGCCCGGCACGATCGGTCGGCTTGCCCGGCGTCGGCTCCATCTCGATCCCGGCGATCAGGCCGAGGCCGCGGACATCGAGCACGCCGGGCGCGTCTCGGAGCGAGTGCGCCGCGTCCTGCCAGTAAGGCTCCAGCGCCGCGGCACGGCCCGGCAGATCCTCCGCCCGGTGCAGGTCGAATGTCGCGATTGCCGCGGCGCAGGCCAGCGGGTGGCCGCTATAGGTATAGCCATGGAACAGCTCGATGCCCGCGGGAGCCTCATCCACGATGGCGCGGTAGATCCCGTCCCGCACCGCGACGGCGCCCATCGGCACGGCTGCGTTGGTCAGGCCCTTGGCCATCGTCATGATGTCCGGGATCACGCCCAGCCGCTCGGCGCCGAAATTGGTGCCCAGGCGCCCGAAGCCGGTGATGACCTCGTCGAAGATCAGCAGGATGCCGTGCTTGTCGCAGAGCGCGCGCAGCCGCTCCAGATAGCCCTTCGGCGGCACGAGCACCCCCGTGCTGCCCGCGACAGGTTCCACCATCACGGCCGCGATCGTCTCCGCCCCATGCAGCGCGACGAGGCTCTCCAGCGCGTCCGCGAGGTGCGCGCCCCATTCGGGCTGACCGCGCGTGAAGGCGTTGTGCTCGAGGTCGTGCGTGTGCGGCAGGTGATCCACGTAGGGGAGGAGCGCCCCGAACTGCTTGCGGTTCGTCCCGATGCCGCCCACCGACATGCCGCCGAAGCCGGTGCCGTGATAGCCGCGCTCGCGCCCGATCAGCCGCACCCGCCCGGCATCGCCGCGGGCGCGGTGATAGGCGAGCGCGATCTTCAGCGCCGTGTCCGCGCTCTCCGAGCCGGAGTTGGTCCAGAACACGCGGTCCATGCCGTCGGGCAGGATCTCGGCAAGCCGCGCCGCCGCCTGGAAGGCGATGGGGTGGCCGAGCTGGAAGGTGGGCGCGAAATCCATCACGGCCGCCTGACGCTGAATCGCTTCCGTGATCTCGCGCCGACCGTGCCCGGCGTTGCAGCACCAGAGGCCCGCGGTGCCGTCCAGCACCTCGCGGTTGTCGTCGGTGTAGTAGAAGACGCCCTCGGCCCGCACGAGCAGGCGCGGCGTTGCCTTGAAGGCGCGGTTGGCCGTGTACGGCATCCAGAAGGCGTCGAGGTTGTTGGGGCGGGGCGAGCTGAGTTCGTTCATCGCATTTCCTCTGGGTGTTCCCTTTGGCAATCATGCATCTTGCAAACGCGAAAGCGAAAATAGAAATCGTCGCCCCAACTCAACGTAGGCTACGGGAGCGGCTTGATACGGCTCTGCTTGATAGCGGCACGCACGCGGGAATCCGTTGAAGGCGGCCAACGTCGCTTTATGGACTGAAGCGGAGTTTCATTCATCTCAAGGAGTCTCTTCTGCCTGTTACGCTCTGCTATCTTGGCGGCGAGTTCATCACTTCGGATCTGACGCGACTTTTGGCTCTTTAGACCATAGAGGCCGATCAATAGGCACGCATAAAGACCACCCGGAATCAGTAGAATGATTTGAACCCACAAAGGAGCGCGAGTTGCAAAGGGACCGACGACAAGCGCAAATGCGACCAGCCATGCGATCCATCGTGGTGGCTCCGAACGACCCAATTTACTCACCTTTATTGCTAAAACTTCCCCCTTGTCACGGTTCGGTTTTATTGCCTGGCCTAATTTTCTCGATTAGCTTTCGCATCTCGTCGGCCAAATTGTTAGTGGTGCCTAGCTCGGCCGCCTGTTCATCCAAATGCTCGGTAATCCATCTAGCTGCGTAGAGCAGTAGGCTCCGCTCAGCATCCGTCATCATCCGTCCCCTTCATCCGTCGCAACTTTGGTGGCTCTTTCGGAGCAAGCATTGCTCCCCGCGCCGAGCCGCGGCAAGGTCCGCGCGCTCAAGGGAGGGAAACGGAATGCCTGACGGCCGGCTCTTCATCGGCACCCGACGCTACTCATCCTGGTCGCTCCGCGGCTGGCTCGCCGTTCGGCTCGCCGGGTTGGACGTGGGGGAGGTGGTCATCCCGCTCGCGGGCGGGAACACGCCCGCCGTGCTCGCCCTGCCGAGCCGGCAGGTGCCTTACCTGGAGCACCAGGGGAACCAAGTCTGGGAGAGCCTGGCCATCGCCGAGTACTGCGCGGAGCACAAGCCCGGCCTCTGGCCCGAGGACGCGGCGGCCCGCAGCTTCGCGCGCGTGGTCAGCGCCGAGATGCACGCGGGCTTCGGCGCCCTGCGCGCGGCGCTGCCCATGAACCTCGGCCGTGAGGGACGCCCAACCAAGCTCACGCCCGAGGTGGAGGCCGACATCGCCCGCGTCGAGCACCTTTGGTCCGAGGCACGCACTCGGTTCGGCCTCAAGGGGAGCGGTGAGGGCGGCCCCTACCTGTTCGGCGCCGCGTTCACGCTCGCGGACGTGATGTATGCTCCCGTCGTCACCCGCTTCCTGTCCTACGCCGCGCCGGTCGGCCCGGCCGCGCGGGCCTATTGCGAGGCGGTGCGCGCCCATCCGCTCCTGGCCGAGTGGTACGAGGCAGCCGCGCGCGAGCCGGAGGCTTGGCGGCAGGACAAGTATGAGCAGGTCGCTTGACTGCCACCCGCCTCGACCACGTGGGCTGGGCGACTCGCGATCCCGAGGCGCTGCACGCGCGCTTCGAGCGGCTGGGCTTCACCCTGACGCCCTGGGCGAACCACACCGGGGCAGTGCTGCCGGGCGGCGTCCCGGTGCGGCTCGGCACGGCCAACCGCTGCGCCATGCTGCGGGAGGGCTACCTGGAACTCCTCGGCGTCACCGACCCAGCCCGGCCGCTCAAAGGGCTGGACCGCTACCTCGACCGCTACGAGGGGGTCCACCTCCTCGCCTTCGGCATGGACGACGCGGAGGAGGGCTTCGCGCGCCTGCGCCGGGCGGGGGTGCCCGTGGCGGGGGTCATTCCGCTGGAGCGCCCGGTCAGCGAGGAGGAGCCAGGCAGTCCCGCACGCGCGCTTCGCCCTGCTGCCGCTCCCGGAGGCGCCGGAAGGCCGCGTGCAGCTCGTCCAGCACCTCACGCCGGAGCTGCTCTGGCAGGAGCGTTTCCTCGATCATCCGAACCGGGCCGTGGCGCTGGAGGCCGCGATCCTCGTCATCGAGAATCCGGCGAGCAGCGCGGCCCGCCTCTCACGGTTTGCCGGCCGGCCGGTCGTGCCCGATTCCCTGGGCGGCTTCGCGCTGCCGCTCCCTGGCGGCGTCGTTCGCCTGCTCCCTCCCGAGGCGCTGCAGGTCGCGCTGCCCGGCGCTTCGCCGCCCGCGCTGCCCTGCATCGCCGCCGCTGTGGTGCGCGTGGATGATGACGGCCGAGCGGTCCGCGCCTTGCTCGGCGCGGAAGGGCGTGAGGTGCCGGGCGGATTTCTGGCCGAGGCTGGGGGAGGGTGGGTCCTGTTCACGTGGTAGGACCCGTCGTCATCGTGCTGCCACCGAAGGAAGGGTTCTCGGACGGCAGCGTCGGCGCCATCGGGTTGCTGGTCCGGCGGCTCGTGCGGGCGGGTGCGGACGGCGTCGTGGTGGGGCGGGCGATGCGCGCCGCGCCGTTCGCAGACGTGGAGTTCCGCTCCGCTTCGGCGGCCTGGGGCCTCGACGGGATCGCGCGCTACGCTTCGGGCGTCGCCCGCACTCTGCGCGGGATCAAGCCCCGCCTCATCGAGGTCCACAATCGCCCGGCGGTCGCGCTCCGCCTCGCCCGGTGCTTCCCGAAGACACCTGTCCTGCTGTGGCTCAACAACGACCCGCAAGGGATGCGCGACGCCCGCACCCCCGCCGAGCGCGCCCGCCTGCTCACCCGGCTCGCCCGCGTGGTCACGGCGTCCGAGTGGCTGCGCCGGCGCCTGCTCGACGGCGTGGAGGCGCCACCCCCTTGGGGCGCGAGCCGATCGTGCTGCCCAACTGCATCGAGCTGCCGCCGCCGCCGCGCGCTGAGCGGGACAAGCTCATCCTGTTCGCGGGCCGTGTCGTGCGGGACAAAGGGGTGGACAGCTTCGTCGCCGCCTGTGCCGAGGCGCTGCCCCATCTGCCGGGCTGGCGCGCGGAAATCCTCGGGGCCGACCGCTTCTCACCGGATAGCCCGGAAACGCCCTTCACGCGCGCGCTCCGGCCCAAGGCGGAGGCGACCGGTGTCGCGATGCGCGGCTATCAGCCTTACTCGGCAGTGCTGGACGCCATGGGGCGAGCCGCCATCGTCGCCGTGCCGAGCCGATGGGAGGAGCCGTTCGGTCTGGCGGCGCTGGAAGCGATGGCGTGCGGCGCAGCACTCGTGTGCTCGCCACGGGGCGGGCTGCCCGAGGTCGCGGGCCAGGCGGCGCTCTACGCGGACCCGGACCAACCCGGCGCGCTCGCCCGTGCCTTCCTCGACCTCGCCGGCGATGATGCGCGGCGCGCGGCGCTTGCAACTGCCGGGCGCCGTCGAGCGGAAGGCTTCGGCGCGGATGCGGCCGTGCGGCGGTTGCTCGCGCTGCGGCGAGAGATCGCCCAGAAGGCGCCAGAGTGAACCGCCTGGATTGGGCAGCGGCGGCTCTCGCGCTGATCCTGCCGATCTTCCTGCTGCATGGGCACGGCATCGCTGACGCGATCATTGTCCTGAGTGACGCCTTGTTCCTCGTCCATAGCGCACTCATGCGCGACTGGGCGTGGCTGCGCCGCACCTGGGTGCGGGTCGGCTTGCTCTGGTGGGCGTGGCTCGTGCTATGCAGCGCGCGCTGGGCCGGCGGGCAATTCGTCCAAGCCCTCCTGATCGTCCGGTTCCTGCTGCTGGTCGCGGCGCTGGAAAGCTGGGCGCTGCGCGACGCGGCCGTCCGGCGGTGGCTCGCGTGGTTGGTCCGCATCGCCTTCCTCTATATCGCGCTGCACTCCGCGGTGCAGTTCGCGACAGGCCGCGATTTGTATGGATGGCCGCGTGGGGCGGATGGCGAGTTGACCGGACCCTACAGGGAGCCGCGCGCCGGCCCTATTCTCGCTCGGCTGTTCTTCCCGGCGTTGCTGCCCCCTGTCGCGTGCCTGTTCACGGATGCGGGCTGGCGACCGCTCTGGGGG
The DNA here is from genome assembly GCA_963790535.1 of uncultured Alphaproteobacteria bacterium. Classification (GTDB taxonomy): domain Bacteria; phylum Pseudomonadota; class Alphaproteobacteria; order Acetobacterales; family Acetobacteraceae; genus CAWKEH01. The sequence continues at coordinate 239,583 of CAWBOZ010000006.1, read as the reverse complement.
GCGCTGCTCCTGCTCGTGGGCGTCGCGTTGATGGTGCTGACGGGCCAGCGCGTCCCGTTCCTGCTCACCGTGCTTGGCTTGTTCGTGACGGCGCTCTTCATGCCGCGGCTGCGCGGGCCGGTCGTGATGGCGCTGGTCGGCGCCGGGCTGCTGCTCGCGGCGAGCCGGGTCGTCTCGCCGCCCGCATTCCATCGGCAGGTCGAGAAGTTCTCCTATCAGATGGAGCATTTCCCGGCGAGCGACTACGGCCTGATCCTCGCGCGGGCGCTGGCGATCGGCGGCGCGCATCCGGTCCTGGGCCGCGGCTTCGACGGCTTCCGCGATGCCTGCAAGAACCCCGCCTACTTCCACGGCTGGCATGACAGCGATGGCGGCGGGGCCGCGATCTGCGTTCAGCACCCGCACAACCACTACCTGCAAGCCTACGTGGAGTCCGGGGTGCCGGGCCTGGTGCTGTTCTGCGCCCTCGTCGCAGCCTGGCTGGCGGCGCTCCTGCCCGGCCTCCTGCGCGACCCGGACCCGCTCCGCGTCGCCCTCTTCGTGGCCGCCCTCCTGCACGAGTGGCCGCTGGCCAGCAGCAGCAGCTTCGAGTCCATGCCCTTGTCGGGTTGGTTCTTCCTGCTCCTGGGGCTGGGGCTGGCCGAGACGCGCGCCTATATCGCGACGCAAAGGACATCGGAGACCGCCCGTGCCTGAGATCACCCAAGTTCCCGTCACCGTGCTGACCGGCTACCTCGGCGCCGGCAAGACCACGCTGCTCAACCGCATCCTCTCGGAGAACCACGGCAAGAAATATGCCGTCGTCATCAACGAGTTCGGTGAGCTGGGCGTGGACAACGACCTCGTGGTGGACGCCGACGAGGAAGTGTTCGAGATGAACAACGGCTGCATCTGCTGCACCGTGCGCGGCGATCTCATCCGCATCGTCGGCGGCCTGATGAAGCGGGCCGGCAAGCTCGACGGCATCATCGTCGAGACCACCGGCCTCGCCAACCCGGCGCCTGTCGCCCAGACCTTCTTCGTGGACGACGGCGTGCGCGAGAAGGCCCGGCTCGACGCCATCGTGACCGTCGTGGACGCGAAGCACCTCCTCGCCCGCCTCGATGACAGCCACGAGGCGGCCGACCAGGTCGCGTTCGCGGACGTGATCGTGCTCAACAAGCTCGACTTGGTCTCGCCGGAGGAGCTTGAGCGCGTCGAGGCGCGCATCCGCGAGATCAACCCGACCGCGCGCATTCACCATGCCACGCGCGGCGACGTGCCCGTGGACGAGCTTTTGGGCCTCGGCGCGTTCAGCCTGGAGCGCGTGCTGGAGCGCGAGCCGGACTTCCTGACGGATGACACGCACGAGCACGGCGACGAGGTGCGCAGCGTGAGCTTCGAGGCGGAGCGGCCCATTGATCCCGAGCGGTTCAACGCCTGGATGAGCCAACTGCTCGCTGAGAACGGCCAGGACCTGCTGCGGACCAAGGGCATCCTCGCTTATCCGAAGGAGGACCGGCGCTTCGCGTTCCAGGCCGTCCACATGATCGCGGATGGCGGCTTCGTCGGGCGCTGGCCCGAGGGGCAGCCGCGCAAGTCGCGCATCGTATTCATCGGGCGCAACCTCAACCGGCCCAAGCTCCGCCGCGGCTTCGAGGCGACCCAGGTGGTCGCCCAAGGAACTGCTGGGTGAGCGCGACGCTGCCGCCACGGTTCCTGCTCACCGAGCGCGGCACGACCGCGAGCCTGGGCGCCTACGTGGTCGGCGTCGCCGTCGCGCGCCGGGCGGGCGGTCCGGTGGCCTTCGCGCTCGGGGACGGGACAGTGCGGCTGCTCGCGCCGGCCAGCCGGGAGTGGCGGACCATTCCCGTCCACGAGGGCGCGGTGCTCGCCTTCGCCGAGGCGCCGGGCGGGTTCGTGACTGGCGGCGATGACGGGCGTTTCTGCCGGGTAGGACCGGACGGCTCCGTGCAGGAGGTGGCTAAGCTTGGCGGGCGCTGGGTGGAGCAAGTGGCTGCGTACGGGGATGGGAAATTGGGGCTTCTCGCCTGCGCCGCCGGGAAGCAGGCGCACGTCTTCGACGCAGGCAGCATCCAGCGTCTCAAGCAGCTCACCCATCCCAGCACGGTCACGGGCCTCGCTTTCGACGGCAAGGGCAAGCGCCTCGGCGCCTCCCACTACAACGGCGCGAGCCTCTGGTTCGTGGGCGCGAAGGAGGACAAGCCGCGCGTCCTGGAGTGGAAGGGGAGCCACACCGGCATCGCCATCCATCCCGGCGGCGAGGCGGCGGTCACGACGATGCAGGAGAACGCGCTCCACGGCTGGCGGCTCTCGGATGGGCAGCACATGCGGATGAGCGGCTACCCGGCGAAGACCGAATTGATCGCGTTCAATCGCACGGGCAAGTGGCTTGCCTCGTCGGGGGCGGAGAGCGTGGTGCTCTGGCCGTTCTTCGGCGGCGGCCCCATGGGCAAGCCGCCTATCGAGCTGGCCGGGGGCGACGGGGTGCTCTGCACGCGCGTCGCGTTCCATCCGCTGCAGGACATGGTGGCCGCCGGATTCTCGGACGGGCTGCTGGTGCTGGCCGACGTGGCGAGCGAGCGTGTCCTGCCCGTTGCTCCGCCGGGCCAGGGCGCGATCACGGCGCTCGCCTGGAGCGCGGACGGCAACGCCTTCGCCTTCGGAACCGACCAGGGCTTCGCCGCGCTTGTTGACCTAGCCAAGCGATAGGAGAGGCGGGGATGGAACTGATCACCGCGCACGGGATGCGGATGCCCAAGCTCGGCTTCGGGACCTGGCGGATGGCGGGGAAGGAGTGCCAGGTCGCCGTCGAGCGCGCTCTGGCGCTGGGCTACCGGCATCTCGACACGGCCGAGATGTATGGCAACGAGGAGGCGGTCGGCGCCGGGCTGGCCTCGTCCGCCGTGCTGCGGTCGGAGGTCCACGTCACCACGAAGGTTTGGCATGAGCACCTGAAGCCGGACGCCATGCGTGACGCGCTGCACCGCTCGCTCGAACGGCTCGCGACGCCCTACGTGGACCTCTACCTGATCCACTGGCCCCCGCCGCCCAGCGTGGACCACCTGCCAGCCGCGCTGGAGACGCTGACGGCGCTCAAGGAGGAAGGTCTCGCCCGCGCCATCGGGGTCTCCAACTTCCCCGTCGCGCTGCTCCGCGTAGCTGTGGAGGAGGTTGGCGCGCCGGTCGCCTGCAACCAGGTCGAGTATCATGCCCTGCTCGATCAATCCGCGGTGCTGGACTACGCCCGCGCGCATGACATCGCGGTGACGGCCTATTCCCCGCTCGCCCAGGGGCGGCTCGCGGACGACCCGGCGCTCGCCGCCATCGCCCGCAAGCACGGCGCGACCCCGTCCCAGATCGCGCTCGCCTGGCTCCTGGAGCAGCCCGGCGTCGGCGCCATCCCGAAAGCGCAACGCGCCGAGAGCCAGCGCGCGAATTTGGAGGCGCTGAGCATCCGGCTCGACGACGAGGACCGCGCCAGCATCGGGTTGCTGCCGAAGAACGAGCGGTTCGTCAGCCCGAGTTGGGCGCCGCGGTGGGACACGCCGCGGCGGGCGGCGTAGCTCTGATCGCGGCGTTGCTCGCAATGACGCGTACTCACTTCGAGGATACGCCCGAAGCCCGCCGCAGAGTGATGTCCTCTATCCGAGGCAAGGACACGGGGCCGGAACTCGCCGTGCGCCGATTGCTGCACGGCATGGGCTATCGTTTTCGGCTGCATCGACGCGACTTGCCGGGACGGCCTGACATCGTGTTCCCGTCGCGCCGGGCGGTCGTGGAGGTACGAGGGTGCTTCTGGCACCAGCACCCGGGATGCCGCCGGGCAGGTGTGCCGGCGACGCACCAGGATTATTGGTTGCCTAAGCTGGCTGCGAACCTCGCTCGGGACGCCCGCAATGCCGCCGCATTGGCAGCCGATGGCTGGCAGGTCATGGTGGTGTGGGAATGCGAGGTCGGCGACCTTGACCAATTGGCAACCCGTCTTGCTGCATATTTGGGCCGAATTGAAGCAACCGGGTAATCAGGTCCAGAAATGCGCTCGAAAGCTACTCAACCCGATCTGCTGGACTCAGGCCGCAAGGCGTTCAGGTTACCTGCCGAGTGGTTGGATTGGTTGCACACCGAGCTGCCGAAGCCATCGCCGAGGCCGGATGACCCGCTCGCGCTCGACCTCTTCGCCGGGTGCGGAGGTCTTTCGACAGGCTTGGAGTGTGCAGGGTTCAGGACCGTCGGCTACGAGATGAAGCTGCCCGCGGTCGCGTCTTACAACGTGAACCTGGCGGGGCCTTGCCTACAGCGCACATTGGAAATCGGCGACCCGGAGGATGTCGAAGGAGCCTTCGATGTGATTGTCGGAGGGCCGCCATGCCAGCCATTCAGCCAAATAGGCTATCAACGAGGATCACGAGATCCGCGTGACGGCTTCCCGGTGTTCCTGGATGCGGTGGCCCGCATCCGGCCGCGCCTCGCTCTTATTGAGAACGTCCGTGGCTTGCTGTTCCGAAACAAGGACTACCTGCGGGCTGTCGCTGCGGAGCTTGAGCGGTTCGGCTACCAAGTGGATGCGCGGGTCGTGAACACGGCGCACTATGGCGTGCCACAGGCGCGGGAGCGGGTCGTGGTCGTCGCATCGCGCGTTGGGTGGGAGTGGCCGGAGCCTGTCGTCGCCGAGCCTGTGACGGTTGGAATCGCCCTCGGGACTCTCGCCATTGAGGTCACGGAGGAGTCGCGATTCCTGACCGCTTCCATGGATCGCTATGTTGCAGCTTATGAGAAGGCGTCGCACTGCGTCCGCCCTCGCGACCTCCACCTTGACAAGCCTTCCCGCACCGTGACGTGCCGCAATCTCGGGGCGAGCACCGCTGACATGCTGCGGTTGCGCTTGCCGGACGGCCGGCGGCGCATGTTGCACACCCGCGAGGGCGCGCGGCTGATGTCTTTCCCGGATTGGTTCAATTTCAAGGGGAAGGCCTACGATCAGGCCGAGCAGATCGGGAACGCGGTCGCCCCGCTGCTCGGGTTGGCCTTGGCGCGGCAGGTCAGGCGCGCATTGGAGAGTCCCATGGCAGACAGATCCCGTAAACCGACAAATCGTGCGGCGTCCGCAGTTGCTGAGACCGCGATCGAGACGATGACCCGGCAGGCACAGACGTTGCTGTCGGACGTCGGCGTGAAGCTGCGCGACATGACCCCCATGCACCAAAGGCGCACCGCATGGGCGCTCCTGGCCGTGGCCCACCTACGGCCCGGCGATCCCTGGTCCAAGGCACGCAGCTGGCTGGAGGACGGGGAGACCAAGCCTCTCAGCCAGCGCGGGATCTTGAAGTTCTGGAACCAGCATTACGGCACGAGCTACGCTGACTCGTCCTACGACGACGTGAAGCGGCGCAACCTCGTTCACCTGGAAGCCCACGGCCTTGTCGAAGCGAGCGCAAAAAATCCGGACGCCGCGATCAATGATCCGACGCGCAGCCATGCCCTGACTCCTGCGGCACTCAAGCTGGTTCGTGCTTATGGCTCGCCGCGGTGGCCCGAGGCGCTGGCTGAGTTTCAACGTGAGACACCCGTCCTGCTGCGCGCTGCTGCCGAGCGGCGGCGCAGGAGCCTCGTGGAAATTCCCCTACCTGGAGGGGAGCCGCTTGCGCTTTCGCCGGGGAAGCACAACGAGCTGCAAAAGGCCGTCGTCACCGATTTCCTGGGTCGGTTCGCGCCTGATGCCGTGGTCCTCTACATCGGCGACACTGCGAAGAAACGCCTATTGCGGAACGACCAAGCATTGCGGGATCTGCGCCTGCCGATCCCGGCCGAGGGTGACAAGATGGTGGACATCATCGCGCATGATCCAGCGAAGGGCTGGGTCTATCTCATCGAAGCTGTCCACTCGTCCAACCCGATCACTGAGGTGCGCCACAGGCTGTTGAGGCATGTCACACGGGACTGCGCTGCCGGGCGCGTCTATGTGACCGCGTTCCTGAGCAAAACGGAATTCCGGAAGTGGTCCGCCGATATTTCCTGGGAGACGGAGGTCTGGCTCGCTGACAATCCCGAGCACCTCATCCACTACAATGGAGACCGCTTCCTGGGGCCGCATCCCGACTCGGAGGAGCAAGGCTGACTTATTGCTCCCGTGTTCCTGCATCAGGCACTCGCCATCGCCGCGATGTAGTTCACGCCCAGATCGTCCCCCATCCGCCAGCGCCGAGCGAGGGGGTCGAACACCATGCCTCCCGCGCCCAGCCAGCGCAGCCCGGCATCCCGCGCGTAGCCCTGTAGCTCGGCCGGCGTCACGAAGCGGCGCCACTCGTGGGTGCCGCGCGGCAGCAGGCGCAGTACATACTCGGCACCGACCTTCGCCACCGCGAGCGAGCGCGCCGTGCGGTTAATCGTCGAGACGAACAGCACCCCGCCCGGTTCTAGCAAGCTCGCCAGCAGCGCCACGAATGCCGCGGGGTCGGCCACGTGCTCGATCACCTCCAGGGCGGTCACGGCCTGGAAGCGCATCCCCTCCACCGCAAGCTCCTCGGCCGTGCCCACTCGGTATTCGAGCGGCAGCCCGGCGCCCTCCGCGTGCGCACGCGCCGCTTCAACCGCCTCGCCCGCCGCGTCCACACCCAAGACCTGATGCCCTAGCCGCGCCAGCGCCTCCGCCGCCAGCCCGGCGCCGCAGCCCACGTCGAGCAGCCGCACGGGGCCGCGGAACCGTGCCCGCAGCCTACGGTCCACCCAGCCGACGCGCAACGGGTTCATGGCGTGCAGCGGCGCCATCGGCCCTGCAGGATCCCACCAGCGCGCCGCAAGCGCGTCAAAGCGCGCCACCTCGTCTGTGCGAACCGATGTCGCCTCCATGCCGGGTTGCCCCCCCTCTGGCACACCGGTATGTGAGCCGCGCCCGATGCGCCCGCAACCGGGCCGGGATGCCTGAGGGGAGTCGATGGCGCGGATTGTGATGAAGTTCGGCGGCACCTCGGTGGCCGACCTCGACCGCATCCGCAACGTTGCCGTCAGGGTCAAGCGCGAGGTGGATGCCGGGCACGAGGTCGCCGTCGTAGTCTCCGCCATGGCGGGCGCCACCAACCAGCTCGTCGCCTGGTGCACCGGCATCGCCCCGCTCCACGACGCGCGCGAGTATGACGCCGTGGTGGCGACCGGCGAGCAGGTCACGGGCGGATTGCTCGCCATCGCCTTGCAAACGCTCGGCGTGGACGCCCGGTCCTGGAACGGCTGGCAGGTCCCGATCCGCACCGACGCGGCGCACGGCAAGGCGCGCATCGAGGCCATCGAGGGTGCGGAGCTGGTCCGGCGCATGGGGATCGGGCAGGTCGCCGTCGTCGCCGGGTTCCAGGGGATCGGGTCGGATGGGCGCGTCACCACGCTCGGCCGCGGCGGCTCGGACACCTCGGCAGTGGCGCTCGCCGCAGCCCTCGGGGCCGAACGCTGCGACATCTACACGGACGTGGACGGAGTCTATACAACGGACCCGCGCATCGTTGCCCGCGCCCGCAAGCTTGATAAGATCGCCTACGAGGAGATGCTGGAGCTGGCATCCGTCGGCGCCAAGGTGCTGCAGACCCGCAGCGTCGAGCTGGCGATGAAGGCGCGCGTGCGCTTGCGCGTGCTGTCCAGCTTTCTGGACGGCCCCGGCACTTTGGTTGTGGATGAGGACGAGATCGTGGAGCAAGCTATCGTTTCCGGCATCGCCTACAGCAAGGATGAGGCAAAGGTCACGGTCCGCCGCGTCCCCGATCGGCCCGGCGTCGCCGCCGCCGTGTTCGGGCCGCTGGCGGACGCGAACGTCAATGTGGACATGATCGTGCAGAACACCGCCGCGGACGGCACGACCGACATGACCTTCACCGTTGGCCGTGCCGACCTGCCTCGCGCCGAGAAGGTGCTTGGCGAGCACCGGGCGGAGATCGGCTACACGGAACTGATCCACGACCCGAACGTGACCAAGATCAGCGTCGTCGGCGTCGGCATGAGGAGCCACACGGGCGTCGCCAACACCATGTTCCGCACGCTCGCCGAGAAGGGCATCAACATCCAGGTCATCTCGACCAGCGAGATCAAGGTCAGCGTGCTGGTCGGCGCCGAATACACGGAACTGGCCGTGCGCGCGCTGCACACGGCCTATGGGCTGGATGCCTGAGGGCGGTTTCGCCTCCACGCCGGCCCAAGCAGCGGCACACGCGGCGCTCGACCGGCTGTGGGCGCGGGGCACGCGCTTCCTCGGCAGCCGCTACGCCATCCTCGGCGGCGCCATGAGCTGGGTCAGCGAGCGCAACTTGGTCGCGGCCATCAGCGAGGCGGGAGGCTTCGGCGTCATCGCCTGCGGCTCCATGGGGCCGGAGCAGCTCGCGGCCGAGATACGGGGCACCCAGGCGCTCACGACGAGGCCCTTCGGCGTCAATCTCATCACCATGCACCCCCAGCTCATGGACCTGATCGCCGTCTGCCGCGAGGCAGGGGTGGGCCATGTCGTGCTCGCGGGCGGGCTGCCTCCTTCGGCCGCCGTGCGCGCCGTCAAGGACGGAGGCGCCAAGCTGATCTGCTTCGCCCCGGCCCTCGTCCTCGCCCGGCGGCTCGTGCGCCAAGGTGCGGACGCGCTCGTGATCGAGGGATCGGAGGCGGGTGGCCACATCGGTCCCGTGAGCCTCGGCGTGCTTGCCCAGGAAATCCTGCCCGCCATCGAGGAGGTTCCCGTCTTCGTTGCGGGCGGCATCGGGCGCGGCGAGGCGATCCTCGCCTACCTGGAGATGGGCGCATCGGGCGCGCAGCTTGGCACGCGCTTCGCCGCGGCCGAGGAAAGCATCGCCCACCCCCGGTTCAAGGCGGCGTTCGTCCGCGCCTCCGCGCGTGACGCGCTGCCCTCGGTGCAGCTCGACGCGGCTTTCCCGGTCATCCCGGTGCGTGGCCTCGCTAACGCGGGCACACGTCATTTCCGGGAGCACCAGGCCGAGACGATCCGTCGCTTCCAGGCGGGCGACCTCACGCGCGAGGCGGCGCAGCTCGCCATCGAGCATTTCTGGGCGGGTGCGCTGCGCCGGGCGGTGATCGAGGGCGACGTGGAGGAAGGATCGGTCATGGCCGGGCAGAGCGTGGGCATGGTGACGGCGGTGCAGCCCGTCGCCGTCATCGTCGCGGAGATCGTGGACCAGGCCGCCGCCGCGCTCGCCCGGCGGCACGCCGTTCCCGGACCATAGGCCCTTGGCCAGCACCCGCCGATTGCTGACTTGCCTGCGCGAGCGGATGGCGGCGGGAGACGCGGAAGCTGGCCGCTCGCTGGTCGAGATCGCCGACCTGGTCGCCGGCGAGCTGGTCGCCGAAGTTTGCTCCGTCTATGCCATGCGCCCCGGCGACATCCTGGAGCTGACCGCGACCCATGGGTTGCGCCAGGACTCCGTCCGCCACACCCGGCTGCGCGTCGGCGAAGGCATCGTCGGCATCGCAGCCGCCGCGGGCGCCGTGCAGAACCTGCCGGACGCGCAGAATCATCCCGCCTTCGCGTCCCGCCCGGAGACCGGCGAGGACGCCTTCGCCTCGATGCTCGCGGTCCCCGTCCGCCGCGCCGGGCGGACGGTCGGCGTGCTCACCGTGCAGAACAAGCTTCCGCGCCGTTATGCCGAGGACGAGGTCGAGGTGCTGGAAACGGTGGCGATGGTGGTCGCCGAGCTGCTCGCGGCCGGAGGCGCCACCGATGGCGCGGAGGAGGGGCTGGCCGCCACGATCCCACGGCACTTCGCGGCCACGCCGATCGCACCCGGCCTTGCCATCGGCCCCGTCGTGGTCCACGGCGCCCTCATCGTCCCGCGACGCCTGCTCGCGGACAACCCCGCCGCCGAGCTGGCGCGGCTGGAGACGGCGATGGCCGCCATGCGCCAGGACCTCGACAGCCTGATCCGCACCCGCCTGCCCGACGATGGCGACTCGCGCGACGTGCTGGAAGCAACGCGCCTGTTCGTCGCGGGCGGCGGCTGGACGCGGCGCGTGATCGAGGCCGTGCAGGGAGGCCTCTCCGCCGAAGCCGCCGTGCTTCGGGTCATGAGCGACTTGCGCGACCGGATGCGGCGCATCGCAGACCCTTACCTCCGCGAGCGGCTGGCCGACCTCGACGATCTTGCCGGCCGCCTGCTCGCGGCGCTCGACGGCGAAGACGGAGAGAGCACGCCGCCCCCGCCGGTCCCGCCTGGCGCCCTCCTGCTCGCTCGCCGCCTCGGCCCGGCCCAGCTTCTCGATTGGCACGGCCGCGGCGTCGTGGGCGTCGTGATCGAGGAGGGCAGCCCGGCCGGGCACGCGGCCATCATCGCCCGTGCCCTCAGCATTCCTGTCGTCGGTGGGGCGCGCGGCGCCATCGAGGCTTTGACGTTGGGTGACGAGGCCGTTCTCGACGCCGACGAGGGCCTGCTCATTCTTCGCCCGGAGGCGGAGGTGCGGCAAGCGTATCAACGCGCCATCGAGGCCCGCGCCTTGCGCGCCGCCAGCTTCGCCGCCGTGCGCGGCCGACTGGAAGAGACGGCGGATGGCGTCCCGTTCTCGCTTCGCCTCAACGTCGGCCTCGCCCAAGAAGCGGCGCTGCTCGATTCCGTGGGCGCCGACGGCATCGGCCTGTTCCGCACCGAGATCGCCATGCTCGCCCGCGGCGCGATCGTGGACGTGGCCGAGCAGGCGGCGATCTACGGCCGGGTCCTGGATCTGGCGGGCGACCGCCCGGTGCGGTTCCGCACTCTCGACCTCGGCAGCGACAAGCTGCTGCCTGACGCGTCCCCGCCCACCGAGGAGAACCCGGCCATGGGCTGGCGCTCCCTGCGCGTCGGCCTCGACCGCCCGGCGCTGATGCGCCGCCAGCTCCGCGCGTTGCTGCTCGCGGCAGGCGGACGCGAGCTGTCCGTCATGTTCCCGATGGTCTCGACGATGGGCGAGTTCCGCGCCGCCCGCGGCCTCCTCTACGCCGAGGCGGCCCGTGTGCGCCCAGCGCCGTCGCGCCTCCTGGTCGGCAGCATGGTCGAGGTGCCGGCTTTGCTCTGGCAGCTTCCCGCGCTGCTGCGCGAGGCCGATTTCGTTTCGCTCGGCACGAACGACCTGATGCAGTTCCTGTTCGCCGCCGACCGAGGTGCTGCGGCGCTGGCCGGGCGCTACGACCTTCTCTCGCCGGCGGCGCTCGACGCGATCGAGTCCGTGCAGCTTGCCGGCGCCGCGGCAGGGCGGGAGGTCTCCGTCTGCGGCGAGCACGCGGGACGCCCCTTGGAAGCGATGGTGTTCATGGCACTCGGGATCACGACGCTGTCCATGCCGGCCGCGAGCCTGCTGCGGATCAAGGCGCTCCTGCTCGGCCTTGATCTCGCCGCTCTGCGCGCCGTCGTGGCGTCCCTGCGCCGGGTGGATGGGCTGCAGAGCTTGCGCGAGCCGCTGCTGTCGTGGGCCCGCGAGCACGGGCATGAGGTGTAGCCGGCCGGGTGGCAACCCGGCGCCCGCTCGCCCGTTGGCACAAGCGACGTTTCGGCACCATATGCGGGCGCTGCATGACAGGAGCGGCGCCGCGTCCTCGACGCGGCGTACCCAGCCGCTGTAGAAGGGCGCCGACCAGGAGCTTCGCATGAGCTACCGCCCATACCAGCAGATCACCCGGCGCCGCTCGCGCCAGATTTACGTCGGCCGCGTGCCCGTCGGCGGCGACGCGCCGATCACCGTGCAGACCATGACCAACACGCCGACCACGGACGTGGCGGCAACGATCGCCCAGATACGCCGGGCCGAGATCGCGGGCGTGGACATCGTCCGCGTCTCGTGCCCCGACCAGGCGAGCGCGTTGGCGCTCAAGGAGATCGTCCCCGAGGTGGGCGTGCCCGTCGTCGCGGACATTCATTTCCACTACAAGCGCGCCATCGAGGCCGCCGAGAGCGGCGCCGCGTGCCTGCGCATCAACCCCGGCAACATCGGCAACTCCGAGCGCGTCCGCGAGGTGGTCAAGGCCGCGAAGGATCACGGCTGCTCCATGCGCATCGGCGTCAACGCCGGGAGCCTGGAGCGACACCTGCTGGAGAAATACGGCGAGCCGAATCCGGAGGCGCTGGTCGAGAGCGCCTTGGAGCATGCCAAGATCCTGCAAGACCACGATTTCCACGAGTTCAAGATCAGCGTGAAGGCGAGTGACGTGTTCCTCGCCGTTGCCGCCTACCAGCAGCTCGCGGAGGTCTGCGACCATCCCTTGCACATCGGCATCACCGAGGCCGGCACGAAGCGCGCCGGCACGGTGAAGAGCAGTATCGGCCTTGGAAGTCTGCTCTGGGCGGGGATCGGCGACACGGTGCGCGTCTCGCTCTCGGCCGAGCCGGAGGAGGAGGTCCACGTCGGCTGGGACATCCTGAAGTCGCTCGGGCTGCGGCACCGGGGGGTGAAGATCATCTCCTGCCCGTCCTGCGCGCGGCAGGGCTTCAACGTGATCGAGACAGTAGCGACGCTGGAGGACCGGCTCGCCCACATCAAGACGCCGATCACGCTGAGCATCATCGGCTGCGTGGTGAACGGGCCGGGCGAGGCGCTGATGACGGATCTGGGCGTGACCGGGGGCGGGCAGGGGCGGCACATGGTCTATAGCGCCGGGCGGACGGACCACACGGTCGAGGGTGTGGGCATGGTGGAACATATCGTGGAGCTGGTGGAGCGGCGGGCGGCGGAGCTGCAGGCGCAAGGGACGGACGGGGCGGAGGCGACAAAGGTCGCGGCGGAGTAAGTGTCAGTCAGACGCAGAAAGATCTTCCTTTTTATCGTGGCTGCGATCTGTGTAGTTGATCACGGCAGTCGCTCCCGCCCCGAGGGGAACGGCAGCGATTGACACCAAAAGTGCAGGGACTCCGATAGCGATAGCTCCCATCGCACCCAGTATACCAAAACCGGCACCGACTGTGACGTAACCAATCGCTTTTGGCGTTTCATAGCTCATCCGTGGACTCCAGGAGGGTCAGTAGTGACAGCCAGCGATAGTCTCTGCATCACATGCATGTTTTGGGGCTTAAACCATGATAAGCGCGGGGCGGTAGCCGAGGCGTTTACAAACAGGCAAGAGAGGGTGCGAGCCGATTGCCGTCGCAATCCTCCGTTGGCCGGAGTCTCTGATGAGAACAAGCGGTGGTCTCCAACCTACAATGATGAGTGGTGCGGCGAGTGGAAACGGGATGGAAACTCCTCGTTTGATAACGCGGCAAATATGCTGGGAAGTTCAGCGCGTTTCTAACGGTCGAAGAAATTCAGCTCCGGCCGTTTTTGCTCGGATGGTTACTCCTCAGCAGCCTGAGCGAAGTCGGCGTCAACCGACCCGATCAGCGCATCAAGCCACGCCCAGTCGCGGGGGATTGGTTCTAAGATCACCGCCGCCCCGTGCCGCCGGATGCGAACCTCGTCCGTGTCGAATCGGAACGCCTTGGGCAGACGCACCGCTTGCGAGCGGCCGGACCAAAACACCTTAGCCGTGTCCATCAGGCACTCCCGGTTGCGATACTTGCAATGAGGATATATCACGAAAAGATGGCGCGTTAGTTTGAAAGGCACTCTCTCGATCGTCATGCCCGGACTTGATCCGGGCATCCACGCCCCCGCCCGCAACCGCAGCCAGAACAGGTCTGGACGCAGCATTTGCGTTCATGCGAGCCAGGCCGGGGCGAGCCGGACCGCGTGGATGCCCGGATCAAGTCCGGGCATGACGGGGTGGGTGAGACCTGGATTTCAAGCTGACGCACTATCCAATGGGCAGCTGCCTGGAAGCTGCGGCGTGGTGCAGGTAAGCAGACCAGCCCCACGGACGTTGCCTCCAGCCTTGACAGGATAGATCGTTACCAGTGACCGCCTTCCAGCCGCCCCGCGGCACCCGGGACTTGATCGGCGAGGACCAGCGCCGCCACGCCCGCGTCGTCGCCACCGCCCGGCGCGTTGCCCAAACCTACGGCTTCGATGAGTGGGCAACCCCCATCTTCGAGGACACGCGCGTGTTCGCCCGCTCGCTCGGCGACACGTCCGATGTCGTGACTAAGGAGATGTATACGTTCGAGGACCGTGGCGGCGAGAGCGTGACCTTGCGGCCGGAGAACACGGCCGGGGTGTGCCGGGCGCTGGTGAGCAACGGGCTGGCGCAGTCTTTGCCGCAGCGCGTGTTCTACGCAGGACCCATGTTCCGCTACGAACGGCCGCAAAAGGGGCGCTTCCGCCAGTTCCACCAGGTCGGCGCGGAACTCCTCGGCCCCTCGGAACCGCTCGCGGACGCGGAGGTGATCGCTCTTGGGCGCGACGTTCTCGATGCGCTCGGCGTGGCGGGCGCCTGCCAGTTGGAGCTGAACACGCTTGGCGATGCTACGAGCCGGGCAGCCTGGCGCGGCGCCCTCGTCGCCTACTTACGGGACCATCGGGAGCGACTGTCCGCCGAGAGCATCGAGCGGCTGGAGCGCAACCCGCTGCGCGTGCTGGACAGCAAGGACGCGGCAGACAAGGCGGTCGTCGCCGGGGCGCCGCTTGTCGCGGCCCACCTCACTCCCGAGGCCGCCCGCTTCTGGGACGGGCTGCGCGAGAACCTCGCCCGGCTCGGCGTCGTCTTCACCGAGAACCCGCGCATCGTGCGCGGCCTCGACTACTACAACCACACCGCCTTCGAGTTCGTCACCGACCAGCTCGGCGCGCAGGGGACCGTGCTCGGCGGTGGGCGCTACGACGGGTTGGTGGAGCAGATGGGCGGTCCGTCCGTGCCGGGCGTCGGCTGGGCTGCCGGCGTGGAGCGGCTGGCCATGCTGCTTGCCGAGCCGCCGCCCGTGCCTGCTTCCGTCGTTGTGATCCCGGTGAGCGAGGCCGAGGAGGGGGCGGCGCTCGGTGCGTTGCAGGCGCTGCGCCGGGCAGGCATACGGGCGGAGATGGGCTACAGGGGCAATTTCAGGCGCAGGCTTGAGCGCGCCAACAAGATAGGGGCCAAGGTTGCGGTCATCGTGGGCAGCGAGGAAGCTGCCGCGGGCAAGGTGGCCGTCCGTGACATGACGAACGGCGTCCAAGGCTCGTATGATGCAGGGCATAGCTTTTTGGTGCGGGTCGGAGAGCTTCTGCGATGACGCCTCAGCCTGGGCCTCTACGCCTCCCGCGTCTCCCTGACCGTCATGGCCGGGCTTGTCCCGGCCATCCACGACTTGCTCGCGCCCCCGAAGACGTGGATGCCCGTGCCAAGCACGGGCATGACGGCTGGGAGTTTCGAGTCGAAGGTACCATCTTCGCGATCATGAGCGGCAGCCTCGACTATCGCCTGTCCCGCATCAGCGATCGCGCGGCGGAGCTGCAATCCCAGCTCACGGAAGGGCTGGGCGGCGAGGCGTTCTCCCGCGCCAGCAAGGAGCTGTCCGAGCTTGAACCGGTCGTCGCCCGCATAGACGAGCTGCGCGCCGCCGAGCAGGCGGAGCGAGAGGCGGAGGCGCTGCTCGGCGATCCCGACATGCGTGAGCTGGCCGAGGCGGAGCTGGCCGACCTTCGCGAGCGCCTCCCCGGCCTTCGCCATGAAATCCGCGTCGCCCTCCTGCCACGCGACGAGGCGGATGAGCGGAGCGCCATCCTGGAGGTCCGGCCCGCAGCCGGTGGCGACGAGGCTGCGCTGTTCGCGGCCGAGCTGTTCTCCATGTATCAGAAATTCGCCGCTGCCCACGGCTGGCGCTTCGAGCTGCTGGACTACGCCGACAGCGAACTCGGGGGGATGCGCGAGGGCATCGCCGAGATCACCGGGCGCAACGTGTTCGCCCGGCTCAAGTGGGAATCGGGGGTGCATCGCGTCCAGCGCGTCCCCGCCACGGAGAACCAGGGCCGCATTCACACCAGCACTGTCACTGTCGCCGTGCTCCCCGAGGCGGAGGAGGTGGACGTGGAGGTCAACGAGGGCGACTTGCGCATAGACGTGTATCGCGCGTCGGGCGCCGGCGGGCAGCACGTCAACAAGACCGAGAGCGCGGTGCGCATCACCCACCTGCCTACCGGGATCGCGGTCGCCATGCAGGAGGAGAAGAGTCAGCACAAGAACCGCGCCAAGGCGATGAAGGTGCTGCGTGCCCGGCTCTACGAGCAGCAGCGGGCGAGCCAGCACGCGACCCGCGCCGCCGACCGCAAATCGCAGGTCGGCACGGGCGACCGCAGCGAACGCATCCGCACCTACAACTTCCCGCAAGGGCGCGTGACTGACCACAGGATCGGCCTGACCTTGCACAAGATCGAGCGGATCATGGCCGGCGACTTGGACGAGATCGTGGACGCACTCACCTCCGAGGACCAGGCCGCAAAGCTGGCCGCAGAGGGATGAGGCTAGGCCTGAGGCTGGCGTGACCGCGTGCGAGGCGCTGCGCCGCGGCGCCGCCCACCTCGCGGCGGCGGGCGTGGACAACCCACGACTCGATGCGCGCCTGCTCCTCGCCCATGCGGAGGGTATCAGCCAGGCCGCGCTGCTCGGCGACCCGGGGCGTCTGGTGGACGCCGCCCGCTACGACGCGCTCCTCGCCCGGCGCGCCGCCCGCGAGCCGCTCGCCTACATCTTGGGCATCCAGGAATTCTGGAGCCTGCCGTTCCAGGTCTCGCCCGCGACGCTGATTCCCCGCGCCGACAGCGAGGCGGTCGTCGAGGCCGCATTGGCCGCCTTTCCAGCGGACGACTCTGGCCCAGTGCTCGACCTGGGCACAGGCACGGGCTGCCTGCTGCTCGCCGTGCTGCACGAGCGGCCGCGTGCGTGGGGCATCGGCGTGGATCTTGCCCCCGACGCCGCCCGGCTCGCCGCCAGGAACGCGCGGGCACTGGGTTTTGCGGATCGCGCCTTCTTCCTCGCGGGCGATTGGGACTCGGCGCTTGCCGGCCGGTTCGCCCTCGTGCTGTCGAATCCACCCTACGTCACCGTGGACGAGCTAGCCGGCTTGCAGCCGGAGGTAGCGGGATGGGAGCCGCGGCGCGCGCTCGACGGCGGCGCCGACGGGCTCGCGGCGTATCGCCGCATTCTCGCACGGCTTCCCATGCTGCTCGCGCCGGGCGGGAGCGCCGTGCTGGAGGTAGGTGCTGGGCAGGCCGGTCCGGTCGCGGCCTTGGCCGGGTCTGCCGGCCTGCGTCTCGCCGAGACGCAGGCGGACCTTGGTGGCACGATCCGCGCGCTCCGGTTGAATTCTGCCTGATCGGGCGCACATAAGGGTTGGCAACGCGCCCCGTCTTCGCTAGGGTCCGCGTGCCTTGGGGTGAGTGGGCGCTCGGCGTCTCCGCCCCGACGTGACGCCAGCCATCGGCCTATGAGAGGCCGCCCGGGCTGAATGCCAGACTTGACACCTGCGTCGGTAGCGAGGCTGAGCCTGCGCGCCGGGCGAAGCAGGGTGCGAGCGAGAGGATTCGCTAAGCAGTGAACAACATGAAACGTATGCGTGGACGCAACAACCGCGGCGGTGGCGGCGGGGGTGGAGGCGGCGGTGGGGGCCTCATACGCCACCAAAGCGGCAATGTCCCGCTCAACCGCAACCACGTCTTCGATAGCCAGGGACCTGATCTGCGCCTGCGTGGAACGGCGCAACAGCTCTTCGAGCGGTATCTCCAGCTTGGCCGCGACGCGACCAGCGGCGGTGACCGCGTCATGGCCGAGAGCTATTTCCAGTATGCCGAGCACTATTTCCGCATTCTCGGCGCCATGCAGGCCGCGCAACAGAGCCAGCAAGGCGGCCAGACTTATGGGCAGCCGAACGGTCCTGCCGCCCATAACGGCCATCGTCGGTTCCAGGGCGATGGTCCGGGCGATAGCCAGGACGACGGTGAGGGCGACGATGCGCTCGAGCAGCAGCTTGAGCGCCAGGAGAACGCCTCGACCGAGCAGCCTCCTGCGGCGGAGCGGCGCGACATCCCGATTGCGTCGTCGCCACCGGAGAGTTGATCCTCAGAGTTGATCCTCTGGGCTGAGTGGTGCTGAACTCTCTCCAGCAACCGCATCGGGAGGGATCGAATGAGGAAGCGCGGCCTAGCCACGGCATTGGTCGCTGTTGCTTTGCTCGTGGCCGGCGAGAGCCGTGCCCAGCAACCGGCGGCGCCCGGCCCGCTCGACGCTGTTCCGGACAAGATGCCGTTCGATGTGCCCTATGGCGCCCCGATCTCCCTTGAGCGCGCCCAGGCGGTCATCTCAGCCGCCCTTGCCGAGGCGAAGAAGCGCGATTGGAAACTGAATTTCGCGGTGGTCGATTCCGGTGGCAACCTTGTTGCCTTCGCCCGCATGGACGGCGCAATGCTCGCCTCGATCACGATTGCCCAGCACAAGGCGCGCGCGGCGACCACCTTCCGCCGTGAGACCAAGGTCTTCGAGAACGCGCTTCATGGGGGCAACCTTATTCCACTCACGCTCGACGGGATGATCGGCTCACGCGGCGGCATCCCGCTCATCGAGGATGGCAAGCTCATCGGTGCCATCGGCGCTTCAGGGGGCACCTCGTCGCAGGACGAGGTTTGCGCCAAGGCTGGGGCCGCGGTCATCAAGTAAGCTTAGGCGGCCAGCGCCGCCCCATAGGACGCGATGACCTCGCTGGGCGTCCCATCCATGCGCACGCGGCCCTGGTCCATCCAGAGCGCCCGCGTGCACCAGTTCTCGATCACGCCCGGCATATGCGACGAGAGCACCAGGATCTCCGCGCCCTGCACCATGTCTGCGAGCCGCGCCTGCGCCCGCTGCATGAACGAGGCGTCTCCCGCGAGCAGCCACTCGTCCATGATCAGGACCTGCGAGTGAATTGCGGTCGCGAGCGCGAAGCCGAGCCGTAGGACCATGCCCGAGCTGTAGAAGCGCACCGGCAGGTCGAGGAACTCGCCCAGATCCGAGAACGCCTGCACGTCGTCCTCCAGCGCGCGGATCGCCGTGCGCGGCATACCGCTGAATAGGCCGCGGAGCGCGATGTTCTCGCGTCCCGTCAGGTCGGTGTTCATGCCGAGGTTGGGGTCGAGCAGCGACCCGATCGTGCCCTCGACGGCGACCCGGCCGCGCACCGGCTCGTAGATCCCGGCGAGGACGCGCAGCAGCGTGGTCTTGCCCGCGCCGTTGACGCCGATAAGACCCAGCCGTTCGCCTGAGCGGAGCTGGAAACTCACGTCCCGCAGCGCCTGCACGATGACGCGGTTCCGGCTGTCGTGGTGCAGGCGCCCGGCGTGAAGCCCTTGGGCGGCGCGGGTCTTCGCCGCCTGAAGCACCGTCTGCTTCAAGCTGCGGCTGTTGCCGTGGTAGATCGGGAAGTCCACGTGCAGTCCCTGCACGGTGATGCTCGCCATGGCGTTCATACCCAGAACGCAAGCCGCCCGCGCAGCCGGGCGAACACGAACCAGGCGACGAGGCAGAGCGCGGCACTGTAGCCCAGCGCCGACGCCCAGGTGATCGCCGTCGGCACCTCACGCAGCAGCGGCGCGCGCACGATCTCCAGCAGCGAGTAGAACGGGTTGGCCGGCAGCCAGCGCGCGCTGCTGCCTTGCAGCAGCTCAGGCTTCCAGATGATCGGGCTGACGAAGAACGCGATCTGCATGATGCTGCCCACGATCGGCGGGATATCGCGGAACCGCGCGCAGAAGGTGCCGAGCAGGAGGCAGACGGCGATCGAGTCGATCAGCCAGAGCAGCACGCCCGGCAGCGCCAGGGCCGCGTCCCACCCCGGCCAGGTGTCGAAGATCGCATACACGCCCACGATCACGATGACGTTGTGGGCGAGCGTGAGCACGTTGCGCACCACCGTCCGCTCGGCATGAAGCGTGAACGGCATGCGGGTCGAGCGGATCATGCCCTCCGCCATCGTGAAGCACGTGCACGCCTCGCCGACCACCGACGAGAGGAAGCCCCACAGCACGAGCGAGAGGGCGAGGAAAGGCAGGTAGTCGTGCAGGTTCATCTTGAAGAGCGTCGAGTAGAGCACTCCCAGCGCCGCCACCATCACGGCCGTGGACAGCGTTAGCCAAAGCGGCCCGAGCACCGAGCCGCGGTAGCGCAGCCGGATGTCGAGCCAGCCGAGCGTGAAGGCCAGGCGCCAGAGCCGGACGCTGTCGGCCACGTCCCGCGCCGCCTCCCGTTGGCGAGCGCCGGGTGACAGGTCGGCCTGCAGGCGCAGCGCGTGCCGGGCGAGAGGATCGAGAGTGGTACTCATGCGCGCGGGCGGTAGCCTATCCAGCCCGTCACCGCAACACGGGCGGGTGGCCCGCCCGTGGCGAACAAATCACGGACCAGCAGCGATCTGCACCTGGCCGTCTATATCCGCTTGCTCTCGAATCCGTGTCCTGGTAGCGGTTTACGGCCAAGTTCTTCACGCTTGGTTGAGCGACGGTCCCTTGGATCGTCGTGCCCTCCGGCCGTGCGAGCGGCCGCGCCACGACGGAGGCCGTGCCCGGATGTCCATTCTCTCCCGTCCCACCCTTCGCCTCTCATCTCGCGCCTTGGCCAGCGTCAGCGTGCTCGCGCTCCTGCAGGCGTGCGCGAGCCAGCCCACTGTGAGTGCGAGCGGCGAGGCGCATCGCTATCGTGCCCATGCGCGGCGCGACTACGCTCCGCCTGGGCCGGCAAGCGATCCGTGGGGGCCGTATGTGCGCGAGGCGTCCGGGAAGTTCGACATCCCGGAGGGGTGGATTCGGGCTGTCATGCATCAGGAATCGGGAGGCAACCTCTACCTTCACGGCGATCTCGTCACCTCCAGCGCGGGCGCCATGGGCCTCATGCAGGTCATGCCCGACACCTACGACGAGCTGCGCGCACGCTATTCCGAGCTGGGCGATGATCCGTTCGATCCGCACGACAACGTCATGGCCGGCGCCGCGTACCTCCGCGAGATGTATGACATCTACGGCTCGCCGGGCTTCCTCGCTGCTTACAACGCCGGGCCTGGCCGTCTTGACGACTACCTGACGCGCAACCGCCCGTTGCCCGCGGAGACCCGGCGCTACGTCGCCGCCATCAGCCCGCGACTCGGCGACGGCACCCCGCGCCGCGGCTCGCCCGGCGCGCAATACGCCATGAACGCGATCCCGGCCGCGATCCCGGCCGGCCCGCGTTACGCTGACCCGGATGCGGCCTTCGTGCCGCCGCCCGGCTACACGCCCCCGGCCTATGCGGCAGCGGCGACCTATGCGGCGCCGACGTATGCGCCTCCTTCCTACACTCCGCCAACGTATGCGGAGAACCGCCCGGTTCCGGCGGCACCTGCTGCCTACGCCGAGAGTCGCCCGGCGCCGGTCGCGGTGCAGCCGGCTGAACCCGCGCCGATGGCGCTGGCTATGAATACTGCCCCGCCGCCTGAGCCGGAGCCGCTGCCGCCACTCCCTCCCGTGGCGCGCCCGAGCTACGTGCCGCCGTCGCGTCCGTACGCGCAGGTAGCGGAGTTGCCAGAGGATACGTTGCCTCAGGAGACGTTGCCGCAGGAGACGCTGGCCGAGACGCCGCGTCGGCCTGAGCCTTCTCCGGAGGTGCTGCCTGAGCCGCCGCGGGCCGAGCGGCCGCGCGAGGTGCTGCGGCTGCCGCCCACGCGCCTCGCCTCGCGCGAGCGGGAGAGCATCCCGCTGCCGCCCGCCCTGCCGACGCACATGCCGTTCCAGATGGCCGCCGAGTTGCAGCGCCCGATGCCGGGCAGCCACGGCTTCCACCTGATCGCGCCTGCCATGGCCGAGCCGATCGGCCTCCATCGTGGCGGCCCGACCACGGGCAACTGGAGCATTCAAGTCGGCGCGTTCGCCAGCAGCAACCTAGCCGCTGCAGCCACCGTGGCAGCGCGTGAGGACGCTCACGCCGACCTCGCCCGTGCCCATGGCAGCGTCTCCCAGGTGCGCCAAGGCCGCGCGACGCTCTACCGTGCTCGCTTGCAGGGCCTCTCCCGCGACGGCGCAGCCCAAGCCTGCGAACGCCTCACGAGGCAGCGGACGAACTGCATGGTCGTGTCGCCAGACGCGCAGAGTTGAGTCGTGTCGCCAGACGCGCAGAGTTGACGGGAGAGAGGACATAGCCACACTCGCCCGAGAACCAGGGTCAGGCATCGAGAATTGTTGCAAGCAAGGCGCTTGCACATGCGCCACCGCATTCGTGACGGGGTTGGATTCGTGACAGGGCCGGGCATCGCCGGCCGTACACTTACCTTGCCGTACGTTTTCGCGTGGATGGGTCTTCCGCCCCAAGGAGTACGGCGCCGTCGCCGGGCTGCCGCCGTCCAAACGTCACTTCCACTGCCTCAAGCATAGCATCGCCACTTATCGGCTGGAGGCCGGCGCGGCCTTGCTTCGTCTCCAGCCGCCCCGTCTGCGTCGCCGTTAGTGGCCCGGCTTCAGGGTCAGCGCCAGCGGCGCGAACGCGCCGCCCATCACTGGGCGCGCCTCGAAGGCGGTCCAGGTCGCCGTCGGATCATAGAGATCCGGGAACGGGCGACCCGCCGTCGTCGTGTTCGCATAGTTGTAGACCGCGTCAACGAGGTCGGTGAACAGCGTCTGGTCGTTGAAGCTCACCGACGTCCACAGTTCCCAGTCCGCCTTGGCGATGTAGTCATAGACGGTGCTGGAACCGAACTGGAGGATCTGCTCTGGCTGGAGCTCGAGGCCAAGCGGCAGGATCTGCGTCTTGTAGAACGCTGCCTGCTCCGCGAGGATCGACGACGGGATCAGGTTCAGCCCGAGCAGCGTGTTCGGGTAGGCGTTGTAGTCATCGCTCCAGTCGCTGTCCGCTTCGGTCAGCGTGCTCGGGCTGTAGGCGTTGGCGGCCTCTCGGTAGGTGTGCAGCAGGTGCGTGCCGGCCGTATTCTGCGCGAGCTGCTCCCAGGTGCTGATACCCTGCTCGGCGGCGTTGCGGAACGTCCTCGCGTCCTTGGTCTCGCCGGCCATGGCGGCGATCTGCGAGAAGGCGTCGAGGCCCTCGATGCCCTTCAGCGCCAGGTTGACGCTGTGAGCGATCAGACCCGCGAAGTCGTCGGTCTGGTTCTGGTATTGCGGATCGACCGCGTTCGAGTAGGTGACGCCCGCCGGAACGGTGTTCAGGTAGTTCGCCCACTGCTTGAACAGCGCGTAGTGCGCGTTCGCGTATGTGGCGGCCTCGGCGGGCGACACGTGCTGCATGTAGGCGTCCGCCATGATCAGCATGTTGGCGGTTTCCTCGACCGGCATGTTCTCGCCGCCGCCGTCGTCGTGCCCAGTCGCGTTCGGGTAGGTCGCCCCGAGGTCGTGCGGCGAGTAGAGCGCGGGCCAGTAGCCCGATGCCGCATAGTCGATCACCGGCTCGAGCAGGTAGCGGAGCAGCTCCGGGTTCATGTAGAGAAACACGGGGCTCGCCGGATACAGCAGGTCCACCGTCTGGACGTTGTCGCTGCTGCTGATCTCCTCGAGGAAAAGATACGGGTTGCTGATCGTGTTGGTGAGTTCGGTGGCGGCGAAGGCCTGCCGCAGCGTCACCGCGATGAGCGCCGCGTAGTTGGGGCCGCCGACGGCGGTCGCCGCCGTGTTGAGCTTGGCATCGAGCGCGTTCGCGCGCGTAAGCGCTGCAGCCGCGTCGTGGTAGGCGAAGGCGAGCATCGCCTCGTAGGACGGGAAATACTGCGTCCAGAGCGAGCGGACCGAGTTGCCGTGATAGTTGATCGCCGGATCGCGCACTCGGCCGAGGAGCAGCGTGAACGGCGACGTCGCCGTCGTGCCGACCGTGCCGAGGTTCCTGGCGAAGGCGAACACCGGGTAGGCGTTGTTGATCGCCCGCGGCTGGTTCGTGTCGTTGGTGTTGGCGAGGGTCCCCGTGGTCGCGAACTGCGAACGCACCACGATGTCCTGCCCGCTCTGGGCGGTGAGTCCCGCGACCTGCCTCGTCGCCCAGAGCGACGTGCCCCAGTCGGCGAAGTTGCCGGTCTGGGTGAATACTTGTGGGTTGGTTGGATACGCGGTCCAGGCTGCAAGGTCGCCGGGCACCGACGTGCCGTCGCTGTCGAGCGGGATCGTTTCAGGCGCCCAGGACACGAGCGCGCTCTCGTTCCCGTTCGTCCATTCGGCGCTGATGTCGAAGTAGAGGCTCACGTTGTGCATCGCGCCGTCGCTGCTCTGCGCCGTCGCGATGATGTCGGACAGCGGAATGCTGAGCCGTTGCAGGTCCGTCGCCTCGACCGGAGACAGGAAGTCGATTGTCAGGTTCACCCCGCCCGCGTTGAAGGTGAACACGGATTGCGTGGCCGTGGTGTTGAGCGCCGTTTCCGCCATCGGCGTCAGCGTGGGCGACCCGGCCGGCAGCGCGGGGGCGCCAAGGAACAGGAAGGGCTTGCCGTCGATGAAGGCGATCCCGGTGATCGCCTTGACGGTGCCGTCCCAGTGCGTCGGCCAAGTCCCCGGAAGGACGCCGGTGGTGTTCTGCAGCCACACGTTGACATAGGGGCCGCGGGTGACGAGCGGTGCCGCCGGGGGGCGGATCGGCGTGAAGGTCTGCGCGACGGCGCTGCGATCGGCGACGGTCGCGACCGTCGCCGCAAGCGACAGGACGAGTGCGCCGGTGAGACGAAGCCCCCGTTGTGGGGCCGGTGCGGCCCGCTGCGACCGCGGTTCCGTCGAGTGCGCAGCAGTTGCCGCTCGCCTGTTCCACCGAATCATCGTTGTCCTCCCGGAGGGCGTGCGCCCCGTGCTCCTCGGCACATGGGGTTGTAGGGACAAGCCAATCGAAACGCGAAGCGTTTTCAGACCTTTCCAGTGCCCGGTTAGGCGGGACTCCGATCACGATCCCGTATGGACTGCCCGTCACTGCGAAAGAGGACACGGCCACATCGGCACGAGAACCCGGGTTAGGCGCGGCGCATCCGCGCCAGGTCGAAGCGGTACTGCCCGAAGGGGTTGAGGTGGCCGTGTCCTCGAGAGTTCAGGCAGGAGCGCGACAAACTCTGAAAGGGCGCGGGCGTTGGCTGGGCATGGACAGCGCCGCGCACCTGACCCAAGGCACCGAGGATCCGAAATCCCACACGCCTGCGATCAGCCTCTTCCTCGCCTACATAGCAATGGTGCCGACCGCCTCCGGCGCGGTAGCAGCGTCGGTGTTCCGGTCCCCGGCGATTGCGCGGCTGACGATCACGTGGGCCGGGGCGATCCTCTGCTTCCTGTCGGGCGTGAAGCGCGGGTTGAGCTTCCGGCAGAAGGGCGGTCCGACCGTCATGCAACTCGCCTCGATGCTGTGGCTGTTCGTGCCAGGCGCCTTGGCGCTGCTGCTGCCGTGGCGCATTCCCTCGCTCGTCCTACTGCTCTTCGGGTATGGGAGCGAGGCGGTGCTCGGCCCGTTCGCCGCCGAGCGGGAAGAGGCGCCGCGCTACTTCGCGCGGCTTCGCCCGGTGCAGATGGTGATCCCGGTCGCGAGCCTCCTGGTGCTGCTGATGCGGGAGCGTGGGCGGGCGAAGACCCTCTCGCGCTGAGCAACCGTATGCGGCTTGCCGTCCCGACCCTTGGGCAGCACTATCGCCTGTAATCGTGGGAGGACGCCATGGCCGAGGTCGGCGGACCGGAGGCCCAATATCGCGCCTACCTGCGCGAGGGCCGCTTCATGATCCAGCGCAGCCCTTCCACCGGGCGGCACGTCTTTTACCCGCGTGTTGCCGCGCCCGGCACCGGCGAGACCGATCTCGAATGGGTCGAGGCGAGTGGCGAGGCCACCGTCTATGCCATCACCGTCAACCGCGCGCGCGAGGGCAGCACCAACATCGCGCTCGTGGACCTAGACGAGGGGCCGCGCATGATGACTCGCATCGAGGGCGTCGAGACGGTGCCGATCGGCACGCGCGTGCGCGCCCGGATCGTCCCAGAGGGAGGAGAAGAGGGCGGGGCGCCGCTCGTCGTGTTCGCACCGGAGGATGCAGCGTGAGCGGGAGCCTGCGCGGCTGCGCGGCCGTCGTCGGCATCGGCCAGGCGGGCTGCGGCGAGGCGCCGGGCTTCACCGCGATGGAGCTGATGGCCCAGGCCGCGCTCAACGCCATCGCGGACGCAGGCCATACAGTCGGCGACGTGGACGGCATCTTCGCCGCGACGAGCACGCACGCCTTCCCGACGCTCTCTGTCGCGGAATACCTGGGCATCCGGCCCAAGTTCTTCGACGGCACGAACGTGGGCGGCTCCAGCTTCGAGGCGCACCTCGTCGTGGCGGCGCTCGCGCTCGATGCCGGGCTCTGCTCGGTCGCCCTCATCTGCTACGGCAGCAACCAGCGCACGGCGAGCGGGCGGTTGATCAGCATGAGCGAGCCGCAGGCGCACGAGGCGCCCTACAAGCCGCGCAATCCCATCACCTCCTACGCGCTCGCGGCGTCCCGGCACATGCACCAGTTCGGCACGACGCGCGAGCAGCTCGCGGACGTGGCCGTCGCCGCCCGCGCCTGGGCGAACCTCAACCCGGCCGCCTTCGCGCACGGGCCGCTCACGCAGGAGGACGTGCTGCGCTCGCGCATGATCAGCGATCCGTTGACCGTGCGCGATTGCTGCCTCGTCACCGATGGCGGCGGCGCGTGCGTGCTGGTGCGGGCCGACCGGGCGAAGGATAGGCCGCAGCCGCCCGCCTACGTTCTCGGCGCGGCTGGCGCCGGGTGGCATCGCGGCATCATGGGAATGCCGGACCTCACGATCACGGCGGCAACCGACAGCGGCCCGCGCGCCTTCGCGATGGCGGGACTGACGCCCAAGGATGTGCGCCTCGCCATGCTCTACGACGCTTTCACGATCAACACGGTCCTGTTCCTGGAAGATCTGGGGTTCTGCCAGAAGGGAGAGGGTGGCCAGTTCGTGGAAGATGGGGCCATCGCGCCGGGCGGCAGGCTCGCGGTGAACACCAATGGCGGCGGCCTGTCCTGCGTGCATCCGGGGATGTATGGCATGTTCCTCATCCTGGAGGCCGTCACCCAGCTCCGCGGCCAGGCCGGGGAGCGGCAAGTTCCCGACCTCGACGTGGCGCTGGTCCACGGCAACGGCGGCGTGCTGAGCAGCCAGTGCACGGCGCTTCTCGGGCGGGACGCGGGCTGATGGCGGAGGGTGCCGAAGGGCGGCGATTCGCGAGCCTCGACCCGCTGCTCGCGCCCCGGTCCATCGCTGTCGTCGGCGCGAGTGACGACCCTACGCGGATCGGCGGGCGCCCGATCTCCTACATGCTCTCCCAAGGCTACGTCGAGCGCTTCGGAGGCCGCATCCTGCCGGTGAACCCGAAGCGGGACCGGGTGCAGGGCCTGCCCGCCTATCCCAGCATCGCGGCGCTGCCCGAGACCCCGGACGCCGCGATCATCGCCGTGCCGCCCGGCGCCGCCACGGACGCCGTGGACCAGCTCGGTGCCCGCGGCACGCGCGCGGCCATCGTGTTCACGGCCGGCTACGCGGAGACCGGGAACGACGCCGCCGAGGCGGGCCTGATCGCCGCCGCCCGGCGCCACGGGATGCGCCTCCTCGGCCCCAACTGCCTCGGCCTGTTCAATGCGCGCCTCGGCTACTTCCCCATCTTCTCCTCCTCCTTCGAGAACGGCTGGCCGCGGCCCGGCCGCATCGGCATCGCGAGCCAGTCCGGCGCCTATGGCACCCACGTCTTCGCCGTCTCCCGCGACCGCGGCCTTGGCACGCCGATCTGCGTGACCACGGGCAACGAGGCCGACGTGACCGTGGCGGACGTGGTTGGCTGGCTCGTCGAGGACCCGGACACGGACGTGATTGCCGCCTACGTCGAGGGCGTGCGCGACGGCGACGCCTTCTGCGCGGCGCTTGCCGAGGCGCGGGCGGCACGCAAGCCGGTCGTCGTCATGAAGGTCGGTTCGAGCCGCCTCGGCGCCGTCGCCGCGCGCTCGCACACCGCGAGCCTCGCCGGGGACGACAGCGTGACCGAGGCCGTGCTCGCCGAGTTCGGTGCGCACCGTGCCCGCACGACGGAGGAGATGCTGGACATCGCAGCACTCGCCACGCGCCGGGTCTATCCGGCGGGCAACACGCTCGGCGTCATCACCATCAGCGGTGGCGCAGGCGTGCTGATCTCGGACGCCGCGGAGCGCCTCGACCTGCCCATGCCGGAGATGCCGGAGGGCGCGCAGGCGGAACTGAAGGCACTCGTGCCTTTTGCCGCGCCACGCAACCCGGTGGACTGCACGGCGCAGGCGTTCAACGACATGTCGCTGATCGGCCGCTTCGCCGAGAGCATGGTCGTCAACGGCGGCTACCATTCCGTGCTCGGCTTCTTCACGCAAGTGGGGGCATCGCCCAGCATCGCGCCCGCGCTGCGCGCGCAGATGAAATCCGTGCGCGACCGCCACCCGGAGCGGCTTTACGTGCTCAGCGTCGTGGCGCCCCGCGAGCGCGTGCAGGAATATGAGGCAGACGGCTTCACCGTGTTCGAGGACCCGACGCGCGCGACGGTCGCGATCGCCGCCATGGGGCGGTTCGGGGATGCGTTCGCGGCAAGGCCGTGCGAGGCGCCGCCCCTTGTCCCGCCGCCCGCATTGCCTGCCGAGTCGCCTGACGAGGCCGGGGCGAAGCGCCTGCTCGCGGCGGCGGGGATCGCCTCTGTCCCCGAGCAGGCCTGCGCCACGCCAGACGAGGCTGCCGCTGCGGCTGCGCAGCTCGGCTGGCCCGTGGTGCTCAAGCTTCTTTCGCCCGATATCCTGCACAAGACCGAGATTGGGGGCGTGCTGCTCGGCGTTGGTGACGAGATGGGCGTGCGGGAAGGTTACGCGCTCCTGATGGGTCGCGCTCGCGAGCGTGCGCCGAATGCCAGAGTCGAGGGCGTGCTGGTGGCGAAGCAGGTGGTTGGCGCCGTCGAGGTAGCGATGGGCGTGCATCGAGACCCGGTGTTCGGGCCGGTCGCGATGGTGGGTCTTGGCGGCGTGTTCATCGAGGTGCTGCGGGATGTGGCGCTGCACCGTTGCCCGTTCGGGGTGGAAGTGGCGGAGCGCATGATCCGCGGCTTGCGCGGCGCGGCGCTGCTGCTGCGGGGCGCGGGGCCGACCGGCAGTGGACATGGCCGCGCTCGCCGCCATGCTCGCCCGGCTCTCCGCCTTCGCCGCGGCAGCCGGGCCGAGATTGCGCGCCGTGGATATCAACCCGGTCCTTGCCCTGCCTGATGGCGCCTATGCAGCGGATGCGGTGATCGAACTGGAGCTGAAGTGATGCTCGACGAGACCCGCGACGGCGCGACCGTCATTCTCACGCTCGACTACCCGGAGCGGCGCAACGCGCTCGCGATACCCATGCGCGAGCGGCTTGCCGCGGCTTTTGACCGCATCGAGGCAGACGTCTCCCTGCGCGCCGTCGTCGTCACGGGACGGGGCGGCACGTTCTGCGCGGGCGGCGACGTGAGCGGCATGGACGCGGCGACGCTCGCTGCCGGGCGCGAGCGGTTCCGGCTCACGCACCGGCTCGTCCGCTTGATGGCGCATTGCGGCAAGCCGATCATCGCGGCGGTGGAGGGTTGGTGCGTCGGCGCCGGGCTGTCGCTCGCCTGCCTGTGCGATACGATCGTGGCGGCCGAGGATGCCCGGTTCATGGCGGGATTTGGCAAGCTCGGCCTGGTCGCCGACCTTGGCTTGCTGCACACGCTGCCGCTGCGCATCGGGCAAGGACGAGCGCGGCAGGTGTTGCTCTACGGCGAGGCAGTCGCTGCGCGTGATGCCGAGCGGATCGGCCTCGTGGACCAGCTCGCGCCGCCGAACAGCGCACTCGATGCAGCACTTGCCTTGGCGCGCCTCGCTGCACGACGCGGCACCGCTCCCTATCGCGCTGACCAAGCAATTCCTCGCGCAGGGACTCGATGCCGCTCTCGAATGGGAGCGCGACACCCAGAGCGCCCTGTTCCAGACTGCGGACCATGCCGAGGGCAAGGCCGCATTCCTCGCGAAGCGAGCGCCGCGCTTCTCCGGAGCGTAGGGAACCGCCGCTACTTCGAGAGATCCGGGACCACCCTCCAGGCGTCCGAGGTATTCTGCAGCGCGGGGCTGATCTGGCCGCCATCATGCGGGAAGGCGTTGTAGGGTTGGCCGGAGAACGGGATGGAGTTCACGGGGCCGCCGCTGATTCCTGGCGTCCCGGCCCGCTCGGCGAGCCTGATTTCCCTGGGGAGGATGCTCGGCACGGGCGCAGCCGTGAAGGCGCTGTAGCCAGGCGGGGGAGTCGGGTCGGGCGCCGAAGCGTCGGGCGCCGGGCGAAGTGCCTGCCCGGCAGCAGGCAATGCCAGCAAGGTCAGGGCCAAAATTGCAACGGGCGTGCGCATGGTGAACCTCCGTATCCCAGTCGGCAACGCACCAGCGTGCCACCTGGTTCGTTGCGCAAGGACGCCGCGGTCGTGGCCTCGGCGGGCTAGCCTCGGCGCGGTGGAGGCTTGCTGCTTAGGGTGCTGAACATCCCGCGGGACCGGGAGAAATGCGGGCTGTAGAAGGGGTCGTCGGCGATGACCTTGCCCCAGCGGTCCTTCATGACCTGGTTCTCAGCGTAGAAGCGGTCGCGCTGGTCGGCGACCATATCGTTGCCGCGGCTCAGTGATTCATGGTGCTCGGCGACGGCGCTGGGTGTGTAGATGATCTTCCAGCCGGCTTGGCCGAGGCGCAGGCAGAAATCCACGTCGTTGAATGCAACCTTGAGCTTGTCCTCGTCGAACCCACCCACCTCGCGGAAGGCGGAAGCGCGGCACAGCAGACAGGCCGCCGTCACAGCCGAGAGCTGCTGCGCGAACACCGCCCGGAACGCATACCCCGGTTCATCCGCGCCCAAGCCGCGGAACGCGTGATCGGCGACGCCACCCACGCCCAGGACGACGCCTGCGTGCTGCACCGTCCCGTTCGGATAGAGCAGCTTCGCGCCGACGCCGCCGACGAGGGGGTCAGCGAGTGCCTCCGCGACGAGGCGGTCGAGCCAGTCCGCCTGCCTGATGAATACATCGTTGTTGAGGAACAGCAGATAATCGCTCTTGCAGGTGGCGGCAGCTATGTTGTTGATGCGGGAGTAGTTGAACTCCTCCTCGATCCGGACCTGGCGGACGCGTGGCTCGTTGCGCAGGGCCTGCAGGTAGGTATGCGCGTCCTCGCTGAGGGACCAGTTATCCACCAGGACGACCTCATACCGTGGGTAGCTGGTCTTTCCGAGGATCGTGTCCACGCAGGCCTTAGTCACGCCAGCCTGGTCACGGAAAGGGACGAGGATGCTGATGCTGGGCTTGTCCTCGAAGGACCACTCGACCCTGTATCGGGTCGAGCCGTCCGTCATCACGGCCCGGCCAGGCAAGCCGCGGCGGGCGAGATGGGCGTTGATGGCGCGCTGCCCGGCGTCGGCGGCGTAGCTCTTCGTGTCTTGCAGGAGCGCCGTCGAGTTCGCGCTCTTGCGCCAGTGATACAGGATCTCGGGAACGTGGTGGATCGCTCCTGCGGGAAGCAGCTCAGCGAGGCGCAAGATCAGGTCGTGGTCCTGCGCGCCGTCGTAGGCGGTGTCGAGCGGGCCGGCCTTGGCCGCCAACTTCATCAGCGTCTCGCGCTCGACGACGAGGAAGTGGCACACGTAGTTGTTGGTGAGGAGGAGCCTGTAGTTCCAGTCGGACTTCAGGTGCGGCTCGCTGAGCGTGCCGTCAGCCCAGATCTTGTCCTCGTCCGAGTAGAGCGCCTTGGCGCCGGTCCGCAGTGCCTCCGCGACCATCAGGTCGAGGGCGACATCCTCGATCAAGTCGTCGTGGTCGAGGAATGCGACGTAATCGCCCTTTGCGGCGGCGATCGCGACGTTGGTCGCGGCGCTGATGCCGCCGTTGCGCTTCTGAGGGAGCAGGCGCACCCGCTTGTCCTCGCGCGCGTGCCGCTCCATCACCTGGGTGACGGGCGCCGACTTGCCCCCGTCGTCCACCAGGATCAGCTCCCAATCGGCGTAGGTCTGGCGGCGGACGGACTGGATCGTCGCATCGAGCGCAGCCGGCTCGGGCTTATAGACCGGGCAGACGACGGAGACGAGCGGCTGCTCCCTGCTCCTGCACGAACCCTCGGCGGTGCTCAGCGAAGCGCGGATACGCGAGCGCAGCCTCGGAAAGTAGAGCGCTGCCCAGGTGTTGTATTCCTCGACGGAGAACTCGTCCATGTCGAGCAGTTGTCTCAGTTGGTCGCGCACCGCGTAGCTCTGGGAGCAGACGCGGCTGACCTCCTCGTAGAGGTCGCTCAGCTTGCTGATCGCCGCCGTGGGCTGGACGTGGACCTGCATCGGGCTGCCCCGCAGCTCCTCGCCGTTGGCTGCTGCGCGGACGGTCAGCGTGGCGTGCTGGCCGTTGCGCAACGAGGCGGGCAGGACGAAGCCGAAGCCGCAATTGGCCTCGGAGCCGAGCGCCGCCGCAACGTCCGGGCGGAACAGGCTGGCGACCGCTCGGCCGATCCGCCGGCCTTCGTGGAGGATCTCCACGGTTTCGCCGCCCATGGCGCGCCC
This sequence comes from uncultured Alphaproteobacteria bacterium, assembly GCA_963790535.1. Lineage (GTDB taxonomy): Bacteria > Pseudomonadota > Alphaproteobacteria > Acetobacterales > Acetobacteraceae > CAWKEH01. The sequence goes on along the minus strand of CAWBOZ010000006.1, from coordinate 207,207 downwards.
GGTGTCGAGGTTGCGGCGGATGACCCATCCGCACAGCACCGCGCCCACGAGTCCGTCCACTACGCCCTCGATTGCATGTACGCCCTGGAAGCTGCACCACCCACTCGGGGACGAGGGCGCCGGAGGGCGAGCGGAACGGCAACGCCTGCCCGCTCGGGAAGCGCAGCGAGAGGCGGTGGGGGCGGTCGTCCTCCAGCGTCTTGGGCAGGATGGCGCGGAATCCTGCGCCAGCCGCCTCCGCCGGCAGGTGCGGCCTCGCGATCGCGCTGGTTGCAGTCCAATCGCGCCGCGACTGCCCCGTCAACGGTCAGGAACAGCGTGGCCGGCCCGCTGGTCAGCGCGTCCCTGGCCCAACCCTGGATCACCGTGCCCTCGATCTCCGCCCAACCCCGCGGCCGCAGGTCGGGTTCGACGGCCTTGCCCCGCGCGCGCTCGTTACGCCTCGACACCAGTGTTCCCCGTTCCTCGTGCAGCGCAGGAACACACGAGCGTGAGAGGGAAGTCAAGATTTCGCAGATACGATGTGCTGCTACCTTGCCCAGCGGTGAACGGGGTTGAACGGTGGGGGCGGGCCAAGGCGTGCGGCGATGCGCGCGAGATTGGCCTTCGTCTGCTCGCCGAAGCGGAGCGCGCTGTCGTTCAGGACTTCGTTGCGGTCGTAAGCGATGAAATCCGCCTCGCAGCGGACGGTCTCGTCCATGTAGCCGCGGGCCAGCTTCGCGGACCAACGCTCCCGGGACTGGACGAAATAATGATGCACGAACCAAGCGGCATCGCTCACGAAGGCGCTGGTCAATCCCGGAACCTCGCCCCACGTGACCGGGCGGCCGAGCGCATCCACGTAAGCGTGGCGCACCTCGAAGGCGTGAGGGTTGACCGCACCGAGGACGTTGCCCGGCCTGACGATGGATTTCACGTGCCTGTTGGGGCCGAAGCTGCTCATCGGAGCGCAGGAGCGGAACGCCTCGATGATGAGGTCGTCCGGCTGCGTGAGGTGGCCGGCGGAGCCGAACATCAGCCAGTTGAGGCAGATCGCGTGGTGGGCGTCGAGCCGCGCGAGGAGGTCCTTGATGCTGGTGTCTTGGGTGGGCGTGATGAATTCGTCGGCGTCCACGAACGCTATCCAGTCGAACTCCGCGCGTAACTCCTCGCAGGCGGCGACATAGGCGTTCTCCTGGGTGTCGTAGCCGACGGCGTCGCGCACGACTGCCTTGGTCCTCACGTCGAAATCGCGCGCCGCCGCGTTGACGACCGCGGCAGTGCCGTCCGTCGAGCCGTTATCGAGCACGACCGCGGCGTCGAAGCCGAGGGCGAGGTGATAGCTCAGCCACTCGCCGATGATATGGCCCTCGTTCTTCACGAGCGCGCAGACGGCTGCTCTCATCGGCCTTTCCAAGGTAGAGATGCCCAAGGCAGAGACGCCTCGACTTTGATCACCGCGCCGATCATGCCGTAACCTCGGCGAGAACTGGTGCCCAGGGGCGGAGTCGAACCACCGACACTGCGATTTTCAGACCAGTATTGTATGTCGCCACGCGCTGCCTCTGGTTGCATCCGAACACCGTAACCCGCTGAGTTAAATCACCTTCGCCCGAAGATATCCGGTCAATCTCGCCTTTAGGTTGCATCAAGCCGCCTCGACATGCTCTCTAGAGTGAGTTCCGCGGTGAGTCCGCGGCCGTTCTGGGGATGAGTCCACATGGGCGTGATGAAGCTCAACAGACCGGACCGTAGCCGCGCTAGCGTGCCCGCCCGGTCGCAAAGATATCTTGCTGTTCGACGCCGACCTGAAAGGGTTCGGCGTCCGCGTGACCTCCGGCGGGCGGCGCATATGGCTGCACCAATACCGGATCGGCGCCAAGGTCCGCCGGCACCCGCTCGGCGACTGGCCGAACATGACTGCCGCGGCGGCCCGCAAGGCGGCCGAGCGGATGCGTGGTGCAGCACGGGGCGGCGCTGATCCGGTCGCCGAGCGCAAGGCAGCGCGTGCTGCCGTGCTCGCGGCGGAGGCCGAGGTGCGCGCCCGGAAGGCCACGGACGCCTTCACGGTGGACGTGCTCATAGGCGACTGGCAACGGCTGCACCTGGCCGAGCGCAGCCCGGCATACCAGCAAGAGGCGCCACGCCGGCTGCGGGCGGGCCTGGCGTCATGGCTTACTGCTCCGGCCGCACAGTTGGACAGGGCAGCGGCGGTGGCGGCCCTGGACGCGGCGAAGAGGGATCAAGGCCCCGTCGCCGCGAATCGGGTCCGAGCCTATGCGCGAGCGTGCTTCGGCTGGGCGGTCAAGCGCGGGACGATCACCGCCAGCCCGTTCGCGAATGTCCCCGCGCCAGCGCAGGAGACTTCACGCGACCGCGTGCTAGCAGACGCCGAGTTGGGGCGTCTTTGGCGAGCATCCGGCAGCTTGGCGGAGCCGTGGCGCGGGATCGTCCGCACGCTCCTGCTTACCGGGCAGCGCCGCGGCGAGGTAGCCGGCATGGCGTGGGGGAGCTGGCGCCGGACCTGTCCGCTTGGACGATCCCCGCGGGCCGGGCGAAGAACGGCCGCGCGCATGACGTGCCGTTATCTCCCGCCGTGGCGGCGCTGCTGCGGACGATCCCGCGTATCGCGGGGTGCGGGCTAGTGTTCTCGCAAGGCCGCCCTAATCCGCCGTCCGGGTTTGGCCGCGCGAAGCTCCGGCTTGATAAGCTGCTGCGCGAGCCGGATCAGCACGGGAAGCCAACACTGCCGCCTCTGCCCGCGTGGACGTTGCACGACTTGCGCCGGTCCTTGGCGACGGGGTTGCAGCGCGCCGGTGTGCGGCTTGAAGTGACGGAAGCAGTGCTTAACCACGTCTCCGGCAGCCGGTCCGGGATCGTCGGCGTCTATCAGCGGCACGCCTGGACAGACGAGAAACGCGCGGCGCTCGACGCATGGGCCGAACATATCCAGCAAATCGGCGAAGACCCGCACTACCGCCGCCCCTCTGCGGCCAAGTAATGTAGCGACATGCAGGCCGTGGCGGCTCGCAGCAACAGAGGGCAACGAATGGTGTATCTCAGGGAAGCTGCGGCGGCGGAGCGGATTGGCGTGCGTCCGCGCAGCTTGCAGCGTTGGCGCCAGCTCGGCACAGGGCCAGCGTTTACGCGGATCGGGCCGAGGCTGATCGCCTATCGCGAAGCGGACCTCGACGCTTGGGCCGCTCGGCGCGTGTTCGCCAGTCGAGCGGCGGAGTTGGCGCAGCAGGTGGCAGCATGAACGCCGTCCCGCTGCCCGCCATCCCGGCGCCGAACAGCCTCACTGCGACAGCTGCCGGTCGAGGTATCATCGCTACAACGGCGACTTTCTCGACCTATTCCTCTATGCGCGGTCCTGGCCGGAGCGGATGGCCGTTGTCGAGTCCTAGTTGCGCCCTATCGTGCTGCACGATGCGAATACTGACGACACCGTTACCCAGCTTACCGCAGCTGCTCGAACAGCTAGGCGAGCGCGACGTTACCAGCGTCGAGCAGGCAGTGCTCTATCGCCTTTCCGTTCACGCCGGATGGCGCGCGGCGGCGATGCGTTTCCTCGAAGGCGTGCCGGATGCGTCGGCGATGGTGTGGACGGACGAATACCCCGCAGTCGCCATCGTGGCGCTGGCGCGGATGGCAGCCGAGTTCGCCGCCGGGCGGCCGATCCGCACTAGCGGGGTAGTTCCTACACCGCGTAGGATCATCGCCATGGCGATGATCCTACGGGGGTTCTTGTGGAACAGTTAGAGCAGCCGCCCGGCGGCTGGTTACAGGAAATAGGCGGACGGCGGAGCTGTTGGCGTGCGTGCCGGCAGTCTCCGCCAAGACCCTCGAACAGTGGCAGCATCGCGGCTTGGTCGAGATGCACAACCTCGGCCTCGGCCGCGGCCGGCCGGCAACACGCATAGCGGCCGATGCCCTGCAGGTGTCCACGCTTGCCGAGTTGGCGGGCCTTGGTGTGCCGCTCGGCTACGGGCGCGAGGCGTGGTTGATCGTGCGGGAGCGCGCAGTAGGCGGCGCACTGTGGGCGGGCGTCCTGATCGCCCAGCATCCCGAGACAGAGTTTATGACGGTGCGCCCGTTCGGCGAGGCCGCCCGTTCGGCGAGTTGTGCGCCCTCGGCAATCCGCCCGCCTTCACCGTCCTAAGCATCGCCCCGCTGGCCGCGTGCGTCGTGCGCCGCATCAAGGAGCTTTCCAAGTGAACGCCACAACGAAAAGCGGCGCTCGCCCCTGCCAGGCAGCGCCGCGGATAACCGACAGAGACGAGCCAAGCAACAGGATACAGCAACGCCGCCGGCTGGACTAGGGCGGAACAGCTCGAATACGACGGGGCAATCCGCGTCGCGCCCGGCACGCTGCACGAGCAGGTGAACGCGGCGGAGGCGGCGCTACTCGACGCCGGGCTTGGCCTGTATCAGCAAAACGGCGCCGTGGTGCGGGTCGAGCCGGGCGAGGAAGGCGGCACGCCGACAGTTCATCCCGTCTCGGAAGATCACCTGCATGAGTTGATCGGCCGCGTCACGACGTGGATTTGCTTTGACGCCCGCACGAAAGCGGACGTGCCCACAGCTGCCCTCGCGACGTGGCACGGGCTTATATGGCCCGCGGATCGCTCGAATGGCGGTTGCCGCGGCTCACGGGGATCATAACCGCGCCGACGCTGCGCGCGGACGGTAGCGTATTCGGCACGAATTGTTATGAAGCCTATGACGAGCGCACCGGCCTATTCGTCGGCGGTGTGTGGCCGTGGTTTGCGTCTGTCCAGGACAGGCCGGACGGGGCGGACGCCGACGAAGCGTTTGACGACTTGGACGAGCTTGCTAAGCCGAGTTTCCCTTCGTTGACCTGCAGGACTACTCGGTTGCGCTCGCGGCGATCCTGACTGCCTGCATCCGGCGCAGCCTGCCCGCATCGCCGATGTTCGCCTTCACGGCGCCCGCGCCGGGCACGGGCAAGTCCATGCTGGTTGACGTGGTGAGCATGATCGCCACAGGCCTGCCGGCGGCGGGGTTCACCTGGCCCGATGATCCGGCCGAGCAGCGCAAGCAGCTCGACGCCGCCTTGCTCGCCGGCGCCAGCGTGATCGCGCTCGACAACGTAACGGCTGAGCTAGGAGGAGACAGGCTCAATCAGGTGCTCACGCAACCCTCGGCGACAGTGCGTGTGCTCGGCGAGTCCCGCAACGTCGAGGCGCCGTGCGGGGCGCTCGTCCTGGCAAACGGCAATAACCTCGCCGTCGCCGCGGACCTCACTCGCCGCACGCTCTTGTGCCGGCTCGACGCGGGAGTTGAGCGGCCGGAGCTGCGCGAGTTCCGCGCTGATCCGCTCGCCTTAATCCGCAAGCATCGCGGGCGCTACGTCTATGCGGCGCTCACGATCCTGCGCGCCTACCACGTCGCCGGCCGGCCGCGGCAGCCCAAGCCGCTTGGATCGTTCGAGGCATGGTCGAGTTGGGTTCGCGGCGCCGTTATGTGGGTAGGGTGCGCCGATCCCGTGGCGAGCATGGACGCGGTGCGCGAGTGCGGACCCGCGCCAGTCCGAGGCGTCCGCGGTCCTTGAGCAGTGGAATCGGGTGTCTTGGCGGCCAGCGTGTCAGCTCGGCGCAGGTCATCAACGCCGCGCTCGCAACACCGGACTTCCGGGAAGCCTTGCTCGCCGTCGCGGGGGCCGGCGGCGCGATCAACACGCAACGGCTTGGGAAGTGGCTCCGGGCCAACGCGGGGAAGCTGGTCGGCGGCCTCAAGGTCGAGCCGGCCGGCGTGCTGCGCGGGACTCAAATGTGGGCGCTGCCCGGCGGTGGTGACGTTGTGGCGCTGATTCCGGCTGAGGGCGTGGCGCGCGCCGATTTGGCGGAGCTGGTTCAATGATCCCGTGGTGGGAGTGGTGCCAGTGGTGGGAGTCCTCTTAGCCGCCGCCTAGAAACTGTCATTCCGGAAAATCAATGAGTCAATTATCCATTGCGAATAAATTACAATCTAGAGAGAATCACATGACACATTGTATAGGGGGGCTAGCGGCACTCCCACCACTGGCACCACTCCCACCACGCGCGCCCGCTGAAACAGTCGGCGTCGCCTACACCGTGCTCGGCGTCGAGCCGGCGCGGGACCGCGGCGTGCTGATCGGCCTCGCCGTGGTCGAGATGGACATAGCCGGCGTGGTGATCGTGTTGCAGGGCGTCCGCGTCCTCCGCCGCGCAGACGGCGGCAGGGAGTGCGCGGCGCCGGTGTTCCGTCACCCGGTAAGCGGCGCGTGGTTGCCCGGCGTGGTGCTGCCGCCGGAGCTGTCTGCCGCGCTGGCGGCCGAAGTGCTCGTGTCGAGCAAGGGAGTTGTCCAATGACGGACCGTGATAAGATTCGAGGCCGGGTGCTGGCTCGCCGCGTGTTGTCCATGCTGCCGCCGGGCGGCGAGGCACGGGAGCTGTTCAACGCGGCCCTATCCGGCACGGGGAGCGGTTATGACGCGGTAGCCGAAGCGCCGCGCGAGATTAGGGGCCTTGTCGCCGTCGCGCTGCACTACGCCGGTGTGCCGCCCGCCGAGCTGCGCGACGCCCTGCGCCTGGCCTGGCTGAGCGCCTACGGATACACGGTGCAGGCGGCGCACGATCAAGGCAACTGCTTGATGGCGATGTTCAAGCGCGCGGCTTTCCCGATTCCGGCCGAGCTACCAGAGACGGTCACGATATATCGCGGCACGAGTGGAATCCCCGCGCGCTTGGCGCAGAAGGGGCACTCATGGACCTCTTGCCGCGGCGCAGGCTGTTGGCGGGCTACTCATGACGCAAGCAGCCTTGGCGGCCGGTCCGGCGAGCAACCTATCGTGCTGCGCCGCGATGTGCCGAAGAGCAGCATCGTTTTTTACGAAGGTCTCGATACGCAGTCTCATGACGAGTTTATATGTGACTTGCCCCCCGGCGGCGAGGTTGATGGCGACGAAGCCGAGTGGCGCGCGACGGCGGATAGCTGGGCTGCGGGCGTGCTGGACTGGCGGACTGCCGCATGAGGCTGCGCCACGCCGGGCCGCGGTCTGTGCGCCGTCACGGCTTATCCTTTGCCCGGCACGGCCTATCCTGGCTCGGCGCCCCGGATCGAATCGCTAGGCGCTGGTAGCCGCGCCAACCGCGCCAGCCGCAAGTTCGCATTTTGCCATAATGACAGGAGAAAGGTAAACGGCGTTCAGCCAAGCGCATCCGGGCCGCGCGGCCCGGATGCGCGTGCGAGGCGCTACGCCTCCCCCTCTTGCAGCGTTCGCCAGGATCGGCCGCCCGCATCCGGCGCTAAGTCCGCGTCGTGGGCCACGATGAACGCCAGGACGGCGGTAGCGATTGCCGGAAGCGTCTCGGCGCCGGCGGATGTCAGCACGTGGCGGAGCCACGCGGCGCCATGAAGCTGGGCCATTTCGCGGGCATCGGCAAGCACTGCCGCACGAACGCGGGGTGAGGTATAGATACGAGTAGCCTTGGGCATGGAACCGTTCCTAGCCTTGGGTTAGGCCGGGCCGGGTGGTGACACACCCCGCCTGGCCGCTACATCCTGAACGCAACGGGTTGTAGAGTCAATAGGTAACTACGAAACCGGGCGAGTATAAATGTGTAGCCGATCTGGCTACAACTTCGGTGCGCCTGATTCCTTTCTAGAGATTTACGATCTGCACTAGCGGGAACTGACGCGCGCCGGGTATTTTGTGCCTATGTTTGACCCTATAGCTTGTCCGACTGTGACCGTATCCAGCGCCGCACACGCGGCGGGGTTCACCCTGCGCGGTCTGCGGCTGGTAATGGGCACCCATGACCGCTTCCCGCTGCTCGGCCCGTTCGAGCGCGCGCGCTGCGGCTGGCGCCGCTTTACCGCTCTTGATGTCGTGCGGCTGGCGACTCTGCGGTGTCTGCTCTATCACGGGTTTACCGTCGCCGAAGGCGCACGCATCCTCGACCGCAGCGTGGACCGGCGCATTAGCGGAACTCGTCGGGTGCGGCGTTGATCTGCCGCCTGGCATCCTCGCCGGTCGCCTGCATGGCCTAGCCGTCCACGTATCGCGCGGCAGCACCGCGCTTCACGTCGAGACGACGCCCGCCGGGCATCCGCCCCGGTTCGCTCACGGCGTTTGGCTGACCCTCGACATAGGCGCCATCGCCTCGCAGGCGCTCGACCGCCTTGCGGGGCGCGCATGAACGCCCTGCCCGCATTCCAGACGGCTCCCCGCGGGGCTGGCCGGGCAGCGAACGGCGCCTCGGAACGCCGGCGGGGCCGCAGTAGCAGCAAGGCGCCGGAAGTCCCGCACCCTTTTAACCACGGCCGCTTGGGCGGCGAACCAAGGACACCCGCATGAGCGCCATCCGCAACATCCTGGCCCGCCGCGACGCCATCCGAGCCGAGATGCGGTCTATCCATGACGCGCATCCCGACACGCTGCCTGCCGAGGCGCAGACGCGCTGGACGGCGCTTGAGGCCGAGGCGGAGGCCCTGAACGGCCAGGAACGCCGCCAGGCTGCGCTTGACGACCTCGACCGCCGCGCCGCCGGGCAGACTGTCGCCGGCACGGGGGATGACCGCTTCGATACCGAGGCGCGGCGCTTCTCCCTCGCCCGCGCCATCGCAGCGCAAATTCCCGGCTCGACCGTGGACGCGGGGCGCGAGCGCGAGATCAGCGCCGAGGTATGCCGTCGCGCCGGGCGCCAGCTCGAAGGTATCGCGGTCCCCATGGCCGTGTTCGAGAAGCGCGTCACGTCGCCTGCGGGCACGGGCGGAAGCGTGGTCGCCACGAACCTTGACGCCGGCCAGTTCATCAACCGCCTGTATGCCGCGACGCGCACGATCCAGCTTGGCGCGACTCTGCTGCCCGGACTGGTCGGTAACGTGGACATCCCGCGCCTCGCCGGCTCGACGGCGGCCGGATGGGTAGCGGACAACTCGCCTCTCACGGCGAGCGACCCCGCGTTCGACAAGGTGAGTCTGCACCCTCACACGGCGGGCATCCTGTCCGAGTTCAGCCGGAACATGCTCCTGCAGTCCACGCCGGCTATCGAGGAACTGATGCGGGCGGACATGGCCCGTATGCTCGCGATCACGCTCGACCTGGCAGCCGTCGCCGGCACGGGCGCGAGCAACCAGCCCACGGGTGTGCTGAACACCACCGGAATCGGCAGCGTCGCGCTCGGCACGAACGGGGCCGCGCTCGGCTATGATAACGTCGTGGACCTCATGGGCCAGGTGCAGGACCAGAACGCCGAGACGGGCGGCCTGGCGTTCCTGACTAACTACAAGGTCCGCCGAGCCGTCCAGAAGATCAAGACGACAACAGCCGAGCCGCTCGGCGAGGCAGTCGTATTCCAGGGAATGCCGCGCGCCTTCACGACGGGCGTTCCGAGCACGCTCACGAAGGGCACGGGCACCGGCCTGTCCGCGATGGTCTATGCCAACTGGTCTGACCTGCTCATTGGCGTGTGGGATCAGCTTTCCATCCTGGTTAACCCGTTCGAAGTCGAGCGCGTATCCAAAGGGCAACGTGCAGGTCCGCGCCCTGATGACCTGCGATATCGCCGTGCGGCACGCCGCATCGTTCGCAGCTATCACGGATATCGTGGCGTGATGCTCCCGCCGGGCGTTGATCCGCAGGGTGTCAACACGCTGGTCGCGTTCGGCAGCCTCGCGGGTGTTGGCGCTGCGGCTCCCGTGACGGCCACGGGCACCGCCCCCTCGTGTGGCGCCTTCTTCGCTTGGGGCGCTTGGGGTAGCGGGACTCAGCTGCTGCTGGAAAGCAGTGCCGACGCGGGCGTGACGTGGACGCTTGCGGAGCAGTTCGACGGCTCCGCCATGTCGCCGTATCAGGACGCGGTGCCCGCTGGCGTCAGTAAGCCTGGCCTCTATCGGGTGCGGCTCGACGTGCCGTTCCCCGGTGGCGTAGTCAATTGGGCATTCTATCAGTGATCCCGGACGGCCTTGAGCGGCGCGTAGCCGTCGAGCTGCGCGCCGTCGCCGGGCGCAAGCTGGCCGGCTACGCGGCGACGTTCGGCACGCCGGCGCCTATCGGCGGCTTCACTGAGACGATCCGGGCCGGGGCGTTCCGTGCGTCCCTGGCAGCCGGCCAAGACACGCTCGCGCTGCTCGACCATGACCCGTCCAAGCTACTCGCGCGCACAAGCAACAGCACCCTCCGGCTGTCCGAGGACGGCCGCGGCCTGGCGTTCGAGCTGGACTTGCCGAATACCACGTTGGGCGCAGACGTGCTGGCGATGGCCGAGGCCCGGCTGCTCGGCGGCATGTCCTTCGGCTTTATCGTGCCATCCGGCGGCGACGCCTGGCCAACTCGCAGCACGCGCGAGCTGCGGGCCGTTGATCTGGTCGAAATCAGCGTCGTCCAAGCGTTCCCCGCCTACAGCAATACCAGCGTAGCCGCCCGCGCCCTCGGCCGCGCCGAGGCGTCCGCACGCATCCGCCGCCTTGTGCTGGAAACCCTCTAATGATCCCGGCTGCCCTCTCCCGCCTGTTTGGCCGCCGGCGTGAACCCGAGCAACGCTCGGCCGGGTTCTACGGCCCGGCCTTCGGCTTCGGCAACGGGTTTGGCCCGATCAACGCCACGCTAGCCGAGAACCTGGCAACCGTCGTCGCGTGCGTGAACGCCATTGCGGACGGGCTAGGGACGCTGCCGGCGTGCGTCTATCGGGCCGAGGGTGACGGCCGGGTCGAGGCGCCGAACCATCCGGTTGCCCGGCTCCTGCGCGCCCCGAACCAGCGTCAGACCTGGCCCGATTGGGTAGCGTTCACGCTCGGCCAAGTGCTGCTGCAGGGCAACGCCCTCAGTGTAATCGAGTATGACGGCGCCGGCCGCCCTACGGCGCTGATCCCGGTTCCCTGGCAACAGGTCCAAGTGCAGCTCCTACCGGGCGGGCGCCTGGCCTATGACGTGATCCTCTACACGACGCCGTGGGGCGGCACGGGCCAGCCGCGCCGGTTCCTTGAGGGCGAGGTCTTCCACTTGAGGGACCGCAGCGACGACGGCTATATCGGCCGCTCGCGCCTGGCGCGCGCCCCGGACGTGCTAGCCTCGGCCATCGGCTTGCAGACATTCAGCTCGGCGATATGGGAAAATGCGGCCAGCCCGTCCGGCGTCCTGACAGTCCCGCCGAACATTGACGCGAACGGCATAAGGCGGCTTGAGGCGCATGTTCAGGGCCTCTACACGGGCGCGGCGAACGGTAAGCGCATCATGTTTGTGGACAAGGACACGACCTTCACGCCCGTAAGCGTCTCGCCAGAAGATGCCGAGGTATTGGAGTCGCGCAGGTTCAGCGTGATTGAGCTGTGCCGGCTGTTCGGGGTGCCCCCGCCTATCGTGCAGGACTACAGCAACTCGACCTTCACGAATGCATCACAAGCGTCAACGTGGTTCGCCACGAACACGCTCACGCCTTGGGCGCGGAAGGTCGAGGCCGAGTTCGCCCGGAGCGTGTTCGCGGACCCGAGCGGCACCTTCCACCTTGAGATTGACCTCAGTGGTTTGGTCCGTGGCGATTATGCAACCCGCTGGACGGCGAACGTCGCCGCGGTCGGCGCGGGCATCCTGACCGCCGATGAAGTGCGCGCGCAGGAAGGCTATGGGCCGCTTCCCGCGAAGGAGTCCGCAGTAAGTCCGCAGCCGCCGGTCAGGTCGGATGCTCCGGCCCAATTACTAATTAAATGCTTGATAAATATGGTGCCCAGGGGCGGAGTCGAACCACCGACACTGCGATTTTCAGTCGCATGCTCTACCAACTGAGCTACCTGGGCGCCTGGCAGAGGCGGCGTGGTAGCGCAGCCGGGGCGGGCGATCAAGCGTCGCCGTCCGTGTCGCCCTGAACCGTTTCCTCGCCCGGCACGCGGTAAGCGCCCGTGAACCAGCGGCCCAGGTCCACGTCCGCACAGCGCCGGCTGCAGAACGGGCGCAGCCGCGGCTCCTCGGCAGGCTTGCCGCAGATCGGGCAGGGAATAGCATCAGCCACGGTCAACTCTCCAACGCCCAGCCGCAAGAGGGCAGGGCAGGGTCCACCCGGAGGATCAGGGGTCGCCCGGTGCGCCGCGCAAGGTCCGCGCGCGCTACCGCATCTCCTTCCAGCGCCGCCGCCACGTCCGGCGCCGCGCGCAACCGCGTGGCATCCTCCCGCTCAAGCGCCCGCAGCGCCGCCAATCCGGCGGCGTGTGGTCCCGCGAGCAGTTCATGCAGCGGCGGATGCACCCGCTGGCGTACGATCTCGGCGAGGCCGAGTTGGGTAAACCCGAGCAGCCGCGGTTTCAGCGGGTCCGATGCCAGCGCCGCCGTAAGCTCCGGTGCCAGCTCCGCCCGGCGTTTGGGCGACAGCCCGGCCAGGTCCACCAGGATGGCGCCCGAGAGATTGCGCAACCGAAGCTGCGCGACCAGCACCGGAAGCGCGGCCCGGTTCAGCGCGAGCAACGCCGTGGCCTTGGGTTGCCGCCCAACGGTTCCCCCAGCCGTGTCCACGTCCACGGCGACCAGCGCCGGCGTTGGATGGAAGCTCGCGCGCAACCCGCCTGGCAACACCGCTTCCGGTCCGGCCAGCGTCTCTGCCTGGGCTGCAAGATCCTCGTCCAGCACGTCCCGACCGACCGCGATCCGCTCGCCAAGCTGCGGGCGTAGCAGGGCGACGAGCGCCGGGTCATCCGCGAGCACCGGCGCATCCGGGTGCAGCGCCGCTAACCGCTCCACCGCTCCCGGTCCACGCCGCAGCAATGCCGGTGCTGGCCCGGCACCCACCAGGGTGGTCTCCTCGGGCGCGAGCCGTGCCGTGAGCCGTGGCCCCTTGCCGCCCTGCGCCGCGCGCGTGACACGGACGCCCAAGGTCTCGCCCTCCGTCGCCTCCGAGCCGCCCTCGCTGTCCGGCAGGAACCCGGTCGCTCCCTCGATGAGCACGAACGCGCCAGCCATCTGGGGCACGCGCGCCTCCACGCAGCCGCGGTGCAGGTCGCCCACGCCGTCGGGGCGCCCTGGCCGCCAGATCGCATAGTCGAGCAGCGTGCCGCCCCGCTCAGCGAGAACCCTGACCTCGCCCGGACTGGCGAGGGCGAGCACGCGCGTCACGGTTCCTCCTTCACGGCACTGGATAGCCCCGCCCGCGCAGGAGCTGCGCCACCTCGAACAGCGGCAGGCCGACGACGCCCGAGTAGCTGCCGATCAGCTCGCGCACGAACGCCGCCGCCCGGCCCTGGATCGCGTAGCCGCCCGCCTTGCCCACGCCTTCGCCGCAGGCAGCGTAGGCTTCGACCTGCGCCGGGTGCAGCCGCGCGAAAGCGACTGCCGTGTCCACCACACGCTCGGACGTGCTGCCATCGGGCGATAAAAGGGTGACGGCCGTGATCGCGTGATGCCGCCGGCCCGAGAGCAGGGCGAGGCACGCACGCACCTCTTCCACGTCCGCCGCTTTCGGCAGGATACGGCGGCCAACGGCAACGACCGTGTCTGCCGCGAGCACGAAACTTCCTGGCATGGCCGCGGCCTCCGCCTTCGCGCGCGCGAGCCGCCGGGCGAAATCGCGTGGCAGTTCGCGGAGGCATGGCGCCTCATCCAGATCCGCCGGGCGGACCTGGTCGGGTACGATCCCGATCTGCGCTAGGAGGGCGAGCCGCCGCGGACTCGCGGAGGCAAGGACCAACGGGGACCGCACCGCTACTTGAAGCGGAACGTGATCCGGCCCTTGGTTAGGTCGTAGGGCGTCATCTCGACGTTGACGCGGTCGCCCGCGAGGACGCGGATGCGGTTCTTGCGCATCTTGCCCGAGGTGTGGGCGAGGATGCTGTGCTCATTGTCGAGCTTTACGCGGAACATGGCGTTGGGCAGAAGCTCCATCACCGTCCCGCTGAACTCGATCATGTCCTCTTTCGACATACTGCTCCCAATATTGCTCGCACGCGGAACATGATGCCGCGCGCCTAAGGGATCAAGGCGGATGAGGGGGTCAAGCGGGGGCGTTCAGGCGCATGGCAATGCTGCGCGCGTGCGCCTGCAATCCTTCCGCCTCGGCGAGTGCTATCGCGGCCGGCCCGACCTGGGCGAGCGCCGCCCGGTCCGCCTGCACCCAGGTCGTGCGCTTGAGGAAATCATAGACCGAGAGGCCGGAGGCGAAGCGTGCCGTGCGCCCCGTGGGCAAGACATGGTTCGGCCCGGCCACGTAGTCTCCGACCGCCTCGGGGCACCAGGCACCGAGGAACACGGCGCCCGCATGGCTGATCCGCTTGAACAACACCTCTGGCTCGGCAACCATGAGCTGCAGGTGCTCCGGCGCGAGCCGGTCCGTGAGTGCTGCCACCTCGGCCCAGTCACGGGCGACGATGATCGCGCCGTTCGCCTGCCAGCTCGCCCCTGCGATGGCGGCACGGGGCAGAGTTGGCAACTCCGCCGTCACCGCCGCGGCAACCTGCTCTGCAAGGGCCTTGCTCGTCGTGATGAGGATGCTCTGCGCCGCCTCGTCGTGCTCGGCCTGGGCAAGCAGGTCCACGGCGACCTGCCGCGCATCCTGTGTCTCATCGGCGAGGATCACCACCTCGCTCGGCCCGGCGACGCTGTCTATGCCGACGCGCCCGAACACCTGGCGCTTCGCTTCCGCGACATAGGCGTTGCCGGGTCCCACGATGCGGTCCACGGAGCGGATCGTCGCGGTACCGAAGGCCAGTGCCGCGATCGCCTGCGCGCCGCCCACGCGATACACCTCATCCACGCCCGCGA
>CAWBOZ010000006.1:0-185000 GCA_963790535.1 uncultured Alphaproteobacteria bacterium | reverse complement strand
TTATCCCCCTGGAAACGCCACTGCTCCGGGTTCGTGCGATGCGCGACCGTGGTAGCGCTCCTCGGCGCCGCTGGATGCACCGTCGGGCCGGACTTCCAGAAGCCCAGCCTATGGTCGCCCGCATCCTGGTTTCGCGCCTCGTCGCCAAGCGCCCAAGAGGCAGCCAGACACGATCCTACGACGGCTATGGTTGCGGCACCGGCGAACCCGGCATGGTGGGATGCCTTTCGCGATCCCGTTCTCAGCCGCCTTGTGCGCCAAGTTGCCACGTCGAATCTTGACGTGCGGACTGCAACGGTGCGCTTGGCCGAGAGCCGCGCACAACTCCGAATTACGGCAGCCGACGAGTACCCGCAAGTTAACGGGAATGGCTCCTACACGCGCGAGCGAGTCAGCCCACGCGGTGTTGTTGGTCTCTTTGGTGGCGGGTCCAGCGGCGGTTCAAGTGGGTCGGCAGGCGGCGGTGGCGGCTCTATGGCATTGCAATCGAACGGCCTCGGTGGCCGCCAGAGCGGTATCCCAACGAACATCGGGGGCAGCAGCGCAATTCCACCCTTCAACCTGTTCCAATACGGCTTCGATGCCTCCTGGGAACTCGACGTGTGGGGCAAGGTACGCCGGGCGATAGAGCAGGCCCATGCGCAGGTCGAAGTCTTCGGCCGAAGCCCGCCGGAACACGCTGGTCTCGACGATGGCTGAGGTCGCGAGCGACTATATCCAACTCCGCGGTGCCCAACGCACGGAACAGGTCACGCGCGAGAACCTCGCCTCGGCACGCGAGAGCCTGGCGCTCACGGCGGAGCGCGAGCGCGGCGGCGTCGGTACTGATCTCGATGTTGCGAACGCGCAGGCCACGGTCGCTGGCGTCGAGGGCCAGATGCCCCAGGTCATGCAGCAGGAAGGTCAACTCATCAACGCGCTCAGCTTCCTGCTCGGCCAGACACCCGGCGCGCTCACGACGGAACTGGCAACGCCAGCGCCGATCCCGCCGGCGCCTGCCGTGGTGCCGATCGGCATACCATCGCAACTCGCGGAGCGGCGGCCCGACATCCGGGAGGCCGAGGACCAGCTCCACGCCGCCACGGCCGCGATCGGCGTCGCGCAGGCGGATTTCTACCCACAGATCACTCTGACGGGCAGCCTCGCGATCCAGGCGCTGCAGTTCAAGGATCTCGGCAACTGGAACGCGCGGACTTACGGTCTCGGCCCGAGCATCACGCTGCCGATCTTTCAGGGCGGCCGCATCCGCGCGAATGTTCGGCTGCGCAAGGAGCAGCAGCAAGAGGCGGCGATCTCTTTCCAGAAGACCGTGCTGCAGGCGTTCCAGGAAGTGGATAATGCCCTCATCGCCTACCATTCCGAGCAGACCCGGCGCGACGCGCTGCGGAAGGTGGTGGAGGCGAACCGCCGGGCGCTGATGCTCGCGACGCAGCGCTACCAGCGGGGCGTCTCCGACTTCCTGGAGGTCCTGACGGCTCAACGAAGCCTTTTCGCGGCCCAATTGCAGCTCGCGAATAGCGCGGCGCAGGCTTCGGTGGACCTTGTTCAGCTCTACAAAGCCCTTGGCGGTGGGTGGGAGAACATGGAGCCGACCGACCAGGTGGCGACTGCGCCGTTTGGCGCGAAGGCAATAATCAGCGCCGGAGATAAGTTGTCGCGTAAGCTTGGGCTAGCGGCACGTCGAGCGCGACCGTCTCCAACTGGAGGCGCCCGCCGGCCTCGACGATCTCGGGATCGGGTGCCCACGTCCCGTCCGGCAGGCGCCGATGCACCTCGGCACGCACCCGGGTGGACGAGAGCATGGCTATCTCCCGCACGCTCGGCAGCGTGGCGTAGGCGCGGATATTGTCACGCGTGTCGTCCTCGTTGCCGGGCGAGAGAATCTCGACGATGAGCACGGGGTCGGGAGCGAAGATCTCGCCTCGCTCGTCCGTCAAGGGCGCGATCAAGATGTCCGGCACGCGGACGTTCATGGCAGCGTTGAGTCGCGGCTGCATCGCGATCTCGGAGCCGACCTGGAGATCGAGCTTGGCGGCTATGATGGCATTGCCAATAAGGCGAATGAGGGTGGCCTGGACAACGCCATGCGTGCGGCTGGCGGGCGACAATGACCTTACCTCCCCATCCACGAGCTGGAAGGTCCGCCCTGTCCCATCGCCGGGCCAGGCCAGGAAGTCGTCCGCTGTCATGTGCGGCAGCGGGTTGCGCGCCAGCATGCTCATGGGAATCTCATCGCGCTGCTAACCTAGCCTGGCCCAGGCATCGCCGGAAACGCTTAGTACATATGCTGGCCGCCGTTGATGCTCACGGTCGATCCCGTGATGAAGTCAGCATCATCGGCGGTGAGGAACACGACGCCGCGCGCGATGTCCTCCGCATGGCCGAGCCGGCCCCTGGGAATGCGGGCGACGATCTTCTGCAACACGTCGGCCGGCACGGCGCGTACCATCTCCGTGTCCACATAGCCCGGCGCGATGGCGTTCACGGTGATACCGAAGCGCGCCCCTTCCTGCGCGAGCGCCTTGGTGAAGCCGTGGATGCCACTCTTGGCCGCGGCGTAGTTAACCTGGCCATACTGCCCGGCTTGGCCATTCACGCTGCCGATGTTGACGATGCGGCCGAATTTCGCGTTCCTCATCCCCTCGAAGGTCAGCTTGCATAGGTTGAAGCAACTGCCGAGGTTCGTGTCTATGACCGCGTCCCACATATCGCGGTTCATCTTGGCAATGGTGCTGTCGCGCGTGATACCGGCATTGTTGACCAGGATCTCGACGGGACCGTGGTCGTCAGCGATCTGCTTGACCGCGGCTTCGCAAGCGGCGAAATCCCCGGCATCGAAGCGCATGGCGGGGATGCCGGTGGCCTTCGTGAACTCGGACGCGGCTGTCTCATTGCCCGCATAGCTTGCGATGACCTCGCGGTCTGCCGCCTTCAACGCCTGGCTGATCGCAGCACCAATGCCACGCGTTCCACCTGTAACGAGCGCCACCCGTGCCATGTGCATCCTCCCTGGTTATTATTTGGCCACCTATTGATGGCGCACCCAGCACTGCAAGCCAAGAGGCGCCTGGCTGTCACGCTAGCAGCGGCCAGCCAGGCGGGTCGGTAAGCTTAAGGACGCTCCACGCACATCGCGACACCCATGCCGCCGCCGATGCAGAGCGTGGCCAAGCCCTTCTTCGAGTTGCGCTTCTGCATCTCGTGCAGCAACGTCACGAGAACGCGCGCGCCCGAAGCGCCGATCGGGTGGCCGATCGCGATGGCGCCTCCGTTCACGTTCACCTTGGCTGGGTCCCAGCCCATCTCCTGGTTCACCGCGTAGGCCTGGGCGGCGAACGCCTCGTTGGCCTCGATCAAATCCAAGTCACCGACCTTCCAGCCCGCGCGCTCCAGCGCCTTGCGGCTGCTCGGGATCGGGCCGGTGCCCATCACCGCCGGGTCAACGCCGGCGGTCGCGAAGGAGACGATGCGGGCGAGCGGCTTGAGGCCGCGCCGCTCCGCCTCGGCCGCCGACATGACCACTACGGCCGCGGCAGCGTCGTTGATGCCGCTGGCATTGCCGGCGGTCACGGTGCCATCCTTGCTGAAGGCCGGGCGCAGCTTGGCCATCGTCTCGATGTTGGCATCGTGGCGGATATACTCGTCCTCGGAGACCACGGTGTCGCCCTTACGCCCCTTGACCGTCACGGGAGCGATCTCGTCCTTGAAGCGGCCCGCCTTCTGGGCGGCAGAGGCCTTGTTCTGGCTGCCGACCGCGAACTCGTCCTGTTGCTGGCGGGTGATCTGGTAGGCGCGGGCGACGTTCTCGGCCGTGGTGCCCATATGATAGCCATGGAAGGCATCCCAGAGGCCGTCCTTGAGCATGGTGTCCACGAGGCCCAGATCGCCCATCTTGGTGCCGGCGCGCAGGTAGGCCGCGTGTGGCGCCTGGGTCATGCTCTCCTGGCCGCCAGCCACAACGACCTGGCTCTCGCCAGTGCGGACCTGCTGGGCCGCGAGGGCCACAGCACGCAGGCCGGAGCCGCAGAGCTGGTTGATGCCGAACGCGGTCTTCTCGTCCGGGATGCCGGCGGCGCGTGCGGCCTGCCGGGCTGGATTCTGCCCCTCAGCCGCGGTCAGGATCTGACCCAGGATCACCTCGTCCACCTGGCCCGGCTCCACCCCGGCCCGCTCCATCGCTGCCTGCACCGCGACCTTGCCCAGCTCGTGCGCCGGCGTCGTGGCGAACGCCCCGTTGAAGTTGCCCACCGGCGTGCGTGCGGCGGAGACGATGACGATGTCTTCCATGGAGACCCTCCCTGCTTACGGCTTACTTAGGCATTTCAGGTCCGCGTAACCAGCCCAGGAGCGGCATACCCAGCTCTCCCTGCCAGCGCCGGCCCGCGACCATGCCGACATGCCCGGCCTCAGGGTGATGCACAGCGGCGCCCGGCAGGACGCGGGCGAGGGCAAGTGCGCTGCCTTGCGGCACGATACGGTCGCGCGCGGGAATGGCGACGAACGCTGGCATGTGCAGCTCGCCGGGCTGAACGGGCCAGCCAGCCACGCGCCAGAGGCCGCGCGCGGGGGTGTTGGCGCCGTACCAGCCCTGGAACACTTCGCGCGCGACAGGCGCGGTGAGCGGCACGCCGTCGTTGAGCCAGTCCTCTATTGCAACGAACCCGGCCGCCGCCTCGCTCCTGGGGTCAAGCTCGGCAAAAGCGCGATAGCGTGCCGCGGCGCTGCCCGGCTCGGCCAGGGCGAACAGAGTTTGGATCGCGTCCACGGGCAGGGTGCCGCCCGCCATCACGGGGTCCAGCAGCGGCGCCAGCATCCCGAGCCGGACGGCCTCGGCGGTGCGCTCGGCATGGAAGTCCCAGGGCGTCGCGAGCAGGGCGAGGGCGCGCACCAACGCCGGCCGGCGCAGGGCCGCAGCGACCGCGAGGAGGCCACCCATGCAGTAGCCGATAAGGATGGCTGGCTCGCCAAGCGCGACAAGTGCGCGCTCGATCCGGGCCACGTAATCGGTGAGCGTGAAGCCCTGCTCGGCCTCTCCGGGCCAGCCCCAGTCGAGCAGCAGCGTGCGGACGCCTTCCCCTGCGAGCCAGCGCAGCAGGGAACGGCCCGGCATGAGGTCGAGCACGTGCGCGCGGTTGACCAAGCTCGGTACGAAGAGAACAGGTTGCCCGGTCCCGTCGCCAGGAGCGCTGTAGTCCAGAAGCCGCGAGCCGCCCTCCGACCAGATCGTCGGCGGGTCGGGCAGGTCGCGGCGCCAGGGATGCCGGCGGTAGGCGGCGATGGCACGGATCAGCGCCGGATCAACGTTGGCGAAGCTCGGCGAGCTGCCGTTCCAGCTCGGAGACCCGGTGTTCGAGGCCGCCGTCGGCGCCCCCGCTGCCAACATCAGGTGCAGCGCCAGGGGCCGCGGCCCTCGGCGCAGGCCCGGACCCGGCGGAACGCGCCATGGTCCCATCACCGACGGTGCCCGCGAGCGCTGCCCAAACCGCCGCAACCCGGCCGCCAGCCTCGCGCCACTCCGGGTCGAGCGCGAGCGCCGTGGCCTCGCTCTGCCAGATCGCGATCCAGTCGCCGAGGAGATTCGCGGGTTCGGTGTCCGTGCTCATCGTTCCCCTCCGGCGCCTCGCAGGCGCCACTTTCGCCCGTGCTGCACATGCGTGATAGTATCATGATCCTGAAATGCCCGAGGTTCGCATGGCCGAATCTACACTGCCTCCCCCATCTCCTGCCACGACGGGCGGACAAACGCCTGTTGTCGTAAAGAAATACGCCAATCGCCGTCTCTACAACACCGAGACGAGCAGCTACATCACGCTGGAGAACCTCGCTGACATGATCCGCGGCGGGCGGGATTTCGTGGTGTATGATGCCAAGACCGGCGAGGACATCACGCGGGGCGTGCTCACCCAGATCATCGTCGAGGAGGAGAGCAAGGGCAGCGCCCTGCTGCCGACGGCCTTCCTGCGCCAGCTCATCGGCTTCTACGGCTCCGGCGTGCAAGGCGTCGTGCCGCGCTACTTGGAGCAGGCTATGAGCAGCTTCGCCCGGCAGCACCAGCAGCTCCGCCAAACCATGCAGCAGACGTTCAACCCCTTCATGCCGTTCGGCATCGAGGAGCTGGGGCGACAGAACCTAGCCATGATCGAACGCGCCATGAGCCTGTTCAACCCGTTCGCGCGTCCTGCCGATCCGGTGCAGCAGGCGTCGCCGCACTCCGATCCGGCCACCACCACTGAGGTCGAGCGCCTGCATCACGAGATCGAGAGTCTGCGTAGTCAACTCGCTGTCGCCCGTGCCGACGCCGTGATGGCCCAAGTCGCGCAGGAAGCATCGGTTCAGGCCGCCGAGGCGCCTGCCTCCTCGACGGCGTCCGGCGCCCATGCAGCGCGCCCGAGGAAGGGACCCGCCTAGCCGAGCAGCAGCGGGCAACGACCCGCCGCACCCGGCAGTGGCCGAAAGCCGCTGCCGGGCGCCGCGGCGCCTTGTTTATGAGAGGCCCAGCTTCTCAGATGCCACCTTGGTGCCTTCCACGCGGGCCGTGATCTTCTCGAAGGCGATATCGCGGGCGAAATCCGGCGAGCCGTGCTTCGGCTTCACATCAATGCTGAAAGGTGCGAACCCGCAATCGTCCGTGGAGCCGAGGCGCTCCTTCGGAATGTGCTTCGATGCGGTCAGCAGCGCGTCGCAAACCTCCTGCGCCGTCTCCACCCGTGGGTTCTGCGGATTGATGACGCCGATGAAGCAGACCTGCGCGACACCGTTCGCGTCCGCCCGGCTGTGCTCACCGCAGAGCTTATAGACGTGTTCCTTGTCCGGCTCGCTGGAGAGCTGCATCAGGAAGTAGCCAGCATTCATCTTGAACATGCTGGGAAGCAGCTCGGCGTAGTCAACCTCTGCGCTATGCGTTGCGTCGCAGTCGCCGCCAGGGCAGGTGTGGACGCCGATGTTCTTGCGCTCCTCGGCCGAGAACCGGTTGAGCACCCGGTTGTTCAGCTCGATGAAGTGCTCCAGCATTCCGCGCCCGGTCCACGGGTTGCGAGGGTCTTTCTTGAGGGCGAGCCGTCCTTCCGTGAAGTCAATCGAGACCCGTACCGCTCCCGCGGCGAAGCACTTGCGGATGTCCTTCTCGCATTCGTCGCAGAGATCGTTGAGGAACTGCTCCCGCGAGTAGCCTGGCACCTCGCCATCGAGCGGGTAGAGGAGTGCTAACATGGACGGCGCGATGACTGCCTGCTTCAGCGGCTTCGTCGCCATCGGCTTCGCCTTCTCCAGGTATTCGGCGGCGTAGGTCTTATACCGGAATGGCCCGCGCGTGAGGCGTGGCAACTGGCGATGGTGGCCGTCCGTGAAGATGGCGAAGTATTGGCCGTCGCCCGCGAGCGTATCCGCAAGACCCGTCCCCGCAAGCGTGTCGGCGAGCGGGTAGGTGGCGAAGCTCGATTCGCGCTGCTCGCCGTCGGTGACGATCGGCGACCCGGTCGCTTCCATCCGCGTGATCGAGTTGCGGCAGGCCGTATCCTGTTCGCGCGTGAGCTCCTCGCGGGTGGTCGTGCCGGCGTCGAAGCCCTTGATTGCCTCCTGAAGCTTCGTGGGCCGCGGGAGAGAGCCAACGTTCTCTGTAGGAAGTGGCATTTGAGTTCCCCCCTGTTCGCGCATTGGGATTCCTTAGCGGATCCTCGCGCGGACTTGATGGTGGCGCATCACTGCCAAGCACGCAACGCCAACGCACCCAGTTTAGGGCGCAAGCGGGGGGCGCAGCCTACCCGAACGCACCCACCTCATGTGTGATCGCCACGCAGATCTCGCGCATCAGCCCGTGCAGACGAAGGAGCGGCCCGAAGATGGTCTCGTGCTCGCGCGCGTAGGATGTTGCAGCACCCCGCCCACTCGCGCCCGGCTCACCGTAGTCCTCGGCGGCGGCCGGATCGGGGGCGCGAGGGAATAGCTTGGCCAGAACCTCGATCGCTCCCGGCACGTCCAGTCGCAGCAGCTGCGTCTGCACCCCCTCCGGCGTCACGCCGTGGCGCGGCGAGAATTCCGGGATTTCCGTGCCGAGCAACCAGATGCGCTGGATCGCCGCGATCCTGAGCGCGTGCAGCAGGACGGCCCGGTCCGACATGCCGGGCAGATCCGGCCAGGCCGTGCGCAGGCCCACCTGGTCCGCCTGTACCCGGCGCACGGTGGCCTGCGTCGCCGCCCATAGGTCGAGCCGGGTCAGCGTGCGCGCCACCCCAGCGAGCGCCTGCGCCCGGCCGGGCAGGCGGGCGTGCGCCGCGCGGTCGAGCCAGGAGCCAGGGTCGAGCAGAGACACGCTCGCGCGCAGCACGTCGAGGTCGGAATTCGCGGCGGCGAAGCGGGCGAGGTCAAGCGCCCGGCGGAAGCGCGGGCTCGTTTCCCGCAACTCGGCGAACAGCTCGGGCTGGCGCGAGCACGCCGCCCCCAGTCCGTGCAGCACGTTCGCGCACCAGCCGAGCTGCTGCAGGATCGCGTTGTTCGGGATCGCCCGCAACTCGCGGGGATGGCGGATCAGCGTTGGGCCGCCGGCATCGCCTTGCCGTGCGGCCGGGCGCGATCCCGTAGGGTCGAGCAGCGCCGGGCCGAACGCGCCCAGCAACGCGGCGTAGCCTCGGTCGTCCACCAACTCGCGCATCCCCGCCGCAGCGGTCGCGAAGAAGTCGGCCGCGAAGTCCGGCTCGGCGTAGATCGCGTCCGGCTCGGCTGGGGACGGCAGCAGCGCGTGCTCGGCGAGCCGCGCCACGGTCGCTCGCGCCAACTCGGGCGTCGCGAACAGGAGGTAGCCGTCGCCGCCCTGGATCGCGCTCTCCTCGCGCACGCGCAGCCCCGCGGCGGCGAGGGCCGCACGTGCGGCCGGGGGCGAGAGGTAGTCCAGCCGGTTCGCGAGCGACCCCGGATGCGCGCCGCGGCCGATGCTCTCGCCGTGCGTGTCGAACAGGACGACCTCGATATCGCCCAGCCCGTGCCGTGCGAGCGCGTCGGCGACGCGCAGCTTGAGCCGCTCGATCAGGTAGCTCGCCGGGAGCTGTCCGATGTAGCGGCCACTGTCCGAGTAGCCGAACTGCAGGCAGAGCCGCCCCAAGCCGCGCACGTAGTCGCGGAAACAGCGGCTGCGCAGCGCCTCCTCCAGCACGCGCGCCCCAGTCTCCAGGGCGTCTGCCGTCTCGAACAAGGGGCTGATCTCGATGTGGCGCTCGACGCCGAACAGGCGCGCGAGCCAGAGGGCAGCGAGCAGGGTGTAGCCGCTCTCGGTCTCCGCGATGAGGAAGCGGACGGGCGCGAAGGAGTCCACGTGCTTCGTGATCTGGGCGACCAGCATCATGAGGCGCACGGCGCTGGACTGCTCCTGCAGCAGCCCGCCGAAATCAACAGGCACCGGCGTCACCTTGTCCAGCGCCTCGCCCATCGCCGCGAGCAGCACCCGGCGGCGCGATGGGTCCTCGGCCGGCGCATCGAGGCCAAGGCGGAGCCGGGTCGCGTTGTGGATCTGCGTCGCGTTGAGGCGGACATGGGTGTGGGCGAGGGAGAGCCCGTGCCCGAGCAGCCCGGCACGCGCGACCACGAGCCGCCGCTGCGTTGCCTCATTCGCATCGGCGATGGCGGCGGAGAAGAGGGACAGCAGCGGCTCCGGCGAGAGCAGCGCCCGCTCCCGGCCCCCAACGAGGGCGCGTGCGAAGGCAGCCACGTCCGCCGGGTCCGGCCGCGTCGGCACCAGGGCGATCTGCGCGTCCACCTCGTCCAGCGCGTCCTGCACGCGGCCGGCGAGGGTCCCCGTTCCCGCCACCTGCTCGGCCAGGCGCGCGAACTGCAGCCGCTTCATGCGCAGCCGCAGGCGCATCGTGTCCCACCAGCCGATGTCAGTGCGCCCGTCCGTATCGTAGCCGACCCAGCTCGCGAGAATGACGGGGCAGGGATTGAGTGAATGCCACAGCGCGGGCCAGACCGGGCGCGCGGCGTCGAGGATCGCGGCTCCGAGCGCGTCGAGCGCATCGCGTCCGTGTGCCATGGCGCGGGTCGCGGCCTCGAACTCCTCGTCGAGCGTCGGGCGCACCGGCCGGTGGCTGACCAGGCAGGTATCCGCCACGTGCCCGCTCGCGCTCCCGGCGAGGGCGGCGTAGGCGTCCGGCGCGAGCGCGAAGGTGGGGTGGGCAGTGAAAACGGCGGCGTAGCGCGGCGGCTCGATGAGGGTGCGCACCTCACGAAGCGGCAGCGGGCTGTCTGCCGGGTCCGGCCGGATCAGCCGTTCCGCGAGCCGGACCAGCGCGGCGGTGGTCGCCTTCGGATCAGTGCCGCCGACATAAGCGGCGAGCCGCTGCGCGCGGTCCGCCGCGGCCTGATCGCGCAGGGTGGCCACGAGTGCGTGCAAGCTGCCTTCGTTCAGCGTTCCGTCATCGAGACGGCGAGAGATCAGGAGCGCGACCGCGAGCACCGGGTTGCCGAACGGGTCCTGCTCCGCCCGTGCCCGCGTCTCGGCGACGCGGGCGACCAGTTCCGCGGCGACGGTGGGATCGGAGGGAAGGACATCCAGCATGGCGCATCCTGCCAGGCCGGAGCGCCGTACCACAAGTGCTGCGTTGCAGCATAAGGGATTTCTTGCGACAGGGAATGGTGCCTTGCAGGCAGCGACGGGGGCTCGCGCGCATGACGGCAGACGTCAAGGTTGGTCAGCCGATGCCTTGATGAAATCGACGAACGCCCGCAGAGGCGCGGGCATGAGGCGCCGTCCGGGGTAGTAGAGAAACGGCCCCGGGAAGCGCTGCCACCACGGTTCGAGGACGGGTTCGAGGACACCGCTATCAAGATGCGGGCGCAGCCAATCCTTGAAGAGATAGATGATGCCCGTGCCGGCGATCGCTGCGGCGACGGCGAGATCGGTCGCTGCGCCGATCCGCACGAGCAGCGGCCCCGTAGGATCGACCCGCACCGCCTCGCCGTCGCGCTCGAACTCCCACGGCGTCATCGTACCGCTAGCAAAGCGGCCGCGCAGACAGGCATGGCCGAGCAGCTCGCGCGGGTGTTCCGGCCGGCCATGGTGATCAAGGTAAGCCGGGGAAGCGGCGGTGGCGAAGCGCTGCACGCGCGGCCCGATCGGCACCGCGATCATGTCCTGCTCCAGCCGCTCATCATAGCGGATGCCGGCATCGCAGCCGGCGGTTAGCACGTCGATGAAGCTGTCTTCGGCGATTACCTCCAGTCGGATGTCGGGATAGGCGGCGAGGAACGGCGGGACGATGCTGGGCAGCACCAACCGCGCCGCGCTAACCGGCACATTGAGGCGCAACGAGCCCGCCGGCCTGTCGCGAAAGCCGTTCACCACGTCGAGAGCTGCCTCCACCTCGGTCAATGCCGGGCCGAGCCGCTCGAGCAGGCGCTCGCCCGCCTCTGTCGGGACGACGCTGCGCGTCGTCCGGTTGAGCAGCCTGACGCCGAGCTGCGCCTCAAGGCGACGTACGGCCTCGCTGAGCCCGGACGCGCTGCTGCCACTCGCGCGTGCGCCATCGCGAAAGCCCCTGGCGCGCGCCACCGCCACGAAGGCGTTCAGCTCACCCAGATCAACCTTCACTGTTCGCCGCTCCGTACAGCCTGTGCGGATTTCTCCTTGTTATCGCGCGTAGAGGCAACCCCCAGGTGTGCATCGTCTTCAGTGGAGCTCAAGTATGTCCATCATCGACCAGTCCGGCACGTTCGCCCTCGGCGACCGCACCGTGAAGCGGCTCGGCTACGGCGCCATGCAGCTCGCAGGGCCCGGCGTCTTCGGGCCGCCCAAGGATCATGACGCGGCATTGGCGGTGCTGCGCGAAGCGGTCGCGAGCGGCGTGAACCACATAGACACCAGCGACTTCTACGGCCCGCACGTCACCAACCAGCTGATCCGCGAGGCGCTCGCGCCCTATCCCGACGATCTCGTCATCGTCACCAAGATCGGCGCCCGGCGCGGCGAGGATGGCTCATGGATCCCGGCCTTCTCGCCCGAAGAACTGACTCAGGCGGTCCACGACAATCTCCGCAATCTGGGCCTGGATGTGCTCGAGGTAGTCAATCTTCGCAGCATGTTCGACGCGCATGGCCCCGCCGAGGGATCGCTTGAGGCGCCGCTCACCGTCTTGGCCGAGCTCCAGCGGCAGGGCTTGGTGCGTCAAATCGGGCTGAGCAACGTAACCCCCGCGCAGATCGCGGAAGGGCGCCGGATCTGCGAGATCGTCTGCGTGCAGAACCAGTACAATCTGGCGCATCGGGCCGACGATGCCCTGATCGACGAACTCGCCCGCGACGGCACCGCCTATGTACCGTTCTTTCCGCTCGGTGGGTTCAACCCGCTGCAATCGTCCACCTTGTCCGATGTCGCTGCGCGCCTTGGTGCCACGCCCATGCAGACAGCACTTGCCTGGCTGCTTCGTCGCGCGCCTAACATCCTCCTGATCCCCGGCACCTCGTCTGTCGCGCACTTGCAGGAGAACCTCGCCGCGGCCGAACTTGCGCTGCCGGACGATGCCGCCCGCGAGCTGGACGCAGTTGCGAGCATCGTCGCCGCCTGACGGTGCGCGAAAGTCGTGCGCGATCCGATTGCTTTGCAACGTCCTCGCTCGTGGCGCAGGGGGCGCGTCCTCTCGTTCACCCTGAACTTGACGCGAGGCCGTTCGCTTCCGCCATGAGTGCGCCCGCGCCGATGCAGGAATGGCGATACGGCTGGCTTCACAGGAACGACTGGATCAGCTGTGCCCCCCATTCCTCGAAGCGCTCGCCGAGGGAGCGGTTGCGCCAGGCAGCAGGGTCTATGGTGCGGGAGGCGGCGACATCGTCGGCGAACATCGCCTCCATCTTGGCGCCGAACGCGGGGTCCAGGATGACGGCGTCTATCTCGTTGTTCCAGACGACGCTGCGCCAGTCGAGGTTCGAGGAACCTACGGCGGACCAGGCGCCGTCTATCACGGCGGTCTTGGCGTGGAGGATGCGGTGCAGACGCTCGTGGATCCGCACTCCGGCCCGCATCAACTCCCCATAGTCGGCCCGGCCGGCGGCGAGGGCAGCGTCGCTGTCGCTGCGGCCGGGGACGACGATCTGCACGTCCACGCCGCGGCGGGCTGCGGCTTCCAGCACGCGGGCGAGGTCGGGCGTCGGCGCGAAGAAGCCGGTCGTGAGATGGACCGACCTCCGCGAGAGCTCGATCGCGGCGACGAGTGTGCGGTAGATCAGCGGGTGCCCGTTATCGGGTGCGCCGTCTATGGCCTGCACGAGCGCCGGGCCACGGGGCGTGCCAGGCGTCGGCGGCGGGGCGGCGAGCGGGGCGCCGTGCTGGTCGCGCCACGTCTCCATGAAGTAGTGCTCGAACTGGGCGACGACGGGACCTTCGATGCGCACGTCGGTGTCGCGCCAGGCCTCGTTGTCCGGGTCGGCGGCGTAGCGGCCCGGCCGGTTCTCATAGACGCGGCTGATGTTCACGCCGCCGGTGATGGCGACCCGGCCGTCCACGCAGAGCAGCTTGCGGTGATCGCGCTTGTTCGGCTCGACGGGGCACGCGGCTGTTGGGCAGGAGCGGGTTGTATTCGAGCACGCGCACGCCGCCCTGGCGCAGCCGCTCGAACACGGCGGGCGGTGTGTCGAGCGTGCCCCAGGCATCGTAGATCAGGTTCACCTCGACGCCGCGAGCGCGGGCGGCGAGCAGGAGAGCCGAGAACGCGCCGCCGGCCTGTGCGTCGAACTCGTAGCTCTCCATGTCCACGCGGATTGTAGCCGCGTTGATGGCTGCGGCGAGGGCGGCGAAGGAGGCCGGCCCATTGACGAGCAGGTCCACGCGGTTGCCGGAGAGGAACGGCTTGTGCGCGATGCGCTCCTCCTGCTGGCGCAGGAGGTCGAGGCTGCGCGCCGGGTCGCGGCCAGTCTCTGCGGCGAGCAGGTCCGGGTCGGCGCCCAGCGTGGGGGCGCTGACGCACCCGGCGAGCGACAGCGCCGCGGCCAGGAGAGCAGCGAGGATGCGGGCGGCTCTTGCCATCGCCAAACGTTGACCCCGGATTTGTGGCGGCCTTTGGGCCGAACAGCTCCGCGAGTTTCGCCTTCAAACATGAACGATAGGATGAACCGGCGCTTATTTCCCGACGAAAGAGCTGCAGCCACTCCGCCTCGCTCACGGCCTGCACTCCCAGTTCCGCCGCCTTCTTCGCCTTGCTGCCCGCGTCCGCGCCAAGCACCACGAGGTCTGTCTTCTTGCTCACGCTGTCCGTCACGCGCGCGCCCAGCGCCTCAGCCCGCGCCTTCGCCTCGGGGCGCGTCATCGTCTCCAGGGCGCCCGTGAACACGATCACCTTGCCCGCGAGCGCGCCGTCCGCCGCCGGGCCGGCGACGCCCTCGATGGTGAGTTCCCCGGCGAGGTCTTCCAGCGTCGCGATGTTGCGCGGCTCACTGAAGAACGCGGCCAGCTCGTCGGCGATCGCCGGGCCTACTCCCATGATGCTGCCCAGCGCCGACCGCGCCTCGCTCCCCACCGTCGTCGCGTCCAGCATCGCCGCGCGCCAGGTTCTCGAAGCTCCCGTAGTGCCGCGCGAGCAGGCGCGCATTGGTCTCGCCGATGCGGCGGATGCCGAGGGCGTAGATGAAGCGGTCGAGCGGCACGCTCCGCCGTGCCTCGATGGCGCGGAGCAGGTTCTCGGTGCTCTTCTCCTTCCAACCTTCCCGTCCCAGAATCTCGTCCCGGTGCGCCTTGAGGCGGAACACGTCGCCCGGCGCGCGCAGCCAGCCAAGGGCGTGGAACTCCTCGATGGTCTTCTCCCCCAGGCCCTTCGATATCGAAGGCGGCGCGCGAGACGAGGTGGCGCAACCGCTCCACCGCCTGCGCCGCGCAGATGAGGCCACCCGTGCAACGCCGCACCACCTCGCCCGATGGCCGCACGGCGAGGCTGCCGCAGATGGGGCAGTGATCCGGAAAAAGATAGGGGAGGGCACCCTCCGGCCGCTGGTCGAGCAGCACCTGCACGACCTGCGGGATCACGTCGCCCGCCCGCTGCACGACCACCGTGTCGCCCACGCGCACGTCCTTGCGCGCGATCTCGTCCTCGTTGTGCAGCGTCGCCCGCGTGACCAGCACGCCGCCGACGCCCACGGGCGCGAGCTTCGCCACGGGGGTCAGCGCGCCCGTGCGCCCGACCTGGATGAGGATGTCCTCCAGGGTCGTCGTCGCTTGCTCGGCCGGGAACTTCCACGCGATGGCCCAGCGCGGCGCACGCCCAACGAACCCGAGCCGCCGCTGCAGCGCAAGGCTGTCCACCTTATAGACGACGCCGTCTATGTCGTAGCCGAGCGCCGCCCGTGTGAGGCCCACCTCTCGCTGGAAGGCCCCCGCACCCTCGGCGCCCTCCACCCGGCGCGAAAGCGGATTCACCTCGAATCCCCAGCCGCGCAACTTCTCCAGGTAGCCCCAGTGCGTCTCCGCCACTGTCTCGCTCGCCTCGCCCATGGCGTAGGCGAAGAAAGAGAGCGGCCGGGCCGCCGTGATCTTGGGATCGAGCTGGCGCAGGGACCCGGCGGCGGCGTTGCGTGGGTTGGCGAATACCTTGGCGCCCGCCTCCGCCTGCGCCGTGTTGAGTCGCAGGAAGTCCGCCTTGAGCATGAACACCTCGCCGCGCACTTCGAGCCGCGTGGGTGCGTGATCCTTGAGGCGCTGTGGGATAGCACGGACAGTGCGCAGGTTCGCCGTCACGTCCTCGCCCTCGGCGCCGTCCCCGCGCGTCGCGCCCTGGATGAGGCGGCCGTCCTCGTAGAGCAGCGCGACCGAGAGGCCGTCTATCTTCGGCTCCGCGACGAGCGGCAGCGGCGCGTCGGACGCTAGGCCGAGGAAGCGCCGGGCGCGGTCGAGGAACGTCGAGAAATCCGCTTCGTCGAAGGCGTTGTCGAGCGAGAGCATCGGCACGCGATGCCGCACCTTGCCGAATCCGGCCGCCGGTGCAGCGCCGACCTGCCGGGTCGGGCTGTCCGCGCGCACCAGCTCGGGAAAGCGCGCCTCGATTTCGGCATTGCGCCGGCGCAGGGCGTCATACTCGGCGTCCGTGATCTCGGGCGCGTCCTGCTCGTGGTAGAGGCGGTCCGCGCGCGCGATCGCTTCCGCGAGCCCGGCCAATTCCGCGCTTGCCTCCTCCTCCGTCAACGCCTCGACAGGAGTCACGCGGCATTCCCCAGCAAGCTATCGGCCGCGGCACGCGCAGCTTCCGTCACGGTCTCACCGGCCAGCATCCGCGCGATCTCCTCGCGCCGGGCAGGAGGGTCAAGCGGCACGACCTGCGTCGCCGCCCGGCCGCGCGCGGCCTCCTTGGCGACGCGCAGATGCGCCGTGCCGCGCGCCGCGACTTGCGGGCTGTGGGTCACGACCAGCACCTGCACTCCTTCCGCCACCCGCGCCAGCCGCTCGCCGACGGCGGCGGCGGTGGCGCCGCCCACGCCGCTGTCCACCTCGTCGAAGACCAATGTCGGCACCGTGCTTCCCTGGGCGAGCACGACCTTGAGCGCGAGCATCAGCCGCGACAGCTCGCCGCCCGAGGCGACGCGGTCGAGTGGACCGGGCGTCTGGCCGGGGTTGGTCGCGATCAGGAACCGCGCCGTCTCCTGCCCGACCGCGCTCCAGCGCGCCTCGTCGAGCCGTTGCAGCTCAACGACGAAGCGCGCCTTGTCGAGCCGCAGCGGCGGCAATTCCGCGCCGACCGCGCGCTGCAACCGTCCCGCAGCACCAGCGCGGGCGCGGGAGAGAGCGGCTGCGGCATCCACGTAATCGGCGCGCCGCGCGGCGGCCTTGGCCTCTAGCGCCCCGACCTGAGCCGATCCGCTGTCCAATGCCGCGAGGCGGCCGCGCAGGTCCGCGAGCAAGGCCGGCAGCCCGGCCACGGGCACGCCATACTTGCGGGCCGCGGCGCGCAGCGCGAAGAGCCGCTCCTCGGCCTGCTCCAGCCGCCGTGGGTCGCTCTCCGCGTCGTGCGCGAGCCGGGCGAGCAGGGTTTCCGCTTCGGCCAACGCCTCCTCGGCGCGCTCCAAGGCGGCGAGCACGGGCGCCGCCGGGTCGGTTTCGCCGCTAGGGGGCGCTGCCAGCTTCTGCAAAGCCCGCGATGCACTGCGCAGTGCCGACGCCGGGCCGGAACCGCGACGGTCCCGAGGCACGATCTCGGCGAGTGCGGCCGCGATCGCCTCCGCCCGGCGCTCGCCCTGCTGCAGCCATTGCCGCTCGGCGGCAAGCGCGTCTTCCTCGCCTTCGTGCGGCGCGAGTTTCGCCAATTCCTCGGCGGCGAAGCGCAGCCAGTCCTCTTCGCGTCGGGCCTCGGCGATGCCGGCACGCGCCGCATCGACGGCGGCGGCGGCCTCGCGCCAGTCCCGCCACGTCCGCACCACCGACGCGCGGGCGGGGGCAGGAACGCCGAACTGGTCAAGCAGCCCCGTGTGCGTGGAGGGATCGGCGAGGCCCATCTGCTCGCCTTGGCCTTGCACCTCCACGAGCAATGCGCCCAGCCGGCGCAGCAGCGCTATGCCGGCGGGCTGGTCGTTCACCGTCGCCCGGCTCCGCCCGTCCCGCATCACCACCCGGCGCAGCACCAGCTCATCCTCCGATGCGATGCCGCTCTCCTCCAGCACGGCATGGGCCGGGTGGCCGGGCGGCGGTGCGAAGAGCACGGTGACGCTCGCCTGCTCCGCTCCCTCGCGCACCAGGCCGGCCGTGGCCCTCCCGCCAAGCGCCAGGCCGAGGCCGTCGAGCAGGATGCTCTTGCCCGCGCCCGTCTCGCCCGTGAGCACGGTCAGCCCCGGCCCGAAGCCGAGGTCGAGCCGCTCGATCAGGACCACGTCGCGGATGTGGAGCGCGGTCAGCACGCGCGGAGAGTGGTTAGAAGAGGCTGCCGAACGTGCGCGACAGGAGCCCTGGCTCTTCCGGCGCCCGGCCGTTCCTCGTGGGCGGCACCGCCCCGCTCTCGGCGAGTTCCGCGTAGGCGTCCTGATACCAGCGGCTGCCTGGATAGTTGTAGCCGAGCACCGCCGCCGTCTTCTTCGCCTCACCGACCATCCCGAGCTTGAGATAGACCTCGACCATCCGCTGCAAGGCTTCCGGAGTGTGATTGGTCGTCTGGTAGAGCTGGACCACGCGCTGGTAGCGGTTGACCGCAGCACCATAGAGGCGTTGGCTCTCATACCAGCGGCCGATCACCATCTCCTTGCCCGCGAGGTGGTCGCGGCAGAGATCTATCTTGAGCCGGGCGTCGCGCGCATAGGGCGTGTCCGGGAAGCGGTTGACCACGTCCTGCAGCGCAGTCATGGCCTGGTCGGTGCCCTTCTGGTCGCGCTGAACGTCCTCGATCTGCTCGTAGTAGCACAAGGCACGGAGATAGTAGGCGTAAGCGGCGTCCGCGCTGCTCGGGTGCAGCTGAACATAACGGTCCAGGGCGCCGATCGCCTCGGTGTAATGGTTCTGCAGGTATTCCGTATAGCCGTGCATGAGCTGCGCCTTCGCCGCCCATGTAGAGTACGGGTAGTTCTGCTCGATGGCATCGAATTGCGTGACGGCCGTCGCATAGCGCTTCGCGTTCAACGCGTCCACGCCGCGGCTGTACAGCTCCTCCGGCGTCCTCGCAGCCAGGTCCGGCTTTTTCGTGAGCGCCGTGGCGCTGCCGTTCCACGGCATGAGGGAGCCGATCGAGGCGCAGCCGGTCAGCAGCAGGAGCGCGGTGCAGCCGGGCAGGAGACGGCGGAGCAGGGCAATGTAGGACATGGCGTGGCGCTTATAGCACGGCTCGCGGCCGGGCGAAGCGGGATCAGGCAGCCGCCGCCTCGGGAGCGGAGGCGGTGCTCCAGCTCTCTCTCGCCCCCTCGGCCTCGGTAAGCCGCCAGTTGGCCGACGAGGCGAACAATGCCCGCAGCAGCCGGTTGTTCAGCGCGTGGCCGGAGCGGTGGCCGACGAAGCGCCCGGCGAGCGGGGCGCCGGCAAGCGCCAGGTCCCCTACCGCGTCCAGCAGCTTGTGCCGCACGAACTCGTCCGGCATCCGCAGCCCGCCTGGATTGAGGACTCGCGCCCCGTCCACCACGACGGCGTTGCGAAGGCTCCCGCCGCGTGCGAGCCCGGCGCTGCGCAGCGTCGCGACCTCGTGGGCGAGCCCGAAGGTCCGCGCCGGTGCGAGCTCACGCCGGAACGCAGCTTCGTCTAGGTCGAGCGTGAGTGCCTGCCGCCCGATCGCGGCCGCGTCGAAAGCGATGGACATGGCCAGCGTCAAGCCGCGCCCCGACACAGGGCGCAGCTCGGCAAAAGCCTCGCCCTCGGTGACGCGGACGGGGCGCCGCACCTCGATCACCGCCGCTCGGCCTTGGTCGGCAAACCCCGCGCAGTCCAGCAGGAACACCCACGGCGCCGCCGATCCGTCAAGGATCGGCACTTCCGGTCCGTCCAGGTCCACGATGCAGTTGCCAACGCGGCAGCCTGCCAGCGCCGCGATCAGGTGCTCGACCGTACCAACCCGCGCCTCCGGCCGACCCGGCAATCCGAGCGCGGTGCAGAGGCGGGTCTCCACGACATGATCGTGGCGCGCCGGAATCTCGATGCCGAGGTCGGTGCGGCGCAGGACGATGCCCGTGCCGGGCTCCGCGGGATGCAGCATGACGTTGACCTGCTGCCCCGTATGAACGCCCGCGCCGACGCAGCCGATCGCTGCCTTGAGCGTGCGCTGAGCTTCGATCGCAACGGGGAAGTAGGGTAGGCCGTCCATCAGCGATCCTCTGGAGAGGGCGCCGGGAATGGCGCCCAAGGGCAAGGTAGCCACGAGAAGCTAGGCTTCTGCCCTTGGGTCGCCAACTCAATCAATGTTTCCTGCTGTTTCTGCCCACAATCATGTTCTTAAAGTATTTTGTCCTATTTGCTGCTACGATGGCCGGCTCTACGACGACTGGCGCCGCAGGAAGGCCGGCACGTCGTAGTGCTCATCGGTGCCGGGCTGCGCCGGCGCGGCGACAGGCTGGTCCTGGAAGATCGGCTCGGCACGTTGCGGCTCTTGCGCCTCGGCCTGCTGGCGGCGCCGGAGGCTTCCGGTCACGATGCTGAACAGGCTGCTCCGGGCAGGTGCTGCCGCCGACGCCGTGGCAGGTGCCTGCTCGGCGACGCGGGGCGGCTCACTGAAGAGCATGCTGTTGCGAGTCGGGCCCCCTGGAGTCGCTGGGCGTTGGCCGGGCGTAGATGGCATGAAACGTGGGGGAGCAGCCGGGCGTGGCATGGGCACAGGCCCAGGATGCGCGGCCGTGGCCTGCATGATCGGCGCCTGGGTAGGCGTATAATACGCCGCCTCCGTCGATCCCGCTCCGGCCGCCGGCATCGCGGACTGGGCCATTGCAGACTCCCCTGGGTCAGAGGGCGCGGCCCCGACGGCCACGAGGCGCGGCCGTGCCGCTTCCACCTGCGACGCCAAGTCTATGCCGGTCGCGACTACGGAGACGCGGACCCGCCCGTTCAGCGAATCGTCCACCGCCGAGCCGAAGATGATGTTCGCATCCTCGGCAACCTCCTCGCGGATGCGGTTCGCGGCCTGGTCCACCTCGTAGAGGGTCATGTCCTCGCCGCCGGTGATGTTGATGAGCAGCCCGCGCGCGCCGCTCATGTTCGTGTCCTCCAGCAGCGGGTTGCTGATTGCTGCCTCGGCCGCGCGGATGGCGCGGTTGTCGCCCTCCGCCTCGCCGGTGCCCATCATCGCCTTGCCCATCTCCAGCATCACCGTGCGGATGTCGGCGAAGTCGAGGTTCACGAGGCCGGGCGCCACCATCAGGTCGGTGACGCCGCGCACGCCCATGTAGAGGACGTGGTCGGCCATCTTGAAGGCTTCCTTCCAGCCGGTCCGCTCGGTGGCGAGACGGAACAGGTTCTGGTTGGGGATGACGATGAGCGTGTCCACGTATTGCTGGAGTTCCGCGATGCCTTGGTCCGCCGCGCGCGCCCGGCGCATCCCCTCGAAGGTGAAGGGCTTGGTCACGACGCCCACGGTGAGGATGTTCTTCTCGCGCGCCAGCTTCGCGATGACAGGTGCTGCCCCCGTGCCGGTGCCGCCGCCCATGCCGGCGGTGATGAAGATCATGTGCGTGCCGTCGAGGTAGCGCTCAAGCTCGCTCGCGGCCTCTTCCGCCGCCGCGCGCCCGATCTCGGGCTTCGCGCCCGCGCCGAGGCCCTGCGTCAGGTGCGGGCCAAGCTGCACGCGCCGGTCCGCCCGGCTGTGCATGAGCTGCTGCGCGTCGGTGTTGGCCACCACGAAATCCACGCCCTGTAGGTTGAGCGCGATCATGTTGTCCACGGCGTTGGTGCCGCCGCCTCCGACCCCGATCACGGTGATGCGGGGCCGGAAATCGGTGTGGGTCTGCTGGGGGATGGTGAGATTCAATGTCATGGCTAAAGTTTCCCTTCACGGAACCGTGATTGCAAGATAGAAAATGGATTCGGAGGCGGGCATCACATCCGGTCCCGCAGAAAAGCGACGATGCGGCGCAGCAGGCCTGTGGGTCGTTCGCTGGTCATGTCCACATCGGCGAGCGGACGGCCCTCGCCGCTGGCCCAGGCGAGCAGCCCCGCGGCCGTCGCGAAGCCTGGGCCGCTCGCCAGCGCGGGGAGGCCGCGCAGCGCACGGGGCCGCCCGAGCCGAACCTCACGCCCGAGAATGCTGCTCGCCATCTCACGTATCCCGGCGAGCTGCGAGGCGCCGCCCGTGAGCACCACGCGGTTGCCGGCCTCGAGGCTCAGGCCTGCGCCTTTCAGCCGGTCGCGCACCAGCTCGAACGTCTCTTCCAGCCGTGGCCGGATGATGCTCACGACGCGCGAGCGCGGCACCTTGGTCATGCGGTGCTCCGCCTCGCCGACGATGGGAGCATGCAGCATCTCGCGCTCGTCGTCCGGGCTGCCCTCGACGTTGCCGTAGAGCGTCTTGAGCCGCTCTGCATCGGCGACGGGCGTGCTCAGCATGCGCGCGATGTCGTTTGTGACATGGACGCCGCCGAGGGGAATCTGCGCCGTGTGCAAGAGGTGGCCCTCGCTGAACACCGCCATCCCCGTCGTGCCGCCGCCCATGTCCACCACGGTGACGCCGAGCTGCCGCTCGTCTTCGACGAGCGTGGCGATCCCGGAGGCGAAAGGAGAGCTCACCATCTCCGCCACGTCCAGCTCGCAGCGGCTGACCGTCAGCCCCAGGTTGCGCAGCGCCGTGCTCGCGGCGTCGAGCAGGTGCAGCCGCGCCGTGAGCTGCTCGCAATGCAGCCCGCGCGGGTCCTGCACGCCGCTCGTGCCATCCACCATGAAGCCGAGCGGCAGAGCGTGGATACACTCGCGCCCGTCCACGGCGGCGCGCGCGCGGCCTTCCTGCACGATGCGCCGGATGTCGGCTCCCGTGACCGGTCGCCCGCCGATCGGCCACTGCACGTTGAACAGGCGGCTTTCCGGGTAGCCGCAGGTGAGATTCGCGGTGACGCTGCGGAGGCGATGGTCCGCCATCAGCTCGGCGTCGGCAACGGCGCGGCGGATCGCCTGCTCGGCCTCGTCGAGATCCGTGACGGCGCCGCCCTTGACGCCTCGTGCCTGCTGCCAGCCGAAGCCGAGCACGCGCAGCACACCGTCGCCCTCGATGCGCCCGATCAGGCAAGTGACCTTGGTGCTGCCGACATCGAGCACGCCGAATGGCCCGGTCCGGCCCGCACGCTGCCGCACGAGCGGCGATTCGGGCGGAGCAGGCAGCACGCTGCGGCTCGACAGGCTGTTCACCGGCGCATTCCCCCTACGTCGGCCGCCGCGACCCGGCGGCGGCCGGTGCGGCTTGCAGCGTCCCTGGCGGCATCGCTACCGGGGTCGCAGACACCTGAGGTCGCACCACGAGCCGGTCTGGCAGGCGCATGTCGAGCACTTGCAGTGGCCGGTCGAGCAGGTCCTGCTCCTGCTGGAACTCCACGAGCCGCGTGATGGCTGCCGCCTCGTGCCCTTCCGGCAGGAGCACGTCCGCGCCAGTGTTGAGTCGCAGGTTCCAGCGTCGCTCGCCGACACGCACCGCCGCGACGACGTGGGCGCGGAGCACGGGTTGCGCCGCGAGCAGGTCGAGCAGCTCCGCTGCGTGCTCGGGGGCGCCTGGCCCGACGACGAGAGGCAGCACGCGGAACGCTGCCGCGTCCTTTGCCGGGTCCTGGGGTGCTACGATCTGGCCGGCATGATCTATCAGCACGAACCGGCCCTGGTTCTGCCAGACGGCGAAGGGGCGCCGCTCGACTAGGTTGACGACGAGGGTGCCGGGCAGGCGCCGCTCGATCGCGGCGCTCTGCACCCAGGTCAGGCCCTCCACGCGGCTCCGGATCGCGTCCAGCGAGAAGCCCAGCAGCGGGTCGCCCTCGTGGACCCCGATGGCCGCTTGCAGCACTGGTTCGGGCGTTATCACCCGCCCCTCGACGACGACCTGCTCCACCTTCAGCCCGAGATGCCCGCCCAGCCGCTCGCGCCAGCCGACGACACTGTGGCTCCCCCAAGGGCGCCAAGCCTTGGGGCGACAAGGCCGGGGTCGCGCGCATCAGGGCGGTCTCCGGCAACGAGGAGCAGCAGAGCGCACCCTACCCACGCGAGCGAGCGCCGCATCCGCCCTGCCCGGCGCAGCAGCAAGCCCAGCCTGGTAGGCCGCTTGCCGGCGGCGGCACGACCAAGGGGACGAGATGTCACGCGCGGCATGAGGCGTTCTCCACCATCCAGGCGCAGAGCGCGGGGAACGAGATGCCCAAGTGCGCCGCCTGCTCGGGCAGGAGCGAGGTCGGCGTGAGGCCGGGCTGGGTGTTCACCTCCAGCAGCACGAGCCGCCCTGGCTCGCCCGCCGTGTCGTCGTAGCGCAGGTCGGCGCGCGAGGCGCCGCGGCAGCCCAGCGCCTGGTGAGCGGCGAGCGCCACGGCCATGGCTTGCGCGTAGGCGGTCGGATGGACCGGTGCGGGAACGGCATGGCGCGAGCCGCCCTCCGCATATTTCGCCTCGTAGTCGTAGAACGCGCCCGTCTGCGCCGCGATCTCGGTCACGGCCAGCGCCCGGTCCCCCATCACGCCCACCGTCAGCTCGCGGCCCGGCACGTATTCCTCGACCATCGCGCGCCCGTGGCGCCAGGTGCGGGCCACCTCGGCGCGGCGGTTCGCGCCCAGCAGCATGATCTCCACGCCGACGCTCGATCCCTCGTTGACGGGCTTCACGACGTAGGGCAGCGGCAACGGGTCCGCCGCCTCCAGCTCCTCCGTCGAGACCACCCGGCTTCGCGCCACGGGAAGGCCCGCCGCCGCGAACACCGATTTGGCCGCCTCCTTGTCCATGGCGAGCGCCGACGCGCGCACGCCCGAGTGCGTGTAGGGGAGGGCCATCCAGTCCAGCACGCCCTGGATCGTCCCGTCCTCGCCGAAGCGGCCGTGCAGCGCGTTGAACACCACGTCCGGCCTTGGGTCTTCGAGCGCCTGGATGACGGCGCCGAGGTCGGGGCCGACCAGGATGGGGTCCACCTCGAACCCGGCCTCGCGGAGGGCTGCGATGCACTGGCGACCCGAGGAGAGACTGACCTCGCGCTCCGCCGAGATGCCGCCGTAGAGCACCGCGACGCGGGTCATGCCGCGATCCTCGTGCTGCGCCCTTGGGCGGTAGGAACACCGAGACGCTTGATCTCCCATTCGAGCTGCACGCCGCACATGGCGCGGACGCGCCGGCGCAGCTCCTCCCCCAGGCTCTCCAGGTCCGCGGCGGTGGCGTCGCCGAGGTTGAGCAGGAAGTTGCAATGCTTCTCGCTGCACTGCGCGCCGCCGACGCGGAGGCCACGTCCCCCCGCGGTAGCTATCAGCTCCCAGGCACGGCTTCCCTCGGGGTTGCGGAACGTGCTGCCCCCGGTGCGGGCGCGCACGGGCTGAGTCGCCTCGCGGCTCGCCCGGATCTCCGCCATGCGCGCGGCGATGACCGCCGGGTCGCCGGAGTTGGCACGGAACCGGGCACGGACGATGACGGCGCCAGGCGGCAGCCGAGCGGTACGGTAGGAGAGGACGAGGGCAGGGGCTGGCACGCGCACCAGCTCGCCGCCGCGCGTGACCAGCTCCGCCCAGTCGAGGCAGCCCGCGACGTCGCCCTGATAGGCGCCCGCGTTCATGGCGACGGCGCCGCCGATGGTGCCAGGGATGCCGGACAGGAACTCCAGCCCAGCAAGCCCGGCCGACGCCGCGTGCCCGGCCACCACCGCATCGAGCGCCGCAGCACCTGCGATCACGCCGTCCGGTTCGACGCTGATCGTGCCGAAGCCGCGCCCGGCAAGGCGGAGAACCACGCCGGGAACGCCGCCGTCCCGCACGATGAGATTGCTTGCGGCGCCGACGATGGTCACAGGCATCTCGGGCGGCAGCGCACCGAGGAACTGCGCGAGGTCCTCCGCATCCGCCGGGCGGACCAGCGCCTCCGCCGGGCCGCCGAACTCGGAACCAAGTCTGAGCAGCGAGCGGTGCCTCGTGGGCGACGCGGCCGCGCAGGCTGGGGAGAGCCAAGGGCGCAGGTACAGTCATGATGCCCTCCGCTGCGAGATCGTCTGCCCTTGGGCCTGCCCGTGGCCTTGCAGCTCGGCAAGCTGGCCGGGCAATGCCTGCGCCCACTGCGTGATGTTGCCGGCGCCGAGGCAGACCACGTAGTCGCCGGGCCGGGCGATGGCGTGGACCATCTCGGGCAGGTGCTCGGGTGCGCTGAGCGGCACGACGCTGCGGTGCCCACGAGCGCGCAGACCGTCCACGAGCGCGTCGCGGTCCACACCGGGAACGGGTGCCTCGCCGGCGGCATACACATCCGCGATGATGACCGTGCCCGCGTCGTTCATGCAGGCGCAGAACTCTGGAAAAAGGGATTCCAGCCGCGAGTAGCGGTGCGGCTGCACGATGGCGAGCACGTCGCGCGCGCCCGCCTGCCGCGCCGCCTTGAGCACCGCCGCGATCTCAACGGGGTGGTGCCCGTAGTCGTCTATCACGGTGATGCCGCCGGTCTCGCCCGTTTTGGTGAAGCGCCGCTTGACGCCGCGGAAGGAGGCGAGCGCGCTGCGCAGCGTCGCGTCGTCCACGTCCATCTCGTTGCCGACCGCGATGGCGGCGAGCGCGTTCTGGACGTTGTGGGCGCCCAGCATGGGCAGGCGGAACGGGCCCAGCGGCTTCATCCGTCCGCGCGCCCGGTCGGCGATCTGCACCTGGAACGTCGCCCCCAGCTTGTCGGTGACGACCTTCTCGGCGCGCACGTCCGCCTGCGGCGAGAAGCCGTAAGTGATGATGCGCCGGTCGGAGAGGCGGGGAATCATCTGCTGCACGCCGGGGTGGTCCAGACAGAGCACGGCGAAGCCGTAGAACGGGATATTGGAGACGAACTGGTCGTAGCCGGCCTGCATCGCCTCGGCGGTGCCCCAGTGGTCCAGGTGCTCGGGGTCCACGTTGGTCACGACGGCGATGGTCGCCGGCAAGCGGAGGAAGCTGCCGTCGCTCTCGTCCGCCTCGACCACCATCCACTCGCCCGCGCCGAGCCGCGTGTTGCTGCCGTAAGCGTTCACGATGCCGCCGTTGATGACGGTAGGGTCGAGGCCGGCGGTCTCCAGCACGCACGCGACCAGGCTGGTCGTCGTCGTCTTGCCGTGCGTGCCGCCGACGGCGATGCTCCACCGCAGCCGCATCAGTTCCGCCAGCATCTCCGCCCGGCGCACCACCGGGATGAGCCGGGCGCGGGCGGCAGCGACCTCCGGGTTGTCCGACCGGACGGCCGTGCTGATCACGACGACCTGCGCGTTCGCGACATTCGCCGGGTCGTGCCCGATGGCGACTGGGATGCCTGCCTCGCGCAGCCGGCGCACGTTCGCGCCGTCGGCGATGTCGCTGCCCTGGACCGCGTAGCCGAGCGTATGCAGCACCTCGGCGATGCCGGACATGCCGATGCCGCCGATGCCGACGAAGTGGATGGTCCCGATGGTGAGCGGCAGCGCCCTCATGAATGGGCCTCCT
This sequence comes from uncultured Alphaproteobacteria bacterium, assembly GCA_963790535.1. Classification (GTDB taxonomy): domain Bacteria; phylum Pseudomonadota; class Alphaproteobacteria; order Acetobacterales; family Acetobacteraceae; genus CAWKEH01. The sequence goes on along the minus strand of CAWBOZ010000006.1, from coordinate 158,000 downwards.
GGGTGATGCTTTCCTCGACGAGATCGGCGAGGAGCGAGGCGGCATCCGGCCGCGCGCGCCGCGCCGCCTCGTGCGCGAGTGCCGAGAGCCGGTCGGGTGCGGCGAGCAGCGATGCAAGACGCGTACCGAGCGCCTCTGCCGTCAGCCCTGCCTGCTCGGCCAGTTCGGCGCCGAGGGCGCGGGCATTCCAGCGCTGATGGTCGTCTATGGCGCCGGGCAAGGGCACGAGCAAGGCAGGGCGCCCGGCGCACGCCAACTCCGCCACCGTGCCCGCGCCTGCGCGCGCCACGACGAGGTGCGCCTGCGCGAGCCGCTCGGCTATGTCGGGAAAGAAGGCGGACAGCTCGGCCTCGATGCCCAGGGCCGCGTAGGCGACCCGCACCCGCTCCAGGTCTTCGGCCCGACACTGCTGCGCGACGCGGAGCCGCTCACACAAGTCAGCGGGGAGCGTGGCCAACGCGGGCGGCAGCAGGTCGCTCAGCACCCGCGCCCCAAGCGACCCGCCGAGCACCAGGAGGCGCACCGTGCCCGCGCTCGCGCCCGGCGGCGCATAGGGGCGGCCCGCGAGGGCCTGGATCGCCGGGCGCACCGGGTCGCCCGTAACCCGCGCCATGATCCCGCCCGGCACTGCCTGGGTCTCTTGGAAGCTCAGCGCGAGCCGGTCGGCGAAACGCGCGAGCAGTCGGTTCGCCCGACCCAGCACCGCATTCTGCTCGTGCAGCACGAGCACCGGGCGGCGCCGGAGCAGGCGCGCCGCGAGCACGGGCGCCACGGCAGGATAGCCCCCGAACCCGACCACGGCCGAGGCACCCAGCGGCCCGAGCAGCCCGCGCGCCTGGACGAAGCCCATCCCGAGAGCTGCCGCACCCACAGCCGCCCGTAGCGGGCCGCGGCCAGCCAGCCCGGCACCTCGCAACACGAACAGCTCACGTCCGTCGAACGACTCCCGCGCCTGCGCGGCCGAGCGCTGATCGGTCATCACAGCGACCCGCCGCCCTCGCCGGGTCAGCTCGCTGGCAAGCGCCTCGGCTGGGAACAGATGCCCGGCCGTCCCGCCCGCGGCGAGGACGATAGGTGCCGCCGCCGGGCCCCTCATGGCGCGGCCTCCCAGCCCCGTTCCGCGCGCGAGCGGGTCCGGGTGAGTGCCAGCAGCATCCCGATCCCGAGCGCGATCGCGACCACGGACGAGCCGCCGTAGGACACGAAGGGCAGCGTCATCCCCTTCGTCGGGATCAGGCGCAGCGACGAAGCCATGTTGACGAACGCCTGCAAGCCGAAGCTCGCGAGCAGTCCCGAGGCAGCCAGGACTACGAACAGGTCCCGTTCCGCAAGCAGCTTCAGCAGCCCGCGCAGCACGACGAACGCGAACACGCCCAGCACGAGCAGGCAGACGACCAACCCGAACTCCTCGCCCATGACCGCGAACACGAAGTCGGCGTGCGCGTCGGGCAAGATGTCCTTGATGTGGCCCTCGCCGGGCCCGCGCCCGAGCAGCCCGCCCTGGCCGAATGCTTGGAGCGCGGTGATCACCTGATAGTTGTCGCCGCTCGCAGGATCGAGGAAGCGCATGACGCGGCTGTGGACGTGCGGGAACACGAAGAACGCGCTAACGCCCGCCGCCGCGATCGCCCCCACGCCCAGCCCCACGAACGCCAGGTTCAGCCCGGCGATGAAGCCTTGGACGAGCAGCACCGACGTGACCACCACGAGCATTCCCATGTCGGGCTGCGACTTCAGCAGCAGCGCGATCACGGCGTAGATCGCCAGCACCGCCGCGGTGCCCGCGTAACGCCCGTAACGCCGTGCCTCGCCGAGCAGCCATGCCGTGACCACGGCGAAGCAGGGCTTGAGGAACTCGCTCGGCTGCACCGAAATGCCCGGCAGCGCGATCCACCGCCGCGCCCCCTTGATCTCGACGCCGCTCACCAACGTCGCCGCCGTCAGCGCCAGCGCCGCGAGGCCGAGGAGAACGGCGAGCCGGCGGATGTTGCGCGGGGACAGCATCGAGGTCGCGACGACGACGCTGCCGGCGACGCCGAGGAACAGGACCTGCTTGAGGATGAACCACGTCCGCGGCTCGTGGATGCGGACGGCGACCGCGGGCGAGGCGGCGAGCACCATGACGTAGCCGAAGCCGATCAGCGTCGCGACCGCGAGCAGCGTCCAGCGATCCACGGTCCACCACCAGCGGCCGAGGATGCTCGTGTCGGCGCGCGAGAGCGATGACATCAGGCAGCCCTCCCGTTGCGCAGGGACTCGGCGAGCGCCGCGAACCGCCGCCCGCGCGTCTCGAAGCCGCTGAACTGGTCGAAGCTCGCGCAGGCCGGGCTGAGCAGCACCGTGGGAACGCCGAGCCTGCGGGCGAGCGCGAAGGCGTCCGGAACGGCGGCGTCCAGCGTGCCCGCGGTGTGGTGCGGAACGCCGCCGTCGCGGAGCTGCCGGGCAAGCTCCGGCGCATCGCGCCCGATCAGCACGGCATGGGCGATGCGGGGGAACAACGGTGCGAGGCTCGCGATCCCGCCCGCCTTGGCGATCCCGCCGGCGATCCAGACCAGGCGGTCATAGCAGGCGAGCGCCCGCGCCGCCGCGTCCGCGTTGGTCGCCTTGCTGTCGTCCACGAATGCGATGCCGTCCTGCACGGCTACGAGCCGCTGGCGGTGGGGCAGGCCGGAGAACGTCGCGATCCCGCGCGCAACGGCGTCGCGTGGAGCGCCGAGATGGAAGGCGATCGCGGCGGCGGCCGCGGCATTCTGTGCGTTATGCGGGCCGGGCAGGGCAGGGGCCTCGGCCATGGCGAGGATCGGCCCGGCGGCGTCGCGCAGGACACCCGCCTCGCACCAGACATCCGCCTCATGCAGCCCTGAGACGCGCACGACGGGGCCGGGCAGCAAGGCGGCGAGCGCGTCCGAGTCGCGGTCGTCCGCGCCGACCACGGCGAGGTCGCCCGGCTCCTGACGGTCGAAGATCGCGCGCTTGGCCGCGGCGTAGCCGGCCATGTCGCCGTGCCGGTCCAGATGGTCGGGGCTGAGGTTCAGCATCGCGGCCGCGTCGAAGCGCAGCGTCGCGAGCCGTTCCAGCATGTAGGAGGACATCTCCAGCGCGTACGCGCCCCAATCCGGCAGCAAGGGTAGCGCGAGCGCGGCCGGGCCGAGGTTGCCGCCAGCAGCGACGGGAATGCCGGCCTCGGCGAGGATATGGGCGAGCAGCGCCGTCGTCGTGCTCTTGCCGTTGGTGCCGGTGATGCCGGCGAATCGCGCCTTCGAGCCTGCCCGGCGAACGGCTTGGTAGAGCAGCTCCGCGTCCGTCCGGATCGGCACGCCAGCAGCAAGCGCGGCGGCGGCGGCCGGGTGGGGCTGGGGCAGGCGGTGCGGGATGCCGGGCGAGAGCACGAGGGCGTCGAAGCGGGCGATCATCGGCGCCGGGTCCTCGATATGCACGCCCGAGGCAGCCGCACGCGCCTCCGCGCCGTCGTCCCACGCGGTCACGTCCGCGCCCATGGCAACGAGCGCCTGTGCCGCGGGCAGCCCCATCCGCCCGAGGCCGACCACGGCGAAGCGCGCGCCCGCGAAGACGCCAAGGGGAAAAGCCTCAGGAAAACTGCTCATCGGATCTTCAGGGTCGCGAGACCCACCAGCGCCAGGATCATGGAGATGATCCAGAAGCGGATAACGATGGTCGGCTCGGCCCAACCCTTCTTCTCGAAATGGTGGTGCAGCGGCGCCATCAGGAACACCCGGCGCCCGGTGCGCTTGAACCAGAATACCTGCACGATGACCGACACCGTCTCGATCACGAACAGCCCGCCCACGATGGCTAGCACGATCTCATGCTTGACGACGACCGCGACCGCGCCCAGCGCGCCCCCGAGCGCGAGGCTGCCCGTGTCGCCCATGAACACCGCCGCCGGTGGCGCGTTGAACCAGAGGAAGCCCATCCCCGCCCCCACGAGCGAGGCCAGGAACACGCCCAGCTCCCCCGCGCCCGGCACCGGGTTGATCTGCAGGTAGTCCGCGAACACCCGGTTGCCGACGAGATAGGCGATCAGCGCGAACACGGCCGAAGCGATGATCGTGGGCACGATGGCGAGGCCGTCGAGACCGTCCGTGAGGTTCACGGCATTGCTCGCCCCGAGCATGACCAGCATCCCTACGAGAGGGAAAGCGTAGCCGAACGGGATCAGCACCTCCTTGAACAAAGGCACCGTCAACCCCGTCGCGAGCGGCCCGCGCGTCAGTGCGCTGATCCAGATGGCGCAGCCGAGGCCTAGCGCGACCTGGCATATGAGCTTGCCCCGCGGCGAGACGCCGCGCGTGTTCCGGCGCGAGAGCTTGAGGTAGTCGTCCACGAAGCCCACCGCGCCGTAGCCCAGCGTGAGCAGCAGAACGGCCCAGACATAACCGTTGCCCAGATCCGCCCAGAGCAGCGTGCTCACGGTCATCGCCAGCAGGATCAGCACGCCGCCCATGGTGGGCGTGCCCTTCTTCTCGATCAGGTGCCGCTCCGGCCCGTCGAGCCGGATCGGCTGCCCGTTGCGCTGCACGCGCTTCAGCCAGCGGATCACGAGGGGGCCGAGCAGGAAGCTGACGACGAGCGCGGTGAGGCACGCGGCGGCGGACCGGAACGTGAGATAGCGGGCCAGGTTGAACAGGATGAACTGTCCAGCATACGGCCGGGCGAGATCGAACAGCACTAGGAGGCCGCCAGCGCCGCCGCGGGCGCGCAGGCGCCCAAGGCGTTCCCGCGCGCGCATGCGCCCAAGGCATCAACCACGAGCCGCATCCGGCTGCCGAGCGATCCTTTGACCAGCACCGCGTCTCCAGGGCGCACCTCGGCAGCGACGAGCGGCGCGAGGGACGCCGCGTCCGGGGCATAGCCGGCGCGCAGCCCCTCGGGTACAGCGTCGAAGAGATGTCGGGCGAGCGGGCCGCAGGCGTACAGCAGGTCGGCGGCGGCTGCCACGTCGGCCGCGAGGCCGCGGTGCTCGCCCTCGCCGCGGTCGCCCAGCTCCCGCATGTCGCCGAGCACGGCGACGCGACGGCGCGGCGCCTGCATCCTAAGCACGTCGAGCGCGGCGCGCACGGAGTCCCCGGAGGCGTTGTAGCTTTCGTCGAGCAGCAGGATGTCCCCCTGGATGGTGCGTTGCGCGCCGCGGCCGGCGACGGGCGCGAAGCCGTCGAGCGCAGCGGCGGCGCCCGCCGGGTCGAGACCGAGGGCGGCGGCGGCGGTGAGTGCGGCAAGAGCGTTCGTCGCCATGTGCCGGCCGGGCGCGGCAAGGTGGAAGACGACGTGCCGGCCGTCCACGAGTGCGGTGGCAAAGGTCTCGCGGCCGTCGCTCGCCACGTCGAGCAGCCGGTTCGGGGCGCCTGCGCCGAACAGCCACACTGGCCCGCCCGCCGCCGCGGCGAGCCGCCCAAGCAGCGTGCTGTCCGCCGGGAGCACGGCGCCGCCGCCCGGCTCCAGCCCGCGCAGCAGGCTCGCCTTCTCGTCCGCGATCGCCTCCTGGCTGCCGAGGTGGCCGATATGGGCCGTGCCAACCGTCGTGATGACCGCGACGTGCGGCCGGGCGAGCTGGGCGAGCGGCAGGATCTCGCCGGGCTGGTTCATGCCGATCTCGGCGACGCAGAACGCAGCGTCCGCAGGTAGGCGCGCGAGGGTCAGCGGCACGCCCCAATGATTGTTGTAGCTCGCCTCCGCGGCGTGGACGGAGCCGAACGCGCTGAGCGCCGCGCGCAGCATCTCCTTCGTCGTCGTCTTGCCGACGCTGCCCGTCACCGCAACGATCCGGCCCCTGAACCGCGCCCGGCCCGCTGCGCCCAGCGCGTGCAGGCCCCGCAGCGTGTCATTCACGACAAGGAATGGGGCGTTCTCCGGCAAGCCATCTGCGCGGCTCACCAGCGCCCCCGCTGCGCCCCGTGCGAGCGCGTCGGCGACGAACAGGTGCCCGTCGCGGCTCTCGCCCGTGAGCGCCACGAACAGATCGCCCGGCCGGAGCGTGCGCGTGTCAATGCTGACGCCGTCCGCCGCGAAGGGGCGCGTCACATGCCCGCCCGTCGCCGCCGCGAGAGCGCCGCTGGTCCAGAGCGCGGTCACGCCCGGCCCACCAGGCTGCGGATCACCGCCGCGTCGTCGAAGGGGAGCATCACGCCAGCTACGATCTGCCCAGTCTCGTGCCCTTTGCCCGCGACGGCGAGCACGTCGCCCGGACCGAGCGCGTCGAGCGCCTGCGCGATGCAGGTCGCGCGGTCGCCGACCTCGTGCGCCCCTGGGCAGGCAGCGAGGATCGCGCGCCGGATCGCCGCCGGGTCCTCGCTGCGCGGGTTGTCGTCCGTGACCCAAGCGACATTGGCCCCGCGTGCGGCCTCGCCCATGAGCGGCCGCTTGCCCGCGTCGCGGTCGCCGCCCGCACCGAAGACGAGGTGCAGCTTGCCCGCCGTGTGCGGCCGAAGTGCCGCGATCAGGCGGGTGAGCGCGTCCGGCGTGTGCGCGTAATCCACGAAGGCGGTGGCGCCGTTCGGAAGGCGCGCGGCCAGCTCCATCCGCCCGCGCACGCCCGTGAGGCGCGGCAGGAGGTCGAGCGGAGTTGGCACGCCCACAGCCTCGGCCAGCCCCGCCGCGAGCAGCGCATTGTCCGCCTGGAACCGTCCGGGCAGCGCGAGCGGGACGAGGCGCCGTGTCCCGCCGACCTCGATGTCCAGTTCCTGCCCGTCCGGCCGGGGGATCGCGCGTACGAGGTGGTAAAGATCCCCGCCCTCGCCGGTCGTGCGGAGTGCAAGGCGGCGCCGGGCGGCGATCTCCCGCAGGGCGCCCAGCGTCTCCGGGTCGAGCATCGCGTCGGCGACAGCGCGCGCACCCTCGGGCAGCAACGCATCGAACAACCGCAGCTTGGCGGCGCGATACGCCGCCATGGTCCGGTGATAGTCGAGATGGTCGCGCGTGAGATTGCTGAAACCGGCGGCGGCGAAGCGTACGCCATCGAGCCGGAATTGGTCGAGGCCGTGCGAACTGGCCTCCATCGCCACCGCCTCCACGCCCTCGCGGGCGAGTCGCGCCAGCGTGTCGGCGAGCGCCACCGGGTCGGGCGTCGTGAGGCTAGCTTCCGTGGCGCGGCCCTCGGCCACGATTCCGAGCGTGCCCACGCTCGCCGCGCGCCGTCCGGCGAGACCGAGGAGCTGACGCAGGAACTCGGCCGTGCTCGTCTTGCCGTTGGTGCCGGTGACGGCGACGCAGATGTCCGGCTGCAGCCCGGCGTGCGCGGCGGCGAGGAATGCGAGCGCCCGGCGCGGCTCCGGGTCGAGCAGCAGCGGCCGGGGCGGCACGCCCTTGGGCCAGGCCGTGCCCTCCGGCGCGAGCACGGCCGCAGCACCCCGCGCCACCGCGTCCGCGATGAAACACCGCCCGTCCACCCGTCCGCCGGGGAGCGCTGCAAACAACCAGCCAGGTTGCACGGCGCGGCTGTCCGCCGTGAGTCCCCTAATGTCGGCGTCCGCGGCCGGCGCGGACAAGCGAGCGGAGAGGGCCATGCTACTCAGGCGCAACCTGGCTGGCCCGCGCGATGGCGTCGTGCCGCGGCGATACGGCCATCGGGGGAGGGACCGGGTTGCCGCGCGGCGCGCCGGGTGGCCGGGCGGGCTTCAGCGGGATGCTGAGCGAGGCCTGGATCGCCTCTGCGTCCTTCGTTTCGGGCATCATTCCCAGCATGGGGGCGACGCGTGCGATGACGCGCCCGGCGCCGGGCGCGCTCACCGCGCCGGCCGTGCTGAAGCCGCCCGTGCTCTTGTTCCCCTTCGGCTCGTCGAGCATGTAATAGACCGCATAGCGCGGCGCGTTCATCGGGAACACGCTGATGAACGCGCTGACGTTGGCGTGCTTGCGGTAGCCGCGCCCGGCCGTCTTCTCCGCCGTCCCCGTCTTGCCGCCGACGAAGTAGCCCGGCACGTCCGCGGGCTTGCCGTAGCCGTTCGTCACCACGAGGCGCATCAGCTTGCGCATCACGTCCGACGTGGATTGCTGCATCACCCGCGGCCCGACTTCCTCCACCGGCTCGCCCGGTGGTGCTTCGAGGATCGTCGGGCGCACCAGGACGCCGCCATTGGCGATCGTCGCCGTCCCGCGCACGACGTGCAGCGGCGATACCGCGATGCCGTGGCCGAAGCCCACCGTCATCACCGTGGACTCGCCCCAGCTTGCGGCTGGCTGCACGACCGGACGCCCCTCCTCGGGCAGCTCGATGCCGACGCGGCCGAACATGCCCATGGCCTTGAGCCACGCGCGCTGCCGCTCGCCGCCCACATCCATCGCAATGTGCGCCGCCCCCAGATTGCTGGAATAGGCGAGCACCTCCGGCAGCTCCAGGTAACGGTGCTTGCCCTCGAAGTCCGTGATGGTGAAGCGGCCTATGTGAATGTTGTGGGCCGCGTCGAATGAATCCCAGATATGGACGATCCCGCCATCGAGCGCCATCGCGGCGGTCTGCAGCTTGAAGGTGCTGCCGGGCTCGTACATGCCCGTGACCGCGCGGTTGAACCGCTCCTCGGGCGGGGCCTCGCCGGCCTTGTTCGCGTCGTAGTCCGGAAGGCTCACCATCGCGATCACCTCGCCTGTGCGCACGTCCATGACGATGCCGCACGCGCCGATGGCATGGAACTCGCCCATGCTCTTGGCCAGCTCGTCCCGGAGCACGGTTTGCACGCGCACGTCGAGCGAGAGCTTGAGCGGCGTCTGATCGTCGCGCAAGCGGTCCTCGAACCCGCGCTCGACGCCGGCGATGCCGCGCTCGTCCACGTCCACGCCGCCGAGCACCTGCGCCGCGACCCGGCCTTGCGGGTATTGGCGCCGCTCGGTCTGCTGGAAATAGATGCCCGGAATGCCGAGCGCGTTGATGGCCAACTCCTGGCGCGGGCTGACTTGGCGGGCGACATAGACGAACCGCTTGGCGCTTGCGAGCCGGGCGCGAACCGCAGCCTCGTCGAGCTCCGGCAGCGCCTGCTTGAGCTTCTGGGCCACGTCGTCCACGTTCATCATCTCGCGCGGGTCGGCATAGACGCTCGCCGTCGGCAGCGAGATGGCGAGGATGTCGCCGTTGCGGTCGGTGATCGTGGCGCGGACATGCGGCGCGTCGAGTCCCGCGAGTGCAGGCGCCTCATCGGGCAGGATGGTGCTCGGTGGCGGCAGCCCCGCATCCTCCGCGCGCTTGGTCGGCATCGGGGCGATCACGGTCGCGACCGCGAGCCTCACGGCGACCGCGCCGAACAGGACCGTGAACGCGCCAGCCGCGAGCACGAGGCGCGAGCGGGTCCGCTCCAGCGCCGCCCGCTGCGCGAGGTCCGGCGCGGTGACGCGCACGGTCTCGGCGCGCGGCGCCTCAGCACGCGGTACCTCGCCGCGCGGCTCCCCGCGCGCGGCAGGGACAGAATCCGGGCTGGGTGCGCCCGTCATCGCACCATTCCTAGTGTCCGCCGACCGGGATCGGTGGCGCGAGCAAGGAGCGGCCGAAGCCGCCGAGCGCGGAGGTGACGGCGGGTATGGACGGACGCGCCGTGACCAGCCCGACCTGGGTGGCACTCAGGGACGGGGCCGCGATGGGCGTGGCCATGGCCCTCAGCACGGGTGCGAACACCGGGTGCCGCGCCGGCTGCGTCGCGACCGGTGCAGACACGAAGCTGGAGGCTGGGCTGTAGGCGGGGCGCCCCATCTCGTGTTGCCCCGTCTCATGTTGCCCCGTCTCATGTTGCGCGGCCCACGCGCGCTCGGCCGGCCGTGACGGCGTCGGATGGGGCTGAGGAGGCGAGGGCACGTGAGCCGCCGCGACCAGCGCTGGCCGTGGCGGCGCGACGGTGACCGCGGCGGGCGCCGCGGCTTCGATGGGCGTCGCGTCAACCACCCGCACGAGGGAATTGGGCGACATAGCGGGCGTGTCATCCGCGACCGGCACCTCGGCCGGCGTCTCCGGCGGCGCTGCCACGGGGATGCGGGAGGCGAGGTCGGCGGCGGACACGAAGCGCGACGGCTGTAGCATCTCCAAGTTGAGGTGCTGCCCGGCGAGCTGGCCTAGCCGATCCGGCTCGTTGAGCAGCGCCCATTCCGCCCGCAGCAGCCCGATGCGCTCCCGTGCCGCGGCAACCTGCCGCAGCGTGTGCGTGATCTGTCCGTCGAGCACCTCGGCACGATGCTTCGTCTGGTAAAGGTAGAGGCCTGAGGTGCCGGCAAGCAGCAGGGCAACGAAGGTGAAGGGGCGGATCATGCGACGTCCATGGTTTCGGGGTGAGGACGATCCAGTGGGCTAGGCAAACGGGCGAGGGCGCGCAACCGGGCGCTGCGGGCGCGTGGGTTGTGCGTGGCCTCCGTTTCGGTGGGGCGGAGGGCACGGGGCGTGAGCAGCACGAAGTCGGCCGGAGCCGCGTCCGTGCTGGGCAGGTGGCGGGACGGCCGGGGGGCGCGGCCCGTTGCGTCCTGCATGAAGCGCTTGACGATGCGATCCTCCAGCGAGTGGAAGGCGACGACGACGAGCCGGCCGCCCGGCGCGAGCAGCTCGACCGCGGCCCGCAGCGCGCGCTCGATCTCGCCCAGCTCATCGTTCACCCGGATGCGCAACGCCTGGAAGCTGCGCGTCGCCGGATCGAAGCCGGGGCGCTCGGGCGGAGCGACCGCACGGATCACCTCGGCGAGCCGGCCTGTCGTCGTGATCGGCGACTCGGTACGGGCCGTGACGATGGCATGGGCAATGCGCCGGGAGTGGCGCTCCTCGCCGAGTTGGAAGAGCACGTCCGCCAGCTCGCGCTCGGGGAGACGCGCGACCAAATCGGCCGCGGTCTCGCCGTCGCGTCCCATGCGCATGTCGAGCGGCCCATCGTGCCGGAAGGAGAAACCGCGCGCCGGCTCGTCGAGCTGAAAGCTGGAAACGCCGATGTCGAGCACGACGCCGTCGAGACGGGTGACACCGCGCTCACTCAGCAGGGCCAGCATGTCGCCGAAGCGGCCCTCGACGAGGTGGAGCCGGCCTGGATGCCGCGCGGCGAGAGCGGCGCCGCGCGCGATCGCCTCCGGGTCGCGATCCATCGCCCAGAGCGTGCAATGGGGCGTGCTCTCCAGGATCGCCCCCGCGTAGCCGCCGCCGCCGAAGGTCGCGTCGAGCAGGATCTCGCCGTCCTGCGGCGCGAGCAGGTCTAGCATCTCGCCGAGCATGACCGGGACGTGGGTCATGGTGTCCCTCTGCCCGGCAGCGTCAGGCCATGTTCGCGCGCTCGCTCGCGGGCCTCGGCACGGCGCCGCTCGGCAGCGGTGGGCTCCCAGATCTGGAACGTGCGACCCAGCCCGAGGAACGCCACTTGCTCGCTCAGGCCCGCGTGCTCCACGAGCGAACTCGGGCAGCACGATCCGGCCCTCACGGTCCGCCTCCACGGGCCACGCATCGGCGTAGAGCGACGCCGCGAGGTCGTCATGCGCCTCGCTGAACAGGTCGAGCCGGTCGAGCGGAGTCTCCAGCGCCTGGAACACCGCAGTCGGCCATGCTTCGATACAGGGATGCTTGTGCGACGGACGCAGCACGAGCGCCGCGACTCCGTCTTCCGATCCAGCTCGCAGCGCCGTGCGGAACGGGGCGGGCACGGAGACGCGGCCCTTTGCGTCGAGCCTGTTCAGGTGCGTGCCCATGAACGCCGTCATCGCGCCTGAACCCCTCCCTTCCCAGTCCCTGCTCCCAAGGAGCTCGCCTGCCCAAAGGGACGAAGAAAGGCGTTCAGCGCAGCCTCATCGGCCTGCCGTATCTACGCCCCGCTTTGCGGCAACTCCCGCCCCTTGGGATAACGTGGGATACCATGGGCTAATGTGGGCGTCAAAGGGAACGTGATGATGATACTTACCGCAACGAGGGTTTCTTCAAATGAAGTCAACGTCTTATGGGGTGGAGAAAAGATACATTACCAGCATGGCGACAACAGCACAGTATTCCTATTATGTTCTTGTGGATAAGTCTGTGGGAGAATCCGCCAGGCGGCCTGTAAGCCGGGTTCTGTCCGTCCCTCGCGGGACGGGGCAGCCATTCCTCTGGGACGCGCCTTGCGGCGCGCCTCGCGCGGCCAACCCGGGTGGTGGGGCGGGAACGCCCCTGCGTCACGCGGGCAAGCCCGCGCCGCCGACCACCCCTATTCGGCCTTGCTCCCGGTGGGGTTTACCCTGCCGCCCCCGTTGCCGAGGGCGCGGTGCGCTCTTGCCGCACCGTTTCACCCTTGCCCGGCGTCCATAGTCGCCCATGGAGGCCAGGCGGTCTGTTCTCTGTGGCACTTTCCCTAGGGTCGCCCCCGCCGGCCGTTAGCCGGCACCGTGTTCCCGTGGAGCCCGGACTTTCCTCCACCCCCTCGCGAGGGCAGCGGCTGCCCAGCCGCCTGACGCGCCCGCTGTGCCCCGTTGCCGGCGCCGCGTCAAGGATTTTGGCGGAGCCTCGGCGGCACCTGCGCCGTTCGCTCCAGCATCGCCTCGAAGGCGTCGAGGATGGCGCTGACTGCCGGGTTCTTGTAGGCGAACGGTCCGTCCTCGTTCTCGGGATGGACGCTCATGGTGGCGTTGGCCTCGAACACGAGGACGCGGCCGTCGGCGAGGCGCGCAAAGTCAATTCCGCACCAATCGAGGCCGATGCGTCGGCCGATGGCGCGCACGGCGTCCCAGGTGGGAATGCCGAGCGCCGCGGCGGGATCGTCGAGGAAGCGCCGCTCTTCGTCGCGCCGGGCGGGGTGAGCGTCCATACCCGCGGTCCAGTAGTGGGCGAGCCAGCGGTCGCTCGCCGCGAGGTGGTAGGGCAGCGACTCGCCGCCGACGAAGATCGCGCGATACTTCCGCCATAGCCCGTCCGGCGAGCGGTAATCGTGGAACGCGGTGAGATAGCGCTCGGCGCCCGCAGGCACCGTGGCGAGGGTGGCTTCTGTCTCGATCAGCGACACTCCTTCACCGCCGTGCGCGCCGATGGGGCGGACCAGCAAGGGAGGGCGCAGTCCTGCGCGAGCGACGGCATCCGCAGGGTAGTCGTGTACCCCGATGCGAACGGCGGCGGGCACGACGACGCCGGGCAGCTCCCCGAGCAGGGTCGGCAAACGGTCGCGCCGGGTCGCTGCCACGCGATCGGGCGCGTTCAGGACAGGGCGGGTGCAGCCGGCAAGGAACGCCGCCAAGGGTGCCGCCGCCGTCGCACCCTCGTCGGGATCGCCGATGGCGTTGAACACCAGGTCGTAGGCGGGGAATCGGTCGCTCTCACCCGACTGGGCGTGCTCGATGCACCACTTGACGAGTGCGTTGCGCGAGCGTGGCAGGAGATGCCGGATCGGCACGTTCCCGCTGCCGGGGACGAGAGGAACGAGAACCGTGCGCGCCGGGCCGGACTCGTAGGCAGGCTCCAAGAATGCGGACTGCCGGGCGAACGCCGCGTCCCAGTGCCGCCGTGCTGCGTCGCGGTCGCCACGGGATTCGGCGAGCGCCGCGAGGTTGCGGTGCGCGGCGACGAGGCCGGGATCGAGGGCCAGCGCCTGCTGGCAGCACTGCTCGGCCAGCTCGGGCTGCCCGGTGCAGGCATAGAGCGCGCCGAGACTCGCGTGCGCCTCCTTCAGGCGGGGATCGAGTTGGATGGCCCGGCGCAGCCAGTGCTCCGCGTCCGCCACCCGGTCGAGCTGGGCGCAGAGGATGCCCAGGTTGACGCAGAGCCCGGCGCGCGCGGGTGCTGCGGCGAGAGCCTGCTCCCACGCGCTTGCCGCCTCGGGAAGCTGCCCCAGGAAGCCCAGTGCCTGCCCGCGCACCTGCCACGCGTCGGCGTGCTCTGGGCTGATCTGCAGCGCCTCGTCGGCGACGGTCAGCGCCGCCCGGCTCTGCCCAGCGGCGAGAAGCGCCTGTGCGAGGCCGGCGCGAACCGTGGCATCCATCGGTTGCTCGGCGACCGCCGCGCGATAGAGTTCCAGGACTGTGTCGCTCATTGCCGCGGAGCATGGGGGCGAAAGGTGAAGAAACGGTTTCAGCCCGTGCCGGCGAGCCAGCGAAGCGCGGCGAGCCGCGCGCGCGTGCCGCGGTCGGCGAGGCCGGTAACCGCCTCGGGACGCCAGTGCCGCTGGAAGGCGCGCAGCACCGCCGCGAGTGCCTCGTCCTGGCCGCCCTCGGGGGCGACCCCGTAACCGATCGCGCCCAGTCCCACCCGCACTGGGCGCAGCGACAGAGGATCGGTGACGGAGGCCGCGCAGCCCAGGTCCGGCACCCCGAACGGCCAAAGTCCGATGCCGCGGTCGGCGAGTTGCGCCCAGGGGAACAGCTCCCCTGGGTCCTGCTTGCGCTCGGGGGCCACGTCGCTGTGCGCGACCACGTTGCCAGCCGGGATGGGATGCCGCGCCAATGTCGCCCGGCACAGCGCCTCGACCGCATCCACCTGCCCAGGTGGGAAAGCGCGGTAGCCCCATTCGTGCCCCGGATTGACGATCTCGATGCCCACGGAGCGCCCATTCAGCGCGTCGTACCCCCGCCAGCACGAGATGCCGGCGTGGAACGCCGAGCGCCCCTCGTCCACCAGCCGCCAGATCGTGCCGTCCTCCTCGACTAGATAGTGCGACGATACGCGGGCTGCCGGGTCGCAGAGCCGGTCGAGCGCGGCGGCTGCCCCCTGCATCCCGGTGTAGTGCAGGACGAGCATGTCCACTGGCGTGTCCGGCGGCCGTCCGATGTGGTTCGGGCTTGCCCTCTCCCGTACGCCCCTTGGCAGCCTCAAAGACCGCGCTCGCGTTTGATCCGATCCCAGGCCGCATTGATCCGCGCAGCCTTCTCCGCAGCGCGCTTGACGAACTCCGGCGGTACGCCGCGCGCGGCGAGCAGGTCTGGATGGTGTTCGCGCATGAGGCGGCGCCAGGTCAGCCGCAGCTCCTCGTCGGAGGTGCCCCGCGCCACGCCGAGGACTGCGTAGGCGTCCTCGGGACCGGACGCCATGCGCGGCGCCGCCTGCCCGCTCGCCCGCTCCCACGCCGCAGCGTCTAGGCCGAAGCGGGCGTGGATCCGGCGCAGCATCGCGTCCTCGCCGCGGGTCAGCGGCTTGTCCGCGCGGGCGATGGCGAACAGCGCGGCCAGCACGTCCTCCAGCAGACCCCGGTTGTCGGCGAAGCTCTCGCCGATCTGGGCTGCGTAGGCGTCGAAGCCGTCGCTGCTGTCCCGCGCCTGGTCGAACAGGCGCCCCACGTCGCGCGCCGCCTCGGGCGGTACGCGGAACTGGCGCTTGAAGGCGTCTATCTCCGCGCGCACGACCGGCCCATCGCACTTGGCGAGCTTGGCGGCAAGGACGACGACGCCGATGGCGAACACTTGGTCGCGGCGCCCAAGCAGGGCCGCGAGCCGCACAGGCGAGAGCGGCGAGCCGGCGAACGAGGCGCCCAAGGACGCGCCGAGCCGCGGCCCGCCCTGGTCGAGCGCATGGCCGAGTGCAGCACCCACCATGGCGCCCGGCGGCCCACCGACTGCGAAGCCGGCGACGCCCCCGAGCAGCTTTCCCCAGTAGCTCATCCGGCCAGCCTATCATCGCCGGCGTGGCCGCGCACACCCCGGCGTCTGTGAAGCCGCGCGCGCCCGGCGCAACAGGCTGGCGCCGGGCTTTGTCACGACACCGGCACCCGCGCTAGGATCGTGCGGTACGGCATCAAGGCAAGGAGGCGGAACGCATGAGGCGGTGCGCGTGGCAACTCGTGGCGCTCATGGCAGCCGCACTCTTCGGCGCCAACCCGGTCGCGGCCGAAGGAGCCTCGCCGTCCGCCGCCTCCGCACAACTCGTCACGGCGCAACCCGATCCCGGTCCCGCCGTCCAGCCCTACGTCGCCGACCTCACGAACCGCGACGCTCCCTCGCGCGACGACCTCATCAGGATGTTGCGCGCGAAAGTGAGATACGTTTTCGTGATCTTCAATGAAAATCACTCTTTCGATAATGAATTCGGGACATTCCCAGGCGCCAACGGCCTCTTCTCCGATGGCACGACCGCGCGCGCCGCGCCCGGCTCCACCCAGGGCTACACGGACGTCCAAGGCAAGCCGGTGACGGTGCAGCCCTTCCGCATCGGCCCCGAGCAGAACGCAACCTTCGTGGACAGCGTGGATCACAGCCATAAGGGTCTCGCCCGCAAGCTGCACGTCACGGATGGCATCGCGGCGATGGACCGGTTCGCGGCGGACGAGTATGGCCGCTTCGCCGCGAGAGGGGGCACTGCGAACGTGGCCATGGGCACGCAGTCCGCGCGGCTCGTGATGAGCTACATAGATTGCGATACGATCCCATTCCTCTGGCAGTACGCAAACCGCTTCGTGCTCTTCGACAACATCTTCGCCACCGAGGACACGCCGTCCACACCGAACGCCATCGCGATGATCGCCGGGCAGGCGGGCGAGACTCAGTGGGTCAAGCACGGCGCCCAGACCGGCGGCGGGACATTGCCAGGACCGCCCCTGGTGAACGACCCGCAGCCGTTCTGGGGCTCACCGTTCGATACGACCCAGCGCGGCCGTGAGCCGCGCGGCAGCAAGAGGGAGAACTACTCGAATGGCAACATCGCCTCGAACCTGACCTTCGCGACCCTGCCGCTCACTTTCGCAGGCACAGGCATCGAGACCGTGACGGACCAGGATCGCGCACCCGACCTCGACCTGCCCGACATCGGCCAGGACATCCTCTTCCTCGCGACGCGCCCGGATTTGGCGCAGCCAGACCCACGCGAGGGCAAGCCCGTGAGTTGGCGCTGGTATCAGGAGGGCTACGACCACGAGCCGACCGACCCGGACGACGCCGCCTCGCACGCCGACTACGTCAGCCATCACGACGCGCCGCAGTATTTCGGCTACATCGCGAACAACCCGGCGCTGCAAGGCAATCTGCGCGGGGAAGGCGATTTCTTCGCGGACATCGAGCATGGGAGCCTACCGAGCGACGGGGGCGTCTTCTACATCCGCGGCGGCTTCGGCAACCTCGTCGGGCTGAAGCCTCCCATCCAGAACCCGGTCTTCCCGAACCCCTCGGGCCTCACGCCGGGCGATGTGGACGCGATCACCGCGGCCAAGTCCGGGGACGACGATCACCCCTCCTACAGCGACCGCCAGATCAGCGAAGCGATGGCCGCCCGCGTCATCAACGCGGTCGCGAGCCGGCCGGAGATCTGGAGCCGGAGCATGATCGTCATAGTATATGATGAGTTGGATGGGTTCTTCGACCACGTGCCGCCGCGCATCCTGTCCTATGGCCCGGACGGGCTGCCGCTTGCCCGCGGCATCCGCGTCCCGCTGATCGTGATCTCGCCGTACGCGCGCGCCCACGTCGTCTCGCACGCCGAGGGCGACCACAACGCGGTGATCGAGACGATCGAGGCGCTCTTCGACCTGCCGCCGCTGGCGAGCCTGCCGGACGAGGCGCAGGCGCTGCTTGCCGGGCAGGATTCGCGCTTCAACGGACCGGCCGGGTTCGTCCAGTACTATCTCGGCCCGCGCGACCTCAACGCGCCCGAGACGGACGACCTGCTCTCGGCGTTCGAGCCGCGCCGGCTATCGGGCGAGATGCCGCCGCTGCCCGCGTCCTACGCGACCATTCCGGACGACGTGGTCACGTCGCTGCCGCACTACGGCGGCAAGGGCTGCGCCGCGATCGGGATGACGCCGCAGGACCAGCGCCAAGGCATCACGACCGCTGTGCCGGAGCGGTTCAACTCCCTGCCCGTCACCCTTCCAGCCTACAACTAGCGCCCCGTGCGGCTCGGATGGCTCTTGGCCGGCGCGCTGGCCGTCGCGTCGGCCGCGCCGGCCTGGGCCAGCAGCGTGCTGGATCGGGTGAGAGCGGAGGGCATCGTTCGCTGCGGCGCCGGGGAACGGCCGGGGTTC
Organism: uncultured Alphaproteobacteria bacterium; assembly: GCA_963790535.1. Lineage (GTDB taxonomy): Bacteria > Pseudomonadota > Alphaproteobacteria > Acetobacterales > Acetobacteraceae > CAWKEH01. The sequence continues at coordinate 140,136 of CAWBOZ010000006.1, read as the reverse complement.
GCGTGGGTGGGCGCGGATGGGCGCATCACCGGCCTCGCCGTTGACCTCTGCCGTGCGGTCGCCATTGCCGTGCTGGGGCCGGAGGGCAGAGTAGGGTTCCAGCTCTATGACGCCGCGCGCGACTACGACGCGGTGCGCGACGGTGGCGACGATCTCTTCTTCCTCTCGGGCACCGAGATCGTGGAGGAGGGCTTGGCGCCGAGCGTCCTGCAGGGACCGACCGTGTTCATCGAGGCGCTGGCGCTGATGGTCCCCGAAGCGTCCGCTGCCCGTCGGCTGGAGGATCTCGCCGGGGTCACCATATGCTTCATGATAGGCAGCGGTGCGCAACGCGCGCTGGAAGCAGCGGCCGACCATCAGCACGTCAGCTTCGCGCGCCTCGGTTTTCAGGAGAGCGTGGAGATGCTCGATGCCTACGATGTGCAGCGCTGCCGGGCGGTCGTGGGCGAGGCCACGCAGCTCGCGGCGATGCGCCTGAGCGGCGGCGTCAACCACCTCGCGAGCCGCATCCTGCCGCAGCCGCTCGCGCTCTATCCCGTCCTTGCCGCGACCGGGACCAAGGACGGTCCCGAGGACGGTCGGTGGGCGGCGCTCGTCGCGTGGGTGGTGGACGCGCTCGTGCTCGCGGACGTGCCCCGGACCGCCTGGCGCGCGCCAGGCGCCGACGCGCTTCCGCTGCCGGCCGCCGCGCTCGGGTTGCGCGAGCACTGGCGCGATGAAGTTACGGCGGCGCTCGGCACGTATGGCGGCATGGTCAAGCGCAACCTCGGCGAGGGATCGGCCCTGAAGCTGCCGCCCGGCCCCAACGCGCCCTGGCCCGCGGGCCTTCTGCTGCCGCCCTATGCGGAGTAGGTGCAGTGGCCTGCACGCACCCGAAGCTACGCTTCGTATTTGCGATTGAGGAGGCGGGCTTCTACATGCCATATAGCTCTGGCTGCGCTCTGCGGTGCGGTCTCTACGCCAACCGCAGACCATAGCGAACACATCTCGGGCACGGAGAAGCCAAGATTTCCGCCACGCCAGCCAGGTATCGTCTCTTCCGCTCCCGCCACGACAAGTTGGAGAGGCGTCTCGCTCGTGCCGTTCCTTATGCGTGTCGTCACGAATGCCTGCCAGCCGGCCCCTGTGAGGGTCTGCAGCCCTGCCGGAGCAGACGACGGCGGCCGCTCCGGCGCGCCCTCGGATCCTGCTTCCGGCGCATCGCCGCTGCCGCCCGCCGTCGGCGATCGCGCCACAGGCCACGGCGTGAGCGGCACGGTGACAGTCGTTCCGGACCGCCAGCCGCTCGCGAAGGATGGCATCTGGCGGGTCATCCTCGCGGGCGAGGGATTCGGCCGGCTGGTCCGCCGCCGCAACGCGGAGCGTGCCGGCAAAGCATGGCAGCTCCTTCAGCTCGACGACATCAGCGACGAGCAGTTGGATTCCTACGAGGCGTCCATGAGCGACCAGGATGGAAGCGGGACCGCTCCCCCGTCGTGATCCTGGCGTCATGGTTTCAGCGGCGCAGCCGGGCCAACGATCTCGCCCAGAGCCGCGCCTGCCGCCCGAAGACCAGCGCCTCGTAGCCTGCGAACGCGACTGCCTTGGAGGTTTCGGAGCGCGTGGGATAGGGCACGATCGCGCCGCTGATCGCTCGGAGCGAGGCCTTGCCGGCGATTGCGAGGCTCCAGGGCAGGACGAGCTCGCCCGCGCCCGCGCCGACCAGCGTTGCGCCGACCACCTTGCCGCGCGCCGTCACGACCTTGGCGAAACCGATCGTCGCGCCGTCCGTCACCGCCCGGTCGTTGTCGGAGAATGGCCGGCGATGGATCTCGACGCGGCCGTGCCGCTCGCGCGCGGCGGCCTCGGTCAGCCCGACTTGAGCCAGCTCGGGGTCGGTGTAGATCACCCACGGGAGCGCCCGGTAGTTCGCCGCGGCTGGCAGACCCAGGGCGATCTCCCGGATGACCAGCGCCCCCTCATAGCCCGCAGCATGGGTGAGGCGCGGCCCCTCCCGGCAGTCGCCGATAGCGTAGATCCGAGGGTTGGAAGTCCGCCGTCTCCCGTCCACGCGGATGCCGCCTGCGGTCGCGTGCACCCCCGCCGCGTCCAATCCCAGCCCGTCAAGGGCCGCCGTGCGACCGACCGCGACGAGGAGATGGCTGCCAATGATGACCTCGCCGGGCTCGACCTCGACGCGCACGCCCTCCACCACCGCCGAGACCCGGATCGGGCGTGTGTCCGGGCGGATCGCGACCCCCTCGGCGGCGAGCTGCTCCAGCACGACGGCGGCCGCCTCGGGATCGTCGCGGGCGAGGAGGCGGCCAGCCTCGATGACGGTGACGGCGGCTCCCAGCCGGCGGAATGCCTGAGCCATCTCCATCCCGACCGCCCCGCCGCCCAGCACCACCAGGTGGCTTGGGAGCACATCGAGGTCGAACATGGTCTCGTTCGTGAGGTAGGGTGTGCGTGCGAGGCCCTCGACGTCAGGGATTGTTGGCCTCGACCCCACGGCGACCACGATCCGCGGCGCGACAAGGCGACGACCGTCCACCTCGACGCTGCGCTCGTCGAGGAAGCGGGCCTGGCCGCGGATCACCTCCGCGCCCCAGGCCTGGAACCGCTCCTCGAAATCATGCGGCGCGATGGTGGCGATGGCCGCTTGCACGTGGGCGCGCACGCGGGCGAAGTCGATTTCCGGCTCCACGGCTGCCAAGCCGACGGCAGGGGCGCCGCGCATCAGCTGCGCCCGCCGGGCTGCCGCGATCAGCGCCTTGGAGGGAACGCAGCCAGTGTTGAGGCATTCGCCGCCCATGCGGTCGCGCTCGATCAGCGCCACGCGCAGCCCGAGCCGGGCAGCCCCGCCCGCCGCGGTCAGCCCGGCCGCCCCTGCGCCGATGACGATCAGGTCGTGCGTGCGCTCCATCGGCTCTCTCCGGTCTGGCGGCTCAACGCACGTCGGGGTAGTGGCGGTCCAGCCGCTTGCGCAGGCCCAAGCCCCAACGGGCGCCGACCTTGAGATAGACCCAGTTGGCCCTGATCCCGCCCCAGGCCGCGACCCGGCGGTCGGACGTGATCACCACGCGGTTGACCAGCCGGACGCGGCCGAGGCGGTTCAAGCGGATGCAGAGGTCCGCGTCCTCCATGATGAGGAGGGTCGGGTCGCAGCCGCCGACGGCGAGGAAGTCCTCCCGCCGGAAGAACATGGCGTGATCCCCGAACAGCAAGCGCCCGCCGCGCAGGAAGAGGTGCGGGCGGAAGAGCAGCGGCGCATACCAAGTCTTGATCCAGTTGTGGAAGCTCGTGCCCCATCGCACGGTGTCCGGCCCGCTCAGCAGCGGCGTGAAGCCGGCGAGCGCCACCCGGCGGTCGGCCAGCACGGCGCGGATGACCGTGACCGCATCGTCGGGCAGGAGCGTGTCGGCGTGGAGGATGCAGACCAGCGGCGCCGAGGCCTCCGCAACGCCGCGGTTGATCTGGGCCGCGCGGCCTCGCACCCCGTGCTCGATCACGCGCAGCCCGCCGGCGCGCGCGATCTCCACCGACTCGTCTTGGCTGCCGCCGTCCACGGCCAGCACCTCGGCCGGCGCCGGGTCGAGCGCCGCGAGCGAGCGCAGGAGACGGGGCAGCGCCTCTGCCTCGTTCAGCATGGGGATGACGATCGCGACGTCATTCATTGGCGCACCTACGGTGCGACGCTCACGGCGCGCGCCTGGGCCGGCGATAGGCGGGAATCCTCAGGACTCCTGCTCGATGATGGAAACCTTGCCGTCGCGCTCCACGACGGCGTAGCGGACCTGTTCCAGCCGTTCCAGCCCGCGCTGCCGGGCGGCGGCCATCACGTCCTGCTTCTGGATGCGCAGCGTGTGCATACGCTCTAGTTGCCAACGGCCATTCTCGAAGATGACGACCGGCGTGCCGTCCACGATCCGTCCGAACCAGTCGAACCGCTCCTTCAGCCAGGAGACGACGATGTGCATCAGGCCGATCGTGAACACCGCGCTCACCGCGCCGACCATTGAGTGGTCGTCGGCCAGGACGGCGGTGATCGTCGTGCCCGCGAACAGGAACAGGACGATCAGGTCGAAGGGCGCCATCTGGCTGACCGTCCGGCGGCCGATCAGCCGGACCGCGAAGAGCAGGATCCAGTAGGCCGCCGCGGCCCGGATAACGGTCGTCATGATGCCTCTGCCTCACCCCTGCACGTCAAGGAACGATGAATTGGTCCCAGCTCACGTCGTTCCCCCCGACATCCGCTGAGAGATGGACCGGTCCTGTGGCCGAAGGTTGTGCCACGAGCTGGATCATGACGTCGGACTGCTTGGCCGGGACATCGAACGTCATGGTCAAGCCGCCCTGCGTGGCCGCGCTGGCAACCGGGCGAGGGATCACGCGCTGCAGCCCCAGGGGCTGGACAACCTTGAAATCCATGGAGATCGTCAGCAGCCGCGCCTCCGGCGACGTATTCGCGACGTGGAAGGTCACGGTCGTCGGCGTGCCATAACGCGCCACTGGCTCGTAATCCACGCTGGAACCACCCGTGGCGGCGCGGGCGGTCGCGTGACTGAACGGGCCGTGCCCAAGGAAGCCGCCCAAGGCAGCCGCCACGAAGGCGACCATGATCAGGCGGCAGACAAGCTCCGCACGCGCCCAGCGAGTCTCGAAGGCGGCGTCGTACCCGACTTCCAGCTCGCCGTCATTGACCGCGTCTGCCCCACGCTCGGGTGAGTCTGGCGACTCTTCTTTTTGCCTGGTCGACATCGGCAGCGCGTGTAGCAGGGAATGAACCGAGGCATCGGTCACGCCCGCGGCATTTCCATGAGGCCCTTGATCCCCGCCCCCCGCCGTGCTGCAAGCCTTCTGCATGAGCGATACGCCTAGCGATGCGCCCTTGGGCCGCGTGCTGATCCTCGATTTCGGCAGCCAGTTCACCCAACTCATCGCCCGGCGCGTCCGCGAGAGCGGCATCTATTGCGAGATCGTGCCCTTCAACGCCGATCCCGCGCGCATGCGCGAGTTCGGCGCCGCCGCCTACATCCTCTCCGGCGGCCCGGCCAGCGTCATCACCGATGAGGCGCCCCGTGTCCCCTCCGGCGTGCTCGACTCCGGCAAGCCCGTGCTCGGCATCTGCTACGGCCAGCAGGCCATGGTCGCCGAACTCGGCGGCGAGGTCTCGATCTCCGACCACCACGAGTTCGGCGCCGCCCACGTCGAGGTCACGGACGACTGCGCGCTGTTCCATGGCGTTTGGGAGCGGGGCGCGCGCGAGCTGGTCTGGATGAGCCATGGCGACCGCGTGACCCGGCTGCCGCCGGGCTTCCGCGCCGTAGGCCGCAGCGAGGGCGCGCCGCTCGCCGTGCTCGCCGACGACGAGCGCCGCCTCTACGGCCTCATGTTCCACCCCGAGGTCGCCCACACGCCGCATGGCGCGGCACTCCTCCGCAACTTCACTCATGCCGTCGCTGGCCTCTCCGGCGACTGGACGATGGCCGGTTTCCGCGAGGCCGCGAAGCGCCGCATCCGCGAGCAGGTGGGGCAGGGGAGGGTGATCTGCGGCCTCTCGGGCGGCGTGGACTCCTCCGTCGCCGCCGCCCTCATCCACGAGGCCATCGGCGACCAGCTCACCTGCATCTTCGTGGACAGCGGCCTGCTGCGCGAAAGCGAGGCCGAGGAGGTCGTCCGCACCTTCCGCGACCGCTTCAACATCCGCCTCGTCCACCGCGACGCCTCGGATCTCTTCCTCGGCGCGCTCGACGGCGTGACCGACCCCGAGCAGAAGCGGAAAGTCATCGGCCGGGTGTTCATCGAGGTCTTCGAGGAGGAAGCGGCCAAGCTCGGCGGTGCCGATTTCCTCGCCCAAGGCACGCTATACCCTGACGTGGTTGAGAGCGTCAGCGCCCACGGCGGCCCATCCGTTACGATCAAGAGCCACCACAACGTCGGCGGCCTGCCTGAGCGGATGCGCATGGGACTCGTCGAGCCGCTCCGTGAGCTGTTCAAGGACGAGGTCCGCGCGCTCGGGCGCGAGCTGGGCGTCCCCGAGGCGATCGTGGGCCGTCATCCCTTCCCAGGGCCTGGCCTCGCCATCCGCATCCCAGGGGCGGTCACGCGCGAGCGGCTCGCCCTGCTGCGCCGGGCGGACGCGATCTTCCTCGAAGAGATTAGAACTGCCGGCCTGTACGACGCGATCTGGCAGGCTTTCGCGGTGCTTCTCCCGGTCCGCACCGTGGGCGTCATGGGCGATGGCCGGACCTACGACTACGCCTGCGCGCTCCGCGCCGTGACCAGCGTGGACGGCATGACGGCCGAGATCTATCCCTTCGACATGGCCTTCCTCGGGCGGGTGGCCACGCGCATCGTCAACGAGGTGCGCGGCATCAACCGCGTCACCTACGACATCACCAGCAAGCCGCCCGGCACCATCGAGTGGGAATGACGGAGTCTCTGGGTGCCGAAAGATGGACCTGGAGTGTTTTCTCGAGAAATTCGAAGGCTCGCCTCCTGATGCGCTGATGACCGATCTCTCGCACGCTGTTGATATGGACCATTGGATGGTCTAATTCACCCGATAAGCGGACGCGATGATGGTCCGCAGAGGAGGCGGCATGCAGGTATCCGTCACTGAGGCCAAAGGACAGTTGACCGAACTGGTGCGCCGCGCCGAGGCTGGCGACGAGGTCGTCTTGACCCGTCACGGCCATGCGGCGGTGCGTCTAGTTCCGGTCAAGGCGGCGCTGGACAGGAAGTCCCGCAGGGCGCTCCTCGAAGCGGCGCGAACCTCCGGCTCCTCCAAGGCGAAAGCCGGGGTGAACGCGGCGCGAAGCCAGGACTTCCTCTATGGAGATGACGGACTGCCCGGATGATCGCCGTTGATACCTCCGCGTTGATGGCGATCGTCCTCGATGAACCGGAGGCCGATGCCTGCATCGCCGCGCTCGAAGCGGAGAATGATATCCTGATCTCTGCCGGCACCGTGGCTGAAGCGCTTATCGTCTCGTTGCGGCGGAACGTTGGTGAGGAGGTGGCAAGCCTGATCGACGGACTCGGTTTTGAGATCGTGACCGTCACGCCCGCCTCGGCGCGGCGCATCGCCCAGGTATACGGGCGATGGGGAAAGGGCGTGAACCCCGCGAGCCTCAACTTCGGAGACTGCTTCGCCTACGAAGTGGCGAAGGAATACAACTGTCACTTATTGTACGTCGGCAATGACTTCTCTCGAACTGACATCGAGAGCGTTCTCTGAGTGAGCTGAGTGGGAGTAATCATGCCTCGCAAGCCCGGTCGCCAATTCTTCGCCAACCCTGGCCCAACCAACATCCCGGACCCGGTGCTCCGGGCCATGGACCGCGCCACGATAGACTTCAACGATCCCGAGTTCATGGAGGTCTATGAGGTCGCCGTCGCCGGGCTGAAGCGCGTGATCGGCGTGGACGGGGCCGGGGAGTTGTTCCTGATGACCGCCTCCGGCCACGGCGCCTGGGAGGCGGCCCTCGTCAACCTGTTCTCGCCGGGCGACACGGTGCTCGTCGTCGAGAGCGGGTGGTTCAGCGACACGTGGTCCGAGATGGCGCGCAGCCACGGCATCCGCGCCCAGCTCGTCCAGGCCGACTGGCGGCGCGGCCCCGACATGGCGGAGATCGAGGCCGCGCTGCGCGAGGATGCCGGGCACAGCATCAAGGGCGTGCTCTGCGTGCAGAACGAGACGTCAACCGGCCTCTCGCTCCCGATCCCCGAGATCCGCGCCGCCCTCGACCGCGCCGGGCACCCGGCGCTCCTGCTCGTGGACACGATCAGCTCGCTGGGCTGCTTGCCGTTCCGCATGGCGGAGTGGGGCGTGGACGCTGTCGTGGGCGGCAGCCAGAAGGGCCTCATGCTGACCACCGGGTTCAGCTTCGTCGCCGCCTCCGAGAAAGCGATGCGGGCGCACGAGCAGGCGCGCTCGCCGCGGGCCTACCTCGATTGGGGCAGGATGCGCGGCCGGCCGCAGCGCAGCTTCGTCGGCACCGTCCCGACGCAGCTCTTCTACGGCTTGCAAGAGAGCATCCGCCTCCTGGACGCGGAAGGGATGGACAACGTCCTCACCCGGCATCGCCGCCTCGCGGGCGCAGTCCGCGCCGCAGTCCGTGCCTGGTCGGGCAACGCCGGGCCGCAGCTCTTCTGCCTCGACCCGGCGCGCGCCTCCGACTCCGTGACCGCCGTGCTCATGCCCGAGGGGCACGACGCGGACGCGCTGCGCCAAACCTGCCTCGACCGCTACAATACCTCGCTCGGTGGCGGCCTGGGCCGGCTGCAAGGGCAGGTGTTCCGAATCGGCCACCTCGGCGACCTCAACGAGCCGATGGTGCTGGGAACGCTCGGCGCCGTGGAGCTTGGTTTGCGCGCCTGCGGCGTGCCGCACGGGCGCGGCGGCGTTGAGGCGGCGCTGGACTCGCTCGCGGCCTGACAGGACCTATCGCGCCGCGTGCAGAGCGGCCGTTAGAACGCAACCAGGTGGTGTATTGCCCTCCTGGGCAGAGTTGCCCTCTAGCCACGATCACGCTCACTTTCGCGCTATCATCCGAGTCGGGCCGAGTCGCGAATCGCCGGTGAGGGAACTAGAGCTTGTGGCATTCGCTGTTTTCGGCACGATATGTAGTGTCAACGTATCCGAGCAGCGACGGGGGTGCCGCCATGAACTTCATGCCTGGAGGAGAGAAGGCTCTCCTCGACACTGCCGTGCAGCTTCGCGGCCGTCACCAAGTCCACGTCGAGCCGGCACGCGATGCGCTACTGACCGATTTCGGCCGGGCGACGCTCGGCGACCGCTATTTGATGCCGGGCGAAGGGTATCAGGACCTGTTCGCCCGCGTCGCGAGCTTCTACGGCGACGATGCCGGGCACGCGCAGCGGCTCTACGACTACATGAGCCAGTTCTGGTTCATGCCGGCCACCCCGGTGCTCAGCAATGGCGGCACAAATCGCGGCCTGCCGATCTCCTGCTTCCTCAACGAGGCGAGCGACAGCCTCGACGGCATCGTCAATCTCTGGAACGAGAATGTCTGGCTGGCGTCGCGCGGCGGCGGTATCGGCAGCTACTGGGGTAATCTCCGCTCCATCGGTGAGAAGGTCGGCCAGAACGGCAAGACCTCGGGCGTGATCCCGTTCATCCGCGTGATGGACAGCCTGACGCTGGCGATCAGCCAGGGCTCGCTGCGCCGCGGCTCGGCCGCCGTGTATCTGCCCATCTCGCATCCCGAGATCGAGGAGTTCGTCGAGATGCGCCGCCCCACGGGGGGCGATCCGAACCGCAAGGCGCTGAACCTGCACCATGGGCTGCTGGTGCCGGACGCCTTCATGCGCGCCGTCGAGGCCGACGAGCCGTGGGCGCTGCTCTCGCCCAAGGACGGCAGCGTGGTGCGCAAGGTGCAGGCGCGCGCACTGTGGATCCGCATCCTCACGGCGCGGATCGAGACCGGCGAGCCTTACCTCGTGTTCAGCGACCACGTGAACCGGGCGTTGCCGGAGCACCAGAAGCTCGCTGGCCTGGAGGTGAAGACAAGCAATCTGTGCAGCGAAATCACTCTCCCCACCGGCCTCGACCAGCACGGCCGCGAGCGCACCGCTGTTTGCTGCCTGAGTAGCCTTAACCTTGAGACCTGGAACGAGTGGAACGCGCATCCCCTCTTCATCGAGGACGTGATGCGCTTCCTCGACAACGTCCTGCAGGACTTCATTGACCATGCGGCGCCCGGCATGGAGCGGGCGACCTACGCCGCCATGCGCGAGCGCTCGGTGGGCCTCGGCGTCATGGGCTTTCACAGCTTCCTGCAGGCCCAGGGCATCCCTTTCGAGAGCGTCATCGCGAAGGTCTGGAACAAGCGGATTTTCAAGCATATTCGCGAGCAGGCAAACGAGGCCAGCCGGGTCCTCGCAGACGAGCGCGGCCCGTGCCCGGACGCCGCTGAGTGGGGGGTGCAGGAGCGGTTCAGCCATAAGATCGCCATCGCGCCGACGGCCAGCATCAGTATCATCGCGGGTTGCACGAGTCCGGGGATCGAGCCGATCGCGGCGAACGTGTTCCTGCAGAAGACGCTCTCCGGCAGCTTCACGGTCCGCAACCGGCATTTGCAGAGGCTGCTCGCGCGCAAGGGGCAGGACACGGACGAGGTCTGGTCCTCGATCACCTTGACCAAGGGCAGCGTGCAGCACCTCGATTTCCTGGACGATCAGGAGAAGGCAGTGTTCCGCACGGCATTCGAACTGGACCAGCGCTGGGTCGTCGAGCACGCGGCCGACCGCACGTCGTTCATCTGCCAGAGCCAGTCGGTCAACCTGTTCCTGCCGGCCAACGTGCACAAGCGGGACCTGCATCAGATCCACTTCCTAGCCTGGAAGCGCGGCCTGAAGTCGCTCTACTACTGCCGCAGCCTCTCCATCCAACGTGCTGATAACGTGAGCGAGAAGGCGGTGCGGCCGACTGAGGCAGCGCCGGCGCTGATCGAGCGCGTCGAAGTAGCCGAGCCTGCTCAGGCCACCAACTACGAAGAATGCCTGGCCTGCCAATAGGCGGCCGAGCAGAGGAGAAGCATCCCATGGACGGCACGATCACGCCCGGCGTCGAGCGCCGGATGGACCTACTCACCGAGAACCCGGTCTATAAGCCCTTTCGCTACCCGTGGGCCTACGAGGCATGGCACGTGCAGCAGCGCGTCCATTGGCTGCCCGAGGAGGTGCCGCTCGCCGACGACGTGAAGGACTGGCACCGCAACCTCAGCGAGGGCGAGCGCAACCTGCTCACCCAGATCTTCCGCTTCTTCACCCAGGCGGATGTCGAGGTGAACAATTGCTACATGAAACACTACAGCCAGGTCTTCAAGCCGACTGAGGTGCTCATGATGCTGTCGGCGTTCAGCAACACCGAGACCATCCACATCGCTGCCTACAGCCATCTCCTCGACACCATCGGGATGCCGGAGCTCGAATACCAGGCGTTCCTCAAATACAAGGAGATGAAGGACAAGTTCGACTACATGCAGACTTTCCGCGTGGACAGCCGGCACGAGATCGCCAAGACCCTGGCGGCTTTCGGTGCGTTCACGGAAGGCCTGCAGCTCTTCGCCTCGTTCGCGATCCTGCTCAACTTCCCGCGCTTCGGGAAGATGAAGGGCATGGGCCAGATCGTGTCCTGGTCGGTGCGCGACGAGACGCTGCACTGTCTCAGCGTGATTCGCCTGTTCCGCACCTTCGTCGCCGAGAACCCGGAGATCTGGACGCCCGCGCTCAAGCGGGAGATCAGGGACATCTGCGCCACCATCGTCGGCCACGAGGACGCCTTCATCGAGCTGGCGTTCGAACTAGGCTCGGTGGAGGGTCTGTCTGCTGCCGAGGTCAAGCGCTACATCCGCTACATCGCCGACCGCCGCCTGACGCAGCTCGGCCTCGATCCGCTCTACGACGAGGAGCAGAACCCGATGCCCTGGCTTGACGAGATGCTGAACGCCGTCGAGCACACCAACTTCTTCGAGAACCGCTCGACGGAGTATAGCCGCGCTTCGACGCGGGGGACGTGGGAAGAGGCGTTCGCGGAAGGCGTGTTCACGACGGCGCAGCCGGATGGGGCGGTGTTGCCGGCAGGGTAGGGCGGGCGGTCCTGTTGCCATGTAGCAGGGCCGGAACGGTGGTCAAGCAATTGCAGGGATATGTGGTCGGCAGGATCAGAGGACAAGGTTTAAACCTCCGGTCCCATAACCGGCAGTATGGAAGGTAGATCGCGGGGAGCCACTCACCTGCCCCAGAGGGCCCCAGAGGCGGCGCGCTTGGTGCCCGCCGTTCGCGGTCAGACGCGACGGCGGCGCGCGGTCAGGCCGAGGCCGAGCAGGCCGGTGCCGAGCAGGGCCAGGGACGCAGGCTCTGGGACGGATGCGGGCTCTGGGACGGGGGACGCCGGCGCCAGCACGACGTTGTCAACCGCCTGCCAAAAAGAGTTGGAAGGGATGACGTCGTTACTACCGTTCAGCGCGATGCGGAGGTCGTCTATCGTCTTCCCGGACAGGTTGGAGGCGAGCTCCGAAGTCCAGTTGGGGTATGTCGGGATGGAGACGTTTGTGTTCGCCAAGGTGTAGGTGTCGGTGCCCACGGTCGAGCCGCCCAGCAGCCCGGCTACCGTCAAGGTTTGCGACCCGATGTCTCTGCTGTCGAAGGCGGCGTAGTCGAGCCCGGAGTAGGTGAAGGCGGCCGGGCCGCCGCCGGCGGCGGTGATATCGAGGACGCCGCCGCCGCCATTCGAGGCACCCGACTGGCCCTCCATGTCCTTTCCCGGATTGCCGGCGGTGTCCACGTACAGCGCCCCGGACAGGCGCGAGTAGGTGAACCCGTTCTCGGTGACCGGGCCGGTGAAGTCACCTATGGGCGCGGTCTCGAAGGTGATGACCGCGGCCTGCGCGCTGCCGGCCAGCGTCGGGGTCGCCGCGAGGGCGGTGGCGAGGGCCAGCGACATCGTGGCGGTGCCGGCGAGGAGCGGTTTGCGCATGATGATATCTGTCCTTGTCTCACGGAAGTGCGACCACGGTGCACCCTGCGTCCTCTCGGGATCGTGAGCAAGGGAAAAGTGGACGCGGCGTCACGATCTGGACGCGCCCCGTTCGCGGCGGCCCCGGCATGTTCCTCCCCGTCCGGTGTGAGGCGCTGCTGCCTGTTGCAACCGGATAGAAATGTCCGCTGGCGTGCAAAGTAGAAATGTCCCGCCAGCCCGCTCAGCGCGGCGCAGCCGGAGGCGCAGCGGCGCTGAGCGGGCTGGCACGTCGTTTCGGCCGGGCCTGGTAGCCGCCGGCCTCGCTGTTCGTCCGTATCCGCGGCGGCGGATGCTTGAGGTCCGCTGCGCCTTGACGAAGGCCAGTGCCGCGCCCAGCCGCTTGTTCTCGACGACCTCGCCCGGGCTAACGCGCTGCCCCTTGTCGAACACGCTGTAGGGCAGGGAATGGCCCCGCCAGCGGATGTCCAGCCGATCGTCGGCGTAATCGTAGATCTCGACATACTCCCCGGCGATCGCCTCGGTGACGTCGTTGCGCGTGAGGATGAACAGCTTGCGCTCGTAAGCCAGGGTGAGTTGCTGACCCACGTGGCGCAACTCGCGATGGCACAGGATGTCGCCGAGCCGGCCGGGCGAGAGGTGCAGCGGCCGGTGCAGATCATCTGGGCGAGCGGGAGAGACAGCGAAGCGGGCGTTGAAGCGCCCGATGAAGCTCGGCAGGAAAGCGTTGGCCTCGTCCACCGTGGCGACATTGGCTAGGCGCAGCTCCTTGACCAGTCGATCCTGCAGCGTGCGGTTGACGCGCTCGACCCGGCCTTTCGCCTGCGGCGTGTCGGCGCACAGGATGTCGATGTTCAGCTCCGCCAGCGCCCGGCCGAACTGGGTCATGCCTTGGCCGCCCTTTGCATCAGCCTTGGCCACGCGGAAGACGGTGTGCTTGTCGGAGTAGAAGGCGACCGGACGGCCGTGTGCCTCAAGGTAGCCGCGCAGCGCCACGAAGTAGGCGACCGTGCTCTCGCTCGCGACGAAGTGGAGTTGCATCAGCCGCCCCGTGGCGTCGTCGATGAACACCAGCAGCGTGCAAGGATCACCACGCTCCTCGAACCAGCGGTGCTCGCTGCCGTCGATTTGCACCAGCTCGCCGAGCTGCTCACGGCGCAGCCGGGGCTGGTGAAACTGCCGGCGCTGCTTGCGCGACAGCCACAGGCCAGCCATCACCATCCAGCTGCGCAACGTCTCGCGCGACACTTCCAGCCCGTGCTGCTGTGCCAGCACCTCCGCGGCCAGGGTCGGGCCGAAGTCGGCGTATCGCTCGCGCACCAGGGCGAGCGCGTAATCGCGCACGCCGGCTGCGATCCGGTTGTTGGACGGCCGGCCGCGGGCCTTGTGCGCCAGTGCCACACCACCGCCGGCCTGAAGCCGCCGCAGCAGACGATGGACGTGCCGCGGCGTGATCGCCAGCACCGATGCCGCTGCCGCGATCGTGCGTCGGTCGGACACCACTTCGGACAGCACCTCGATGCGCTGTATGTCGCGCTTGCTCATCACCACCCAGCCCACAACCCGCTCTCCCGGTCAGATCGCAACCGGGGCAGGCTGACATTTCTGCTTTGCGAACAGGAGACAGTTTAGCTTTGCGCCTACAGCTGCCCAAGTTCAGAACATCAATTATGGAAAGTCGGGCGGAGTAGTCGCGCAGTCATGGGAAAGTAGCAGGGCGGAAGCAATGGGGCGCAAACCAAGACGACTTGACGGAGGGCAGTCAAGGAAGCTCGCATGAGGCAGTCGGGAGGACAAGAATACTCGTCGGGGTCATTGCGTTCGGGAAGCACGAGCCGGGCTTGTGCATGGTGGGTCCGCCGTTCCCCTCCAGCTCACTGATCCGGTCCGATAGTTCGTCGAAGCGGTGACCGATCTGTGCCTCAAGGTAGCCCAAGCGCCCCATCAACTCGGACTTGAGCATCAGCTCCAAGTCATCGCGCAGTTCGGACAGGCGCCGCTTCAAACGCCGTCCCTGTTCCACTTGGGCCAGCAACAGGGAGCGTGTGTCGCGCAGTTCGACCCGCTACCCGCGCTGCTCGACCTGAATCTCCTGCAACAGCCGGAACAGCCGCTCCAGCGTGACAGAGCCGCCCCCGCCCTTGATCGCTTATGGTGTCCGTTCCTTCAGCTCCTAGACCGCGCCCAGAACCTCGGCGGCCGTCCTCCCCTCAACTGACCTCATTGAACTGTACCGTCGGCTTCGCATTCGTGAAATTCGGGATATCCCCGAACAGCTCCGCCCCGTGCGCGTCGGTGGCGGCCTTGAAGGCGTCCATCGAAGTGAAGCGCAACAGCGTCATGGTGTTGAACGCCGGCTTCGCCCCGTCCGGACCCGGCATGCCGCGCAGCACCTCGGCGCCTTGCAGGCCCATGCTCTCCCATCGCTTATGCACGAGGGGCATGTGATGGGCCATGTAGTAGGCGTGGTCGAACGTCTCCCCGCCACTGGCCGGATACAGCACTGACACGACGACCATGGTTCCCTCCTTTGTGTCCAGGCATCGTAGAGGCAGGCCATGCACGACGGAAGGGGGCACGGCGCCAGGCATGTCCTCAGCCATCGAGATCCCCGCCCCTCCCCGCAGCACCCCATCCGCCCATGCCGACCAGCCTTGGCCCGCGTGCAACACGGCGCCGGGCAGCACGCGGGCCGGGCCGCGGGCGCCTCGCCGGGCTTGCAGCAATACGAGCCGCGCCGCCCGACCTTCCCTCGGCCACAGCGGAAACAGCGCAGGAGCGCCCCACCCGGCACCCGCGAGCGCCGCGAACGCCTCCCCTACGAGCGCAGCCGGCAGAGCGAGCGTGAGCGTCCCGCCGGGCCGCAAGGCGCGCGCTGTCGCACTGCACCACGCCGCGAGGAGACCGGTCCCAGCCTGCTTCGCCCGGCGCCGACCGGGAACAGGGGAAGGCGTCGAAGCGGCGTCGTGCCAAGGCGGGTTGCTGATCGCGTGGTCGAACGGCGCGTCCGCCACGAACCCCGCCGCGTCCGCTTCCACGACGAGAATGCCCTCCGCGCCGTTCGCGGCCAGGTTGCGCCGGGCGAGAGCGGCCATAGCGGGGTCCAGCTCGACGCCGACTCCGCGCACGCCCGGCACCCGCGCTGCCAGGCACAGCAGCGCCGCCCCGGCCCCCGTGCCAAGCTCCAGCACGCGCTCGCCCGGTCGCGCCGGGCAGGCGGCAGCGAGCAGGACCGGCTCGATCCCCGTGCGATATCCCTCCCGCCGCTGCCAGTAGCGGACGTGTCCGGCGAGCAGCGCGCCCTCCGTCAACTCCACTCGCCCGCCTCCGTGAGCACGCGCCGGGCGCGATGCCAGTCCTGCTCGGCGACGACGAGACGGCGCGGGATGGCGCCTATGCTGCCCTCGACCGCGCTCACGTGCGCGTCAAGGAGCACCGCCGTGATCCCCGCGTCGCGCAGCAGGGAGCGCAGGAAGCTGAGCCGAATCGGATCGTTCGTGGCCAGGACTGTGCGCATCATGGTTCCTTCGGGGCAGCTTCGAGGTTTCGAACGGCACTTCTAACCGTGCCTCAATCGGCACTTCTCTGGGGCAGATGCGGTTGACCCATGTTTCCCCTGGCCGATATCCTGCCCATGCACCGCGCGCGATCAAGCCGGGCGCGATCATGCCGGGAGACCAGAGTGGGCGCAGCCCTGCCAGCACTGCCGCCCACCGTGGCTCCTCCGCCGTCAGGCACTCTCGGGGAGCCTGACGCGCTCGCGCGCCTCGACGCCCTCGTCGGCCCGGACCTCGCGCGCTGCAACGAGCTGATCGTCGCGCGCATGGACAGCCCGGTGGCGCTGATCCCGCAGCTCGCGGCGCACCTGGTCGCCGCCGGCGGCAAGCGGCTGCGTCCCTTGCTCACGCTGGCGGCCGCGCGCCTGTGCGGCTACGAGGGGCCGCGGCACATCCGCCTCGCGGCCTGCGTCGAGTTCATCCACACCGCAACCCTGCTGCACGATGACGTGGTGGACGATAGCCATCTCCGCCGGGGCCTGGCGAGCGCCAACGCCGTGTTCGGCAACAAGGCGAGCGTGCTGGTCGGCGATTTCCTGTTCGCCCGCGCCTTCCAGCTCATGGTCGAGGACGGTTCCCTCCGCGTCCTGGAGATCCTCTCCCAAGCCGCGGCGACCATCGCCGAGGGCGAGGTCCTGCAACTACAGACGCAGAACGACCTGTCCACGCCCATGAGCCGCTATCTCGACGTGATCCGGGGCAAGACGGCGGCGCTGTTCGAGGCGGCGTGCGAGGTCGGCGCCGTCATCGCCGACCGCCCGGCGGCCGAGGCGCGTGCGCTTCGCGACTATGGCGCGAACCTGGGCATGGCCTTCCAGCTCGTGGACGATGCGCTGGACTACGCGGCCGACCAGGCAACCCTGGGCAAGACGGTGGGCGACGACTTCCGCGAGGGCAAGATCACGCTGCCCGTCCTCGCCGCCTACGCTGCGGGCGACAAGGACGAGCGCGCATTCTGGGAGCGCACGATTGAGGCGAGCGAGCAGGACGAGCAGGACCTCGCGCGCGCGATGGCCCTGATCGCCGACCGTGGCGCGATCCGGACGACGCTGGAGCGCGCCGGGCGATTCGTGGCGGAGGCGAAGGCCGCATTGGGCGTGTTCCCGGAGAGCGAGGCGCTGCGGGCGTTGCGGGCGGTAGCAGATTACACGCTGAGCCGGGCGAGTTGAGGCGCCGGGCGGGACGATAGACAAGGGCGAGCTCGGAAGGCGTTCCCGAAGGAATGCCCATCTCCTTCGGGCAGCATCCATAGAGCAGGGTTCTTATTTCCACTGCGGTGTTGCAGTGCGGCATAAGCGGCGTTTCAATCGCCGAGCAGCCTGAGGCGTCCTCGGGGCATCGAGCACAGGGGATGTCGAGCATGGAAAAAAGCAGAGGCAACCTGGACCAGGCCGTCCTTCCGAAAGCTCTGGGACTCATCGCTGCCCTCTCGGCTCCCAACCTGGCCTATGGCGATGGTCTCGACCTGAGCCTGCCCCAGACGGCAGCCGAGGCGAGCCAACCCCTTCCACAGCCGTCAGCGGCCGTAGCACCCGTCGGTCCAGATGACGGAAGTGTCGCCGCCTATTTCGCCCACTGGTTCGATCACGTCAGGGCCGCCCGCGCCAGCCAACCCGAGTGGAGCAGCCCGGTGGTCACGACGACGGCCCTGCTTGAGGAACGCTTCCGCTTCGACACCGCGTTCCAACATGCCGGCAACGGTGCGGACACAACCGTCCTCGACGGCGGCAAGGGCCTAGACCTGATCATCAGCGGCACCCAGGAGGTGCAGATCGCTACTGTGCCCTACGATATCCGCAGCAGCAACGCCGCGGGAAAAGGTCAGCTCACGGGCTTCGCTGACTGGCCATTCTTCCGCTTCAAGCAGCGGCTCGCCAGCAGTCCGGCAAGCGAGGGGGACTACATCCTCTCGGCCTGGCTCCAGGTCCAGGCGCCAGTCGGCATCACGGCTCTCACCAACCGCGCCTGGACGCTGCTTCCGACGCTCGGCTACGGCAAGGGCTGGGGTCCCTTCGACATCCAAGGGACGGTGGGCGCCGTCATCCCGACAGCTTACGAGGGCAAGACCGGCACGCAGATCGTGAACAACATCGCCTTTCAATATCACGCGTTGGGAATCCTCTGGCCGCAGCTCGAAGTCAATTGGACCTATTATCCAGACGGCCAGCGCGGCGGGAAGAACCAAGTCTTCCTCACTCCCGGCCTCGTCGTCGGCCGGCTCTCCTTGACGGAACGCCTCAAGCTCACGGTTGGCGTTGGCTACCAGAGCGCCGTCACCCCGAACTACCGCGCCTCGCCGCTGACGCCTACCTACAACCACGCTTGGATCCTCACCTCCCGGCTGAGCTTTTAATCAACCGTTCGAGCGCCTTCCCACACGGACGGGACGTGCTATTTGTGCGGTGTGGACGCAACTGCCTTCCCGACGCGCTCGCCGCGCGGCCTGCACCGCTTCGCCAACCCGGGCCGTTTCCTGCGGCTTGCCGGGCGGGTGCAGCCGTGGCTCACATGGCCCGCGCTCTTGCTGACCGCGGCCGGTCTCATCTGGGGTCTGTTCTTCTCCCCGGCCGACTGGCAGCAGGGCGACTCGGTGCGCATCCTCTACGTCCACGTGCCCGCGGCCTGGCTCGCTTCCGCGGGCTACTTCTCGCTCGCGGCCTGCTCCGCCGCAGCACTCATCTGGCGGCATCCGCTCGCGGACCTCGCGGCGGCCGAGATCAGCCCGGTCGGCGCCGCCTTCACGGCGCTCTGCCTGATCACGGGATCGCTCTGGGGTGAGCCGACGTGGGGCACCTGGTGGGTGTGGGACGCGCGGCTGACCTCGGTGCTGGTGCTGTTCTTCCTCTACGCCGGGCACATGGCGCTGCTGCGCGCCTTCGACGACCCGCAGCGCGGGCAGCGCATGGCGGCGGTGCTCGCGATCGTGGGTGTCATCAACCTACCCATCATCAAGTTCAGCGTGGATTGGTGGAACACCCTGCACCAGCCGGCGACCATCACGCTCACGGGGGCGCCGACGATGGCGCCCAGCATGTTGTGGCCGCTCCTGCTCACGTCGCTCGGCTACACGCTGACCTTCGCGGCGCTGGTGATTGCGCGCCTGCGGGCGGCGGTGCTGGAGCGGCGGGCGCGGGCACTGCTGGCCGTGCGGGCGGAGGCGGCATGAACCACGCGATCTTCGTCCTGCCCGCCTACGCGCTCGGCGTCCTCGTCCCGGCCGGGTTCGCGTTGCAGGCCGCGCTGCGCCTGCGTCGGGCGCGGCGGCGGCTGGCGGTGCTGGAGCCGCAAGGGCGGGGGAGGCAGGCAGCATGACGCGCAAGCGGCGGCGGATGGTGGCAATCCTGGCCTGCCTCGCCGGGCTCGGCTCGGCGACGGGCCTCGCGCTCACCGCGCTGCGCAGCGATATCACGTTCTTCGTCACGCCATCCGACCTCGCCGCGCGCGCGGCGCCGGGCCAGCAGGTGCGGCTCGGCGGCCTTGTCGAGGCGGGCAGCGTGCAGCGCGGCGAAGACGGCACCTCACCGCTCACCCGGTTCCGGGTCACGGACGGCAAGGGAAACGTGACCGTCGCGTTCCGCGGCGTGCTGCCGGACCTGTTCCGGGAAGGGCAGGGCGTGGTCACGCTCGGCGCGATGGAACCCGACGGCACGTTCCGGGCGAGCGAGGTGCTCGCCAAGCACGACGCAACCTACATGCCGCGGGACGTGGCCGAGGCGCTCAAGAAGAAGGGCCTGTGGCGGCCCGAGCAAGGCTCGCCGCCGCCCGCCGCGACGTGGACGACCATTGGGACGACCAGTAGTGCCCTCAAGCCGGAGCGTGGCGGATGATCCCTGAACTCGGCCGCTTCGCCCTCGCCCTCGGCTGCGTGCTCGCGCTCGTCCAGGCGATCCTGCCGCTCTGGGGCGCGCAGCGCGGGGATACCCGGCTGATGGCAACGGGGCCGGCGTTGGCACTCGGCCAGCTCCTGGCCCTGGCCGGCGCCGCGGGCTGCCTTGTCTGGTCCGCCGTCACGGACGACTTCACGGTCGCCAACATCGCCAACAACAGCAACAGCCTGGAGCCGCTGATCTACAAGATCACGGGCACTTGGGGGAACCACGAGGGCAGCATCCTGCTCTGGGGCCTCGTGCTGGCACTCTGCGGCGGCGCCGTCGCGATCGGCGGCAGGGGCCTGCCATCAGCGCTCAGGGCGCGGGTGCTTGCCGTGCTCGGCGGGACCTCATGCGGGTTCCTGCTGTTCGCGCTGCTGACGAGCGACCCGTTCGACCGGATGTGGCCGCCGCCGATGGACGGGCGGAACATGAATCCGCTCCTGCAGGACCCCGGCCTCGCTTTCCACCCGCCCATCCTCTACGCCGGCTATGTCGGCTTCGCCGTGCCGTTCGCGTTCGCGGTGGCGGCGCTGATCGAGGGCCGGGTTGATGCCGCCTGGGGCCGCTGGGTGCGGCCGTGGACGCTGCTCTCCTGGTGCTTCCTCACCTGTGGCATCGCGCTCGGCTCCTGGTGGGCGTATTACGAGTTGGGCTGGGGCGGATACTGGTTCTGGGACCCGGTGGAGAACGCCTCGCTGCTGCCCTGGCTGACAGGCACCGCGCTGCTGCACTCCGCGGTCGTCGTCGAGAAGCGGGAAGGTTTGCGCATCTGGACGGTGCTGCTCGCCATCGGCACGTTCGCGCTCTCGCTCAGCGGCACGTTCATGGTGCGCTCGGGCATCCTCAACTCGGTCCACTCCTTCGCCTCCGACCCGGCGCGCGGCGTGTTCATCCTCGGCCTCCTCGGCTTCATCATTGGCGGCAGCCTGCTGCTCTTCGCGTTCCGCGCGCCGCTGCTCTCGGTCGGCGGCACCTTCGCGCCCGTGTCGCGCGAGGGCGCGCTCGTGCTCAACAACATCCTGCTGTGCAGCATCGCCGCCGTGGTGTTCACGGGCACGACCTACCCGGTGTTCGCGCAGATGGTGCTCGGGGCGCAGATCAGCGTCGGGCCGCCGTTCTTCCACCTGGCCGTGATCCCGCTCGCCGTGCCGCTCCTGCTCGCGATGACGGTGGCTCCCTTGCTGCCCTGGAAGCGTGCGCAACTCGCCCCGGCGCTGACTCGACTCTGGTGGGCGGCGGTCGTGGCGCTCGTCGTGGGCATGATCGCGGCGCTGCGGGCCGAGGCGCTGCCCGCGCTAGGCTTCGCGCTTGCCGCTTGGCTGATCGTGGGCGCCTTCGCCGAGGTCGTGGAGCGCTCGCGCCTGTTCCGTGTATCGGCCGGCGCGAGTCTCGCCCGGCTGCGCGGCCTCCGGCTCGCGACCTGGGGGGCGACGCTCGGGCACGCTGGGCTTGGCGTCACCATCGCGGGCATCTCCGGAATGTCGCTCGCCAGCCAACGCATCGTCGTGCTGCACCCTGGGCAATCGGCGGAGATGGCCGGCTACACCTGGACGCTGGAGGGGCTGGGCGACGAGGAAGGATCGAACTACGCGGCACGTGTCGCGACGTTGCGGGTCAGCCAGGACGGCCGCACGGTCGTGGTGATGCACCCAGGGCGGCGCACCTTCCCCGTCCAGCAGACCACGACGACCGACGTGGCCATCCACACGAACGGCCTCGCCGACCTCTATGCCGCGATGGGCGAGGAGCAGGGCGGGGGGGTCGTGATGCGGCTGCACTATAACTTTCTCGCACCCTGGATTTGGCTGGGCGGCCTCGTGATGGCGATAGGCGGCGGGCTGTCCCTGCTCGATCGCCGGACCCGCGTGGGCGCGCCGCGCCGGGCGCGAGCACCGGCGATCGTGCCGGCCGAATGAGGGGCTGCGGGTGATGGATCGGCGCCGCCTGCTCCTGCTCGGCCCGCTGGGCGCTGCTGCGGTCGCGGGCGCCGGGTTCTGGGCCGTGCTTGGGCGGATGGGGCAGGGCACGTTCGACCCGCACCTCGTCGAGAGCCCGCTGCTGAACCGGCCGGTGCCGGACTTCCAGCTGCCGGGACAGCCGCCCAGCCCCGGCTTCGGGCGCGCCGACATCCTCGCGCTGCGCCGCCCGGTGCTGGTCAACTTCTTCGCGAGTTGGTGCGTGCCCTGCCTCGCCGAGCATCCCGAACTCGCCAACCTCGCCAGCGACGGCGTGCCGATCTGGGCCATCGCCTACAAGGACCCTGAGCCTGCGACCGCGCAGTTCCTCGCCGAGCACGGCAACCCCTACGCCCGTGTCGCCCGCGACGCGGACGGGCTGACCGCCATCAACTGGGGCGTCTATGGCGTGCCGGAGACTTACGTGGTGGATGGGGAGGGGATCATCCGCCACAAGTTCGTCGGCCCGATCACGGCCGAGATCGCCGCCGGGCAACTCCGCCCCATGCTGCGCCGCCTTGCATGAGAGCGCTGGGCATGAAGGGCCTCGTCCTCGCCCTGCTGCTGCTCGCGTTCCCATTTGCCCTTGGGGTCCCGGCGCTCGCCGTGGATAGCCCGCGCGAGATGCTGCCCAACCCGGCGCAGGAGACCCGCGCCGAGGCCATCGGCCAGGAGCTGCGCTGCCTCGTCTGCCAGAACGAGAGCATCGAGGACAGCGGCGCCGACCTCGCCCGCGACCTGCGCAAGATCGTGCGCCAGCGCGTCGCCGCGGGCGACAGCAACCAGCAGGTCGTCGCCTGGATGGTCGCCCGCTACGGCGATTTCGTGCGCCTCAAGCCACCCTTCGA
This sequence comes from uncultured Alphaproteobacteria bacterium, assembly GCA_963790535.1. Classification (GTDB taxonomy): domain Bacteria; phylum Pseudomonadota; class Alphaproteobacteria; order Acetobacterales; family Acetobacteraceae; genus CAWKEH01. The sequence goes on along the minus strand of CAWBOZ010000006.1, from coordinate 117,417 downwards.
CGCGCAGACCCTTCTCCTCTGGGGATCGCCGGTCCTTGCCCTCGCCGTGGGTGCCGCCGCGGTCGTCGCGACCCGGCGTCGCCAGGCCACCGCGCCCGCGCCGCTGACGGATGAGGAGCGGCGGCGCTTGGCTGAGTTATGACCTACCTGCCCATGCTGCTGCTCGCGGCGGTGTGCCTCGCACCCGCCGCGTTCCTGTTCTGGCGGCCGGGTCGGGCGCGCGGCCGGCGCGAGTCCGCGCTCGCGCTGCACCGGGCACAGCTCGCCGACTTGGAGCGGGATCTCGCGGAAGGACGGCTCGCCCCTGCGGAGCATGCAGGCGCAGCACTTGAGGTGCAGCGGCGGATGCTGCGCGCCGCGGAAGGCGCCGAGCCGGAGGTTGCCAGCGGCGGCGGCACGGCGCTCGCCGCGACGCTCGGTCTCGCTCCGGCGTTGGCGCTGCTGCTCTACCTGGTCGGTGGCAAGCCCGGCATGCCGTCCGTCCCGCACGCTGAACTGGTCGCGGCCCAGAAGCAGGAGGCGGAGCGCGCAACGGTGCTGGCCGATCAGCTCCGCGACCGTCTCAAGACCCTCGACCCCAAGAGCGACATGGCACGCCGCGGCTATGTCATGCTCGGCGAGCTGGAGGTAGGCCGGGGCGACCTGGCCGCCGCCGCCGCCGCCTGGCAGACCGCGCTCGACGCGAGCTTCGATCCGATGCTCGCCGCACGCACGGCCGACGCGCTCTCCGCCGTCGCTGGCAAGGTCACGCCGGAAGCCGCCGCGCTGTTCCGCCGGGCGCTGGCGGAAGCCCCGGCGGACGCGCCCTGGCGCAGCTACGCCGAGCAGCGCCTCGCGAGCGCCGGGGGTTGATTTGCCGCAAATGCAATCGCTTGTGGGGAAGAATTGATGCGAGGGACACTGCTATCATTGACGGCTGCGCTCGCGGTCTGCGTGGCTGGAACTGCGGACGCGCACGGGCCGACGCGCCAGAAGACCACGCAGTCGGTCGAGGTCAACGCACCCGCGGCGAAGGTCTGGAGCGTCATCGGCAATTTCCAGGACATGAGCTGGTATCCAGGGGTCGAGAAGACCGAAGGCACGGGTGGCAACGAGCCGGACGCCGCCAAGCGGGCCATCACGCTCAAGGACGGCGGCGTGCTGAACGAGGAGCTGACGCGATACGATGCAGACACGTTCAGCTACTCGGTCTTCTTGCCCCACGTGGACGTGAAGCTCCTGCCGGTGACCAACTACTCCTCGACGCTCAAGGTGGTCCCGGAAGGCCCGGACAAGTCCAAGATCGAGTGGCAGGGCGCGTTCTACCGCGGCGATCCGAACGGCGATCCTCCGCCCAACCTGAATGAGGCGACGGCGATCAAGGCCGTCACGGAGTTCCATCAGGCCGGGCTGGACGCGCTCAAGCAGCGGTTCGGCGGATCGAGCTAGGGTCGCCCGCGTGATGCGCCTCCCGGCGGTGGCCGCGCTCTGGCTCTTGCTCGCCGCGGGGCACGCCAGGGCGGAGGAGGCGTTCATCACGAACCAGGTCGCTGACAGCGTCACCGTCCTGGATCTCGACGCCGGGAAGGCCGTGGCCACCATCCCGGTCGCCGGCAAGCCCGCAGGCATCGCGATGGCGCCGGACGGCAGCCGCGCCTACGTGACCTGCCCGGACGGGAAGGCGCTGGCCGTGATAGATGCGGCCGCGCGCCGGGAAGTAGCCCGGATCGACCTCGGCGGCGGGCCGCTCGGCGTCGCCGTCCATCCGAGCGGCAGCCCAGTCTATGTCGCGGATTCGTTCGGTAATCGGGTCCAAGTCGTGGACCCAGTGTCGGGCAGCATCACCGCAACGGTGTCAGTCGGGAACGTGCCGTCTGGGCTCGCGGTCACGCCGGATGGCAACACGCTCATCGTGACCGAGCGGGACGACAACCAAGTCGCACTCTTGGATACTGCAACCCTCGCTCGCATCGCCACTATCAAGGTGGGCGCCCATCCATTCGGCGTCATCGTGGACGCGAAAGGACGCCGCGCCTACGCGGCGAACGTGGAGTCGGACGATGTCAGCGTCGTTGACCTCACGGAGCATCGCCTCGTCGGCACGGTGCGGGTCGGCAAGCGCCCCTACGTCGTGGCGCTCGCTCGCGGCCTCGGCTTCGTCACCGACCAGTATGCCGGCAAGGTCACGGTGTTCCGCCTCGACACGCTGGAACCGCTCAAGGCCATCCCTGTCGGCGACTACCCGGACGGGATCGAGGCGAGCGCGGACGGGAGCCATGTCTATGTGGTGAACTGGGAGTCGAACACGGTGAGCGTGATCGAACTCGGAGCGCCTGGCCGTCCAGCGCGAGATCGAGGTCGGCGACGGCCCGCGCGCCTTTGGCATGTTCCTGCGCCGGACGGCAGGGCCGTAGGCGTGGGCACGCGTCGAAGAGCCAAGCCGGAGCAGGCCGCATCTGCTCCGGGCCGCATCCGTAGAACGAGTTTCTTATTTTTCCCGTCGTGTTGCGGTGCGGGAGGCGCGCGCGTTCCTATAGGCCCAAGCTCCACCGGGCCGGTCCGGGTTGGGGCATAGAGGCGTTGACGATGAGCAATCGCATTCCCCACCTGCGTGCCCTCGAGGCCGAGAGCATCCATATCATCCGCGAGACCGTCGCGGAGTGCCGGAACCCGGTGTTCCTTTATTCGATCGGCAAGGATTCGTCGGTACTGCTGCACCTGATGATGAAGGCGTTCTACCCGGCGAAGCCGCCTGTGCCGCTGCTGCACGTGGACACCAAGTGGAAGTTCCGGGAGATGATTTCCTTCCGCGACGAGACCGTGCGCCAGCTCGGCCTGAACCTCATCGCGCACACGAACGAGGAGGCACGAGCCGCGGGCGTCAACCCGTTCGACCACGGCTCCTACTACACGCACGCTATGAAGACCGTGGCGCTGAAGCAGGCTCTCGCCCAGGGCGGCTACGATGCGGCCTTCGGCGGCGCCCGGCGCGACGAGGAGCGGTCCCGCGCCAAGGAGCGCGTCTTCTCCGTCCGCACCGCGGCCCAGGGATGGGATCCGAAGAACCAGCGGCCGGAGTTCTGGCACCTCTACAACAGCCGCGTGAGCGCGGGGGAGAGCGTGCGCGTCTTCCCGCTCTCCAACTGGACCGAGCTGGACATCTGGCAATACATCATGGGCGAGAGCATCCCCGTGGTGCCGCTGTATCTCGCCGCGTCGCGCCCCGTGGTGGAGCGCGGCGGCAGCCTCATCATGGTGGACGACGAGCGGATGCGCCTGGAGCCGGGCGAGGTGCCCGAGCAGCGGATGGTCCGCTTCCGCTCGCTCGGCTGCTACCCGCTCACTGGCGCGGTCGAGTCCGAGGCGCGCACCCTGCCCGAGATCGTGGCGGAGACGCTCGCGGCCCGCACCTCCGAGCGCGGCGACCGGCTGATAGACCGCGATGCGTCGTCCTCGATGGAACGCAAGAAGAAGGAAGGGTATTTCTGATGGGCGCGGCTCTCGCACCAGCGCTCGCCGTCAGCGAGGAGGTGCATCAGCCCAGGCAACCGATGGGCGTGTTGCGGTTCCTGACCTGCGGCAGCGTGGACGATGGCAAGTCCACCCTCATCGGGCGGCTGCTCCACGACGCGAAGGTGATCCAGGAGGACCAGCTCGCCCAGCTTCGCCATGACACGCGCAACCACGGCACCACCGGAGACGACCTCGACCTCGCGCTGCTGGTGGACGGGCTGGAGGCGGAGCGCGAGCAGGGCATCACCATAGACGTTGCCTACCGCTTCTTCGCCACGGATCATCGCCGCTTCATCGTCGCCGACTGCCCCGGCCACGAGCAATACACGCGCAACATGGCGACCGGCGCGTCCACGGCCGATGTGGCCGTGGTGCTGGTGGACGCGCGCCACGGCGTGTTGACGCAGACCCGGCGCCACTCCTTCATCGCGAGCCTCATGGGCATCCGCCACGTGGTGCTGGCGGTGAACAAGATGGACCTGGTGGGCTTCGACCAGGCGCGCTTCGAGGCGATCCGCGTCGAGTACGAGGCAGCGGTGGCCGGGCTCGGCTTCCGGACGCTCGTCGCGATCCCGCTCTGCGCCAAGCGCGGCGACAACGTGACCGAGCGCAGCCCGAACATGCCGTGGCACGGCGGTCCCAGCCTGATGGACTACCTGGAGACGCTGGACGTAGAGGGTGAGGCGCTCGCGCGGCCGTTCCGCATGGGAGTGCAGTGGGTGAACCGGCCGGACGGGGATTTCCGGGGCTTCGCGGGCACTATCGCGAGCGGCCGCGTTCGGCCTGGCGACCCGGTCGTGGTCGCCGGCGCCGCGCACGCGACGCAGGTCCGCCGCATCGCAACGATGGACGGCGACCTCGACGAGGCTGGCGCGGGCGAGGCGGTGACGCTGGTCCTGCAGGATGAGATGGATGTCTCGCGCGGCGACGTGCTGGCTGCCGGGGAGGCGCCCGTGCACGTCGCGGACCGCTTCCGGGCCAACATGGTCTGGCTCGCCGACGCGCCGCTCGTGCCGGGGCGCGGCTACTTGGTGAAGCTCGGCAGCGGCCGAACAGTGGGGGGCGCCGTCGCCGGTATCCGCTACCGCATGGACGTCAACACGCGCGAGCGAGTTCCCGCGGACACGCTCGCGCTGAACGATGTGGCGGAAGTCGAGGTCGCGCTCGACGCCCCAGTCGCGTTCGAGCCGTATCGGGACAGCCGCGACCTTGGCGGCTTCATCGTCATTGACCGGCTGAGCTTCGCCACCGTCGGCGTCGGCATGATCGAGGCAGCTCTTGGCCGGGGAAGCAACCTGACCTGGCAGCTCCTCGACGTGGACAAGGCCGCCCGCGCGGCGCTGAAGGAGCAGAAGCCCGCCGTCGTGTGGTTCACCGGCCTGTCCGGCGCGGGGAAGTCCACGGTCGCCAACCTGGTTGAGCAGCGGCTGCACGCCATGGGCCGGCACACCTACGTGCTGGACGGCGACAATGTGCGCCACGGGCTGAACCAGGACCTCGGCTTCAGCGAGGCGGACCGGGTGGAAAACATCCGGCGCGTCTCGGAGGTCGCGGCGCTGTTCGCCGACGCCGGGCTGATCGTGCTCGTCTCGTTCATCTCTCCTTATCGGGCGGAGCGGGATGCGGCACGGGCGCGGATGGAGGTGGGCGAGTTCGTGGAAGTGTTCGTGGATACGTCGCTCGATGAGTGCCGTCGGCGTGATCCGAAGGGTCTCTACAAGAGGGCCGACGCCGGGCTGATCCAGAACTTCACCGGCCTTGACGCACCCTACGAGCCGCCTTTCCAACCCGAGCTCCACCTGCGCACCGCCGAGACAGAGCCGGCCGAGTTGGCCGACCAGGTCGTTGAGGCGTTGCGCCGCCGGGGCATCCTCTCGTGATCGCCACAATCGAGCGGCCAGACGTCGAGGCCCTGCAACGCCGCTTTGGCGCTCTCGACGGGCTGGACCTGCTGCGGCCGGTGATCGAGGAGGTTTTCCGCGGGCGCATCGCGCTCGTCTCCTCGTTCGGTACGGAGTTCGGCCGTCCTGCTCGACCTCGTGGCGCAGGTTGACCCGGCGACGCCCGTCCTCGTCCTGGACACCGGGCAGCTCTTCGAGGAGACCCGGCGCTACTGGCGGGAGCTGGAGGCGAAGCTCGGCCTGACCGATCTGCGCGTGCTGGAGCCAGAGCCGGTGCGGCTCGCGGCCGAGGATCCGGACAGGCAGCTCTGGTATTTCGACCCCGACCGCTGCTGCGCGCTGCGCAAGGTGGCGCCGCTGGCCCGCGGCCTGGAGCCGTTCGCGGCCTGGATCACCGGGCGCAAGCGTTTCCAGGGCGGGCAGCGAGGGGAGTTGCCGATGATCGAGGTGGATACGGACGGGCGGGTGAAGGTCAACCCCCTGGCCCGCTGGACGCGCGAGCGCATCGAGACGCAGTTCGCGGCGCGTGGGCTGCCGCGGCATCCGCTGGAAGCCGAAGGATATCGCTCGATCGGTTGCGTCCCCTGCACGGACCGCACTGCGCCCGGCGAAGACCAGCGCGCCGGACGGTGGCGGCACCGCCCCAAGACGGAGTGCGGCATCCACGTCCCGGCTGCGCTGCCGGTTCCTGCATGATGAGCGGGACGACGCCGACGGCCTCCGACCATTTGGAGGTCCACGATCGTGAGCGCACGCCGGAAGCGTCCCGTCCGCACGATCCCAAGCTGCCGCCCGAACGCGGCGGTCCGAAGGGCCCGGAGCCAACCCGCTTCGGGGATTGGGAGCAGAAGGGCCGCTGCACGGATTTCTAGGCGCTTCGCCCCGTTGCGGCGCGTTCCGGTTTTAACGCACGCTTAAGGACACGGCGGCATGATCCCCTCATGCAGCAGATGCCGCGTTCCTGGACTTTCTTTCCGGACTTCACGGCTGGCAGCCCATATCAAGCACGCCTGGCCGAGACCCTAGCGCCGCACGGCTGGGCGGTGCGGCCGGGCGACATCGCGGCAGCCATCCTGGCAGCGCGAACGGCCCCGGCCGTGTTCCACCTTCATTGGGAGCAGCCTGCCTATGTCGCTGCTGCGCACGAGGCAGGAGCCTTAGCACTGGCCGAGGATTTCCTGCGCGCGCTCGACGTCTTCCGCGCCGCAGGCGGCCTTCTGGTCTGGACCCTCCACAACGCGTCGCCGCACGAGGAACGTTTTCCAGCCGTCAACACGGCCATGCAGCGGGGCTTGGCGCAGCGTGCGGATTTGGTGCACGCGCACAATCATGCAGGTGCGGCACACGCCGTGATGCTGGGCGCTCCGGCGGACTCCATCATGGTGTCGCGTCACCCCAGCTACGCTGAAACTTACCCCGACGACATCACTGATCACGCCGCCCGCCGATATCTCGGACTTGACGACGAGGACGTGGTGTTCACCTTCTTCGGTGCGATGCGCGGCTACAAGGGCCTGCCTCGCCTGATGCGCGCGTTCGACTTGGCGCACGCCACTTTCCCAGGCACCCGGCTGGTACTGGCGGGCCGGTGCCCCGAACCGTGCACGGCGCGCGTCCTCGCACCGACTCCCGCGCTGCGTCTGCTCCCCCGGCAGATCGCGGACGCGGAAGTGCAGTATGTCATGCGCGCCGCTGACTGCGTGGTACTGCCGTACGAAGCCATCCTCACGTCGGGCGCCTTGGCCTTGGCGCAGGGCTTCGGCCGGCCCGTCATCGTGCCCGATCTCCCAGCTATGCTGGAGGAGGTGACGGACGGCGACAGCGGCTACCTCTACGCCGCGGGCAGCGACGCCGCCTTGGCTGCAACGCTCTGGCGAGCCGCCGACGATCTGCCTGCGCTGCGCGGCCACATGCGGGCCGCATCCCGCGCCGCCGTCGCGGGACGCGACTTCGCCAGGTTGGCGGCGGCGCTGGCCACCGCCGTTGCCGGCGCACTGCCGGCCCAGCGCGCCGCCTGAGGCGCACGATCATGCGCGCGCACCCATCAGGACCAACAGCAGGGAGTGCTTGAATGAACGCGATCCCAAATCGTCCCCGTTGCCTCGCTGGTGCCGTCGCGCAACTCGGCGGCCCGCTGATCGTGGTGGACGTTGGTGCACAGGCTCTGGCCAACGAGGACCACGTCTATGGGCCGCTGCGCCGATTGGGCGTGCCGCTGCGCGTGATCGGCTTCGAGCCGCAGTCCAATCACGCTGCCGCCCGCCGCGCCGTGGACGGCGGCGACAGCCTGATCTTGGAGTCGTTCATCGGCGATGGCGGCGTGCATCGCTTCCACAACGCCAGCACGGCTGCGTCCTCATCTCTGTTCCCGCTCGACCGCAACGCTTGCGGTGCGGTCGCCAGCCTAGCGAACCTCCACGACCAGCCTGGGGAAGAGGTCGCAACCGTGCCGCTCGATCACCTGTTGAGAGACATCGAGGCCGTTGACTTCCTCAAGCTCGACATCGAAGGCGCCGAGCTGATGGCGCTGCGCGGTGCCGCTGACGTGTTGTCGCGCACCGCGGTGGTTCAGGCTGAGACCGCCTTCGCACCCTTCCGCCAGGGACAGCCGCTCTTCGCCGACGTGGATACGCACCTGCGCGCGAGCGGCTTCGGACTGATGCGCCTCCATGCCCCAGCTATGCGCGCTGCCGTGACGCCCTCAGGCGCTCAAGGCGGCGACCGGCTGATGTGGGCCGATGCCGTGTTCTTCGCCGAGGAAGCACGTGCCACGGATCGGGCGCTGCTCGTGCAGGCCATCCTGGCGAGCGGCATCTATGGCATGCACACGGTCGCCGAGCGCGCGCTCGCGCTCTACGACGCGCGGCATGGCACGAGATTGGCCGCGGAGTATGCACGCCCGGCTGCTTGGTCGCCGGGACCGGCAACGCTGCGTTGGGCCAAGGAACAAACCAACGCTGCGTTGCGAGGCGCCACGGATATCGAGCGGGCCGCGCAAGAGATGGCCTCGGCCGGGCTGCCGCCCCATCCGGACCGCCCCAAATGCTGGGACGGGTTCCTCGCCACGCTTCACGCCGTCACGACCACGCCGCGCGACATGCCTGTGCTCGATGCCGGGGCGGAGCGGTACTCCACCTTCTTGCCCGGCCTGCGCCGCCTCGGCTTCACCCACCTGACAGGCATCAACACCGCCTTCACGGCCCCGGAGGTCGTGGACAGGATCCGCTATAGACCTGGCGACGTGACGGGATCCGATCTACCCGATGCGTGGTTCGGGTTCGTGGCCTGCTTGAGCGTGGTGGAGCATGGCGTGGACCTGCCAGCGTTCTTTCGGGAGCAGGCTCGGCTGCTGCGGCCCGGTGGCCACCTTTTCGTCTCCTGTGATTACTGGGAAACGCCAATCGACACCACTGGCCTGCACGCGTATGGCGTGCCGATCCATATCTTCACACGCGCGGATCTAGAGGCGGCGATGGCCATCGCGGACGCCGCTGGCTTGCGGCTGGTTGGTTCGAGCAATCTCAGCTGTGTCGAGAAAGCGGTTTGCTGGGAACGCTTTGGCCTGCGTTACACGTTCGCGAATCTGCTGTGGCGACGGGACAACGCCTGACCGGGGCGTTGTCCGCGAGGCGAAGGTGAGTGCACGGCGTGCCCGTCCGGTCGTAGAAGTTCGAGCGCCCCGATCCTGGGCGCTCGAACTCGCCTTGACTACGCAGCCAGCCGGCTCGGCTGCTCGACGGGCAGCCGGGTGCGGATGAGCTTCTCGATGCCGCGGAGATGCGGGCGCTCGCTCGGGTCGCAGAGCGAGATCGCCACGCCCGCGCGCCCGGCGCGTGCCGTCCGCCCGATGCGGTGGACGTAGGACTCCGGGACGTTCGGCAGGTCGAAGTTCACGACGTGCGTGACGCCGTCCACGTCTATGCCGCGCGCCGCGATGTCAGTCGCGACCAGGACGCGGACCTGTCCCGCCTTGAACATGGCGAGCGCGCGCTCACGCTGGCCCTGGCTCTTATTGCCGTGGATCGCGGCGACAGCCTGCCCGGCGCGCTCCAGGTGCTCGGTGACGCGGTCCGCCCCGTGCTTGGTGCGGGTGAACACGAGCGTGCGGCTCATGTCATCGTCACGCAGCAGGTCGGCGAGCACCTGCCGCTTGCGCGCCGCGTCCACGAAGATCACGCGCTGGTCAACCTTGTCCACCGTCGTGGCGACCGGGGTGACGGCGACGTGCGCCGGGTCGCGCAGCATGACGCCCGCGAGCTTGGAGATCTCGGGCGGCATGGTCGCGGAGAAGAACATGGTCTGCCGCTGAGCCGGGATCTGGGCGACGATGCGGCGGATCGGGATGATGAAGCCGAGGTCGAGCATATGGTCGGCCTCGTCGAGGACCAGGACCTCGACCGCATCGAGCCGCACGGCGCCGTCACCCATATGATCGAGCAGGCGCCCTGGGCAGGCGACGAGAACGTCCACGCCGCCCGCGACCGCGCGGGCCTGCCGGCCCTTGGGCGTGCCGCCGAACATCACGGCGACGCGAATCCCGGTGCCGCGGGCGTAGGTGACGAAGCTCTCCGCGATCTGACTCGCCAGCTCGCGCGTCGGCGAGAGCACGAGCACGCGGCAGCCGCGTGACGGCGCCCGGCGTTTGTCAGCGAGAAGACGTTGCAGGATCGGCAGCGCGAAGGCGGCCGTCTTGCCCGTGCCCGTCTGGGCGATGCCCTGAACGTCGCGCCCTGCGAGGGCAGGGGGAATGGCTTGGGCCTGGATAGGGGTCGGCTCGGCGTAGCCGGCCGCAGTGAGAGCGCGCAGCAAGGGTGCCGCGAGCCCGAGGCTCTCGAAGGTGGTGTTCATGGAAACGGTATGATCTTTCGTGAGGCGCCCACGCAAGGGCGCAGCGCGGTCAACAGGACCACGCACTGGCGCTAGGGATCGAGGTGGGACCGCCCGCGGAGAAAGCAGCGCAAGGAACACGTCAAGCCGCGCAAGAGGATGTATAGTGATGCGCGCGGTCGAAATCAACCCTTCCGTGCAGGCCGGGCACACCGTCGGGCAGCAGAGCAATCGTATGAGAGCGCGAACCCTCTCGGCCACACGCCTGCGGGATCAAGCGGCACGCGATGGCGCCTATTCGTTGCGATTGGTAAACGCTCGTGATGAATGCTGGGAACGGGACAGGGCGTACTTGCGGCGTGTAAAACATAGGCCGCATCAGCTGCTGGTGGACCTGCTATGCCGGCAGTCTCGTCGGACCGAACGTATTCACATTGCGAGTGCGGATGGTTATCTCCAATTCCTGCGCAGCGAATACGGTGACTGACCGCAAACTGGTCAACCTGTTACGGCGCCGCTGGCGTCCACAAGGGCCGGACGTGGGCTGAAACCGAATCGGCAGCGATTGCAGGCATGATGTCCGCCTCCGGGCCCAGAGCGGACCCACACGCCGCAGATTAGGGAGTCCTTTTGGGAAAGTCTCGTGGTAGAATTCGGCCATGCCCGCGCTCTCGCCCATCGAATCCGAATTTGCCACGACCGAGGAGGCCGAGGCTTACGACCGTTGGTTCCGCGCCAAGATTCAGGCTGCCTTAGAGGATGAGAGGCGGAAGATTCCTCACGATGAGGCCATGGCGAAGACGCGAGAGCTGATCGAGAGTAAGCGGCATGTTGCGCCTGGTCTGGGGCGCTGAGGCCCTCGCCGATCTCGAACGAATCGTCGGCTACATTGCGGACCGCAATCTCTTCGCGGCCGAGCGGTTGCAGGACGCAATCGAGCATACGGCAGAGCAACTCCCAAACCATCCCTATCTCTACCGACCGGGTCGGGTGCCGCGAACCCGCGAGGCCGTGGTCCATCCCAACTATATCCTCGTCTATCGGGTCGGCAGCGACGCCATCGACGTGCTGGCGGTCATTCATGCGCGGCAGCAATATCCATGAGCCGGCGAGCCATCTTGTCTCGGCCGTAGGCCGCAGATGACCCAGCGCTGAACTGCCAATTAGCCCGAGACACTGCTCCCCGTTGACCCGCCGCAGAGATCGGGTAGCAAGCACCGTATGCCCTCCGCCGACATTCTCTCCGAGCCGCTCGCCGGCCTGCAAACGCAGGCGCTCGGCCTCGCCGAGGCCGCCGGGCTACAGCCGGTAGTCCACGCGCTGCATCCGCGCGCGCCCTGGCGCTGGATGGCAGCACGGACCTGGCCCGCGCCACTCCGCGCCGTGCGCCTGCCATCCCTCGGGGATGGCGTCGTGATCGGGGCCGGTGGGGTCGCGGCCCGAGTCGCCGCCGCGCTCCGCCGACCCGGCCGTCCAGCGGTGCAGGTTCAGCACCCGCGCATGGATCCGGCACGCTTCGACCTGATCGTCGTCAACCGCCATGATGAACTCACTGGGCGCAACGTAGTCGTGACGCGCACGGCGCTGCACCGGGTGACGCCCGCGCGGCTCGCCCAGGCGGCTGCTACGTGGGAGCCGCAACTCGTGCATCTGCCACGGCCGCTCGTCGCCGTGCTTGTCGGCGGCAGCAACGGGCGCTACCGGTTCGACGTGCCCGTCGCCGAGGCGCTCGGGGCTGAGCTCGCCCGGATGATGCGGGAGGACCGGGTCGGCCTCGCGCTAACCCCCTCGCGCCGCACCTCGCCCGCCGCCCTCGCAGCACTGCGGGCGGCGTTGGAGCCGCTCGGCGCCTGGCTCTGGGACGGGCACGGGGAAAACCCCTATTTCGGCCTGCTCGCCCTCGCCGACGCCATCGTCGTCACGGAGGAATTCCGTCTCCATGGTGTCGGAGGCCTGCGCGACGAGCGCGCCCGTGCTGCTCGCGCGGCTGCCGGGCCGCTCGCGGCGCATTGCGCTGTTCAACCGGCTGCTCGCCCAGGACGGGCGGGTGCGCGACTTCCAGGGGCGCCTGGATATGTGGCCCACCGCACCCCTCGACGACACGCCCGAGGCCGGCGACGCCCTGCGCCGCTTGCTCGGTCTCTAGGAGGCATCATGCTGCCCATCCAGACCTTCGATGCGCGTGCCGGCGGCAACGTGCTCTACAAGGCGCTCGCGCACCCACTTGCGGCCGAGGGCATGGCGCGCCTCGCCGGACACCTCAAGGATGGCCCGGTCGCGATCTACGATCCGGACGGCATGACTGATGCGCTTCTCGCGCTCAATCCCGGCCTGCCGCGCCCAACCGAGGTCTATGTCAGCGACGTGGACCATCTCGGCCAGACGCGCGGCGGCCAGCCAACGCTGCCACTCACGGACCTGCCGCGCACGCAGGCGCGTACGCTGCTGATCGCGGCCTTCGATGCTCAGCGCATCCGCGACCGCATCGCGCCGCAGACGCCGGGGGACCTGCCCGTCCACACGCTCGACGAGGCGCGCCTGCCCGACCAACTGCTGACCAACCCGCGCCGCTACCTCGACCGGCTCAACTTCGCGACCAACTTCGCCTTCTTCCGCGAGCAAGCCGGCCTCAGCACCCGGCTCGTCACCGCCAACTACTGGGCAGGCTACGGCGCCAAGGAGGTCCGGCTCTGGCTGCGGCTCTACGGCGCGGACGGCGCCGTACTCGCCGAGTGGGAGGAACCCGTGCCAAACGGCGCTAGCGGCATCCGGCTCGACAGCCGCGAGGTGCGCGCGCGCTTCGCGCTCCCCGAGTTCACGGGACAGCTCTTCCTGCACGCCATCGGCGTCGCCGGGCATGACGTGGTGAAATACGCGCTCGACACCTACGGCAACGGCGGGAACCCCAGTCTGTCCTGCACGCACGACGCGAACGCCTGGCCGAGCAGCCGCTATGCCGGGCTGCCGGCGCCGAAGCCGGGGGAGCGCGTGATCCTCTGGCTACAGAACAGCCATGCCGCACCGATCCCCGCGGGCGATGTCGCGCTCGACCGCATGGGCGACGGAGATCCCCGGTGGCGCTCGACGAGGCCCTCGCGCCGTTCGCGAGCCGCGCCGTGGACGTGGCGGAGGTACTGCCCGGCGTCGAATGGCCCGCGCAAGTGGAACTGCACGCCGGGCGGCACGTGGTCCGGCCACGATACGAGGTCGTAGAGGAGGGGCGCACACGGATCGCGCACGTGAACGTGGAGCGTGCCGATCTGCGGCCCGATCCGGCGATCAAATCGCTCAGCCCCTTGCTCGGCCGCGGCTTCCTCCTGCCGTTCCCGATCCTGCCCCGCGCGGAGTTCCGCACGATCGCGCTGCCGACGCCCATGGCCGAGAGCCAAGCGAACCTACCGATCCGCCTCGACGTGTTCGACAGTGAGGGCCGGGCGCTCGCCGGGCACTTCCTGGGTTGTTTGCCGCGGGACCATGCACTCGCCTTCGACCTCGACGCGCTGAACCTTGATCTGGGCGAGGCCGGATACGGCCATGCAGAGTTGGTCTATGATTTCCGCGACGGCGGTGAGGCAGATGGCTGGCTGCACGTCCTCGCCCGCTACGAGCGGCGCGAGGGACCGCCGCACGCGGCCGAGACCAGTTTCGGCGCCCACATCTTCAACACGGCAATGACCTGGCGCGACGAGCCGCAGAGCTACAGTGGCCCGCCTCCGGGCCTCTCCACGCGGCTTTTCCTGCGCTTAGGCGACGAGGGACGACGCGCCTTCACGCACCTGATCTACCCGGCGTCCAATGCCTGGCATCCGCGCTCCATGACCCGGCTACAGCTCCATGACGGGGAGGGCAGGGCGCTCGCGGAAAGGCCGCTCACCATCGCCTGCTCGGGATCGGCTCTCGTCTTCCCGGACGAGGCGTTCGGGGCGGAGCTGGTCGCCGAGGCCGGCCCGCGCGGCTACGTGCTGATCCGCGATGCGACCTGCCGCTTGTTCGGCTATCATGGCCTGACGAACGAGGCGGGCGGCTTCTCGCTCGACCACATGTTCGGCTTCTAGGGAGGAGAGCCGTGGCGCGCGCGGATTACGAACTGCCGTGGGGGCCGGCCAACCACGTTCCCCTTACGCCGCTCTCCTTCATCAAGCGTTCGGCCGAAATCTATCCGGACCGGCCGGCCGTGATCCATGGCAGCACGCAGGCAAGCTGGGCCGAGACCTACGCCAGGTGCCGCCGGCTCGCCTCCGCGCTCGCCGCCTGGGGGGTCGGGCGCGGCGACACAGTGGCGGTCCTGGCGCCCAACATCCCGGCGCTGGTCGAGGCGCATTTCGGCGTGCCCATGCTCGGCGCCGTCCTCAACGCGCTCAACACCCGGCTCGATGCCGCCATGATCGCCTTCATCCTGCGCCACGGCGAGGCCCGTGTCCTGCTCACGGACACCGAGTTCGCGCCCACGATCCGCGCCGCGCTCGACCAGATCCCACCTGATGAGCGGCCGCGCGTCGTGGACATCGCTGACCCGGAGGGACCCCATGGCGCTTCGGGGAGCGAGCCTTGGGCGAGACGGACTACGACGCCTTCCTGGCCTCCGGCGACCCAAACTTCGCCTGGGAGATGCCACCCGACGAGTGGGACGCCATCGCGCTCAACTACACGTCAGGCACGACGGGCAATCCCAAGGGCGTCATCTATCACCACCGCGGCGCCTACCTGAACGCGGCCGGAAACGCGCTGGTCTGGGGCATGACCGGGCATCCGCGCTACCTCTGGACGCTGCCCATGTTCCACTGCAACGGCTGGTGCTTCCCCTGGACGGTAGCCCTGCTCGGGGGTACGAACGTGTGCCTGCGCCGGGTGGAGGCCGGGGCGATCCTGGACGCCATCGAGCGCCACGGGGTCACGCATCTCAGTGGCGCGCCGATCGTCATGGGCCTGATCCTCAACGCGCCCGGCGCCAAGCCGCGGGCCGACAAGGTGCGCATGATGACCGCCGGCGCCGCCCCGCCCGCGTCCGTGATCCAGGGCATGGAACACCTCGGCTTCGAGGTCACGCACGTCTATGGCCTCACGGAGACCTACGGCCCCGTCACCGTCTGCGCGCCGCAGGATTCCTGGGCGTCGCTCCCCGAGGACGAGCTCGCGCAGGTCAAGGCACGCCAGGGCGTGACCTACCCGGTGCAGGAAGGGCTGATGGTCGCCGACGAGAAGACCCTCGTTCCCGTGCCGCGCGACGGGCAGACGATGGGCGAGATCTTCATGCGCGGCAACATCACCATGAAGGGCTACCTCAAGAACCCGGCCGCGACCGACGAGGCTTTCGAGGGCGGCTGGTTCCACACCGGCGATCTCGCGGTATGGCACCCGGACGGCTACATCGAGATCCGCGACCGCTCCAAGGACATCATCATCTCCGGCGGCGAGAACATCAGCACCATCGAGGTCGAGAGCGCGCTCTACCGCCACCCTGCTGTGCTGGAGGCCGCCGTCGTCGCGCGCCCGGACGCCACCTGGGGCGAGACGCCCTGCGCCTTCGTCACCCTCAAGGACGGCATGGCGGCGACCGCCGACGAGCTGATCCAGCATTGCCGCGAGCACCTTGCCCGCTACAAGGTGCCGCGCACGGTCGTCTTCGGCCCGTTGCCCAAGACCAGCACGGGCAAGATGCAGAAATTCGCGCTCCGCGAGCGGGCGCGAGCGTTGTAGGAGGCACGCGATGCCGCAGCCCACCCACGTGACCCGGCTCCGCGAGGCGGACGAGAGCGCGCTGCCGGAGGATTTGCAGCCCTACTTCCAGAAGTGCCGCGACAAGCTGGGCTTCGTGCCCAACGTGCTGCGCGCCTGGCTGCTGCGGCCGGAAAAGCTGCGCACCTTCATCCGCGCCTACGATGAGCTGATGCTCGGCCCCTCGGGTCTCTCCAAGCTGGAGCGCGAGATGATCGCTGTGGCGGTGAGTTCCCAGAACCGCTGCTACTACTGCCTAGTCGCCCACGGCGCGGCCGTGCGCAAGCTCTCGGGCGACCCGCAGCTCGGGGAGATGGTGGCGTTCAATTACCGCGTAGCAGAGCTGACGGAGCGGCAGCGCGCCCTGCTGGACTTCGCAGTGAAGCTCACCGAGCGCCCGCACGAGGTTGATGAGGCGGACCGCCAGAGGCTCCGGGATATCGGGCTGGGCGACGAGGACATCTTCGATGCTGCCGAGGTCACGGCGTTCTTCAATTACACGAACCGGGTGGCGCACGCCGTGGATATGATGCCGAATACCGAGTATCACGGGATCGGTCGGGGAACGAATGTTGACCTGAGTGGTGGGCGCGACAGGGATTGAACCTGTGACCCTTCGCGTGTGAAGCGAATGCTCTCCCGCTGAGCTACGCGCCCGTCCAGACGCGCGGTTTAGGAGGCGGCTCACTGGGCTGTCAAGTTGCCCTGGCCGCCCGTTGCTCTATGAGAGAGACATGCACCAACTCATGCTCCTCGCCGTCCTGCCCCTCGCCGCGCACGCCGCCGAGCCGGTCCACGCCCGTTATGCCGTCTATGGCGATGCCCTCGGCATCACTATGAACGTCGCCGTCGTGCATACCGACTTCCTCGTCGGTCCGGACGCCTATCAGGTCCGCCTCCGCTTCCACACCGCGGGCGCCGTTGGCTTCGTCGTCACCGCAACCTCGGACTCGACCGCGACGGGCCGGTTCGCCGGAGAGATGGCCCTCCCTGAGCGTTACACGAGCGTCGGGCAGCTACGCGGCGAGCCGCGCCAGACGGAACTGGACTACGTGAGCGCCGACGATCCGCAGATCCGTGCGCTCATCCCCGCCACCGAGCCGAAGCGAGACCCGGTGCCACCCGCGCAGCAAGCCGGCACGATAGACACGCTGAGCGCCATGGCCATGCTCGTCCACGCAGTGAACACGACCGGCCGGTGCGATGGCCACGTCACCGCCTTCGACGG
Source organism: uncultured Alphaproteobacteria bacterium (assembly GCA_963790535.1). GTDB lineage: Bacteria > Pseudomonadota > Alphaproteobacteria > Acetobacterales > Acetobacteraceae > CAWKEH01. The sequence goes on along the minus strand of CAWBOZ010000006.1, from coordinate 100,254 downwards.
CCGCCGCCTGATCGCCTTCACGTCGCGGACCGCCGGCACGCAGGACCTGCCACCGACCGGCCGTTCCACGTTCGCCGGACCGACGCTCCGCTGCGACATCGTCAGCCTTCAACTGGCCGGGTTCAAGCATGACGCGGACGAGGCCAAGCTGCGCCACCCTCAGCCCGGCAACGCGTGGTTCGGCCGGCTCAGCCCAGGCGGCCCGCTCGTGCTCGTCCGCGCCGTCTTCCCAACCACCTTCTTCGGCCCCACGACGCTGTATCTACAGCCGGGCGGCGAGTAACCTCTCCGCGCTACCCTGCACCTCGGCGAAATCGCGCGCGACGGCTGCTGCGCCTTCCGCCATCTCCGGTCCGCCGTAACCCCAAGCCGCGAAGATGCAGGGCAGGCCCGCTCCTCGCGCCGCCGCCACATCGTTCCGGTTGTCGCCCACCGCCACCGCCGCAGCCGGCTCGCCGCCCGCGAGCCGCAGCGTGGCAAGCATGTGCCCTGGATCCGGCTTGCGCATAGGGAAGCTGTCGCCTCCACCCACGGCGGCGAGCAGCTCCTGCATGCCGAGTGCCGCGAGCAGCGTGTGCGCCGCCGCCACGGGCTTGTTGGTGCAGACCGCGAGCCGCCAGCCCGCGGCGCTGAGCGCGCGCAGCCCGTCCAGCACACCAGGGTAGGGCCGCGTCAGCTCGGCCGCATGGGCGCCGTAATCCTCGGCAAACCTCCGCGCCATCTCCGGGCTGTCCGGCAGGCCGCGTGCCGCCATCGCCCGGCGCGCCAGCACGCCCGCGCCGTCGCCGATCATCGGCGCGATCTCCGCGGGCGTGAACGGTGCGCCGAGTGGGGCGAACACGCGGTTGAGGCTGGCGGCGAGGTCGGGCGCGGAATCCACGAGCGTGCCGTCGAGGTCGAGGAGGAGCGTTCGGATCATGTTTCCGTCAGTTACGTGAAGTGTTTACCATTTGAGGTGCATAGCTTTGACATGCGCACGACGGAACCGCTACCCCCCACCGACATGACCGCGACCGCGATCCTGCTTGCTGCCGGCCACGGCACCCGCATGAAGTCCGCTCGGCCCAAGGCGCTGCACCCCATCGCCGGCCGTTCCATGATCCAGCATCTCATCGCGAGCTGCGAGGCGGTGTTCGACAAGGTCGTGCTCGTCGTCGGCCCGGAGGGTGAGGTGGTGGCGCGAGGCGCTGAGCCGCACGCCGCCTTCGTCCAGCATGACCGCCTCGGCACGGCGCACGCAGCACTGGCCGCGGCGGAGGCGTTCGGGGGCGGGGATGTTGCCGTTCTCTACGCCGACAATCCCCTGATCCGCCCTGAGACGCTGCGCCGCTTGCTGGAGCGGCGGCGTGCCGGAGATGCCGGGCTGGTCCTGCTCGCCATGCGCCCGCCCGACCCTGGCCGCTACGGCCGCAGTCCTCGGTGAAGCTGGCTATGTGGACCGCGTCGTCGAGTGGGCGGACGCGACCGAGGCCGAACGGGCGGAGACACTCTGCAACGCTGGCGTGTTCTGCGCCGCCGCAGAAGACCTGCTGCGCTGGTTGCGCGCGGTGCAGCCAAGCCCGGCAAAGAACGAATACTATCTCACGGATTGCGTCGCCCTCGCCCGCGCCGAGGGCGCACGGGTCGCGGTTATCGAGGCGCCGTGGGAAGAGTTGCGCGGCGTCAACTCGCGCGCCGAGCTGGCCGAGGCGGAAGCGACGGTGCAGGGATGGCTCCGCCGCGCCGCGATGGACGCCGGCACGACGCTGCTTGCACCGGAGACCGCGTTCCTCAGCTGGGACACCCAACTTGCCCCGGACGTGCTCGTGGGGCCATGCGTCCAGTTCGGCCCTGGCGTTACCGTCGAGGAGGGTGCGGAGATCCGCGCGTTCAGCCACCTCGAGGGCTGCCAGGTTGGGCCGGGCGCGGTGATCGGCCCCTATGCCCGGCTGCGGCCCGGCACCCGTGTCGAGAGGGGCGCGCACGTCGGCAATTTCGTCGAGTTGAAGGCGACGCGGCTCGGCGTCGGCGCCAAGGCCAACCATCTCACCTATCTCGGCGATGCCGATGTGGGCGAGGGTAGCAACGTTGGCGCCGGCACCATCACCTGCAACTACGACGGCGTCGCCAAGCACCGGACTCGGATCGGCGCGGGCGCCTTCATCGGCTCGGACAGCGTGCTCGTCGCACCCGTCACGGTGGGCGACGGCGCGTTCATCGCCGCGGGCAGTGTCATCACCGAGGATGTAGCGGCGGACGCGATGGCCTTCGGCCGCGCGCGTCAGGTCGAGAAGCCGGGCCTGGCAGCCAAACTCAAGCGAGCCCAACCTAAGTCAGATGGGAGCAAAACCTGATGTGCGGCATCGTGGGCGTGATCGGATCCCGTCCTGCATCTCCCATCCTACTGGACGCGTTGCGCCGACTGGAATACCGCGGCTACGACAGCGCGGGCGTCGCCACGCTCGTCAACGGCCACGTCGAGCGCCGCCGTGCCCCTGGCAAGCTCAGCAACCTCGCCACCGTGCTCGACCAATGGCCCTTGTCCGGCACCACGGGCATCGGCCACACGCGCTGGGCCACCCATGGTGCGCCCACGGAGGGCAATGCCCATCCGCATGGCACGAGCCGCGTCGCCGTCGTCCACAACGGGATCATCGAGAACCACGCGGAGCTGCGGGCCGAGCTGGAGCGCGAGGGCCAGGAGTTCTCGACCGAGACGGACACCGAGACCGTCGCCCAGCTCGTGGATCTCAACCTCAAGCGAGGCATGGAACCGGTCGAGGCCGCGGGCGCGGCGTTCCAGCGTCTAGAGGGTGCCTACGCGCTCGCGATGGTGTTCGCCGGGCACTCGGAGCTGATGATCGGTGCCCAGCGCGGGGCGCCGCTCGCGGTCGGCTTCGGCGAGGACGAGATGTTTCTCGGCTCGGACAGCCTGGCGTTAGCGCCCCTGACCCGGCGTATCGCCTACCTCAAAGATGGGGACTGGGTCGTCGTCGGCCGACAGGGTGCCGAGTTCCGGGACAACGAGGGGCGCCCGGTCAACCGCGAGATCCGCATGACGGCGCTCACGGGTGCCGCCATCGGCAAGGACGGCTACCGGCACTACATGGAGAAGGAGCTGCACGAGCACCCGAGCGTCATCGGCTCGTCGCTGCGCCGGATGCTGGATGGCGCGCGCCAGGTGGTGCTGCCGCCGCTGCCCTTCGATCTCGCCCAGGTGCCGCGCGTCACGTTGAGCGCCTGCGGCAGCGCGTTCTACGCCGGGCAGGTCGGGCGCTACTGGATGGAGAGCCTCGCGCGCGTCCCCGTGGACGCGGACGTGGCGAGCGAGTTGCGCTACCGCGATCCACCCATGGCCGAGGGCGGCTTGGCGCTGCTCGTCAGCCAGAGCGGCGAGACCGCGGACACGATGGCCGCACTTCGCCTGCTGCGCGAGCGCGGGCAGCATGTGCTGTCCATCGTGAACGTCCCTGAGAGCACCATGGCGCGGGAGAGCGACGCGGTGCTGGAGACGGTGGCCGGCCCTGAGATCGGAGTCGCGAGCACCAAGGCCTTCACCGCGCAGCTCAGCGTGCTCGCCTGCCTGGCGCTCGCGACGGCGCGGGCGCGCGGGACGGTCAGCGAGACCGAGGAGGCGCGGCTCGCAGGCGCACTCCTCGACGTGCCGGGCCAGGTGCAGGCGGCGCTCGCGCAGTGGGACCGGATCGGGGAGGTCGCTGAGCGGGTGTCGCGCGCGCGGGACGTGCTCTATCTCGCCCGCGGCGCGCTCTATCCCATCGCCATGGAGGGGGCGCTCAAGCTCAAGGAGATCACCTACATCCACGCCGAAGGGTATGCCGCTGGCGAGATGAAGCACGGGCCGATCGCGCTTGATTGACCGCGACGTGCCGGTGATCGCCGTCTGCCCGAGCGGGCCGCTGTTCGAGAAGACGGCGAGCAACCTGCAGGAGGCGGCGGCGCGCGGCGGTCACATTGTCGCCTTCACGGACGCGGCCGGCGCCGAGCGGCTGCGCGGGCTGACGCGCGACGTCGTGATCCTGCCCGACTGCGATCCGTTCGCGGCACCGATCCTCTATGCGGTGCCGGTTCAGATGCTGGCCTATCAGGTTGCCGTGCTGCGTGGGACCGATGTGGATCAGCCGCGGAACCTGGCGAAATCGGTGACGGTGGAGTAGGGCTGACGCGGGCCGGCCGCGTTCCTATCTTCCGGGCAACCAACCCGGAGGACCGCCGTGCTCAACAAGGCCGCACCACTCCCGCTGCGTGACCCCACGCTCTTCCGTGAAGCCTGCCTTGTTGGCGGCAAGTGGATCGAGGCCGGCTCCGGCAAGACTGTCCCGGTCCGCAACCCGGCCACGGGTGAGACGATCGGCACCGTCCCTTCGCTTTCCGCGGCCGAGACCCGCCAGGCCATCGAGGCGGCGCACGCGGCGTTCCCGGCGTGGCGCGGCAAGCTCGCCAAGGACCGTTCCGCCGTCCTCCGCCGCCTGTTCGACCTGATGATGGAGAACCAGGAGGACCTGGCCCAGATCATGACGGCGGAGCAGGGCAAGCCGCTCGCCGAGAGCCGCGGCGAGATCGCCTACGCCGCGAACTTCATCGAGTGGTTCTCCGAGGAAGCCAAGCGCATCTATGGCGACCTGATCCCGCAGCCGCGCGCCGGCCAGCGCATCCTCGTGATGAAGGAGCCGATCGGCGTCTTCGCCGCGATCACGCCCTGGAACTTCCCGGCCGCCATGATCACCCGCAAGACCGCCCCCGGCTGGGCCGCGGGCTGCACCGGCGTGGTCCGCCCGGCGAGCCAGACGCCGTTCTCCGCGCTCGCCCTCGGCGTGCTCGCCGAGCGCGCCGGGATGCCGCCCGGCGTCTGCAACATAGTCACCGGCGCCTCCGGCGAGATGGGCGCGGAGCTGACCAGCAATCCGCTCGTCCGCAAGCTCACCTTCACGGGCAGCACCGAGGTCGGCGCCAAGCTGCTCGCCCAAGCGGCGGCCACCATTAAGAAGTGCAGCATGGAACTGGGCGGCAACGCGCCCTTCCTCGTCTTCGACGACGCCGACCTGGACGCGGCCGTGCAGGGCGCCATGGCGAGCAAGTATCGCAACGCCGGCCAGACCTGCGTCTGCGCGAACCGCATCCTCGTGCAGGACGGCGTGTTCGACGCCTTCTCCGAGAAGCTGTCCGCCGCCGTCCGGGCGCTCAAGGTGGGTCCCGGCACGGAGGAGGGCGTGACCCAGGGGCCGCTGATCAACGCCGATGCGGTCGCGAAGGTCGAGGAGCACATCGCCGACGCGACGAGTCGTGGCGCCCAGGTCGTCATCGGCGGCAAGCGTCATGCGCTCGGCGGCAACTTCTTCGAGCCCACCATCCTGGCCGACGTGCCGCGCGACGCGCTCATCTTCCGCGAGGAGACGTTCGGCCCGGTCGCGCCGCTGTTCCGCTTCAAGACCGAGGCGGAGGCGCTTGCCCTGGCGAATGACACGCCCTTCGGCCTCGCCGCCTACTTCTACGCCCGCGACATGGGCCGCATCGTCCGGGTCGCGGAGGGGCTGGAGGTCGGCATCGTCGGCGTGAACGAGGGCATTATCAGCACCGAGGTGGCACCCTTCGGCGGCGTGAAGCAGAGCGGGCTGGGGCGCGAGGGCAGCAAATACGGCATCGAGGACTACTTGGAGATCAAGTATGTAGCGCTCGGAGGCATCGGCACCTGAGCAGGCGACTCGCCCGGCACGCCGCCGCCTGCTACGGAAGCACCCCATGAGCCATGATTTCGACCTCTTCGTCATTGGCGGCGGGTCCGGCGGCGTGCGCTGTGCCCGCATTGCCGCCGGTCACGGCGCCCGCGTCGGCATCGCCGAGATGCGGCACTGGGGCGGCACCTGCGTCAACGTCGGCTGCGTGCCGAAGAAGATCCTCGTCCAAGGCTCGGAGTATGGCCGCAACGCCGAAGACGCACGGGCCTTCGGCTGGGTGGACGCCCAAGCGGGCCACAACGATTGGGCCGTGCTGACCGCGGCCATGCACGGCGAGGTCGGCCGTCTCAACGGCATCTACCGCAAGCTGCTGGAGGGGGCGCGCGTCGAGTGCTTTGAGGCTCAAGCGCAGTTCCTCGACCCGCACACGCTGCTGCTGCGGGACGGCGAGGGCGGGGAGCGCCGGGTAACGGCCGACCGTGTGGTGATCGCCGTCGGCGGCTATCCGATCATCGAGCCGCACATTCCTGGCGCCGAGCTGGGCATCGTCTCGGACGATGCGTTCGGCCTGCCCTCGATGCCGCGCCGTGTGTTGATGGTGGGTGGCGGCTACATCAGCGTGGAGTTCGCCGGCATCTTCCTCGGCCTTGGCGCCGAGGTAGAGATGGTGTTCCGCCAGCATCTGCCGCTCCGCGGCTTCGACGGGGATCTTCGCCAGGGCCTCGCCAACTCCCTGAAGGAGCAGGGCGTGCGTGTCCATGCGAGCCAGACGATTCACCAAGTCGAGGCAGCCGGGGATGCGCGGCATGTCACCCTGACGAGTGGGCACTGCATCGAGACGGATCTCGTGTTCTTCGCGACGGGACGCGCAGCGAACACGGCCGGTCTCGGCCTTGAACGCGTCGGCATCCGGACAGAAGGGCGCGGCCAAGTGGTCGTGGACGCGGAGAACCAGACGACTCTCCCGCACGTCTTCGCCCTCGGCGACGTATCGAACAAGCTGAACCTCACGCCGGTCGCCACTGCCGAAGGCCACCATCTCGCCGACCGCTTGTTCAGCCCGGGACGACCACGAACCTGGACGTTCGACCCGGTGCCCACGGCCGTGTTCTCGTCGCCGCCTATCGGCACGGTAGGCCTCACCGAGGAGCAGGCGGCAGAGCGCGGCCCTGCGGACATCTACATTGCCCGTTTCACGCCCATGCGCCACACCATCACCGGGCGGGCGCGGCCGACACTGATGAAGCTCGTCGTCGAGCAGGCGACGCAGCGCGTGCTGGGCTGCCACATGCTAGGCGACGACGCGCCTGAGATGATGCAGGGCCTCGGTGTCGCCCTCGTCGCAGGGGCGACCAAGCAGGATTTCGACCGCACGATCGGCATCCACCCCACCTCGGCCGAGGAGTTCGTCACCATGCGCACGCCGGCCCGCACCGTGGGCGGTGAAGTGAAGCGCGCGGCGGAGTAGCCTCGTGCGACCGAGTGCGGTAAGCACCCGGCCGTGAAAGGTCGCTGACGATGTTAAATCCCTCTCCGCCCTGGACGCCCCCGCCCTGGACGCCCCCACCTTGGACGCCGACAAGTTGGCGCGCTCGTCCGATCCAGCAGGCGCCCGCCTATCCGGATCAGGCCAGCCTCGCCGAGGTCGAGGCGCGGCTCGCCAAGTATCCCCCCCTCGTCTTCGCGGGCGAGGCACGCCGGCTCAAGGCGGGGCTAGCGCTCGCCGCCGAGGGGCAGGCCTTCGTGCTGCAAGGGGGCGACTGCGCGGAGTCGTTTGGCGACTTCACCGCCAACGTGATCCGCGACACGTTCCGCGTCCTCTTGCAGATGGCGGTCGTGCTGACGTTCGGCGCGAGCGTGCCCGTCGTGAAGATCGGGCGCATGGCCGGGCAGTTCGCCAAGCCCCGCTCCTCGGACGAGGAGACGCTGGACGGCGTCACCCTACCGAGCTACCGCGGCGACACGATCAACGGTCCCGAGTTCACGCCCCATGCGCGCACGCCCGATCCTCGACGCATGGAGACCGGCTACTTCCAGTCCGCCGGCACGCTGAACCTGCTCCGCGCCTTCGCCAACGGCGGCTACGCCGACCTGCACGAGGTCCATCGCTGGAACCTCGGCTTCGTCGCCCGCTCGCCGCTTGCCGCGCGCTACCAGGACCTTGCGGGCCGCATAGACGAGACCCTGGCCTTCATGGCCGCGTGCGGCATGACGAGCGCGAGCAGCCCGCAGATCCGCGAGACCGAGTTCTACACGAGCCACGAGGCGCTGCTCCTGCCCTACGAGCAGGCGCTCACCCGCGTGGATAGCACCTCGGGCGAGTGGTATGCCTGTTCCGCCCATTTCCTCTGGATCGGCGACCGCACCCGGCAGCCGGACGGCGCCCATGTCGAGTTCCTGCGCGGCGTGCGCAACCCGATCGGCATCAAGGTGGGACCGACGACGAAAGCCGACGACCTGCTTCGCCTGATCGAGACCCTGAATCCCGGCGACGAGCCGGGGCGGCTCACGCTCGTCAGCCGCATGGGCGCTGCCAACGTCGAGCGGATGCTGCCGCCGCTGGTGCGGGCCGTGCAGGGCGCCGGGCGCCGGGTGGTCTGGCTGTGCGACCCGATGCACGGCAACACCGTGACGACCAGCGCGCGGGTGAAGACCCGGAGCTTCGACGCGATCCTGGATGAGGTGCGCCACTTCTTCGACGTGCACGTGGCCGAGGGCAGCTTAGCCGGCGGCGTCCACGTCGAGATGACCGGGCAGCCGGTGACGGAGTGCATCGGCGGCGCCCATCGACTCACGGAAGCCGACCTCGCCGAGCGTTACGAGACCTTCTGCGATCCTCGGCTCAACGCCGAGCAGTCGTTGGAGCTGGCGTTCCTCGTCGCCGCGGAGCTGAAAGCCCGGCGCGCCATCCGCGACGCGCCTCAGATCGCGGCGCAATGAGCACACGCGGCGACCCGCTCGACGAGGATATCGCCTGGCGTACCGACGCCTATTTCAACCGCACGCGCGAGGTCGTCGCCCGCTTCGGCGATTGCGTCGTCACCTATGCGCTCTTCCTGCGCCGCCCTGTGATCTCCGCACCCCGCCTCGCGCTCGACTGGCTGCGCGAGGTCGAGGCTGCGCGGGGCGTGCGCTTCGACCTAGACGTGGTGCATCCCGAAGGCGAGTGGGTCGGCGCGGGCGAGCCGATCCTCTACGTGCGCGGCAGCTTCCTAGCACTCGCGGACTGCGAGACCCTGCTCCTGCAGAAGCTCGGCGCGGCCTGCGTCGCGGCCCACAACGCCTACCAGATGTGCATGGCGCTGCCCCACGTCGGCTTCCTCGCCATGGAGGCGCGGCACTGCGCCGGCGCCGAGATGCAGGAGGCCATGGGATACGCTGCCAGCGTCGGGAGCGCCTCGGCGCAGCGCGAGGGTGCGAAGGGGTTCGTCGGCACCAGCACGAACCTCTGCGCCTCCCTGTTCGGCACGGTGCGCGGCCAAGGCACGATGCCGCACGCGCTCATCGGCTACGCAGGCTCGACGGTGCGCGCGGCCGAGATGTTCCACGAGACCTTGCCCGAGCAAAACCTGACCGTGCTCGTGGACTATTTCGGGCGCGAGGTGACGGACGGGCTCGCTGTCTGCCACCGCTTCCCAGAGCTGGCCGCGGCAGGCAAGCTCAGCGTCCGCCTCGACACCCATGGCGGCCGGTATCTAGAAGGCCTCGACCCAGCCGAGAGCTACGCCGTGCTGGAGCGGCACGCACCGGGCGCGATCCGCCGCTACCGCAGCGAGACGGAGTTGCGTTACCTGGTTGGAACCGGCGTCTCGGCGGCCGCGATTTGGCGAGTTCGGGAGGCACTGGACGCGGCAGGCTTCCCGCGTGTGAAGCTGGTCGTCAGCAGCGGCTTCGGTGTGGATAAGTGCCGGGTGATGGCGGATGCGAAGGCGCCCATAGACCTCGTGGGCACAGGCAGCTTCATCCCGGCGGACTGGCACGAGACCTACGCCACTGCCGATATCATCGAGTATGACGGCCAGGCACGCGTCAAGGTCGGGCGGGAGTTCCTGATGCGGCGCGACGGCGCACGCCGAGCGGCCGAGTAAGAGGGAGCAGCGTCCCCGGAAGGCTGGAAGCGCTGCTCCCTCATTTTCCAGGAGCTTAGTGCCCTACTTCGCGCCAGCCCCTGCACCGGCTCCGGCTCCGCCCGCGCCGCCGGCAGCTCCCATGGTGTCGCCCGCGCCCCCGTGCGCGCCGCCCATTCCCGTGGTGAGGCCCGAGTAAGGCGCGCTCGCGCCGGTGCCACCGCCAGCCGTGCCCGCGGCGCCGCCCATGGACCCCGACGTGCCGGCGCCCGTTGACGTGCCAGTGCCGCCCGCTGTGGTGCCTCCAATGCCGCTGGTGGCTGCACCGCCGGTACCGCCGGTGACAGCGCCGGCAGTGCCTCCAGCAGTGCCTTGAGCAAGGGCTGCCCCGGAGAGCATCAGGACCGCGGCCGAAGCGAGAATGATGGTGCGCATGGTCTTTTCCTCCGCCTGTCGCGCGGTCTGCGATCGCGCCTAGCTGCCAACGGAGCAGAGGGAAGCGGGTTGGGGCTGCGCCGCGAACCGTGATGGTGCGGTCAGGCGTGCCCGGCGGCGGCCGAGAGCAGCAGCGGGTCCACCTTCAGGGACGCCAGCGCCCGGCGCCACTTCGTGTCGTGATCGCCGTCGAACACCAGGTCGAGGCCGGCCGGTGCGCTGAGCCAGGCGTTCTGGTGAATCTCCTCGTCGAGCTGTCCCGGACCCCAATGCGCGTAGCCGAGGGCGAGCAGCCCCCGGTTCGGTCCCTCGCCCGCGGCGATGGCTTGCAGCACGTCGAGGCTCGCCGTCAGCGCGACGCGCTCGTCCACGCGCAAGGAGCCGTCGCCGGTCCAGTCAGCGGTGTGGAGCACGAAGCCGCGCGCGCCGTCCACCGGACCACCTTGGCAGAGCTGGATGCGTCGGGCCGGGGGGCAGGGCTGCACATCGAGCTGGCGCAGCAAACTCTCGAAGGTCGGCGTCCGCAGCGGGCGATTCAGCATGAGGCCCATGGCGCCGTCGCCGCTATGGGCGCATAGGAAGATCACGCCTTGCGCGAAGGGCTCGTCGCGAAGGCTCGGCATCGCGATCAGCAGCTGGCCAGTCAGGTAAGCATCCTCATCCATGTCCCCTATCTTGGGTTTTTCCGAGTCAGGAGCAAGCGTGCGGCGCGGTAGCGTGACAGGGCGCCCGCGGGACGCTAAGCGTCACCTCACAGAGTCTCTCAGAGGATGAGCCGTGATAAAGGCAGGCGACAGGATTCCGTCCATGAAGCTGATGGCGGCAGGTCCGGACGGGTCGCACGAAGTCAGCACCGACGACGTGTTCGGAGCCAAGCGCGTCGTGCTGTTCGGCACGCCGGGCGCCTTCACGCCGACGTGCAGCGCGAAGCACCTGCCGGGCTTCGTGCAGAACGCGGAGGCTCTCCATGCGAAAGGGGTGGACCAGATCGCGTGCATGGCGGTGAACGACGTGTTCGTGATGGGCGCCTGGGCGAAGCAGGAGGGCGTCGGCGGCGATATCCTGATGCTCGCGGACGGCTCGGGGATGTTCACGAAGGCGCTGGGGCTGGAGCTGGACCTCACGGCGCGCGGCATGGGCGTGCGCAGCCAGCGATTCGCGCTGATAGCGAACGACGGCGTCGTGGAGCGCATCTCCGTCGAGAAGCCGGGCGAATTCGACGTGAGCCGGGCCGAGAGCGTGCTGGCCGCGCTCTGAACGGTCAGGCCGCGGGCAGAACGCGCGGGGCCTCCTCGGCGAAAGCGTCGGTGATGTGGTGCGCGAGCGCGTCCGCGACGGGCGAATGCGCGCCCTGGGCTTGCAGGAGCAGTACGCCGTAGCGCGGCAGCGGCGGCATGTCCTCGTCCCCACGCATGATCCGCAACCCCTCCGGCAGCGGCCCGGCAGCGCCCACCGTGACAGCCAGGCCGGCCAGGACCGGCGCGTGCGTACCGAGCTGCGACGCTGAACGGTAGGCGACCCGGTAGGCGCGCCCGACCCGATCCAAGGCGCCCAGGGCCGCACGCGCCCAAGCGCAGTCCGTGCCCGCGACGGCGAGCGGCAGCGGATCTTGCCGATGCGGGGCGTGTCTCGCGCTCGTGATCCAGACGAGCGGCCCGTTCCAGAGCGGCGACGCCGGCCAGCCCGGCGGCTCATTCCCCTCGGAGCAGACGATGAGATCGAGAGATCCAGCCTTGAGCCGCGTCACCACCTCGCTGCTCGGAGCGCAGAGAACCTCGACCTCGATCGCCGGGTGGTGCTCGGCGAAGCGGCGCAGCACGGCAGGGAGGAAGCGCAGCGCGTAGTCGTCCGGCGTGCCGAGGCGGACGGCGCCGCGCAGCGCAGGCTCGCGGAAGCTCGCCCAGATCTCGTCGTTGAGCGCGAGCAGGTCGCGGGCGCGGGCGAGCAGGTGCTGGCCATGGGGCGTGAGATGGACGGCGCCGCCCTTGCCACGGGTGAGCAGGCGTTGGCCGAGCAGGGCCTCAAGCCGCTGCACCTGCATAGACACTGCACTCTGCGTCCGACCCACACGCTGCGCCGCACGGGTGAAGCTGCCGTCCTCGGCGATGAACGCGAAGCTTCGCAGGAGGTCTGGATCGAGGCCTGGTGTCAGCGACATGGACATCAGTATCGCTGATATCCGGGATAAACACAATGCGTTTCCCTGATCCGAGGCCGAAGCGCAAGCTGCTGACGTAATGAGTAGGAGGGTGCGATGCACACGAGGCTTCTCGCCATCAGCTTCTTGGCCAGCGCGGGCCGTGGCCAATGGGTGCGAGCGTGGATGCAGGCGAGGGCGCGTTTCCGCGAGATGCGAATGGCAGCGCGGACGCGCCGGCTCCTCTCAGGGATGGACGTGCGCATGTTGCGGGACATCGGCCTCGGCCCCGCGGACGCGCAGGCAGAAGCCGGGCGCTGGCCGTGGGACCTCGATCCGCCGCGGCGGTGATCGCTGATCAGCCGAGGCTCGCGCACCGTTCAGTGACCTGGATCACGGTGCCTCAGCCGGATGCGCGGTATCCTCCCGCCTGGAACTGCCGATCAGGACCTGACGGCACTGGTAGCGTCCGCGGGAGTTCGAGTGTTCAACGTGGGCGAGGCGATGCGCTCGGCCATCGCCCGCCTCCACGCGGCGGCGCGCGACGCGAACGCCCGGCACGGCATGGCGGCGATGCCCTTCCACCTACTCGATGACGCTGGCATCACTGATCCGCGCGTCCGTATGCAAGCCAACCATCGTTCCCTGATCCTCGGACCAAGGTGATAGGGATCGCCCTCCTGAACCCGTCAGATCCGAGGGTACCGTCCGCGCTCCAGAGATAGTCGCCGGTGAGGTTCGTGAGCGTCGGTTTCTGGCTGGTTCTAACCGGAATTCCTGGAGAGATCGCAGCCGAAGGTGGTCTGAACCCACCTTGCAGCGCAGCCGACCTTCATGCCCGTGAGGCATGGCCCCCATCCCCAAAAGTCTTTCTCAGCGGCGCTCCGCTGACCCAAGTTTGCCGGACGGCTCACCCGGTCGGACAGGAGTGTCACGCCATCCGTAGCGTTCGCATCCATGAGTTCAGTGGTTCGGATGGACGTTGGCGAGGCTGGCTGGTCGCGCCCCGGATATGCATCAGTCGGACCAGCCCGATCCCTTAACCATGACTGCAACAAATAGGGAGTAGGCGATGGCGGCGGTGATCGAGGAGGCCAACAAGGCGCTTGTCTTGGAGGCGTTCGACACGCTCTTCAACAAGCGAAACTACGAAGCGGCGGAGCGGTATTGGTCGCCGGACTACATCCAGCACAGCGCGCACATCAAGCCCGGCCGCGACGGACTGTTCAGCCTAGTCCGGAGCGCCCCACCGACGCTTCAGTACGAACCGGGCGTCATCCTTGCCGACAAGGAGTTCGTGATCGTCCACGGCCGCTTCTCAGGCCAGGGACGTCCACGCAACTGGATCGCCGCCGACATTCTGCGGATCGTCGACGGCGTGCTGGTGGAGCACTGGGACGTGCTGCAGGACGAAGCGACGCGAGCGGAGAGCCAGAGCGGCAGGCCCATGTTCGGCCGTGAGTTCACGACCTAGGCGGGGCACAGCCTGAAGCCGTCATCGCCAGCTCAGGGTGATCGCGGCGCGAGGTGACACGTCGTCGTGACGAGGCTGGGCAAGGCTCGGCACAGCGACGGCGCCACGGCGAACAGCAGCACGCCGGCGAGAGAGGCCGCGAGGCCGAGCAGCATCGTCGCGACGCCTGATGTGGTCAGAGACACCACTGAAGCCGATCAGCACGGCCACGATGGCGATCGTGGAGATGGCGAAGACCGCGGTCGTGACCGTGCTCGTGAGGTGCTACTTCGCGGCGTGCGGCTCAGAGCTTCGAGCCGCCATCGACCCGGAGGGTGTCGCCGCTGATCCAGCGCGCGTCGTCGGAGGCGAGGAAGGCGACAGCACCGGCGATGTCGTCCGGCTGGGCGACGCGCTTGAGCGCCTGCATCCCGAGCGTGAAGTCGCGGCCTGCGTCCGTCTTGGTGAAGCTCGACATATCGGTCCCGACCACGCCGGGTGCGACGGCGTTGACGCGGATGCCGCGCTCGCCGAGGGCGAAGGCGAAGTGCTTCACCAGCGTGTCGATCGCGCCCTTCGTTGCGGCATAAGCCGAGAGGTTCGCAACGGACGCGTGCGCGGCCAGCGACGAGAGGAGGACGACGCTGCTGCCGCTGCCGAGGATGGGTAGCAGCTGCTGGACGAGGAAGTAGGGCGCGCGGACGTTGACCGCGAACAGGCTATCGAAGTCCTCGACGGTCGTGTCCTCGATCGCCGCGGCCTTGGAGATGCCGGCGTTCGCGACGAGGATGTCGAGGCGATCACCGATGACCCCGCGAACCTGCTTGGCGAGGGTATGCGGGCCGTCGGCGGCGGCGAGGTCGGCCGCGACCGCGTCGGCGCGGCCGCCGGCGCTCCGGATCTCGGTGACGACGGCCGCGGCCTCCTTGGCGCCGCGACCATAGTGAATGAGGACCTGAGCGCCGGCCCTGGCGAGGGCGAGCGCGCTGGCACGGCCGATGCCGCGCGAGGCGCCGGTGACGAGGGCGGTCTTCCCGGAGAGGCTGGTCATGGGAGGAGTTCCTTCTTGGCTGATGCGGCTGTCTCGCGGCGCAATCACCCGTCCGCCCAGGCGCGTGCCCTGGCGGTGTGTTGCAGCATCATGGGTTCACTGGCGGCATGGCGCCCTCGGCAGGGCCGAGGGACGGCGTTAGTCTCCCGGCCGCTCGGTGAACGCGTCGATACGGTCGGGGTAGAAGGCGAGGTGGTCCTTGATGGGCATGACGGCCGCGAAGAAAGCCTCATCCTGTTCGGCTGTGCGACGGTCTGTGCGGGCATGGCTTACACCTCCGGTGTGCCCGCCCGGCCTCGGGATGAGGCCAGGCGAAACGCTCAAGCCTCAAGGAAGAGCGAGACGTGAGCGAGGAACAGCCCCGGATACTGGTACATCGAGCCGTGGTTGGCGTCGGGGTACAGGATCAGCTGAGCGTTCGGAATGTTCTGTTGCAGGATGAAGGAGTTCACGGTGTGGATGATGATGTCCTTGTGACCGTTCACCACCAGCGTCGGCTGGTGGATCGACTTCAGGTATTCGAACGGCTCCTCCCGCGGCGCCCCCCACTTGCCGATCGCCTCTTGCTGGGCGGGCGCGACCTTCTCATTCACCTCGGGATCGCGGTTCTTGGTGCGCAGCCGGAAGCGCTTGAGGAACTCGCGGCCTGCAGCCTGGCTCTTCTCTGACGCCGTGAAGAACACGCCAAGCCACAGGTCATCCGGATTCTCGTAGGTTGCACCGAACACCTGCTGCCCTTCGGGCGTGGGGGTGGCCATGCCTTGACCGCCGCGCGGCCCCGTGCCGACCAGGACGAGGCGCCTGACCAGATCGGGGGCCTGAAGCATGATCTCCTGCGCGACGAAGCCGCCGATTGAGAAGCCGAGCACATCAACCTTCGCGAGATCCAGCGCCTTGATGAACGCCACGGCGTTGGTGCCCATCTCCTCGAACGTCGTCGGCACCTCTCCGGAAGTGGTGGACACGCCGGCGTTGTTGAACAGGATCACCTCTCGGCCCCTGGCCAGGCCGTCAGTCATGGCCGGGTCCCAGTGGTCCATCGTGCCGGTGAAGTGCTGGTTCAGCACGATCGGCGTGGTGCCGGTCCTGCCGAAGCGGCGATAGGCGAAGCGGATGCCGTTCACCTCGGCGAATTGCGTCGGCGCCGTATTGTGCGTGTGCATCGCCTTGGCCTCCTGGTTCCCGGTTGCTTTCAGCCCGCGGTCTTGCCGCCATCGGCGGTCAGCACCTGGCCAGTCACGAATGATGTCTTGTCGGGATCGCTCATCTGCCGAATCTCAAACCTTGCTGGCACAAAGAGGCCAGCATCAATGCCGAGCCGGGCGGTCTTGCGGATGTCTGAAGATCCTGACCGCCGGCATCGGCAGAGAGTTAGGGGACCGTGGCGCTGCTGAAAAAGACTTTGTAGAGTGAGGGGCATACCTGTGAGGCATGGCCGGACATGGAGCTCCGACACTTGCGGTACTTCGTGGCCGTTGCCGAGGAGGGCAGTCTTACGATCGCTGCCGAGCGCAGGCTGCACACGGCGCAGCCCTCACTAAGCCGGCAGATTCGCGATCTGGAACTGGAAGTTGGCGCCGAGCTTCTAACGCGTAGTGCCCGCGGCGTGGAGCTGACCGCAGCCGGCCGCGTGTTCCTGGACCACGCGCGGCTTGCGCTCGCCCAAGTTGAGGCGGCTAAGGAATCAGCACGGCGGGCGGCGCACCCGGACAAGATAACGTTCGCGGTCGGCTTCCTGAGCGGGCACGAGCTGGAGTGGCTGCCCGAGGCGACGCGCATTCTTCGTGACGAGTTGCCGAAGATCGAGGTCACCATCTCCAGCAATCACTCTCCGGCGCTCGCGGACGCTTTGGTCAGGGGCAAGCTCGACCTCGCCTTTCTCAGGCCGGAACCGGACACTCCTGATCTCGTCTATAAGCTCCTGAGACAGGAACCGTTGGTCGTCGTGATGCCGAGCGACCACCGTCTCGCATCGCAAGACGCGATCGCTCCGCAGGATCTGACCGGAGAGACGTTCCTGGGGATGTCGGACACGGCTCCTGTGCTGCGCCTGATCATCGAGACCTATCTTCGGCGCTCCGGTGTCGAGCTGACACTCGCGCACGAGGTGGACTACCTCTCCATGGCCATATCGCTGGTGGTATCCACCCGAGGGGTGGCATTGCTGCCGATCTACGCGCTCAACTTCCTCCCCTGGTCGGTCACTAGCCGGCCGCTGAAGGGGGACGCGCCCACGATCGACTTGGTTCTCGGGTACCACAAGGCAAATACCTTGCCCCTTCTTCAGCTTTTCCTATCGAGAGTGGACGAGATGATCGCGCGCGTGTCCAAATAGCCCAGCTTCTTGGGACCACCAATAACAGGCGTGCTCGCGCCCGTTCTTTCGGGCGACCCCTCTAGCGGCCTACTCCGCCGCCAGCGCGTAGTCTTCCATCGGCGGGCAGGTGCAGACCAGGTGGCGGTCGCCGTAGGCGTTGTCCACGCGCTTGACCGGCGGCCAATACTTGCGTGCGGCGACCCAGGGCAGCGGCAGCGCAGCCTGCTCGCGCGTGTAGCCGTGCCGCCACTCGGGGGCGAGCAGCTCCTCCGCCGTGTGCGGCGCGTTCTTGAGCGGGTTGTCGGTCCGGTCGAGCCGACCCTCCACGATGGCCCCGATCTCGGCGCGGATCGCGATCATCGCGTCGCAGAAGCGGTCCAGCTCCGCGCGGCCCTCACTCTCGGTCGGCTCGACCATCAGCGTGCCCGCCACCGGCCAGCTCATCGTCGGCGCGTGATAGCCGTAATCCTGCAGACGCTTGGCGATGTCCTCGACCGTGATTCCGGCCTCCGCTTGGAAAGGGCGGCAGTCCAGGATGCACTCGTGGGCGACCGTGCCGTTCACGCCCTTATAGAGGATCGGGTAATGGTCGCGCAGCCGGGCCGCGACGTAGTTCGCGCCCAGGATCGCCACCTCCGTCGCGCGCTTCAGGCCCGCGGCACCCATCATCCGGATATAGGCGTAAGGGATCGGCAGGATGCCGGCGCTGCCCCAAGGCGCGGAGGCAACGGGACCGAACCCAGTCGCCGGCCCGGCATCCGCGCGCAGCGGATGATTGGGCAAGTAGGGCGCGAGGTGCGCCGCGACGCCGATGGGGCCGATGCCCGGCCCGCCGCCGCCGTGCGGGATGCAGAACGTCTTGTGCAGGTTGAGGTGGCACACATCCGCGCCGATGCGCGCCGGGCTGGTCAGGCCGAGCTGCGCGTTCATGTTGGCGCCGTCCATATAGACCTGGCCCCCCGCCGCGTGAACGACGGCGCACGCCTCCTCGATGCCCTCCTCGAAGACGCCGTGCGTGCTGGGATACGTCACCATGAGCGCCGCGAGCCGGTCACGATGCTGCTCGGCCTTGGCGCGCAGGTCGCAGAGATCGACGTTGCCGGACGGGTCGCAGCCGACGACGACGACCCGCATCCCGGCCATCACCGCGCTCGCCGGGTTGGTGCCGTGCGCGCTGGAGGGGATTAGGCACACGTCGCGCGCCGCCTCGCCGCGGGCGCCGTGGAAAGCGCGGATGGTGAGCAGCCCGGCATACTCGCCCTGGCTGCCCGCGTTGGGCTGCAGGCTCACGGCGGCGAAGCCGGTGCAGGCGCAGAACCAGGCTTCGAGGCGCCGGGTCAGCGCGCTGTAGCCTTCCGTCTGGTCCGCCGGCGCGAAGGGATGGATGTCCGCGAATCCCGGCCATGTAATGGGCAGCATCTCCGCGCTGGCATTCAGCTTCATGGTGCAGGAGCCGAGCGGGATCATGCTCCGGGTCAGGCTGATGTCGCGCTCCTCCAGCCGCTTGAGGAAGCGCAGCATCTCGTGCTCAGCGTGATAGGCATTGAACGAGGGATGCAACAGCAGCGGCCCCGAGCGCAGCAGCGCGGGCGGCAGGCTGCCAAGGGCGCACTCAGCCGCGTCGGCCAGCTTCGCGCCGAGCAAGTTCGCGAGCCGCTCCAGCTCCGCGCGCGTCACCGTCTCGTCGAGCGCGATGGTGACGCCCTGCCTGTCGAGCCGGCGCAGGTTGAAGCCGGCCTCGCGAGCGCGGTCCATCAGGGCGTCCGCGTCGGGCACGTCGATGGCGATGGTGTCGAAGAACTCTCCGCCTCGCACCGCGAGCCCGGCACACCGGGCGGCACCGGCGAGCAGGCGCGCTTGCAGGTTCACGCGCCGGGCGATGCGGCGCAACCCTTCTGGACCGTGCCAGACGGCATACATCGCGGCGATGACGGCGAGCAGCACCTGCGCCGTGCAGATATTGCTGGTCGCCTTCTCCCGGCGGATGTGCTGCTCGCGGGTCTGCAGCGCGAGGCGCAGCGCCGGGCGCCCGGCCGCGTCCTGGCTCACGCCGACGAGGCGGCCCGGCATCTGGCGGCGATAGGCCTCGCGGGTCGCGAAGAACGCGGCGTGCGGGCCGCCGAAGCCCATCGGCACGCCGAACCGCTGCGTGCTGCCCACCACCACGTCCGCCCCCATCTCCCCCGGCGGCGTGAGCAAGGCGAGGCTGAGCGGGTCGGCGCACACGATCGCGAGCGCGCCCGCCTCGTGCGCCGCCGCGATCTCGGGGGCGAGGTCGCGCAACGCGCCCGTCGTGCCGGGGTATTGCAGCACCACGGCGAAGGGGTTGGCGGCGCCGATCGCGGCGAGATTGCCCGGCGCCACATCCACGAGCTGCAAGCCGAGCGGCGCCGCGCGCGTCGCGAGCACGGCGCGGGTCTGCGGATGCAGGTCCGTGCAGACGGCGACCGTATCGGACCCCGTCTTGCTGACCGCGTGCGCCATGGTGACGGCCTCGGCAGCGGCCGTGCCCTCGTCGAGCAGGCTCGCGTTGGCGATCTCCATGCCCGTGAGATCGCAGACCATGGTCTGGAAGAGCAGGAGGGCTTCGAGCCTGCCTTGCGCGATCTCGGCCTGGTAAGGCGTGTAAGCGGTGTAGAAGCCCGGGTTCTCCAGCACGTTGCGCTGGATCACGGGCGGCAGGATCGTGCCGTGGTAGCCCTGGCCGATCAAGGAGCGCACCGGCTGGTTGAGGGACGCGAGCGCGCGCAGCTCGGCAAGTGCTGCGGCCTCGTCCACCGGCGGAGGGAGGGTGCCGAGGTCGTCGCCGCGGATGCCGGCGGGCACGGTCCGCTGCGCCAGCACCGCCAGGCTCGGCGCCCCCACGACGGCGAGCATGGCCTCGATGTCGGAGGCGGAGGGCGCGATGTGCCGTGTGGCGAAGGCGTCGCGTGCTTCCAGCGCGTCGAGGTCGGCGAGCGGCCCAGGAACTGAGGTATGGAGTGCGCCGTCCATCATAGGCCCTCCACCAGGTCGGCGTAGTCGCTCTCGTCCATGAGGCCCTCGAAGCCGGTGTCGTCGGCCAGCGTCAGGCGGAAGAACCAGCCTTCATCGGTGGGTGAGCGGTTGGCGAGTGCCGGGTCGTCCGCGAGCGCCTGGTTCGCTTCCGTGACCGTGCCGGCGAGCGGGGCGTAGATCTCGCTCGCGGCCTTGACGCTCTCGACGACGGCGCACGCCTCGCCCTCGGTCACGTCGCGGCCCGGCTCGGGAAGTTCGACATAGACCACATCGCCGAGCGCCGATTGCGCGTGGTCCGTGATCCCCACGGTCGCCGTGCCGTCGCCCTCAAGGCGCACCCACTCGTGATCCTTGGTGTAGCGGGTCTCACTCATAGGGCGCGCTCCTGGCGGGCGTAGCGGTGGGGCACGAAGGGGAGGGAGACGACGCGGCCGGGCAGCCCGGTGCCGCGCACGACGAGCTGGATCGGCTGATTCTCCCCGGCCACGTCGCGCCGCAGGTAGGCCATGGCGATGGGGGCGCCGAGCGTGGGCGAGAAGCCGCCACTGGTGACGATGCCGGCGCCCGTGCCGTCCGGGGCGGCGACCTGCACGCCTGTGCGCGCCGGGGTTCGGCCGTCCGGGCGAAGCCCCACGCGCAGGCGGGCGGGTCCGTTCTCGATCTGGTCGGCGATGACGGCAGCACCTGGGAAGCCGCCCTCCGCCCGGCGCCGCTTGGAGACGCACCAGGCGAGCCGCGCTTCGACGGGCGTGGTCAATTCGTCAATGTCCGGGCCGTAGAGCGGCAGCCCGGCTTCCAGCCGCAAGCTATCGCGTGCGCCGAGGCCGGCCGGCATGACGCCGGGCTGGTCGAGCAACAGGCGCGCGACACGCTCGGCGCCGTCCGCAGACACGCTGATCTCGAATCCGTCCTCGCCCGTGTAGCCGGAGCGGCTGATCCAGGCGGGCAGCCCGGCCAGCGTCGTCGCGACCGCGCCCATGAAGGGAAGTGCTGCGGCCTCGGGGGCGAGCCGGCCGAGGATCGCGGCGCTCTCGGGGCCTTGCAAGGCGAGCAGCGCGCGCTCGTCGAAATGCAGTTCCAGCTTCACGCCGTCGGGCAGGTCCTCCGCGAAGTGCCGGGCGTCCTCGTCCTTGCGGCTGGCATTGGCGACGATGACGAAGCGGTCAGCCTGGCGGGTCACCATGAGGTCGTCGAGGATGCCGCCGGCTTCGTTGAGCAGCACGGTGTATCGCTGCCGGCCCGGCACGAGGCCCTGGAAGTCGCCCGGCGTCAGCCGCTCCAGCACGGCGCCAGCACCCTCGCCCACGAGACTCAACTGGCCCATGTGCGACACGTCGAAGAGCGCGGCGTGGGCGCGGCAGTGCAGGTGCTCGGCGAGCACGCCGGCCGGGTATTGGATCGGCATCTCGTAGCCCGCGAAGCCGCCCATCTTTGCCCCGAGGCTGCGGTGCAGCGCGTCCAGCGGGGTCTTCCGGAGCAGCAGCTCCGGATCAACGTTCAGCAGCTCTTCGGCCACGTGCAGCTCCACTGACAAGGTCGCCCACCGGCGGGACTGCCGATGGCTGGACGACCCCCCTCTGTCCGGGAACCTGAGAGATTCGGGCGCCGTTCTCCGCGGCGCCTTTACTCCTTCGGTGCGGCGGGCACGCCCGCCGGCTTTCCAGAGGTCCGAGTTCCTGTCGCGGTCCCTGTTGCCTGAGCGTTTCCGGGGGCCGGTTGCGCCTTCGGCGACTGGATTGCTCCAGCGCTCTCCCGCGACGGGAGGAGTGGACCCGCCCTATTTGCCAGGTCGCGCGCGCCGGTTCAAGGGCGGCTGTTCACGCAGGACTTGCGTCGCACTCGCCTACTGAGTGCTCCGCCGGCGGTTGGTCGCCAGCTCCTGCGGCGTCAGCTCGAAGCCGACGATCACGCGATAGGACCCCACGCCCTCCTTGCCCTTGTTGGGAACCTGCACCTGCACCTCGTCGCCGGTGAGCCGGACGCGGTCCGTGTTGGGCGGGAACCTGGCGTGAAGCGCATACACCTGCTTGGCCAGGATCGTGTCGCCATGCGTGAGCGCGACGAAGTAGGCGGCGTTCGCCACCCGCCCAGGTGCGGCCGGGCCGCGGGTCAAGTCGAGGCCGATGTTGAGGGTGGTCAGCACGACCGAGCCGTCGCCGGCCCGCTTGCATGAGCCGGACAGCCCTGTGATCCTGCCGCTGAGCACCATATCTGTGAGATCCTGTCCCGCACCGCGGTAGCGGGTCAGGTCTGCCGCGTCGCCCAGGATGGAAGTGGCGGGGCAGGGCGGCGGAAACTGGTCGCCGGGCTCGTCACACCCGCTCAGCGCCACGGCCGTGGCGACGAGCGGCATGAGGCGGAGGCACAGGCGCGCTAGCGTGGGGATAGGCATGGAGAACTCCCGGTTGTGGCCCGGCGGGCCGCAGGGCATAGTGCGCGCGGCCTCAACCATGGACAACCTCGGCGCCGCGCCGCTCCCCCTCATGCCTGACGATCCCGCGCCCGCTGACGACACCCCGCTCAGCAAGCCCCGCCTACGCGTCCTGCTCGCGGGGCCGCGCGGGTTCTGTGCGGGCGTGGACCGGGCGATCCGCATTGTCGAGGAGGCGCTCCGTCTCTATGGCGCGCCCGTGTATGTCCGGCACGAGATCGTACATAACCGCACCGTCGTCGAGGACCTGGAAGCCCAGGGCGCAGTGTTCGTGCGCGAGCTCGACGCGGTGCCGGAGGGCGCGCCCGTCGTGTTCTCGGCCCACGGCGTTCCCAAGAGCGTCCCAGCCGAGGCCGAGCGCCGGCAACTCAGCTACCTGGACGCGACTTGCCCGCTGGTCAGCAAGGTTCACCGCGAGGCGGAGCGGCACTTCGCGGGCGGCGGCCCTGGACAGCGGCATATCCTGATGATCGGCCACGCCGGGCACCCGGAGGTGATCGGCACCATGGGGCAGCTCCCGCCCGGCGCCGTCACCCTTGTGCAAGGCGCGGACGATGCCCGTGCCGTCGAGCCGCACGACCCGTCGCGCCTGGCCTTCATCACGCAGACGACCCTCTCGGTGGACGACACGGCCGAGATCGTGGGCATCCTGCGCGACCGTTTTCCCTGGATCGAGGGGCCGAAGCGCGAGGATATCTGCTACGCGACGACGAACCGGCAGGCCGCGGTCAAGGCGGTAGCGACGGATTGCGACTTGGTGCTCGTCATCGGCAGCGCGAACAGCAGCAACTCGCAGCGGCTGCGCGAGGTCGCCGAGCGGGCAGGCGCCCGGCGTGCGGTCCTCCTGCCGCGGGCCGACGCGCTCGACTGGGCGTGCCTGGAGGGCGTGCGCACCCTCGGCGTCACCGCGGGCGCGTCGGCACCGGAGTTGCTCGT
Organism: uncultured Alphaproteobacteria bacterium; assembly: GCA_963790535.1. Lineage (GTDB taxonomy): Bacteria > Pseudomonadota > Alphaproteobacteria > Acetobacterales > Acetobacteraceae > CAWKEH01. The sequence continues at coordinate 76,758 of CAWBOZ010000006.1, read as the reverse complement.
GCAGGCGCTGCTCGGCGTGCTTGCGACGCGCTACGCGCTCGACATCGAGGAGCGGCGCGTGACGCAGGAGGATGTCACGTTCAAGCTGCCTGCGCCGCTCGGCTGATGCCCGGCTGATGGCGGTCTATACGGCGGTCTCCGACGCGGCGTTGACGCGGTTCCTGAAGGGCTACTCGCTCGGCGAGGCGCGCTCGCTCGTGCCGATCGCCGAGGGGGTGGAGAATAGCAACTACCGGCTCGAAGCCGAGTCAGGCCGCTACATGCTGACGCTGTATGAGCGCCGGGTAGAGCCAGCGGAACTGCCTTGGTTCCTGGGGCTGATGGAGCACCTGGCCACCCATGGGATCACGTGCCCGCAGCCCGTGCGCGGGCGGGACGGGGAAAGCTTGCGAACCCTGTGCGACCGCCCCGCCTGCATCACGACCTTCCTGCCCGGCCGCTGGCCGCGCCGCGTCTCGCCTGGGCACTGCGAGGCCGTGGGCGAGGCACTCGCGCGGCTGCACCTGGCAGGCAGAGACTACGCGCCTGTCCGCGCCAACACCCTCGGCCCGGCCGGCTGGCCGCCGCTGCTCGCCCGCTGCGGCGAGGCTGCGGACACCGTGGCGCCGGGACTTCACGCCGAGTTGGCGTCGGCGCTCGGGCACGTGCTCGCCGCCTGGCCGGACGATCTGCCGCGCGGGCACATCCACGCCGACCTGTTCCCGGACAACGCCTTCTTCGAGGGTGAACGGCTCACGGGCATCATAGATTTCTACTTCGCCGCGACCGACCTGTTCGCCTACGACCTCGCCGTGTGCCTCAACGCCTGGTGCTTCGGGGACGATCTGCAGCCCCTGCCCGGTGCGGACGCACGCGCTGCTCGCGGGCTACGAGCGCGTCCGCAGGCTCGATGCCGCTGAGCGCGCGGCGTTGCCCGTGCTCTGCCAGGGCGCCGCGCTGCGTTTCCTGCTGACCCGGCTCTACGATTGGCTGAATACTCCGGCTGACGCGCTGGTCACGCCCAAGGACCCGCTCGCCTACCTTGTCCGGCTGCGCCACTATCTCGCGCGGGAGACGGCCGTTGCTGGATGAGGCTGGCCAAGTCGAGACTCAGGTCGAGGTGTGGACGGACGGCGGCTGCAAGCCGAACCCTGGGCCGGGCGGCTGGGCCGCGATCCTGCGCTTCGGCGCGCACGAGCGGGAGCTGTCGGGCGCCGAGGCGCTGACCACGAACAACCGCATGGAGCTGACCGCGGCGGCTGCGGCGCTGGAGGCGTTAACCCGGCGATGCCGGGTCGTGCTGCACACGGACAGCGAATACGTGCGCAACGGCGTGACGCGCTGGAGCACGGGCTGGGTCAGGCGCAACTGGCGGAACGCGGCCGGCGACCCGGTCGCGAACATGGACCTCTGGCGCCGCCTCCTGGCCGCCGCCGCCCGGCACGAGGTGGAGTGGCGGTGGGTGCGCGGGCACGCGGGGGATATCATGAACGAGCGGGCGGACCGGCTGGCGACGCAGGCGCGGGAGGGATAGAGGGCGTGCTGCCGCGCGAATGGATTGCGCGGGACCGAATAGCCCACTATCCAACAAGCATCGGGCCGCATCATGGCCCGGAACCGCTACGAGATGCTGGAAACCGAAATCCTTCACACGGCAATACGATAGGGAGCGACAATGAGAAAGCACATCATCCCGGCCTTGGCGGTCGGCGCCTGTCTGCTCGCCGGCGCGGCCTCGGCCGCCGAGGGGCCTCCCCCCCGCACTCGCGGCACCATCGAGAGCGTGAACGGCAACACCCTCACCATGGACACCCGCAGCGGCCAGAAAGTCACGATCAAGCTCAACGCTGACACCAAGTTCGCCAGCGTGACCCAGTCGCAGATGAGCGACATCAAGCCTGACAGCTACATCGGCACCGCCGCGGCGCCGCAGCCGAACGGCACGCTCAAGGCGTTGGAAGTCACGGTGTTCGACCCGAGGATGCGCGGCGTCGGCGACGGCCACTATCCTTGGGACCTGGGCCAATCGAGCACCATGACCAACGGCGCCGTCGGTGCCCTACAGGGCGCCAACGGCCGCACGATGGTCGTGAAGTACAAGGGCGGCGAGAAGCAGATCATGGTGCCCGAGGACGTGCCCATCGTCTTGCTGACGCCGGCGGACGCCAGCATCGCCAAGCCCGGCGCGCACGCGGTCGCGTTCGCCGCCAAGGGTGCGGACGGCACGCTTACGGCTGGTTTCGTCGCGGTCGGCGAGAACGGCGTCAAGCCCCCGATGTAGCAGCAAGACCAAGACCAAGAGAGGAAACGACCATGAGAAAGCACGTCCTCACCGCTGTGGCCATTGGGTTCGCCCTGCTCAGCGGTGCGGCCATCGCCGCCTCGCCGCCCGCCCGCATCCGCGGCACGATCGGGAGCGTAAGTGCCAACACTCTGACCCTCGACACCCGCGACGGCCAGAAAGTCGAGATGAAGCTCACGCCCGACACCAAATTCGCCAGCGTGACCCAGGCCCAGATCGGCGACATCCAGCCCGACAGCTACGTGGGCGTCACCGCCGCGCCGGAGGCGAACGGCACGCTCAGGGCGATGGAGGTCCACGTGTTCGACCCGAGGATGCGCGGCGTCGGCGACGGCCACCGTCCCTGGGACCTGAGCGCGAACAGCACCATGACCAACGGCGCGGTCGGCGCGCTTCAGGGCACGAGCGGGCGCACGATGCAGGTCAAGTACAAGGGCGGCGAGAAAGAGATCACGGTCCCGGAGGACGTGCCCATCGTCGCCATAGCGCCAGCGGACGCCAGCATCGTCAAGCCCGGCGCGCACGCGATTGGGTTCGCGCGGAAGGACGCCGACGGCACGCTGACCGCCGCCTCCGTGCTCGTAGGCGAGAACGGCGCTACGCCGCCGATGTGAGTTGCCGTGGGGTCTTGCCCGGCGTGGCGAGACCCCATCTCACCCGTAGGAGGGCCGCATGAATGCGTCTGCGCAGGCCGAGGGCAAGGTCCGGCTCACGGTCATCCATCCGCTGGTGGTGCGCATCACCCATTGGGTGAACGCCGTCGCGATCACCTGCATGGTGATGAGCGGCTGGCAGATCTACGACGCCTCGCCGCTGTTCCCCTTCACCTTCCCGCCCTGGGCGACGCTCGGCGGCTGGCTCGCCGGCGGGATCGCCTGGCATCTCGCCGCGATGTGGCTGCTTGTCGGCAACGCGCTGATCTACTTCGCCTACGGCCTGTTCGGCCGGTATTTCATGCGCTCCTTCCTGCCGCTGACGCCGGCCCTGGTGTGGCGTGACCTGAAGGAGGCGCTCACCTTCCGCCTCAAGCACGAGCTGGGCACCTACAACGCCGTGCAGCGCCTGCTCTACGTTGCCGTGCTCATCCTGGGCATCGTCGCGGTGTGGTCAGGCCTCGCGCTGTGGAAGCCGGTGCAGCTCCATCCGCTGGCGTGGGCGCTCGGCGGCTACCCGGTGGCGCGCCGGATCCACTTCTTCGCCATGGCCGGCATCGTGCTCTTCGTCGTGGTGCATATCGCCTTGGTGGCAATCGTGCCGCGCACCTTGCCTGCCATGATCACCGGCCGCGCCCGCGTCACCGCATCCCATGCCGAGGTCGAGCCATGACGGATCAGCGCAAGCCGCACCTACAAACCCTGGAGCGCCGCCTGCTGCTCCGCGGCGGCCTCTCGGCCGGCGCGCTCTCCCTGCTGACGGGCTGCGACCTGGCGGGCAACGGCCCGGTGGATCAGGCGCTGCGGGCCATGTCGCGCTGGAACGACCAGGTCCAGGCCTGGCTCTTCGACCCGAACCAGCTCGCGCCGACCTACTCGGTCAGCGATCTTACCATCCCCTTCCGGTACAATGGCTACCAGCCCGAGGATCTCTCGCCGGAGGTGGATGGCGCCGACTGGAAGCTGCAAGTCTCGGGGCTGGTCACGGACAAGACGCCCTGGACGCTGGAGCGCCTGCGCACCCTCCCGCAGGAGGGCCAGATCACCCGGCTCCAATGCGTCGAGGGCTGGAGCGTCATCGGCCAGTGGAGCGGCGTGCCGCTCCGCACCTTCCTTGCCCGCGTCGGCGCCGACACGAGCGCGCGCTATGTCGGCTTCAAGTGCGCCGACCGCTACTATTCCAGCATAGACATGCCGAGCGCGCTGGCCCCGCAGACGATCCTGGCCCTCGACTTCCACGACAAGCCGATGCCGCAGGAATTCGGCTTCCCGATGCGGCTGCGCATCCCGACCAAGCTCGGCTTCAAGAACCCGAAATGGATCACCGCCCTCTTCGTCACCAACGACTACCCCGGCGGCTACTGGGAGGACCAGGGCTACAACTGGTTCAGCGGCTCCTGAACACGGCAACCGCCTCGACGCGCGCGCTCCAAAGGAACTGATCCACGGGCGTGACCTGCTCGACCCGGTATCCTGCGGCGAGCAGCGGCCGAGCGTCGCGGGCCAGCGCCGCCGGATTGCAGCTCACATAGACCACCACAGGCACGCCCGCGGCGGCGAGCGGCGGCATCTGCAGCCCGGCGCCGGACCATGGCGGGTCGAGCACGACCGCGGCGGCGCCGCGCAAATCCGCCACTTGCAGCGGCTGCCGGGCGAGGTCGCGCTGGCGGGCGTCCACCCTAGGATTCCCCGCCCGGCGCAGCGCGGCGACGGAGGCGGCGTCGCCCTCGTAGGCGAGGATTCGGGCACGCTCGGCCAGCGCGAACGTCAGCGTGCCGCACCCGGCGTAGAGCTCCACGATGCGCGCGCGGGGCGGCAGTCTCGCGGGCAGGGCCGCCATCACCGCCGCCCGGATCGCCGCCTCGCCCTGCGGACTTGCTTGCAGGAAGGCGCCGGGCGGCGGCTCGATCTCGCCAGGGCCGAGGCGGAGACGCACCGGGGCGATCTGCGCGGCCGTCTCCGGCAGCGAGTTGCCCCGTGCCCACGCGATCCGCGGCACGCCCTCGGCCTGGGCGAAGGCGGCGAGCCGGGCGCGGTCGGCGGCGGTCAGGTCGGAATCCGTGCGGAGCAGCAGGTCCGGCCCGGTGTCGAGCAGGTTGAGCACGGCGCTGCCTTCCGTCCGCAGCGCGGCGAGGCCGGGCAGCATCGCGCGGAGCGGCGCCACGAGCGAGAACAGGCGCGGGTCGAGGATCGGGCAGGCGTGCATGTCCACGACCGCGCGGCTGCCGCGTTGGTGCAGGCCGACGAGGATGCGGCCGCGGTCACGGCGGAGGGCGAGGTCTATCCGCCGCCGGGCGCCGGGCGGCGTGCGGGCGAGGGGAGCGGGATCGCCGAGCCCTGGGAGGGCGCGCTTCCAGGCGGCGTAAGGTGCGTCGGCCCAATGCTGCAAGCTGCATCCGCCGCACGCGCCGAAATGGGGGCAGGGCGGCTCGGCGCGGTCGGGGCTGGCTTCGAGCACCTCCGCGGCGCACGCCCAACCGTCGCCGCGCCGGGCCAACGGCGTCGCGCGGACGCGCTCGCCCGGCAGCGTGAACGGCATGTAGGCAGGGCGCCCGTCCGCAAGACGAGCCACGCCGTCACCGTCGAGGCCGACGCGCTCGACGGTTGCAAGCTCAGCCGCCGAAGGCGTTGAGCCCGGTCTGCGCGCGTCCCAGGATGAGGGCGTGGACGTCGTGCGTGCCCTCATAGGTGTTCACGGCCTCAAGGTTCATCACGTGGCGGATGACGCCATACTCGTCCGAGATGCCGTTGCCGCCGTGCATGTCGCGGCTGTTGCGCGCGATGTCGAGCGCCTTGCCGCAGTTGTTGCGCTTCATCATGGAGATCATCTCGGGCGCCGCCTGATGCTCGTCCATCAGGCGCCCAAGGCGCAGCACCCCTTGCAGGCCGAGCGTGATCTCGGTCTGCATGTCGGCGAGCTTCTTCTGGATCAGCTGCGTCGCCGCGAGCGGCTTGCCGAACATCTGGCGCTCCAGGGTGTAGGAACGGGCCGCGTGCCAGCAGAACTCGGCAGCCCCCAGCGCACCCCAGGCGATCCCATAGCGCGCGTTGTTGAGGCAGGAGAACGGCCCGCGCAGGCCCTTCACGTGGGGCAGCATGTTGCTCGCGGGAACGAACACGTCCTGCATGGCGATCTGGCCGGTGATCGAGGCGCGGAGGCTGAACTTGCCCTCGATCTTGGGGGCGGAGAGGCCCTTCCATCCCTTCTCCAGCACGAAGCCGCGGATGTCGCCAGCGTCGTCCTTGGCCCAGACCACGAACACGTCGGCGATGGGCGAGTTGGTGATCCAGGTCTTCGTGCCGTTGAGCACGTAGCCGCCGTCCACCGCCTTCGCGCGCGTGCGCATGGAGCCGGGATCGCTGCCCGCGTCCGGCTCGGTCAGGCCGAAGCAGCCGACCCACTCGCCGGTGCGCAGCATGGGCAGGTACTTGTCCCGGATCGCGTTCGAGCCGAACGCCCAGATCGGGAACATGACGAGCGAGGACTGCACGGAGAACGCGGAGCGGTAGCCGCTGTCCACGCGCTCGACCTCGCGCGCGATCAGGCCGTACGCGACGTAGGACACGCCGGCGCAGCCGTGGCTGTCGAGCGTGGCGCCCAGGAAGCCCATCTCGCCCATCTCGTTCATGATGGCACGGTCGAACCGCTCGTGCCGGTTCGCCTCCAGCACGCGGGGCATCAGCTTGTCTTGGCAGTAATCGTGCGCCGCGTCGCGGATGGCGCGCTCGTCCTCGCTGAGCTGGTCGTCGAGCAGCAGCGGGTCATCCCAGCGGAAGGGGCCGAGCTTGTGGGCGCGGGATCCTTCGGCGACGGCTTCGGGCTGCTGGACGGGCTGGACGACGTTCATACCGGGACCTCGTCGGGGACGCGCGCCACGGCCTTGCGCGCCGGGCGGCGGAGAAGCATGAAAGCGGGTGCCTCGTCGCCGAAGCCGAGCACGGGCGCCCCGAGGTCATCACGCCGGTCATCACGCCGAGAGACGCGATCGTCGGCCGTCCCCCCGCGCCGGGGCGCGCGCTGGTTGTCAGCCTCGCGACGGCGAGCGCGCGGCTGCTCCTCGGGACGAGCCTCGTCGCGTGGCGGCCTCGGCGCACGCGCTCCGCGCTTCCCGTCCTCGCGCTTCTCCTCGGAGGCTTTCTGGGAAGCCTTCGAAGCGGCCTTCGGCTCAGCCTTGGTCTCAGGCGCCTGGGCCGGCTTCGCGGCCGGCTTGCTCCGGCCCCGACCGCGCCGGGGCCTCTCGCCATCCGCCCAGTCCACCTGATCGAGGCCTGACACCTGCACGCGGGGGATCGGCGCGCCGATCAGCTTCTCGATCGCCTCGACGAACAGGCGGTCGTCCGGAGTCGCGAGCGTGTAGGCATGGCCCACCAGCCCGGCGCGCCCGGTGCGCCCGATGCGATGCACGTAGTCCTCGGCGTGGATCGGCACGTCGAAGTTGAAGACGTGACTTAGGCCCCCGATGTCGAGTCCCCGCGCCGCCACGTCGCTGCATACGAGCAGCCGCACGTCGCCCGCCCTGAACCGGGAGAGCGTCGCGAACCGCTCCGGCTGGCTCATGTCCCCGTGCAGCGCGCCGACGGAGAACTCGTGGCGCTTGAGCGACTTGTAAAGGATGTCCACGTCGCGCTTGCGGTTGCAGAATATAAGTGCGTTCTGCACGTCCTCGTCGCGGATCAGCCGGCGCAGCGCCTCGCGCTTGTCGGTCTCGGCGACGAGCGCCAGCCCGGCGACGATGGTCGTCGCGATCGAGGCTGGGCGGCTCACCGTGATCTCGCGCGGGTTCTGCAGGAACGCGTCGGCAAGGCGCCGGATCTCGGGCATCATGGTGGCGCTGAAGAGCAGGGTCTGCCGGGTGCGGGGCAGGAGCGAGACGATCTTCTCGACGTCCGGGATGAAGCCCATGTCCAACATGCGGTCCGCCTCGTCTATGACGAGGAGGCGCACGTCGGTGAGCAGCAGGCCGCCGCGCTCGAACAAGTCCATCAGCCGTCCCGGCGTCGCGATCAGCACATCGACGCCGCGCATCAGGGCTTCGCGCTGGTCGCTCAGCGACTCGCCGCCGATGAGGAGAGCGTGGTTGAGCTTCTGGTGCTTGCCGTAGAGGACGAAGTTCTCCGCCACTTGCAGCGCGAGTTCCCGCGTCGGCTCCAGGATGAGGCTGCGCGGCATCCGCGCGCGGGCGCGGGAGCCGGACAGGATGTCCATCATCGGGAGCGTGAAGCCCGCGGTCTTGCCGGTGCCGGTCTGGGCGCAGCCGAGCACGTCCCGGCCCATCAGCACGACCGGGATCGCCTGCGCCTGGATCGGCGTCGGGATCTTGTAGCCCATCTCGTCCACGGCGCGCAGGATCTCGGGTGAGAGGCCGAGCTGATCGAAGCCCGGCGCGTCCGGCTCGGGGGCGGGAATGTCGGGCAGGGCGGCGCCCGAGTCAGCGGCGTCGGCCGCATCGGGAAGCACGGCGGCGACGTCATCGGTGGTATCGTAGGTGTTTTGGTCCGCCTGGGCGGTCATCGGCTCGGTCAACAGGGAAATCCTGGGGCAGGAAGGCCGCCACCGAGCGAAACGCGCTCTGGCGTGCGGCAGACGGGCCTGATATCGGGAAACGATCCATGAAAGTCAAGATTTTCAGGCCTGCGCCGCCCATCATGTCATGCTAAGCGCTGCCCCGGCTGGCGTGCGCGGGGGGCTGCAACCCTCACGCCCGCTCCGGAGTTGAGCAGGTTGGATGGTACCGGGATTCCGCGGCCCTGCGGACATTGGCAACGGTGAGCGCGATACCAAGTGCCTTCCTGACACAATGCAGCAACACAGAGGGTGTATGAGAGGTGCCATCATGACCAAGCATCGCATCCTGTTGGGCAGCCTGCTGGCGATCGCGGCAGCGCTCCCTATCGCTACGCCCGGACGCGCGGACGCCCGCGTGTTCATCGGAGTCGGCTTCGGCTTTCCCGGCATCGGGTTCGGCTTCCCGTATTATGCACCGTATTATTACCCCCCATATCTCTATCGGCCATATTACTATCCGCCGCCGGCCTACTACTATCCGCCGCCGCTGGCGTATGCGCCGCCGCCCGCGGTTTACGGGGCGCCGCCCGTGCGCTACGGCACGGCACCGGCCAGCGACGGGGCGCCGTCCGCCATGGCCCGGTGCGTGACTGGCGCCCTGATTTGTCCGCTGCACTACGTGAAGCCGGTCGGCGAGTTCCTGCTCCTGCCCTGACAACGCCGGGCGCCACGTTACCGGGCGAGTCGGGTAAGCCCCGCGATGCCGCTCCCAATCGAGGACTACGCCCTGCTGGGCGATTGCACGACGGCGGCGCTGGTGGGACGCGACGGCAGCGTGGATTGGTTGTGCTGGCCCCGCTTCGACAGCGGAGCCTGCTTCGCGGCCTTGCTCGGCACGCCCGAGCACGGCCGCTGGCTGCTCGCGCCCACGGATGACGGTCCGCCTGCAAAACGATCCTACCGGGACGGCTCGCTCGTGCTCGACACCGTGTTCGAACGGGACGGCGGCACGGTGCGGGTCACGGACTTCATGGTGCCGGGTAGGCGGCACAGCTCCCTGGTCCGTCTCGTCGAAGGAGTGCGCGGGCGGGTGCCGATGCGCATGGAACTCAAGATGCGCTTCGACTTCGGCCTGAGCGTTCCCTGGGTACGCCAGCTGGAGGGCGAGCACGGCGGCATCTCGCTCACTGCCGGGCCGGAACGCGCCGTGCTGCGCGCCTCCGAGCACTTGCACGGCGAGGACATGATGACGGTGTCCGCGTTCGAGGCCGAGGCGGGCAAGCAGTCCTGGTTCGTGCTCCGCCACGGCCCGAGCCACGAATTGCCGGCCCCTGCGCTCGCCCCCAACCAGGCCCTGCGTGCGACCGAGCGCTATTGGCAGTACTGGTCCGACCGCTGCCAACTCACGGGACCACATGCCGGGTGGCTCAAGCGCAGCGTGATCGTGCTGAAGGCGCTCAGCTACGATCTCACGGGCGGCATCGTGGCGGCGGCGACCACGAGCCTGCCGGAGCAGCTCGGCGGCGTGCGCAACTGGGACTACCGCTTCTGCTGGCTGCGCGACGCCACCCTGACGCTCGATACCCTGATGGCGGCGGGTTACCAAGAGGAGGCGAGCGCCTGGGCCGATTGGCTGCACCGCAGCGTGGCAGGCAGCCCGGACCAGGTGCAGATCATGTACGGCATCGGCGGCGAGCGCCGGCTCGACGAGTGGGAAGTCCCGTGGCTGCCGGGCTACGAGGGCGCGAAGCCGGTGCGGATCGGCAACGCGGCCTCGAACCAGCTTCAGCTCGACGTCTATGGCGAGGTCATGGACGCGATGCACCGGGCGCGAGACGCGGATTTGCTCACCCAGGACGCCTGGTCGCTGCAGCGCCAACTGCTGGAGCACCTGGAGCAGATCTGGGAACAGCCGGACGACGGGCTCTGGGAGACCCGCGGCGGCCGGCAGCATTTCACCTTCAGCAAGGTCATGGCGTGGGTCGCCTTCGACCGGGCCATCTGCGACGCCGAGAAATACAAGCTGGACGGCCCGCTGGACCATTGGCGCGAGGTGCGCGAGCGCATCAAGGCTCAGGTCCTCGAGAAGGGCTTCGACGCGGAGCGCAACACCTTCACCCAGGTCTATGGAAAACCCGCGCTCGACGCCTCGCTGCTCCTGATGCCGTTCAGCGGCTTCCTGCCGCACGGCGACCCGCGCGTGCGCGGCACCATCGCCGCGGTCGAGCGGGAGCTGATGCAGGACGGCTTCGTGCTGCGCTATCGCACCGACGATGCCGCCGCCGAGGAGGACAAGAAAGCGAAGGACGGGCTGCCCCCAGGAGAGGGTGCCTTCCTCGCGTGCAGCTTCTGGCTGGTCTCGGCCCTGGCCGTCCAAGGGCGCGAGAAGGACGCGCAGGCGATGTTCGACCGCCTCTGCGGCCTCGCGAACGATCTGGGACTGCTCTCGGAGGAGTATGACACGAAGGCCAAGCGCCTGGTCGGCAATTTCCCGCAGGCGTTCAGCCACTTAGCCCTTGTCCAGGCGGCGCTGACCTTGCAGAACCCGAAAAGCTATACTCGGCAGGCGCCCTGACCGTTGGCGCTTTGGCGTGGGCAGCCCCGCACGGCTGTCAGCCCATGCAACCCTGTATGGCGCGCACGTAGGCCTCCGAGCGATCGGAGCCGACGATGCCAGGCGCCATCTTGTTCATCATGTAGCTGATGGTGGTGCGCGTATCGAGATCGAGGATGATGAGGGAGCCGCCCCAACCGCCCCAGTAGCACGCGCGTCCCTGCGGCGCGTAGGGAAGCGTCTGCGTCTCGGGCAGCGCATACCCGATGCCGAATTGCAGCGGGATGCCGAGGACGAGATCCGTTCCATGGCTCTGTTCATCGAAGATCAGCCCGATGGTGTCCCGAGACAGCAGCCGAACACCCCCGACAGAGCCGTCGAGCGCGAGCGCTCCCAGGATGCGGGCAACGGAGCGCGCGTTGCCGTGACCGTTGAGCGCGCCCAGGTCGGCGCGCCGCCAGGCTGCGGTATTCGCGTTCTCGGCGTTGGCGGCCGGACCGACGAACGTCTTGTACATCGGGCTGTCGTGGTCCAGGGTATCCAGGTCGAACTGCCGCGGCGGCGGTGGCGTGACCGGCGCGATCCGTGCCCAATCCGCCTCGACGGCACCGATCTGGAAGTCGGCGCCGAGTGGCCTGGCGATCTCGTCGGCCACGAAGGCCTTGAGCGGCTTGCCGGTCACTCGGCGCACCACCTCGCCGACGAGGTGGCCTTGGTTCTGAGCGTGGTAGCCCGAGGCCGTGCCCGGTTCCCACCAAGGCGCCTGGGCCGCGAGCCGGCGGGTGGAGAAATCCCAGTCGTACATGTCCTCGACGGTGAACGGCGTCTCCCAGCCCGACACGCCGGAGGTGTGGCTGAGGATGTGCCGCACCTCGATCCGGTCCTTGCCGTTCTCAGCGAACTCGGGCCAGTACTTCGCGACAGGAGCGTAGGGGTCCAGCTGCCCCCGATCCACAAGCATCAGCGCGGCAAGATTGCAAACGGTCTTGGTCGTTGACCAAACATTGGTGATGGTATTCTCCACCCAAGGAGAGCGGTGCTCGGCATCGCGCCAGCCGCCCCAGATGTCCACCACGGTCCGGCCGTCGATATCGACGACGATGCCGGCGCCCATCTCGTTCCCCGACGCCAGCTGCTCGGCAAACACGCCCCGCACAGGCTCGAATCTGGGCGTCACACTCGCCATGCACGTCCACCATGAGATCAGCCCTTCGTCCTGCGAGATGTCGTCCTGCGCGCTAAACTGCGCTGACGACGGGCCAGCTGCCAAGATAGGCCGCGCTTGCGCCCGTTGGCATTAGTGGTGCGGCGGCTGGCGCAACGCGGCGGCGAGTTGCTCACGGCCCGCGGGCGAGAGGGTGCGCACGGCGACGAGCAGGCTGTCGCCGAAGCGGTCCGATCCCTCGCTCCAGCGTGCGCGCCAATCCTGTAGTCTTTGGCGCACCTCGTCCTCATTGTAAGGCTCGTGCGCGATGGCATCGGCGAGACGGCCGCGCGCCCGGTCCACGGCGGCGTGCGCCTGCTCATACCAGGGGCGCTCCCGGTCGAGCACGCCGCGGAACCGCGCCGCGTCCGGCGGCGACAGGCTGGCGGCAAGGCGGCCCACGAACCCATCCAGGCCGCGCGACGGCGCCCCCTGGTGCAGCAGCAGGTGCGAGCCGATCAGCCCGGCGAAGAACAGGTTGGCCGCCAATGATGCCCACAGCAGCCCCCCGCGCACGCCGCCGACCCGCGCGCCGATCAGGAGCCGGTTCTCGCGCGTCGCGCTCACGGCTGCAATGCACCAAGGTCAGACGCGGGCGACAGGCTCGCGATGGCCTGCAGCAGGTCGCGATCTCCGTGACCCTGCTGATCGGCCGAGGCCTGCCCGGCGCCGAGCCAGATGCCAAGCACGGCGCAGGCGGCGAGCGCCCCCAATCGCGCACCCGAGGCGAGTCGCCCCGGCACCATGCGCGCCGCGATCGCGTCGTCCAGGCCTCCCCGCATCCGTGCGAGCGCCGCCGCATCCTCGTCCTCGATGGCGGACTCATCGTGCGCGAGCGCCTCGGCCAGCACGCTCCGGGCCTGGGCCGAGCCGCGTAGGAGAGCGAGTGCGGCGAGCCGCTCCCGCTCCGGCCAGGCGGCGAGCGCCGGGCCATGCAGGCGGATCAGCCAATCGAGGTTGCGCGGCGTCATGCGTCCCGCGTCTCAAGATAATCGCGCAGCATCAGCCTTGCCCGGCGCAACAGTCCCTCCAGCGCGCGCGTGCTCGTGCTGAGTGCATCGGCGGCGCGCTGGCCGGACCAGCCCTCGGCGTAGGTGAGCAGCAAGGCATCGCGCTGCCGGGGCGGAAGCTGGGCAACGGCCTCGCGCAGCACGCTGAGGCGCTCGGCACGGGCGAGCTGCGCCTCAGCGCCAGGTGCCGGGTCGGCCATGGACTCGGGAAGCAGCGCGAGCGGACGGGCGCTGCGGCTGCGGTCAATAGCGCCGTTGACGGCGATGCGGTGCAGCCACGTGCTCACGCTGCCGCTCTCGGGGCGATATTGCCCAGCGCGCGTCCAGGCGCGCAGCAACGCGTCCTGCGCCGCGTCCTCGGCGAGTGCCGGGTCGCCCAGGATGCGCAGGCAGGCGCGGCGCAAACGCAGCAGGTGCCGGGCGGCGAGCTGGTCGAAGGCGGCGCGGTCGCCAGCCTGGACACGGAGCATCAAGTCTTCGGCGGAGGGTGGGGTCATGGGCACGATGCATCTGCCATGGTTGTGATACGAGCCGCCCCGCCCCAACCCACGGTTAAGTGAGCGAGAGGATGCGCTCGGCGAGCTTCAGATGGGGCTTGTCCACCATCTTTCCATCGAGCGTGAGCACGCCTGCGCCAGGCCGGGCGGCGAATCCGTCGCGCACCTGACGCGCCCAGGCAACCTGCTCCTGGCTGGGCGTGAAGGCGGCGTTGACCGGGCCGATCTGCGCGGGGTGGATGCAGAGCTTGCCCGCGAACCCGTCCCGCGCCGCGACGGCAGCCTCGCGGGCGAGGCCGTCCGCGTCGCGCGGGTCGGGCCAGGGCGTGTCGAGGGCGGCGACACCGGCAGCCGCGGCGCTGAGGAGCATCGGCGGCGCGCGCGGCGGCGATTGGGCTTGCATAGGTCCCGGAGGCATCGCCCAAGGGGAGGCGAGGCGTGATGCCGAGGTCGGCCGAGAGGTCCTCCGCGCCGAAGAGCAGCGCCCGCAGCCGAGGCGTCGCGCCGCGATAGTCCATGCTGTGCAGGCTCGCGGCCGTCTCCGTGACGAGGGCGAGCACGCTGATCCCGCCTCGCGGCAGCCGAGACGCCGCCTCCAGCGCCTCCAGGTGATGGTCGAGCGCCGCGAGATCGCCCGGCCCCGAGCACTTGGGCAGCAGCACGGCGCCGGGCCTGCCGGGCACGACCGCGGCGAGGTCATCGAGATACCAGGGCGTGGACGGCGGGTTCACGCGCACGATCACGTTGGGATGCGCGACCTGCCCGAGCAGGGCCGCCACCGCCTCGCGCGCGGCAGCCTTGCCGTCGAGCGCGACGGAGTCCTCCAGGTCGAGAATCACGCCGTCCGCGTCGCCGGCCAGCGCCTTCTCCGTCTTGCGCGGCGAATTGCCCGGCGCGAACAGCAGGCTGCGCAGCTTCATACCTGCACCATCCGCTTCAGCATCAGCGCCGCCCGCTCGCACGAACAGACCAGCACGCCCTGCTGGTTGCGCGCCTCGTGCCGGAACGTCACGATCCCCGCGTTCGGGCGTGACTGGCTCTCGCGCGCCGAGACGACCGTGCTCGTGGTGCTCAGCGTGTCGCCGGGGAAGACCGGGGCGGGGAAGCGCACGTCCGTCATGCCCAGGTTCGCCACCGTGGTGCCGAGCGTGGTGTTGTGGACGCTCATGCCGATCATCAGCCCCAGCGTGAACAGCGAGTTGACGATCGGGCGGCCGAACTCGGTGCCCGCCATGTAGTCCGCGTCGAGATGCAGGCGCGCGACGTTCATGGTCATGCCGCAGAACAGCACGTTGTCGGCCTCCGTCACCGTCCGCGTCCACTCCGCGTCCACGGTCCGACCCGGCGTCAGGTCCTCGAAGCAGAGTCCGGCCATGTCCGTCTCCTTGCGTCTCTCGCGGAGCAATCTTGCGGCACGAGACGCGATGTGGGAAGCGATGTCCAACGCGATGGGAGATGTCCAAGGGTGAGCACGCCCATCCTGGAAACGACTGGTCTGACGCGCGAGTTCCGCGGCTTCGTGGCCGTGAACAGCGTGGATCTGCGCGTCGAGGCCGGCTCCATCCACGCCCTGATCGGCCCGAACGGCGCGGGCAAGACCACGACGTTCAACCTGCTCACCAAGTTCCTGCAACCCACCCGCGGCACCATGCGCTTCGAGGGCCGCGACATCACGCGCACGAAGCCGGCCCAGATCGCCCGGCTCGGGCTGGTGCGCTCGTTCCAGATCTCGGCCGTGTTCCCGAACCTCTCGGCCCTGGAGAACGTGCGCCTCGCGCTGCAGCGCGCCCGCGGCGGCTCCTACGATTTCTGGCGCGGCGAGACGCTGCTCCACGCCTACGACGACCGTGCGCGTGCTCTGCTGGCCGATGTTGGCTTGGAGGGCTACGAGGAAGAGCCGGCGGCACTGCTGCCCTACGGGCGCAAGCGCGCTCTGGAGATCGCGACGACGCTGGCCCTCGACCCGCGCATGATGCTGCTCGACGAGCCGACCGCAGGCATGGCGGGCGAGGACGTGGACCGCATCGTCGCCCTGATCCGCCGCGTCAGGGAGGGGCGGACGATCCTCATGGTCGAGCACAACCTCAGCGTGGTGGAAGGCTTATGCGACCGCATCACCGTGCTGGCGCGCGGCCAGGTCCTGGCGGAAGGCGACTACGCCGAGGTGAGCCGCGATCCGCAGGTGATCGCCGCCTATCTCGGCTCGGAGGCGCCGGCCCATGCCTGATCCCATGCTTCAAGTGCCCATGCTTGAAGTGAGGGGCCTGAACGCCTGGTATGGCGAGAGCCACGTCCTGCACGGCATCGAGTTCGACGTGGCCGAGGGCGAGGTGGTCACGCTGCTAGGGCGCAACGGCGCCGGCAAGACCACCACCATGAAGAGCATCATGGGCCTGGTCCCCCGCCGCGAGGGCAGCATCCGCTACCGGGGCCGGGAGACGACCCGGATGCGCCCCGACGCCGTCGCGCGGTCCGGGATCGCGATCTGCCCGGAGGAGCGCGGCATCTTCGCGAGCCTCACGGTCCATGAGAACCTGATGCTGCCCCCCGTCATCGCGCCCGGCGGCCTGGACGTGCCGACGATCTACGCGCTGTTCCCCAACCTCAAGGAGCGCACGGGCAGCCAAGGCACCAAGTTGTCGGGCGGCGAGCAGCAGATGCTAGCGATCGGGCGCATCCTGCGGACGGGGGCGCGCTTCCTCCTGCTCGACGAGCCGACCGAGGGCCTCGCCCCGGTGATCGTGCAGCAGATCGGCCGCACGATCCGCGAGATCAAGGCGCGCGGCTTCACCGTGCTCTTGGTCGAGCAGAACTTCCGCTTCGCGCAGACGGTCGCGGACCGGCACTACGTCGTGGAGCACGGCCGCGTTGTGGACATGTTCACCAACGCGGCACTCGACGCGAACATGGGTAAGCTTCAGGACTATCTCGGCGTGTAATACCTCGGCGCTTGGGCCGGGCAGGGAGGACGAACGCATGGAAATCACCCGTCGGGGCCTTATCGGCACCGCCGCCATCGGCGGCGCGGCGGCAACCCTGCCGCTCCGGGCGGCGCGCGCGCAACGGGGCAAGGACGATGTCATCCGCCTCGGCGTGCTGACCGACATGAGCGGCACCTACAAGGACACCGCCGGCCCGGTCGCCACCCAATGCGCCAAGCTTGCGACTATGGACTTCGCCAAGAGCGGCAAGAGCCTCAAGACGGACGTTCTCAGCGCCGACCACCAGAACAAGCCCGACCTCGCCGCCTCCATCGCCCGGCAATGGTATGACCAGGGCGTGGACGTGATCCTGGAGGTCTCCAACTCCGCCTGCGCCCTCGCGGTCGCGAGCGTGGCCAAGGACAAGAACGGCGTCTTCCTCGATTCCGGCGCCGCCTCGAGTGACCTCACGGGGACGCAGTGCAACGCCAACACGATCCACTGGACCTACGACACCTACATGCTCGGGAAGTCCACCGGCGGCGCGCTGGTGAAGGCGGGCGGGACCACCTGGTTCTTCATCACGGCCGACTACGCCTTCGGCACGGCGCTCCAGCGCGACACGACGCATTTCATCGAGGCGGAGAAGGGCAAGGTGCTCGGCGGCGTGCGCTATCCCTTCCCAGGCACGACCGACTTCTCCTCGTTCCTGCTGCAGGCGCAGAGCTCGGGCGCGAAGGTGCTCGGCCTCGCCAACGCCGGCCTCGACACGGTGAACAGCATCAAGCAGGCGCACGAGTTCGGCCTCACCAGTACCGATGCGGATCGCCGCACTCCTCTGCTACATCAGCGATGTGCACTCGATGGGCCTGCAAATCGCCCAGGGCCTCACGCTCACCACGTCCTTCTACTGGGATTACGACGACCGCACCCGCGCATTCTCCAAGCGCCTGGAGCCGCTCGCGCCCGGCATCCGCGCGACGATGACGCAAGCGGGGGTCTATAGCTCGGCGCTCGACTACCTCAAGGTCGCGGATGCCATGGGCATCGCCGAATCCAAGAAGAGCGGGGCGGCCACGGTTGCGCAGATCAAGAAGATGCCGGTGGACGACGACGTGTTCGGCAAGAGCACCGTTCGCGAGGACGGCTCTTGCATCCACCCTGCGTATCTCTGGCAGGTCAAGACCCCCGCCGAGAGCAAGGGGCCATGGGACTACTACAAGCTGGTCTCGACGACGCCCGCTGACGAGGCGTTCCGGCCGATGAGCCAGGACAACTGCCCGCTCGTGAAGGCCTGACGCCGTGAGCACGACCCGCCGCACCCTCCTCGGCGCCCTTGGGGGCGTCGCCGTGGCTGCGCCCTTCCTGCCGCGGGCGGGACGGGCGCAGCAGGCGCGCCCGATCCGCCTCGGCGTGCTCAACGACCAGAGCGGCCCCTATCGCGATCTCGGCGGCATGTTGGACGTGAACGCCGCGCGCCAGGCCGTAGAGGATTTCCAGAAGGCGGGCGGCGACCTCGGCAGTCCCGTCGAGGTCGTCTTCGCCGACCACCAGAACAAGCCCGACATCGCCGCGGGCATCGTCCGCCAGTGGCTCGACGAGGGCGGCGTTGATTGCGTGCTCGCGGTGAACACCAGCTCGGTCGCGCTCGCGGTCAACTCCGTCGTGCGCGAGAAGAACAAAGCCTACATCAACAGCGGCGCCGGCACGACGGAGCTGACGGGCAAGCAATGCTCCCCCAATACCGTCCACTGGAGCTATGACACCTGGATGCTCGCCCAGAGCACCGGCGGCGCCACCGTGCGGTCGGGCGGGACCACCTGGTACTTCGTGACCGCCGACTACGTGTTCGGCCAGCAGTTGCAGCGCGACACGGCCGCTTTCGTGAAGAAGAACGGCGGCAAGGTCCTGGGTGCGGCGACCTACCCGTTCCCAGGCACGACCGATTTCAGCTCGTTCCTGATCTCGGCGCAGTCATCCGGCGCGAAGGTGCTCGGCCTCGCCAACGCGGGCGCGGACACCGTCAACTGCATCAAGCAGGCCAACGAGTTCGGCCTCCCGAGCACCATGCGCCTCGCCGCACTCCTCATGTTCATCCAGGACGTGCACGGCCTCGGTCTGCAAGCGGCGCAGGGCCTGGTGCTGACCGAGAGCTTCTACTGGAACCACGACGACCGCACCCGCGCCTTCACCAAGCGATTCCAGGCCCGGATGCCGGACAAGGTGCCCAACATGGCCAACGCCGGCACCTACGCCGGCGCGCTGCACTATCTCAAGGCGGTGAAGGCCATGGGCGTGGCGAAGGCGCAGGCGGACGGGGCGGCCGCCATCGCCCAGATGAAGGCCATGCCCACGGACGACGACGCCTTCGGCCACGCCCACATCCGTGAGGACGGGCTGGCCATCGTCCCCGTGTTCCTGTTCCAGGTGAAGAAGCCCAGCGAGAGCAAGGGACCGTGGGACTACTACAACCTGCTCGCGACCACGCCGCCCGACAAGGCGTGGCAGCCGCTCAAGGACGAGGGCTGCTCCCTCGTGAAGAGCTAGCCCGCCATGTTCATGGTGTTCGGCTACCCTGCGCCGCTCCTCTTCGGGCAGCTCCTGCTCGGCCTCATCAACGGCGCGTTCTACGCCCTGCTCTCGCTCGGGCTGGCGGTGATCTTCGGGATGCTGAACATCGTGAACTTCGCGCACGGCGCGCTGTTCATGATGGGCGCCTTCGCCGCCTGGATGATGCTCACGCCGAACACCTGGCTCGCGATGATAGACCCGTCGCTGCACGTGCCGGCCTGGCTCAGCATCGGCTACTGGCCGGCGCTGATCGTGGCGCCCCTCGTCGTCGGCTTGTTCGGGCTGCTGCTGGAGCGGACCATCATCCGCCGCCTCTACGGCCTCGACAACATCTACGGCCTGCTCCTCACCTTCGGCATGGCGCTCATCATCGAGGGCGTGTTCCGCAACGCGTTCGGGAGTTCCGGCCTGCCCTACTCGATCCCGCCCCAGCTCTCGGGCGCGGTGAACCTGGGCTTCATGTTCCTGCCAATCTACCGAGGCTGGGTGGTCGTCGCCGCGGCGGTCGTCTGCCTGGGCACGTGGCTGCTGATCGAGAAGACGCCGCTCGGGGCGCGGCTGCGCGCGGCGACGGAGAACGCGCCGCTGGTCCAGGCCTTCGGCGTCAACGTGCCGCGGATGGTGTCGCTGACCTATGCAGGAGGAGTGGCGCTCGCGGCCTTCGCGGGCGTGCTCGCCGCACCCATCTACTCGGTCAACCCAGGCATGGGGTCGAGCTTCATCATCACGGTGTTCGCGGTCGTGGTGATCGGCGGCATGGGCAGCATCCTCGGCAGCGTCGTGACCGGCTTCGGCCTCGGCGTCGTCGAGGGCCTGACCAAGGTTTTCTACCCGCAGGCCTCGGCGACGGTTATCTTCGTCGTCATGGTGATCGTTCTGCTGACCCGGCCGACCGGGCTGTTCGGGAGGGCGTGACGCGATGAACGCTCCAGTGGCCAGCACGACGGCACCCCGCGCCGCGGCGGCGTGGTCGGGGCGGGGATTGAACGTGCTCGGCTTCCGCGGCTCGCAGGGCGTGGCCCTTCTCGGGCTGGTCGTCGTCATCGGCGTCGCCCCGTTCATCTTCTACCCCGTGTTCCTGATGAAGGTGCTCTGCTTCGCCCTGTTCGCGAGCGCCTTGAACCTCCTCCTCGGCTTCGTCGGCCTGCTGAGCTTCGGCCACGCCGCCTTCTTCGGCATGGGCGGCTACGTCACGGCCTGGACCGCGAAGACGTGGCATCTGACGCCCGTGGCCGCGATCCTGCTCGGCGGCCTGGCTGGGGGCGGGCTCGGCGTGGTGTTCGGCTGGATCGCGATCCGCCGCCAGGGCCTCTACTTCGCCATGATCACGCTGGCGCTCGCCCAGATGAACTACTTCTTCTGCCTCGAAGCCCCCTTCACCGGCGGCGAGGACGGCATCCAGCAGGTGCCGCGCGGCAGCTTGTTCGGGCTGGTCAGCCTTGAGCCGGACATGCACATCTACTGGCTCACCGCGGCCATCTTCCTGGTCTTCTTCTGGCTGATCCACCGCATCGTCCACTCGCCCTTCGGCCAGGTGCTCAAGGCGATCCGCGAGAACGAGCCGCGCGCGGTCTCGCTCGGCTACCGCGTGGACGACTACAAGCTCATGGCGTTCGTGCTGAGCACGTTCATCGCCGGGATCGCGGGCGGCACCAAGGCCATCGTGTTCGGCATCGCCACGCTGACGGACGTGCATTTCAGCATGTCCGGCGAGGTGATCCTGATGACCCTGCTGGGCGGCATGGGCACCATCTTCGGCCCTGGCCTCGGCGCCACCATCGTCACCACGATGGAGCAGTATCTCGCACCCTTCGGCGCCTGGGTCACGGTGATCCAGGGGGTCGTCTTCGTGGTGTGCGTCCTCGCCTTCCGCCGCGGCGTGGTCGGCGAGTTCAACGCCCTCTTCAAGACTCGGCTGTAAGCTCGTAGCAGGGGCCATGTCCCCATTCCGCCGCGGCCGGTTCGACCCGGACCGCCTGTTCCGCCCGCGCTCGCTGGCCGTCGTGGGCGCACGCACGGCGCTCGGCGAGCGCGTGCTCGCGAACGTCCGGGCAGGCGGCTTCCAGGGCGCGATCCATCTCGACGGCGACCCGGCATCCTGGGACAACCCACCCGACCTCGCGCATCATCTGCGACGGCGCTGACCTCACCGCCCGGCTCCGCGCGCTCGCCGCGAGCGGCTGCTTCGCCGCGTGCGTGCTCGCCGCGTGCGAGGGCGTCGCCGAGGCGGCGCGGGAGACCGGCGTGCGCACGCTGGGGCCGGGGAGCTTCGGGCTTGCCGCTCCCGCCATCGGGCTGAACGCGACGACGGCGCATCTCGCGCCGAAGCCGGGGCGGCTCGCGCTCGTGGCGCAGTCGAGCGCGCTGTGCCGGGCGGTGCTGGACTGGGCGGAGCCGAACGGCGTTGGGTTCAGCCTGATCGCGGGCCTTGGCCGGAACGCGGAGGGCGGCTTCGCCACCGTGCTGGACTGGCTCGCGCGCGATCCGGATACCGGCGCGATCCTGCTCGACATCCGCGAGATCCGGGACCGGCGCGCCTTCCTCTCCGCCGCCCGCGCGGCGGCGCGGCTCCGCCCCGTGGTAGCGCTGCGGGCAGGGGGGCGGTTCGGCGATCCTTCGGGCCGGGCGGACGGCGTGTTCGAGGCGGCGCTGCGCCGGGCGGGGATCGTCCACGTCGCCCGCTTCGCCGACCTGCTCGCCGCCGCCGAGACGCTCGCCCGCGCCCGCCCGGCGCGCAGCGAGGCGTTCGCCATCGCGACGAACGCGCTCGGCCCCGGCCTCCTCGCCGCCGACGCCGCGGTTCATCTCGGCCTGCCCTTGGCGCGGCTCACGCCCGAGGCGCGCGTCGCCCTCCGGACGTTCCTCGGCCAGCCGGAGGGCAGCGAGCGCGCGGGCGAGGCACTCGCCTACACGGGAGCGGAGTGGCCGACGCGCGTCGCCGAGGCGGCGTCCATGCTGTCGGGAGCGCCGGAGGTAGGCGGCGTCGTCGCCGTGCTCGCGCCCACGGGGGAAGGGGATGCCGCCGCCATGGAAGCGCTGGCCGCCGCCGCGAAGGCCATGCGGGCGCCGCTGCTCGTCGCCGTGCTGGGCGAGACGACCGCGGCCGCGCACCGGCGGCGGCTCGCCGAGCTGGGCCTTCCCGTGTTCGCCTCGCCGGAGCAGGCGGTGCGCGGCTTCCTGCACCTGGTAGCGCAGCGCCGCGCGCGTGCGGCGGCGCGTGAGCTGCCGGGCCGCGCGGTGCTGGACCTCGCGCCGGAGCGGGTGGAGGTCGCGCGCGTGTTCGCGAAAGCCCGGCGCGCCGGGCGGCGCGGGTTGCTGCAAGAAGAGGCACTTGCGGTGCTCGCCGCCTACGGCCTGCCAACGGTCCCCAGCCGCCCGGCGATGGCCCCCGAGGACGCCGTGACGGCCGCGACGCTGCTCGGCTTCCCCGCCGTGCTCAAGCTGCGGCGCAGCACTCCGCCCGGCACCGCGGCTCCCGGCAGCGTGGCGCTCGACCTCGGCGACGAAGCTGCCGTCCGCCGCGCCGCCACCCGGCTCGACCGGGTGCGCGAGGCGAGCGGGGGTGAGGAGGGCTACCTAGTCCAGCGCCAGGCAGGTCGGGCGCGCGAGCTCAGGATCACCGCCATGGACGACCCGCTGTTCGGCCCCGCCCTCGCCTTCGGCCTGGGTGGAATTGCCGGCGAGATGCTGGGCGACCTCGCTTGGGACCTGCCGCCGCTCAACCTCGCGCTCGCGGACGCGCTGGTGGGCCATGCGGGCGCGAGCCGCCTGCTCGCCGACCAGCACAGCGAGGCGGCTGCTGACCGCGGCGCGGTGGCGGGCGCGCTGGTGCGGGTGAGCCAGCTTCTCGTGGACTTCCCGGAGATCGAGGCCGTCGAGATCAGCCCCCTGTTCGCGGACGCGGACGGCGTGCTCGCCGCCGACGCCTGGATCGGGCTGCGCGCGCCGGGGGAAAAGGCGCGATTCACCATCGCCCCCTATCCCGCGGAGCTGGCAGAACACTGGGACGGTGGCGGAGAGACGCTGCTGATCCGCCCGATCCGCCCCGAGGACGCGGAGGCGCACGCGGCGCTATTCGGCCGCCTCACGCCGCAGGATGTGCGCTACCGCTTCTTCAGCGCGCTGCGCGACCTCTCGCCGGAGCAGGTCGCGCGCCTGACCCAGGTGGATTTCGACCGCGAGATGGCGCTCGTCGCGGTGCGTGAATCGACCGGCGAGACCGTCGGCGTCGCCCGGCTCGTGCGCGAGCCTTACGCCGACCAAGGCGAGTTCGCCATCCTGGTCGAGCCGGCGATGAAGGGCAGGGGACTCGCGCGCCGTCTGATGGAGAAGCTGTTCGCCTGGGCGCATGGGCAGGGCATGACCGAGATCGTGGGCCAGGTGCTCGCCGAGAACGCGCCGATGCTCGCCTTCGCCCGGCGCCTCGGCTTCGAGCTGCGCCGGCTGCCCGAGGAGCCGGAGGTGCTGGAGGTGCGGCGGCCGGTGTGACCTGCGGCTGAATTCGATGAAGCCTCTGGTGGGGCACGGACATGAAGGAATGTTGAAGGACAGTCCGCTCTGCGCCCATCCCAGACACTGATTCGTTTTTCGCCAAGTTCCGGGAGCAGCCGTTCCGACGCGCATCGACCTGGAGAGTTAAGCGTTCAAACTGCCCACCGCCTTGAGCCGTGGGCCAAAAGGCAGCGGGCATTTTCCTGCGGAGGAGAGCTAAGACTTCGCAGACGCCGCCAGGCTTCAGACCAGCAAGCCGCCTCCATCAACAGGCAGGATTTGTCCCGTCGCATAGCGGTTGAGCATGAGATAGACATAGGCCTTGGCTGCCTCCGCCGGCGAACCGGCGCGGGGGACCGGCAGGGGTGCTACGAACGACTGCTGCATTGCCTCCGGCATCGTCTGCTTAACGTGGTCGGTGAGGATGAGGCCCGGACACACGGCGTTGACCCGCACGGGAGCGAGATCGACCGCGAGGCCGCGCGTCAGATGCTCCATCGCTCCGGCCACGGCGGTCACGATCGGCGCGCCTTTAATTGGTCGATGCGCGAGCATGCCGCTCGTCAGCGTGATCGAGCCATCCTGGGCGATCGTGCGGCCGCAGTGCTTGGCCGCCGCAAGCGCGCCCCAGAAGCGGACCGTCAGACCCTCCCGCGCCTGCGCGAGGTCGATGTCCGCGGTGGGGGCGAACATGGCGCCGCCCCAGTCGCCCGCGGTCATTGCAAGGTGATCGAACTGGCCGAGGTCCTTGAAGAACGCGGCGACGCCGGCCTCATCGCGCAGATCGACAACTCGACCCGTCGAACCGCTCAGGCGTTCAACGGCTGCATCGACGGTCGCCGCGCGGCTCGAGGCGATTACGACGTCGGCGCCCGCCTCGCGTGCCAGTTCGGCGACCGCGAAGCCGATGCCCGAGCCTCCGCCGATGACCACCACGCGCTTTCCGGTGAGCGACAGAGATGCGTCGGTCATTCCCTCTCTCCTTCAGAGCCACGGGCGCGTTGCGAGCGTGGGCGTCGCGTCATGACTGGGCATAATAGCCGGGCTGATCGATGTCGGTGAGCAGGTCCGGGCCAGTCGGCTCCCAGCCGAGCAGCGACCGCGTGCGCTCGCTCGACGCTGGCATGTCCAAGCCCGCGAAGTCGGCGAACCAGCCGAAATGCTCCCGGCCCCTGGACTCGACCGGCACGCCGAGCCGGCGGCCGATCACCTCGGCGATCAGCTTGAACGGAACACCCTCGTCGGCAACACCGTGATAGGCAGGCTCGGTCGCGCCGTGCTCAAGAGCGAGACGGTAGAGGCGTGCTGCGTCCAGCCGGTGCACGCCGGGCCAGCGGTTCACGCCCTCACCGACATAGGCCGACACGCCCTTCTCGCGTGCCAGGCCAATCAGGATCGGGACGAAGCCATGGTCGCCGAGGCCGTGGACCGAGGGCGAGAGACGGATCGTCGTGGCACGCACGCCGCGCTCAGCGAGCGATCGCGCGGCCATCTCCGACCTGCGGGGAAGGGACGGGTTGAACGCGGGCACGTCCGCCTCCGTCGCGACCCGGCCGGGCGCGAGCAGCGCGACGCCCGAGGTGACGATAAGCGGCTTGTCCGTTCCCTCAAGCGCGCTTCCCAGCGTCTCGATGGCGCGCCCGTCCTGTTCGGCATTCTCGGCGAACCTGGAGAAATCGTGGTTGAACGCGGTGTGGATCACTGCGTCGGCGGCCGACGCGGCGCTGCGCAAGATGTCGAGATCGTCGAGCGTGCCGCGGAGAACTTCCGCGCCGGCCGCGGCAAGTGCGGCCGTCTTGGCCTCGGAACGGGCAAGGCCCGTGACCTGATGCCCGGCGCCGACCAGCTCCGCGACCACCGCGGAGCCGACCCAACCGGTGCTTCCCGTGACGAATACTCGCATGGGCTCAGTCTCCAGATTCCTCATGAGGCCATTGTTGGCGTGCCGCCCATGCTATTAAAGTAGTGAGATTATCCAGGTATAACAGCTAACAGGATGTGCAGTCGTGCCCGATGGCAGTTCGCTCGGCGCCTATCTTAGGAACCGACGCACGAAGCTCGATCCCGCGTCCTTCGGTATCCCCGGCGGCCGACGGCGAACGACGGGGCTTCGGCGCGAAGAGGTGGCCCAACGCGCCAACATCAGCGCGACCTGGTACACTTGGCTGGAGCAGGGCCGCGGCGGCAGCCCTTCGGCTGACGTGCTTGACCGCATCGCCCGCGCGCTCATGCTGACCGAGGTCGAGCGCGAGCACCTGTTCCTTGTCGGTCTGGGCCGTCCGCCCGAGGTCCGCTACCGCGGCAGCGACGCGATCACGCCGCGGCTGCAGCGCCTGCTGGACGCGCTGACGTACAGCCCGGCGATCGTCAGGACCGCGACGTGGGACGTAGTCGCCTGGAACCGTGCGGCCGCCGCGGTGCTCACCGACTACGGCTTGCTGCCGCCCGTTCAGCGCAACATCCTGCGCCTGATCTTCAGCGATGCCCATATCTGCGCCGCGCAACCCGACTGGGAGGCCGTGGCCCGCTTCGTCGTGGGCGCCTTCCGGATCGACGCCGCGCGCGCAGGCGCTGACGCCGAGGTCGCGCCGCTCGTCGCCGAACTCTGTCAGTCGAGCCCTGAGTTTGCGTCCATTTGGCGCGACAACGAAGTACAGACGCACGGCGACGGGGTGAAGCACCTGCGCCATCCCGTCCTGGGTCCGCTCGCGCTGGAATACTCCGCGTTCGCCGTTGATGGCCGGCCCGACCTGGCGATGCTGGTCTATAACCCGGCCACGCCTTCGGATGCGGAACGGATCAGGTCGCTGATTGGATCGCAAACAGCCGAGAACCAGGCATGAATTCCAGTCGCGCGTGAATGTAGGACAGTCTTCTCGCGGTGCATCCACAGGCTGGACGCGCCGAACCACGACCGGCGCACCTCGCGTCACGCCACCAATCCAGCGCTTGACGCCGCCGGCGAGAAACCCGCCTATCCTCCCCGATGTTCCCCACGCCCTCCCGCCCCGAACCAGCCAACGACGCCAGCCCCGCCCAGGCGAGCCAGCGTGACGAGGACGCCCAGTACTACCGCCAGGTCCTCCACGAGCTGATCGAGATCGGCGCCGACCTCGCCCGATCCATCCACCGCCAGGCCGCCCCAGAGAGCAACAGCAAGTCCAACAGCGAGCCCAACGCCACTCCCGCCGCGGCACCCACGCGCCCGATCCCACCCTCGCCTTCGACCGCATCGCCCGCACCCTGCGCCGCACCATCGCGCTGGCCCGCAAGCTCACCGACCCCGCCCCACAACGCCCAGCCGAGCTTCGGGCCGAGCGCGCCGCCGAGCAGTCCGGGCAGCGCCGCCTCGCAGCCCGCAAGCAGATCATCCGCGCGGTCGAGGACACCATCCAGCGCCGGACCGACGGCGCCGAGGCGGAGGCGCTGCACGCCGAGCTTCGCGAGCGCCTGGACGACCCCGACCTCGACGACGACCTCGACCAGCAGCCCATCGCCGAGATCATCGCCGCGATCTGCCGCGACCTCGGCATCGAGCACTTCCCCGGCACCCATCCCTGGAAGCGCCGCACGCCCCAGGACGTGCGCGACCTCCGCGCCCGCGCAGCAGGGCCCCCGAACGCACAGCCCAGAATGGCTCAGCCTCGAATGCTCGCCCAGCACCGCGCCCCCGCGCACCCTCCATGCACCGCCCCGGCGCACCCCGACCAGCACCGGCCCGCCGGGACCCTGATCCGGCTCCCCAGCCACGACGCGAGACTGGGCGTGCCGGTCAAAACCAGGGCCGCTGGTATCACGCCTCGTCGAGGGCGCGTACAACCAAGGCGGTCGCAGCGGCCCGGTTCTCCACGCCGAGTTTGGCGTAGGCCTGCTCAAGGTGCTTGTTCACGGTCCTCGGGCTAAGGCCGAGGATCTGCGCGACGTCGCGGTCGGCCTTGCCGCGGCTGATCCACAGCAGCACCTCCGCTTCCCGCGGGGTCACGGAGAGGCGCTCGCTGAGCAGCGCCTCCGCCGTCGAGAGGCCGGCCGGCACGACGCGCAGCAGCAGCTCGTCCCGCCCGACATGGCCGACAAAGTGGACTTCCACCGATGCGCCATGAGCCTGGGCGCCGAGCACCGCGCTAGGGGATGGCACCGCGCGGGGCGCACCCGGCGGCTGGTCCATGATTCCCCGCCATATCGTTTCCGGCAGCACGCCCTCGGCGCAGCCGTGCCGCGATAGCAGGCCCGCAGCCTGCGGTGTCCACCACAGTACCCGGCCCTGCCGGTCGATAGCCAGTAGGAAGCGGCCGGCCGCGTCAAGCGCCGCCTGGGCGCCGCGTGTGCGCCGGGCATTGGCGACGTGCACGCCGATGCGCGCGACGACCTGGTCGGGTGAGACGGGCTTCGTCACGTAGTCCACGCCGCCGACCTCCAGCGCCCGGAGCACGTGCTCGGTCTCGGTCAGCCCGGTCATGAAGATGATCGGAACCGCGGCGAGCGCCTGGTCGCGCCTGAGCAGACGGCACGTCTCGAAACCGTCCAAGCCCGGCATGACCGCGTCCATCAGGATCGCGTCGGGCGTGACCGCGGCAACGGTGGCGAGCGCGGCGGCGCCGCTCTGCGCGACCAGCACGGTATACCCGGCACCCTCCAGCACGTCGTTCAGCAGGCCGAGCGTGCCGGGCGAGTCGTCCACGACCAACACGGTATCACGCGGCGTCATCATTGCGCTCTGGGCGCTCCGGCCACGGCGCGGCGCTGAGGGGCGACCCGAGCGCGCTCATGAAAGCGTCGAGCCGGAACTCGGCAACGTGGCCGCGCAGGCGGGCGAGGGTTACGGCCGCCCCCGGCTGCTCGCGCGTCAGCTCGTCCAGGCGGGCATGAATGCCGCGAACGTAGCCTATTGAGCCCAGGCGCCTCAGCTCGGCAATTGCGGCCTCGCCGAGCTGTACGGCCCTCTCCGACGTGCCTCCTGGAAACTCGCCCGTGGCAGGGCCTTCGGTCCAGGTCAGGCTGAGCACGCGACCTACCGCGTCCAGCAGTGCCGGGAACATGACCGGTTTGGCGAGCGTGCCGTCATGCGGCGCGCCGTCTTCCAGGCCCGCCCCAGCCTCCTCGCGTCCAGGACCTGTACGCAGCTCGCCGGCATTGGCCGAGACCAGCAGGATCGCGCCGCCCTGGCCATCCGCGCGGAGCCTCCGTGCCAACTCCCAGCCGGTCATGCCGGGCATGGAGAGATCGAGCAGGAACAGGTCGGGGCGGTGGGCGGCAGCCAGTGCCAGGCAGGCGGGGCCATCCTGCGCGAGGAGCACGTCGAAGCCGAGTGGCGCCAGCGCCTCCTGCATCAGGCTCCGGTGCACCGGGTCGTCGTCGGCGACGAGCACGGTGCGGCGGCCGCCTTCGTAGCCAGCGACGTCATGCTCGACAGGGGGCGGCACAGGGCCGGGGGCGCCCTCGACGAGCAGGAGCTTGACGCGGAACAGGCTGCCCTGGCCGGGGCGGCTCGTCAGGAACAGCTCGCCTCCCATGATGCGGGTCAGCAGCCGGGTGATGGTCAGGCCGAGGCCGATGCCGGGGATGGAGGCCGCCTCGACGCTGCGGGCGCGCTGGAACGGCTCGAAGACGCGCTCCTGATCGGCCTCCGCGATGCCGAGGCCGGTGTCCTCGACCTCGAACTCGGCCATCTGGCTGCGCCAGCGGGCACGGAAGGTGACGCCGCCGCGGGTCGTGAACTTCACGGCGTTGGAGAGCAGGTTGATGAGGATCTGGCGCAGCCGGCCCTCGTCGGTGTGGACGATGTCGGGCAGGCGGGAGTCGCGCTCGAACGCGAAGGTGATGTTCTTCGCCTCGGCCTGCAGGCGGAACATGCCGGCGAGCTGGTCCAGGAACTCGGGGAAGCGCACCTGGTCGCGGCAGATCTCGATGCGGCCAGCCTCGATCTTGGAGATGTCGAGCAAACCCTCGATCAGCCCGGCGAGGTGCTCGCCGCTGCGCCTGATGATGCGCACGCCGCCGCGCCGGTGCTCAGGGATGGCTGGGTCGCGCTCCAGGAGCTGGGCGTAACCGAGGATGGCGTTGAGCGGCGTGCGCAGCTCGTGGCTCACGCCGACGACGAAGCGGCTCTTGGCCAGGTTCGCG
Organism: uncultured Alphaproteobacteria bacterium; assembly: GCA_963790535.1. Classification (GTDB taxonomy): domain Bacteria; phylum Pseudomonadota; class Alphaproteobacteria; order Acetobacterales; family Acetobacteraceae; genus CAWKEH01. The sequence goes on along the minus strand of CAWBOZ010000006.1, from coordinate 46,950 downwards.
GCCTCGGCCGCTTCCTTGGCGCGTTGAAGCTGGGCGTCGGTGCGTTGGTGGGCGCGTATCTCGCCCGTGAGGAGCCCCGTTTGGCGGCGCGTCTCCTCCTGGGCAACGCGCCGGCTCTCGACCGCGAGCGAGAGCAGCCAGGCGGCGACGCCGGCGATGACGAGCAGCACCCAGAACGCCTGCCAGAGCGCGTGGGCCAGGAGCGCGCGCTGCGCCGTCGAGCCGGACGCCGCCCCGATTGTGGCTTGGGCATAAACGGCGAGCAGGATCGCGCCGACCACGGTCGCCATGAGCACGAAGATGAGCGCCGCACGCCCGAGCGCGCCCCCGAACGCCGCCCGGAGCGGGCGCGGCAGCAGCCAGGAGAGCGCGGCCGCGGCCTGGTCGGCGGCGCGCGCGGAGGCTGGCTTGCAGCCGTCGTGGCAGCGCGCGTCGAGGGAGCAGCAGAGCGAGCAGATCGGCCCGGCGTAGGCCGGGCAATGGGCCATGTCCTCCGGCTCGAACGGGTTCTCGCAGACGATGCAGGTCAGCGCCGGGAGCCGCGCCCAGTGCGCGCGGGGCTTGCGCGCCAGATAGAAGCGGCCCCGCGTCGCCCAGGCGATGAGCGGGGCGGCGGCGAAGGCGGTGCCGAAGGCGAGGAACGGGGCGAACGCCTGCGCCGCCCGGCCGAGCAGCCCGGCGCCAGCGGCCAGCGACAGCGCGATGCCGAGCAGCATGGCGCCGACCCCGACCGGGTTGATGTCGTGGAGATGGGCGCGCTTGAACTCGATGCCGGGCGGGCTGAGGCCGAGCGGCTTGCTCACCACGAGATCGGCGACCAGCGCCCCCATCCAGGCGGCGGCCACGGCGGAGTAGGCGACCAGCGTGCGCTCGATGGCCTCGTAGATGCCCAGTTCCATCAGCAGCAGGGCGATGGCGATGTTGAAGATGAGCCAGACAACCCGGCCGGGGTGGCTGTGGGTGAGACGGGAGAAGAAGTTGGACCAGGCGATGGACCCGGCGTAGGCATTGGTGACGTTGATCTTGAGCTGGCTCAAGGCGACGAACAGCGCGGTCAGCACCAGGGCCGCGCCGGGCGAGGGCACGACGTAGCCGAACGCGACTCGGTACATCGCGGCCGGCTGGACGGCCTCGTGGAGCGAGAGGCCGCCGTGCACGGCCAGCGTCGCGAGGAAAGAGCCGGCCAGCAGCTTGAGCGCGCCCGGCACGATCCAGCCCGGCCCGGCGGCGAGCAGCGCCGCCCACCATCGCGGGTCGCCGCGCCGTCTTGGCGGCGGCAGGAAGCGCAGGAAGTCGGCCTGCTCGCCGATTTGGGTGACGAGGGCGAACACCACCGATGCGGCAGCCCCGAACGGCAGCAGGGCGAAGCCCCCCGCGGCGTAACCGCGAAAGCCGAGCCAGGCTGGGACGCTGTCCGGCGCGCGCCAGGCGATGGCGGCGAAGGGCAGGGCATGCAGCACGAGCCACGCCGGCTGGGTCCAGAGCTGGAAGCGGCTGATGAAGGTGATGCCGTGCGTGACCAGCGGGATGACTGCGGCCGCGCAGACCACGTAGCCGAGCCAAGGCGGCACCCCGAGGCAGGCTTGCAGCATTGCGGCCAGGATCGCCGCCTCGATGGCGAAGAAGATGAAGGTGAAGGAAGCGTAGATCAGGGACGTGATGGTGGAGCCGATGTAGCCGAAGCCGGCGCCGCGGGTGAGCAGGTCTATGTCCACGCCGGAGCGCGCCGCGGCGGCGGCGACTGGCAGGCCCGCGAGGAAGATCAGGACAGACACGGCGAGGATCGCGGGCACGGCGTTGGCGAAGCCGTAGCCGACCGTGATCGTGCCGCCGATGGCTTCGAGCGCCAAGAACGAGATGGCGCCCAGCGCCGTGTTGGCGACACGGGCGGCGGACCAGCGGCGCGCGGCCTTCGCCGTGAACCGCAGCGCGTAGTCCTCCAGGGTCTGGTTCGCGACCCACTGGTTGTACTCGCGCCGGACCCGGACGATGCGCTGGCGAGCCGCCATGGTCACGATCCACCTCCCGCCGCAGGTCCCGCCACCGGCCACGCGCGACAGCTTCGGCGGGAAGCCCTCTCCAACGATATACGTCAAACTGCGTATTGCCGCAGCGCACAATTTCTCCCGACGATGGGCACGGCACAGACCGACGGAGATGCGCGAATGGCTCACGATCCGACTGAGACACCGGCTTCCAGCATGGTTCCGTTGCGCCGCCGACGCTTGCTGGGCGGGATCGCAGCACTTCCAGCACTCGGGTTGCTGCCACGAAGCGCATGGGCGGCGCCGGCCACGAACGCGGTCAACACGACGGGCCTCGCCGTCACGGACGACAAGGTCACGGTCGGCATCCTGCACTCGGTGACGGGCACGATGGCGATCAGCGAGACCGGGTCGGTCGAGGCGGAGAAGCTCGCCATCGAGCAGATCAACAAGAGCGGCGGCGTGCTCGGCCGGCAGATCACCTACATCCAGGAGGACGGGGCGAGCGACTGGCCGACCTTCGCCGAGAAGGCGAAGAAGCTGCTGGTCAACGACAAGTGCGCCGCCGTCTTCGGCTGCTGGACCTCCGCGTCGCGCAAGGCGGTGCTCCCGGTGTTCGAGCAGTATAACGGGATGCTCTATTACCCGACGTTCTACGAGGGCCTGGAGCAATCCAAGAACGTCATCTACACCGGGCAGGAGGCGACGCAGCAGATCCTGGCCGGGCTGAATTGGATCAACAAGGAGAAAGGCGCCAAGACCTTCTACCTGCTCGGTTCCGACTACATCTGGCCGCGCACCTCGAACAAGATCGCGCGCAAGCACATCGAGGGCCATCTGCAAGGGTGCAAGGTGGTCGGCGAGGACTACTTCCCGCTCGGCAACACGCAGTTCGGCTCCGTCATCAACAAGATGAAGCTCGTCAAGCCCGACGTGATCTACGCCATCATCGTCGGCGGCTCGAACGTCGCCTTCTACAAGCAGCTCAAGGCGGCGGGCGTTGACCTCAACAAGCGGACCTTGATGACGATCTCGGTGACCGAGGACGAGATCCTGGGCATCGGCGGCGAGAACATCGTGGGCGCGTACGCCTGCATGAAGTATTTCGAGTCCATCGACAACGCGAACAACAAGGCGTTCGTCAGCGCCTTCAAGGACGATTACGGCCAGAAATCAGTAATCGGCGACGTGACGCAGGCGGCCTATCTCGGGCCGTGGCTCTGGAAGCTCACGGCGGAGAAGGCCGGCAGCTTCGACATAGACAAGATCGCCGCCGCATCGCCCGGCATCGAGTTCAAGGGCGCGCCGGAAGGCTACGTCCGCATCCACGAGAACCACCACCTCTGGAGCCGAACGCGCGTCGGCCGCGCCCGCCTCGACGGCCAGTATGACGTTGTTTACGAGACCGCGGACTTGATGGAGCCGAACCCCTTCCCCAAGGGCTACCAGTGATCCTTGGCCGGGGAGGCGTGCCATGCTGATGGGCTACTCGCTCGGCGACCTCGGCTCCATCGTCGCGATGCAGGGCTTCTCCGGGCTGATCCTGTTCTCGGTGTTCCTGCTGATGGCGCTCGGGCTGGCGATCATCTTCGGCCAGATGGGCGTCATCAACATGGCGCACGGCGAGTTCATGATCCTCGGCGCCTACACCACCTTCCTCACCTCCATCCTGTTCAAGGCGTATCTGCCCAGCGCCTTCGCCCTCTACTTCCCGCTGGCGATCGTGCTCGCCTTCTGCGCTGCCGGCCTGCTCGGAATGCTCGTCGAGTGGGCGCTGATACGGCGCCTCTACAAGCGCCCGCTCGACACCTTGCTCGCGACCTGGGGGCTGAGCCTCGTCCTGCAGCAGGTCTATCGCTCGATCTTCGGCGCGCGCGAGGTGGGCGTGGACCTCCCCAACTGGATGATGGGGTCGCTGAACCTCACCGACACGATCCAGATTCCCATCAACGGGCTGATCGTGATGGGACTGACCGCGGCCATCACGGCGGCGGTGTTCGTGCTGCTCTTCCGCGCTGGGTGGGGCAAGCAGGTGCGCGCCGTCATGCAGAACCGCGCCATGGCGGGCGCGGTCGGCATAGACACGGAGCGCGTGGACCGGCTCACCTTCGGCCTCGGCTGCGGAATCGCGGGCATCGCCGGCAGCGCCTTCACCATGATCGGCTCGACCAGCCCGACCGCGGGGCAGCTCTACATCGTGGACACCTTCCTGATCGTGGTGTTCGGCGGCGCGCAGAGCTTGATCGGCACCATCGCGTCGGCCTTCACCATCTCGCAGACGCGCTCGATCCTGGAGTTCTTCCTGAGCGGCTCCATGGCGCAGGTGCTCGTGCTGCTGACCGTCGTCGGCATCCTGATGCTGCGGCCGCAGGGCCTCTTCACGCTCAAGCTCCGGAGATAGGCGATGGACAGCCATGCCTTCCTGAATCGCAAGGACCTCCTGCTCATCGGGCTGTTCGCGGCGCTGATCCTGGTGGTGTTCCCGCTGGCGCTCGACCCGTTCCGGCTCAACCTCGTGGGCAAGTATCTCACCTACGGGTTCGTGGCGCTCGGCCTCGTCCTGTGTTGGGGCGACGCCGGCATCCTCAGCCTCGGCCAGGGCATCTTCTTCGGCCTCGGCGGCTACTGCATGGCGATGTTCCTGAAGCTGGAGGCGTCCTCGGCCGCGAACACGAAGATCCAATCCACGCCCGGCATCCCGGACTTCATGGATTGGAACCAAATCACGACGCTGCCCTGGTTCTGGCGGCCCTTCCACAGCCTCACCTTCTCGCTCATCGCGGTGCCCTTGGTGCCCATGCTGCTCGCCTTCATCATCGGCGTGGCGATGTTCAAGCGCCGGGTCGGCGGCACCTACTTCGCCATCATCACCCAGGCGATCGCGGCGATCCTGACCATCCTGATCATCGGCCAGCAGGGCTACACCGGGGGCGTCAACGGCATCACCGACCTACGCACGCTCAAGGGCTGGGACATCCGCACGGACCACGCCAAGGAAGTGCTCTACCTCGTCAGCGGCGTCCTGCTGATCGCCTGCCTCCTGGCCGCGCAATATGTGCGACGCAGCAAGCTCGGGCGCGTGCTGGTCGCGATGCGCGAGCGGGAGGACCGGGTGCGGTTCTCCGGCTACTCGGTCTCCGACTTCAAGGTGTTCGCCTTCTGCGCGGCGGCGGCGCTGGCCGGCATCGGGGGCGCGATGTTCACGCTCCAGGTCGGGTTCATGTCGCCGTCCTTCGTGGGTATCGTGCCCTCGATCGAGCTGGTGATCTTCTGCGCCGTCGGCGGCCGAACCTCATTGCTCGGCGCGCTCTACGGCGTGCTCCTGGTGAACTGGGCCAAGACCACCTTCTCCGAGGACATGCCCCAGCTCTGGCTCTTCGCTATGGGCGCCTTGTTCATCACGGTCGTCGTCGCCTTCCCGAACGGCCTCGCCGGTCTCTACCGCGACCATCTCGACCGTTACGTGGACCGACTTCTGGGCGCCCGCCGCCGCCCGGTCGCGGTACCGGATGCGGCGCCGGTGGCGGAGTAGGAATGATGGCATCGGATACGGATTTCCTGCTCGCCATCGAGGACCTCACGGTCTCCTTCGACGGGTTCAAGGCGGTGGACGACCTCACCTTCTACATGGACCAGAGCGAGCTTCGCGTCGTCATCGGGCCGAACGGAGCCGGCAAGACGACGGTGCTCGACCTGATCTGCGGGCGCACGAAGGCGACGAGCGGCTCCATACGTTTCCGCAACCAGGAGCTGACGACGCTCAAAGAGCACCAGATCGTTCACGCGGGCGTGGGCCGGAAATTCCAGACCCCGTCCATCTACGAGGACCTGACGGTGTTCGAGAACCTGGAGATCTCGTTCCCACGCGGGCGGACGGTGTTCGGCGCGCTTGCCTTTCGCCGGGATGCCGAGGTGCGGGACCGGGTCGCGGAGATCGCGGAGATGATCTTCCTCCACGATGCGCTGGGCCGCCGGGCCGAGTTCCTCAGCCACGGGCAGAAGCAATGGCTGGAGATCGGGATGCTGCTGATCCAGGACCCGGCGCTGCTGATGCTGGATGAGCCAGTGGCCGGGATGAGCGTGTCCGAGCGGGGGAAGACGGCGGAGCTGCTGCGCCGGGTGATCAAGGACCGCTCGGTGCTCGTGATCGAGCACGACATGGGGTTCGTCGAGGACATCGCCGACAAGGTGACGGTGCTGCACCAGGGGCGAATCATCGCGGAAGGCTCGATGGCGCAGGTCAAGGCCGACCCGCGCGTCGTCGAGGTCTATCTCGGGCACTGAGGGGAGCGTGGCGCGATGCTGGAGACGCAAGGACTGCGGGTCGCCTACGGGCAGAGCGAGGTGTTGCATGGGATCGGGTGCGCCGTGGCACCGGGCGAGATCGTGGCCGTGCTCGGGCGCAACGGCATGGGCAAGACGACGCTGATGAAGTCGCTGATCGGCCTGGTTCCGGCGCGGTCGGGGAGCATTCGGCTGGACGGCACCGAGATCGCCGGGTTGCCGAGCCACCGGCGGGTGGCGCGCGGCGTCGCCTACGTGCCGCAGGGGCGCATGATCTTCCCGGCGATGACGGTGCAGGAGAACATCGAGACCGGGCTGTTCGTCCGTCATGCGCGCCGGGTGCCGCCCGACCTCTACGCCCTGTTCCCGGTGCTGCACGAGATGCGCGGCCGGCGCGGCGGCAACTTGTCGGGCGGCCAGCAGCAGCAGCTCGCCATCGCCCGCGCCCTCGCTACCGAGCCGAAGGTGCTGCTGCTCGATGAGCCGACCGAGGGCATCCAGCCCAGCATCATCCAGGAGCTGGGCCGCACGCTGCGCCGCATCCGCGACCAGCGGGGGCTCAGCATCGTCGTCTCCGAGCAGGTGCTCAGCTTCGCGCTCGATATCGCCGACCGCATTCTCGTCATGGAAGGCGGCCAGATCGTTCACGAGGCGGCGCGGAGCGACGTGGACGCGGAGCAGGTCGCCCGCTTCCTCGCTGTCTGACGCCCATCATCCAAGCAGAAGGGGACATCATGCCGGACACGCTGATCAAGGTTGACCTCGCGCAGTCGCCCTACGCGAACGACATGATCCACAACCGCTGGCACCCGGACATCCCGATGGTGGCGACCGTGAAGCCCGGCGCAGACTTCATCATCGAGTGCTATGACTGGACTGGCGGCTTCATCAAGAACAACGACGATGCCGCCGATGTCCGCGACATAGACCTCAGCATCGTTCACTTCCTGAGCGGCCCGGTCGGCGTCGAGGGCGCGGAGCCCGGCGACTTGCTGGTGGTTGACCTCCTCGACATCGGGGCCTTCCCGCACAACGCCTGGGGGTTCAACGGCTTCTTCTCGAAGAAGAACGGCGGCGGGTTCCTGACCGATCATTTCCCGCAGGCACAGAAGAGCATCTGGGATTTCCACGGCATGTTCACCAGCTCGCGCCACGTGCCGGGCGTGCGCTTCGCCGGGCTGATCCACCCTGGGCTGATCGGCTGCCTGCCGTCCCCGGACCTGCTGGAGACGTGGAACCGGCGCGAGACGGCGTTGATCGCCACCAACCCGGACCGCGTGCCGCCGCTTGCCAACCCGCCTTTCCCTTCGACCGCGCACATGGGCCGGCTCACGGGTGGGGCGAAGGAGCAGGCTGCGGCGACGGGCGCGCGCACCGTGCCGCCGCGCGAGCACGGGGGCAACTGCGACATCAAGGACCTCTCGCGCGGGGCGCGGGTGTATTTCCCGGTCTATGTGCCGGGAGCTGGCCTCTCGATGGGCGACCTGCATTTCAGCCAAGGCGACGGCGAGATCACCTTCTGCGGGGCGATCGAGATGCCGGGCTGGATTCACCTGAAGGTGGAGCTGATCAAGGGCGGCATGGCGAAGTACGGCATCAAGAACCCGATCTTCAAGCCGAGCCCGATCAAGCCTGCCTACCAGGATTACCTGATCTTCGAGGGCATCTCCGTGGACGAGCAGGGAGAGCAGCACTACCTCGACGTGAACGTGGCCTATCGCCAGGCTTGCCTGAACGCGATCGAATACATGACCAAGTTCGGCTACTCGCCGGCGCAGGCCTACGCGATCCTCGGCACGGCGCCGGTGCAGGGTCACATCAGCGGCGTCGTGGACATCCCGAACTCCTGCGCGACGCTCTGGCTGCCGACCGAGATCTTCGACTTCGACATCAATCCGGGAGCGGACGGCCCTGTGCCCTCCGTCAAATCCGGCGTGGATGTCCCGTTGGCGCCGGACGTCTAGGCCCGTGCCGACCTACGGCTACGCGTGCGCCGAGTGCGGCCCGTTCGAGCTTGTGCGGCCCATGGCCGAATACGCTCGGCCGCAGCCCTGCCCAGTATGCGGCGTCGCTTCGGCACGAGCGCTCCTGGCCATGCCGGCGCTGGCGGCGATGGACGCCGGGCGTCGGGCGGCCTTCGCCACCAACGAGCGCAGCGCGCACGTGCCGCAGCGCTCTAGCGGACGGCATTCGGCCGGGTGCCGCTGCTGCGCGGGACCGGCCAAGGGGCTACGGGCGGAGCCGGTGGCCTCGCCTATGAAGGCGTTCCAGGGGCGCAGGCCGTGGATGATCAGCCACTAGAGCGGTTCGCGTCCCAAGTCCCTCAGACGGTGCCCCCAAGCTCGTCGGACAACGCCTGCAGCTCCTTGCCGCCCGCCATCAGGTTCTGCAGCTCGTCGAGGTTGACCTCGCCCTTGGCGCGGGTACCGAGCGTCTTGCCCCTGTTGAGCACCGTGAAGGTGTCGCCGACGGCGTGCGCGTGACGGACGTTGTGGGTGATGAAGATCACGCCGAGGCCCTTGGCACGGACCTGGTGGATGTATTTCAGCACCATCGAGGTCTGCCGCACGCCGAGCGCCGAGGTCGGCTCGTCCAGGATGAGCACCTTGGCGCCGAAATAGACCGCGCGCGCGATCGCCACGCACTGCCGCTCGCCGCCCGACAGCGTGCCGACCGCCTGCTGCGGGTCGCGTACGTCAATCCCGATGCGGGTCATCTCCTCCCTTGCGACCCTGTTGGCGGTCTTGTGGTCGAAGTAGCGCAGCGGTCCGAAGCGCTTGATCGGCTCGCTGCCCATGAAGAAGTTCCGCGTGACCGACATCAGCGGGATCATCGCGAGGTCCTGATAGACGGTCGCGATCCCCGCATCGAGCGCGTCGCGGGGGCTGGCGAAGGCGACGGGCCTGCCTTCGACCAGGAACTCGCCGCCGCTCGGCCGGTGCACGCCGGCGAGCGTCTTGATGAGGGTGGATTTGCCCGCGCCGTTGTCACCCAGAAGGCACATGACCTCGCCGGGATGCACCTTCATGGACACGCCGTTGAGCGCGATCACCGAGCCGAAATGCTTGACGATGTCGCGCACCTCGACGAGGGGGGCGGAGCCGTTCGCAGCCATGGAGTTTCTCCTCAGCGCTCGCCGGTGACGCGCTTGCGGATCAGGTTGTTGAAGAGCACCGCCAGGAGCAGCATCCCCCCGAGGAATACCAAGTACCAGTCCTGATCAATCCGCGTATAGGTCAGGCCGATCAGCACCATGCCGAAGATGATGGAGCCGAAGAACGCGCCGATGGCGGACCCGTAGCCGCCGGTCAGCAGGCAGCCGCCGATCACCGCCGCGATGATCGCCTCGAACTCCTTCTGGAAACCGCGGCGGGCGTCCGTCGAGCCGGCATCGAGCACCGTCAGGATCGCGACCAGCGTGGCGGCGCAGGCGGTCAGGATGAACAGGATCGTCTTCACCCGCGCGACCGGGACGCCCGAGTTCCGGGCCGCGTTGGCATCCCCGCCGGCCGCGAAGATCCAGTTCCCGAACCTCGTGCGGACGAGCAGGTAGGTGGCGAGCAGGGCAAGTCCGAAGAACCAGAGGATCTCCACCGGGATGCCCGGCACCGCCGGCTGCCCGTTCGGGAACGTGGCGACCAGGTTGTTCCGGGCCGCCCAGTTGAACAGGCCTCCGAAGGCGTAGCCCGAGAAGACCGGGGCCAGCCAGCTGCCGTGGACCGCTTCCTTCACCCCGCGAAGCTGCGTGGCGCCGCCGCTCGCCCATTTGAGGCCGACCAGCGTCAGGCCGCGCAGGATGAACAGGAAGGCGAGGGTGACGATGAAGGAGGGCAGGCCCGTACGTAGGACGATCTGCGCGTTGACGACGCCGAACGCCGCGGCGCAGGCGAACGTCAAGAGGAGCGCGAGGACCAGCGGGATCTGCCAGACGACCAGCGCCGCCGCGAAGATCAAGCCCGCGAAGGCTATCATCGAGCCGAGCGAGAGGTCGAACTCGCCCCCGATCATCAGCAGCGCCGCGGCGATCGCGAGGATCCCGAGCTGGGCCGCAGGCGCCATGAAGTTCATGACGCCGGCGAGCGTGAACATGGTCGGGTTGGCGACCAGGAGGAAGAAGATCGTGACCAGGATGAGACCGGCCACTGCGCCGAGTTCGGGCTTGCGGATCAGCGTAGCGACCAACGACGCGCGCTTCAGCCGCTCGTCACCTGGCAGAGGTTGAACCTTGGCCGCGGCAGGTTGGGACATGAGGGCAATTCCTTGACGTTCCCAGGATGGCCGCTCTTATCGGCGACTGCATTGAGCGCCCGGTGCGCCCTGCCGGACGCACCCGGACGTTTTGGCCGGCCGCGTCCCGGTCAGCGGATGCCTGCGGCGGACAGCTTGATCACCTGCGCGGCATCGGCCTTCGTGACGAAGGTCGGACCCGACGCGACGTTGCCGACGGGGATCAGGCCGTAGCGGGCCTTGAGCGCCAGGAACGACACCGGCAGGTAACCCTGTAGGTAGGGCTGCTGATCGACCGCGAACTCCGCCTTGCCATCAACGATCGCCTGGAGGAAGCCCGCGGAGAGATCATAGCTCGCGACCTTCACCTTGCCTCCGAGGCCCATGCCCTGGACCGCGGTCACGGCGGGCTCTCCGACCAGCGGCGCGCTGAGGCCCAGCACGACGTTGATGGACGGGTCCGAGCTGAGGGCCGCGCGGATCTTGGCTTCGGTCTCCGCGGGGTCGGTGCTGGTCGGCAGGACGGTGACTTTGCCGCCGAAGCCCTCGGCCACGCCTTGGCAGCGCTGGTCGAGGGAGACGTTGCCGACCTCGTGGTTCACGCAGAGGACATGGGTGCCGCCGCGCTTCTTGATCTCCGCGCCGACCATGCGGCCCGCGGAAAGCTCTTCCTGGCCCACATGCAGCAATACGCCGAGCTGCGGCGCGGCGGTGATGCCCGAGTTCATGGAAATGACCGGGATGCCGGCAGCGACGGCCCTCTTGATCGAAGGCCCGAGAGCGTCGGCGTCCGGGATCGAGACGACGAGACCGTCCGGGTGCTGGTTCACGGCCGCGTCGATGAGCTGGCCCATAGCCACCATGTCGAAGGTCTCGGGCGCGCGGTAGTCCATGGTCACGTGGCTGTCCTTGCTGGCCTGGGCGGCACCGTTCTTCACGATGGACCAGAACGGATCGGACGCCTGGCCATGGCTGACGACGATGATCGTCGGATCCTTGGCATGAGCGGTCCCGGCTCCGAGGGCAGCTGTCGCCAGCACAGCCGATGCAAATGCGAGTCGAGTCAGAAAGCGCTTCATCGTTTCGCTCCTCCCTGCGAGGCCGACGAGCCTGGCTTCAGCGGCCAGTGATCAGACGGCCAGCTTTCTTGTTTGCAGTCGGGTGCGAAGACTATTGCAACCGGGTGCAAGCTGTATATCCCGTATCACTGCCATGGACAGGAAATCAGAAAAGCTGCCCGAGGCTCCGCCTGCACCAATCACGCGTTTCCGCGCGTGTTGAGCATCGAGGGGATGACGCCGGGCGGCGGCTCCGGCTCGGGCGCCTGATCACCCATCCGCGCGCACCCAGCCTCCCAAGGCGGCCGAGGCGGCGATGGCGTGCACCGTGCGCTCGATGGCGAGGCCCTCCACGAACGAGGTGGGCGGCGTGCCGCGCCCGGCGATCGCGCGTAGGACCTGGGCGGCCTCGATCACTTTCAGGTCGTTGAACCCGAGGCCGTGGCCGGGCGCCGGGCAGAACTGGGCGTAGGGCGGGTGCAGCGGGCCGGTGAGGATCGTCTGGAAGCCACGGGTCGCCGCCGGTCCGTCCGCCTCGAAGAGCAGCAGCTCATTCATGCGCTCCTGGTCGAAGGCCAGCGTGCCGCGCGTTCCATGGACCTCCCAGGCCAGGCGGTTCTTGCGCCCCCAGGCGACCCGGCTGCTCGCCAGCGTGCCGCTCGCGCCACCCGCGAAGCGCACGAGGGCGGACGCCACGTCCTCGTTCTCCACGGGGCGGCGCTCGCCCGGTGCGTCGGGCAGCGGGCGGCTGCGGTGGACCGTATCCAAGTCGCCGCAGACGCGCGTGATCGGCCCGACCAGCTTCTGCGCCACGCTGACCAGGTGACACATCAGGTCGGCCAGCACGCCTAGGCCGGCCTCTGCCCGGCGGTAGCGCCAGGACCAGGGCAGGTCGGGATCGGCCGAGTAGTCCTCGTCCACGACGCCGCGGAACTGCGCCACCTCGCCGATCGTGCCGCTCTCGATCAGCCGCGCCGCGTGCTCGACGGCGGGGTTGCGGAGATAGTTGTAGCCGAGTGCGGCCACGCCAGGGGCTGCTGCCGCGGCGTCGGCCATCGCTTCCGCGTCGGCCAGCACCAGCGCCATCGGCTTCTCGCACCAGACGTGCTTGCCCGCCGCCAACGCGGCGATGGCAGCCTCCTTGTGCAGCGCGTTGGGTAAGGTGATCGAGACGATTGCGACCGCCGGGTCCACGACCAGCTCGCGCCAGTCAGCGACCGCTCGGGCGAAGCCGAACCGCTCTGCCGCCCGGCGCGCTGCGCCCGCGTCGGCGTCGCACACGGTGGCCAGCTCGGGCAGGGGCACGTCGTCGAACACGGCGCCGACGCTGCGCCAGGCGAGCGCGTGGCAGCGCCCCATGAAGCCGGTGCCGATAACGCCGACGCCGATCCGGTCCGGCACGCGCTATCGCCCGACGAATGCATAATGGCGCAGCAGGCACGAGGTCACGCCGCTTCCCTCAAGCCGGCATCCGCCAGGAAGCGCCGGAGATTGGCGTAGCCCAGCGTCGCGTAGGCGAGCGGGTTGGCGCGCGACGGGTCCTGCTCGGCCTCGATCACGACCCAGCCCGCGTAGCCCGGCAGCGCGCGGAACACGGCCGGGTAGTCCACCATCCCGTCGCCCGGCACGGTATAGACCCCCTCGACCACGGCGCGCAGGAAGCTCCAATCCTCGGCGCGGGCGCGGGCCATCACGTCTGGTCGCACGTCCTTGGCGTGGACGTGGGCGATACGGCCGCGGTAGCGAACGGCGAGGGCGGCCGGGTCGGCGCCGCCCCAGGTGGCGTGGCCGGTGTCGAGCAGCAGGCCCACGGCGGGGCCGGTCGCCGCCATGAGGGCGTGGATGTCGTCCTCGCTCTGCACGATCGTGCCCATGTGGTGGTGATAGACGAGCCGCACGCCCTCGCGCAGCGTCGTGTCCGCCACCGCGGTCATTCGGCGGCCGAACTCGGCCCATTGCGTGCCGTCGAGTGCCGGGCGCTGCGACAAGGGTTTCGCCATGTCGCCGTGGATGGCGCCGCTGGTCTCGGCGAAGACGAGGACGGGCGATTCCATGGCCTTGAGCAGGTCCAGGTGCGGGCGGAGTGCCGCCAGTTCCGCGTCCGGCTCGCGCTGGAGCAGCTCGGCCGAATGCCAGCCCGAGACGCAGGCGAGGCCGTAGGGCGCGAGCGCCGCGCGCAGCGCCGCCGGGTCGCGTGGGAACTTGTGGCCCAGCTCCATGCCCTCGAAGCCGGCCTCGCGCGCCTCGGCGAGGCAGGTCTCCAGGGGCGTGTCGCCGCCCAGCTCGCGCATGTCGTCGTTGGACCAGCCGATAGGGTTCGCGCCGATGCGGATCGTCATCGCAGTTTCCTAATCGCCGATGTGCTGGCGTTCCAGCGCCGCTTCGTAGTGCTCGCGCGCCGCGCGCACCTCGGGCCGGGTCGAGACCTCCGGCACGGCCACCTCCCACCAATGGCCGCCCGCATCCGTCGTCGGCATGGGGTCCGTGCGGATCGCGACGACGCAGGTGCGCCGGGCCGCGCGCGCGCGGCCGAGAGCGGCGGCAAGGTCGGCCAGGCCATCCACGTGCTCCGCCTCGGCGCCGAGACTGCGCGCGTGAGCCGCGAAATCCACCTCGGGCAGGGTCTCGTGAACGGCGTCGCGCAGCAGGTTGTTGAAGCTCTCGCCTCCCGTGGCGCGCTGCAAGCGGTTGATGCAGCCGTAGCCGCCGTTGTCGAGGACCACGATGACCAGCTTGCGCCCGAGCATCACCGAGGTCGCGATCTCGGAGTTCAGCATGAGGTAGGAGCCGTCGCCGACGAGGACGAACACCTCGCGGGAAGGTTCAGCCATCTTCACGCCGAGGCCGCCCGCGATCTCGTAGCCCATGCAGGAGTAGCCATATTCCATGTGGTAGCCGCCGGGCTGGGCGGCCTGCCAGTGCTTGTGCAGCTCGCCCGGCAGCCCACCCGCGGCGCAGACCACCACGTCGGAGGGCAGCGCCTGGCGCTGCACGGCACCGATCACCTGGGCGTCGGACGGGAGTGCTGCGTTGCTCGCGGCGGTGTAGCGGGCGGCAGTATCCTCCCAGCGGCGCTTCTCGGCGTGGGCCTGCGTCGTCCAGGCCTCCGGGCGCGCGCCAGTCGCCCAGCGCCTCTGTCAGCGCAGCGAGGCCGACGCGGGCGTCCGCGACGAGGGGCTGAGCACGATGCTTCATGGCGTCGAAGGGCTGGGCGTTGAGGGCGAGGATGCGGCGGCTCTCCCCCTGGAACAGCGCCCAGGAACCAGTCGTGAAATCCTGCAAGCGGGTGCCGACGGCGAGCACCAAATCCGCTTCCTGGGCGAGCGCGTTGGCGGCGGCGGTGCCGGTCACGCCAACCGCACCCATGTTGAGGGGATAGCTGTCAGGCAGCGCGGACTTGCCGGCCTGGGTCTCGGCGAGCGGCAGGCCATGCGTCTCGCAGAACCGGCACAAGGCGTCCTCGGCCTCGCTGTAGAGCACGCCGCCGCCCGCGACGATGAGCGGCTTGCGCGCGCTGCGGATCAGTTCGGCCGCAGCCTCTAGTTCGTCCTCGTCGGGACGCACGCGGCGCGGGGTCCAGAGGCGTGGCTCGAACAGGCTCTCCGGGTAGTCAAAGGCTTCCGTCTGCACGTCCTGGCACAGCGCGAGGGTCGCCGGGCCGCACTCCGCCGGGTCGGTGAGCACGGCCATGGCGCGGGCGAAGGCGGGAATGAGCTGCTCGGGCCGGGTCAGTCGGTCAAAGTAGCGGGAGACCGGGCGAAGGCAGTCGTTGGCGCTCACCGTGCCGTCCGCGAAATCCTCGACCTGCTGTAGCACCGGGTCGGCCCGGCGGCTCGCGAACACGTCGCCCGGCAGCAGCAACAGGGGCAGGCGGTTGACGTGCGCCACCGCAGCCGCCGTCACGAGGTTGGTGGCGCCCGGACCGATCGAGGTGGTGCAGGCCATCGCCCGGCGTCGCCGGCTCGCCTTGGCGTAGGCGATGGCAGTGTGCGCCATGGCCTGCTCGTTGTGGGCACGGTAGGTGGGCAGCGCCTCGCGCGCGCCCGCGAGCGCCTCGCCCATCCCTGCGACGTTGCCGTGGCCGAAGATGGCCCACACGCCGCCGAAGAACGGCTGCTCGCGGCCCGCGAACACCGTGCGCTGCGCGGCCATGGCGCGGATGAGCGCCTGCGCCATGGTCAGCCGGATCGTGTCCATCGCTCCCTCCTCATGCGGCGTTGGCGCGGCTCGCATCCTGCCACATCTCAACGAGGCTGGCGAAGCGCCGGGCCATCTGATCGGTCGCCTCAGCGTCGCCGATCCGGCCGGCGTGTTTTGAGAGCAGTCGCTATAGCCGCCGATCAGGGCAACGCCACGGGCTTGTTCGGGAGCAAGGCAGCCCGTGGCGCTTGCGCGGCCAGCAGCACGCCCGCGGCGATGACGGCCACCGCCACGGTCGTGAACACGGTCGGCCTCTCACCCAGGATGGGAATGGCCAGCACCGTGGCCGCGACGGGAACCAGGGAGACGATTGCTGCGGCTGCTCCTGGTCCGATGAGCGCGATAGCGCGGTTGTAGGCGATGATGGATACGCCGCTGACCAGCACGCCCTGGTAGAACGCTTGCAGCGCCACCTCCAGCCACGGCGCATGACCCAGCCGCGATACGCCGGACAGCGCGTAGATCGGCAGGTAAACCGCGGATGAGTATAAGCAGACCAGCGCCGCGGCCTGTAGCGGCGTGAGCCCGGTGCGTCGCACGCGGAGCGTATAGATCGCCCACAGCGCCGCGGCGGCGAGCAGCGAGGCGTTCGCAGTCCAGGCATCGAGCGGCCGCTCCGGCGTGCGAAGCGTCGCAGACAAGGCGAGCACCCCGGCCGAGATGATGGCGAACCCGATCCACCGCAGCCGTCCCGGCTGCTCCCGCAACACGGCCCAGCCGATCACCCCGGCGAAGACCGGCATCATGCTGGGCGTAAGGGCCGCGGCGTGTGCCGCCGACGAGAGCTGGATGCCCCACGAGAGCAGCAGCACGAACGGTGCGCCCCAGCAGGCCGACAGCACTACTCCCTCTCGCCACGCCGCTCGCGGGATGTCGCGCGCCGAACGCAGGAACGCCGGCAGCAGCACGAGCGCGCCGACGCCGAGCCGCAACGCCGCGATGTCATACACGCCCAGCTCCCGTGTGATGCTGAGCCGCGTGACGGCGAACCATCCCGACCAGATGGCGAGCGCCGCACCGGCCCAGGCGAAGCCGAGCCAACGACGGCGAGGTGCGGCGACCTCAATGGATGCGTGCAAGGCTGGTCCCCTTCCAGCGTCGAGCTTGGGCACAGCCAGCTGCGCCAGCCAAGCAGGTGTTTGGGAACCGAGTCGCCCCGGCTTTGAAGGTCTCTTGACGTTGGTTATGCTCGGCTAGATGCTCGCGAAACAGCGAGCGCTTGAGGGAAGCCGGCGATGGACCTGCACCTGCGCGGCAAGCGCGTCCTTATCACTGGCGGCTCGAAGGGCATCGGCCGCGCTACGGCGCTGCTTCTCGCCGAGGAGGGGTGCGACTTGGTGCTCGCCGCGCGCGATTCGGTTGCGTTGGCCGCAGCCGCCGACGTGGTGCGCAGCCTTAGCCAGGTCGCGGTGGAGACAATCGCTGTGGACCTGTCGCGGCAGGACGGGGTCGAACGCCTCGCCGCCAGCGTCACCGAGGGCGGGCCCCTCGACGTGCTGGTGAACAACGCTGGTGCCATCCCGCCCGGCGACCTGCTCGCAGTGGATG
Source organism: uncultured Alphaproteobacteria bacterium (assembly GCA_963790535.1). Lineage (GTDB taxonomy): Bacteria > Pseudomonadota > Alphaproteobacteria > Acetobacterales > Acetobacteraceae > CAWKEH01. The sequence continues at coordinate 29,648 of CAWBOZ010000006.1, read as the reverse complement.
ACGCTGCCTGGCGTGCCGCCTGGGACCTCAAGGTGTTCGGCTTTGTCGGCCTCACGCGCGCGCTCTACCCGCGGCTGAGGGAGCGGGGCGGCGTGGTCGTCAACGTGATTGGGGCAGCAGGCGAGTGGTTCGACCCGGCCTATATCGCGGGCAGTGCCGGCAACGCCGCGCTGATGGCTTTCACGCGCGCGCTGGGCCGCGCGGCGCCGAACGACGGCATGCGCGTGGTCGGCATCAACCCCGGCCCTGTCGCGACGGAGCGGCTGACGATGCTGCTGCGTGCCAGGGCTGAGCGCGAGCTGGGCGACGCCGGGCGCTGGCAGGAGCTGTGCCGGGGCATGGCGTTCGGGCGGCCGGCCGAGCCCGAGGAGATCGCGAGCGCGGTCGCGTTCCTCGCCAGCCCGCGCTCGGGCTACACGTCCGGCACCGTGCTCACCATCGCCGGGCGGTGAGGTCGTGCGGGCAGACTCGACGGAGCACTCCGCCGTAGGCTGGCCTGGGCCGCCTTGCTCTCGGCGCTAGCCGGCCCACTATGTGGCGCATCCGCGCAGGCGATCCCGCCCTCCGTGTTGCCCGGCCTCGGCCTGGGTGCGGCGCGCACCCCGGTGGATGTTGCCCGAGCGCCCTGGCGCGGCCTGGTCCGCGTGCAGACCGAGGTCGGCACCCATTGCACCGGCGCCCTCATCGGACCGCGCACGGTGCTCACCGCTGCGCACTGCCTGTTCGGCCGCGGCACGGGGCGCCTGCTGCAGCCCGGCTCGGTGCACGTCCTGGTCGGCTATTCCCGTGGCGACTACGCCGGCCATGCCCGCGCGCTGTCCTTCGTGACCGGGCCGGGCTTCGCGGTCGGACCGGACCTGCGCCCGCTCCCCTCGGCCCCGCCCGACGCCGACTGGGCGGTCGTCACCCTCGACGCCCCGCTCGGCACGCCGGATCGCGTGCTGCCGCTCCTGCGCCAAGTGCCGCCTCCGGGGACGCCCGTGATGCTCGGCGGCTACGAGCAGGACCGGGCGCACGCCATGGTCGCTGACCTTGCCTGCACCTTGGCCGGCCTCGTCCGCGATGCGGCCGGGCACGTGCTGCTGCGCCACACTTGCGCCGCGACGCGCGGGACCAGCGGCGCGCCCTTGCTGGCCCGTGCGCCGGACGGGAGCTGGGGCGTCGTCGGGATCGCCTCGCTCGCCCTGGTCGGCGCCGCGGGCGGCTACGCTGTGCCCGCTGCAGCGATCAACCCCGAAGCCCTGGTGGGCGCGTCGCACTGACGAGGCTGGAATCGCGGGCACGGAGCGCCCCGGCCAGGACCGCCGTGTCGCGCAGGGCGATATCGCCGAACTCGACCGAAGGCTCGATCTGGGTGCCTTCCGCCCATTCGTTCCAGGACGTCACCAGCACCCAGTCCGGGTTCTCGGCGAGGGCTGCGCGCCACAGGATGCGGTAAGTCTCCCCGTCCCAGCGGTCCACGATGGGTCGAGGCTGCGGGCGCCCGGTGCGCGTGTCGTCGTAGCCCGGCCCTACCGTGAGCGCGAACAGCCGCCCTCGCGGGACCAGGGCGCGGCGCTCGCGGTAGCGCTTGGCCTGCACGGTCGCGATGCGGGCGGGGTCGAGCCCGGCGAGCGCCTGGGCGCCGAAATCGTAGTTGAACAGCGTGTCCCAGGCGGCGCCGAGCTGGGGCCAGCCCTTGTGCGCGCCTAAGTTGTCGGCGAGCAGCACGACGCCCGGCGGATGGCGGGCGCGCAAGGCCGCGAGCACCCCATCCCATGCGGCGGCGCCGGGCAGGGCGCGGAGGGCACGGACGTAGAGGAAGAGCACGGGCCGACCCTCCAGGCGCAGCCAGGCGGGGTGGCTGGCATGTTGGGTGAGCACGTAGTCGAGGTCGGAGAGCACGGTCTCTCGCGATGCGGGTGCTTCCCTGTCGTCGCCGTGCTCGCCGAATGCCTCGACGAGGGCGGCCACGGCGAGGCCGTGCCGGGAGGCCGCATCGAGCAGCACGCCGAGCTGGGCGTCGGTGTAGCGGCCACGCTGCGGCCACCAGCTGGCGATCAGGCCGGTCAGGCCTGCCGCCGCGGCCTGGGCGACTTGGCGCTCGACCACGGCAGGGTCGGTGCTGGCGTAAGCGCCGCCGCGCGGGATGAAGCGGGTGCGGTCGGCCCAGTCCGGCTGAGCGTGCCATCCGTAGTAGAAGGCGAGCGCCTGAGGCGGCGCCGTCGTGCCCAGGAGTAGGGGAGGCGCCGCCGTGAGCCTGACCGGCGCAGCCCCGTACCCGGCACAACCAGTAGCCGCGAGCGGGCCGGCCAGGAGCAGCTGGCGACGAGCAATCACGTAACGGCCATCAACTATGGGTTTCGGCCCAGATTACCCTGTCCAAGTAACCGCGATCAGGGGCCGACCTGCCCGCGGTTGCCGCCGGCTTCGCTCGTGTCCCTCGCGCCTGCGTCCTCGTCGATGTTGCGCACGAGCAGCTGCGCCATGAGCGTCTCCCAGTCGGCTGATCTGACGGCACGATATCGTCCCTGGCTGAGCGGGCAAGGCCTCCTTTTCACTTTTCGCAAGTCGCCCTGACCGGACAGCTCCGGCAGCACCTGACCGACCCTGTGTGTGCGAAGACGGAGCGTTGTTGCAGGAAACCGAGGGCGGCGCGTAGTTTCCTCTACGCCGCAGCCGGTTCAGGCGATGCGGAGTCAGGGACCGGATGATGGATGTTGACGGACCCGTGGAGGTCGCTGTGGTCGGTGGCGGCTGCGCTTCCATCGCCGCCGCATTTGAACTGACGCGGCCCGAGCACGGCGGCAAATACCACGTCACGATCTACCAGATCGGGTGGCGCTTGGGGGGCAAGGGCGCCTCGGGCCGGGGCGTCTGTGATCGCATCGAGGAGCATGGGCTGCACGTGTGGCTCGGTTTCTACGAGAACGCGTTCCAGCTCCTCCGCGAATGCTATCGCGAACTCGATCGGGACAGGCGGACCTGCCGGTTCGCCGACTGGACCGACGCGTTCCTGCCCGATCCACACATGGGTTTCGCCGATCAGACCAACGAAGGCTGGCTGAGCTGGACAGCCTACTTCCCACCGTCCGAGGGCTTGCCCGGCGATCCGCTGACCGCGCACAACCCGTTCACCTTGAGGCAATACCTGACGAAAGCGGCCGCTCTCCTGCGAACGCTCCTGCTCGGGGTAGAAACCTGGCCTGCGCAGGAAACGCAGGAACCCTGGACCGGGGGACTGCACCAGGAGCAAGGAGCTGGCTGGCAAGCGACCCTCGACGGGATCATAGGCGGGATGGGCGCGATGCTGAGATACGGTGCGCTGGCGACCACGGCGGCGTTGATCGAGGCTGTCGCCCTGCTGGAACTAGCGCTGGGATCATTCGCAGACCTGCCCGAGACCGTTGCCCTGCCGTTCGTCGAGACGCTTGCATCAGCAATACGCGGCCGCCTGGAAGCGTTCATCACGCGCGATCACCGGACTCGCTATCGGTGGGAAATCATCGACCTGGTCCTCGCGATCATCGTCGGCACCGTGCGTTTTCGCCTGCTATCCGATCCGCGCGGCCTCGAAGCGATAGACCAGTATGAGTGCCGGGACTGGCTGCGGATGAACGGCGCCGCGGAACGCTCGTTGGACTCGCCCTTCGTGCGCGGCCTCTACGATCTCGCGCTCGCTTACGAGGACGGGAACCCTGGTCGGCCAGGGCTTGCCGCGGGGCAGGCCTTGCGTGGATCGCTGCGCATGTTCTTCAGCTGCCGGGGCGCGCTGCTCTGGAAAATGCGGGCCGGCATGGGCGACGTCGTGTTCGCGCCGTTCTACGAGGTCCTGAAGCGGCGCGGCGTGACCTTCAAGTTCTTCCACCGCCTCGAGAACGTGCGGCTCGCCAACCCCGCCGACCTCGCGCCGGGAGAGCGGCCCTACGTCGCGGCCCTTGAGTTCGACATCCAGGCCGATATCGCGGGCGGCGCCGAGTACCGATCCTCTCGTCGAGGTTAAGGGCGTCCGCTCCTGGCCGTCCCAACCAGACTACCGCCAACTGGACAACGCGGCCGCGATGCAGGCCGAGGCGCGGGAGTTCGAATCCCATTGGGATCGGCGCAAGGTCGGCACCCGGACCCTCGAGGTCACTCGGGACTTCGATCTCGTCGTCCTCGGCTTGGGCATCGGTGCGATTCCGCACGTATGCAAGGAGATCGTGGCGAGGGACGCGCGCTGGCGCGACATGGTCGCGAACGTGAAGACCGTGGCCACGCAGGCGTTCCAGATCTGGATGCGGGAAGACATGCAGCAGCTCGGCTGGAACGCTCTGCCCGTGACGCTGGCCGGTTTCGCCAAGCCGTTCGATACGTGGGCGGACATGGGGCAGCTCGTGCCGGCGGAGAGCTGGCCGGATCCCCCGCGCTCGGTCGCGTATTTCTGCGGCGTCTTGGCGGACCCGCCGGTCGAGCCCGACCGCTTGGATGCCGGCTACCCGGCGCGGCGCCGGGCGGAGGTGCGGCGCGACGCGATTGAGTTCCTCAACACGCAGATCGGCGCCCTATGGCCGAGAGCCTCGGTGCAGCCGGGCAAGTTCCGCTGGGAGCTGCTCGTCGGCACGGCGGTCCCGCCCGAGGCCGCGGCCGGCGGGATGCCCGACGAATCACGCTTCGACACCCAGTTCTGGACGGCCAACGTCAACCCGTCCGATCGTTACACCCTGGCCCTGCCGGGCAGCCTGCGCTACCGCATATCGCCCCTCGACAACACCTACGACAATCTCACCATCGCCGGGGACTGGACCGACTGCGGCTTCAATGAGGGATGCGTGGAGGCCGCGGCCATGTCCGGCCGGCTCGCTGCGCACGCCATCGCAAATTCGCCCGCACTGGAAGACATTATCGGTTATGATCATCCGTAATGAGCATCAATCGCACCGCGCGAGAACCTAGGAGGCCCGGGATGGACGGCAAGGATCGCGTTCGACGTCACGATGCCCGGCGCGGCCAGCCGATACGCAACGCGACGCATCACCTGGGCATGGGCGAAGCTTCGGCACAGGAGCCGCGCCAGCCGGACGGGGCGGCGCCGAGCTTCGACAAGATCGTCAGCGACGCGGTCGGCCTCGGATACCAGGTCATTGATGAGCAGATCCGCCAGGGGCGCGCCGCCGCGGAACGCCTGCGCGCCGGCGATTGCCCCCTGGACGTGCCGCCGTCGGATGCATCCGCGCTGATCGAGCGCACGATTGAGCTTTCCAAGGGGCTGGCCGCCACGTGGCTTGATCTCCTGTCGGCGCTCGGCACCGCCGTGCAGCAGGCTCGGCCGACCCAGGCCGGCCCATCGCGGCCCCCATCCACGGCCGGCACGCCGCGGTCCCCCTCCATCATGACGATCACCGACTACGAGGTGAAATGCAATCGTCAGGCGGAGGTGAGCATCCATCTCCATACGGTTTCGACTGGTTTCATACCTGCTGTGCTTCCCCTCCACGCCGCTGACCCCGCCATCCGTCCGCTCTCCGACGTGTTCATCACGCCGAGTCAGGACAAGCGGCGGCCGATGCTGAACATCCCGGTCCCGGACGGGCAACAGCCAGGCACTTACTCCGGAGCGATCGTGGATGCCGCCACGAACGAGCCGGGAGGCATGCTGATTGTACGCATCCTCTCCTGATCTCCTGCCGCTCCAGGTCCCTGCGCCTGAAACGGCGAGGCAGACGCCGCGGCTGGTGTCCGAGGTGCTGCAGGAATACGGCGCCGCGACCCGGTCCGCCATGGAAACCTACCTGCGCCCAAGCCAGCCCCAGCCCTACGTCCACGATCTGCTCGCCGACTATCCCCGGCGCGGCGGCAAGATGATGCGGTCCAGCCTCTGCATCGCCAACGCGCGCATCCTGGGAGCGACCCTTGAGGACGCCGTGCGCTCGGCCGCAGCGATCGAGTTGCTGCACAACGCCCTGCTCATCCATGACGATATCCAGGACGGCAGCGACATGCGGCGCAACAGGCCTGCGCTGCACGTGCTGCACGGAACGCCGCTGGCCATCAACGCGGGCGACATGTTGCTGCTCCTCAGCTTGAGGCCGTTGCTTGAGAACATCGGATGCATCGGCACGCAGGCCGCCCTCTCCATCCTGCGGGAGACGGAGCGGATGGCCTGGGAGTCAGCGGAAGGGCAGGCGCTGGAGCTGGGCTGGAGGCGCGACAATCGCCTCGATCTCGGCGATGCCGACTACCTCACCATGGTGCTGAAGAAGACGTCCTGGCTAGGGGTGATCTACCCGTGCCGGGTCGGCGCGATCATCGGCGCGAGGGGTGCGATCGGTCCGGACCGCTTCCTGCGCTTCGGCTTCTTTCTCGGGGCTGCGTTCCAGATCCAGGACGATCTGCTGAATCTTGAGGCCGACACCGCCTATGGAAAGGAGCGGTGCGGCGATCTCCTCGAAGCCAAGCGAACGCTGATGATCGTGCACGCCTACCGGCACGCGCGGCCGAAGGAGCGGCGGATGCTCGGAAGGGTGCTGGGCCTGGAGCGCGAGGAGCGCAGGCCCGAGCAGGTGGCGTGGATGCGCGACCTCATGAGTGCCTATGGATCACTGCATTATGCGAGCAAGGTTGCGCACGGCCTCGCTGGCGCGGCCTTGCACGAATATGGCTTCCTCTACGACGGCCTGCCGGAGTTGAGGGACAAGGCGTTCATCCGCGGCCTCGTGACCTGGGTGTTCGAACGGAGCTGACAGGGATGGGATCCAGGCTTGACCTGTCCATGCGACTGAACCCATGCGCCGCGGCGTCCTGATCTATGGCGCCAGCGGCTACAGCGGCAGGCTGATCGCCGGCCGGGCCAGGGCGCTCGGCTGCGATGCTGTCCTTGCTGGCCGCAACGCAGACCGCCTGCGGCCGCTCGCCGCATCGCTCGGCCTGCCCTGGCGCGCTGCTGGCCTGGACGACGCGGCGGGTCTGGATGCGGTCCTGGCGGATGTCGGCGTGGTGCTGCACGCGGCCGGACCCTTCGCTTCGACCGCTCTTCCGATGCTCGAAGCGTGCCTGCGCACGCGCACGCATTACCTCGATATCGCGGGGGAGCTGACGGTCTTCCAGGAGGCTCGGCGCCACGACGCCGAGGCGCGTGCCCGTGGGGTCATGATCATGCCGGGCGCGGGTTTCGCGATCGCCGCGTCCGACTGCCTGGCCGCTCATGTGGCCGCGCGGGCGCCGGAAGCCAGGTATCTGCGCTTAGCGCTGTCGCGGCAGGAACTGGCCTCCCGCGGCAGCGTGCGGACCCTGCTGGGCCTGGTCCGAGGCGGCGTCAGCATCCGCCGCAACGGCGAGCTCGCGTCGGTCCCGGTCGGGCGTTTGGAGCGGAAGTTCGACTTCGGCGAGGGCGAGCGGCGGAGCACCGCGGTGAGCTGGGCCGACGTGATCACGGCCTATGAGACGACTGGCATTCCCAATATCGAGGTCTATGCCGAAGCGGACCCGCTCTCCCGAGCCATGTATCACGCGACTTCCGGATTCGCGGCACCGTTCGGCCGGGTCGCGTCCGAGAGTTTGTTGCAGCCCTTGGCCAGCCTATGGCCGGAAGGTCCGTCGGACGCGCAGCGCGCGCGCAGCCGGCACGTCGTCGTTGCCGAGGCCGAGGACCCATGGCGTCAGCGAACGCGCGCCCGGTTGACGACGCCGGACAACTACAGCTTCACGCCCGTGGTCGCGATGCTGCTCGTGCAGCGGGTCCTCGCTGGGGACGTCCGCGCCGGGTTCCAGACGCCGGCAGGGCTGTGCGGCCCTGACATGATCCTGGCCTGCGAGGGAGCCCGCCGCGAGGATCTCGATGAGACTTGGCAGCCGACCGCCGCCCCGGCGAGCAGGAGCGGCATCACCCCCGGAGCAGGAGCAGAACGATGATCCCGTTCATCCAGCGCGATAGCGATCCCCAGATGCCGGCACCGTATGAGTTCCCGGGGGTCACGATACGCAGCTTCCAGCTTGAGGCGGATTGGAATGCGCTGAATGCCTTGTGCGACAGAACGCTGAACATCGGCCGCTTCCAGGATCGCGGCTTCCTGTATCGCCCACTGCCGCTGTTCCCGATCGTTGGTTTGGATGTCCTGACCTATCCGCGCATGGAAGACGCCGATCCTCGCTACAGCAATCGAGGCTTCGTTACGCAGCACGAGTGCTACTTTCGGATGTTTGTCGTCAAATATATATCCATCTTCGGCCTGCTCCTTCCCGTGGACGTTTCGATATTCTTTCCGTACATGTTCGTTGATGAGTCGTGGTCACTGATCTCAGGGCGTGAAGTAGTCGGGCTGCCGAAAGTTCGCGCTCGCATCGATGTGCCGGAGCCGCCGAACGACATCGTGGTCTCCACGGACGTCTTCGCTAAGTATAGTCCTGAGACGAAGCTCGAGGAGAAGCCGGCGGTGACCATCCATCCCATGGAGCCCGGCGAGGCTTCCAAGCAGCAAGCCGATCCCGCTCATCATTGGCCATGGGGACACTTCGACGTGAAGCGGTTGGACTCCATGCACCAGGCGCTATTCCCGCAAGCACCTGGGGCAGTGCTCTCGGGTGGCTTCTCGACCGTTCAGCTCAAGCAGTTCCGCGATGCCGAGAACGACGCGTATGCCTGCTACCAGGCGCTGCTGCGGGGCGAGTTCACGGTGAGAAACGTTAAGCTGCTGTCTGTCTCCGCACCGTCGCAGATCACGATCCCGCCTTACGACAGCTTGCAGATCGCGTCCAACCTCGGGCTGCTGTCCGCAGGACCGCCGGTTTATGAACCGATGCTGGAATACAAGGTGACGTGCGACATGCGCTACGGCAACGTCATCACTGAATACGCTAGCGGTCCCTGAAGCCCCGCCCTACAAACCCAGGAGCCAGTCCGGACCGGAATGGTCTATGTCTGGGCTGTCCTGCGACAGGCGATCCCGCAGCGCGTGCAGCTCCGCCTCGAACCGCTCGGTCGGACGGCCAGTGCTCCCGAACAGTTCGCGCAGGCTCAGCAGGGCGCGCAGCTCGTAGATCTTCGACCCGGTCTCCCGGGCGGACCCGATCGCGTGCAGCAGGGCAGTCTCGGCAGCGTCCAGGGCTGCCCCCTTGCGCTGTGCCAGCGTTTCCCCTTGCGCGAGGTAGAGAGGCGCGAGGTGCAAGCGGTTCTGATGGCGTTCCGCATGTTCGATCCCTTCCCCGATGACGTGCAACGCGTCGTCGAGGCGGCCGACTGCCCGATAGGCGTTGGCCAGACCCGCGAGATAATAAGACCGATTGAGTTCCGTGCCGCCTGCCCGCCATGCCTCTAGTGACACGGTCAGCCTGGCGATTGCTTCCTCGGCGCGGCCCATCGCGCTCATTGCCATGGCCAAATACATGCTGCTGGAGTTCAGCCACACGCCGTAGCCGTTCTCGCGCGAGACCTCGACGGCGACCTCGGCGTGACGGCTCGCCGCCAGCGGACGGTGCCTCATCACGTCGAACCCAGCGGCGAAGCAGTGCGCGTAGGCGATGTCGAACGGCCGGTTCAGGCGCCGCGCCGCAGCGACCGCCTCCTCGCTGCAGCGCGATCCGACCGCCAGATCGCCCATGAACCAGCAGACCGACGCGAGGAGACTTAGGCAGGCGACGCAGGGGTCCTGCGGCGTGGGATAGCTCAGGCGGTGGCCGCCGTGCGAGCGATAGAGGTCAACTGCCTTCTCAAGGAGCCGGCGCCCCTCGGCGAGCTCGCCCATATAGACTAGGGCATACCCCCATATCGTGTAGCCCTCGACGAGATAGTCCACGCGTTGGGTCTGCTCGCCGACCTGCGTGCAGCGTCTGGCGAGATCGCACGCAGTCAGCAATTCGGCGCGGACGATGTAGAAGGCGGAGAGCCCGCGCAGCACGGGGAAGATGTCGGACGTGTCGCCCAGGACGTCGCACAGCTTCAACGCCCGGTCGAAGGAGTCCTGCACGTCCGGAGCCGCGTATCCTTGCGTCGCCGACAAACTCATCGCGAGCTGCGTGCGCAGCCCGAGCTCGACGCCGGGCAACGAGTCCACCTCGCCCAAGCGCCCTAGCAAGTCGAGCGCAGTGCGGAAATGGCCGGCAGCCTCGGCATGGGCCGCCCGCGACTGGGCGCGCAGGCCTGCCTGCTGCCAATAGGGAATGGCGATCGAGAACTGGCCGGCCTCCGTGAAGTGGTGGGCGAGCGCTTCCGGCCGCGTCTCGGCCCAGTCGGAGAACCGCTGCCTCAAGACTTGCGCGATATGGCCGTGCAACTCTTGGCGCTTGCTCCTCAGCATCAGCTCGTAGGCTGCGTCACGGATCAAGGCGTGCTTGAACGTGTATGTCCTGTCCGGCTTGTGTCCCGATAGGAAGACCAGCTCGGAGCGGAGTAGCCCGTCCAGCGCCTCGTCGAGCTCGGTCTCCGTGAGCGGCGAGACCGCGGCCAGCACCTCGTGCGGAAACTCGCGCCCGATCGCAGCGCCGATGTGCAGCAGCTCTCGGAGCGGCCCGAGGCGATCAAGGCGGGCGACCAGCGAGTTCGTGCAAGGTCCCAGGCACGGCGAGGGACGTCAGCGCGCCGGTGAGGACGTAGCGGCTGCCTTGGTCCTGCAGCAACCCGGATTCCACGACCGTCTTGGTCAGCTCTTCGATGAACAAGGGATTGCCGTCGCTCTTGGCGATGATCTGGCCCTGCACCTCGGCCGGCAGAACCTTGCCCGTCACGCCCTCGCTCAGCGCGGCGCCGTGCTCGCGGCCCAGGCGGGACAGCGTGCGCCACGTCACGTGCGGAGCGCCGGTCCACGGTGGCGAGAACTCCGGGCGGAAGGTCGCGATGAGGAGCACCGGCAGGCGGGACACGCGCTCGATCACCAAGGTCAGCAATTCAAGCGAGGTCGGATCGCTCCAATGCAAATCCTCCCACACCAGCAGCACCGGGCGCTGCCTGGCCAAGCCGATGAGTTGCGAGATCAGCGCATCGAGCGTCCTCTGCTTGCGTCCCTGCGGGCTTATGGTTGACAGGAGCGTGCGGTCGGCGACGGGAAGGGAGAGCAGATCGGCCAAGAGAGGCAGATCCTTCGCTGCCTGCTCGCCCGAACGCGTGAGCAGGCTCTCGAGCTTGCTGAGCTTCTCAGCTTCCTTGTCGGTCCGGGAAAACCCGGCGAGGCCCTCGAGTCGGCTGATGATCGGATAGAGCGCGCTGTCCTGCTGATGGGGCGAGCAGGCCACGAGCAGCCGCGTATGCGACGTCCTCTCCCAAGCGCAGGCGAAGTGCCTGGACGATGCGCGACTTGCCGATCCCAGGTTCACCGCTGAGCAGCATGACCTGCCCATCGCCGGCCAGGGCCTGCCGCCAGGCGCTGTCCAAGCAGGCCAGGTCTTCGTCGCGGTTGATGAAGGGGGTGAGGCTGCCCTCGGCCCGTGCCTCGAACCGGCTGACACTCGTGCTCGGGCCAAGCACTTTCCAAGCCGAGACGGTGCCGTCGAACCCCTTCAGGCGTGCCGGTTCCAGGGCACGGTAGGTGAAGAGGCCCGCGGTCAGTCGTCTCGTGGTCTCCCCGATCACGACGGAGTCCGGCTCGGCCAGCCCTTGCAGCCGGGCGGCAAGGTTGGGCGTCTGCCCGATAGCAGCCTGCTCCTGCACCGCTCCCGCGGTAATGAGATCACCGATCACCACCAGGCCGGTTGCGATGCCCACGCGCGCCTGCAAGCGCACGTCGCCGGTCTCGATCTGACCTATGCCCTCGATGAGAGCCAGGCCGGCGCGCACTGCGCGCTCCGCATCCGCTTCGTTCGCGTGCGGATAGCCGAAATAAGCCAGGACGCCATCGCCCAGGTATTTCGCAATGTAGCCACCGCTGCGAACGATTACATCCTCGCACAAACGATAGTAATCGCCCATCAGGCGTTGCAGGTCTTCCGGATCAAGGCGGATTGATCTGGCTACCGACTCGACCAGGTCACAGAACATGATCGTGAGTTGTCGCCGCTCAGCGTTCGACCATTGGGTAGAGACTGAGGGCCTGGATCGAAGGGCGCGGTTCCCAATCCATGTCCCGCATTCCTCGCAGAAGCTCGCGGCTGCTGGATTCTGGTGGCGACACCTGGGGCAGGAAACCGTGACCGATGCTCCGCAGGTGCCGCAGAAATTCGTGGATTCCGAGATCTGGGCATTGCAGCTCGCGCAGTTCATCTGGCTCTCCGCTGGGATCTCGACTCCGGATCGCCTGAACGACCGCCGAGGCATGATCCTCTGCCGCGGCGCGCAAGGGCCGATGAAATCCCGATCCCAATCGACAAGGATTCAGTCGTATGCTGGTTCAGCGCAAGTGTGAAGTCTTCGTGACGCACGGTTTCGGGATCATATCGACGCTTGACGGAGGGGTTCCACGGTGCGCGGCTCAGGGCCGTCAATCCGGCGCGGATCATGCTCTGCCGAGCGGCATCGGGGGTCTTCAAGGCCTCGGCGGCCATCCTGCTGGCTTGACGCCCCGCGCCCACTCCTCGAACGTGTCCGCCGCATCCGCCTGGGAGACGTGACATGAAGCGTTTGGCCGCAGCCCTCGCCCCCGCCTTCATTCTCGTCACCGCCGCGCTCCCGGCCATGGCCGCGGAGATCAAGCCGGCCGTGCTGTACGATCTCGGCGGCAAGTTCGACAAGTCGTTCAACGAGAGCGTCCATGACGGCGCCGAGGCCTTCCAGAAGCGGACCGGCATCCAGGTGCGCGAGTTCGAGCCGCAGAACGACAGCCAGCGCGAGCAGGCGCTCCGCGACTTCGCCCGGCGCGGCGCGGACCCCATCATCGCCGTCGGCTTCGCCCAGGCAAGCCCCGTCACGACCGTTGCCAAGGAATTCCCGAAGACCCGCTTCGTCCTCATAGACAGCGTCGTGGACCTGCCCAACGTGGAATCCGTCGTGTTCCGCGAGGAGCAGGGCTCCTACCTCGCGGGCGTGCTCGCCGCACTCAAGACGCAGACCGGCAAGCTCGGCTTCGTCGGCGGCATGGACGTGCCGCTGATCAGCAAGTTCGCCTGCGGCTACGCCCAGGGCGCCAAGGCGACGAAGCCCGGCACTGAGGTCCTGCAGAACATGACCGGCTCGACGGGCGCCGCGTGGAACGACCCGGTGCGCGGCAGCGAGCTGGCGCGGTCGCAGATCGAGCGCGGCGCGGACATCGTGTTCCAGGCCGCTGGCGCCACCGGGATCGGCGTCCTGCAAGCCGTCGCCGACGCGGGCAAGCTGGGCATCGGCGTGGACAGCGATCAGGACGCGCTCCATCCCGGTCACATGCTCACCTCCGTCGTCAAGCGCGTGGACGTAGCCACGGAGCGCGCCCTCACCGCCGCCCAGGACGGCACCTGGAAGCCCGGCACCCAGACGCTGGGCCTGGCCGACAACGGCGTGGCGCTGGCGTTCGACAGCGAGAACGCCCCCTTGGTGGACCAAGCGATGCGCGCGCAGGTCGAGCAGGCCAAGCAGGGCATCATCGCCGGCAAGATCCAGGTCCACGACTACACCACGGACGGGAAGTGCCCCTCCTAGAGCAGATCGCGGAAAGCTTGGGACAAGCTTTCCGCGTGAATCTGCTCGCCAAAGCAGAAGCTCAAACGCTTCGCGTCCCAACTTGGACGCGAAGCGCTCGAGCCTGCCGCGCGCGCCCATGACCGCGCCGGCGCTGGAGCTGCGCGGCATCACCAAGCGGTTCGGCGCCGTCCTGGCCAACCACGACGTGAGCCTGGAGGCGGCGCCGGGCGAGATTCACGGGATCATCGGCGAGAACGGCGCCGGCAAGTCCACCCTCATGGGCATCCTCTACGGCACCTACCAGGCCGATGCCGGCACGATCCTGATCGGCGGCCAGGAAACCGCGATCCCGGACAGCGGGGCCGCGATCCGGCACGGCATCGCCATGGTCCATCAGCACTTCATGCTCGTGGACACGCTGACCGTGCTGGAGAACGTGGTGCTCGGGCTGGAAGGCGGGGTGCTGCTGCGCGGCGGACTGGCGCGGGCGCGGGCCGAGCTGCTCCGGATCGAGCGGGACTACCGCCTGCAAGTGGACCCCGACGCCACCGTGGGTACGCTCCCCGTGGGCGCCCGGCAGCGCGTCGAGATCCTGAAGGCGCTCTACCGTGGGGCGCGCATCCTGATCCTGGACGAGCCGACCGCCGTGCTGACGCCGCAGGAAGCGGACGAGCTGTTCCGAATCCTGGGCACGCTGCGGCGGGAAGGGCGGACGGTGCTGCTCGTCACCCACAAGCTGCGCGAGGTGATGGCGATCACCGACCGGGTCACGGTGATGCGCGCCGGGCAAGTGGCCGCTCGGCGCGACACGCGCGCGACCAGCCCGGCGGAGCTGGGCGAGCTGATGATCGGCCGCCGCCTCGCAGCACCCGCGCCGAAGGGTGCCCGCCCGCCGGGCGACGTGCTGTTTGAGGCGGAAAGGTTGAGCGTGCATGACGCCGCTGGGCGCCTGCTCCTTGACGATGTTAGCCTGTGCCTGCACCGCGGCGAGATCGTCGGCGTCGCGGGCGTGGCTGGGAACGGGCAAGGCGAGCTGCTGGAGGCGCTGTCCGCCATGCGCCCACCTGACCGAGGCGTCATCCGCCTGCGTGGCGAAGCCGTATTTCCCGGCCGCCAGTTCACGCCGCGCGCCCTGCGCCGCCTCGGCCTCGCCCACGTGCCGGAGGACCGGCTGCGCACGGGGCTGGTACCCCAATTCCCGGCGATGGAATCGGCGATCCTCGGTTACCAGGACGACAAGGCGTGGCGGCGCGGCCTTCTGCTCAACTGGCGCGAGGTGGAGCGGGACACCCTGACCTGGATGCGCGGGCACGACGTGCGCCCGGCCGCGCCGCGGCTGCGCTCGGCCGGCTTCTCCGGCGGCAACCAGCAGAAGCTCATCCTGGCCCGCGAGCTGGAGCACCGGCCGGGGATCCTCCTGGTGGGGCAGCCGACGCGCGGCGTAGACGTCGGCGGCATCGCGGCGATCCACGAGCGGCTGCTCGCGGTGCGCGAGGCGGGCGGGGCGGTGCTGCTGGTGAGCGTGGAGTTGGACGAGATCCTGCGCCTCGCCGACCGCATCCTTGTCATGGCCGGCGGTCGGATCGTGGGCGAGATGGAGACCGCGCAGGCGGACGAGCGGCGGATCGGCCTCCTCATGGCCGGCCAAGGGACTGACGCTACGGAGGCAGCCTGATGCCCGTTTGGGCAGAGCGCGCGCTGCTCCCGCTGCTGAATCTGGTGCTGGCCTTGTTGGTCTCGGGCGTCGTGGTGCTCGTGGCTGGCGAGAACCCGGTGCAGGCGGTCCGCGCGATGGTGACGGGCGCGGCCGGGTCCGCCGAAGCCGTCGGCTACACCTTGTTCTACGCCACGGACCTGGTGTTCACTGGGCTGGCCGTCGCGGTCGCGTTCCACGGCGGCCTGTTCAACATCGGGGCGGAGGGGCAGGCGACGCTGGGCGGCGCTGGGCGTGGCACTCGTCTGCCTGCGCCTCGGCGCGCTGCCGCCGGTGCTGCTCGTGCCGCTCGCGGTCGCGGGCAGCGCGGTGTTCGGCGCCGCGTGGGCCTTCGTCCCCGCCTGGGTGCAGGCGCGGCGGGGCGGGCACATCGTCATCTCCACCATCATGTTCAACGCCATCGCCGCGGCGCTGATGGTATGGCTCCTGGCGGGGCCGCTGATCGCGCCGGGCCAGATGGCACCGGAGACGGCAGCCTTCCCGCCCGGCGCGGTGCTGCCGTCGCTCGATGCGCTGCTGGGCGGCGCGCACACGCCGCTCAACGCCGCCTCGCTCTGGGCGCTCGCGTGCCTCGCGCTGGTCTGGGTCCTGATCTTTCACACGCGTTGGGGCTACGCGCTGCGCGTCGTCGGCGCTAGCGCGGACGCGGCGCGCTACGCTGGCATGGACCCGGCGCGGCTGATCATGCAGGCCATGCTGCTCTCCGGCGCCCTGGCCGGGGGCGTCGCGCTCAACGAGGTCATGGGATCGGAGCACAAGCTGCTGCTCGGCTTCGCAGGCGGCGCCGGCTACACCGGGATCGCGGTGGCGCTGATGGGGCGCGGCCATCCGGCCGGCATCCTGCTCGCTGCCTTGCTGTTCGGGGCGCTGACTCAGGGCGGGGCGGAGATGGCCTTCGACATGCCCGACGTGTCGCCGGACCTGGTCGTGGTGGTGCAGGGGCTGGTAATCCTGTTCACTGGAGCGCTGGGCGGGATGCTGCGCCCGGCTCTCGCGCGGACGCTGGCTTTGGCGAAGGTGGGGGCAGGGCGGTAGTGCCAGGCGGCGACCTGCTCGTGCCGCTGCTCGCCGCCACCGTGCGCGTCTCGGTGCCGCTGGTGCTCGCGGCACTGGCCGGGCTGTTCTCGGAACGGTCGGGGATCGTGGACATCGGGCTGGAAGGCAAGATGCTGGCGGGGTGCTTCGCCGCGGCCGCCGTGGCCGCCGTCACCGGGAGCGCGTGGGCGGGACTTGGCGCCGCGGTGCTGGCGTCCTGCGCGCTCGCCCTCGTCCACGGCTACGCCTGCATCACCCAGCGCGGCGACCAGGTGGTATCGGGCATGGCGATCAACATCCTGGTCGCCGGGCTGACGGTGACGCTCGGCCTCGCCTGGTTCCACCAGGGCGGGCAGACGCCGCCGCTCTCCGGCGCCGGGCGGTTCCGGCCCGTCACCCTGCCCGGCACCGCGCAACTCTCGGGGGTGCCCCTGCTCGGCCCCGCCTACGCGACGCTGCTGGGCGGGCAGAGCGTGATCGCCTACGCGGCGTTCCTGCTGGTGCCCGTGTCGGCCTGGGTGCTGGCGCACACCCGCTTCGGGCTGCGCCTGCGCGCCGTGGGAGAGAACCCGGCGGCGGTGGATGCGGCCGGCGTGTCGGTCGCGTGGCTGCGCTATCGTGCCGTGCTGATCGCGGGCGCCCTGTGCGGTGCCGCTGGCGCCTACATCTCGACCGGGGAGGCGGCGGGGTTCGTGCGGGACATGACCGGAGGGCGGGGGTATATCGCATTGGCGGCGCTGATCCTGGGCCGTTGGCGGCCGTGGCGGACGCTCGGTGCCTGTCTCCTATTCGGGGCGCTGGACGCGCTCGCCGTACGGCTGCAAGGGACGGCGCTGCCCGGCATCGGCCAGGTGCCGCCGCAGGCGCTGCAGGCGCTGCCCTACGCGATGACCGTGGTCCTGTTGGCTGGCGTCCTCGGCCGCTCCGTCGCGCCGAAGGCGGCCGGAATCCCGTTCATGAAGGAGCGGTAGCCATGCCCGATCCCCTTGCCCTCGCCGCTGCCGCTGTCCGGCGCCGGGCCTATGCGCCGTATTCCCGCTTCCTCGTCGGCGCTGCGCTGCGGGCGGAGGACGGCAGCGTCCACGTCGGCTGCAACGTGGAGAACGCGGCCTATCCCCAGGGCACCTGCGCGGAGGCCGGGGCGATCACCGCGATGGTTGCCGCCGGGCAGCTTCGCATCGCGGAGGTGGTCATCGCCGGTGGGGCAGTCTGCCCACCCTGCGGCGGCTGCCGCCAGAAGCTGCGGGAGTTCGCGGGGCCGGAGCTGCCCGTCCGCATGGTTGACGCTGAAGGGCACCCGCTCCTGGTCCGGACGTTGGGCGAGCTGCTGCCTGATAGCTTCGGGCCGGAGCTGCTCGCGTGACGCCGCTCCCGCAGGAGACGATCCGCCGCAAGCGCGACGGTGAGGCGCTCGACGCTGCTGAGATCGCCGCCTTCGTCGAGGGCGTCACGAGCGAGCGGATCACCGAGGGGCAGGCTGCCGCCTTCGCCATGGCCGTGTTCTTCCAGGGCATGACCCGGCCGGAGACGGTGGCGCTGACGCTCGCCATGCGCGATTCCGGCGAGGTCTTGGACTGGGGCGCCCCGGAGCTGGCTCGCATGGGCCTCGACGACCGCCCGGTCGCGGACAAGCACTCGACAGGCGGGGTGGGCGACAAGGTGAGCCTGATCCTCGCCCCGCTGGCCGCTGCCTGCGGGCTGCGCGTGCCGATGGTCTCCGGCCGCGGCCTGGGCCACACTGGCGGCACGCTCGACAAGATGGCGAGCATCCCCGGCTACCAGGTGGACCCGCCGCGGGAGGCGTTCCTGCGCGCGCTGCGCGAGGCGGGCTGCGCGATCATCGGCCAGACGGCGGCGTTGGCCCCGGCCGACCGCCGCCTCTACGCCATACGCGACGTGACGGCGACGGTGGAGAGCCTACCGCTCATCACGGCGTCCATCCTCGCGAAGAAGCTCGCGGCCGGGCTGGACGCGCTGGTGCTCGACGTGAAGTGTGGCAGCGGCGCTTTCATGGCGGATGAGGCAGCGGCGCGGGCATTGGCGCTGAGCCTCGTCGAAGTCGCGGAGGGCGCTGGATTGCGGGCGAGCGCGCTGCTGACGGACATGAACCAGGTGCTGGGATGGTCCGCGGGCAATGCGCTGGAGGTGGCGGAGGCGCTGGCGTTCCTCACGGGCGAGCGGCGGGAGCCGCGCCTCCTGGACGTATCGCTGGCGCTGACGGCGGAGATGCTGGTCCTCGCCGGGCTCGCAGCCAGACCCCGCCTCGGCCCGCGCGCTCGCCGGGCGCCGGCTCGATGACGGCTCGGCGGCCGAGGCGTGGGAGCGGATGGTCGCAGCCCTGGGTGGACCTGCCGATCTCCTGGAGCGGCCCGAAGCCTACCTCCCCCGCGCACCCACGACCCGTGCAGTCCCGGCGCCGCGGGACGGCGCGGTGGCCGCGATGGACGTGCGCGCGCTTGGCCTCGCTGTCGTCGAGTTGGGCGGCGGCCGGCGGCGGGCGGATGACGCGGTGGACCCGGCGGTGGGCCTGGACGCGATGGTGCCGCTTGGCCGGCGCGTAGCACTTGGGGAACCGTTGTGCCTGGTCCACGGGCGGGACGCGGCAGCGTGCGAGCGCGCCGGGCAGGTTGTGGCGGCGACGGTCACGATCTTGGATGCGGCGCGGTCCGACGAGCCGGCCGTGATGGAGAAGATCAGTCGCCTCACCGGCCCAGCCTGAACCACCAGAGCGCGAGTTGGCACGCGCCGCCGCCCTCGGGTAAGCCTGCCGCATGATGACCAGCCGCCCGCAGCCTACGCCCGGCACTGCCGACAGGCAGCCGCTCTGCGTCGCCATCTCCGATGCCGAGTGCTTGACGGGGGTCGCTGCTCGGGCACGGGTGCGGCACGACCCGCCATGGCGTAGGCATCTGACCCGGTGGCATCGGAGTCCGGCTTGGTGGCCCGGAGCAGTGGCGAGATCGGCGGTCCCACTCATCGTTCTCATCCTGGCTTGCTGGTATACGCTGCGCTACCTCGGCGATGCCGCCCTGCCCGGCAATCGCGCCGCCGAACCGCTCGGTTGGTGGGGCTGGTTCGATCAGTCCGTGACGCTGCGCAGCACAGCGGCCCTGGCCCGCTGGAACCTGGACCCGTCGCAGCACCACTACCCGCTCGGCTACGCGCTGCTCGGCGTTCCTGCCTACCTCAAGGCGCCCAATCACCCATTTTTCTTCGTGAACCTGCTCTCGCTGCTGGGCGCCTTCGCCGGCTTCGTCGCCCTCGCGCGCCGGGTGGGTTTGCCTGCGGTGCTGGCCGCGGCGCTGTTCGCCGCCGTCATGCTGGGCGACGGCGCGCTGTTCCGGCAATGGGTGATCCCCTGGAACACCACGCCGGTCGGGGCTTCCGTCTGGCTTCTGCTGGCAGCCTGCGCCGCGTGGCTCGACGGGCGGCGGCATCCGTTCCTGATCGGCTTGCTGGTAGGCAGCGTGCCGGCGTGCCGGCCAAGCGACGCCGTGCTGATCCTGCCGTGCCTCGCCGCCTTGGCCTGGTCGGACTTTCGCGCCCACCGCCCATCCTCGTGGAAGCTGGGTCTGCGGGACTGGGCCTGGCTCGCGGCGGGCACCGCCATGGTGCTGGCGCCGATCGTGGCGCTGCACCTAGCCATCTACGGGCCGGCATCCAGCCTCTACATGCGCAACTCCGCTCAGATCGGCTTCACGCTGCATGATCTCGGATGGAAGGCCTACGTCCTGCTGTTGGATCCGTTTCCCTGGTTCGCCGACGGGACGGGGCTGCTGCAGCACGCGCACTGGATCGCGCTGGGCCTCGCCGGCCTCCTGCCTGCCCTGGTGCGCGGCCCGAAGGACCGGATGCTCGCGGCGGTGCTGGTGCTGCAAGGCGTCCTCTACCTCTCCTACGTGGACTTGCTGCCTACCGGGCTGTGGCGGTTCTTGAACGTCCACTACTTTGCATGGGCCGTTCCGGGCTACGCGCTCCTGGCGGTGCTTCTCGTCCGCGACCTGGTAAGACCGGGGAGGGCCAGGCGCATCGCCGCCTTGTCGCTGGTCGGCACGGGCATCGTGCTCTGTCTTCGCTGCGTTCCGGAAGCCGTGGCTGTGCAGGAGCCTGCGAAGGCGGTTGATTTCGCCGGCCCCCTGCCGCCGTTCGTGGACACCTATCTCACCAGGCCGTTGGCGGTCCGGGACGCGCGCGGCGTGCTGCGTGAACAAATCGGACATGCGGGTCATCCTCTATCCGGGCGGTGTGCGCGTTATCGGGCTGCGGCGGGACTTGGTTGGGGCAATCGAGTGGCTGCCCGGCAAGGCGCCGCCAGGCTTCGAGGACACGACGCCTTCGGCGCGCTGGGCCGCCTCGATCCGCCTAGCCTGGCCGCCGCCCTGGCTGTCACGGGCGCGGCCGCCGGGCATTCCGGTCCCGGTGAAGTAGTGCCGTCTCGCACGCCAGCCCGGCTCCGGACGATCGAACCTTGCTCGCCGCCTGCCTTGACCCGCAACGCCGCTTCCATCTCGGCATGGTGGTGGCCGGCCTCGCAGCCCTCGCGATCGTTGGCGCCCATGCCGGGCTGATCCCGATGGGGCGCTGGCAGGTTGACGAGTATCGTCTGTTCACGACGCTGCGCCAATTCGGCGCTGGAGCCTTGCCGGTCAGGCTGCTCTACAGCCCACGCCCCTTCTCGGAGTTCCTGATCTTCCTCTACGGCGAGGCGGTGCTGCACCTGCATCGCCCTTTGGTCACGTCGTTCCTGGCTGTTGTCTGGACGGGCCTCATCGCAAGCACGGGGCTAGCGGCCTACACCGCCTTGCCGCGCTCGGCCTGGCGCCTGCCGCTGGCCCTCGCATTCACGTTCGCGCTCGTCGCAACGGCGCTCACGGGTGCGGACGTGACCGAGGCCTTCTACTGGCCTGTCGCCGCCGCTGCCTACATGCCGACCCTCGCGGCCGGGCTATGCCTGTTCTTCCTGACCGACCATCCGATGAACCGGCGTCGCCGGGCGATGAGCGGCACAGCGCTCGCTGTCGCTGCGGGCAGCACTGAGGTCGGGGCTGCCTTCGCCCTCTGCTTCGCGCTGACGATCGCGGCGGAGAGGCTGTGGGCCGTCCTGCGGCACCGCATCCGACCGGTGGCTGCGCTCTCCGCAAGCGCCTGGTGGCTGATCCCGGGCGTGATCGGTCTGCTGGTCCTCCTGGCCATCCTTCGCCTCCGCTACGGCCTCGACGAGCTTGGGGCGGCGAACGCCCGCTACACCGGACACGACGCGGCTGCGGTCTTCGCGGCACTGCGCGAGCTGGCGGCCGAGTTGACCAGTCGGGAACGAACCGCGGCCAGGATGGCCGTTCGCAGCCACGATCTGCGCCAGACTCCTGTTCACCGTCGGCTTCGCGGCGTCTTGGCGGCTCGCCGCGCCGGATGCCGTCCGGCTGGGCCGGGACCGTGTCGCGCTCGGGGCGGCCCTGTTGGGCGCAGCATTCTTCAGCCTTGCCGCAGCCTACCAGCATTACGGACAACTCTGCTGCGAGCGGCAGCAATCGGTGCGCCAGAGCTTCCTGGCACTCGATTTGCTCGTCCTGGCTATCGCCGCGCTTGCGGCGTGGCCCTGGGCGAGCACGCTCGCGCGTCGCATCCCGATGATGCCGCCCCTGATTTCTGGCAGCAGGAATCATGCTTCCCCTGCTCTGGCGGTTCGACGGGCTGAGCGGCAACTACGCGCTCTATCACTGGGGGATCGAGGCCCGGGCGCGGACCTGGGCCTCCGGCCTACGACCGAACGCGCGGGGGATGATCTTTTATCTTCCGCCGGACACCGAGGTGCTAGCAGTCCACGGGACCGGCTTGCCGCTGCGAACTTACGGTGACTGGACGGATGCACCCAGACATGGTGCACGACATGGAGCGCTTCTTCGGCAAGCGCAGCGTCACAGTCTGCCAGCCATGGCAGACGGATCGGAGCGTGGTCGCCGGCGGACATTTCATTCCTGCCTGCGTCCTGCCCCCGGACTTTTAACTCGACGCAGCGGGACCGTGCTGCACGAAGCCGGTCCTTGCACAGAGCGATGCCGCTCCTGCATAGACGCGCGACCGTGTGCCGACAGCACCTCGGCCATCCAGCTTCGGGCCAGACCAGCATGGCGGATACGTTCAGCAGCACGCCAGACCCGAAGCGCAACAACTTCGACGCTCTCCGCATCTTCGCTGCCCTGGTCGTGCTCTACGGCAACGGCTGGGTGCTCTCGGGCGGTCCCGGCCCTGGGCTGTGGGGCGCACCATTCGCCCGCGTGGGAATCGACCTCTTCTTCGCGATCAGCGGCTACCTCGTGACCGGAAGCTGGGAGCGCACGCCCCGGCTCGGCCCGTTCCTGGCCAAGCGGGCGCTGCGCATCTTCCCCGGCCTGATCGCGTGCGTGCTGGTCACGGTCCTCGTCATCGGCCCGCTCGCGACCAGCTTGCCGCTGCGCTGGTATGTCCTCAACAAGCTCACGATCAAATACCTCGCCAACATCGTCCTCTACCAGCAGCTCTGGCTGCCCGGCGTGTTCCAAGGGCAGCAATGGAACGGCGCCGTCAACCCGATGGTCTGGACCTTGGTTCCAGGAGTGCTGTGCTGCCTGGCGGTGCCCGCCCTCGCGCGGCTGCGCTGGCCCTCCCGCGCCTGGATCCTGTCTGCCGGTGCGGTGCTGTGCGCAGGTGCGGTTCTGTTCCTGCCGGAAGGATACGAGCAGAGGCTTCCGGCCCACCTGTCGCACGTGCTGGGCAGGGAGGTGCTGATCGAGGTCCCGTTCTTCCTCGTCGGCGCCCTGCTCCGATGGCTGGAGGTGCGCGCGCGGGGTCAATCCCACATTCTCTGGCGGGCCGATCTCGCCATGCTGTGCTTCGCCGTGAACTGGATTGCCGCGACCTGGATCAACGGCTGGGATATCGTCGTGGAGTGGGTCACGCTGCCCTACATGGCCGCCTGCTTCGGCCGCATGTCGGCCCCGCTGCTGGGCCAGGTGGGTCGGCTGGGCAACCCCTCCTACGGCCTCTATCTCTACGCTTTCCCGATCCAGCAGCTCATCGTCGCGCGGATGCCGGGCGATCCTCACCCGATCCTCACCTGCGCCGCGATCACCCTGCCTGTCGCGTTCCTGTCCTGGCACCTGGTCGAGCGCCCGGCGCTGCGCTGGGCGGAGCCGGGCGGGGCGCTGCGGCGATGGGTCGGGCGCGTGTCCCTGCGAGCCGCCTCGTGACCGCGACGCTGGACGATGGGCGCCGCAACAACTTCGACGCCCTCCGCGTCTTCGCGGCCGTCATGGTGATCCACGGGCACGGTTGGGTGCTCTCGGGCGGCCCCGGTCCTGGATTATGGGGCGTGCCCTTCGCTCGCGTGGGCCTCGACGTGTTCTTCAGCATCAGCGGCTACCTCGTGACCGGGAGCTGGGAGCGCACGCCCCGGCTCGGCGCTGTTCCTGGCCAAGCGGGCGCTGCGCATCTTCCCCGGCCTGATCGCGTGCGTGCTGGCGACCATCCTCGTCATCGGCCCGCTCGCGACGCAGCTGCCGCTGGAGCGCTACTTCGCCAGCTTCGGGACATGGCGCTACCTCGGCAACATCGCCCTCCTCCAGGAGCTTTACCTACCCGGTGTGTTCGAGACCCTGCGCGAGAGGGGCGCGGTGAACGGCTCGCTGTGGAGCTTGCTGCCGGAGTTCCTGTGCTACCTGACCGTGCCGCTGTTCGCCCTCTTGGCGTGGCGTGGCGTGCGGCCTTGGGCACTCGCCGTTGGCGCCGCCCTATGCGGGAGCTTGGGCCTCTTCCTATTCGAGGGCTACCAAGGACCTGCGTTCGTCGCCTACCACATGGACCTCAAATATGCGCTGGTGGAGGTGCCATTCTTCCTCGTCGGCGGCCTGCTGCGGCTGCTGGACGGCCGAGTCCGCGATCTTTGGCGCGCAGATCTCTGCCTGTTGTTCTTCACCGCCAATTACGGGATCTCCAGCTGGTTCGACTGGTGGAACCTGCCGCTGGAGTGGTTCACGCTCCCCTACATGGTGATCTGCTTCGGCCGCATGTCCATGCCCGTGCTGCGGCACGCGGGGCGGTTCGGGGATCTCTCCTACGGTCTCTACCTCTACGCCTTCCCCGTCCAGCAGCTCGTCCTGGCGCGGATGCCGGGCGATCCCTACCCCGTCCTGACCTGTGTGGCGATCACCCTGCCCGTCGCCTTCCTCTCCTGGCACCTCGTCGAGCGCCCGGCGCTGCGTTGGAAGCGGCGCGGCGGACGATCTTCAACGCGCCCCGAACAGGCGCCGCAGCCCTCTCCGGCCGCCTGACTCGCACGGGGCTGCCGGCGATACCGCTTCAGGCTCGCGCAGGCCGGGCCAGTCCGAGTAGGCGATCCGTGCCGTCCTCCTCCTCGCTGAGCGGCGCGCGCGGCGCATCGCGGCGCCGGGCAACCACGCTCGTATGGTAGTGCGGCAGGACGCCGTGGCGCGTCAGCAACTGCTCTATGAGCACGATGAGCGATGCCACGGTCTGGTCCTTCGGATCGCTCCAATCGAAGTTGCGCAGGATGCCCGTGAAGAACGGGCGCATGACCGTGCCGCCGTAGTCGGCGCGGTCGAGCACGTCGAACCACTGATAAGTCAGGGGCAGGATGCGCGAGGCGTGGACGCCCTCGGACGGATCATGCTGCAGCATCCACTCCAGCGACGGCCGCGGCACCACCTCGCGGGTCTGCTTCGCCAAGTGGTCCCAGCGATACCCCGGCGCGAGGCAGGCGTTGATCTCGTCCATGATCGCCATGGCCTCGGCGTGGTACAGGTGGTGATCCGGCCCGACATACTCGTCATAGACCAGCAGCCCGCCTGGGCGCAGCACCCGGTGCATGAGCGCGAACATGTCCTCGATGCGGTCGAAGTGGTGGATCGCCGCCTGGACGAACACGGCGTCGAAGCCGCCGCTGGGCAGATCCTCGCCCAGCACGTCGGCCGAGCGCATCTCGATGCGTTCGCCCAAGCCGGCCTCCGCGAACCGCTCGCGCGCCCGCTCCACGGCGGAGCGCGACATCTCGTATGCCACGATGTGCTGGGCGTAGCCGTTCCGCAGCAGGTGCTCCTCGGTGAACGCCATGCCCGAGCCGAGCGACAGCATCCGCGCGGGTGGGGGCGTGAGGAATAGGCGGCCGACGCGGTCCAAATTGTAGCCGTCGAGCGAGCCCGTCTGCGGCCGGGCGATGGCGCGCTCGTAGAGGAACTTGTGCTGCGTGTAGTCAATGGGGTCGCCCTCGATCACGGGGCGCGTGCCGACGTGGTCGTCGCCCTGGTAACGCTGATCCCAGATCGCCGTGGCGTCCTTGTCGGCCTTGGATGTCTCGTCGGTCATGCGTGCCCCATATCGCCGGCGCTACGCCGGCACCAAGCTCCGGCTCGCGGCCACGTGCAGGATCGCGTTCTGCCAGCGCGGGGCGAGCGTCTCCGGCTTGTAGAGGCTCGCCTGGCGCAGGCCGCGGTCGCGCATCGCCGCGAGGTGCCCGTCCTCGCGCGGCAGCTCCGCGACCCGCGCCAACACCCGCGCCAGCGCCTCCTCGTCGTAGGGATCGAAATACTCGGCGGCGTCGCCATAGACCCAGCGATGCACGGGGATGTCGGAGGCGATCAGCGGCGTGCCGCACGCCATCGCCTCGACGCCGGAGTAGTCGAAGCCCTCGGCGCGGCTGGGCGCCACGGTGCAGTGCGCCATGGAGTAGAGCGTGCGCAGTTCCGCGAGCGGCACGCCGCTGACGTGATAGGCCCCCTCGCGGACGAGGGCCTTCAGCTCCACGAGCTCCGTGTCCGAGCGCCAGCCGGGGTTGGCGACGATGAGCAGCTGCATGGGCTGGCTGGTCATGCGCCGGGCGATCTCGAAGCCGCGGAACAGCTTGAGGTAGTTCTTGCGCGGCTCCAGCGTCGAGACGGCCATGAACAGGCGCGGCAGCGTGCCGCGCCGCCCCGACCTGCGCTGTGCGGCTCGACGCGGTCGCCGAGCTTGCACGACGATTTAGGATGTTGCGCAGCTCGCGCTCGGGCCGCACGTCCGGCCGATATTCGGGCGCGACCGTGACGGGGATGGTGTGCACGCGCCTCTCCGCCTCGGGAAAGAGGCGGAGCAGATCCCCGCGCACCGGCTCGGAATCGCAGTAGAAGATCGCGCCGTCCCGCATGTTCCGCTGCAACATGCGTCCGTGGCTGAGGGCGTGGGGCCACGGCTCGCCGATGGTGTGCGGGCTGAGGAGCGGCAGCGCGTCGTAGTAGCGGATCATCATCGCCGTGCCGGGGGCGACCAAGTAGGGCGAGACGGTCGCGCCGAAGAACACGTCCCATTCCTGCGTCTCCACCCGGCGCTGGAACGGGCGGGGCAGCAGGCTGAGCGCGCGGGCATACTCGTGGCCCAGCTCGGTGGCGAAGTATTCGGCCCGGTGCAGCAATTCCCGGTCGTGCGGCGCGAGGGTGTGGTCGAACAGCTTCATCCACAGGAAGTCCTCGAACATGCGCGAGTCTATGCGCAGGTCGAGGCGCTCGCGGCGGAACAGCTCCGTCAGGATGAGATAGGGCTTATACAGGCGGCGCTGGACGAAGCCGGGCAGCACCAGGTCAAGCCCCGCGCCCCAGTGGGCGCGCTTCGTGTCCTGGCTGATGAGCACCTGTGTCTGCGCCAGCACCTTCTCGAACGGCGTCACCGCCCGGCGGCGGCGCGAGCTGTAGTGGATGCCGGACGCCAGCCCTCCGAAGCGGCGCAGCCCGAGACCCGAGAACATGGCGAACAGCAGCCGCGCCTCTTGCGGGATTCCCGCGAAGCCCTCGTAGCAAGGGCGCAGATCCATCAGGAGCGAGGGGCCGGGCGCGACCGTGGCGTCGGGACTCACGCGGCGAGCCCCGGCTTCATCGCCTCGATGACGGCCGTTCCCGCCTCGTGCAGCCGGACTTCCCAGCCATCGGCAACCAAGGTGGCGAGCAGGGCCGCCGCCTCCGCCGGCGCGGGAAAGATCCAGCGCCCGCCGGGCCGCACGGCAGCGCCGTCCTCACGTTCCGTCCACTCGTTGACGAGTAGGTCGAGATCCCCCCCGCTCTCACGCGTGCCGCTCGTGCGGTCAAGCGCCGCAGCGAGCGGGCCGGTCGGAACAGCGATACGCGACTGCGCCAGCAACGGCGCAGCCTCGCGCAGGCTGCCCACGCGCAGACCACGCCAGGGGCGGAGTACGGCCTCCGCGAGCGAGCGGTCACACTCGCCCGCGCCGCAAGTCTCGCACACCCGGATGGGGTGCTCCGCCGCGATCCTGCGGCCGCAGGCCGGGCAGGCATCCTGGCCCAGCACCTCCATCAGCACGCGCCGGGTCACGTCCTCGCCGAAACGGCGCCGCAGCACGGCGGCACCCGCCTCGACCAGCCGCGCGCAGAGCACAGGGTCGCGCAGCAGCGCGAGCGCGCCGGCCGCGAGCGCCTCGGGCGTGTCGCCGACGAGCGCCTCGATCCCATCCCGCAGCCCGAGGCCCTCGTTGCCAACCGCCGTCGTGACCACGGGCACGCCCGCCTGAAGGCTCTCGATGATCTTGCCTTTCACCCCTGCGCCGTAGCGCACCGGGCAGATGGACAGGTGCGCGCGGGCGTAGAACGGCCCGAGGTCCGAGACCCAGCCCGGCACCTCGATCCGCCCGTCCGCCAGCGCCAGCAGCTCCGGCGGCGGCTTGCTCCCGGCGAGCACCAGATGGACTTCCGGTGCCTCCTGCCAGACCAGGGGCATGATCTCCCGCGCGAGCCAGAGCGCCGCGTCGAGGTTCGGTGGGTGAGCGTAGCCGCCCACGAACAGCACCGTGTCGCGCCCGGCGAAAGCCTCCTGGTCCATCCGCGCGAGGAGTGGCGCGGCTGGGACCGAGTAGAGCGGCACCGCACGCGCATCCGCGCTGGGCACCAGTTCCTGGATGACGCGCACCTCGTCGGCGCTGGGCGTGATGACCAGGCGCGCCCGGCGGAAGATGTCGCGCTCGACCCGGCGCACGCGACGGGACTCCTCCAGGCTCCGGAAATCCCCCTCCAGCTCGAAGCGGCGCTGCTCGCGCAGGAAATGCAGGTCGTGGGTGAAGTAGATCAGCCGTCCCGGCGCGAACCGCTCGACCGCGTCGAGCAGCGGCTCCGTGACATCAGGGCGCGCCGCCCACACCCAGTCCAGGCAGCCCCCGTTCCCGGCGAGCCAGGCTTGCAGGTCCAAATCGCCGTAAAGCACCTCGATGCCCATCTGCTGCAGCGTCGCGGTGTAAGGCTCCGGGTGGTCGCGGTCGTGCGGCGCGTAGGTCACGCGCAGCCCCGCCTCGCGCATCAGGCGCAGCCAGTCGAAGGTCGCGACGGCGCCGGCGTGCTTGTCCGGCTCCGGCACGCGGTCGTCCACGACCAGGATGCGGCCGCCCGGCGGCGGGCGCTCGCGCGCCACGTAGGGCGGTGCGTCAGGCTTCGGCTGCGCCGCCAGCGCGCGCCGCCCATTTACGGCAGAACTGGCCGTGGTTGATCACCGATTGCCGGTCCCGCTCCTCCTGGCCGTAGCTGGAAGCATCGAAATGCGTGACGCGGCTCGCCGGCTGATAGAGCACCTGCCAGCCCCGGTCGCGGAGCGCGAAGGCGAGGTCGAACTCTTCGTAGTAGGCGGGCGCGAAGCGCTCGTCGAAGCCGCCGACCGCTTCCCAGGCCGCGGCGCGGACGAGGAAGCAGGCGCCGATCACCACGTCCACCTCGCGGACGAAGTTGTATTCGGGCTTGTCCGGGTCGTCGCCGCGGCCATAGGGGTGGCCCCAGCCGTTGCTATGGATGATCCCGCCCGCCTCCTGCACCGTGCCGTCCGCGTTCAGCAGCTTGCCGCCCACGATGCCGATTCGCGGGTCGCGCTCGGCGAGCTGGACGAGCGGCGCGAGCCAGCCAGGGTGGACGGTAGTGTCGTTGTTCAGGAACAGGAGGTAGCGCCCGGTGGCAAGTCCCGGCCGCGCGGTTGCAGCTCCGCACGAAGCCCAGGTTGCGCGGGTTCTGCTCGACGCGCAGGCCCGGCACCTCGCGCAGCCGCGGGGCGATCGGGGCGTCGGGCCGGTCGTCGGCGACGATCACCTCGTAGGCGACCTCGCCGCCGCTGTGCACCATGATCGAGGTCAGGCAGCGCAGCGTATCGAACAGGCGGCCGTAGGCCGGCACGATGATCGAGACGTCGGGCGCGGGCTGCGGCGCGAAGCGCAGCGGCGGCGGCTCCTCGGCGGACTGTGCGACCAGCAGGCACGGCGCGTATCCGCGCTCCCGGCCCTCGCGCAGGTAGTGGGCGAGCGGGTTCCATCCGGCGCTGTCCGGATAGGTGCGGGAATACCAGTCCGTGTCGAACAGCGGATGCGGGTCCAGCCCCGCCGCGGCGCCGCGGAGCACGTAGTGGGACAGGGGATCG
>CAWBOZ010000005.1:0-27921 GCA_963790535.1 uncultured Alphaproteobacteria bacterium | reverse complement strand
TCCGCCGGATGCCGGTCCAAGACGCCGCCGGGCGTGTGGCCGGCTGGGTCACGCTGGCCGATCTGGCGCGCAAGCTGCTCGTGGATAGCGGCACCCTTCAGGGCGCTCTCAAGGCCCTCACGGATGCCGAGGACTGACGGCGGTAGCGACGGTCGGCGCTGCGGACGACGTTGGCGGGCAAGGCGAGACGGGCGGCGAGGTAGTCGAGGAAGAGCTGCCCGGCGTCGTCGCGCGGGTCCGTCGCGACGAGTGCCACGACGTAGGCATAGGCCGTCAGCCCGGCCTCCTGGACCTCGCGCACCAGCGTGCTCAACGGCTCGGGGGCGTCGAGCGCGGCGCGGAGCGCGAGCTGCACCGCGTCGTCGCCTCCTGCCTTCCCGAGCCAAGCCAAGGCCGCCTCGATGCGCTCGGCTGACGCTCGCGCACCGCCGGCCAGCATGGCGAACGCCATCATGCGCGCGAGCAGCATGGCGCGGTCGGCGTCGAGCGTGCGCAGGTTGACGGTGAGCGGGTAGAGCGTCTGGTGCCTGTTCTGCAGCCAGGCATTCAGCACCTTCTGCGCCAAGCTCTCCGTCAGGCTCTCGCGCGGCAGCGCGAGCGGACGCTGGCGGCGGCTGCCGGCAGCATCAGGGCGCCCTACTCCGTCCGCCGCGTCTAGTGCCGAGCCGATGCCGGCCGCGTGCGCCTCCAGCGCAGCCGCCTGGCCGTCGCGTGCCTGGCCGTCGCGCCCTGGGCCGGCTCCCCGAACAGCCGGGCGAGCAGGCCGGCTCCGGCCAATCTTCCCTCGGTTCTCCTGGGCGCCGTCAGCCGCTCGCCGCGGCGGGGGCGCCGCCGGTCAGGGCCTCGATCTGGCCGAGCAGGCGGGAGAAGTCCACCGGCTTCGCGTGGTAGTCGTCGCAGCCGGCGGCGATCGCCTTCTCACGGTCGCCCGACATCGCATGGGCCGTGAGCGCGATGATCGGCACGGCGGCGGTGCTGCTGTCTTTCTTGATGATGCCGGCGGCGGTCCAGCCGTCCATGACCGGCAGGTTCATGTCGAGCAGCACGATGTCGGGGTGCTCGGAGCGCGCCTTGTCCACGCCTTCCTGGCCGTCCGTCGCGATCACGACATCGTAGCCGCGGCGCTTCAGGCGGCGCGAGAGGAAGTCCCAGATCTCCTCGTGGTCCTCGACCAGCAGGATGCGCGTCATAGCCCCGTCTCCACTCGTGCCGTCTCCACGCGCGCGGCCTGCGCCGTTGCATCCACAGTCTCAGGAGCGCCGCCCGGTGGTGCGAGTTCCCGCAGGTCCTTGGCCAGATCGCGCAGGCTCACGCTGCCTTTGACGACCACGCGGTCCGCCTCCTTGTCCAGGGACGCCCGCTCCGCCGCCGTCACGTCCCGCGCCGTGAGCACGACGACCGGAACGTCACGCCCATGCGGGCGGGCACGCAGCGCCTTGAGGAAGGCGAAGCCGTCCATGACAGGCATCGTCAGGTCGAGCAGCACCAGCCCCGGCACGCGCCGATCCACCTCGGCAAGAGCCTCCTGGCCATCGGCAGCCTCGACCACTTGCAAGCCGCCGCGCTCCAGCAGGGTGCGGAGCCGCGCGCGCAGATCCGCGTCGTCGTCCACGATGAGTGCCGTGCTCGGAGCGTCATGCACGGGGTCGCCCTCCGAGCCAGGCGCGCGGAAGCGGCTGATGATCTCCTTGAGGTGGTCCCAGTCAACCGGCTTGGTCACGTAGTCGGTGGCACCCAGCGCGTAGCCCAGGCTCTGCTCGTTGAGGACCGAGACCATGACCACCGGCGTCTCCGCGAGATCGGGGTCCGCGCGGACCGCGTGCAGCATGGACCAGCCGTCCATGCGCGGCATCTCCACGTCGAGCAGGATCGCGGTCGGGCGGAGGGCACGGGCGAGGGCCAGCCCCGCCTGCCCATCGGCCGCGCTCCGGACGGCGAAGCCCTGGCGCTCCAGGAAGCGGGTGAGCAGATCGCGTTGTGCCGGGTCGTCGTCCACCACGAGCACGCATGGCCCTTCGGGCACCTCGATGTCCTCGGGAACGGCTTCAGCGGCCCCATCAGCCGGCAACTCCACGGGCAGGCGGATCGTGAACGTTGAGCCCTCGCCCGGCGTGCTCGTGACGCTCACCTCGCCGCCCATCATGCGGCAGAAGGCGCGCGTGATCGCGAGGCCGAGGCCGGTGCCCCCGAACTGGCGCGTGGTGCTCTCGTCGGCCTGGCTGAACCGCTGGAACAGGCGGCTGATCTGCTCCTCGGTCATGCCGATGCCGGTATCCCTGATCGCGAAACGCACCCAGTCCTGGCCGTTTCTCGCACTCGCGCTGGACGGCGAGGGTGATGGTGCCCTTCTCGGTGAACTTGGAGGCGTTGCCGATCAGGTTGAGCAGGCATTGCCTGATCTTGACCTGGTCCGTGTGCATGGTGCCCAGATCCTTGCCCCCCTCTGGGCCGAGATCGAGCGCGAGGCGGTTCTCCTTGCGCTCGACGAGCGGCGCCGTGGCGGAGACGACGTCGTCCACCAGTTGCGCGACCTCGAACGCCTCGGCGGCCACGGTCATGCGGCCCGCCTCGATCTTGGAGAGGTCGAGCACGTCGTTGATGAGGCTGAGCAGGTGCCGGGCGTTGGATTCGATCTTGGTCACGTCCGGGAGAAGCTGGTCCTGGTTCAGGTCCTGCAGCTCCTCGGAGAGCATCTCGCTGTAGCCGATCACGGCCGAGAGCGGGGTGCGCAGCTCGTGGCTCATGTTGGCGATGAATTGGCTCTTGGCGCGGTTGGCGGACTCCGCAAGCTCCTTCGCGGCCCCGAGCTGCTGCTCGGCGAGCGTGCGGTCGGTCACGTCGGTGTGGGTCCCGATCCACTCGCGGATACTGGCATCCTCGTTGAGGATCGGCACGGCGCGGGCCTCCATGTAGCGCCATTCGCCGTCCGCCCGGCGCAGGCGATGGTCCAGCCTCGTAATGCGCCTTGGATGCGAGCACGCTGCTGCCAGGACCTCGACGAGGCGCTCCCGGTCCTCGGGATGCACCGCGTCGAGCCAGCCCCAGCCTTGCAGCTGCTCGAAGCTCTGGCCGGTGAACGCGGTCCAGCGCGGCTGCGTCCATTCGAACTCGCCGGTGGCGGACGTGTTCCAGATGATCGAGGCCGAGGCGTCCAGCACGGTGCGGAAGCGCTCCTCGCTGCGCCGCATCCGCTCCTCGGCGGCGCGCTGGTCGGTGACGTCCGTGTTGGTGCCGAACCAGCGCGAGACACGCCCGTCCTCATCGCGGATGGGCACGGCGCGCGAGAGGAACCAGCGGTATTGCCCGTCCTTGCCCCGGAGCGGGAAGGTGTCTTCCCAGGACTCGCCGGCCTGCACGGCGCGCAGGAAGCCGGCGGCGACGCGATCCCGGTGGTCGGGGTGGTCCACCTTCTTCCAACCCGGCCCCTGCATCTCCTCGAACGTCGTCCCAGTGTAGTCATACCATCGCTGGTTGAACCAGATGACCGCGCCGGTCTCGTCCGTCATCCAGGCGAGTTGCGGGATGGCGTTTGCCATGTCGCGGAACCGCTCCTCGCTCTGCCGCAGCTGTTCCTCGGCCCGGCGACGCCGGGTCGTGTCCTGGGCAACCAAGCCGACGCCGGTGACGCCGCGGTCCGAGGCACCGCCTTCGCGCAGGGGAAAGAAACCCATCTGCAGGAAGCGCACCTGGCCCGGCTCTCCCGGCGGGCGGACCTCCACTTCCACGTTCGATTGCGCTTTGCCCCCAGCGAGCACGGCCCGCAGCGATGGCTCGATCTGCGCCCGCGCCTCGGGCAGCAGGGCGCCTAGATCCGCGCCGACCGCGAGGCCGAGCGTGCGCTCCGCCATCGTCGCAAGTGCCGGGTTGGCTTGGCGCAGGCGCAGGCTCCGATCCAGGAAGCCGAGGCCCACCGGCGCGTTCTCCAGGACATCCTGCAGCACCCGGCTCGCGGCGCGCTCTGCCCGGCGCCGGGCGAGCGCGTAGGCGCCAAGAAGCAGGCAGGCCAGGAGAACGAGGGCCAGCGAGACGGCGGTGAGCAGGTCGCCCCTGGAGGCATCCTTCTTCCGCAAGCGCTGCTCCCGGTCCCCTGCCTCCGTCGCGAGGTCCCGGGTCGCCCCGCGGATCGCGTCCATGGCCGCCTTGTCCGGGCCGGCATCCTGGAGCAGGTCCGAAGGCCCGCCGCTGTCCGCCCGGCGCAGCGTAATCGCGCGCGCGGCGATGCTCTCCTTCGCCTGGACCAGATCGCGCAGCCGAGCGACCGCGCCAGCTTCCGCCGGCGTCGCGAGGCGCTGCAGGGCGGCGAGGCGCGCCGGGGCGTCGGCGAGGCCCCTAGTGTAAGGGTCCAGGTAGGAGTCCGCGCCCGTGATGAGGAAGCCGCGCTCGCCGGTCTCCACGTCCTTCATGGCGGAGAGCAGCCCCTGCGCTTGCAGGGCGACCTGGCTGGCCCTCGCCGCCAGCATGCGCGCCCGCTCGCCTGCGGCGAAGTTCCAGGCCGCGGCCAGCAACGCCAGCACGATGAGCACCCCGGCAACGGCGGGTGCCGCCCAGCTCGACCTAAGTGCCGTCCGGCGCGCCTGCGCCCCTCGCGAAGAAGCTTCCATGTGGTCGTATCCTAGCGTCTGACGCTTCCCCACGCTATCGCCGGGCAGCAAGGAAGATCTATCAAGCCGCATCATGCGCGCTGCCTCAGCACGCCCTCTTGCGCGCCGAGGTGCAACGGGGCACCCCTAGCCAAGTTCCTGCCGCCGCCGACCCGAGGACCGCCCGAGGACCGAATGACCCTCCAACAAGCACTCGCCTTCGGGTTGATCGGCGGCACGATCGTCCTCTTCATCTGGGGCCGCCTGCCTTACGACCTCGTGGCGCTCGCCGCGCTGCTCATAGGCATCCTGATCGGCGTCGTGCCGCCCGCGCGCGCGTTCGAGGGGTTCGCGAACGAGATCGTCATCATCATCGCCGCCGCCCTCGTCGTCAGCGAGGCCATCGCGCGCTCGGGCGCGGTGGAGAGCGTGATGCGCCCCGTGCTGCCCAGGCTCAAGACCGTGCAGGCGCAGGTGACGGTCATGGCCGGGTCGGTGCTCGTGCTCTCCATGGTGACGAAGAACGTGGGCGCGCTCGCGATCCTGATGCCCGTAGCACTCCAACTCGCCCGGCGCACCGGGACGCCGCCCTCCGCGCTGCTGATGCCCATGGCCTTCGCCTCGCTGCTCGGCGGCCTGGTCACGCTGGTCGGCACCTCGCCCAACATCATCATCGCGGGCGTCCGGGCGCAGCTCTTCGGCAAGCCGTTCGGCCTGTTCTCCTACACGCCCGTGGGCCTCTCGATCGCCGTGCTGGGGATGGCCTTCCTCGCGGTCGGCTGGCGCTTGCTGCCCCGTGGACGGAAGGCCGCCGGGTCCATGGAAGCGGCGTTCGGGAGCATCGAGGATTACACGGTGGAGGCGCGACTCTCCGCCGCCTCCCCCGCCGCGGGCCGGACGGTAGCCGAGCTGGAGCGCATGGGCGACGGCGTCGTGCAGGTCGCGGCCGTGGTGCGGGAGCGCTACCGCCGCTACGTGCCGACGCCGGAGTGGCGGCTGCGCCCGGACGACGTCGTGCTGCTGCGCGGCGACCCCGGCGACCTGGAACGGCTGGTCGCCCGCGCGCGGCTGGCGCTCGCGGGCGGGACCGCCGCAGGAGACGTGAGCGTCATCGAGGGCGTGGTCACGGCGGAACTCGCCGCTCGTGGGGCACACCCCTGCCCAGCTCGCGCTGCACGAGCGCCACGGCGTCGGGCTGCTGGCGGTCAGCCGCAGCGGGCAGAGCATCGCCCAGCGCCTCGCGACCGTGCGGCTGCGCGCCGGCGACGTGATCGTGCTCCGCGGCGCGGCGGGGCCGCTGCCAGATACGCTGGGCGAGCTGCGCGTCCTGCCGCTCGCCGAGCGCAGCATCACGCTCGGGCGCAGCCATCGCAGCCTCGTCCCGGCAGGCGTGCTGGCGGCCGCCATGGCGCTGGTCGCGCTGCATGCCCTGCCCGTCGCGGTCGCGTTCTTCGGGGCGGCGGTCGTGCTGCTGCTGCTCCGGGTGATGACCATGCACGAGGCTTACGAGACCGTGGAGTGGCACATCCTGATCCTGCTCGGCGCGCTGATCCCGCTGAGCCACGCCGTGCAGACGACGGGCGGCACGGCGCTGCTGGCGGGCTGGCTGCAACATGCCGTCGCCGGCATACCGCCGCTGGCGGCGCTGGGCGTGGTGCTCGTCATCACGATGGCGGCGACGCCGTTCCTGCACAACGCGCCGACGGTGCTCGTGGTGGCGCCGGTCGCGGCGAGCTTGGCAGCGAAGCTCGGGCTGCACGCCGACCCGTTCCTGATGGCGGTGGCGCTCGGCGCCGGGTGCGACTTCCTGACGCCGATCGGGCACCAGTGCAACACGCTGGTGATGGGGCCGGGCGGCTACCGCTTCAGCGACTACCCGCGGCTCGGATTGCCGCTCTCCCTGCTGGTCGTGGTTGCCGGCGTGCCGCTGATCGCGTTCTTCTGGCCGCTGCACTGAGGAGCTTCCCATGAGCGAACCGAACCCGACCGCCTGCCTGCTCGTCATCGGCAACGAGGTGCTCTCCGGGCGCACCCAGGACATCAACGTGAAGTTCCTCGCGACGCGGCTGGGCGAGATCGGGCTGCCCTTGCGCGAGGTGCGGATCATCCCGGACGTGGCGGAGACGATCATCACGACCGTGAACGAGGTGCGGGCGCGCTACGACCAGGTGTTCACGACGGGCGGCATCGGGCCGACGCACGACGACATCACGAGCGAGTGCGTCGCCGCCGCGTTCGGGGTGCCGTGGGAGCCGCACCCGGAGGCGTGGGCGCGGATGGAGCGGCACTACAAGCCGGGGGAGTTCAACGCCGCCCGGCAGCGCATGGCGACGATGCCGCGGGGCGCTGCGCTGATCGAGAACGCGATCTCGGTGGCGCCGGGCTTCACGATCGGCAATGTGCACGTGATGGCGGGGGTGCCGCGGATCATGCAGAGCATGTTCGACTGGCTGGCGCCGCGGCTGCCGGGCGGCACGCCGGTGGAGATGCGCGCGGTGCATGCGGCGGGGCTGCTGGAGGGCAATGTGGCGGAGGGGTTGGGGGCGATCCAGGCGCGGTATCCGGCGGTGGATCTGGGCAGCTATCCGTATTACCGGGTGACGGGGAGCGGGGTGGCGCTGGTGGCGAAGGGGACGGATGCCAGCAAGCTGGAAGCAGCCATCGCGGAGGTGGCGGCGCTGATCCGGGCGCAGGGCAAGGAGCCGGTGCCGGGGGAGCCGGCGATCTGACACCGGCTCCCCGTCGAAGCCGCTCGACCTACTGGGCGGTTGCCATCTGCGGGTTGGGCACCGCGGCTTCGGCTGCTGCCTTCAGATCCGGATAGAGCGATCCCAGCGCCAGAAGCACGCCGTTGGTCCAGCCGAAGCCGATCTGGGTCGCATACTCGCCGCCGCCGCCCTCGTCGCCGCCGGTCGTCGTGACGTTGTATTTCTCCACGAGCTTCGCCTGCTGCTGATAGCCGGCGATGTTCTTGGCGACCCATCGCGTCGCGATCTCCTCGGCGAGCGTGGGAGCACCGTAATTGCGCAAGCCGATCACCGCGATCCATTGGAGTGGCGCCCAGCCGTTCGGGGCGTCCCATTGCTGGCCGCTGGTCACCAAGGTCGTCGCCAGGCCGCCGATGTCCAGCAGCTTGGTGCTGACCGTGCTGGCGACCGCTTGGGCTTGCTCCGTGGACGTTACGCCGAGGAAGAGCGGATACAGCGTTGCAGCCGTGATGTTTCGCGTGGTCTTGCCTTCGCGCCAGAGATAGTCGGTGAACACGCCGTCCTCGGGATCCCACAGCACGAGCCGGATCGCGTTGATCCGTCTCGCCGCCCGCCGCGCGTAATAGGACGCGTGCTCGGTGTCGCCCTTCAGCAGGTTCGCCACAGCGAGCGTCGTCTCAAGATGGGCGAGCAGGCTGTTGAGATCGGGCGGCAGGAGGGCGAGGGTGCGGATCGTGCTCAGGGTCTTGCCGTCGGCGAGCCAGCGCGAGCTGAAATCCCAGCCCGAACTCGGCCGCGGCGCGCAGGTTCCGCCAGACCACGCCGGAGGGGCGCGATGTCTGCGACGCCGTTTGCACGTCCTCCTTGTAGGATTCGTCGCGCGGGGCATCGCGGGCGTCCCAGTAGCGGTTGAGCACGGTCCCATTCAGCAGCCGCACGACGTTGCGCGCCGCGTGGCCGGGCAGGACCTCGTTCTCGCCCTGCATCCAGTAGTCGTATTCCGCCTGCAGCTCCGGGAGGTAGGTGGTGTAGGTGCCGATGCCGTCATACTGCGCGATCAGGTCAACCATGAGCGAGAAGAACGGCGGCTGCGAGCGGCTGAGATAGTAGCTGCGGTTGCCGTTCGGGATGTGGCCGTACTTGTCGATCTCGTAGGCGAAATCCTTGAGCATGTCGGTCGCGAGATCGTCCCGGCCGTCCACCTCCAGGCCGAGCATGGTGAAGTAGGAGTCCCAGTAATAGACCTCGCGGAAGCGGCCGCCGGGGACGACGTAGGGGTAAGGCAGCGGCAGCAAGGTCGAGTAGGGCGGCACCGTCGTGGACGTCTGTTCCAGCTCGGGCCAGAGGCTCGCGACGTAGTCGAGCAGGTGCTGGTCGCTCGCCGCCGGGTTGATGGTCGGGCCGGGCGGTACCGGAGCAGAAGAGAAATATTGGTTGACGAAGCTCGCGAGGTCGAAGTCCGGCGAGCCTTTGGCGGCGTCGTAGGCAGCCACGACGTCGGAAGGTGAGGCGGACGGGATCAGGTCGGGGAAGGTCTTGCTGTCGGGAAAGATTCCCGCGAGTTCCACGGCCGAGTAGAGGTCGCCGTATTCGATGGACGGCGGAATTGGGTAATCCGGCCCGACGGTCTGGGCGCGGAGGCCGGGCGCGAGCATCGAGCAGAGGCCGAAGACGGCCAGCGCGCGAAGTGTCTGATGGTAGCTCATGGATGTACGTCCTCCCCGAGACGGATATCGTTCCGCTCAGGATTGACGCTCTGATCCAATCGGGCAACAGAAATCAGCGTCGGCGCAATGGATATCGCATGTAGATGCGGGTTGAGCGTGCCGAGGCGACGAATGGGCGTCACGCTAGCTGCCCTGGAAGCTGATCGGGCCGGCCTCACACCGTCGTGGCCGGCGACCCGGATCAGGGTCGCGGCGGGCCGGTGCCGGCGCGGGGGCGCGGGGGCGGTGCGGAGAGGGGGCGCGGGGGCGCGGTGCCGGGCTGAGCCATTCGGGGCTGTGCAGTCCTGGACCCTGCTGCGCGGGCGCAGAGGTCGCGCACGTCTGCGGGCCGGCGGCGCTTCCACGGGCTGATGCCGCGGCTGGTTCGGTGAGGGTCGATGCCGAGGTCGCGGCGGATCGCATCGATGATCTCGGCGATCGGCATGGTGTCGATGTCGTCGTCGAGGTCGAGCGTGTCCAGGCGCTCGTAGAGCTCGGCGTGGAGGGCCTCGGCCTCGGACTCGCGGCCGTGGGCCTCGCGATGGATGGTGTCCTCGACCTCGCGGATGATCTGCTTGCGCGCGGCGGTGCGACGCTGCTCCGACCCTGCTGCGGCGCGCGCGGCCGGGCTGGGCTGGGCTGGGTCGGAGAGCTTGCGGGCAAGCGCGATGGTGCGGCGGATGGTGCGGGCGACGCGGTCGAAGGCGATGGTGAGCTCGGGTGCTGCGACCTCGGGTGCTGCGGCTGGGGCTGGGGCGGGCTGGCCGGCCTGCTCGGGTGCGGCTGCGGGCGTGGCGGCCTGGCGGTCGATGGCGCGGGCGAGGCGGGCACCGATCTCGACCAGCTCGTGCAGGACCTGGCGGTAGTACTGGGTGTCCTCGTCACGCTGGCTCGCCTGGGTGGGGCTTGCGTCGTTGGCCGGGTCGGGGAGGGCGGGGCTGGAGGACATCGAGGAGGATAGGCGGGTTTCTCGCCGGCGGCGTCAAGCGCTGGATTGATTGCGTGATGGAAAGTGCGCCGGTCATGGTTCGGGGGGCTGGCATGACTTGAGGCTGTCCTTTGCGCCATGGTCATCGCGGATTTGATGGCACGCGGCCATGGCGGTCGGGGACACGGGACCGGTCAACGTCTAGGGCGATTGGTATCAGGCCTCATTCTAGACTCAGCACGTGCAGCGATGACTTCGGCGGCGCGGAAACAGCGGAGATGGCCGGGCCTGATCGCCGGATAAGTCCGTGGCGTCCATGAGGGCGCTGCAGCATTTCGGGGGCCTGGATACCGCTGCAGCTTGTCGTGGCTTCCGATCCGCTCCACTCGCTATCCTTCCTCGGGGATAGTGCATTTCAGCGCATACAAGAGGGGCTGGCCATGGACTTGGAAGCCAGCGCCATGAGCAGGATCGTGATCAGACTGACACAGCACGCCGATGCCGAGTTGCCGCGCCGAGGGCTGCGGCGGGAATGGATCGAGGCGGTAATCGCCGCGCCAGACTGGACGGCACCCGACCCGGACCCGACACTCACCCATTCCTACAAGGCCATAGCCTAGTTCGGCGGCAGGGTGCTACGGGTTGTTCACCGGCCGGACGGCGACGATGGTCCCGTGGCGACGGCTCATTTCGATAAAGGCGCACGTCGATGATGAAGACCAGCTACGATCCCGAGGCTGACGCCTTCGCGGCCTGGTTCGCGCCGGAGGGCGTGAAATCCGGTCGCACCGAGGAGGTCGCGCCGGGAGTTTTCGTGGACTTCGATGCGGCCGGACGCACGATTGGCGTGGAGGTGCTGAGCGTGCGGAGCCGGGTCAGCGGGACCTACGGCGAGCCACGCGAGCGCAAAGCCGCCGAATAGCCGGCGCGCCTTGTTCCTATCCTGCACCCGGAAATCCGGCTGCTCGCGGATGACGGGTCGGCAGTGGTGGTGATCTCCTCATATCTGCCGGAGATCCTGAGCCTGTCCGACCGTATCCTGGTGGTGCGCCAGGGCCGCACCGTCGAGGAGTTCACGGCCACGGAGGCGACCGAGACGCGGATCATGTATGCGGCGGTGCATGGAGGATGCAGCGCGGGCCGTAGTGCCCCAGCCTGAATGCCGCGCGTATGCAGGCAGTCCTGTCGGTGAACCGGCCTCGACCCGCCGCCTTCTACGGCCCATATTCTTGACGGCAGTTAATTATCGCTGTAGCTTTAAATCGTATGCCTATCACGTTCGACCCGGCCAAGAACGCGAGAAACATCGCGACGCGCGGCCTGTCGTTTGAGCGTGTGGCGGAGTTGGGCTGGGATACGGCACTGCTCGTCGAGGATGACCGCCGCGATTACGGCGAACGCAGGTTCCGCGTATTCGCGTTCCTTGATGGGCGCCTGCACATCGCCGTGGTCACGCCGCGCGGCGAGGATCTGCGCGTCATCAGCCTGAGACGGGCGAGCCACAAGGAGGAGAAGCTGTATGACAGCGAACACGGACGACCCGGCAGAACACCCTGATGACGAGAATGCCGAAGTGACGAGTGCGGAGCTGCGTCGAGCGCGGCCCGCCAAGGATGTGCTGCCGGAGCTAATCGGCGAGACGGCGGCGCAGGAGGTACTCCGCCGGAGCAGGGGGCGTCCGCCGAAGCAAGACCGCAAGGTGAATCAGACGCTCCGCATCGACCCGGATGTGTTGGAAGCCTACCGGCAGGAAGGGCAGGGATGGCAGACACGCATCAACCAGCTTCTGCGCGACCACATGCCAAAGCACCAGAGGTAGGTTCGTTCAAGCGCGTAGATGCAACTGCAACGCTCCGCCCAAACGCGGCATTCCGATATTGACCGCGAGCGAGGAAGACTGTGACCTGATCCAGCGGATGGCCGGGGTCGGCTCCTTCATCCACTACACCGCGCTGCCCTGAGCGGCGTGGCACGGCCCCTGGTCGCGCGCCAGGGCCGCATCGTCGAGGAGTTCACGGCGACGGAGGCGACCGAGGAGCCGATCATGTCTGCGGCAGTGCAGTGATGGGGCGGAGCGGGCCGGAGTGCCAGTGCAGAATTCTTGGTTCCATATAACTGAGGTTCTTTCGCCAAAACGCTCTGGATGTATTTTGATTGCATTGCTTGCCGTAGGTCGGCAAGCCCCTCGAATGGTAGACAATGACCGACAAGGCAGGTCGGCCCCTTACTCCGGCCAAACTCCGTGACCGAAGCGGGTCGCATCCATGGCTCTCGAGTTTGCGACGTCGACACTAGGAACATCAAGCCTCGCGCATGAAAACGAGCGACCCACCCTTGGTGGGACTTCGATCTGATGGCCACTGGATACGATAGTGCGGCCAGCGCTGCCTGGTGTGTGGTGGACGTTTCGCCGACGGTACGTGCAATGACAACATTAGGAACGTCGAGCGTTTTTCGAAAGATCATCGCCCGGAACCACGGCTCGTTATTGCCGAGGGTGAAGCCCGAAAGCCCCTGAATGCGCTTCGATATCGACGACCTCCAGACAACCGCCGCCGCAAAGAGGGCGAGAGATTGATGATCTATCTTTCGAGCATGTCGGACCATAAAAACGTTGGAAGATATCGTTTCACAATCTGTTCCGATCAGTCGCAGGATCTCAATCGCGTGTTTGTCGTAGCAGTTTAGTTCTCCGTCACAAACCGCGCAGAGAATTTCTTCGTCAAAAATCCCCGACTGGATAAAATTGTGCTCAAAATCCGGAGCCAACAGAGAAAGGGTTTTTCTGTCAGACTTCTTGATCATATCTTTTCCGAGCGCGGCGGGCATAATGTGCGCCCGACATGTCGTCGAATGACCGCATACCAAACACGGCATGATCCACCAA
Organism: uncultured Alphaproteobacteria bacterium; assembly: GCA_963790535.1. Taxonomy (GTDB): domain Bacteria; phylum Pseudomonadota; class Alphaproteobacteria; order Acetobacterales; family Acetobacteraceae; genus CAWKEH01. The sequence goes on along the minus strand of CAWBOZ010000005.1, from coordinate 15,112 downwards.
CCTTTTGTTACCATTGCCCATTCATATTTGTTGCGCCGTCAGAGATCGTCCGCTCGGACACCATCGCCCCCCAGCCTCCCCCGCCGACTCTCCGTCCGAAGCTGCCCACACGCGGCGAGGATGTCGCGCCCGCGCGGTGCCCGAACCGGCGCAGCGAATCCCGCCCCGTTGACGATCTCCGCGAACCGCTCCGTCGCGGCGCGCGTGCTCGGGTCGAAGCGGCTGCCGGGCCAGGGGTTGAACGGGATCAGGTTCACCTTGGCCGGCAAGCCGGCAATCAGCCGCACCAGCTCGCGCGCGTCCGCTTCGGTGTCGTTCACGCCGCGCAGCATGACGTACTCGAAGGTGATGCGCCGGGCGTTGCTAGCGCCGGGGTAGCGGCGGCAGGCGGCGATCAGCTCGGCGATGGGATACTTGCGGTTGAGCGGCACCAGCTCGTCGCGCAGATCGTCGCGGACGGCGTGGAGCGACACGGCGAGGTTGACGCCCAGCTCCGTTCCCGCCCGGTCCATCATCGGCACCACGCCGCTCGTGCTCAGCGTGATGCGGCGGCGCGAGAGCGCGATGCCCTCGCCGTCGGTGAGGATGCGGACGGCGGCGGCGACGTTCTCGTAGTTGTAGAGCGGCTCGCCCATGCCCATGAACACGATCGTGCTGAGCAGGCGCGGCGCCCCGTCCGTGGGGGACGGCCACTCGCCGTAGGCGTCGCGCGCGGCCATGAACTGGCCCACGATCTCGGCGGCGCCTAGGTTGCGCACGAGCGCCTGCGTCCCCGTGTGGCAGAAGCGGCAGGAGAGCGTGCAGCCCACCTGCGAGGAGACGCAGACGGCGCCGCGGTCCTCGTGCCGGTCGGGGATATAGACGGTCTCGGCCTCCTGCCCATCGCGGAAGCGGAACAGCCACTTGCGGGTCTCGTCGGCGCTTTTCTGGTCGGCGGCGATGTCGGGGCGGCCGACCACGAATTGCTCGGCAAGACGCGCGCGCAGCGGCTTCGCGAGGTCCGTCATCGCGGCGAAGTCGGTCTCGCCGCGGTGGTAGATCCAGTGCCAGAGCTGCTTCGTGCGGAACGGCTTCTCGCCTACCTCGGTTAGCGCCTCCGCCAGCGCCTCGCGCGGGAGGCCGACCAGGTCCCGCCGCCCGTCGGGTGCCACGGCGGCGGGTGGGTTGAACAGCGCGCTCTTGGCGAGGATGCGCTGGCGCTCGGCCTCGGTGAGGACAGCGGTCATTTCGCCGGGCACTCCTTGAGGATGGCCGTGTAGGCGGCAGAGAAGCCGCGCAGGCTGAAATCGTCCGTGACCTGCCCCTTGGGCGCCGGCGCGTGGGCGACCACGTCGCGACCCTTATGGAACGCGGCGACGGCGGCCTTGCCATCCCGCGCGAAGGCGCTGCGCCCGGCGGTGTAGAAGGGCAGCTTCGTGCCCTCGACCTGGGCCTCGACGCTGGCGTCCTTGGGATAGGCGTAGCCGGCGCTGATGGCGACCGCGTCGCGGCTGCCGGGCCGCTCGGTCACGGTCAGCACCACGTCGTCGCGGCCCGGCATCGCGGGCGTGGAGGAGGTCGCGCGCGTGAAGGCGTAGCAGACGAGCGCGCCGCCCTCCGGGTGCGTCGCCGCTTCCCACTTGTCCCAGGTGCCGATGCTCTTGGGCGCGGCGGACGCGGGGGCGGCCGTGGGCGCGGAATGGGTCGCCTTCGCCGGTGCCGGGTGCTTGGGGCGCGTCGCCGCGAACGCCGGCAGCGCGACGAGAAGGATCAGGACGGGAAGGAAGCGCATGGGCGGAGAGATACGGCGGCGGCACCCCGCGGACAAGCTACTCGTCGCCGCCCTTCCTGTCGCTCGGGAGCCAGTCCGGGATGGTGCGTCGGAACCTGGGGTCGCCGTGGCCCGGCGGCGCGGGTGCGGGCGCCGACCCGCCGCTCGCCACGGGACGCTCGGCGAAGCGCCCATGCTGCAAGAGACGGTCGTAGAGCACGAGCGCGCCGGCGACGGCGAGGTTGAGCGCGAAGCGGGTCGGGATGCGGACGATGTGCTGGCAGCGGGCGCGCAGGCCGGGCGAGAGCGCCGCCCGCTCCGGCCCGAGCACGTAGGCCGCGCAGAGCGGGTGGCGGAAGCTCGGCAGGTCCACGGCCTCGTCCAGCAGCTCCACGCCGACGAGCTGGCAGCCGCTCGGCAGAGCAATCTCTTCCACGCTCGCGAACCGCCACAGCGGCACGTGCTGCGGCGTATCGGCCGTGTCCGCCTGCCGCTCCGCCCGCGAATCCCATCCAGCGCCCACGGTGAAGCAGAACGCCGCCCCGAAACCGTGCGCCGTACGCAGCAGCGCGCCCAGGTTCGCCCCCTTCGAGACGCCCTCGACGCCGATGCCGCAATATCCCCGAGTCTTGGCCGGATGCATCGGCGCGGGATAAAGCTCCGCCCATGCCCGATGCAACCGACGCCTACCTCGTCGCCCAATACGAGGCGTATCCCTACCCGAAACGCGACCCACGGGACGAGGCGCGGCGCCTCATCATCGGCAGCCCGAGCCATATGCGCGAGGTGGACCATTGGGTGTTCGGCGCCGCGCGCCCACGCTCGCGTCCGCTCCGCGCCCTGATCGCGGGCGGCGGCACGGGGGATGCGGCGATCATGCTGGCGCAGCACCTCGCGCGCGCCGGGCGGCCTGGGATCGTGACCTACCTCGACCGCTCCGCCGCCGCCATGGCCGTCGCCCGCGCCAGGGCGGAGGCCCGTGGCCTCACGAATCTCGCTTGGCACCAAGGATCGCTGCTTGACCTGCCCGGCTCGGGCCTCGGCCCGTTCGACTACGTGGATTGCTGCGGCGTGCTGCACCATTTGCTCGACCCGGCGGCCGGCCTCGCGGCGCTGCTCTCGGTGCTGGCGCCCGGCGGCGGTCTCGGGCTGATGGTGTATGCGCCGCACGGGCGCACGGGAGTCTATCCGCTGCAGGACGCGCTGCGCCTGATCGCCCCCGAGGACGAGCCGCCGGCGTCCCGCCTCGATGCCGCCCGGCGGGTCATGCGCCACCTGCCGGAGACGGCCTGGCTGCGGCGAAACACCTACTTCGGCGATCATCTCGACGGCGGCGACGCCGGGCTCTACGACCTGCTGCTTAATCCGCGCGACCGCGCCTATACCGTGCCCGAGCTGCACGCGCTGCTCGCCGGGGCCGGGCTGCGGGTGACGTGCTGGATGGAGCCGTTGCGCTACGACCCGGCCGCGTACCTGCCCGACCCCAAGCTGCGCGCCCGCCTCGCCCGGCTGAGTTTCGTCGAGCGCGCCGCCGTTGCCGAGGGATTGTGCGGCAACATGAGCACGCACGTCGTCTATTGCGTGCGCGAGGCGGAGACGCCGCCCGCCCCGGACCCGATGCGGCCCGAGGCGGTTCCGGTCGCGCGCGAGGTGCCCACGGAAGAACTCGTTCGCGCCATCCGGCCGGACGGGACGCTGATGATGATCTTCGACGGCATCCGCGTCCCCGCGCCCTTGCCGCCCCAGGCGGCCGCGATCCTGCGCCTGGTGGACGGGGTGCGCAGCGTGGGTGAGATCGGCGAGGCGATGGCCGCGCGCGGCACCCCGCCCGGCGCCTTCGCGAGCGCCTGGCGGGCGACCTACGACGCGCTCGTCGGCGTGAATCGCCTGCTCCTCGTGCCGCCGCCGTGACGCGCCACGCCATCGTGATCTATGGGGCGGCCGTTCGGCCGGGCGGCGTGCCGAGCGGCACGATGCGGCGCCGGGTCGAGGCTGCGCTGCGGTGCGGGGCGGTGCTGGACGCGCCGCTCTACCTGCCAACAGGAGGCGTCGGCGACCATCCACCCGCGGAGGCGGAGGTCATGGCGGGCCTGCTGTGCGAGGCGGGTGTGGCGTCCGCGCAGATCCTCATCGAGCCGACCGGTCGGAACACGCTGCGCTCGACGCTCGCCTGCGCGCGGCTGCTGCGCCAGCACGGTTGGGGCGGCGCCGTCGTCCATGCCGCGACGAGCGCCTACCACCTGCCGCGGACGGTGATGCTCCTGCGCCTCGCCGGGCTTGATGCCCGAGGCTGCACGTCGCCCCCAGGACCGGCAAGCGCGAGGCTCCTGCCGCGCTGGCGCTGGCGGCTGCGCGAAGCCGCGGCGCTGCCCGTGGACGCGGCGTGGATGACCGCGCTGCGCCTGCTCGGGCGCATTTAAGCCGCGTCCAGTTTGGGACTCGTGGTTCCGCCAGTTTAATCAACGGCATCGTGCAGGGAAGATATTCCCTGATCGGGCTGACTGAGCAGACGGTAGCTACCCGACAGTTCAGCGGGAGTTCACGATGACGAACGTTCTCCCACACATCTCGGTGCCCGAGAGATTTTCGGTCACGCCCTTGAGTCGGACGTGCATGTGCAGGAGTAGGATACCGCCATTATAGGGCTCGACATCGTAGTAGATTTTCTCGGGAGCTCTAACGCTCCCGTCCGGCGAGAACACCAGAACGCCGAGCGTCTGGGAGACGGATCGGAGCGACGAGCGCCAGCCGAACTGCCGCACGAAGCTATCTTGCAGTCTCGCATAGTCGGTTCGCACGAAAGGTTGGTCAGTACCGGTGCTATCGCGGCAGAACATTGGCACCGCCCCGGAGATGTTCTGCGTGGTTTCGGCCTCCACGGCTGATTGAGAACTGAGAGTCAGCAAACCGAGGATTAGCACAATGAATAGATGGTTGAGCCGCATAACATTTCTCCGTACTACTGGCTCTTTTTATGGTAGCAGCCGAGCAGATGCCGGACTAATGAAGGAACCTGGAAACACTTTACGCGGCGCATTCAGTCCTCCTCTTCTTCTTCCTGGTTCAGAACATATTGGTAGTATTGTGTAGCTGCACTCCATTTACCTCGCTGTAAATTCAAACGAGGTTCGGCGATTGCGGTGGCAATTGCCTCTAAAATGTTCAACACTTGACTCACGTCGCCTTGAAGTTTTGCAGTATCGGCGGATAGGACACCTTGCTGTGTGACCCACTGCGTCCCAAACCAAGAAAACCGGTTCCAGCGCTCCGATAAATGATCACGGTTATGAGTTCGGAGCCGCTTAAAAAGTCTATCGTCGCCGCTTCCGGTCTGGCCGACATAGACTAAATCATAGTTCGCATAGAGGGCATATATGCCCCTTTGTTGTCTGAAATCTACTGGCTTAGCTGACTTACTTTTGCTTGCAGCGCCTAGAAGCGCTCCGGAAACTTTTTGTTTTCCCCAAAAGACTTTATCATTATGCCAGTGAAGTCCATAGGCTTTTATCAATTCGAGACGCTCCCTTAATGCCGAGACCCACGCACCAGCTTATTCTGCGTGCGATGACACTGAACAAGCCGTGCATCAATCTCTACCCTGGCAAGCTAACTGCGTTTCTACCTTCCCAAGCTCGGCCCCTGGCTCTGCCTGGGCCGCTCGTGCTCCTACTCCGGCCGCTGCCCCGCCCGCTCCCGGTCCGCCTGGCGCAGCTTGCGCGCCCCTCGGCCAGCCCCTTCCAGGAGGTCGCTGCGTCCCACTGCCCCGCCACTCGCCGCGCCTGCGCGTCCAACTCGGCGCGCTGGCGCAGCTGGGGACGCGGCCACACTCGACCGAAATCCAGAGTTAGCGCCGGGGTGAGCGGCCCCACTTCACTGTATGCGGTTCAGCTACAAGTCCTTCTCGTCAACCTCCGGCTCGACCTCGATATCGCCGCCGATCACGTCGGCGTCGTCCTCGAGATCGCTGGTGTCCTCAAGCACGTCCTCCTCGACCTCCTCGTCGGCGGTCTCGACCTCGGCGTCCTCTAGGACTGGCACGGGCGGCTTCTTGACGCGCTTCTCTTCGGCAGGCGGACCCGGCGGGCGGCGCAGGCGCGGCTGGTCGGGCGGCTGCTCGGTGCCGCATTTAGGGCAGACAGCCGGGCTGCGCCGCAGATCGTAGAAGCGCGCGCCGCAGGCGACGCAGACGCGCTTGGTGCCGAGTTCGGCGCTAGCCATGCCTTAGACCCTATCAGAAAGCCGAAGGGCGCGGCCCATGCCACCCCGGCGCCCGCCTGTCAAACAGTGCAGGCCCATGCTATCGCGCGGCCATGCTCGCGCACCCTCTCACCCATCCCCTCACCCATCCCCTCGCTGGCCGCCGTCCGCCGCATCCGCTCGATGGCACAGTTCGGGTGCCGGGCGACAAGAGCGTCAGTCATCGCGCCCTCATGCTCGGGGCGCTCGCGGTGGGCGAGACGCGGATCACGGGGCTGCTGGAGGGCGAGGACGTGCTGCGCACCGCGGCGGCGATGCGGCTGCTCGGCGCCGAGATCGTGCGCGAGGCGCCGGGGCGCTGGCGCGTGGCCGGGCGCGGCGTGGGCGGTCTCGTGGAGCCGGCGGACGTGCTGGACATGGGCAACTCGGGGACGGCCGCGCGGCTGCTCGCGGGAGTGCTCGCGAGCCATCCCCTGTTCGCCGTGATGACCGGGGATGCGAGCCTGCGCCGCCGGCCGATGCGGCGGGTGATGGAGCCGCTCGTGCAGTGCGGCGCCCGGTTCACGGCACGCGAGGGGGGGCGGCTGCCGCTCGCGGTCGAGGGCGCGCGCGAGGCGCTGCCAATCGAGTATCGGCTGCCGGTGGCGAGCGCGCAGGTGAAGAGTGCGGTGCTGCTCGCCGGGCTGAACGCGCCGGGCGAGACGCGGGTGGAGGAGCCGCAGGCGACGCGCGACCACAGCGAGCGGATGCTGCGCCATTTCGGGGCGCATGTGGTGGTCGAGGCGCACGGGGCGGGGCGGGTGATCACGCTGCGGGGGCAGCCGGAGTTGCGGGGTGCGGCGGTGGCGGTGGCGGGCGATCCGTCGAGTGCGGCGTTCCCGCTGGTCGCGGCGCTGATCGTGCCGGGCAGCCGGGTGCGGATCGAGGGGGTCGGGCTCAATCCGCTGCGCACGGGCCTGCTCGCGACACTGCGCGAGATGGGGGCGGATCTGCGCGTGGAGAACGAGCGGGAGGAGGGCGGCGAGCCGGTCGGCGACCTAGTGGCCGCCTACGGGGTCTTGCGCGGGGTGGACGTGCCGCCCGAGCGGGCGCCGAGCATGATTGACGAGTATCCGGTCCTCGCCGTCGCGGCCGCCTGCGCCGAGGGGCTGACGCGGATGCGCGGTCTTTCGGAGCTGCGCGTCAAGGAGAGCGACCGCCTCGCCGCAACGGCGGCGCTGCTCGCCGCCAACGGCGTGCGGGTCGAGGTCGAGGGCGACGATCTGCTGGTGCATGGAACGGGCCGGCCGCCGCGGGGTGGCGGCTTCGTCGAGACGCATATGGACCATCGGCTCGCGATGAGCGCGCTCGTGCTGGGGCAGGCGACCGCGGAGCCCGTGACCGTGGACGATGCCGCGTTCGTGGACACGAGCTTCCCAGGCTTCGCCGACCTCATGCGAGGCTTGGGCGCGGCTATCGGATGAGGCTCGCCATCGCCGTTGACGGGCCTGCGGCGGCGGGTAAGGGCACGCTCGCCCGGCGTCTCGCCGCGGCGCTGGGGTTGCCCCATCTCGACACCGGGTTGCTCTACCGCGCCGTGGGCCGCCGCGTGCTGGACGCTGGCGCGGACCCGGCGGACCCGGCGGCGGCCGAGGCGGCGGCAGAGGCGCTACGGGCCGAGGATTTGGCCCGCGCCGATCTGCGCGGGCCGGAGGCGGACGAGGCTGCGAGCCTAGTCGCCGCGCACCCCGGCGTGCGCGCGACGCTTGTCGCGTTTCAGCGCCGGTTCGCCGAGGGTGGGGCCGTGCTCGACGGGCGCGACATCGGTACGGTGATCCTGCCGGATGCGCCCGTGAAGCTCTTCGTCACGGCCTCGCCCGAGGAACGGGCGCGGCGGCGCTGGCTGGAGTTGCGGGGGCGGGGCGGGGCGGCCACGCTCGAAGAGGTTGGCGCGGAGATGGCGGCCCGCGACGCCCGCGATGCCGCCCGCGACGTGGCGCCGCTCCGCCCGGCGGAGGACGCCGTGCTGCTGGACACGACAGTGCTGGACGCGGACGCGGTGTTCGCGCGGGCGATGGAGGTTGTGCTAGATCGCTAGGCGGAGAGTCGTGCTATACACAGCGCATGTCCGCCGCCCTGAAGCGCCCGCCCGCCCGCATGACCCTTGACGAATTCCTGGCTTGGGACTCGGGTGATCATACTGGCCTACGCTGGCAACTCGTGGACGGCGAGCCTGTCGCGATGGCACCCGCTCGCCAGAATCACGGCGCGATCCAGAACGAGCTGGGGCGCCTAATCGGTAACCATTTGGCCGAGAAAGGCAGCTCATGCCGGGTGATCACCGAAGGGGGAATCATCCCGCGGATACGAGCCAACGAGAACTGGCGCATTCCTGACCTCGGCGTGACGTGCGAGCCGCCCAAGGACATCGTTGAAGTCGAGGCGCCGGTGCTGCTCGTGGAGATCCTTTCGCCCAACAACCATGCCGAGACCCGAGCCAATATCTGGACCTACACGACGCTTCCGAGCGTGCAGGAAATCCTCGTCGTGAACAGTGTCCGGATCGAGGCCGAGCTTCTTCGCAGGCGAGACGACGGGAGCTGGCCCGAGCAGCCGGAGGCGATCCGGGCCGATGACGCCGTGGAACTGGCCAGCATCGCCTTCACAACGCCGCTAGCCGCCCTATATAGGACGACATCGCTCGGCCGCTAAACGTCGCTTTTTCTTGACTCTGCGTTCCCGAAGCGTATCTCTGCCTCGCCTGGCCCGTTTTGCGCGGTTCCAGGTCGTTCGCGCATCAGGCCGCCAGCCACATCGGCTCCCCGGCAAGTCGTGACCCAGACGGGCCGCGCATACACGTTCCGGCCCTCTGGCTCGGACCAAGGAAACGATCCACCTTATGGCTGCATCCGCCACTGCCACCCTCGAGCGCCCAGCCGAGGATTTTGCCTCTCTTCTCGACGAGACGCTCGGCCGGGATTCCGGCTTCGAGGGCTCCGTCGTCACGGGCCGCGTCGTCCGTCTCACCGATGAATTCGCGATCGTGGACGTCGGCCTCAAGAGCGAGGGGCGCGTTTCGCTCAAGGAATTCGCCCTTCCAGGGCAGCCGCCCGAGGTCAAGCCCGGCGACTCCGTCGAGCTCTACGTCGAGCGCTACGAGGACCGGGACGGCAGCATCGTCCTCTCCCGCGAGAAGGCTCGCCGCGAGGAGGCCTGGACCAACCTAGAGCGCGCCTTCGAGCAGCAGCAGCGCGTCAACGGCATGATCTACGGCCGCGTCAAGGGCGGCTTCACCGTCGATCTCGGCGGCGCCGTGGCGTTCCTGCCGGGCAGCCAGGTGGATATCCGGCCCGTGCGCGACGTGGGGCCGCTGATGAACGCGGCGCAGCCGTTCCAGATCCTCAAGATGGACCGCGCCCGCGGCAACATCGTGGTGTCGCGCCGGGCGGTGCTGGAGGAGACGCGCGCCGAGCAGCGTAGCGAGCTGATCCAGGGCCTCAAGGAGGGCATGATCCTCGACGGCGTGGTGAAGAACATCACCGACTACGGCGCCTTCGTGGACCTGGGTGGCGTGGACGGCCTGCTGCACGTCACCGACATCGCATGGCGTCGCATCAACCATCCCAGCGAGGCCTTGCAGATCGGCCAGCAGGTGCGTGTCCAGGTCATCCGCTTCAACCCGGAGACCCAGCGTATCTCGCTCGGCATGAAGCAGCTTGAGGCCGACCCTTGGGAGGGTGTCGCGATCAAGTATCCGCCGGGCGCGAAGTATTCGGGCCGCGTCACGAACATCACCGACTACGGCGCCTTCGTCGAGCTGGAGCCGGGCGTCGAGGGCCTGGTCCACGTCTCCGAGATGAGCTGGACCAAGAAGAACGTCCATCCCGGCAAGATCGTCGCCACCAGCCAGGAGGTGGACGTGCAGGTGCTGGACGTGGACAGCACCAAGCGCCGTATCAGCCTCGGCATCAAGCAGGTCCAGCGCAACCCCTGGGAGGCGTTCCAGGAAGAGCATCCCGTTGGCAGCACGGTCGAGGGCGAGGTGCGCAACATCACCGAGTTCGGCCTCTTCATCGGCATCAATGCGGACCTCGACGGCATGGTCCACATCGGCGACATCTCCTGGGACGATCCGGGCGAGCTGGCCATCACCAAGTATGAGAAGGGCCAGGTGGTCCAGGCCAAGGTCCTCGACGTGGATGCAGACAAGGAGCGTATCTCGCTCGGCATCAAGCAGCTGCAGGAAGACCCGGCCGCCGACGTGCTCGCCCGCGTTCACAAGGGCGACGTGGTCACCTGCGTCGTCACCGCGGTGCAGAGCAACGGCATCGAGGTCAAGGTGGACGACGTGCTCACCGGCTTCATCCGGCGCGCCGAGCTCGCCCGCGACAAGCAGGACCAGCGGCCCGATCGCTTCGCCGTCGGCGAGAAGGTCGATGCCAAGGTCACAGGTCTCGACCGTGCCGCGCGCAAGCTCACCCTGACCATCAAGGGGCGCGAGGTGGAGGAGGACAAGCAGGCCATCCAAGAGTATGGCAGCAGCGACTCCGGCGCCTCGCTCGGCGATATCCTGGGGGCAGCCATCCGGCGGCGCAACCAGCAGGCCGGGAGCGACGCCTAAGCCTTGTCGGGTTCCACGCCACCTCCTACCCCTTGGGGCTTCGAGACGGACCTCATCCTGGACAGGCGGCGCCTCAAGCGCCGCCTCGTCTTTTGGCGGGTCCTGGCCGTGCTGGCGCTCGCCGCCGTGGTGATCGCCTTGGTGCGGCCCGGCGGCGGCGTGGTTGGACGGCACGTAGCGCGCGTCAACGTCACCGGCCTCATCACCGACGACCGCAAGCAGCTCGACGCCATCAACGCGCTCGGGCGTGACGGCAGCGTCGCCGCGATCCTCGTCTCCATTGACAGCCCAGGCGGCTCCGTGTCCGGCGGCGAGGCGCTCTACGATGCATTCAAGCGCCTGGCCCAGCGCAAGCCGGTCGTCGCCGTGATGCGCGGCACGGCGGCGAGCGCCGGCTACATGGCTGCCCTCCCCGCCGCCCGCATCGTCGCGCGCGAGGGCACGTTGACGGGCAGCATCGGCGTGATCCTTGAAGCCCCGGAAGTCGGCGGCCTGCTCGCTAAGCTCGGCGTCGAGGCGCAGACGGTGAAGTCCGGCCCGCTCAAGGACCAGCCCAGCTTCACGGCGCCTCTCACGCCTGCAGGCCAAGCCTACCTGCAAGGCCTCGTGAACGATCTCTTCGACCAGTTCGTGGGCCGGGTCGCCGCCGCCCGGCACCTCGACCCGGCGCGCGTGCGGGAACTGGCGGATGGCCGCGCCTACACCGGGCGCCAGGCTCTGGCCCTCGGTCTCGTGGACCAGATCGGCGGTGAGCGGGAGGCCCGCGACTGGCTCGCGGCGGAGCGTCACGTGCCTGCCTCCATACCCGTCCGCGACATGCAGCCCGGCGGCTTCTTCGACCGCACGGTGGATGCCACCGCCAGCGGCCTGTCCCGAGCCCTGATGGGACTGCTTCCTGCCCACCCCGCGGCGCTCGCGCTATGGCAGGGCGTCTCGCCACAGTAACATCCGGCGTTGACGCGCTCGCCCTGCTCTGGCACCGTCTCAATTCCTTGCCCGCGCGGCACAGACACGGGGCACGGCCCATGACTCGATCGGAGCTGATCGCACAGCTTTCCGTTGCTAACCCGCATCTGCGCGGGCCTGATGCGGAGTTGATCATCGCAACCATTTTCCAGGGCATCGCGGACGCGCTCGCCCTAGGAGACCGCGTGGAGCTGCGCGGCTTCGGCGCCTTCACCGTCAAGCGCCGCGAGGCACGCACCGGCCGCAACCCGCGCACGGGCGAGGCCGTCTCAGTCACGGAGAAAGCAGTGCCCTTCTTCAAGCCTGGCAAGGAACTGCGCGAGCGTGTGGATCGCGGCGGGAAGGCTGCCCGCCGGCCCGCTCGCGCCGAGCGCGTCACGGCATGAAGCCCATGCGTCTGCTGCGCGCGGCCGTGGCCTTCATCATCGTGGTGCTCATCGTGATCTTCGCGCTGAGCAACAAGCAGCTCGTGACGCTCGGCTTCTGGCCGACCGGCTTCTTGTGGGAAACGCCGCTGTCAGTGGCCGTGCTCGTCGTGGCGGCGGTGTTCTTCATCGGCGGCGCGTTGCTGGGATCGAGCGGGGCGGTCGCCGCGCGGGCGCGCGCCCGCCGGGCGGAGGCAAGGCTGCGCGTGATCGAGGCGCAGCGGCCCCCCGTCGTTACAGTTCCTCCCAATATGACGCCCAATATGACGCCTTCTGGGCCTCAACGTGTTCCGCAACTCACGGCTCCTGGCACCCGCGTCTTGGGCGCCTGACCCTTGGGCGCCTGAGTCTTGAGGGCCTGAATCGTGGCTAGGCTGATCGCGGCGCTCGATACCGCGGACCTCGTGCGCGCCCAGGATCTGGCCAAGGCAGTTGCACCCCACTGCGCCATGGTAAAGGCGGGGTTGGAGCTCGTCCTCGCGCACGGGCCGGCATGCGTGCGGGCGTTGGCACCCTTGCCCGTGTTCCTCGACCTCAAGCTACACGACATCCCGAACACGGTCGCTGGCGCCGTGCGCGCCGTGCTGCCGGTCGGACCCCGGATGCTGACGCTCCACGCCAGCGCAGGCGCCGCCGCCTTGCAAGCCGCCCGGCGCGCGGCGGGAGACGGCGAGGGGCGCCCGCTGCTCCTCGGCGTCACGGTGCTCACGAGCCTGGACGCGGCGGCGCTGCACGCTATCGGCGTCTCCGATGGGCCGCGGCAGCAGGTGCTGCGCCTCGCCCGCCTCGCGATGGACGCCGGGCTGGATGGGCTGGTGTGCGGGCCGCAGGAAGTCTCGATGCTGCGGGATGCGCTGGGATCGGCGCCAGTGCTCGTGGTGCCCGGCGTGCGGCCCGTAGGCAGCCCGGCGGGCGACCAGGCGCGGGCGGCGACCCCCGCCGAGGCGGCGCGGGCGGGTGCGAACTGGATCGTCGTCGGCCGCCCCATCACTGAGGCCGTCGATCCAGCGGCGGCGGCGGCGGCCATCGCCCAAGAGATCGGATGATGGATCGCGTGACCGCCGTCGTGAAAATCTGTGGGATCAACGCGCCGGCTGCCTTCGACGCCGCCGCCGAAGCCGGGGCGGACTGGATCGGCTTCGTGTTCGCGTCGGGCTCGCCGCGGGCCGTGACGCCGGGCGAGGCGGCGCGGCTGTCGGGCCGGCTGCGCGGCGGACCGGGGCGCGTTGGGTTGTTCGTGGAGCCGGGTGACGATGACGTCGCCCGCGCGCTCGACGCGGTGGCGCTCGACGCCGTGCAGATCTATGCCTCGGCCGAACGCGCGGCGAGCGTGCGGGCGCGGTTCGGCGTGCCGGTCTGGCTCGCGGTCGGCGTCGCCGAGGCTGGCGACCTGCCGCGCCAGGCGCCGCCCGGCGTGGACCGGCTGCTGCTCGACGCGAAAGCCCCCGCGAACGCCGTCCTGCCTGGTGGCAACGCGCACCCGTTCGACTGGGCCATGCTCCGCGGCTGGGGGGCGCCGCTCCCGTGGCTGCTCGCGGGCGGCCTCACGCCCGGCCTCGTCGCGGACGCGATCCGGACCTCTGGGGCGTCCGGCGTGGACGTGAGCAGCGGCGTCGAGAGCGCGCGCGGCGTGAAGGATCCGGCGCTGATCCGCGCCTTCATCGAGGCTGCCCGCGCAGCCTGAGTGCGATCCCGCTTGCAGCTACCAGCATCCGGCGCGAGACTTGTTCTCCCCGAGGACGCCAGCCATGCCCGAACCCCTACCCAACGATCCCCAATCCGCTATCGCCCACCTCGCCGCCGAGGCCGAGCCGCGGCTGGTCGAGATCAGGCGCGACCTGCATCAGCACCCGGAGATGGCCTTCGCGGAGGTGCGCACAGCCGGGATCGTCGCCGCGGAGCTGGCGCGCCTCGGCATCCCGCACCGCACGGGCGTGGGTCGAACAGGCGTCGTCGGAACCATCGAGGGCGGGCGTCCCGGCCCCGTGCTCGCGATCCGCGGGGACATGGACGCGCTGCCCATCGGGGAGCGGACGGGACTGTCCTTCGCGAGCGAGACTCCAGGGACGATGCATGCCTGCGGCCACGACATCCACACGAGCACGCTGCTGGGCGTCGCCTCCGTGCTGCAGGCGCTCGCGCCGCGCCTATCAGGCACGGTGCGTCTCCTGTTCCAGCCCGCGGAGGAGACGCTTGAGGGTGCGGCCGCCATGATCGCGGACGGCGCACTGGAGGGCGTGGATCGAGCGTTCGGTTTTCACAACGCTCCGGACATGCCAGTGGGCAATTTCGGCTACGTGCGCGGCGCCTGCCTCGCCGCGTCCGACCGCTTCGACATCGAGGTGCGGGGCAAGTCCGGTCACGCCGCGCACCCGGACAGCGCCGTGGACCCAATCGTGGCCGCGGCTCACCTGATCACGCAATTGCAGCTCGTGGTCTCACGCGAGGTCAAGCCGACCCATCCCTGCGTCGTCACCGTCGGCGCGATCCACGGCGGCACGGTGCACAACATCATCCCGGACGCGGTGCAGCTCCGCGGTACGGTGCGCACGCTGCACGCGCCCGCGCGAGAGGTCGCCGAGCGCGCGATCCGGCGGCTGTGCCGGGGGGTGGAGGAAGGAATGCGCGTCAGCGTCGCCGTGGACTACCGCCACGGCGTGCCGGCGCTGGTCAACGCGGACGAGGTGCTGGACGCGGCGGTGGCGAGCGTTCGCGCGCAGTTCGGGGCGGAGGCGGTCTGGGAGGGGGAGCCGAGCCTGGGCGGGGAGGATTTCGCGCTGATGGCGGCGCTGGTGCCGGGCTTCCAGCTTCGCGTCGGCTCCGGCGCACCCGGCCGGGACGACAAGCTGCACAACAGCAACTACCAGCCCGACGAGCGCTGCATCGCGCTGGGCGTACAGGCGCTGAGCCGGGCGGCGGTGGACCTCCTGTCCTGACGCTGGCCGGAACAGCACTCGCTATCGCGCCGCGTCGGGCGCCGGCAAGCCTCATTCGCTTTGCTCAAGACATCACCGGCGTCAAAAAAACGTTCCTCCAATCGAACCTTATGGATGGCGTTACGCAACGTGTGACGTTATTCTCCTGGCAATAAGGGGGGAGCTTCACGATGCCCAGCCAAGCCAGCATCAACGCTGTTGCCGCGGTCTTCCAGAACGTCTTCGGCCGCGCGCCCAC
>CAWBOZ010000004.1:0-57491 GCA_963790535.1 uncultured Alphaproteobacteria bacterium | reverse complement strand
GATGACGGCGCAGATGCGGACTCGCTCGTGCATTGCGCGGACATGGCGCTCTATGCGGCGAAGGCGGACGGGCGCGGCGTCGTCCGCCCCTTCCGCCCTGAGATGGCCCGGCGCGCAGCGGCCCGGCACGCCCTGGACAGGATTTGCGCGCCGCCATCGCGCGTGGCCAGCTCGAACTCTTCTACCAACCCCAGGCGAACCTGGCGACGCGCTCGCTGGTCGGCTTCGAGGCGCTGCTGCGCTGGCGGCATCCGGAGCGCGGCCTCATCTCGCCCGCCGATTTCATCCCGCTCGCGGAGGAGACGCGGCTGATCATGCAGATCGGCGAGTGGGCGCTGCGGACGGCCTGCGTGGACGCGCAGGGTTGGCCGGAGCCGCTTCCGGTCGCCGTCAACGTCTCTGCCGTGCAGCTGGCGGAGCCAGGGCGGCTGTGCCGGGCGGTCGAGGCCGCGCTGGCAGGCTCGCGGCTCGACCCCGCGCGGCTCGAACTGGAGATCACCGAGAGCGCGCTCGTGCGCGACCCCGATGCGGCGTTGAACGCGCTGCGCGCCTTGCGAGGCATGGGCGTGCACATCGCGATGGACGATTTCGGGACGGGCTACTCCTCGCTGAGCCAGCTCCGCAGCTTCCCCTTCGACAAGCTCAAGATCGACCGCAGCTTCGTGCGCGACCTGGGCGACAGCGCCGAGGCGGTCGCGGTCGTGCGCGCCATCGCGGCGCTCGGGACCTCGCTCGGGATGCGGACCACGGCCGAGGGCGTCGAGACCGGCGAGCAGGCCGACCGGGTGCTGGCCGAAGGCTGCACGGACATGCAGGGCTACCTGCTCAGCCGCCCCCTGCCCGCGGGGAACATCGCGGCGCTCATTACGCAACTCAAGGAAGGCTTCTAGCGGAGACGCATGATGGACGAGACGATCTACCAGCTTGTGTATTGCAGCCGGAACACGATCGGCGACTGCCAGGTGGCAGACATGGATGCCGAGATCCAGCATATCCTCGACGCCTCGCGCCGCAACAATTTGCGCGACAAGGTGACAGGCGCGTTGCTGTTCGGCGCGGGCAGCTTCGCGCAGGTGCTGGAAGGGCCGCTCGCCGCAGTCGAGAGGGTGTTCGAGCGCATCCAACGCGACCCGCGGCACGCGGAAATTGTCGTGCTGCATGTGTTGCGCAGCCAGCAGCGCGATTTCGCTGACTGGTCCATGGCCTACGCGGGCAATCTGGCCGCGTCGGGCGAGGGCGCGCGTGCCCTATCCCAGGCTCTTGAGCAGCCAGGGCAGGCCGGTGCGGAGACCGTGCTCGCGATGCTGCGCGACCTGGTCGGCCGCGAGAAGGAATGGGCTTCCGCCGCCGATTGACACCCGCCGGAGCCGCGCCCACCTTCCGCCGCCTAAAGCGGGGGGTGAACGATGGCAGATGGGACGAGCGGAGAACGGAAGCTGCGCAGCCGCCGCTGGTTCGATGATCCTACCAATCCGGGAATGACGGCGCTCTACCTTGAGCGCTACCTGAACTACGGATTGACCCGCGAGGAGCTGCAAGGGAACAAGCCGATCATCGGCATCGCCCAGACTGGCAGCGATCTCGCGCCGTGCAACCGTCACCTGGTCGCGCTCGCCCAGCGGGTGCGCGACGGGATACGGGACTCGGGCGGCATCCCGATGGAGTTCCCGGTCCATCCCATCCAGGAGACCGGCAAGCGCCCGACCGCGGCGCTGGACCGCAACCTCGCTTATCTCAGCCTGGTGGAGGTCCTGCACGGATACCCGCTCGACGGCGTGGTTCTCACTGCCGGGTGCGACAAGACGGTGCCGGCCGTGCTGATGGGCGCGGCGACGGTCAACATCCCGGCGATCCTCCTCTCCGGCGGGCCGATGCTGGACGGCTGGTACAAGGGCCGGCTCGCCGGCTCCGGCACCATCGTCTGGGAGGCGCGCAAGCTGCTCGCCGAGGAGCGCATCACCTACGAGCAGTTCATCGCGATGGTGGCGGCGAGCGCCAGCAGCGCCGGGCACTGCAACACGATGGGCACGGCGCTCAGCATGAACTCGCTGGCTGAGACCCTGGGCATGTCGCTGCCAGGCTGCGCCGCGATCCCCGCCCCGCACAAGGAGCGGGGCTGGATTTCCTACAACACGGGGCGGCGCATCGTGGAGATGGTGCACGAGAATTTGCGCCCCTCGGACATCATGACCAAGACCGCCTTCGAGAACGCGGTCGTGGCCGCGGCGGCGCTGGGCGCCTCCAGCAACTGCCCGATCAGCATGATCGCCATCGCCCGGCACATGGGCGTGGACCACACGCTGGAGGATTGGCAGCGCCTCGGGCCGGAGATCCCGCTCCTCGTGGACGTGCAGCCCGCCGGGCGCTTCCTGGGCGAGGGCTTCTTCCGGGCGGGCGGCGTGCCGGCCGTGCTGCGCGAGCTGCTCGCCGCAGGCAAGCTGGACGGCGATGTCATGACCTGCACGGGCAAGACCCTCGCGGAGAACCTGGAGCGACCCGTGGACGTGGATCGTGAGGTGATCCGCCCCTACGGCGAGCCGCTCAAGGAGCGGGCCGGCTACGTGGTGCTGAGCGGCAACCTGTTCGACTCAGCGGTGATGAAGATCTCCGTCATTGATCCCGAGTTCCGCAGCCGCTTCCTCTCCGACCCGGCGCACCCCAACGTGTTCGAGGGCAAGGCCGTCGTGTTCGAGGGGCCGGAGGACTATCACCACCGCATCGAGGACCCGGCGCTCGGCGTGGACGAGCACACGGTGATGGTCGTCCGCAACTGCGGGCCCGTCGGCTACCCCGGCAGCGCCGAGGTGGTGAACATGCAGCCGCCGGCGACGCTGCTGAAGCACGGCGTCAACACGTTGCCGACGATGGGTGACGGGCGGCAGAGCGGCACGTCGGGCAGCCCGAGCATCCTCAACGTCTCGCCCGAGGCGGTGGTGGGCGGCGGGCTCGCGCTCCTGCAGACGGGCGACCGGGTGCGGATAGATCTCAACGAGCGCAAGGTGGACGTGCTCATCCCCGAGGCGGAGCTGACCGCGCGGCGGCAGGCGTGGAGGGCGCCGGAACTCCCGAACAAGACTCCCTGGGAGCAGATCTTCCGCAGCATGGTCGGCCAGATGGGCACGGGCGCCTGCCTGGAGCCGGCCACGCTCTACCTCAACATCATCGAGACGCGCGGCGAGAGCCGCCACAATCACTAGGGGAGGCGGCGATGTCCGGCAGGCTCGCGGGCAAGCGCGCGTTCGTCACGGCGGCGGCCCAGGGAATCGGCCGCGCGACGGCGCTCGCCTTCGCGGACGAGGGCGCGGAGGTGGTCGCCACCGACCTCGACGAGGCGAAGGTCGCGCAGATCGCGGGCGGGCGCGTGCGCACGGCGCGGCTCGACGCGACGGACGGGGACGCGATCGCGCGCGCGGTGGCGGATGCCGGGCCGCTCGACGTGCTGTTCAACTGCGCGGGCTTCGTCCATCAGGGCACGATCCTGGACGCGACCGAGGCGGAGTGGGACTTCGCCTTCACGCTCAACGCGCGCAGCCAGTTCCGCACGATCCGGGCCGCGCTGCCGGGGATGCTGGAGCGGGGCGGCGGGAGCATCATCAACATCTCGTCCGCTGCCAGCAGCATCAAGGGCGCCCCCAATCGCTTCATTTACGGGGTGACGAAAGCGGCCGTGATCGGCCTCACCAAGAGCGTCGCGGCCGACTACGTGAAGCAGGGCATACGCTGCAACGCGATCTGCCCCGGCACGGTGCAGACGCCGAGCCTTGACGACCGCATCGCCGCGAACGCCGCCGCGGCGGGCGGGCTGGACTCGGCGCGGACGGCCTTCATCGCGCGCCAAGCCATGGGCCGGCTCGGCACGCCGGAGGAGATCGCGGCGCTGGCCGTCTTCCTTGCCTCGGACGAGAGCCAGTTCATGACTGGCCAGGCCGTCGTCATAGATGGCGGCTGGACGCTGTAGGAGAACGACGATGAAGCTGCTGCGCGTGGGCGCCCCCGGCGCCGAGAAGCCCGCCTTGCTCGGGCCGGACGGGGTGGTGCGTGATCTCTCGGGGCAGGTGCGTGAGTTCGACGCCGACGCGCTCTCGGCGGACGGCCTCGCACGGCTCGCGAAGCTCGATCCCGCGAGCCTGCCCGCCGTTCAGGGCAACCCACGCATCGGCCCGCCCGTGCCGCGCCCGGTCAACTTCGTCTGCATCGGCCTCAACTACGCCGACCACGCGGCCGAGACTGGCTCGCCCATCCCCAAGGAACCGATCATCTTCCTGAAGGCGCTCGGCGCCTTCCAGGGACCGAACGACGAGGTCCGCATCCCGCGGGGCAGCACGAAGACGGACTGGGAAGTGGAGCTGGGCATCGTCATCGGCGCGAAGGCGAGCTACGTGCCCGAACACAACGCCATGGACCACGTGGCGGGCTACTGCGTCGTCAACGATGTGAGCGAGCGCGAGTATCAGATCGAGCGCGGCGGCACCTGGGACAAAGGCAAAGGCTGCGACACGTTCGGCCCCACCGGGCCGTGGCTGGTGACGCGCGACGAGGTGCCGGACCCGCAGGCGCTCGACCTCTGGCTGGAGGTGGACGGCAAGCGGATGCAGGACGGCAACACGCGCACGATGATCTTCGACGTGCGCAAGCTCGTGTCCTACGTGAGCCATTTCCTGACGCTCTACCCCGGCGACATCATCAGCACGGGCACGCCGCCCGGCGTCGGCATGGGGATCAAGCCGGAGCCGGTGTTCCTCAAGCCGGGCCAGACGATGCGGCTCGGCATCCAGGGCTTGGGCGTGCAGGAGCAACGCGTCGGGGGCGGGTAGTCCGTGCCTTGAGCTAGGCTTGTGCCTGCGCGTGGCGCAACCGGTCCAGCTCCGTGGCGAAGGCTTGCCGCAGCGAGTCGCGCTCCGTCTCGGGGAGCCAGTTCGCCATGTTGTGGAACAGGTGCTCCTGCGCACGGGCGCGCGGCGGCTCCCAAGGCATTTCCCGAGCGGCGCACACCGTCTCAAGCAGCGCGCGCAGGCGTGCCCGGATCGCATCGGGCTCGGGTATCTCCGGCGGAGGTGGTGCAGCCGGACCACGGGCGGCACCGAACAGGTCAGCCTGGCGCATCGTCCTCCTCCATCACAACCGCCTCGCCACGTGCGGGCAGTCCGAAGTCCGCGCGCGTGAGCGGCGCGTTGAGCGCCCGAGCGAGAACGCCGTCTGCCTGGTCAAACAAATACACCAGCTCCTCGATTCGCCATGCAACGTCCAGCGCGGCACGCAACAGGGCCGCGCCGCCGCGACCGGCCAGCAACTCTCCATTCCTGGCCCGGAGCCAGCGGTAGAGGACGGGGTAGCCGCTGACGGCGAAGCTCCAGATCCGCTCCGACACCCCGGCCATGCAGAGCGAACGATCGGGGAGCAGCGCCACCGTCCCTGCCGGGATTCCAGCTGTGAACGCGCGCTGGGGCGTGGACACGTCCAGGGCGGGGCCGGAAGCCTGCCCTATGAGGCGAGCGGAGTGGAAGGTCGGGCTGGGCGCCGCGGCGAAGCCCTGCAAGGCGCGGATGCGCGCGCCGATCTGGGCCGCCTCCGCGAACGCCTCGCGGTCGGCGGGGAAGGGCACATGAGGGAAGTCATCCTCCAGGTCGAAGGCGAAGCGCGTCGTGTAGGAACTGGCCGAGAGCAGGGCGAGGATGGCGTCGAAGGCGTCCAGCGCCGTCACGGGCGCACCGTATGCGACGGCAAGCCCGCTCACCAGGGCGGGGGCGAGATGGTGGCCGCGACTCTCGGCACTGTAATTCCGAAATAGGAATGTATTTCATCGTCTTGACGCAGGTGACTAGCGGTTGATGCGGATCATGGAGTCTCCAATCTCCATCAGAAGGCGGCGATCTTTCGATCCCTGAGCGATGCGCCACTCGTGTTCGATTGTGCTCATGCACAAACGGAGCCTTTCGGCGGCGCGAGACTCTCGGCAGCTCAGCTTGATGAGTGAAAGTCGGCGGTATGCTCGCCTACCAACTCCATGCCGCTTTGCAATCACTTTGAAATCACCGTCAAGACTCACTAAAATAGCGTCATTTTTCTCAGCAACTGCTGCTACGAGAGAGTCAGGGCTATTGACTGATAGTTCCTCGCGAAGAAAAACAACTTCGTGACCAAGCTGCTTTAGTGCTATTCCAGCTGATTCGGGAACACATTGATCAATGAATATTCTTAGGACAACAGCGCCCTGACTTACGCAGCCGCTTTGCCGTGTTCAAGGGCGGCTGTAACATCAGATTCCGTCAAGTCTGGATACTCGCCGATGATCTGCGCGATGGTGTAGCCATCCTCGTGCAACCGCCTGATCGAGTCCACACGGATGCGCGTGCCTGCCACAACCCGCGCATTGCTGACGATGCCCTTCATCCGCGAGACACGACCGATCTGATCGGGGGACCGCTCGCGCAGCCTTTCCACGTCGCGGCTGGTATCAGCGACAATCCTGCTCAGGGGTATGTCAATGACATACTGACCGGAAACCACTTCTTGCGGCAGCCTAGTCTCGGGACTCTCAAACACGACCTTGCGATTTCAAAACCCAGAGCTTCGTCTGAGTCCACAGGTCGTCCCTAAGGTGAGCCAGCTTTTCGGCGACCCTCCGTAGGTGTTGGAGAGGAACATTGTGCTGGACACGCAGCATAGCCAATGTGCGTAGCCCGACAATATTCTTGAAAGAATATAGCCGTCCATAGGGTAGCCCAGGCACGTCCTCTACGTAAGCTGGAGAGAAGAAGCCGGTTCTATCCCAATACCTAAGCTGAACCTTGGAAAGCCCAGTCAATCTTTCTACTTGCTCCTCGGTGAAGGCAGCGACCACATTGCTCACGTTTAGCATCGATGCCCTCCCTCTTAGCGTTCTCTTACCTTACCTCATGTGGTGGCGTCAGAGCTATGTCAACTCACGAACTTACGTTGTGGGCGGTAGGCGGATTGCTGAGGATCGCGAGGATGGGCGCGCTCTGCGTCACTGTGTCCGCTGCCTGACGCTTCCGCTATGATCAGGCGCACCACCTCGGGCGGCGTGCAATAGACGCCGTATCTCGCCACCGCGTCCGGGTCGAAGACGCGCAGGAAGTCCTCGTAGAGGTAGAGCACGGGGTCGCGCCCGCCCGCTGGCCGAAGCATGTCGGGCACGACTGAGTTGACGGCGTCGCGTGCCACGTCGAACGCGACGCCCAGCATCGCGCGCACCTCGTCGAGCGTCAGAGCGCGCAACGTGCCGCGGAGCAGCGGGTAGGTTCCTTCCGGGAGCATCTGGTAGGCTTGGTCCCCGACCTCCGCGCCGTGGCTCGCCTCGCGCGCGAGCAGAAGCCCGAAGATCAAAGTTTGCGCGAACGCGGACGCGAATAGGGCGTCGCCGCCGGCCTGGTCGTAGCCGCCAGCCTCGGCGCGGGCGAACAGGGTCTCGTTGAACTCGGCGCGCACGTCGGCGAACACGCCTCGCAGGCCCTCGGCGCAGTGGGCCGCCACGACCTCGCGCACGAGCCGGGCGGCGTGGGCGAGCACCTGCGCGATGGCCTCCGCGTCGGCGGGCGCAGGCTGCTCTGCCATTGCAAGGGCGAGCAGGATGCGCTGAAACCCGGCGTGGTCCTGGGCGCGGATCAGGCTCTCCGCGCGGGAGTCCGGCGTTGCCGGGTCCAGCGCCACCGCGGGCACGATCTCGGCTTGATCCACCAGCTCGGCGCGGCGGTAGAGATGGATCGAGGCGAAGTTGCACAGGCTCCACAGCGGCAGCTCGCCGAAGCGCCGGAACTGATCGGCATCGTGGCCGCGCCATTGCTGGGGATTGAGCGGCTTGTGCGGCTCCTTCAGCTCGACGAAGGCGCGGGCGGGTTGACCTGGCCGGGCCAACGCGAGGTCTGGGCGACCGATGCCGCTCCTTGTGTATTCCGGCAGGACAGCGGGTGGAACGATGCCCAATTCGGGCAGCGCCGCCTCGATGAGCGTCCTGAAGCGCGGAGCGATCAGCAACTCAAGCGCCGTGCCGTCGCCTGCAATGCGCGGATTCGCCGCCCGGTCCGCTCGCACGGCCTTTGCGAAGGTCACGAGAAGGTCGGGAATTGGCATAAGCAGGTCTAGCCTAGCCGCTACGGCGAAGGTAGGCGATGGCCGGGAGAGACCCTTGCACTACATCGTCGCCCCGATCACCCATGGCGCGAACTCCGCCGCCCCGAAGTCGAATCCCTCGCTCTTCGTCCGCTCTCCGCCCGCAACCCGCAGCATCAGCTCGAACACCCGCGCTCCTGCCTGCTGCACGCTCTCCTCCCCGTCCAGGATCGTGCCGCAGTTCACGTCCATGTCGTCCTCCATGCGGCGGAACATGGGCGTGTTGGTCGCGAGCTTGATCGAGGGCGCGGGCTTGCAGCCGAACACGCTGCCGCGGCCCGTCGTGAAGCACACCAGGTTCGCGCCGCCCGCCACCTGCCCCGTCGCCGCCACCGGGTCGTAGCCCGGCGTGTCCATGAACACGAAGCCCTTCCCCGTCACCGGCTCGGCGTAGCCCACCACGTCCACGAGGTTCGTGCTGCCCGCCTTGGCCATGGCGCCGAGGCTCTTCTCCAGGATGGTAGTGAGGCCGCCCGCCTTGTTGCCGGGCGACGGGTTCGCGTTCATCTCGGCGCCCTCGCGCCGCGTGTAGTCCTCCCACCAGCGCATCAGGCCGACCAGCTTCTCGCCCACCTCGCGGCTGGTCGCGCGCCGGGTCAGCAGGTGCTCGGCGCCGTAGGTCTCGGGCGTCTCGGAAAGGATCACCGTGCCGCCATGGCGCACGACGAGGTCGCTCGCGGCGCCCAGCGCCGGGTTCGCGCTGATGCCGGAGTAGCCGTCGCTGCCGCCGCATTGCAGGGCGACGCATAGCTCCGACACAGGCACCTTCTCGCGCCGGACCTTGTTGCTCTCGGCCAGCACCTCGCGCACGAAGCCGACCGCGGCCTCGACCGTGCGCCGGGTCCCGCCCATGCTCTGGATGTCCATGTTGCGGATGCGCCCGGCAAGTCCTTGTTCCTGCAGCAATCCCCCGATCTGGTTCACCTCGCAGCCGAGGCCGAGCACGACGACGTGGCTGAAGTTCGGGTGCCTCGCGTAGCCGGCGAGCGTGCGGCGGAGAAGGCGGAGCGGCTCACCCTCGGTCATGCCGCAGCCGGTCTTGTGGGTGAGCGCCACCACGCCGTCCACGCCGGGGTAGTCCGCGAGTGGGTCCGTACCCGTCATCGGGTTCCGCTCGAAGGCCTTGGCGACCAGCCCGGCGACGTGCGCCGAGCAGTTCACGCTCGTCAGGATACCGATGTAGTTGCGCGTCGCCACGCGCCCATCGGGGCGGCGGATGCCCTGGAACGTCGCGGGCGCGTTGATGTACTCGGTCGGCCGCGCGTCCACGCCCCAGGCGTAGTCCTTCGCGAAGTCGCCCATGCCCATATTGTGAACATGGATGTGAGTGCCCGGTGCGATGGGCTGGGTCGCGAAGCCGATCACCTGGCCATACTTGCGCACCGCCTCGCCCGGCGCATACGCCCGCAGCGCGACCTTGTGCCCGGCCGGGACGCGCTCGGCCGCCAGCACCCCCTCCCCCACCGGCGTGCCGGGCAGGAGCGTGACGCGCGCGATGGCGACGCCGTCCTCGGGATGCAGGCGGATCGTGGGCGTCGGCATGGGTTCAGGCTGCCTTCTGCACGTGCTCGCGCACGCCGCTCACCGTCGCGCGGGCGGCCTGGTTGATGAACACCGCGTCGCTGCCCACGGTCACCATGCGGAACCCCATCCCGATCGCGCGCCCGGCGTAGGCGACCGAGCCGCAATGGATGCCCGCCGTGATGCCGCGCTTCTTGGTCGCGGCCACGATCTTCTCGTAGGCGGCGAGAATCTGAGGCTCCTCACGGTCCAGGATAGGGATGAGGCCCATGGAGAAACCGAGGTCGCTCGGACCGATGTAAACCGCGTTGATGCCCGGCACATCCAGGATAGCGTCGAGGTTCGCGATGGCCTCCTCGGTCTCGATCATGGGAATGCAGAGGACCTCGTCGTTCGCGGTCATCTGGTAGCCCGTGCTGACGCCGTAGATGCCGGCGCGAATGGGGCCGTTGCTGCGCTTGCCCTGGGGCGGATACTTGCAAGCGGCGACGAAGGCCTCGGCCTCGGCGCGGGTGTTGATCATGGGGCAGATCACGCCGTAGGCGCCTGCGTCCAGCACCTTGCCGATGATGCCGGGCTCGTTCCAGGGCACGCGCACCATGGACAGCACGGGATGGCTCTGCATCGCTTGGAAGCAAGCGACCATGGTCTGGTAGTCCTGCAAGCCGTGCTGCAGGTCCACCGTCACGCTGTCCCAGCCCGCCTGGGCCATCACCTCGGCCGAGAAGCCGCTCGGGATGGCGAGCCAGCCATTCACCGAAGTGCGACCATCCTGCCAGATCTGCTTGAGCTTGTTCGGCACTCCGGCATCTCCCTGCTGTGGTTCGACGCTAGGCGCGGGTCCGAGTAGGGTCAATCGGCGCGGAGGGAAATGAGCGGGTGCTGCATCAGGGTGCTGCATCAGGATGTCCGCGAGCGTGAGGCAATGGGAGACAATCCCGTGCGTGGCGAGAGCGGCAACACCATCTCGCAGCGTCTCGTCTGGGAAGTCCGGTGGCCGATCAGCTCGTCGCCGTCCCCAACGCGCGTTCCTCGACGCCAGAGTACAATGCATAGATCATAGGAGTGCTTGCCGGGATGCTATACGTCTCACGTATCCGTTGCTCCGCAGATGCGATCAACTCATTGTATAACGAAAGTGCGCTCTCACCCGCGAAGCACCAGCAAAGCAACCTGCCCTGTTCATACGATACTTCGCACACCTGAACGTCACCAACCCACACTTCAGCAACGAGGTTTTCGCGATCTGGAACACTCGCCAGTGCAACTGAACCTTCCTGTCCTGACATCTCGCGCCTACTAAGGTTCAAGGAAACCGATAAAACTTCCTGTTGCTTCTGAAGTCCTGATGCCTTTCCCGTCAGGGCTATTTACCTCAATCACGTCACCGAAGCGGCCGGTTCGCCGATATCGCATTGCCGAGGCAGGGTTGTCCAATATATCGTTTACGATATCTAGCGCCTGCTGATTGATAGCACTTGGGCTGCCCAAAGGAAGAGGGAAGACGCTATCAGTGCGCCCACCATGTTTCGCGAGAGCGCGTCCGGCTTTCGTGTAGCCTTCTCGATCTAGCTGACTCGCTGCCGCTCTGATCAGGCGCTTGGCATCATGTGCCGATCCCCGCGCTGCTACGACAACCTCCTCAACGCGAATTTGCTCATCCTCGCTTTCATATATCGACGACACCCGCTCTTCTATAATGCGGATTGGCTCAGCCCCGTCGTTGCTCATGCTGCTGCCACATCCGCGACGATGAAGCCCGCCGACACCGCCCCGTTCCATGCCTCGGCGCGCAGGTGCCCCGCGAGGTGCAGCGGCGCGCCGGGTCGGGCGAGCGCGTCCGCGACCGGCCCCTCGCCTGCCCGGAACAGCAGCGCCTTGAGCCGCGGCCCGCCGCCCTCGCCCTGCACCCAGGCGCGGAGCGTGTTGCCGTCGCGCCCGATACGCTCGCTCCTGACCACTCGCGCGCGCGGCAGGATCAGCACCGGCTCCTCATTGCCCGGGCCGAAGGGCTGCAGCCTGGCGAGTTGTTCCGCCAGCTCCACCGTCGCGCCCGGCACGGCGACGCTCGCCTCGACCGGCAAATCCGCCGCTCGCGGCAACTCCCGCGCCGCGGCCAAGCGCTCGTCGAGGAGGGCGTGGAACTCCGCCATCCGGTCCACACGCAGCGAGAACCCGGCCGCCATCGCATGGCCGCCGCCCGTGAGCAGCAGCCCGACCTGCCGTGCCGCGATCACCACCGCGCCCAGGTCGAGACCCGGCACGGAGCGGCCGGACCCCTTCACGATCCCGTCCACGAGCGCGCCGGCGAGCGCCGGGCGGTTCTGCCGCTCACGCAGGCGCCCGGCGACGATGCCGACAACGCCGGGATGCCAGTCTTCGCCGTGGACGAGCAGCGCCGCATGCCCGGCCTCGGCCTGCGCCGCCGCCGCCGCGTGCGCCTCGTCGAGGATGCCCTGCTCGACGCTCTGCCGCTCCCGGTTCACCGCATCGAGCTTCGCCGCGAGCGCGCGAGCCTCGACGGGGTCGTTGCAGAGGAGAAGCTGCAAGCCCAGCCCAGCCTCGCTGATCCGCCCGCCCGCATTGATGCGCGGGCCGAGCGCGAAGCCGCACGACATGGCACTCGGCGCATCGCGGACGCCTGCCGCATCGAGCAGCGCCGCGATGCCGGGCCGGGCACGCCGGGCCATGACGCGTAGGCCCTGGGTAACGAGGGCGCGGTTGAGGCCGACCAGCGGCATCACGTCGCAGACGGTCGCGAGCGCCACGAGGTCGAGCAGTTCGCGCAGATCCGGTTCGGGGCGCCCTTGGAAGTGCCCGGCCCGGCGCAGCGCCCGCACCAGCGCGACCGCGGTGAGGAAGGCGATTGCGGCCGCGCAGACGTGGCCAAGGCCGCTCGCGCAATCGAGCCGGTTCGGGTTGACCGTGGCGAGGATGGGCGGCGGCGGCCCCTCAGCCTTGTGGTGGTCGAGCACGAGCACGTCGGCGATTCCTGCGACCGCCGACAGCGCCTCGGCTGCCGCCGTGCCGCAGTCGGCGCAGACGACCAAGCTTGCGCCGCGCTCGACGAGGTTGCGCAGCGCGGGCGCGTTCGGGCCGTAGCCTTCGAGGATACGGTCCGGGATGTGGGTTACGACCGGGCATCCTAGCGCACCGAGCACGAGCGCGAGCACGGCGGAGGCGCAGGCGCCGTCCACGTCGTAGTCGCCGAATACGCCCACGGTCTCACCGGCCTGGACGGCGCGGGCGAGCCGGTCCGCGGCAGCGTCCATGTCGCGCAGGGTCGAGGGGTCGGGCAGCAGGGCGCGCAGCGTCGGTTCCAGGAAGTGCGCCGCCGTGTCGCGGTCGGCACCGCGCGCGGCGAGCAGATGGCCGAGCATGTCCGGGAGTTGCAGGCGCTGGGAGATGTCCTGCGCGACCCGGTCCTCGCCCTGACGCCAGAGCCACCGCCTGCCGCTCAGGCTCCGCTCGACGCCTAGGACGACCTTGAGCCTCAGAGGAATGCCTGCCACGTCTTCGTCGCGAAATTGTGGTGCGCCTCGACGTAGCGGACGGTGCCGCTCTTGCTGCGCATGACGATGGTGTGCGTGACCGCGCCCGCGCCGAAGCGGCGCACGCCGCGCAGCATGGCGCCGCCCGTCACGCCCGTCGCCGCGAACACCACGTCGCCGGCGGCCATCTCCGCGATATCGTAGGTGTGGCGTGCGTCCTTGATGCCCATGTCGCGCGCCCGCGCCGCCTGGGTCTCGTCCTCGAATACGAGGCGGCCCTGCATCTGACCGCCGATGCAGCGCAGCGCCGCCGCAGCCAGCACGCCCTCCGGCGCCCCGCCCGCACCCATGTAGATATCGACGCCGCTCTCGGGCTGCGCCGTGGCGATCACGCCGGCCACGTCGCCGTCGCCGAGCAGCATGATGCGCGCGCCCGCCTCGCGGCACTTCGCGATCAGCTCCTCGTGCCGCTCGCGCTCCAGGGTGCAGACGACGAGGTCGCCGATGTCGCGCTGCTTCGCGCGGGCCAGGTTGCGCAGGTTCTCGGCCGGCGAGGCATCGAGGTTCACGACGCCGTCCGGCAGGCCGCCGCCGACCGCGATCTTCTCCATGTAGATGTCCGGCGCGTGCAGGAAATGGCCCTTCTCGGCGAGCGCCACGACCGCGAGCGCGTTCGGACCGCCCTTGGCGGTGATAGTCGTGCCCTCCAAGGGGTCCACGGCGATATCCAGCTCCGGCCCGCCGCTGCCCACCTTCTCGCCGATGTAGAGCATCGGCGCCTCGTCCATCTCGCCTTCGCCGATCACCACGGTCCCGGAGATCGGCACCGTGTCGAACGCCCGGCGCATGGCCTCCACGGCGGCACCGTCCGCCTCGTTCTTCTGGCCGCGACCCATCCAGCGCGATGCGGCCAGCGCCGCTGCCTCGGTCACGCGCGCGAGGTCGAGCGCGAGGTTGCGGTCGTAGCCGATGTCGGATTGGGCGGAGGCGGTGTCCATGGGGCGGCGCTCCTCGGCGGTCGCGGGGGTGCGAGTCCTGGATGCACCTTAGCAGCTTCGATGACGAGGATGAACGCGGCAAAGCAGACATCCCATGAACGCGGCTGTCCTGATGTCGAGCAGCATCTTTCCCAGTTGACGACATTCCCTCAAAGGCATATCGTCCGGCGTGGCATGGCAGGTCGAGTACACCGACGAGTTCGGCGCCTGGTGGGACACGCTGACCGAAGATGAGCGCGTCCGGGTCACGGCCTCGGTGGGCCTCCTGGAGCGGCGCGGCCCTGACCTGCCCTTCCCGCACTCGAGCGGGATCAGCGGCTCGCGGCACGGCCACATGCGCGAGCTGCGGGTGCAGGTGGGTGGTAGGCCCCTGCGGGTGTTCTACGCCTTCGACCCGCGCCGGGTCGCGATCCTGCTGATCGGGGGCGACAAGACGGGGCGGGACGACTTCTACGAGCGGCTGATCCCGGTGGCGGACCGGCTGTACGACGAACACCTCGCGGAGATCGCCGCCGAGGCGGGCAGGACGGAGCGGGACGATGGCGGGTAAGCACTCCTTCGCGCAGTTGCGGGCCGGGCTCCCAGCCGAGAGCAAGGCGCGGGCCGAGGCGCTGACGGCGGCGATGGATCGCACGCTGTCCCTGGCCGAGTTGCGGCGCGCGCGCGCCCTGACGCAGGACCAGCTCGCTGCCGACCTGCACGTGGGTCAGGCCTCGATTGCCAAGCTGGAGCGGCGCACGGACATGTATTTGTCCACGCTGCGGCGCTTCGTGGAGGCGATGGGGGGCGAGTTGGAGATCGTGGCCCGCTTCCCCGACCAGCACAGCGTCAAGCTCCGCGGCATCGGTGAGTTGGCCGAAGGCGAGCGGTCACCGGACCCGGCCTGACCGTGCGGCCCGGCGTATGGCTTCCACAGGTTCAATTGGGACACAAAACACGGGGTTCGACGTGCGATGTCGTTCGCCATGCCAGCACCCAAACCCCATCGCTTGCCGAGCACCTTCAATGACTAGAGTTCCACCAGTTCCCTCACAGAAAGACCGGCTGCTTGAGGCAAATGCTTATCATTGTTGCGTCTGCAAGCGGAGTAATGTCGGCTTTCATCTGCATCACATCGACGGAGATCATTCGAACACAATCGATAGCAACCTAGCCGTCCTTTGTGTCGAGGATCACGATCGACATCATCGACCCACTAAATACGAGACGCGAGCCAACCACACGGAGTTAAGTGCTGACGAAGTCCTCAAGTTGAAAACCTCGTGGGAGGCATTCGTCGCTGAAGCGAGACACCCTGCTTCAAAGGTTATTGCGACACTTTCGACTTACGGCAGCAAGGACCTCGTTCACTCATTGCAGCTCGTTATGCAATGGTCAGACGAGAGGATCGAGTACGCTCAATCCTATCACCTCCTCGATGGCAATCTGGATCAGCTCACGGATAGAGTGCTCAACGAAATTGCGACGATTGGAAAAAACATCAAGCTGGTTCTTGTGAACCAGGTCCTGCCGGTGGACCATTGTCCGTGCTGTGGCATAGGCTTTAGCCGAACGACAAAGTCGGCCATTGTCACTCGCTTGACGGATCCAGGATGGGCAACCGAGTCATCTTGCAACATCTATGTGAACCCGGATCAGCCAAGCCTAGCTGCCCTGATCTATCTGCGTGACGACATACTCCTTCAGAGTAGCCTTCACCTCTGCCAAGGTAAATTCCTGCACTTTCACAACGACTGGATCGACGACCGTGTACCGGTCGGGCCGCGACCGAGCGTCCGGACACAGGCGAGCCAAATCATCGATCATTTTCTAGGGGAGTGGGAGCCGGCCATCGTACGCATTGGAACCGGTAATCCAGATGATCCAAAACTCATTACGGACCTCGTCCTGCCAGGTTGCTGGGAAATTCCGCGTCCGCACAGTCACGACAAGGAGGCACGTTCAAGAAAGAAACATTCGCGGAAATAGGAAGTCACTTTACGGTTTGCCGTAGATCGGGTTTCAACTATCTGCGGTCCTCGCTTGACCGTCCGAGCTCGTGTTCCTGTTCTCTGCGACAGGCGTGCTATTCTGCCCACCCTATGGCGTGAGCCCAACCTACACTTTGCAGCGGAGGCTTCGCTACACGGACGAGGCGGTCCCCATACAGCACCGCCATGTGATGAGACGGACGGGCATCGTAGGAAGTGTTCAGCCCGGCTCAATTCAGATAAGCCCGGGCGGTTTCATGGCCATGTCCAGCCGTGCGATCTGGTCAAGGACCGCGCACATCGCCGCCTCGCCCGCTAATGAAAGCAAGCGGCTCCACTTACCCCCGCCCTGACTTCACGCCGCGGCGCGCTGCAGCGCGTTCACCACTGCATCCGGGTCGTGCGCGATCACCAGCAGCAGCACGCGCGCGGCCGGGTCGGGTTGGCGACGGTGCTGCTCCCAATCGCGGATCGCGGCCGGGCTCAGGCCGAAGCGTTCTGCAAAGGCATCCTGGCTCAGCCCAAGGCGTTCGCGGATAGTTTTCACGTCCACCCCCTCCGGAACATGGGTCACGAAGCCTTCTGTCGCTTCGTCGCGTGCGTAGGAGCGGGCGGAGCGGACGCTGCGGAGGATGCGGCTACCTGCGTTCGACATTGCAGCGCACTCCTCAGCCAGGCTCGATCCGGATGAGCGCGGGCGGCTCCATCACCGTGTCCAACCGCGCGATCTGCTCAAGAGCCGCGCGCATCGCCGCCTCTCCCGTCTCGTGCGTGACCAGCACCACGGGCACTGGCTCGCCCGGATCGCGGCCACGTTGAATCATGCTCTCTAGGCTCACGCCCGCGTCCCGCAGCGCCGCCGTCACGTCCGCGATGACACCGGGCCGGTCCACGACCATCAGGCGCAGGTAGTAGCAGCCGTGATGCGCGAGCATGGGCAGCGCCGGCAGGTTGGACAGCGCGCCGCTCGCAGCACCCCAGACCGGCGCCGCGCGCCCGCGGGCGAGGTCCACGAGGTCGGCCACGACGGCGGAGGCCGTCGGCCCGGCGCCCGCACCCCGCCCCTGCAGCATGATCTGGCCCACGAAATCGCCCTCAGCGACCACCGCGTTGAACACCCCGTCCACGCGCGCGAGCGGCGCCGACTGCGCCACCATGCACGGATGCACCCGCGCCTCGACGCCCTCCGCCCGCGCCGTCGCGATACCGAGCAGCTTGATGCGGTAGCCCAGCTCGCGCGCGAACGCCACGTCCAGCGCCGACACGCCGCGGATGCCTTCGACGTGGACCGCGCCGAACTCCACGGGACGCCCGAAGGCGAGCGCGGCCAGGATCGCTAACTTGTGCGCTGCGTCCACGCCATCCACGTCGAAACTCGGATCGGCCTCCGCGTAGCCGAGCCTCTGCGCCTCCGCGAGCGCGTCCGCGAACTCCTGGCCGCGCTCGCCCATCTGGGTCAGGATGTAGTTGCAGGTCCCGTTGAGGATGCCTGCCACCCGGCGCACCCGGTTGCCCGCCAAGCCCTCCCGCAGCGCCTTGATGATCGGGATGCCGCCCGCGACCGCGGCCTCGTAGGCGAGCGCGGAACCTGCCGCTTCCGCCGCCGTCGCAAGCTCGGCGCCGTGGACGGCCATCAGCGCCTTGTTCGCGGTCACGAGCGGCTTGCGCTCGCGGATCGTCGCCTCGGCGAGCCGGCGCGCCGGTCCCTCGCTGCCGCCGATCAGCTCGACCACGCAATCCACCGCCGGGTCAGCGGCGAGCGCCACGGGATCATCGTGCCAGCGCAGCCCCGAGAGCGACACACCCCGGTCCCGCGAGCGGTCGCGCGCCGAGACCGCCGTGACGGCGACGGGACGCCCGGCGCGCGCCTCCACCACATCCGCGTTGTCGCGCAGCAGGCGCAGCACACCGGCGCCGACCGTTCCCAGGCCGGCGACGCCGACGGCGAGCGGACGGCTCATGCGAGCACGGGTTCGGAAGCCGCCGCGCGGTTGCTCTCACGCCCGAGGAAGCCGCGGATGTTGCGCACCGCCTGGCGCAGCCGCTGCGTGTTCTCGACGAGGGCGATGCGGACGTGCCCGTCCCCGTGCTCGCCGAAGCCGATGCCGGGCGCGACGGCGACGCGCGCGCCCGCGAGCAGCAGCTTGCTGAACTCCAGGCTGCCCAGATGCGCGTAGCGCGGCGGGATGGGCGCCCAGGCGAACATGCTGCCCGGAGGATTCGGCACGGGCCAGCCCGCGGCGTTGAGGCCGCGCACCAGCACGTCCCGCCGCTCGCGGTAGAGGTCGCGCATGGCCTGCACGCAGTCCTGCGGCCCATTCAGCGCGGCGACGGCGGCGACCTGGATGGGCGTGAAGGCGCCGTAGTCGAGGTAGCTCTTCATGCGGGCGAGCGCCGAGATCAGCCGCGGATTGCCGGCCGCGAACCCCATGCGCCAGCCCGGCATCGAGTAGGTCTTGGACAGGCTCGTGAACTCGACCGCGATCTCCTTCGCGCCCGGCACCTGCAACAGGCTCGGCGGCGGCTCGCCCTCGAAGTAGATCTCGGAGTAGGCGAGATCGGACATGATCCAGATCTCGTGCTTGCGCGCGAAGGCGACCACCTCGCGGTAGAAATCGAGGCCGGCGAGATAAGCTGTCGGGTTGCTCGGGAAATTGACGATCAACGCGGTCGGCTTGGGGACGGAGTGCCGCACCGCGCTGTCGAGCGCGCGCAGCATGGCGTCATCGGGCGTCGCCGGCACGCTGCGCACCGAGGCGCCCGCGATGATGAAGCCGAACTGGTGGATGGGGTAGCTGGGGTTCGGGACCAGGATGGTGTCGCCTGGGCTGGTGATCGCGGCGGCGAGGTTGGCGAGACCCTCCTTCGAGCCGAGCGTCGCGACCACCTCCGTCTCCGGGTCGAGCTTCACGCCGAATCGCCGGGCGTAGTAGGCCGCGAGCGCCCGGCGCAGACCCGGTATTCCCTTGCTCACGCTGTAGCGGTGGCTGCGCGGGTCCTGCACCGCCTCGATGAGCTTGGCGACGATGTGCGGCGGCGTCGGGCTATCGGGGTTGCCCATGCCGAGATCAATGATGTCCTCGCCCGCCGCTCGGGCGCCGGCCTTGGCCTTGTTCACCTCGGCGAACACGTAGGGCGGCAGGCGGCGGATGCGGTGGAAGTCCTGCTGGGTCATCGTCTCGGCTCGGTTGGATCAGTGGCTACGGGGATTGTATCAGGTCGGCGCGGGTGCCGCGAGCAGTGGCGAGCGCCGTCGCATGCACGTCGCCGGCCGGCACGCCCAAGGCGACCAGCTCGTTAAGCACCGCGTTGGCCCGGCGCAGCGCCAGCGGCAGCGCCGCAGCCTGGGCGGCGGGGGACGGCCCGGCATCCCCGCCAGCACGCACCGCGATGGCAGCGCCCGCGCGCCGAGCCGCGAGCGCCTGGAGCGCGCCCAAAGCACTGAGCGGCAGCTCGGCGCTGCCGCGGCGAAAGCCTACCGCAACACCCGGAGGCGGCGGGCGAGAGGGGGCGGGAACCAGGCTCGCGGTGATGCCCGCAAGCTCTGGCAAGGGCGGCGGCGCGTCCGGGATCGCGGGTGGCCCGGAAGGCGACGGGGCGCTGGCGGCCGCGGCTGGGGCCGGAGTCGCTGAGGCCGGAGTCGCTGAGGCCGGAGTCGCTGGTGCCGAAGCCTTGGACGACGCGCGGGTGGGCACGGGCGGGCTGGACGCCGCTGGAACCGCGGCAACGGGCGCACGCGAGGCGGTTGGTGCAGCCACGGCCTGCGGCGTTGGGGTGGGCGGGGCAGCAGGGGCCGGCGACGACGTCGCACTGGCCGCATCGGCAACGATATGTGAGGCGTCCGGGTCGCTCGGCGCGGGTGGCGGCACGACGGGTTGGGCCGCGGGCGATGCGGGCAAGGGGTCCTGCACCACGTTGCGCCGCACCTGGTCACGTTCGGCCAGAAGTTGCGTCTCAAGCGTCCGCTGGTGCGCCACATCCACTTTCGGCGTCTCGCCGGGCACCTGATCGAGGTTGGGGTAAGGCGCGCTGGCGCCGGGCGGCGGCGGCCGATCCTCGGCGATGGCGCCGCCTTCGAGCTGGTGCCACCAGTCCGCCGGCGTCTCACTGGTGAGCTGGGAGTCGTAGATCCGCTCGACGCGCTGGCAACCTCCCAGCGGCGCGGATAGCAGCAATGCGGCAGCGAGCACCGCTATGGCTTGCCGCACGCGGGCGCTCCCATTAACTCTCCTTGTGCATAAGATTGCCAACCGCCGCGCCCTGCCCTGGTTGCCCGCTGATGTCTAGCGCGGCAAGGCACCCGGCGGGAAGGACAAGCACGAGGAAACCCTACCATGGCCGACATCGTCAAACACGACGCCCCTGGCTTCAAGCTGCCCGATCCGGCCATCGTCGGCCGCTCCATGACTGACATCGCCGAGCGTTCCCAGCGTCTCGTCACCGACTGGCTCAACCGCCAGAGCCATGAGCTTCCGGCGCTGGACCCGCTCAATATCGGCAGCGCCTTCCTGGAGATGACCGCCCAGATCGCCACCAACCCGGCGAAGCTGATGCAGGCGCAGGTCGGCTTCTGGCAGGACTACATGACGCTCTGGCAGAATACGGCGCGCCGCTTCTGGGGCTTCAACTCCCCATCCGTCATCCAGGCCGACCCCAAGGACCGCCGCTTCAAGGATGCGGCTTGGAAGGAGAACGAGGTTTTCGACTTCGTCAAGCAGAGCTATCTGCTCTCGGCGCGCTTCATCCAGGACGTGGTCAGCCACACCGACGGTCTCGACCCCAAGACGGCGCAGAAAGTGGATTTCTACAGCCGCCAATTCATAGACGCGATGAGCCCGAGCAATTTCCTGCTCACCAACCCGGAGGTGCTGCGCAAGACTGCGGAGACCGGGGGCGAGAACCTGCTGCGCGGCCTGTCGAACCTGCTCGGCGACCTTGAGCGCGGCCGCGGCAAGCTGCACATCAAGATGACCGATCAGGATGCGTTCAAGCTGGGCGAGAACATCGGCATCTCGCCGGGCAAGGTGGTCTATCAGAACGACCTCTGCCAGCTCATCCAGTATTCGCCCACCACCGAGCAGGTGCTCAAGCGCCCGCTGCTCGTCATTCCGCCCTGGATCAACAAGTTCTACATCCTCGACCTCCGCCCCAAGAACAGCTTCGTGCGCTGGGCCGTGAGCCAGGGGCACACCGTCTTCGTGGTCTCCTGGGTCAACCCGGACGAGAACCTCGCCGACAAGGGATTCGAGGACTACTTGCAGGAGGGCATCTTCGACGTGCTCGACGCCGTCGAGGAAGCGACCGGCGAGCGCGAGATCAACGCCATCGGCTACTGCCTCGGCGGCACGCTGCTCTCCAGCGCACTCTCCATCATGGCCACGCGCGGCGATGACCGCGTCAAGTCGGCCACCTTCTTCGTGACCTTGATGGATTTCCGCGAGGCGGGCGAGCTGAAGGTCTTCATCGACGAGGAGCAGCTCAAGTCGCTCGAAGAGAAGATGAACAAGCGCGGCTACCTCGAAGGCAGCGAGATGGCTACGACGTTCAATATGCTTCGGGCAAACGACCTGATCTGGTCCTTCGTGGTCAACAACTATCTCCTCGGCCAGGACCCGTTCCCGTTCGATCTGCTCTATTGGAACGGCGACAGCACGCGGATGCCTGCGCGGATGCACAGCTTCTATCTCCGCAATATGTATCAGCGGAACCTGCTCGCGGAACCCAATGGCATCAGCCTGCTGGACACGCCCGTGGACCTGCGCAAGATCACGGTCCCTGCCTATTTCCTGTCCACCCGCGAGGACCATATCGCGCCGTGGCGGAGCACCTATCGCGGCACGCAGCTCCTCGCCGGCCCCACGCGCTTCGTGCTCGCCGCCTCGGGCCACATCGCGGGCGTCGTCAACCCGCCGGGCGACGGCAAGTACGGACATTGGATCAATGAGGATCTGCCGCCTGAATCCGAGCAGTGGCTCGCAGGCGCGACTGAGATGGCAGGGTCCTGGTGGCCGGATTGGCAGCGCTGGGTGGCGGCGCTGGACAACAAGCGCGTCCCTGCCCGCGAGCCCGGCGCCGGCCGCCTGCCCGTGATCGAGGACGCGCCCGGCAGCTACGTCAAGGTCAAGGCGATCTAGGCTCCACTACCCGCCACAGCGTCCAGCCCGTCGCGTCCGCGCCGACGGGCTGGAGCCAGGTGGGAATGTTGCCGCGCTCCAAGCGGTCCTGCAGTGTTTCCGGCGGCAGGTCCGCAACGAGACGGTTGCGCGCAGCACCCCGGCAGAGCAGCACCCATCGCGCCTCGGTCGCGCGCACGGACGGCGGCTCCACGTCCGCCGGGCCGCTGCGCCAGGCGGCGCGGGTGCGCATGTAGGCTGCGATGCCGCGATGGTAGAGCGACCCCGTGGTGAGCACTCCGCTGCGGTAGAGCAGGTCAGGCGTCTCGTCGGGGCTGGCAAGCACCACCTGGCCCACCGCCGGCGCGAGCAATCCCGTGGACGGACCGCGCAGGCACGCGGTCGCGTTGGCCGCCCCTGCCTCGGGCACGAGCGACGCTGCAGCGCCGACTCCCGGCCCGGCGAGGAACACGAGAAGCAGGGCCGGCCGGACCAGCACCAGCGCCGCCGCGCGCCGCTGTCCCAACGCCTGGCTGCACCAGGTCAGGGCCACCGGCAGCGCCATCGCTCCCAGCGCCGCCGGGTAGGCCGCGAATCGAACGTGCTGCGCCCCGAGCACCAAGACGGCGAACGCGCACAAGGCCGCCCAATACCAGGCCAGCGCGCGCGTGCGCCAGGCCAGCAAGCCGGCCAGCCCGGCGGCGAGCAGCCCGGTTGACAGGAACTGCACCGCGTCCAAGCCACGCACGGGCCGCATCTCCGCGATAGCGCCAAGGAAGGCATGCGCTTCCAGCGGGGGCATCAGCGCGGCTGGGCCGAGGATCACGGCCGGGAAAGCGACCAGCCACGCCAGCACGGGCACTGTACCTAGGAATACCGCGAGGCGGGTAGGCCATCTCCGCCGTGCAGTCAGCCATAAGAGCCATCCCGCCGCGCAGCAGGCGGCGCCAAGGGCGAGCCACATCACCGACAAGCGGTCAACTTCCGAGGCGAACGGGTCGGCGCGCGGCGGGTCGGCGGCGAAGCTGGCGGCAACAAGGAGCAGGAACCAAGTTCCTCCATCCCGCAACTCGGTGGCGACCCGGCGCTCGTTGGGTCGGTTGAGCCAGGCCACAGCAATGGCAGCGAAGGCCATGAGCGTGAACGGCGCCGTCTCCGGACTGAGCCAGAGGCCGGCGGCACCCCATGCCCCGATCCTCCGCCCCGCCCCCGCCACACCTGCAGCAGCGCGCCCGCCCCATCCAGCAGCCATCACCGCGGCCAGTGTGAGGAGTACATGATGGTGAACGACGCCGGGCACGCCATAGGCGGCGACTGGCGCCGAAACCGCCGCGAGCAAGGGCGCAAGCAGCCGCCAGCGCCGTTCGGCGAGCGGCGCCACGGACCAGGCGAGGGCCGCCCCGAGCGCACCTATGCAGAGTGGCCCGACGCCGAGCGCAACCCAATGCAGCGCCCCTTCCCAGCCCAGCCAGGGCGCGAGCGGCGCCGCGAGCAGGAGCAGCAGGCTGTCCAGCAGGTGCGACCAGTGCAGTACGACGCCGTGCCCCGATCCATCCCGCGCCACCGCGTCCAACGGCGCACCCGCCGCGAGCATGTCCCGCAGACGGACGAGGCGCATCGCGCTATCGGGGTTGGGCAGCTCGCCGCGCAGCGCGCCCGGAACACCCCGCGCGCCCTCGGCCACCACGAGCACGGCGGCCAGCACCGCGCACCCT
Organism: uncultured Alphaproteobacteria bacterium; assembly: GCA_963790535.1. GTDB lineage: Bacteria > Pseudomonadota > Alphaproteobacteria > Acetobacterales > Acetobacteraceae > CAWKEH01. Next base: position 33,553 of record CAWBOZ010000004.1, on the reverse strand, counting down.
AAGCCCTCCCGCGCGCTGAACGGCTCTCCCAGAGGCGCCAAATCCAGAGGCGCCGAACCCAGAGGCGCCGAACCACCCATTCCCTACCCCGATCCTTGCCCGGACCAGGATAGGAGCGTCTCAGTTAATGCCAGGTGAAGGCGGCGCTTAGTCCCGGAAGAACTGACCGTGGCCGAATATCTCGTTCGCGGTGTTCAGGGAGCCAACATTCGCCTGTTGCATGTAGGGCAGGCTCGACAACCGGGCGAGCGTCGCTTGCGGGTTCGGGAACGCGGGGTTGCTCAATGCCGCCAGCGCTGCCTGCGAGTTGCCGAATGCGAGCGCGTTGCCGGCGCCCGCAAGCCCATTCACGACGAGCTGCGACGGCGCGTTGAGCGGGATGCCGAGCGCCCGCCGCATCTCGACGCGGCCGTGCAGGAGCTGCTCCTTGCTGAGCGCGTCAATCTCCGCCCAGCGCGGGGACGTGTAAACCTCACCCGCGATGTAATCCATGCTGGCGCAAGCGCGAGCGGCCTCAGCGGGATTGTTGCGGGTGCGCCCAGGATCGGCGAACGCCCAGGCGGCGAGATTGATGGACGACACGTCCGGATCAGCGATGCCGTAGCCCAGTTCGCCAGGCACGAGGCGTGCCGTGTCGGGCACGAACGGCTGCGGTCCACCGTTGGCGCAGGCGGCGAGCAGCAAGGCTGATAGCAGGGCGGGGCGAAGCATGGCGGGCCTCTTGGTTCCGGTGTTGTTCCGTCCCCAAACGTTGGAGGCCGCACGAAACTTCTAAGACGCTGGCCGCAGCCTCTCGCGAAAGTGCGCGGCAAGCTCGACGTAGTGCCGGGCCGTCTCGTCCCACATGGCGCGTTCCTCGGCGCTCATGTCCCGCATCTTGCGCGCCGGGCGGCCCGCCCACAGCTCACGCCGGCCGATGCGCTTGCCCGGCGTGAGCAGCGCGCCCGCGGCAAGCATCCCTTCCTCCTCGATCACCGCGCCGTCCAGCACTTGGGCGCCCATGCCGACGAATGCCTTGTTCTCCAGCGTGCAGGCGTGGACGAGCGCCATGTGCCCGACCGTCACGTCGTCGCCCAGGATGCAGGGCAGGGTGTCCCCCGTGACGTGGAGCACGCTGCCGTCCTGGATGTTCGTGCGGGCACCCACGCGGATCGGCGCGGTGTCGCCGCGGAGCACGCAGGCGAACCAGACGTTGCTCTCCGGCCCCAGCTCCACGTCGCCGATGATCGTCGCCGTGGGCGCGACCCAGGCGCTGTCCGCGACCCGCGGCGCGACGCCGTCCAGGGACCAGAGCGGGCCATCACCCGGCAAGGACCGACTCCCTCACCGACACGGCCGCGTCGAGGCCTAGCATAAGGCGGATGTTCTGCACGGCGGCGCCCGAAGCGCCCTTGCCCAGGTTATCGAGCCGAGCGATCAGCACCGCCTGGCCGCGCGCGTCGTTGCCGAACACGCGAAGCTCCATGGCATCCGTGCCGTTGAGGTCCTCGGCCGTGAGCTTGCCGTCGTGCGGGGCGCGCGTGACGCGCACGAGCCGGCTGCCGTCGTAGCGGGCGGCGAGCGCGTCCGAGAGGTCGGCGGTGCGGGGCTTGCCGGGGAGGGCATCGAGGTGAAGCGGCACGGAAACCAGCATTCCCTGCCGCATGTGCGCAACCGAGGGCACGAATAGCGGGCGCCGGTCGAGGCGGCTGTAGAGCTGCATCTCCGGGACGTGCTTGTGCTCCAGCCCGAGGCCATACAACTCGAATGGTGGCCCGCCCGCCGCCTCGTAGGACTCGATCATGCTCCGCCCGCCGCCGGAGTAGCCAGCGACGGCGTTGACGGCGATCGGGTGGTCGGGCGGCAGCAGCCCGGCGTCCACCAGCGGGCGCAGGAGCGCGATGACGCCTGTCGAGTAACAGCCTGGGTTCGAGACGCGCGCGCTCGCCGCGATGCGGGCCGGCTGGTCGGGGACCATCTCCGCGAAGCCGTAAGTCCAATCCGGATGCGTGCGGTGCGCCGTGCTCGCGTCAAGCACGCGGGGCGCGTCGGCACCGAGCGAGGCCGCGAGCGCCGCGCTCTCCCGTGCCGCGTCGTCGGGCAGGCAGAGGACCACGAAGTCCACCTCGGCCATCAGCGCCCGGCGTGCCTCGGGGTCCTTGCGGCGCTCCGGGGCGATGCTGCGCAGCGTGATGCCGGGCATGCCTGCCAGGCGCTCGCGGATGCCGAGCCCCGTCGTCCCAGCCTCGCCGTCAATGAATACCGTGCGCTGCTGCATGGATCGTCTCCTGTCCTCTAGGTTCGCAATGCCGGGGTGGGCGCGCAAGGGGGGGTGGACAGCCAGCCTGCGTTCAACGGCGGCACGCCTCGCACACCTGCGCAACGGAGGCCACGCCCATACGCGCTCTTGCACAGGCATGCCGAATCCGATAAGCTAGCTGTCTAGCTTGAACTAAATGGACCGGCGATGGAGATCGGAGCCTTCGAGGCGAAGAATCGCCTGAGCGCCCTGCTCGACCAAGTGGAGCAGGGCGGGGAAGTCGTGATCACCCGCCGGGGACGCGCCGTGGCTCGGCTGGTACCGATCAGCGGCACCGCGCCGCAGGACGCGCGCCGTGCCGCCATGGCCCGTATCCGTGCCCGCGCCACCGCCCGCAAGGCCGGTCCCTTCGACTGGTCGGAGTGGAAGGCCTTGCGCGACGCAGGCCGCCCATGAGCTTGGTGCTCGATAGTTCCGTCACCCTCGCCTGGACCTACAGCGACGAGATCACGCTTGCTGTCCAAGAGGTCTTCGACCGCGTGGCCGCCGGCAGCGCGATCGTGCCTGCCCTCTGGCGGCTCGAAGTCGCCAATGCCTTGCAGATGGGCGTCCGGCGCGCCCGCCTCGATGCGGCGGAGCGCGACGCCACCTTGGCCGATCTCGCCACCCTCGACATCCGCACTGACGCAGAGACCGACACCCACGCCTGGTCGGGTACCGTCCGCCTCGCCGAGCGTTTCGGCCTCACGGTCTATGACGCCAGCTATCTCGAACTCGCGCAGCGCCGTGCGTTGCCGCTCGCCTCACTCGACCACGAGTTGCGCGAGGCGGCCAATGCCTGCGGCGTGCCGCTCTTGGGGAAGTAGCCGAAGGATCAGCGCTTGCTGAACTGGAAGCTGCGCCGGGCCTTGGCCTTGCCGTACTTCTTGCGCTCGACCTCGCGGCTGTCGCGGGTCAGGAAGCCTGCGAGCTTGAGCACGCCGCGCAGTTCCGGCTCGTAGTTGGTCAGCGCCCGGCTGATGCCGTGCCGCACCGCGCCCGCCTGGCCGCTGAGGCCGCCGCCCGAGCAGGTGCAGGTGACGTCGAACTGGTTGTAGCGGTCGGTCACGAGGAAGGGCTGCGTCAGCAGCATCCGCAGCACGGGGCGCGCGAAATACTGGCCGACGCGCTTGCCGTTGACGGTGATGTCGCCCTTGCCGGGCTTGATCCAGACGCGGGCGACGGCGTCCTTGCGGCGCCCGGTGGCGTAAGAACGCCCCAATGCGTCGCGCTTCGGCTCGGGCCTAGGAGCTGCGTCCTGCTGCAGTGCTGCGGTCGCGACGGCGAGGTCCTTGAGGTCCGCGAGCGTGCGGGTCTGCGTGGCGGACATGGTCTCAGGTCCTCGCGTTCTTGCGGTTCATGGCGCGCACGTCGAGCGGCTGCGGCGCCTGCCCGGCATGCGGGTGCTCGGCACCCTTATAAACGTGGAGATGCGTCATTTGCTGGCGCTGCAGCGGCCCGCGCGTGATCATGCGCTCGACGGCCTTCTCGATGACCTGCTCCGGCCGCTTGCCTTCCAGGCGCTGGCGCACGGTGCGGCCCTTGATGCCGCCGGGGTAGCCGGTGTGATAGTAGAAGACCGACTGCTCGGCCTTGTTGCCCGTCACGCGCACCTTCTCGGCGTTGACGACGACGATGTTGTCGCCGCAATCAACATGCGGGGTGAATTGCGGCTTGTGCTTGCCGCGGAGCCGGTCGGCGATGAGGACGGCGAGCCGCCCGAGCACCAGCCCGTCCGCGTCTATGAGCACCCAAGCCTTGGAAACCTCCGCTGGCTTGAGCGAAGGAGTGGTCTTCAACATCCCTGGCCTCGTGAGCTAATGGCGCGGGATATGCGGCGGGAAGGCCGCCGCGTCAAGCGTTTCTGCGTGTGGTAGCAAGATACCACAACTTGCACCCGGCTCCGCGCGGACTAGGATGCGACCATGACGGAGCACCCCAAAGGCATCGCCCGCCGCACCGCGAACTACGGCGACCGCGACTTCTCCCTCTATCTCCGCCGCTCCTTCATGAAGAGCATGGGCTATTCGCAAGCCATGCTGGATCGCCCGGTTGTCGCCATCTGCGATACCCGGAGCGACTACAACAACTGCCACCGAACGGTCCCCGAGCTGGTCGAGGCCGTGAAGCGCGGCGTGCTCGCGGCCGGCGGCCTGCCGCTCGCCTTCCCGACCGCTCGCTCAACGAGGCGCAGCTCTTCCCGACCTCCATGCACTACCGCAACCTCGCCGCCCTCGATACCGAGGCGATGCTCACGGCGCAGCCCATGGACGCGGCCGTGCTTGTCGGCGGCTGCGACAAGACGCTGCCCGCCCAGCTCATGGCGGCGGCCAGCGCCGACGTTCCCTGCGTGCAGCTCGTCACAGGGCCGATGCTGGCAACCCCGTTCCAGGGGGAGCGCCTCTCCGCCTGCACGGATTGCCGGCGCTACTGGGCGGCCTATCGCGCAGGCCGGGTGGACCGCGAGCGCATCGAGGAGATCGAGGGCCGGCTCGCGACCACGGCCGGCACGTGCGGCGTCATGGGCACGGCGAGCACCATGGCCTGCCTTGCCGAGACGCTCGGCTTCATGCCCGCCGGGCACGCGAGCATCCCTGCAGTTCACGCTGACCGGCTGCGCGCGGCGGAGGAGGCGGGTGCACTCGCGGTCCGCCTTGCCGCGGACCCGATCCGCCCCTCGCAGCTCGTGACGCAAGCCTCCGTGCACAACGCGGTGCGCGTGCTGCTCGCCCTCGGCGGGTCCACGAACGCGGTCATCCACCTTGCCGCCATCGCCGGGCGGCGGGGCATCAAGCTCGACCTGCGCGAACTGGACCAACTCTCGGACGGGACGCCCGTGCTCGTGGACCTCAAGCCCACGGGGAACGGCTACATGGAGGATTTCCATGCCGCCGGCGGGCTACCCGCGCTGCTCTGGGAACTGCGCGACCTGCTCGACGGCGACGCGCTCGACGTGACCGGGGCGCCGCTGCGCGACCGGCTGCGCGAGCCGGCCTTCGTGGACCGCCGCTTCATCCGGGCGCGCGGGGAACCGGTCTCGCCCGTGGGCGGCCTAATCGCCCTGTTCGGCAACCTTGCTCCCAACGGCGCCATCCTCAAGCGCAGCGCGGCCACGCCCGCCCTGTTCGAGCGGGAGGCGCGCTGCATCGTGTTCGACGGCGTGGAAGACCTCGCGCGACGCGTGGACGACCCGGCGCTCGACGTGACCCCCGACGACGCGCTCGTGCTCAAGAACGCCGGGCCGCTCACGCCCGCAGGGATGCCCGAGGCCGGCTACTTGCCCATCCCAACCAAGCTCGCTCGCGCCGGCGTCAAGGATATGCTGCGCCTCAGCGACTGCCGCATGAGCGGCACGGCGTTCGGCACCATCGTGCTGCACATCTGCCCCCGAGGCCGCGGCGGGCGGCCCGCTCGCGCTGGTCGAGAGCGGCGACCGGGTGCGCCTCTCCGTCCGCGAGCGCCGGCTCGACCTGCTCGTGGAAGGCGCCGAACTGGCCCGGCGCCGCGCCCTATGGCGTCCACTGCCCGCCCCGGCCCGCGGCTGGGACCGGATCGTGGCCGAGCAGGTGCTGCAAGCCGACGAGGGCTGCGACTTCCGCGCCCTAAGGGGATAGCCTCGTGGCTGACCCGGTTCACGTCGTCGGTGCGTCCGGGCGGTCGGGGGCAGCATTGTGCCGGGCGCTGCTGGCGTTGGGCGTGCCCTTCATCCCCGCGGTGCGCGACCCGGCGCGCTGGGCCGCGACGGGATTGCCCGGCGTGCCGCGCGTCGCCGACCTCGCCGACCCGCCCGCCCTTGCGGCGGCGCTGGGCGATGCGCGTCGGGTTGCCTCGTGCGCCCACGCGCGCCATGCCCCCGGGATCCTCGCCGCGGCGCCCGGCGCCTGCCGCTTCGCCTTCCTCGGCAGCACGCGCAAGTTCACCCGCTGGCCGGACGCGCACGGGCAAGGCGTCCTTGCGGGCGAGGCCGCGTTCCTCGCGAGCGGCCGGCCCGGCGCGATGCTGCATCCCACGATGATCTACGGTGCCGAGGGAGAGGACAACGTGCAGCGTCTCGCCCGCCTGCTGCGGCGCCTGCCCGTCGTGCCGCTGCCGGGCGGCGGGCGCAACCTCGTCCAGCCTATCCATCAAGACGACGTGACACGCTGCATGCTCGCCGCTCTCGACCGGGCATGGAGCGGCCCCGAGAGCCTGGTGATCGCCGGGCCGGGTGCCCTGCCCTATCGCGACTTCGTTTGCGCCGTAGCCCGCGCCGCCGGCCTCGCGCCACCGCGGATCGTGCCCGTGCCGCTCCTTCCGCTCCGATTGCTGGCGCCGCTCACGCGCCTGCCCGGTCTGCCGCGCGTCCACGGTGCCGAGCTGCGGCGGCTGATGGAGGACAAGGCGTTCGACATCGCAGCCATGCGCGAACGTCTCGGCGTGGAGCCGATCCCGCTCGAGGACGGCCTTGCGGCGCTGTTCGGGCAGGCGTAGCCCCAAACCTAGCCGCCAAGGAGACCCGCCATGCCTGTCATCAACCGCATCGCCGATTTCGCCGACGAGATGCGCGCCTGGCGCCACGACCTGCACCAGCACCCGGAGCTTGCTCTCCAAGAGACGCGGACCAGCGCGAAGGTGCAGGAGGCGCTGCGCAACTTCGGTGTGGATGAGGTCCATGCCGGGATCGCGAAGACCGGACTCGTCGGCGTGATCCGCGGGCAGGGTCCGGGCGGCGCCATTGGCCTGCGCGCGGACATGGACGCGCTGCCTATCCTGGAGGAAACCGGCCTCCCCTACGCGAGCCAAACGCCCGGCATCATGCACGCCTGCGGCCACGACGGGCACACGACCATGCTGCTCGGCGCCGCCAAGTACCTCGCCGAGACGCGCAACTTCGCGGGCACCGTCTATGTGATCTTCCAGCCTGCCGAGGAGAACCTGGCGGGCGGCGAGATCATGGTGAAGGAAGGCCTCTTCGAGCGATTCCCCATGGACCAGGTGTTCGGCCTGCACAACTGGCCGGGGCTGCCCGAGAGCGTGTTCGCCTGGCGCGACGGTCCGGTCATGGCCGCCGTCGCCAACATCGAGATCACCGTCACCGGCCGCGGCAGCCACGGCGCCCAGCCGCACAACGGCGTGGACCCGATCGTGGTCAGCGCCGCCATCGTCCAGGCGTTCCAGAGCATCGTCGCCCGCACCCTGCGCCCGACCGATGCCGGCGTCGTCACCATCGGCAGCATCCAGGGCGGCCAGATCTACAACGTCATCCCCGAGACGGTGCGGATGCTCGGCACCGCCCGCTGGTTCAAGCCCGCGGTCGGCGACCAGCTCGAAACGGGAGTGCGCCGGCTCGCCACGAGCATCGCGGAAGGTTTCGGCGCCCGCGCCGAGGTCGAGTTCAAGCGCAGCTATCCGGCGACCGTGAACGACCCCGAGGCGATGGCGATGGCGCGCCGGGCGGCGGAGACGGTCGTGGGCGACGCGCGCGTCGAGCACATGGACCAGCCGACGATGGGCGGCGAGGACTTCTCCTTCATGCTCAACGCGAAGCAGGGCAGCTACATCATGCTCGGTGCCCGGCGCAGCCCGGAGGACGCGATGGTCCACCATCCGCGCTACGACTTCAACGACGCGATCCTACCCGTCGGCGCGAGCTACTGGGCAACGCTCGCGGAGCAATTGCTGCCGCGGCGGGGGTAGCGTCTCACCTTGAAAGCCAGACCCGTCCGTCATGGCCGGGCTTGGCCCACGGCTGTCCGGCACGGGAGAGGCAAGGTGCACGGCCTTGGTCCAACCTGCTTCCGGACGCCGGCCATGACGCGGCGAGGCATCGCAACGGTTCGGTTAGCGCCGTCGGCATGATAGGTCGCTCAGGCGTCGTGCTATCAGCGCCTCTCCCAGCCTCTCATCCAGATCCCGTTGATGACGATAACAGCTATGAACGCCGAACGGCAGCGGCGCGTTCAGCGTCAGTCCCGGCGCGCCAGGCTCGATGATGAACCAATGCTGGATGTCAGCTATGCCGGCAGTCCGCTCGTCGGCGAGCATCTCGGACCTGGCGTGCCCTATCAGGGCAGACCTGCGCCGGGCGAGCGCTTCCCAGACCGCCTACAGCTAACGGGCGCCTTGCACCACCTGCTGGTGTTCGGTGAAGCGGCCGCGCTGGATCGCTTCCGCAGCCGCTGGGAAGCACTCGTGTCGGCCGAAGATGGAGCCTTCATGGGCTTGGACGCCGCGCGCGCCGGCGTGCGTGACGGCGGGGCCGTGCTGGTCAGGCCGGACGGCTTCGTCGGCTTCCGCATCGCGCCCGCCGACGCTGTAGGGATCAAGGCGCTGGACGCGCATCTCGCGTCCTACTTGGTGCCGGTCGGGGGCTGATCACGGCGGCTCCGGCAAGCCCGCGGTTTCCGTTTCGGCGCCTTGGGACGAGAGAAGTTTACTAAGTGGACCGCAAAACCGATGAGACGAGGGCCATGCGCCGGCGTAGCATCGGGGGAATGGCAGCGTTGCTCCGCGGCAAAGGTCCCTGTGCCTGGACCCGCATCGCCGGGGTGCGCTGCCCACACTTCAGGCCGGAGCGTTCGCATCGTGTCACCGTCCGACGAAGAGACCCAGGCGCGGCACCAGCTCGGTCGCCGCAACTTTCTCAGGACAGCGGTATCGACCGGAGCAGCGATGCCGCTGGCAGCCGGGACGCTGCTCGCCGAGCCCGCCCTCGCCCGACCCGTGCAGCGCGAGGCCGGAGAGCCCGAGACCGTGACCCTGCGGGTGAATCAGCAATCGCAGACGCTGAGCCTCGACCCGCGCACGACGCTGCTCGACGCGCTGCGCGACCACATCGGCCTCACCGGGTCGAAGAAGGGCTGCGGCCATGGCCAGTGCGGGGCCTGCACGGTCCACGTTGACGGGGTCCGCGTCCTCTCCTGCATGACGTTCGCGGTCATGGCCGAGGGGCACGAGATCACCACCATTGAAGGTCTCGCCGGCCCTGGCGGCGAGCTGCACCCCATGCAGCAGGCCTTCGTTGACCAGGACGGCTTCCAGTGCGGCTACTGCACGCCGGGTCAGATCATGTCGGCGGTCGCCTGCGTCCACGAGGGTCATGCCGGGACGGACGCCGACATCCGCGAATACATGAGCGGTAATCTCTGCCGCTGCGCCGCCTACCCCAACATCGTCGCCGCCGTCCGCCAGGCGAGGGACCGAATGATCAGCCAGGCGAGAGAACGGATCAAGGGGGCCTGAGATGCACCGCTTCGCTTATCGCCGCCCCGACAGCGCCGATGCTGCCGTGCAGGCGGCGCGCTCCAGCCCGGCCCCGCAAGGGACACCGCCCGTTCAAGCGCCCGGCCAGTTCATCGCCGGCGGCACCACCATGACCGACTACATGGTGCTCGACGTGATGCGGCCCGAGATCCTCGTGGACATCAACCGGCTGCCCGCGTCCCGGTATGGCCAGATCGAGGCTGACGGCAACGGGCTCCGCTTCGGCGCCCTGGTGCGGATGGGCCAGGCCGAGGACCATCCCGTGGTCAAGAGCAGGTATCCGGTGATCCACGACACCCTGATGCTCGCCGCGACCCGGCAGATCCGCAACATGGCGAGCCTCGGCGGCAACGTGCTCCAGCGTACCCGCTGCGAGTATTTCCGCGAGACGTCGTGGCCCTGCAACAAGCGCGATCCGGGCGCCGGTTGCTCGGCGCTGGGCGGCATCAACCGCCAGCTCGCCGTACTGGGCACGAGCCAAGACTGCATCGCCACCTATCCCGGCGACTTCGCCCAGGCGCTGATCGCCCTCGACGCCACGGTGGAGACCACCGGGCCGAACGGCTCGCGCAAGATCAACTTCGCCGACCTGCACCGGAAGCCCGGCACCACGCCCAACATCGAGACCGTGCTGGAACCCGGCGAGCTGATCACCTTCATCAACGTCCCGGCAGGGCCTTGGACGGCGCGTTCGCGCTACGTCAAGATCCGCGACCGCCAATCCTACCAGTTCGCGCTCGCCTCGGCCGCCGTCGCGCTCGACCTCGACGGCGACACCGTGCGCGAGGCGCGGATCGCGCTCGGCGGCGTGGCCACCGTGCCGTGGCGCGCGCATGAGGCCGAGGCCGCCCTCAAGGGCAAGGTCCTCGACGAGGACGCCGCCATGAAGGCCGCCGACGCCGCGTTTGCCGACGCCAAGACCTACCAGCACAACGCGTTCAAGGTGCCGGTCGGCAAGCAGACGATCGTGCGCGCCCTGCTCGAAACCAAGACCATGAAGGTGGTGTGAGATGAGTGCTGCCGCCCCTCAGCCTAAAGAGAACCAGGGCCAGCCCGTGCCGCGCATCGACGCGCGGCTGAAGGTCACGGGCGAGGCACGCTACGCCGCCGACATGCCCGTGAACAACGTGGCCTATGGCGTGCTGGTGACGAGCGACATCGCTCGCGGCCAGGTGAAGGCGATCCACCTCGACGCCGCCAGGAGCACGCCGGGCGTCGTCGAGATCATCAGCTACGGCGATGTCGGCGGCATCGAGAAGCCGCGGTTCGGCATCGGGGGCTACACCTCGCTCGGGCCGCTGCACGACCGCAAGATCTGGCACGATGGGCAGATCATGGCGCTCGTCGTCGCCAACACGTTCGAGGCGGCGCAGGAAGCCGCCGACAAGGTCACGGCCGACTACGACCAGCAGCAGCCGAGCGCCAGCCTCGACTTCGCCCGGCACGGAGACCCTCCCCGCCGTGGGCAACACCGAGCGGCTGAAGGAGAACCCGTCGCACGGCGACTTCGACGGCGCGTTCCAAGCCGCCCCGGTGAAGTTCGAGGCCGAGTACCGCACGCCCACCCAGACCCACAACCCCATCGAGCTGTTCTCGACCACCGCGGTGTGGACCGGCAATCAGCTCACCATCTACGAGCCGACGCAGAACCTCTACGGCTTCCGGGGCGAGATCGCCCACCAGCTCCGGATGGACCCCGCGGACGTGCGGGTCGTCAGCCTCTACGTCGGCGGCGGCTTCGGCTCGAAGGGGTCGATGACGCCGCGCACCGCGATCGTGGCACTCGCCGCCAAGCGCCTGAACCGCCCGGTGCGCTGCGTCGTCAGCCGCAGCCAGGCCTACACGACCGTGCCGTATCGCGCGCCGACCCGGCAGCAGATCCGCATGGGCGCGGAGCAGGGCGGCAAGATCACGGCCTTCAGCCATGACGGCTGGGAGCTGACCTCGCGCATCGACAACTACGCCGTGGCCGGCACGGAGACGACCACGCGCATGTATGGCTACGGCTCCGTCGCCAGCGCGGTCTATATCGTCAAGGCAGACCGGCAGACGCCGGCCTACATGCGCTCGCCGCCCGAGCTTCCCTACGTCTTCGCGCTCGAGAGCGCGATGGACGAGATGGCCTACAAGCTCGGCATGGACCCGATCGAGTTTCGCCGCGTCAACGACACCGACAAGGACCCGATCAGCGGCAAGCCGTTCAGCAGCCGCCAGCTCATGCCGTGCTTCGACCAGGCCGCCCAGGCGTTCAACTGGTCGGCGCGCAACCCCAAGCCCGGCTCGATGCGCGACGGCGACTGGCTGATCGGCATGGGCTGCGCCACGGCGATCTACCCGACCAATGTGGCCGCCGCGACCGCGCGGGTCCGCCTCCGCTCCGACGGCCAGGTCCTGGTGCAGAGCGCCTCGCAGGAGATCGGCACCGGCATCCGCACGGTGGCCGGCCAGATGGCGGCGGAGCAGCTCGGCGTCGCCTTCGATGCCGTCCAGGTCGAGATGGGCGACACCAATCTGCCGCCGGCCCCGGTCTCGGGCGGCTCCAACAGCACGGCGAGCGTTTGCTCGGCCGTCCTCAAGGCGTGCCAGCAGATCCAGGCCCGGCTGTTCCACGCCGCCGTGACCTCGAACGGCGGCCCGCTCGCCGGCAAGACGCCGGGCGACCTTGCGATCAGGGGCGGCGCGGTGGTCTCAAGCGACGGCGCGTCGCAGAAGCTCGGGGATGTCTTCCATGCGCTCGGGGCCGGCGCCATCGAGGAATACGCCGAGTTCATCCCGGAGGGCGCCCCCCCTGACGCAGTACAGAAGCTCTACAGTGGCAAGACCACGATGGTGCGCGGCACGGACGGCAAGAAGGTCAAGTTCGCCTTCGGCGCCGAGTTCGTCGAGGTGCGGATCAACGCCCGGACGCGCGAGATCCGGGTGCCGCGGCTCGTCGGTGCGTTCTCGGCCGGACGCATCATGAACACGCGCACGGCGCGCAGCCAGTTGATGGGGGGCCTTATCTGGGGCATGAGCGCGGCGCTGCTGGAAGCCACCGAGATCGACGAGCGCGCTGCACGCACCGTCAACCGCGATCTGCAGGATTACTACGTCCCGGTGAACGCGGATGTCCAGGACGTGCAGGTGATCCTGCTTCCCGAGCTGGACCACGACGTCAACCCGGCGGGCGTGAAGGGTCTCGGCGAGCTGGGTGACGTCGGCACCAACGCCGCGGTCGCCAATGCCGTCTATCACGCTACCGGCAAGCGGCTCCGCGACTTGCCGATCCGCCTTGAGGATCTGCTCGCCTGAGCCCTGCCGCAGCTGGTCCGCTCGCACACTGACCAATGCGCGCTCAGAGAGCTCTGCCCTTGCCCAGCAGGCGGACCTGATTCAGCGATAGTGACCAGCTAGGCGCGGCCACGGGCGGCGGCGCGCTGTGGGGAACAGCGTGACCGGACATAGAGTGTTGTTGCCAGGAAGCTATGATCTCGCGCACGCTGCTGCGCGCTTGCCATCGCGCGATTCGCTCAGCCTTCCAGGAGAGACGACATGCTGTATTGGGCGCTGATCTTCTTCGTGATCTCCATCATCGCCGGCGTCTTCGGCTTCACGGGCATCTCCTCAGCGACGGCCGGGATCGCAAAAATCCTGTTCGTCATCGCAGTCGTGATCTTCGTGATCTTCCTCATCCTCGCCTTCGTCGCTGGAAGGGCCGTCACATGACGCGTGCCTTGGGCGGCTAGGCGAAGAGACTGGGCCGCGCCTCTTCGCGATGGCCAAGGACGCGGCGTGAACACCTGGGGAGCTGTCGGCGCCCTAAGACCCGCCCAATCCGGACGTACTCGGGAGGGCGCTGTCGCCGAGGCGGAGGTCGATCAGCTCGATCGGCACTACTCCGGCAGGATCGCTACTGCGCGCGTCCAGCCCGCCGAGGCCCGGTGAACCTTGACCGGAAAGGCCGCGACCAGGAACCCGTCGGGCGGCAGGGCTTCCAGGTTGTGCAGCTTCTCGATCTGGCAGTAGGCGCGGTCGCGCCCGACCCGGTGGCCTTCCCAGATCAGGCCCGCGTCGCCCGTCTCCTGCACGCGGCGGCGCGTGCAGCTGAACGGCGCGTCCCAGCTCCACCCGTCCGTACCCACCACGCGGACGCCCTGCTCGACCAGCCACAGCGTCGCGGCACGGCCGAAGCCGCAGCCGCTGTCCACGTAGTCCGTCTCGCCGTAGCGCGTGCCTGCGCGGGTGTTGGCTAGCACGATCTCCAGCGGCCGGAGCTGGTGGCCGATGCGGTCCAGTTCCGCCCCGATCTCGTCCGGCTGGACAAGGTGGCCGTCCGGCAGGTAGCGGAAGTCCAGCTTGACGCCGGGCTGGTAGAGCCACTCCAGCGGCACCTCGTCTATGCGCATGCTCGGCTCGCCGCCCGGCACCAAGGCCTCGTTCATGCGCGAGAAGTAGTGGTAGGGTGCGTCAACGTGGGTGCCGTTGTGGGTGCTGATCGTGCAGCGCTCGACGGCGGCATACTGACCCTCGGGCAGCGCGTCCTCGCCCACGCCGAAATAAGCGGCGAGGCGCGGGGCGGTCGCGCGATGATCGAGGTATTCGATCTGGGGCAGCATGTCAGGCGGGTCGCTCGGGATGTCCGCCTGCAACGGCGCTGAGATATCAATGAGGCGGGGCATCGGTCATCCTTGCAGCAGTCGCGGGCACCCGCCCGCCTCGACGGACCGGAATGCCTGGTCGCCCGGCACCGTATCCAGGAGCGTGTAAAGGTCCCACGGCCCCCGGCTCTCCTCGGGACGCTTGACCCGGAACACATACCAGTCGTGCACCATGCGCCCGTCGGGCCGCAAGCGGGGGTTGCGGACCACGTCGTCCGCGATGGGAAGCGCGTGCATCCGCTGCATGACGGGGCCGGCCTGGGTAGTGCCCGCGGCAGCGACGGACTTCAGGTAATGGCGCACGGCGGAATACAGCCCAGCCTGGATCTGCGACGGCATCGCGCCATGCTGCTTGAGGAACCGCTCGGAGAAGCGGCGCGTGCCGTCGTCGAGGTCCCAGTAGAACCCTTCGGACAGCACCGTCCCTGCCGAGGCCGGCAAACCCAGCCCTTTCACGTCCAGCACCGAGAGCAGGAGCGCGACCAGCCGCTGCTTGCCGTCGTGACCGATCCCGAACTGGGCGGCCGTTTTGATGCTGTTGACAGTATCCGCCCCTGCGTTGGCGAGAGCGATGATATCGGCGCCCGACGCCTGGGCCTGCAGCAGGTAGGCGGAGAGATCCGTGCTCGGGAACGGGTGCCGCGCCGAGCCCAGCACCCGGCCGCCCGCGGCCGTGACGAGGATCTGAGCGTCCTTCTCGAACTGGTGGCCGAACGCGTAATCGGCCGTCACGAGATACCAGGTGGTGCCGGGCCGGGTGAGACGCCGGGCGACTCCATTCACTTGAACGTAGGTGTCCCACATCCATTGCACGATGTGCGCAGGTTGGCAGGCATCGCCGGTGAGCCGGGCGGTGCCTCCGGCGAACAGGGCGATGCGGTCCCGCTCGGCCACGAACGGAGCGATGGCGAGCTGGATGGCCGCGTTGCTCATGTCCACGAGCGCGTCCACGCCCGCGTTGCCCACCCAGTCGCGCGCGATGGCGAGCGCCACGTCCGGCTTGTTCTGATGATCGGCGGAGACGGCCTCGACCCTCATGCCTTGGCACTCGGCGGCAAGGGCGTCCTCGATGGCCATCCGAGTGGCCAGCACCGAACCCGCCCCGGTCGCATCGGAATAGACGCCGGAGAAGTCGGTGAGCACGCCCAGTTTGACGGCAGACGCCGCGGCGCGCGTGGGACCTGCCGCGAGCAGCGCCGCGATCCCGGCGGCCGAACGGATGATGCCACGGCGCCCCTGCACGGCCCGTCTCCCCTTGGCTGCTACGCCCCTATCGCGCCTCAACGATACGGATTGCCGGTGTCGGCACGCAAGCGCCGTGCGCTCCCCATGCCAGTGCCCTGCGTCAGACCTTAGCGGAAGACCCTAGCGGACACGGGAATCGTCTCCAGCAAACCGGCGATCTGATGGAGCATCACGCCACCCCCGGCATCGGCGCGGCGGCCCGGGTCCCCTCGTGCAGGCTCTGCAGGAAGTCCGACGCAGGCCGTGGCCGCCCCAGGTAGAAGCCTTGCGCGACCGTGCAGCCCGTTTCGCGGAGCACATCGAACTGCAGCGCCGTCTCGACGCCTACCGCCGCCACGGAGAGGCCAAAGGCTTGTCCCAGTTCCACCGCGGTACGGATGGTCGCGAGCGCGCCCTCATCGCTCCCCAGCTCCTGCACGAAGGACTGGTCCACCTTGAGACTGTCCACGGGCGTGTGGTGCAGACGCTCGTGGGCGAGGCGTCCGGCACCGAAATTGTCCACGCACGCCCGTACGCCCATCGCCCGCAGATCGGCAAGGGCGACCATGAAGGCACCGTCTCCCTCCGCGAGCACGTCTTCTGTCATCTCCAGCGTGAGCAAGGACGGTGGCAGCCCGGCCGCTTTCAGTGCTGCCCGAACCAGGTGCACCAAATTGCCTTCCCGCGCCTGCAGTGGTGAGAGGTTGACCGAGATCCCGATCGGGGTGGCAAGGTCCTGTTGCCAAGCCGCGGCACGCGCGCACGCCTCGTGCATCACCCACGTACTGATGGGGATGATGATCCCAGTCTCCTCGGCGGCCGCTAGGAAGGCCGAGGGCGCGAGCAGGCCCCAGCCGGGCCGCGACCAGCGCAGCAGCGCCTCCGCCCCGACGATCCGGCCCGTGCGCAGGTCCAGCTGCGGCTGGTAATGCAGTATAAGCTGGCTGCGGGCGAGCGCGCTGCGCAGATCAGTCTCCAGGCCCACGCTCTCGATCTGCTTCATGTAGGCGTCGTTGCCGAAGAAGCGGTAGCCTTTCCGGCCCGCGATCTTGGCTCGATACATCGCCGAGTCCGCGTTCTTGAGCAGGTCGTCGCTGGTGCGGCCATCCCGCGGATGCACCGCGATGCCGATGCTCGCACTCGTGCGGACGGGGGTGCCGTCCAGCTCGCATGGCTCACCGAGCGCCGCGATCACGCGCTCGGCAAGCGCGGCAGCGGCGCGCCAGCTCGGCGAGTTCGGTCTGCAGCACGCCGAACTCGTCGCCCCCCAGGCGACCAACCACGCCCTCGCCGCCGACCACGCCGCGCAGGCGCTCTGCCACCACCTTCAGCAGCGCGTCGCCAACATGGTGCCCGAGACCGTCGTTGACGAGCTTGAAGCGGTCCAGGTCCACGTAATGCAGCGCGAAGCTGCGGTCGCCACGCCGCCCTTGAGCGAGCGCACGCTGCACTTGCTCGTAGAAGTAGGTGCGGTTTGCGAGCCCGGTCAGCGGATCATGCCGGGCGAGGTGGACGAGATGATCCTCGGCCCGCTTACGGTCGGTGATGTCGAGCGAGGTCGTGAGCACGCTCGTGACCGTGCCCTCGCCATCACGCAGTGGGGTCTTCGCGGTGAGCATCACCCGCCGCTCGCCCGCATGGTCGAGGATCTCCTCCTCGTAACCCGGCAGGGCCGCGCCCGTTTGGAACACGCGCTGGTCCAGCGCCTGGTCGCGCTCGTGCTGCTCCTGCCCGAACAAGGCAGGTGCCACGGCACAGCCATCGACGAGCGCCTCCGGCCGCGTGCCGGCGAGAGCGGCCAAATAGGCATTCACGAACACGAAACGGCCGTCACGGTCGGTCGCGCTGACCATCGCGGGCACCGTGTCTATGACCTGCGCGAGCCGCGCCGTGCTCTCGCGCACGATCTGCTCGCGCGACGCCTCGCTGCGGTCCAGCTCGACCGCGAGTTCCGCGGCGCGAGAGCGGATCAGCCGCTGCTGGTGGCTCATCTTGAGCAGGTTCCGCACGCGCGTGCGGAACTCGGACGGGTCCACGGGGCTGTGCAGGAAGTCGGTCGCCCCGGCTTCCAGCGCCTGCAAGCGCGACTGCCGGTCCGCGTAGGCCGTGACGACGACGACTGGCACGTCCTCGGCGACGAGCAGATTGCGCAGCCGGCGGATGAACTCAGCCCCGTCCAGGCCGGGCATCCGGAAGTCGGTGATGACCAAGTCCACCGCCCGCTCGCCGAGCCAAGACAACGCCTCGAACGGGTCGCCGAAGGCGCGGACTACGATGTTCCCCCCGACGGAGGCCGTCAGTTGTGAGAAGATCGTCCTGTTGGTAACTCGATCATCCACGATCACCACTTCGAAAGCGAGATCGGCATCACCCAGTAGGACCTCGGCCATCACGTTTCCGATCCGTGCGAAGCGCGCCAAACGTTGCAGCTACTCCTGTAGCACACCCTAGCACAAGGAGTCATGTCCGCAACTTCGTGCCACCTGGCCTGCTGGGCCGATCCGACATGGTATCGCGCGCTTCTGAACGAGACGTGAACGCCTCGACAGCGCTCGACGAGGTCCGGCTACGCTGCTGTAGCCGTCGCGGCCTTGAGCGGTCCGCCGACGGCGGGCAGCGCGAGGGCGCCGGTCTCTCGGAGGAGCTGATACGTCCACTCCTCTACTCCCCCGCCCTGAGCGCCGCCCCTGCCGCGACCGGGCACAGCGGCAGCGCGAGCGCCAGCACCGCCCCCAGCAGCAGGAGGTGCGGCGCCGCCGGCAGCCCGCTCCGCGCCGCGTCCGCCGCCGCCGCGCCGAAGATCAGCACCGGCACCGCGAGCGGCAGGACCAGCAGCGGCAGCAGCACGCCGCCGCGCCGGGCGCCGAGCACCACGGCCGCTCCCATGGTGCCGAGCAGGCTGAGCGCCGCCGTGCCCATCGCGATCCCGCCGAGCAGCGCCGGGAACGCAGCGCCCGGCAGCCCCAGCATGATCGCGAGCGGCCCCGCCGCGAGCAGCACGGGCACGCCCGTCGCGACCCAGTGCGCCGCCGCCTTCGCTGCGGCGACCGCGGCGGGCGCGAGGCCCAGGAGCATGAGCTGGTCGAGCGAGCCGTCCTCCGCATCCGCCGCGAAAAGGCGGTCGAGCGGCAGGAGGGCGGCGAGCAAGGCGCAGACCCACACCACGCCCGGCGCCATGCGCGCCAGCAGCTCCGGCCCCGGCCCAAGCGCCAGCGGGAACAGGCTCCCCGCGAGCACGAAGAACAGCGCCGCCGCGAGCGTGTCCGCCCCGTGCCGGGCCGCGAGCCGCAGCTCACGCCCGAGCAGCGCCCACCAGACCATCACAGCCGCAGCGCCTCCGCTCCCGGCAAGGGCAAGTCGAGATGCGTCGCCGCGACCACCACCCCGCCGCCGGCCCGGTGCGCCGCAAGCGCCTTCCCCAGGCGTGCGACGCTCGCCGCGTCAAGGCCCAGCGTTGGCTCGTCCAGCAGCCATACCGGCATCCCTGACAAGCTCAGCCGCGCGAGCGCGAGCCGCCGCCGCTGCCCGGCGGAGAGCATCCGTGCCGGAAGCTCCGCCAGCGCCTCCAGCCCCATCGCCGCCAAGGCCGCCCGTCGGTCGCCTTTCCCGAGCCGGGTCCCAAGCCGGGCATGAAGCGCCAGGTTCTCCCACGCCGTCAGCCCCGGCTTGACCGCGTCCTGGTGCCCCACGAACGCGACCTGGCCCACGATCTCGTCCCCATGCCAGCGCACTCGGCCCGCCTCCGGCCGCAGCAGCCCGGCGAGGACGCGCAGCAGCGTGCTCTTGCCCGCGCCGTTCGGCCCGAGCAGGAGCAGCGCGCCGCCGGGCGGAACCGTGAACCCAAGGCCACGGAACACCAGCCGCTCGCCCCGCACGCACCCCAGCCCTTCGGCGACCAGGCCTTGCCCGCCCGTGGACGCATTCCCTTCTATGGTCTATCCCCTTTCGACACGGACCAGGCCGCGCCCCACCGTCCGTCCTTGGGGCGCGCCACCTTGTAGCAGAGGCATCGCAGCGATGAAGCAGACGCCATGAAGCAGACGCCATGAAGCAGACGGGGCAGGACAGCCTGAAGACGCGCCGCACGCTCACCGTCGGCAGCGCGCAGTATCACTATTTCTCCATCCCCGAGGCCGGTCGCGCGCTGGCGCTCGACGTGTCCCGCCTCCCCGCGAGCCTCAAGGTCCTGCTGGAGAACGTGCTGCGCTTCGAGAACGGCGGCAGCTACACCGTGGACGACGCCCGCGCCGTCGCCGAGTGGGCGCAGAGCGGCACCAGCACCCGCGAGGTGCCTTTCCGCCCGGCGCGCATCCTCATGCAGGATTTCACCGGCGTCCCCGCCGTGGTGGACCTCGCCGCCATGCGCGACGGCATCGCCCGGCTCGGCGGCAATCCCGACCAGGTGAACCCGCTCGTCCCCGTGGACCTGGTGATTGATCACTCCGTCATGGTGGACGTCTCCGGACGGCGCGATTCCATCCACAAGAACGAGGAGCTGGAGTTCGACCGCAACCGCGAGCGCTACGAGTTCCTGCGCTGGGGCCAGGGCGCGTTCCAGGACTTCCGCGTCGTCCCCCCCGGCTCCGGCATCTGCCACCAAGTCAACGTCGAGTATCTCGCCCAGGTCGTCTGGACGGGCAAGGACGACGACGGCCAGGCGCTCGCCTATCCGGACACCCTCTTCGGCACCGACAGCCATACGACGATGGTCAACGGCATCGGCGTGCTCGGCTGGGGCGTGGGCGGCATCGAGGCCGAGGCGGCCATGCTCGGCCAGCCCATCGCCATGCTGATCCCCGACGTGGTCGGCTTCCGCTTCACCGGGGCGATGCCCGAAGGCAGCACGGCGACCGACCTCGCGCTCACCGTCACGCAGATCCTCCGCAAGAAGGGCGTCGTCGGCAAGTTCGTGGAGTTCTTCGGCCCCGGCCTCGACAGCGTCTCGGTCGCGACGCGGCTGACCATCGCCAACATGGCGCCCGAATATGGCGCGACCTGCGGCTTCTTCCCCGTGGACGCGGCCACGCTCGACTACATGCGACTCACCAATCGCAGCGACGAGCAGGTGGCCCTCACCGAAGCCTACTGCCGCGCCCAAGGGCTGTGGCGCGACGACGCGGTCGAGACCCGCTACACGAGCGTCATCGAGTTGGATCTCGGCACGGTGCAGCCCAGCCTGTCCGGCCCCAAGCGGCCGCAGGACCGCGTGCCGCTCAAGGACGCCGCCGCCGCGTTCAGCGCCGAGCTGGCGAAGGGCCTCGGCGTGCCCGAGGGCGAGCTGGGCCACCGGGTCCACGTGCCCGGCACCGACTACGATATCGGCCACGGCAACGTCGTCATCGCCGCGATCACGAGCTGCACGAACACCAGCAATCCCTACGTGATGCTGGCCGCCGGGCTAGTCGCCAAGAAGGCGCGCGAGCGCGGCCTCGCGCCCAAGCCCTGGGTCAAGACCTCGCTCGCACCCGGCAGCAAGGTCGTCACCGACTACCTCGACCGCGCCGGGCTGAGCGAGCATCTCGACGCGCTGGGCTTCCAGCTCGTCGGCTACGGCTGCACCACCTGCATCGGCAACTCGGGGCCGCTCGACGACAGCGTGGCCGAGGCGATTGAGGACGGCAAGCTCGTCGCCGTCAGCGTGCTCTCGGGCAACCGCAACTTCGAGGGCCGCATCCACCCGCTGGTGCGCGCCAACTATCTCGCGAGCCCGCCGCTGGTCGTCGCCTACGCGCTGCTCGGCACGATGACCGAGGACATCGCGACCGCACCTCTCGGCACGGACCGGGACGGCAAGCCAGTCTATCTGCGCGATGTCTGGCCGTCGGACGCCGAGGTGCTCGCTGTCGTGCGCTCGGCCGTGGCGCGGGACGAGTTCGAGAAGCGCTACTCCGAGGTGTTCGAGGGCACCCTCGCCTGGCAAGGCATCGAGGTCGCGGCGGACAGCGAGACCTACCGCTGGAACGACGGCAGCACCTACGTGCAGAACCCGCCCTACTTCGAGGGCATCACCATGCAGCCCGCGCCCGTCACCGACATCCAGGGCGCGCGCATCCTGGCGCTGTTCGGCGACAACGTCACCACCGACCACATCAGCCCGGCGGGCAACATCAAGAAGGCGTCGCCCGGCGGGCGACTACCTGGTCGAGCGCCAGGTCGGCCAGCAGGACTTCAACAGCTACGGCTCGCGCCGCGGCAACCACGAGGTGATGATGCGGGGCACGTTCGCCAACATCCGCATCAAGAACGAGATGGTGCCGGGCGTGGAGGGCGGCTGGACCAAGCACGAGCCGGATGGCGAGCAGATGCCGATCTACGACGCCGCCATGCGCTACAAGGCGGAGGGCGTGCCGCTGATCGTGCTCGCCGGCAAGGAATACGGCATGGGCAGCTCGCGCGACTGGGCGGCCAAGGGCACGGCGCTGCTCGGCGTCAAGGCCGTAGTCGGCGGAGAGCTTCGAGCGCATCCACCGCAGCAACCTGGTCGGCATGGGCGTGCTGCCCCTGCGAGTTCAAGGACGGCGCGACACGGCACAGCCTGGGCCTCACGGGCGCGAGACACTCGACGTGCTTGGGCTGGAAAGCCTCTCACCGCGCATGGACCTGACACTCGTGATCCATCGCGAGGATGGTAAGCGCGACGAAGTGCCGGTGCTGTGCCGGGTGGATACGGCGGACGAGGTCGAATACTACCGCAACGGCGGCATCCTGCACTACGTGCTGCGGGAGATGGCGCGGGCGGCGTAGGCGTGAACGACGTGCGGTAGGAGCGGCCGGAGATCGAAGCGCTACCAGACAGCCTGGACACCGTATGCGGCGAATATCGGGTCGCATGTCAGGACAGGCAGGCCGCACCGCAAGGCCGTGGCGATCAGCATCCGGTCCATTGGGTCGCTGTGGTGCGCCGGCAGCATCGCGGCGGTCTCGGCGTCGGCCCATGTGAAGTCGAGCGATGCGAACCCCTCGATCCGCAGGAACGCCGCGAGGGTCCGGCCACTCGTCGGCAGCGGTGGAAGCTTGCCAATCGCAATTTTGCGCGCGATCTCCCAAATCGTGATCGGTGCGACGAGGACTTCGCCGTTGCGCATCGCCGCGAGGCTATCGGGTCCCATCGCCTGCGGTTTCCCATAGAATGCGATGATCGCGCAGGCGTCGGCGGCGAAGGTGCTCACATCCAGCCTTCGGCGCGCATCTCCTCGTCGGTGAGCGGGGCGAACGCCGAGGCGTCGAACTCAAAAGCCGCCCAAGCGGGGTCTGATGTCCAAGCGCCAGGTTTGCGGTTCACGCTGCCGAAACGACAGAGCCTCGCCACGGGCTTGCCATCGCGGGCGATCACGACCTCTTCGCCCTGCTCCACGGCCGCGAGCAGGGCAGATAGCGTTGTCTTGGCCTCGTGAACGTTGACGATTCGCATAGGAGCCTCTTTCGGCCTAGCTACACGTTAGCTAATGAACCGTCAACACTCCGATCCACGCCCGATCAGCCACGCAGAGGCCCACGCAACCGTGCCCCTACCGGCAACGCCAGCACTGCCACGCCTGCCATCGCCAGGAACGCGAACGCGGGGCCGCGCCCGTAGAGTTGGCCCGCGAGCCACGTCAGCCCGGCGGTTGGCAGCGATCCCCCGAGCGCCGCGAGCCAGGTCTGCGCCGTAGCCGCGCGGCGCCCGCCCACCTGGCGCAGCACCAGCATCGCCGAGAGATGCTGGAACGCGAACGTGCCCGCGTGCATCACCTGCGCCCCCGCGAGCAGCCATGGGTTCACGACGTAGGCGAGCACGACCCAGCGCACGGCCGAGATGCCGGCTGCGAGCATCGTGAGCCGCCCCGGCCCGATCCGCTCGACGAGGCCCCTGCCCCACACGAACAAGGCGATCTCAGCGATCACACCCTCCGCTATGAGCAGGCCCACGATCCCGTCCGGGATCCCGGCCGCGCGCCAGCGCAGGGCCGCGAAGCCGTAGTAGGCGGCGTGCGCCCCTTGGATCAGAGCGCTCGCGAGCACCGCGAGCCGGAACGCCGGCAGGCGGAACGGGCTGGCCCGCTCCTGCGGAACTGGGGCTGCGTGCGGCGCCTCGGGCATCAGCAGGCCGAAGACGGCCGCTAGTGCGTAGCCCACGGCGAGGGTCGGTGGCACGGCACCGGTTCCCATCGCGCCGAGCAGCGCGCCTCCGCCCGCGGCGGCAGCCATGTAGCTGACCGACCCCCAAGCGCGCGTCCGCCCGTAGTCGAGCCGCCCCGCATCCGCGAGCGGCAGCGCCACCGCGTCCCCAAGCGGCGTCAGGGTCGCCGCGGTGACGCCCTGGACGCAAGCCGCCGCGAACAAGGGGGCTGTCAGCGGCATGGCGGGCAACAGCAGCGCCGCCGCCATGGCGACGAGTGCTGCGCCCGCGAGTGCCGCCCGGTGGTGCCCGATGGCGTCCGCTGCCTGTCCCCAGAGCGGAGTCACCATGACGCGCAGGAGCGCGGACAGGCCAAGGACCTCGCCGATCTGCGCCGCCGTCAGGCCTCGATCTGCGAACCAGAGCGGCAGGTAGGCGACGCTGATCGCCGCCGCCGCGAAGAACGCGGCGATGCAGAGGCCGACGCGGGTGCTGGCGGAGAAGGTCAGGCGGTGGCCTCCTGGACGCGACCTCGCGGATGCGCCGGGCCATGCTGGCGACGCCGCTGCCGCGATTGGTCGAGAGGGCTTCCAGCAAACCGAGATCCTTCAGGAACACGGGATCGGTCGCGAGAATCTCCGCAGGCGGCCGGCCCGAATAGACGCGCAGCAGCAGCGCCACCAACCCCGAGACGATGGCGGCGTCGGAGGCGCCGGCGAGATAGAGCCGGTCGCCCCGCTCCTCCGCCTCCATCCACACCTTGCTCTGGCAGCCCGGCACGCGATGCGCGTCGTCCTGCCACGCCTCGGGGAAGGGCGGCAGCTTGCGGCCCATCTCGATCAGGTGGGCATAGCGCTCCATCCAGTCGTCGAAGACGGCGAGATCGTCGCTGATCGCCTCCACGGCCTCGGCGGCGGTGGGTTCCTCGGGCTGGACGAAGGGGTCGGGCATGGTGAAGGGTAGGTGCGGCCCGGCGGTCGGCGCGTCAACCCCGCGGCTGCGCGTGCTCGCGCACCCAGAGGGTGAACTCCGTGTCGGTGAGTTGCCCGGCGGCCATATCGAGCATGGCGACGGTAGCTTCCGGTTCCGACGCCTCAAGCTCCATGTCGTTAAGCGCGAGGAACAGCACCATCGCCATGAACGCGGCGCGCTTGTTGCCGTCCACGAACGGGTGGTTGCGCGCGATGGCAACGGCGTAGGACGCGGCGAGGTCGGCCACGTCCGGTTCGCCGTAGCTCGCGAGGTTCAGCGGCCGGGCGAGCGCGCTCTGCAGCAGGCCCAGGTCACGGACGCCGGAGGCGCCTCCATGCCGGGCCAACTGCTCGTCGTGAAGGTCGAGAACGATCCGCTCACTGAGCCAGGTCGTCACTTCGCGAGTTCGCGCAGCACGTTGCGCCACTTGTGCATGAGCCGCCGGGCGACCTCCATCTGCGCATCGTGCTCCGGATCGCTGATCGAGAGCTTCAAGCCGTCGGGCGTTTCGACCGCATAGAGCGTATCGCCCTTCTGCATGCCGAGCTTCACGAGCAACTCCTTGGGCAGGATCACGCCCACCGAGTTGCCGATGCTGGTCAGCTTGAGTGCGGCCATAAGAAACCTCCTTCATGTGCGATATATCGCACATGGATGGAGCATTACAACATCTGTTACAACGACTCCGCCTCGGGATGAAGTCGCAACCCCCTACTCCCACCCGCGTTCCCCGCCTCATATGAACCAGTCCCTCCCGCCCTCCGACGATGCACTCTTCCGCCTCGCCCGCGCCGTCCAGGAGACCGGTTACCACTTCACCACTGTCACCCCTGCCACCCATGCCCGCGTCAACGCCCGCCCGGAAAACGCCTGGGCGCGCGACCTTCGTGGCGTGTTCGGCTGGAGCCGGCCGTTCCATCCGGACGTCCTGCCGCCGGGCCTGTTCGCGTTGATGCAGGATGCAGGCGCCGCCGAGCCGCACGGCGAAAGCTGGCGCAGCCTGGTGCGGCTCTCTACTCTACAGAACCTCCTATTCCTGCACTCCGCCTACCCCACGGCGGCGACGGACGCGGTGTTCTTCGGGCCGGATACCTACCGTTTCGCCCGCGCCATCGCGGCGCACCTGGAGCGGCGGGCACCCCCCGTGCGTCGGGCGGTGGACCTGGGCTGCGGCGCCGGGCCAGGTGCCGTGCTCCTCGCGCGTGCCCTGCCCGGCGCCGAAATCCTGGCGGTGGACATCAACCCGGCGGCGCTCCGCCTCGCGCGCATCAATGCGGCCCTCGCGGACGCTCCTGTCATCACCTGCCGCAGTGACCTGCTGGGCGATGTGGACGGCCATTTCGATCTGGTCGTCGCCAACCCACCCTACCTCGTGGACCCGGCGTCCCGCGCCTACCGCCACGGCGGAGGCCCGTTGGGCGCGGAACTGTCATTGGACATCGTCCGGGCCGCGTGCGACCGGCTCGCGCCGGGCGGAACCTTGCTGCTCTACACCGGTGCCGCCGTCGTGAACGGGGAGAACCCCTTCCGTGCCGCCGCAACGGGCCAACTTGCCGCAGCAGGCCTGGACTGGACCTACGAGGAAGTGGACCCGGACGTGTTCGGCGAGGAACTCGCCGAGGGTGCGTATCGGGATGCCGACTGCATCGCCGCCGTGGTGCTCACAGCCAACAAGACGAGGTAATCGCCGATGCCCGAGGGAACGATCAAGCCCGCCCCAACCGGGGCGGAGAACGATAGGCTGCACCAGCATCTCGCCGCCTTCAACGCCCGGCGCTTCGCGCCCGCCCTGCCCACGGCGCGTTGGCGCGACGACATCGAGGACTTGGCCGAGGGCCTACGGGTCGAGGGCGAGTTCCTGGAAACAGCCCGCACCCAAGTCGCTGCACGCGCAACCGAGGCCCCCACGGACGCGGATGACTTCGTGGCCTGGTTCGAGGAGCTGGACCGAAGCGGCCCTGGCCAGGGCGACTCCCTCTTTCCCTGGCTCGCCGAAGAAGCGACCATGGACGAGATGCGCTGGTTCCTCACCCAAGAGGTCGCCGGCGAGGCTGGATTCGATGATCTGTGCGCGCTGACTCAGGTGAAGTTGCCCGAGCAGGCGAAGCTGGAGGTCGCGCGCAACTACTGGGACGAAATGGGCCGCGGCAACCCCAAGGGGATGCACGGTCCCATGCTGGAGGTGCTTGCCCATAAGCTGGGCCTGCAGCCCAGCGTCGAGACGACGGTTTGGGAGTTGCTCGCGCTCGCCAACACCATGGCTGGGCTGGCCGCGAACCGGCGCTACACCTACCAGTCCATGGGTGCGATGGGCGCCATCGAGCAGACGGCACCAGGCCGCGCGGCGCTGGTGGCGCAGGGATTGAAGCGCCTGGGCGTGCCGGCCGACGACCGTCACTATTTCGACCTGCACGCCGTGCTGGACATCAAGCACTCGGCGGCCTGGAACGCCGAGGCGATCCATCCGCTCGTCGCCTCCGACCCGGCGCGTGCACCCGCCATCGCGGAGGGTGCGCTGATGCGGCTTGAATGCGGCGCCGCGTGCTTCCGGCGCTACCGGCAGGAGTTGGGGCTGATGGCGCGCTAATGCGAATGGCCCTGGGCGACGACTGCCTTGGGAGGAATCGAGATCTTCCCGCCCTGCTGGGGCACTCGGCTGGGCGGGCCTCGCCAACCTGTTCTACTGGATTGAACGGCAGAGCGGCCTCGGCGGCTTCTGGGCGACGCGGATCTTCCCGTTCACGGACCCTACGTCGTTCACTGGCTACATGAATTTCGAGACGGCGGTTTATCACAGCACGGTGGCGAAGAAGGCGGCCTAATGCCGCTCGCGCCCGCGACGGCTAGGGATGCCGGCCGCGGCGGGCGCGACGCGGGCTGGGCGTCAATAGTAGGTCACGACCTTCCGGTAGAGATGCCAGGTCGCATGGCCCAGGATCGGCAGCGCGGCGGCGAGGCCGATGAACAGCGGCAGGCACCCGAGCAGCAGCACGACGGCGACGATCAGTCCCCACAAGGCCATCGTGACCGGATTGGCGAGAACTGCCCGGACCGACGTTGCCACGGCCACGGCCGGGCCGACGTTGCGGTCAATCAGCATCGGGAAGGACACGACCGCCAGGATGAGGACAAGCACCGCGAAGGCGGCTCCCACCGCGTTGCCCACGACGATGAGGGACCAGCGGGACGGGGACGCCATGATCTGCTGCGCGAAGCCATCGAACGAGGCCGGGGCCGGGCCACCGATGGTCAGCGCGTAGATGGTGCTCGCGGCAGCCAGCCACGCGACGAAGATCATGAACAGCATCACCCCGAGCACCAGGACCGAGAACAGGGCCGGAGACCGGAGAACGTCGAAGGCGTTCAGCCAGGACGCGGGCAAGCCCTCCTCGCGGCGCTTGCTGATCTCGTAGAGACCGACCGCCAGGACGGGACCGACCAGCGCGAAGCCGCTGATGAGCGGGAAGAGCAGCGGCATAACGTCGCCGCTGGCCGCCGACCGCGCCGCGACCAGGCCGATGATCGGGTAGAGGATGCAGAGGAACACCAACTGGGTCGGGATGGCCAGGAAGTCGGCCACTCCCTTGGCGAGAGCATCCCTGAGGTCCGCAGTCCCGATCCTGTGCACGACGATCTGGTCGCGCTGCTCGACGGTGCCGGTAGCTGTCCAGGCGTTCGCCATTATTCTTCCTCCCAAATAGACCGCTCAGGAAGCGGTCATGCTGCAACATTCGCAGGGGAGCGCGATCTGGCACCGCATAAGGTTGTCTGCGACCGCAGTCGCCTGCCAGTCGAGCCTATCCAAAGGAACGCTAGCAGATACAACATTAGGGAATGACGGAAAAATGCGGTATTATGTAGCAAGCACACCTAAGCTGATTTGCAGCTACCTCTTGCGTTACCGCTCACGCAAACCCTAGTGTGCCGAATGCGTAAGCGACCAGGCAAACAGGACGGGCCGCAGAGCGATATGCCTGCCATCTCATCCAGCGAACAACCTGTTAAGAACCAAGCCGCCGCTGAAATGGGGCGTCGGGGCGGTCGGAAGGGCGGCGCGGTTCGAGCGGCCAGGATGACACCGGAGCAGCGTGCGCTGTCTGCTAAGGCGGCGGCATCAGCACGATGGGCCAAAGCGCCGCAAGCCCTCGCGGCGCCCGAGGTCGCTTCCGAGGCGCTAGAGGGCGAGCTTATGCCCCCTTCACCCTTCGCTAAGCACCGCGGCGTCATAGAGCTTGGTGGCACTCCGGTTGATGTTTACGTGCTTGACACCGGCGACCGGGTTCTGAGCCAGCGCAGTGCCGTCAAGGCGATCACGGGGCAGGACTCCGGCAACCTGGGCGAATATCTGAGCATTCAGGGCCTAAAAGGCTTTGTTGACAGTGATTTAGTCCTGGGCGAAACCAAGGACTTTTTCATCCCCGGCACGCAACTTAGGGGTCGGGGAATCACTGCTGATCAGTTTGAAGCCATCTTGACAGGCTACGTGCAGGCACTCGGGGCGGGCGCCCTCAAAACCGACCGGCAGCGTGAGATCGCAACCGTCTGCGCCATCCTGAGCACGGCGTTTCTCAGGGTTGGTATCATTGCGCAGATAGATGAAGCGACAGGCTATCAATACGAGCGTGCCCAAGATGCCTTGCAAGTCAAGCTGCGTGCATTCATCGCGGAAGAGTTGCGAGAATGGGAGAAGACGTTTCCGGACGAGCTTTGGGAACAATTCGGGCGACTGACCAAATGGAAAGGCTCACTTCACAAGCGCCCGAAGTGGTGGGGCCACTTGGTTATGGATCTAGTTTACAATGCTCTTGATCCAGAGATCGCCAAATACCTCAAGGAGAACAAGCCTAAACCCTATCACGGGAGCAACTATCACAGTTGGTTCACTCAGGACGTGGGTTTGAAGGCTCTTATCCCTCACATCTACAAGGTCATCGGCATCGCTACGCAGTGCCGGGACATTCGCGAGCTTAAGGAGAGGGTAGCGGCGGAGTTCGGGCAGGGGCCGGTGCAGCTCACAATTTATTTACCGATGCCCAAACATGCGTAACCACTAACGCACTAGACTATGCGTAAACGCTCACGCATAATGCGTGGGCGAGGGCAACACACTTCCTCCTCTCCGCCAAGGCCCGCTCCCTGAGCCTCAAGGCGATCATGCGGATGAGCGACGATGAGGCGCACGCCTGCTTCGTGGCGATCCGTTGGGCCGACAACGGGGGTGAAGCCTTCTGCCCCCGCTGCCGCTGCACGGCGGTTTACACCTACGCGGCGCGGCAGATTTGGAAGTGCAAGGCGTGCAACCATCAGTTCTCGGTCACGAGCGGCACCATCTTCGCCTCGCGCAAGCTGCCGATCCGGGATTATCTCGCCGCTATCGCCCTGTTCGTGAATGCCGTGAAGGGCATCTCCGCCTTGCAGCTCGGGCGCGATCTCGACGTGCAATACAAGACCGCGTTCGTGCTGGCTCATAAGCTCCGGGAGGCCATTGCGGCGGAGCAGGTCGAGGTTGCCTTGTCCGGCACCGTCGAGGTGGACGGGGCATATTTTGGCGGGCACACCCGGCAGGAGAACCGGAAAGAGAACAGGCAGGACCGGCGGCTTCCCGAGAACCAGAGCGGCAAGCGCCAGTCCGTTGTCGTCGCGCGCGAGCGCGGGGGCCGGACGCTGCCTTTCGTGGTCGCCAAGGAGAGCGAGAGCACTTCCTTCATCCGCGCTCACGTCGCTCCTGGCTCTACGGTCCATGCGGACGAGGCCGGCGGCTGGGATGCCCTGCACGCCTTCTTCGACATGAAGCGGATCAACCACTCGGTTGCGTTCTCCCTCGACAACGCCTGCACGAACCAGGCGGAGAGCTACTTCGCCCGTCTCCGCCGCGCCGAGATGGGCCAGCACCATCACATCTCGGGCAAATATCTCGCCGCCTACGCCGTTGAGATGGCGTGGCGTGAGGACACCCGGCGCCAAGCGAACGGGGCGCTGCACGAGGCCGCTGCGGGCGCGGCGCTCGCGCATCCGGTGTCGCGGCAGTGGGCGGGTTACTGGCAGCGGTAGGCAGCGGCGGTCGATCAGGCCAAGAAGGTTGACCCAAGATAGATCGCTGTGGGACTTGGTATATGCGAATCGCAAAGTATGATATCCTCTGGAAGCGCAGCTGAGGTTTGGCCATCCCACATGCCCACCATTACCTCTGACGCGGCACTCCCTGACCGCATCACGCCAGACGCTATCATTGAGGCGTTGGTTGAGATGCGTTTCGAAACATCCGACCTGCCAGAGATTGTGGTTGGGCGCCTGATTGATGCCGCGCATTGGATGGATTACGCCCAATCGCGTCTGCCGACAGCCGACATACCCCAAGCCATGCGCGAGTCTGATGCTGAATTGCGTTTCCAGCCGGTCTTGGAGTTGCGTCGCCAAGATGGACTGCGCGCTGTCAAGTTGGGGGGGCGCGTTCTATCTTATCATATCACAACGTCATACCCCGGATGGGCAGCGTTCCAGCGTGAAATCCGAGAGGTTGTAGAGCACATCTACCAGAAGACTCGAGGTGTCTCATTCGTGCGACTGGGGTTTCGGTACATCAACCTTTTCTACCCCGAGAAGCATTTCATTCACGGGATAGGCGACACTAATCTTGCGGTCTCCTTACAGGGCGAGAAGATAACTTCATCTCTCAATCTGAACTACGTGAAGAAGGACGGCCCTCATTCGATGACGGTGCGTATTGCAACGCCCGATGTCGTGGTAGGCACGCTTGCTCCTGGTTTCACTCTGTTATGCGACATTGATCTAAGCACGACGGATACTCGGCTACCAACTAATATAGATGATACTATGGCCTGGATTGACCGAGCACACGATTTGGAAAAGGCGGAGTTCTTCCGCTTGATCCCGGAGTTAATCCAAAGCAAGCTAATATCAGGCTAGTTATGGGAGGCGAACCAGATGATGGACACAGCCATGGCATACGGCACGACGACGAAGCCCCAAAGCGGGAGTGCTGTTACGCTTACGCCATCTAGGGGAACTTGGCCGCAAACTGCCCCGTCAGGACTGGTGAGTAGCATTATTGACAGAATGATCGGCTTTCCAGTCGTCATCGCGTCACCTGAAACCACCGCCCTGGACCGCGCGCAACAGAAGAGCTTTATGCAGGCTCTGCGGCGTTCCGTTAGGGTAGTCGCCTAGACACTGTCAGAAATTGTCAAGCGCGGCTCGCGATCTTTGCGCCAAGCATATGAGGACGGACCCCGGCAGGTTCTATGGCCCGGCGTCCGGGCTTCCTCTGGGTGTGGGGATCATCTTGCGAGATTGCCCTTACCCCCTGCCGGATGAGGCAAAGGCAGAATACAGAACCGTAGTTGGCCCCGCTCTGGTCCTCACACATGAATGCGATATAGACCAAAGCAATGACAGATTCTTTAACGATCACGTCTTAGTAGTTCCGGTGATTCCACTTGAGATTCTATGTCAACAATTAGAAGATGATTTCGGGAAGGGTAGTTGGGGTGGCATTTTACCTAAAATAGCTGCCGATGAGGTGTTTCGTGTCTCCTATTTGCCGTCGATACCAGAACACCTGGGGGTCTCTGATCTTCCCTTTGGAGGCATTATCAACCTAAACAACATTTCATTCTCTCCGCTAAGTTGGTTTCCTACATTCAACACTACACCGATTTGTAGTTTATCATCCTTCGGGTTGCGCGCTATTGACATGAAATTGGAGAATCACCTTCGGAGATCGAAGTCAGTATTTTTGCCTTTTCAGTAGATGACTCTTTTCTACCTACCTTACAACATCCCACACCATAAGCTGCGACGGCCCCTGTTCCGAGCGCACCGTGCCCCTCTGGGCCTGGCGCCACAGCGTCATCCCGATACGCTTTGCGAGACGCGGCATGGCGTTCCGGTCGCCGTCGTCTTGGCCGTCCCGCGCCAGCACTCGGCGCGTGATCTCCGCCACGGTCAGCGGCCCCCCGGCCTCCCGCAAGACGGCTAGGATCGCCCAACTCCGCTCCCCACGCTTGGCTACGTCCGGCCCCCGCGGGCGCTTGGGGCGGATACGACCAAGGTCGTAGTCCGGATCGAACTGCCGGATCACGGCATCTACGTGGCTGATATCCGCAGTGATGGCCGCGAGCCGCGCCCGCAGCGCGTCAGCTTCCCCAGCCAGCTCGGCGCGATGCTTGGCTAGCGCGGATAGAACGTGCTCGGTCATCTTGCCCTCGTTGTCAGGATGGGGCAGAGATGCTATAGGAATCAGGTGTTTAGTGGGAGACGGCGCTTGGTGTGGCTGCTACATAATACCGGAAAAATGGGGCGTGACCCCGAGTGGCCTGATTTGCGGAACCCTGGATTGCTGACTTGATGGGCGTTGAACGTAGCTGCATGGTGCGCACGGAGATACCAAGGGAGAATCGCCGCCCATGCTTCGCATCATTGGTTTCCTCGCGGCCGCAGCTATCGCTTCGTCTCGACCGCCAAGGCCCAAGACCGCGATCCGGCCTTGCAAGAGGACCTGCGGATCAACCCGGACGTCCCATTCATCTCGGACGTCGCATTCCCGTCACTCGCCCCGACCCCCCTCACCATTGCCGGGCAGCTGGGGTGCCGGCAACGGGCGCGGACAATATCCGCGGGTGGTGATCGTCCACGGCTCCGCGGGCATTGACAGCCGAAACAAGCTCTACGCCGATGCCCTCAACCTAGCCGGCATCGCCACGCTGGAGATTGATATGTGGGCCGCCCGCGGCTGGCTGGGCGGCGTCACCGGCCGCCCGGCTGGTGTGCCCGAGACGCTGCCGGACGCCTACGGAGCACTGAAGTTCCTGGCCGGGCTGCCGCACATTGATGCGTCGCGCATCGGCATCATGGGCTTCTCCTGGGGCGCCGTCGTGACCATGCTGACCGCGACGGCGCCCTACACGAACCAATACACCGGCGGCGCCCTGAAATTCGTCGCCCACGCACCCAACTACCCGGTGTGCTGGGTCTATAACCATGTGCCCGGCTACGAGTTCAGCTCGTTCACCGGGGCGCCGGTGTTCATCCAGGCTGGCCAGTTGGATGCCTACGACCTTCCGACTTCGTGCCCCGACCTCG
>CAWBOZ010000003.1:0-416385 GCA_963790535.1 uncultured Alphaproteobacteria bacterium | reverse complement strand
TTGGAGCCGAAGCGCCGGGCGCAGGCGTGGGGCAGGACGAAGGGAAGCTGCTCGACGATGTAGAAGTTGACGTGCTGTCCTTGGACCTTCTGGCGCGCGACGTAGTCCGAGCGCCGAGGGCGTTGGACGTTCGCGAGGAGGAGCGGCGCAAAGGCAGGGCAGGTTTCCACGCCGTCCCCCGCAGGGAGGCGCCGCCCAGTCGGCGGTGCCCGCTACCTCGAAGGGTTTTCGATCGGCTTCCCACGAGCCGGGTGTTACCCTTCGGCACATCGGGAGCGAGCGGAGGCCCTTGGCTAACGCATCAAGCCGCTGCGAATCACGGGCCTCGCATTCCCAGATTTGTCAAAACCTGCCAGCCGTCCCGCGGAGCGCCCGAGTGTGAGCAGCATCACGCACGCGGTTGCGTGCCAGCTTCGGTGCCCAGTAGTCGAGCGAGTTTTTGGCGCGTGGGAGAGCGCACACCCCCCCCCCCCCCCCCCCCCCGTGCACGAACACCACTGCTTTCCGGGAGGGGAAGACGAGGTCCGGCCGGCCGGCAGGCCTGCGGAGGTGGAAGCCGGAGGCCGACACCACGTTTTGCCGCGTACCTTCATCTTTTTTGGAAGTTAGCGTTCCCGTTTTTCTGCACCGGCTTATCTCACGCGCGCAGCGCTTCGCGGGAGGTGTCGTCGATGGTTCGGCTCTAACCTCCGCCTTTCTCCAATCTGGCGCCGGGCCTCTTTGATGCGTGGCGGACGCAGCAGGCTGCCGACCTCATCGGCGCGGGAACGGGGCTTTGTTGTTTGGCATGGTTGAACTCCAGCATGTCTGAGGTTTATTTCATCCCGAGTGAAGCGGAAGTAATCCAGCAAAGAGCACAGAAAGGTGGCATTGCTTCGTCGCTGCGCTTCTCGCAATGACGCCTAGTGTTTCGCCCCGCTGGATACCCGAGGAACCGTTCCAGCATGCCGGGATCGGCTTTCAAGTCGGCGCTGGCGGCATCATGCACGATGGCGCGGCGCTCCAGGATCACGACCCGGTCGGGGAGGGGTTCCGATTCTCTGCGGCTTCCGTTCGACGATGACGCAGCGTGGCGCCGGCGCGGGCGATGGTCGGGAGCGCCCGAGCATTTTATCACGACGATCGGCGCCAGGCCTCGTCAGTTCGTCGAGCAGCAACATCTTCGGATTGAAGGTCAGCGCATGCCCGATCGTCAACATCCGGTGTTCCGCCGCTGGAGCGTTGATCGCCGAAGTTGCTGCGGCGTTCCTTCAGCCGCGGAAACATCGCGTAGACCTTGTCCACGGTCCACGGGCCGGGCCGCGCTACCGCAGTCACGTCTCTTTCCACCGTGAGTGAGCGAAACGTGTTGCGTTCTTGCGGCACCAACGATGCCGGCGCGGGCGCGCTGATCCGCCGTAGCGCGGGCGATGTTGTGGCTGCCCAGCGTCGACGTTCCACTCAGGCGTCGGACGACGTGGACGATGGAATCGATGAGCGTGGTCTTGCCGGTGCCGTTGCTGCTGAGCAACGTCAGCACCTGGCTTTCTGGTAGCCTGAGCGACAGCTTCGGCAGTACCACGGCTTCGGGTTAGCCGGCACGCAGATCGGTCAGTTCAAGCATCTGGGCGCTCCGCACTGGGTCGTCGTCATCGTGAGGAAAACGGGCGCTCTCCTACCGCAAGGCTCTGGACGTTTCGGTCGCCTGGTCGAGCAGGGCGAGGACCACCGATGTTGTTGTCACGCATCCCCTGTCCCTCGCCGAGATAAACCGCCTTGACCTGCGGATCGCGCGCCACCTGGTCGGGCGAGCCTTCCACCAGGAGCGCGCCGTTGACGATCACCGCCCCAATTCTGATCGGCGAAAGGAACACCAGGTCCATGTCATGCTCGATCAAGAGCTCGTGACGCGCGCGGTAGCGCTGTCGGTGGCCGCGAGGATGTCATGGCGCTCGTTTTCCGGCACGCCGGCGGCGGGCTCGTCGAGCAGCAGCACCGCGGTCGGCTGGCAGCGCCATGGCGATCTCCGACAGCCGTTGCTCACCGAGGGAGGCGTTGCGGTCGGGCGATCTATGACGTCGTCGAGATGGAAACGGCTGAGGTTCTCCGCGATCTCGCGTTGCGCCACGGCGTGCGGCAGCCGACGCCATCCTCGCCGCCGTGGCCGAGCGCTCCGGACGCGGCGAGCCCATGGTCTCGAGCGGGGTCAGGTCGGCGTAGAGCTGGTTGATCCGGAAGGCGCGCGATAGCCCGCGCCGGACGCGGCGGGTCCACTCAAGCTCGGTGACTCCCGCCTTCGAGCAGCAGACGACCGGCATCGGCCTTCAGCATGCCGGTGATAGATTGATCACGGGGCTTTTGCCGCGCCATGGGGCCGACGGCGCGGGCGCGCGCTCGATCGACAGCCAGAGATCGCGCGTAACCTTGAGCCGCTGAACCGCTCGCCGAGGCCGACGGTCCGCAGCGCGGCGGTCATGGCGCCTCTTCCTCTCGGCACAGCTGGAACCTCTCGCCGGCGACTACCGCATGATAGGTTAGGCGCGAACAGCGCCGAGCCGTGCAGCCGTGTGCGGCCGATCAGCACGATGACCACCAGCACGAGTCCAATCCAGACTGCCAGTTTGCGGGTCCGCGTCGAGAACAGGTCCTGCAATAGCTCGAACACCACCGCGCCGATCATCCCGTCATAGAGACAGCCGGCGCCGCCGATCACGAGCACCAGCAGCAGATCCGCCGAGCGCTCGAACGAAAACACATCGAGCGAAGCCAGCGCCGTGGCCCGCGTCGATAGTGCGCACCGGCGACCCTGCACCGAACGCCGCGATCGAACAAATCGCGATCAGCCGACGATCGACGGGAATGCCGAACGCCGCAGCCCGCAGCGGATTGTTCGCCGATCGCTTGCAGCGCAGAGGCCGAACGGCGAGAGACACCATGCGCCGCGCCACTAAACAGTAGGAAAGCACCACGAGGGACAAGATAAAGCCAACCCGGCCGTACATATCGACGCGAACAAGCCGAGCACGGGATCGACAACCATGCCTTGGAGGCCGTCGAACCCGCCCGCTATGTCGGAGACTATTCGCTGCGAGTCGCGCAACAACAAAGCGATGCCGAGTGTCACGATCAGCCGCGTCAGGCCCGCCGCGAATGACCAGGAGCTGGTGACGAAACCGAGCGCCGCAGCGGCGAGGCCGAGGCCATCAGCGCCAGCACCGGTACGGTGACGACGCCGTGCACCGCCAACAGCCGCAGGCTGCAGGCGCCGACGCCGGGGAAGCCGCGTGGCCGAGCGAGACGACGCCGGCGATCCGAGGACCAGGTCGAGCGACAGCGCGAACAGCCGAAGCGACGCCATCTCGGTCAGGATCGAATAGCGGTTCGGGAATTGCAGCGATGCTGGCGCGGCAAGCAGCCAGACGCGATCTCTCGCTTCAGCGCCAGCGGGCGCGTCGACCAGCGGTTTTGGTGACGGGCGAGATGCTCGCGCTCACTCATGGCGCCTCACGCGCGGCGGCCGCGGCCGAAGAGGCCGTTCGGACGCCAGATCAGGATCACGATCATGATGGTGTAGATCACGAAGGCGCCGCGTTTCGGCACGTAATATTCTCCGGCGACGTCGCCGATCCCAGCAGCAGCGACGCCGAGGAACGGCCCGGTGACGCTCGACCAACTGATGACGGTGCGACGATCAGGAAATAGATCATGAACTTCAGCGGGAAATACGGATCGATCCCGAGCATCCCGCCGCCGAGCGTGCTGCGGAATTCCGCCAGCCCGTAGTCGAACGCGAACGTGAAGGCTAAAACCTGCGGCACATCGACCGAGGCCCGAGGCGGCGCGCGGATCGTCGACGGTGGCGGCAGCCGACTGCCGAATCTCGCTTCGACAGGATCAGTCGCAATCCCGCCGTGAGAAGGCCGGAGACCACGATGATCATCAGCCGGTAACGGCCGACCCCGACGCCGATAGTTGGATCTGCCCTTTCAGCACGTCGGGCAGGTTGATGAAGGACTGCGACGAGCCCATCACCGTAGTCCCACCAGATCACTGCTATGAAGACGAGGCCGAAGGTGAACGCACCTGATCGAGATGCGGCCGCCGATAGAGACGGCGATAGAGCGAGCGCTCGATCACCGCCGCCGATGGCGGCGCTGGCGATGAACGCGCATCGGGAGCCCCGCCATGAACGGGCCAGCCCTGGCGGTTCACCAGAATGGCGCAAGCATAGCCGCCGGCCATGGCGAAGGCGCCGTGGGCGAGATCGACGAAGTCGCATCAGTCCCAGCGTCACCGCGAGCCCGTACGCCAACACGAACAGCAGCATGCCGGTCGCCACGCCGTCGAACAGGATCGTGAAGCACAGGTTGGTTACGACTGTCATGGCCTGGCCGCGCGGAGCGCGTCTCGGCGCAGATGTCCCGGCCATCCACGTTGCAATATTGCAAAATGCTGCAGAGTTACGTTTATTTTCTGACGAATAGGCCGAATGCATTCTCTATGTCGGAGTAAACTGCAACCTGATCCCGACGAATTTTGAACCTCGCGGAAGGTGCGGTTGAAGGATTCACCCAAACTGCATGGCCTGAAATATCTTGTCTATTTCGTATCGATTTGACGACATCCCGGTCCGCCCATCCAGCGCGAACGGCAGATCAAGCATTGGCCAAGGGCCTGGAAGGTCAGAAAGATCATGATTGACAGCCCCGAATGGAAGGATCTGTACCAACAACGATCGCGACCTAAGACGTGGATGGCCGGGACAAGCCCGGCCATGACGATGTTGCGGGCCATCGGCTGTCGCGCACCCCGACGGCCCTCGGGCCGCCACCCTTCCCTTACAGGGGCGGGACAAACGCCCTCGCCCCCTATTTCTTCGTTTTGCCCGGCTCTTTGATGTCCTTGAGGTTCTCCCAACTCGACGTTGTACAAAGCTCTCGCTGTTTTTCTCCCGGACCTTGCGGATGTAGATGTTCTGCTCCATGTCGCGGGTCTCGGGATCGGATCGAGATCGGTCCGCGCGGGCTTTCCCACGCCATCCCCTTCATCGCCGCGATCAGCGAATTGCCGTCATCCTTGCCGCCGGTCTTTTTCAACGCCTCGTAGATCAGGTGCATGCTTGCTTCACTGCCATGAAGCCCGGCCGCTGGCCGTAAGCCTTTTTTGTAAGCGTCGACAAAGTCCTTGTTCATCTGCGGAGCATTATTGGCCGAATACATATGCGCTGTGACGGCGCCGAGCGCCTGGCGACGTGTCACAGCGCATATGTATTCGGCCGATCATCCCTCGCAGATGAACAAGGACTTTGTCGACGCTTACAAAAAGGCTTACGGCCAGCGGCCGGGCTTCATGGCGGTGAACGGCTATGACGGCATGCACCTGATCTACGAGGCCCTGAAAAAGACCGGCGGCAACGGCCGATGGCGACTCCCTGATCGCCGCCATGAAAGGCATGG
Source organism: uncultured Alphaproteobacteria bacterium (assembly GCA_963790535.1). Lineage (GTDB taxonomy): Bacteria > Pseudomonadota > Alphaproteobacteria > Acetobacterales > Acetobacteraceae > CAWKEH01. The sequence continues at coordinate 410,950 of CAWBOZ010000003.1, read as the reverse complement.
CCTGGGAGAGCCCGCGCGGACCGATCTCGATCGATCCGCAGACCCGCGACATCGTGCAGAATGTCTATATTCGCAAGGTCGAGAAGAAAATGGCGAACTCTACAATGTCGAGTTCGAGAACATTCAACGACATCAAGGACCCCGGGAAAACGAAGAAATAGGGGGCGACGGCGTTGTCCCGCCCCGTGAAGGGAAGGGTGGCGGCCCGAAGGGCCGTCGGGTGCGCGACACCGATGGCCCGCAACATCGTCATGGCCGGGCTTGTCCCGGCCATCCACGTCTTAGGTCACAATGGTCTGGTACATATCTTTCCCCATTCGGGGTGTTCAGATCATGATCTTTCTGACCTTCCAGGCCCTTGGCCAATGCTTGATATTCCGTTCGCGCTGGATCGCCGGACCGGATATGTCGTCAAACACTTCGAAATAGACAAGATATTTCAGGCCATGCAGTTTGGTGAATCCTTCAACCGCACCTTCGCGAGGTTCAAAGATTCGTCGGATCAGGTTGCTAGTTACTCCGACATAGAGAATGCCGTTTGGCCTATTCGTCAGAAAATAAACGTAACTCTGCAGCATTTTGCAATACTGCAATACGTGGATGGCCGGGACATCTGCGCGAAGACGCGCTTCGCGCTTCAGCCCGGCCATGACGGTGGTTAGGTGACCTCCCTGCTGCACGATCCTGTTCGACGGCGTCGCCTATGGCATGCTGCTGTTCGTGCTCAGCGCGCGGCCTCGCGGTCACGCTCGGGCTGATGAACTTCATCAACCTCGCGCACGGCGCCTTCGCCATGGCTCGGCGGCTATGTCGCCGTCGCTGCTGATGAACCGCTGCGGGCGTGCCGTTCCTGGCGACGCTGCCGCTCGCCTTCCTCATCCGCCGCGCTGGTCGGCGTCGTGCTGGAGCGCACGCTCTATCGCCGGCTCTATGGCGCGAGCCCGCTCGATCAGGTGCTGTTCACCATCGGCCTCGTCTTCATGGCGATGCCGGCGCCAATTATCTGCTCGGCGATCAGCAGCGCAGCCGATCAGCCTGCCGGCCTGCTCTGCAGGGCCGCTTCAACTTGGCGGCGTCGGCATCGGCGTCTATCGGCTGTTCATCGATCCTGCTCTGCGGCGCCATCGCGGCGGCGCTTGCAGCTCTTCCTCGTCGGCACGCGCTTCGGCGCGCGACTGCGCGCCGCGGTCGACGATCGCGCGCGTCGCCTCGGGCCTCGGCATCAACGTCGACCGCGCTGTTCGCCGTCACCTTCGCGGTCGGCAGCGGGCTCGCCGGCCTCGGCGGCGCGCTGGCGGCGAGATGCTCGGCGGCATCGATCCGCAGCTTTCCGCTCAAATTCATGATCTACTTCCTGATCGTCGTCACCATCGGCGGCCCGAACGGCATCCTCGGGCCGCTGCTCGGCGCGCTGCTGCTCGGCGTGCTCGACGTCGCCGGCAAATATTACGTGCCCGCGATCGGCGCCTTCATCATCTATGCCGTGATGGTCGTCGATCGCTGATCTTGCGGCCGCACGGCCTGTTCGCCGCGGGCGAGCGATGAGGCGGCCATGAGCTCGCGCGCCGTCTGCGCCAGCTCAGCGCATCTTGCGGCGGCGCGCGCGCTGGCGCTGGCGGGAGATCGCGTTCTGGCTGGCGCTGCTCGCCGCGATCTTCGCTGCTCCCCTCGCGCGCCGCCTGATCAACGAGATCGCTGATCTCGGCCTGTTCGCGCTGTCGCTCGATCTCATCCTCGGCTACGCCGGCATCGTCTCGCTCGGCCACGCCGCGTTCTTCGGCCTCGGCGCCTATACCGCGGCGATCCTCGCCAAGCCGGCTATCGACGATCCGCTGCTCGGCCTGGCGTCGCCGGCGCTGCCGCCGCGGCGCTCGGCCTCGCCACCGCGCCCTGCTGCTGCGCGGCGCCGATCTCACGCGGCTGATGGTGACGCTGGGCGTCGCGCTGATGCTGCGGCGAACTCGCCAACCAAGTTCGCCGACCTCACCGGCGGCGCCGACGGCCTCAAGCTTCGCGCATGCGCCGCTGTTCGGCCTCTTCTCCATCGACATCTTCGGCCAGCGCACGCGCTACGTCTACAGCCTCGCCGTGCTGTTCCTGCTGTTCTGCGTGGCGCGGCGGCATCGCGCATTCGCCGTTCGGCCTGTCGCTGCGCGCGTGCGCGAGAACCGGCTGCGCGCCGGCGCGCTCGGCATCCCGATCGCATCGGCGGCTCGTCGCGATCTATGCGATCGCGGCGGCCTATGCCGGCATCGCCGGCGCGCTGCTGGCGCAGACCACGCAGATCGTCTCGCTCGACCTGTTTCGATTTCCACCGCTCGGCCGACGTGATGCTGATGCTGATCATCGGCGGCGCCGGCTGTCTCTACGGCGGCATCATCGGCGCCGCGTGTTCATCGTCATCCGCGACGTGTCTCGCGCGCGACGCCGGAATACTGGGAGTTCTGGATCGGCGCCTGCTGGTGGTGCTGGTGCTGGTCGGCCGCGAGCGGCATCGCGCGCGCTGGGCGCTGTTGCGCCTACCTCGTCGTCCGGCTCGACTGGCCGCAGCGGCTGGCGCGCCGCTGCTCGGAGGAGCGCGGCCATGAGCGCGCCGCGCTGGAGGCGCGCGGCCTGGTGCAGCCGCTTCGGCGGCCTCGTCGCCGACCGACGATGTCTCGCTTTCGGTCGCGCCGGGCGCGCGGCAGGCGCTGATCGGCCCGAACGGCGCCGGCAAGACGACGCTGATCAACCTGCTGACCGGCGTGCTCAAGCCGAGCGAGGGCGCGGTCTGCTGGAGGGCGAGGACGTCACGGCGCTGTCGCGCGAGCAAGCGCGTGCGGCTCGGCCTCGCGCGCACGTTCCAGATCAACCAGCTTTTCCCCGATCTGACGCCGCCGAGACCGCTCGGCCTCGCCATTTCCGAGCGCGAGGGCGCGCGGCAGCGACTTCTGGCGCCGCGCCGGCGGCAGCGCGCGAGGTCGTCGCCGAGATCGAGGAGTTGCCTCGAGCCGCTTCGGCCTCGCCGACGTCTATGGACCGAGCCGCACCGCGACGCCTCGCCTACGGCAAGCAGCGGCTGCTCGAGATCGCGCTGGCGCTCGCCTGCCGGCCGCGCGTGCTGCTGCTCGACGAGCCCGCCGCCGGCGTGCCGGAGGAGGAGCGCCACGACATTCTCGCCGCGCTCGCCGCGCTGCCGCGCCGACGTCGCGATCCTGCTGATCGAGCACGACATGGACCTCGTGTTCTCGTTTCGCGACCGCATTTCCGTGCTGGTCGCGGCGCGCTGCTGTGGAAGGCCGCCGGCCGAGATCGCCGCGATCCGCGCGTCAAGGCGGCTATCTCGGGGAGGCGAGCATGAGCGAACGCCTCATCGCCCAGTCGACAGCGTCCATCTCCAGGCCTGCACTAAACGACGGTACGTCTTACGCGCGACGAATGGCTGAGCGCCGTGCTCGAGCGACTGATCTGCGCGCCGGCTACGGCGAGGCGCGTCGTCGCTCCGAAGCTGTCGCTCACTGCCGGAAAGCCAGTCGCTGGCGCTGCTCGGCCGCAACGGCGTCGGCAAGACGACGCTGATCAATTCGCTGATCGGCGTCACCACGCCGCCATCGGGTGGCCGCATTGTCGCTCGGCGGCGGCGACATCACCGCGCTGCCGCCGCACGCGCGCGCCGCGCGCCGGCATCGGCTGGGTGCCGCAGGAGCGCGACATCTTCCGCTCGCTCACCGTCGAGGAGAACCTCACCGCCGTCGCGCACGGCCGGGCCCTGGACGCTGGACAGGTCTACGAGATGTTTCCGCGCCTGAAGGAGCGCCGCCGCAACGGCGGCCGCCAGCTTTCCGGCGGCGAGCAGCAGATGCTGGCGATCGGCCGCGCGCTGGTGCTGAACCCGAAGCTGCTGCTGCTCGACGAGCCGACCGAGGGCCTGGCGCCGATCATCGTCGACGAATTGCTCGCGGCGCTCGGACCTCACCCGCGCGGCGGCATCTGCTGCGAATCATCGTCGAGCAGAAGCCGAGAAGATCCTGCCTCACCGACGGGGCGTCATCCTCGACCGCGGCGCCATCGTGCATGAGGCCGCCAGCGCCGACCTGATCGCCGACCCCGGCGTGCTGGAACGGTTCCTCGGGGTATCCGGCGGGGCGAAACACTAGGCGTCATTGCGAGAAGCGCAGCGACGAAGCAATCCCAGCCTTTCTCTGTCTTGCTGGATTGCTTCGCTTCGCTCGCAATGACAAAAACCAGTAGACGATCGATCAACATGCTGGAGTTCAACCATGCCAAACAACAAAGCCCCGTTCCCGCGCCGACGAGGTCGGCAGCCTGCTGCGTCCGCCACGCATCAAAGAGGCCCGCCGCCAGATTGGAGAAAGGCGGAGATTTCAGCCGAGGTCAACAACCACTACCTCCGGCGAAGCGCTCCGCGCGTCCATGAGCCGGATCAGGAGCCCGCGATACTGTTTCCGGAAAGATGAAGGTCCGGCGCCATCTCCATGCTGTCGGCCTCCGCTTCCGCCTCCACCGGCAGGACCTGCCCGGCCGGCCGGACCTCGTCTTCCCCTCCCGGAAAGCAGTGGTGTTCGTGCACGGGTGCTTCTGGCACGTCCATGGATGTGCGCTCTCCCACGCGCCAACCTCTCGGCTCGACTACTGGGCACCGAAGCTGGCACGCAACCGCGTGCGTGATGCTGCTCACACTCGGGCGCTCACGGAGGCAGGCTGGCAGGTTTTGACGATCTGGACGCGAGGCCCGTGATTTGCAGCGGCTTGATGCGTTAGCCAAGGGCCTCCGCTCGCTCCCGATGTGCCGAAGGGTAAGGCCGGCTCGTGGGAAGCCGATCAAAAACGCTTCGAGGTAGCGGGCACCGCCGACTGGGCGGCGCCTGCTGCCGGGGGACGGCGTGGAAACCTGCCCCGCCTTCGCCGCTCCTCCTCGCGAACGTCAACGCCCTCGCGCTCGGACTACGTCGCGCGCCAGAAGGTCCAAGGACAGCACGTCAACTTCTACATCGTCGAGCAACTTCCCTTCGTCCTGCCCGGCGCCTACGCCCGGCGCTTCGGCTCCAAGACCGCCGAGCAGATCATCCGCGACGACGTGCTGCGCCTCACCTACGTCTCGCACGACATGGAAGCCTTCGCGCGCGACCAGGGCCATGAGGGGCCGCCCTTCGCCTGGGACGAGGAGGACCGGCTGCGCCGCCGGGCGCGGCTCGACGCCCTCTTCTTCCACCTCTACGGCCTGGATCGCGACGACGCCGCCTACGTGCTCGGCACGTTCCCCATCGTCGAGCGCGAGGAGCGCGAGCGCTGGGGGCGGTTCCGCTCGCGCGACCTGATCCTGGCATACATGGCCGCCCTCGCCGCCGGCAACCCGGATGCGCCGGTTGCTGGCTAATGCTGACCAGGCCGGCCCATGCCCGCCACCCCTCCCGTGACGAAACCCAATCACCTCTTGACCCTGCCGGCGAGAAACCCGCCTATCCTCCCCGATGTCCTCCAGCCCCGCCCTCCTCGACCCAGCAGACCGCGCCAGCCAGCGCGACGAGGACGCCCAATACTACCGCGGGATCCTGCACAAGTTCATCGCCATGGCCACCGATATCGCCCAGGCCGTCCACCGCCAGGCCCTGGCAAACCTCCGCCGCCCCCGCAGAGCCAGCCCGAGGACCAGCCCCAGCACCGAACCCCACCCCGACCCAACCATCACCTTCGACCGCATCACCCGCACGTCCGCCGCACCATCGCGCTCGCCCGCAAGCTCACCGACCCCAGCCGCGAAGCGCCCCGCCCGAAGCTCCACCTGCAGGAGTGCCCACCGGGAGCGCCCAAGCAGCGCCGCAAGGAGCGGCACACCTCCGCCGAGACCGACGCCCTCTACGCCGAGCCGTGCGAGCGCCCCGAGGACCCGATTTCGACGCCGACGAAGACCTCGACGACGACCTCGACGAGCAGTCACTCGCCGACCTCATCGCGAGCATCCGCCACGACACAGCTCTCGCCACCCTGTCCGACGCCCAGCTCTGGCAGCACCGCACGCCCCCAAAGGCGCAAGGAAGCGCGCAAGAGGGCGTCCCAAGCGAGATGTGCGGCCTCTGCGCCCGCGCCCCCCAGAGCAAGCACAGGCGCAAGCACACGAGCAGGGCGCACCGACCACCCCGTATCGGCACCTTTGCGCCCCGGCACCGGCCCGCCGCAACCCTGATCCGGCTCCCCGGCCACGACGCGAGACTGCGCGTAGCGATCGAGAGCCGGGGCCGTAGGTAAGACTACGCGAAAGCCTTGATGACCAGCGCTGCCACGCCGCCGATCAACACGGCGAGTTGCCATTGCAGCAGCGTCACGCGTCCGCTCAGCCCCTCTATCCGAAGCTCCAGGTCGGACTTGGTTGTGTCGATCTTGCGCTCCAAACGATTGAACCGATCATCGTAGTTCGCGAGCGTCTCCGCTGCCCTGCGGGCCTTCTCCTCGCTGGCGCCGGCTTCGATGAACGCGTCATAGACTTCCGACATCGTTGACACGATGCTCTCCACCCTGTGCGCCGGGAGCTTGCGGCCCGTCCCCGCCAACACCGTGCCACCATAGCACGATCAGGCAGCACGTGCATTGATGCAAGCCAACCCGAGGAGACACCCCCATGGCCGAGACCAACGCCGAGCAGCGGGAGCGGTGGGACGAGCAGGTCGGCCCCAAATGGGTCCGCATCGCGGACGAGATGGAGCGCCGGCTCGCACCCGTCAGCGCGCTGCTCCTCGAGCACGCCGCACCCGCGCCGGGTGAGCGCGTGCTGGACGTAGGCTGCGGCCCTGGCTCGACGACGGCGCTGCTCGCCGCGGCCGTGGGCGAGCAGGGCAGGGTGGTCGGCGTGGACATCTCCGAGACCATGCTCGCCGTCGCGCGCAAGCACGTGCCGCCCCCCACTTATTCGCCAACTCGAGCTGCTGCGCGCCGACGCGCAGGACCACGCCTTCGGCCCGCCGCCCTTCGACCTGGTCGTCTCGCGCTTCGGCGTGATGTTCTTCGCCGAGCCTGTCACGGCCTTTCGCAACCTGCGCCGGGCGATGCGCTCTGGCGGTCGGCTCTGCTTCGCCGCCTGGGCGCCGCTCGCCGAGAACCCGCACTGGCACATCCCGCTCGGGATCGCGGCGCGCCACGTCGGCCGGCCCGAGCCGAAGGACCCGCGCGCGCCGGGGCCGCTGTCGCTCAGCGACGAGGGCTACGTGCAAGGCATCCTCGCCGCCGCCGGCTTCGGCGATGCGAGGGCCGCGCGCGAGCAGGTCGAGCTGCCGGGCGGCCCGGCTGGGCAGGAGGCCGAGTTCGCCCTCACGATCGGCCCAACTGCCAGCCTGCTCGACGAGCGCCCGCCCGGCGACGAGACGCGCGCCGTGATCCTGCGCGAGATCGCGGACGCCTTCCGCCCCTATGAGCGGGACGGCGTCTGCGCCCTGCCCGCGACCGTGCTCCTCGTCACCGCCAGCTCGTGAGATAGAAGCGGGGCAGCTCGTCCGCGAAGGACTTGAAATCCACGTCCTTGCCCATGGCGTAGGTGGTCACGTCGGTGAACAGGGGCATGAAGTAGGCCTGCTCCGAGATGCGCTGGATCGCGGCGCGGTAGGCCGCCCGGCGCTGGTCCGGGTTGGTCGTCGCCCCCCCTTGCCGGACCAGCCGCTCCACCTCCGGGTCGCGCGTGTAGTCCTGGTCGCCGCCCGTGAAGAAGTGCGGCATGAAGGCGGACACGTCGTTGATCGAGTAGCTGCCCCAGCTCCCGAGATCGAGCGGGTTGCGGCCCTCGATGCTGCGTTGGGTGGCGGCGGCGGTCGAGAGCTGCTCCACCTGCGCGCGGATGCCGACCGCGGCGAGGTAGCCCTGGATGGCCGCCTGCCACTGCGGCAGCAGGTAGCCGACCATCTTGGTGTCGAAGCCGCTCGCGTAACCGGCGTCCGCGAGCAGCTTGCGCGCTCCCGCAGGGTCGTAGGCGTAGTGCGTCGCGGCGCCCTGGTCGCAGCCGAACTGCGTCGGGTAGCAGGGCGGCATCGAGCACCCGGCCGCCGGGCATGAACCGGCGGGACAGGGCATCGCGATCCACGGCCATCATGACCGCCCGGCGCACCTGCGGGTCGGTCAGCGGGTTGCTCGCGCCCGTCCGTCCGGCGGCGTCCATGTCCATGTAGTTGACCCGCATGGATTCCTGCACCATCACCTGCAAGGTCGGCTGGCGGCCGAGGCTGTCGAGCTCCTCGGGGCCGAACTGCCAGATCCAATCCGCCTGGCCGCCTTGGATCATGGCCAGCTCCGCCGCCGTGTCCGCGACCTCGCGGATGAGCAGGCGCTTGATGGCTGGCTTGCCCTTGGGCCCGACGAAGTAGGCGTCGTTGCGCTCCAAGCTGATGGACGACACGCCATCCACGCTCGTGATGCGGTACGGTCCGGTGCCGACCGGGTGCTCGCTGTAGGCGGCGCCGACGCGCTCGCGATACGCCTTGGGCAGGATCGGCAGCACCGTCGCGATGTAGTCCAACGCCGCCGGGAACACGTTCTTGAGCTTGATGCGGACGTGCAAATCGTCCACGCGCTCGGCGCCCGTCGATGAAGCGGTAGTTGCTGGGCACGGCGACCTGCTTGTCGGTCGTCGCGACCTGCACGGTATAGACCACGTCGTCCGCCGTGAACGGGCTGCCGTCGTGGAACGTGACGCCGGGGCGCAGCGTGAACTCCAGCGTCGTGGCGTCCACGTAGCGCCAGGAGGCGGCGAGGAGCGGCTTGAGCTGGAGGGTCTCCGGATCGCTGTAGATCAGCGTGTCCCAGGCGTTGTTGGCAAGGATCAGCCCGGTGCGCAGCGAGTTGTAGTAGGGGTCGAGGTTCGGGACGGCATCGCGCCAAGCGATGCGCAGCGTGTCCTGCGCCTTCTGCGCCGCCGCGGGTCCGGCTCCGAGGCTGGCAAGAGCACCCGCCATCAGCGCCGCTGCCGCCCACGCCAGTGCCCGCATCGCGCCGCCTCCACCACCCGCCCGCACGGTAGGCGCGCGGCAACCCCTGGGGCAACCCGGCGTTCGGCGGGAACGGAGGAGACAAACATGCCAACCCTGAGCCAGATCTATCCGACCTACGGCGAGGCACTGCGGGTCATGAACGACCTGGAAGCCGCAGGCGTGCCGGCCGCCGCCATCACGCTGGTCTCGGGCGAGAAGGGTGCAGGCTCGCGCACCAGCGCCGGCAAGGCCGCGGCCGATACCCGCGCCTACGCCGAGGGCATACGCCAGGGCGGCACGCTGGTCAGCGTCCGAGCCGACGACGCGCAGGCCAGCACCGTCGAAGCCATCCTGCACATCCGGGCGGCTGTGCCGGTCGCGGCCGAGACCGTGCGCGAGACTCCCGCCGTCGGCAAGGCGGAGCCGTCCGCCGAGCGCGCCGCGATGCCAGTGGACCAGCCTCCTAGCGATGTTCCCGCTGGTGCCGTCCCCGCCGGTGCCTTCGAGGAGCGCGTGTTCGAGGTCCGCGCGACGGGGGAAGAGGCGGTCGTCTCCAAGGAGGCGCGCGTGGTCGAGGAGATCGTCCTCCGCAAGGAAGCAGCCGACCGCCTGGAGATCGTGCGCGATACCGTGCGCGAGACCAAGGTGGATGTCGAGGACAGCACGACGAGGACGGCGCCGCCGGACAACCTGCCAGGACGCTGAGGATACGGCGCTGCGGGCCGGTTCGTCAGACCGTCCGCACCAGCGCCGCGACCGCATCCGCGAGCTGGCCGACCGCTTGGCTCATCGCCGCGACCAGGGCCGGCGTCCCGCCGCCGGATGCCGGCGTGGTCTGGACCTGCACGATGCGCGTCCGCGTTGATCCCTTGTTGCCCGTGCGGGTTACGGCGACCTGGGCGCGCAGCACGACCCGGCCGGCCGCATCCAGATCGAACCGGGGCACGTCAACCTCGATCCGCGCTTGCGGGTCCGGGCTGAGGCTGCCCTCGGCGGTGAACACGGTGGTGCCGGGCAGCCGCTGGTTGAGGTCCTCGGCGAGCACCCGGCCCAGCATGGCGCCGAACGGCTCGCCCCAGCGCTCGCCAGGGCGCAGGTCAAGCCGGTAGCCGGTCTCGCCGCGGACGATATCCGAGCGGTCGAGGTACCCGGCGACGCTCGGCCGCCGCAACTCGACCAGGCGCGGCCCGCCCGACCGAGGCGTGCCGGGCGCGGTGCCGAGCGTGTAATAGGCCGGCTCGGGCGAGCTGCAACTGCTCGCCAGCAGCGCGAGCAGCACCGTCCGGCGCGCCAGGGAGGCGCTTCATCGGCCCGCCCCGTACTCGCTCCTGCCGCGGATCAGCGCCTCTGGGTGACGGTCCAGGAAATCGGTGAGCTGGCGGATGCTGCGCGCCGTGTCGCCGAGCTCCGTCATCGCGCGGTCCAGCTCGCGGGCGAAATGCGAGTTGCCGCCGTAGCCTCGGTCGGCCTGGGACAGGAAGCGGTTCGCGCCCGACAGCGTTCCCTGCAGCTCGGTCGTGATCTCGGGCAGGCGGCGCAGCGTGGGTGCGAGGCCTTGGTTGGTGGTGCGGGCGAGCTGCTCCACGCCCGACAACGCGCCATTCGCCGAGCGCAGCGTCGCGTTCAGGTTGGCGCTGAGTTCGTCGAGCGGCAAGCGGTCGAGCTTCTGCGAGATGTCGCTGAAAGAGGCGAGGATGGAGTTGAGGCCGCCAGTCATGCTCGGCAGCACGATGGCTTTCCCGTCCCGCGTCACCGTGGCCTTCGCTGCATCAGGCGAGAAATCGAGCGAGACCATGAGCTGGCCGGTGATCAGGTTGGCCGAGCGGAGCTGCGCCCGCAGCCCGTGCGCGACGAGGCGCTGGGTCACCGCTTCCGGGCTGTTCGCGCCGTTCTGAACCATCTGGCCGATCCGCTCCGGCTCCACGTCGAAGCGCACGCGCGCTCTCGCCTTGCCGTTCGCCGGGTCGAAGTCGAGCCCGACGCTGCTGACCGTGCCAACCTGGATGCCGAGGAACTCGACCTCCGACCCGGCGCCGAGGCCGCGGACGCTGCTCGTGAAGAACGCCTCGAACGGCAGCTTGTCCTTGAACCCGGCATTCTGCGCCGCGGCGTAATCGTTGTAGAGCGGGAAGCTGGTGCCGGGCGGCGCCGCCTCACCCTTCGGTCCGTCCGGCGCATCGAATCCGACGCCGCCCGACAGCACGGCCTGTAGGCTCGCGATCTGGATGTGGACGCCTTCGGCGCCGACGTTCACGGAGAGGCCCGAGACATCCCAGAAATGCGTGTCCTTCTGCACGTAAGTGATCGAACGGCGCGCGCACGAACGCCTGAATCTTCACCGGCCCGCTGCCGTCCCCGACATCGTAGCTGAGGACCTCGCCGACATTGAGGTCGCGATAGAACACGGGGGAACCCGAGCTGAGCGAGCCGAGCCGATTGGCGACCAGGGTGTAGGTCTGTCCCGGCTCGTCCGAGCGCACGCCGGGCGGTTGAGCAAGCCCGGCGAAATCGTGCGTCGGCTGACCCCGCTTCGCACCGGGGTCCATCTCGATGTAGGCGCCGGAGACGATGGTCTCCAGTCCCGAGATGTTGCCCGGCGTCAACCGTGGCCGCACCACCCAGAACCGGGCCTGATCGGTGAGGTAGGGCGTCGCCTCCGACTTCATCCGCACCGAGACGATGGCGTGGGACATGTCCTTCGCTAGCTTCAGCCCCTCCACGGTGCCCAGCGTCACCGCCTTGTGCCGGACCTGGGTCTGATCGGCGGTGATCCCGTCCGCGGTCGGGAAGGTGATGGTGATGAGCGGGCCGCGCTGCGCCAGGGTGCGCCAGGCGAGATATCCCCCGATCAGGACGGCGATGAGCGGGATCAGCCAGATCAGGCTGAGGCGGGAGCGTTTCGTCTGCGCCTGCGGCATGTCCGCGAGGCTGGGATCGCGCTGGCCGCTCATGCCGGCCGCCTCTCGCCGCGGAAGACGGGCCGCGCCGCCCGCTGCTGCGCCGCGTCCCACATCAGCCGCGGGTCGAAGCTGGCTGCCGAGAGCATCGTGAGCACGACGACGGCTGCGAAGCACGGCGCCCCGGCCTTCGGAATGACGGTCGCCAGATCCCCCATCTGCACCAGCGCGGTCAGGATCGACACCATGAACACGTCTATCATGCTCCACCGCCCGATGACTTCCACGACCCGGTAGAGCCGGGTGCGGTCCTGAAGGTGACTGTCCATGTGCAGGTGCGTGCTGAGCAGCAATACGAGCATCCCGACGATCTTCAGCAACGGCACGCAGAAGGAGGCCACGAACACCAGCAGCGCGAGCGGCCACTCCCCGGCTTCGAGCAGTTCCTGCATGCCGCCGAGGATAGTATAGTCCTGCGGGCGCGCGTAGCGGATGAAGTTCATGATCGGCAGGAAGTTCGCCGGGCCATACAGCATCGCGGCAGCGATCAGGAACGCCCAGGCGCGCGCCAAGCTGGCCGGCCGCCGCCGGTGCAGCGCGGCGCCGCAGCGTGGGCAGGGGCTGGCCTCGTGGTCCTCGGCAAGGAGGCCGCAGCTCGTGCAAGCGATGAGGCGGCAGTCGGCGCGGCGCGGCGGGAAGGTCGGGGAGGGAGGCAAGGCCGGCGGCGAAGGGCTGATCCTCTCCCACAACTCATGCTCGTCGATCAACGCCTCGGTTGCGACCTTGGCGAACACGAGTTCGCCGAGCGCGAACGCGGCGGCGCCGAGCGTCGCCGGCGCGAGCGAGTGGATCCGGGTATAGGCCACGAACATGCCGAGCAGGAACACCTCCGGCATGGACCAGCGCGCGAGCGCGGCGCGCAGCCGGGCGAGCCGGGCGAGCAAGGCCGGCCGTGCCGGTTTGCGCCGCACGCCGCCGAGCACGACCACGGTCAACGCGATCCGCACGATCGGCAAGACGATGAGCGTCCCCAGCATCAGTAGGGCGAGCAGGGGCATTCCTCTCTGATCGAAGCCTTCCGGGATGGAGCCGAGTATGATCTCCCGCTCCCGCCCGCCGACGGAGACGCTGAGCAGCGGCGTGCTGACCAGCACAAGATAGCACACGAGCGCGGTGACGTTCATCGCGAGCGCCCGCTCGATCGGATCGCTGCGGCGGCGCCAGAGAACGGCGTGGCAGCGCACGCAGGCCGCGACATGCCCTCGTGGCGGAACAGGCACTCGCTGCAGGAGGCCGCAGTCAGGACATTCCTGCATGGCAGGGGAAGGAATCGGCCTCATCGGCTGCACGAACCCCCATGCGCTACGCTTGTGGCGCCAGCAAGTGAACCGTCCGTGATGTTGCCCCCGCCCGCAGTGGGCGGTATAGGGCAGCGGTCGCCCGGCACGCCGACGTAGCTCAGTGGTAGAGCAGCTGATTCGTAATCAGCAGGCCGTCAGTTCAATCCTGACCGTCGGCACCAGCCTAGCTATCCGCCGCCAACTCCGCCTCCACCGCTTCGAGTCGCTTGCCGAGCCGGTCGAGCACGTCCTGCTCGATGCCCAGGCCCGCGAGCGAGGCGAGCAGCAGGGTCCGGCACCGCTCGCACTCCGCGCCGAGCAGGTCGCTCGGCGCCGCGGGTGCTTTCGCGCCGGCAAGGCAGTCCGCATATTGGTCCCGCGCGGCGCCTACGCGGTCATCGTCCGCGATCCCCACGAATGCCTCGTCCAACCGCTCGTCCAGCCAGCCGGGCGGCGCAGGGATCTCTTCCGTCATCGGCCGAAGCTCGGCGCCGCCCCAAGCACCCAGGCCAGCACGCCCTTCTGCGCGTGCAGCCTGTTCTCGGCCTCGTCAAAGACAACGCTCTGCGGCCCGTCCATGATCTCGGCCGTCACCTCCTCGCCGCGGTGGGCAGGCAGGCAATGCATGAAGATCGCGTCCGGCGCGGCCCGTGCCATGAGCCGAGCGTTGACCTGATAAGGGGCGAGCAGGTTGTGCCGACTCTCCGCCGGATCGTCGCCCATGCTCACCCAGGCGTCCGTTACCACGCCGCGCGCACCAAGCACGGCGGCCTTCGGATCGCTCATCGCCTCCACCTGCGCACCCTGAGCGCGCGCCCAAGCAAGGAGCGTCTCGGGGGGGCGCAGCGGCTCCGGGCAGGCCACGCGCAGCGTGAACCCGAACCGTGCTGCCGCCTCGATCCAGGTGCGGGCGACGTTGTTGCCGTCCCCGACCCAGGCCACGGTCTGCCCCGCGATGGGGCCGCGGTGCTCCTCGAAGGTCAGCACGTCCGCCATGAGCTGGCACGGATGGCTCGTGTCCGTGAGGCCGTTGATGACAGGCACGGTCGCGGACCGCGCCAAATCGTGCAGCGTGGCGGCCTTGTCTGTGCGCAGCATGATCGCGTCCACGTAGCGCGACAGCACGCGCGCCGTGTCCGCCGGGCTCTCGCCGCGGCTTGCCTGCATGTCGCGCGCGGAGAGCACGATCACGTCGCCGCCGAGCTGGCGCATCGCGACCTCGAAGCTGACCCGCGTGCGCGTGCTCGGCTTCTCGAAGATGAGGGCGAGGGTCTTGCCGGAGAGCGGCTTCGTGCTGGCCCCCGCGCGCTTGAAGCCGCGCGCCGCGTCCAGCATGGAGCGCAGCGTGGCGGTGTCGAAGTCACGGAGATCCAGGAAATGGCGTGGGCTGGCGGTTGGCTCCAATTCGCCGTCTAGTTCGCCCGGCGCGACCGCCGGGCGGTGCAGCGCCCGGCTCACTTCGCGGCGACCTTGTAGGACGAGGGCAAGCAGCGGCGTATGCCCGCTCGGATCATCGCGACGCCTTCCTCGATGTCCGCGTCCGTGAGCACGAGCGGCGGCACGAGCCGCACGACGTTGTCGCCGGCCGCGACGGTGAGCAAGCCCTCCGCCGTGAACGCCGCCTGCAACTCGCCGTTGGGCACGACGGCCTTGAGACCCAGGATCAGCCCCAGTCCACGGACTTCCTCGACCACTTGCGGATACTCGGCGACGACTGCCTCCAGCTTCCGCCAGAGGAGTCGCGCCTTGCGCTCCACCTCGCCGAGGAAGCCCGGCGCGAGCACCACGTCCAGCACCGCGTTCGCCGCGGCGCAGGCGAGTGGGTTGCCGCCGAAGGTGGTGCCGTGGGTGCCGGGCGTGAGATGCTTCGCCAGGCGCTCCTTGGCGAGGATCGCGCCCATGGGGAAGCCGCCCGCGATGCCCTTGGCCGCGCTCAACACGTCCGGCTCGATGCCGGACCATTGATAGGCGAACAGCTTGCCCGTCCGCCCCATGCCGCATTGCACCTCGTCCAGCCCGAGCACGAGGCCGAACTCGTCGCAGGCGGCGCGCAGGCCGCGGAGGAAGTCCGGGTTCGCCGGGCGGATGCCGCCCTCGCCCTGCACAGGCTCCACGAGCACGCCCGCCGTCTGCGGCCCGATGGCGTCGCGGAGCGCGTTGAGGTTGTTGAAGGGGACATGATCGAAGCCGTCCACCTCCGGGCCGAAGCCGGCGAGGTACTTCTTGTTGCCCGTGGCCGCCAGCATCGCGAGCGTGCGGCCGTGGAAGGCGCCCTCGAAGCAGATCACGCGGTACCGCTCCGGCTTGCCTTCCTCGTGCATCGCCCGGCGCATCATCTTGACCATGCCCTCGTTCGCCTCGGCGCCCGAGTTGCAGAAGAACACGCTGTCCGCGAACGTGGCCTCCACGAACCGCGCGGCCAGGCGCTCCGCCTGCGGCACGCGGTAGAGGTTGCTCACGTGCATGACCCGCGCCGCCTGCTCCTGGATGGCGGCGACGAGGTGCGGGTGGTTATGGCCGAGCGAGCTGGTGGCGATGCCGGCGCCGAAATCCAGGAATCGTCGCCCGTCCACCGTCTGCAGCCAGGCGCCCTCACCCCGCTCGAAGGCGAGGTCGGCGCGTTGGTAGGTCGGCATGAGTGGCGAGATCATAAGGGCATGGCCCCTGTGCACTTGCCCCGAATCATCGCCGCCCAGCGCACCGGCGCCGGGGGTTTCGGGGAAGGGGCAGCTTGCGCGAGGGGACGGGCGGAAGTCAACGCGGGACCCGTCGGGGTAGTGGGTCAGCGACAGGGTGAGCATTCCTTAATGAGGTTGCCCATGACTCAGAGCCGCTCGGGCTTGCCGCTTCGATAAGGTCTGCCCGATGCTCGCCGTAGAGACAGCGATTCGGGGGCGTTCGTGCTGCAAGACTACCGCGAGATGACCGACGCGCAGCACGAAGCGATGGAGAAGCAGACGCTTTTCACAATCGTCCACGCGCTTCAACAGTATTCCAAGGAGGCCAAAGCCATCTTTGATACGGCGCCCGCGGACAACGAAACGGAGGTCATCGTCGTCGCCGAGGACGTAGTGCAGTACGCCATTGAGGTTGCAGAGGTGTACGCGATAGACGAGCGCTTTGCCGGATTCACTGACTACAAGCGAGTCAGGTGGATGCCGACCCCCTTCGGTCTGTTTCCACAAGCTCTCCTAGTGGACGCGAAGGCGTCGAAAGAGGACTACCGGGCAAATTTACAGCAGTCGCAATTGCCCATGGACGTGGACATGATCGTCCAGAGCAGGCCTCGCCGACCACACACCGTGCTAGCAGGCTTGCCGCCGCACCTGAACATTCGGGTCAGGGGTGGGCACCTACCGGCCACCACGACATCCATCTTCGTCCACCTCCACTATGAGGATATAGCACAGCGGGCCGAAGTCGAGGTTGTCCGCAACCTAAAGAACATCATAGCTTTCTGCATTCCTCACGGGCGCTTTAAGCACATCTACAACCCCCACCCGGGCCTTGGATTCTGGCGTAAGGGCAAGGAGGCACCCGGTCTGGGGGAAAAGGTCCGTATCCGCGTAAGCTTCGAGGCGCTAGCGGCGCAATGCCGATGGCGCTTTCAGCGCCTCAGCTACGTGAATGGACGCGGAGGCTACACCGCCCCGGTTTGGCGGGACACGGACAGCACCGGGAACCCCGTTGACGAGACCTTCGATTTTATAGGGCGCGGCTGAGGAGATCGTTCTTCAACGCCGCCCGGAAGCCGTCGATGTAGCCGACGTCCAAATCCACACCGACGAACCTCCCGCCCAATGCCAACGCGACCCGTCCCGTCGTGCCGGTCCCCATGAAGGGGTCGAGGCAGATGCCACCCAAGGGCAAGGTTGCCTTTAAGCATCTCTCGACCAGCGCGTCGGGCATCATAGCGAAGTGTCCGGCAGCAGACCGGGCAGTAGGCACAGCCATCACGTCCCCGGGGTTTCGCCCCTTCGGGTGATTCCTGAAAACATTGTCCGTAACAAATACAGTCATCGCCTCATCGTATCGCCCATCCAGGTCCAGCATGGCCTTCAGGCGCGGCCACGTTCCTTCGGGGGGCAAACGGGAGCCGATAGCATCGGTACGGAAGTAATGTCGGACCCTCTCAAACGGCTCTCCGAGTTCGGAGGCGACGGCATGGATGGTCGTGCCCTTCCTTCTCAGCGCCTCCCGGAGGTAGGCAGCAAGCTCCGTGCTCTCCGGGGCATAGGGGCGAAGGCGCACCTCTCTCATGCCGTCAATGGTCGCGCGGTGGCGGGGAGAGGTCAGGAACTTGCGAAGGTCAACCTGGCCCTTCGCTTTGCCGTTGGCACTGGCTCGCTCGGCCCGCCTTCGCTCGACTGCATCATCGGTGCGGTGCGGCTCCCGGATTGGGTCTAGGTCAAAGAAATAGCGTTCTCCCTTGGTCAGCAAAAACACTGGTTCCCAGGCGTTCGACAGACGGTCGTCCACGCTCTCTGGCATGGCGTTCGGTTTCTGCCAAACGGCGGCGTTGCGAACCCACCAGCCGTCCTCTTGAAGAGCAATGGCCACGCGGAAGGGGATGAGGGAAAGCTGCTTATTTCGCCGCCAGCCTGTGGGCGGCGGGCTCCCGTCAACCGTGCCGACGCCGTTCAGGTAAGTGTCGCCGAGATTTAGCCAAGCGGTCCCTTCGTCGGTCAGGACACGCTTGACCTGGGTGAACACGGCTACGAGGCGGCGCACATACTCTTCGGCGGTCTCTTCTCGGCCGAGTTGGACATCGTGGCCATAGTCGCGCGCCTGCCAGTAGGGCGGTGAGGTCAGGCAAGTGTGAACAGTGCCGGCCGGCAGCTTCGCCAATTCGGCGGCAGCGTCTCCATGCATCAGCAGCGCCACGACTGACTGATGATAGAAGTTGCCGGCCAGCGCATCCAACGGGACGCGGCTGCCAGCCTGCGCCATCTTATCCCGGACCAACCGGGTTTTCCTAGAAGGAATGTGACCGAGGCCGTCCATGCTCCGAGCGGGCCCTTCGATTCGCGCTCAGAAAGCGTATATGGGATATTAGTAAGCGTCGAGCCTGAATGTGGCAAGCATCGTGAATCGAGAATCGCGTCATCCACTCATTGCCGCTTCACTACGCCACAACGTGGGGAGTCTGTTCAGCGACGGCTGCCATCGCTGAGGTCTACTGCGGACTTTTAAAAAGTGATTCGCGAAATCTCGCTAGGGAGCGCTTTCACAAACTGACCTAATTCCGGCGCCTCCGCCCGTTACCGCAGATGCGCCTCCAAGAACGCCAGCGTCCGCTCCTCCGCGAGCGCGTTGGCCTTGGCGTCGAACGTCGCGCGATCCTCGCAGCCAAACCCGTGCCCAGCGCCGGGGTAGGTGTGGATCTCTACGGCGAGCTGCGCCGCCTGGATCGCACGCACGTCGTCCATGGAAATACTCGCGTCGGTCTCGCCGAAGTGAAGCTGCACCGGGCAGTGCGGCGTTTCATCCCGCGCCGCCGCGATGCCGCCGCCATACCAGCCGACCGCAGCGCGGAAGAAGCTCGTGCGCGTCGCCCCCCACCAAGCGACCGTGCCGCCCCAGCAATAGCCTACGATCCCGCACGCTCCCGGCAGCGCCGCCGAAGCAGCGCCGATATCCACGATGGTGCCAGTCTCCGGCACCTGGGCGCGCAGCTCGCGGCCAATCTTCACGTCCTCCGGCCCGTAGCCAAGCTCCACGTCGCGTTGCACGCGGTCGAACAGGGCAGGGGCCACCACGGCGTAGCCGAGGGCGGCGAAGCGGTCGCAGACTTGCCGCATGTGGTGGTTGACGCCGAAGATCTCCTGCACGACGACGAGGCCGCGCTCGGCATCCTCGGGTCCGGCCCGATAAGCCGCGAGGGTGTGCTTATCCGCCGCGTGCAACGCCACCATCATACCCATGTCGCCCTCCCGTCCGTTTCATGCCAGGATGCCGCGATGGCCGAGATCGTCAACCTCCGCGCCCGCCGCAAGCAAATCGCCCGCGCAGCCGCCGCCCGCACCGCCGCCCAGAACCGTGCGCATCACGGCCGCACCCGCGTCGAGCGCCAAGCCACCGAGGCGGCCAAGAAGCTGGAATGCCGAAGCCTCGACGGACACCACCTATCCGGGGACGGCGAAGGGCGCGAACGCTAGCGCGATTGTCTCGTAGATCGCCCGCTTGAACGGGACCGCGACGCTGGGCAGCTCGTCGAGCATCGCCCAGCGCCAAGCATCGAACTCCGGATGGGGATCCAGGTCGAGGCGGATGTCCTCGTCCCGGCCCTCGAAGCGAAGCGCGAACCAGCGCTGCCGCTGCCCCCGGTAGCGCCCACCCAGCGCATGCCCAACCAGCTCGGGTGGGAGATCATAGGTCAGCCACTCCGGGTGCTCGCCGACGATGCGCACCCTCCGCGTGCCGATCTCTTCGGCCAGTTCGCGGAGCACGGCGTCGCGCGGGTCCTCGCCAGGGTCCATGCCGCCTTGGGGAAGCTGCCAGCCCCCAGCCGCACCCTCGGCGTTGGGCAGGTCCGCCCGGCGCGCGACCAGCACGCGGCCCGCCGCGTTGAACAGGGCAGCACCAACGCACAGGCGATAGGGAAGCTCGCTCATGGTGATGGCTCCGCCGCATGGGACAGGGCACTCGCGGGCGCGAGCACGACGCCGCGAGCCTCCAGCGCGCGCGCCCAGGCAACGATGGTCTCGACCACGACCGGAGAGGGTGGCCCGGCGAGGCCGAGCGCGCTGCCTTTGTCTCTGGCAAGACGCTCCAGCTTTGCGAGCTGCGCCTCGATCTCGGCGCGTGCCGGCGGTTGGTCGAGGAGAAGGTTCACGCTGCGGCCGGCAAGGCCCGGCGTTGCAGGTGCGTCAGGCCGCGCGTCCACGTAGAACAGGCCGCGCCCCGCCAGCTCGCGAGCAACGACGCCGAACGGCTCGGTCATGCCGGCGAACCGCTCGCCCTGCATCCCGTCCGAGGCACCCGTGACGCCCGCGTAGCCTTCGAAGCGGCTCAGCGCCCACTCCAGGTTGCGCTCATTGTCCGCAGGTGCTGCGCCGGTGAGCAGGGCGTGCGGCCCCTCGTCGTTCATTGGATAGCCTTGTGGCTCCATAGGCAGCGAGAGCAGCACCTCGTGGCCGCGCTGCCGGGCAAGGTCGGCGAGCGGGCCGGGCGCCTCGGTATAGGCGGAGAAAGCCAAGTCAATCGACGGGGGCAGCGCCTCGATCGCGGCCCGGCTGTCCGCGTCCGAGAGGCCGGTGCCGTCCATCACGATCCCGATCCGCGGGCGCGAGTTGGCCTGATCGAATGGGCGGGCATAGGCCTGCATCGGGGCCAGCCCGTCGGGTCCACGGCGGGGCAGCTTCTGGTCGGGAAAGTCGGGGGCTGACTCAAGCAGTGCTGGATCAGGTCCTCGCACCTGGCCATCCCACCCGGCCGGCACCGGTGCGCCCGGCCGACTGCCCGACGCCGCCAGTGCCGGAGAGGCTGGCGAGGGTGCAGCAGGCGAGGGCGTAGCAGGTGCCTGGGGCGTCGGCGCGGGCGCAGATGATTGTGCAGGCGTTGCCGGCGCGGTCGCCCGCGGCAGCGGGGCTTGCTCCGCAAGCGTGACCGCTGCCGGATGAACACGGGGCGGGCCGAGTGCCTGCAGGACGGCGGCGCCGCCCGCGAGGATGATCAGCACCGCCCCCCAGAACAGGGCGAGCGCGCGCAGCGCCACGGCCCCTCCCGCCTTGCCTGCCTAGTCCGCGGACGCGCGCTGCTGCTCCATGGCGCGCAGCACGACCAAGCCCTCCTGTAGCTGGTAGTCGGTGTCCGGCTTGGCCGCGTCGAACTTCGGCCAGTTCTCCGGCGGCAGCTTGCTGATGTCCTTCACCGATGCCGGCACGTCGGCCCGCGGCGCTGCACTCGCCTGCGGCTGCGTCCCACCCTCGTTCTTGAGCACGTGGTTCAGGTCCGACTCGTGCTCCGGCCCGAAATGCGGTTCCGTCGCGCGGCTGGACTGCACGGGGACGTCCGGCACGATGCCCTGGGCTTGGATGCTGCGGCCTGACGGCGTGTAGTAGCGCGCCGTCGTGAGCCGCAGCGCGCCCTGGTCGTGGCCGAGCGGGATCACGGTCTGCACCGAGCCCTTGCCGAAGCTGCGCGTGCCGACGAGCACGGCACGGTGATGGTCCTGCAACGCGCCCGCCACGATCTCCGACGCCGAGGCGGAGCCGCCGTTGATCAGCACGACCAGGGGCAAGCCGTTCGTGATGTCACCTGGCTTGGCATCCCAACGCTGGCTGTCCCTGGGGTCGCGGGCGCGCGTCGAGACGATCTCACCGCGGTTGAGGAAGTCGTTGGAGACGGCGACGGCCTGGTCGAGCAGCCCGCCAGGGTTGTTGCGCAGGTCGAGGACGAGGCCTTCCAGGCTGCCGCCGGCCTCTTGCTTGAGCTGCTGGTAAGCCTTGCGCAGCTCGCTGTCCGTCTGCTCGTCGAAGCTGGTGATGCGGATGTAGCCGACATGGCCGACCAGGCGCGAGCGGACCACCTTGATGTGGATCACCTCGCGATGCATCGCGACCTGGATGGGTGTCTCCACGCCCTCGCGCTTGATCGTCAGCGTGATGGAGCTCCCAGGTGGCCCGCGCATCTCGTCCACGGCCTCGGTAAGCGTGAGGCCCTCGACAGTCTTGCCGTCGAGCGCGGTGATGAGGTCGCCGGCCTTGACCCCGGCCTTGCTCGCCGGCGTGTCGTCAATGGGGCTGACGACCTTGATGATGCCGTCGTCCTCCGTGACTTCCAGGCCGAGTCCGCCGAATTCGCCGCGGGTCTGCACCTGCATATCCTGGAAGGCTTTGGCATTCATGTAGTTGCTATGCGGGTCGAGGCCGCTCAACATGCCGTTCAGCGCGTTCTCGATCAGCTTCTTGTCGTCAACCTTGTCCACGTAGTCGGCGCGGACGCGCTCGAACACGTCGGCGAAGAGCGCGAGCAGCTTGTAGTCCTCGGCATTGCTGTCCTGCGCGCGCGCCTGGGCGAAGCCGAGGCTTGGCGCGACACGGCCGAGCATATGCGAGGCGGGGCTGGCGGCAATACCCGCCACGAAGGCGGCACCCAGCAATAGACCGTTCCGGAACCTCATGCGACGCTTCCCCTTCAGCGGCCACGACCGCACCTAATACACCACGTGCTGCCCATCTGCCCATACAGGAGCGTGCCTACAGGCAAACCGCAAGTGCTGCGTGCCCGCGAAGATGGCTATCCGCGCACGTTCAGGAAGGGGCTTGGGTCCACCCGCTGCCCGTTCTTGCGCAGCTCGACATACAGTCCGGGCCGGCTGCCCGGCGCCTGCGGGTCCCACGGCGGCATCACGCCGACCGGCTCGCCCGCCTGAACGAAGCGTCCTACCTGGGCGTCCAAGCTAGCGAACCCGGCCATCACCACATTGTAGCTCTTGCCGCAATCCAGGATCAACAGCAGTCCGAAGCTGCGGAACGGTCCCGCGAAGGCCACGCGCCCGGCGCACGGCGACACCACTCGTGCCTGCGGCGCCGCTCGGAAGGTGATCCCTTCCGCCGGCCCTGCCTCGGTCGGGTCGCCCCAGCCGCGGATGACCCGGCCCGCCACCGGGATGGCGAGGTGCGCCGCCCAGCCCCCGATGTCCTGCCGGGCCAGGGCCTGCGCGGGATCACGGTGCCGGGCGACGGCGAGGCGCTCCAACGCGGCGCTCACGGTCGCGGCTTCCGTCGCTCGCTGCGCCGCCTGTTCGGCCGCGCGCTGCACTGCCCGCGCCGCCGGGTCGGCTGCGTCCTGCTTTGCGCGGCGCTCGCGTGCGTCCGCGAGGGCCTGGTCGAGCGCCGCTGCCTGCGCCGTCTGAGTTGCCTGGATCGCGCGGAGGCGCGGTACAGTTGCCGCGATCTCGTGGGAGAGATGATCCATCTCGTCCTGCCTCGCCCGCAGCGCCTCGGCCTCGCGCTCCAGCCGCCGCGCGAGGCCGCGCAGGACGAGCAGCCCGTGCAGCGCCGCGTCGGGCGGCACCTCGGCGCCAAGCAGGGCCTCGGCCGGGTCGAGGCGCATCCGCTCGGCGATCGGGAGCAGCGGCGCCATCGCGGCCGCGCGCGTCGGCAAGTTGGGCCTGCAGATCCGCACGCCGCTTGGACAGGGCGTCGAGCTGCGTTGCGGCCTTGTCCGCCTCGGCTTCGACGGATTGCAGCTTCGCCGCCGCAGTAACCCGCGCCGCGGCGAGGTTGCGCTCTCCTGCGTCCCTTGAGGCCTCTGACTCGACGGCGTTCTGCGGGCGGCCTTGGTGCAAGCGGGGGCGCTCAGGCGCGGCAGCGCCGGGCAGCGACGCGGCCGCGAGCAGGAGCACGAGACTAGCCCGCGCGGTGCGCATCCGCCTCCAGCAGTGAGCGTCCCGTCATCGCCGCGGGCTGCTGCAAGCCGAGCAAAGTGAGCAGCGTCGGCGCCACGTCGGCGAGGCGCCCGTCGTGGAGCCGCGCCCCCGGCCGGCCTGCGAGCAGCACGGGAACCGGGTTGGTCGTGTGCGCGGTGTGCGGGCCGCCCGTCTCGGGATCGCGCATCAACTCGCAGTTGCCGTGGTCGGCGATGACGAGCAGCGCGCCGCCTGCTTTCCCGACCGCCTCCTCGATGCGCCCAAGCCCCGTGTCCACCGCCTCCACCGCCTTGACCGCGGCGGGCAGGCTCCCTGTGTGACCCACCATGTCCGCGTTCGCGAAGTTGAGGACGACCAGGTCGTATTGCCCGGAACCGATTGCCTCGACCGCCTTCGCGGTCAGTTCCGGCGCCGACATCTCGGGCTGCAGGTCGTAGGTCGCCACCTTCGGCGAGGGCACCATGGTGCGATCCTCACCCGGTAGCTCGGCCTCCTGGCCGCCGTCGAGGAAGTAGGTGACGTGTGGGTACTTCTCCGTCTCGGCCATGCGGAGTTGCCGCAGCCCAGCCCCGGCAACGACCTCGCCGAGCAGCTCGTCCATGGGCTGCGGCGGGAAGAGCGCGCCCATGAGCGGCGCGAGCGCGTCGCTGTAGCGCGTCAGGCCCGCCGCCGCCGTGAGCTTCGGCACGCGACGGCGGGCGAAGCCGGTGAAGCCCGGGTCGAGGAAAGCGGCCAGGATCTCGCGCACGCGGTCGGCGCGGAAATTGAAGCAGAGCAGCCCATCCCCATCGGCCATGCCACGGTATTCCGCGATAATGGACGGCAGGATAAACTCGTCCGTGACGTCGCCGCCATAGGCCGCGTCCATGGCGCTGGCCGCGTCGGCGAACGCTAACCCCTCGCCGAGCGCCATCGCACGCCACGCTTTCTCGACGCGTTCCCAACGCTTGTCGCGATCCATGGCATAGTAGCGCCCCGATACGCTCGCGACGCGCGCGCCGGAGGGCAGGGCGCGTTGCAACCGGGCCAGGTAGCCGGCACCCGCGCGGGGCGGGGTGTCGCGCCCGTCCATGAAGGCATGGACATGGACCGGCACCCGCGCGTCCGCGAGCAGGCGAGCCAGCGCCGCCGCGTGGTCCTGGTGGGAGTGGACGCCACCCGGCGAGACCAGGCCCATGAGGTGGCACGCGCCGCCTGTGCCGCGCAGCGTCTCGATCAGCGCGAGCAGCGCCGGGTTGTGCGCGAGGCTGCCATCCGCGACCGCCTGGCTGATGCGCGGCAGCTCCTGCATGACCACGCGCCCGGCGCCGATGTTGAGGTGCCCGACCTCGGAGTTGCCCATCTGCCCGTCAGGCAAGCCCACGTCGAGGCCCGAGGTGCGCAGGAAGGCATGCGGCCCCGCTGCCCATAGCCGGTCGAAGTTGGGCGTTCGCGCCTGGCGCACCGCGTTATCCGCTGTTTCCTCGCGCCATCCCCAGCCGTCGAGGATCACGAGCATGACGGGGCGGACAGGTGAAGACGGCATCCGGGGGTCCTCGCTGCAAGGCTCCTGCTTACTACCCCGGCCGCCACGCACGATGGTAGGGGTGTCCGGCGCGGATGCACTGCGCGCGATAGAGCTGCTCCGCGAGGAGCGCGCGCACGAGCAGGTGCGGCCAGGTCATCGGCCCGAGCGACAGCGCCGCGTCGGCGCGGGCGAGCACGGCGGGGTCGAGTCCCTCGGCGCCTCCCACGAGAAAACAGAGCGTCCGGCCGTGGCCGAGCCAGCGCTCGATCAGGCTCGCCAGTGCCTCGCTGCCCGGCGCCTCGCCCCCCTGGTCAAGTGCTACGGCGAACGCGCCCGCGGGCAGCGCTGCCAGCAGCGCCTCGCCCTCGCGCCGCCGTACTTCCGCGGGCGAGCCACGACCTTCGGTGATCTCCGTGACAGTGAGCGGCGGGCGGAGCCTCTTACTGTATTGCGCAAGCAACACTGCTTCCGGTCCTGTGCGCAGCTTCCCTACGGCGATCACGCGCACGCTATCAGCCCCGGCCAGCGCCGGCTATGTTGGGGGCTATGTCCCGCCGCGTCCTGCTCCTGCTCGTGCCGCTTCTCATCGCCGCCGCGCCCGCGCCGATCGCGCTTCGCCCGGCGCCCGGTACGCTTCTCGATCAGAACGCGCGCAAACTCTCCGCCGCGGATCTCCGTGACGCGGCGCGCGTCGGCGACCGGCCCCTCGTCCTCGTCGGCTCTGCGCGTCTCGGCCCCCTGGGCGAAGGACCGATCCTGTTCGTCCAGCTCCAGTCGGCGCGCGAATGCGGCTCCGCTGGGTGCAGCACGACGGCCTACCGGACGGTGAACGGCGCCTGGCGCCGGGTGCTGGATTCCGTAAGCGGCCCGATCACGGTGCTGCCGACCCGTCACGACGGCTTCGCCGACCTCAAGGTGGGGGACGACCGCTACGCTTGGAACGGCACCGCCTACGCCAGCCTGAACCCGGCGCCCGCGCTCGACCTGCGCCAGCAAATTCTCCGGCACCAGGCGGCAATCCGGGCTTCTAAGGCGGCGCCTCGGCGGGCTCGTCGAGTTCCGCACCCCACATCTTCTCCAACGCATACAGCACCCGCGCCTCCGGCTTGAAGAGGTGGACGACGACGTCGCCGGCGTCGAGCAGCACCCAGTCCGAGCCTTGGGCGCCCTCGATCTGCACTCGCTTGATGCCGATCTCGGCCAGCTTCTCCTCCAGATGTCCCGCCATGGCAGCGATCTGGCGGTCGGCCAGCCCGGTCGCGATCACCATGCGGTCCGCGAACGAGGCCCGCCCGGCAAGGTCGAGCGCCGTGACCGCCTCCGCCTTATCCGCTTCCAGGCTCGCGACGATGACGGATTGGATCTGGTCGAGTCGGTCTTGCGGAGCCGGCTGCTCGCGCTCGGCCTTGCCCCGCTTGCGCGGTCCCGCGGCCGCGGCCTTCTTGCGGGGCGTGCCGGGCGACTTGGCCGCCTCGGCCAGTTCCGGAGCCGGAGCGGGTGCCCGGCGTCGGGGAGGCTTCGCCTCGGAGACGGGCTTCCTGGCTATGAGCGTGCTCCCTGGCTCGCGTTCTCGTCCGCCTTATGGGGCCGGGTGCCCGCCCGGCGCAACAGGGTCGCAGAAAGCGTGTTCTCGGGCGCCGGAAGATAGAGCCAGGCCGGCGCTTTCATCCCGGCCAGCCGCGCCGCGGAGCGCGCGCTTCTTCGCGCGCCGCGGAGCCGACTCGCCGCCTCGCCTCCGAGTGCGCGCGCCTTCCAGCCGGGGCGTGGCAGGATCAGGAGCGGCATGGTGCGCGCGATCCCCGTCCAGCGCTGCCATCGTGGAAGCTGGGCGAGATTGTCCGCGCCCATGATCCAAACGAAGTCGGCGCGCGGAAAGCGCTGGCGCAGGAGGCGCAGGGTGTCCCAGGTGTAGCGCTTCCCCAGCCGCGCCTCGATGCTCGTCGCCACGATCCGCCGCCCGTCCGCGACGGCGCGGGCAGAGGCAAGCCGCTCAGCAAAGGGCGCCATGCCTGCCTGCGGCTTTAGAGGATTGCCCGGCGAAACCAGCAGCCAGACCTGATCGAGCCGCAGCCGGCGCAGCGCGAGCTTGGCGATGTGGAGATGCCCGGCGTGTGCCGGGTTGAAGGAGCCGCCGAGCAGGCCGATGCGTGCGCGCCGCTTGTCGCCGAAGTGCGGGAGTTCTGTGACGCCGGGCCTCATATCTCGCTATCTTAGCAGCTTCGCCACCGTATCGGCCGTCGCTTCGCCCGAAGCACGGAGGTCATTCACGACGTTCACAGGATGGTCCTTGATCTCGCCACGAGGCACGGGAGCGAGCTCACGAGCGGACGCGACATGGACGATATCCTTTTGCGCCAACTCGAATGGATTGTCGGCGACCGTGCGCTGCATCAGCACGGAGCCGTTCTTCGCACTCACCAGCCTGGCCTGTACGTCGAGGCGTGGCGAATACAGGTCCGAGGCCGACGAGCCGAAGCCCCCGGCGACCAGGCCCCAATCCGTCGCGACGACATCGAGGTAAGCGTCAACGTTCGCACCGCTGGTTGGGTACCGAGACAGGAACTCGCCCGCCTTCCGCGCAACGGGCACCATCACCACGGTGAAGCCTTGCGCCTGCAACGACGCCCGCAGCGACTTAGAGAAGCTGTCCTGCATGGAGAAGCCTTGCTGACCGATCACCGCATTCAAGTTCGCGTCGCGATCTGCCCGCATTCCTGCGACGAGCGCGGCACCGAGGAGGCCCGGGGGCGGCATGGCTGACCGCAGCCAGAACTCGGCGTCTGCCTTCTCGGGAAATGCTGGCGTCAGGACGCCGATGCTCCTGATCTCGGCGACCCGAGTCGGATCGAGGTTGATCTGAGGTGCAGCCGTGCACCCGGCTAGGACGAAGGCGGCGAGAAGCGCAACGCAGGAGGGGAGGCGGATAAGGGGCACGTTCATCTCCAAAGGCGGCCGTCCGGCCATGACGGGACGGATCGTGCTCGCGAGAGATGAATTTCCGGCTAAGATGTCGGCGATTGGGCACCTGATCCTACGAGTTCGGACTCTAGGACCGCACCTGCCCCGTGCCCTCGACGATGTAGCGGAACGTGGTGAGTTGCTCAACACCGACTGGCCCGCGCGCGTGGACGCGCCCGGTAGCGATGCCGATCTCGGCGCCGAAGCCGAACTCGCCGCCGTCGCAGAACTGCGTGGAGGCGTTCCAGAGTGCGACCGCGCTGCCGACCCCGGCCAGGAACCGCTCGGCGGTCTCGCGGTCCTCGGTGATGACCGCTTCGGTGTGCTCGCTGCCATGCCGGGCGATGTGCGCGAGCGCGGCTTCTACGCCATCCACGACGGCGACGGAGAGCACGGCATCGAGCCATTCCGTGTCGAAATCGCCGGGTTGCGCGGCCGGCAGGTCGGGCATGATCGCCCGCGCCCGCTCATCCGCCCGGAACTGGCAGCCGAGCGCGCGTAGGTCGGCGACGATCAGGGGCAGCAGGGAAGGTGTGCACGCGGCGTCCATCAGCAGCGTTTCCGTCGCCCCGCAGACGCCCGTCCGCCGCATCTTGGCGTTGGCAACGACCGCCCGCGCCATCGCGGGATCGGCCGCCGCATGGACGTAGGTGTGGCAGAGACCCTCCGCGTGCGCGAGCACGGGCACCCGCGCCTCCGCCTGCACGCGCTCGACGAGGCTCTTGCCGCCGCGCGGGATGAGCAGATCGAGCAGCCCCGCGCCTGCCAGCATGGCCGCGACGTGCGCCCGGTCCGCATCCGGTGCCTGCTGCACCGCGTCCACAGGCAGCCCAGCCCGCTCCAGCCCGGCGCGCACGGCCGTGTTGATGGCAGCGGCCGACCGCGCCCCGTCCGACCCACCGCGCAGGATCACGGCGTTGCCGCTCTTGAGGCACAGCCCCGCCGCGTCCGCGCCCACGTTGGGCCGGCTCTCGTAGATCATGCCGATAACGCCGATGGGCTGCGCCACGCGGCGGATTCGCAGCCCGTTCGGCCGGGTCCACTCGGCGAGCGTGCGCCCGATCGGGTCAGGCAGCGCCGCGACCGCCTCCAGCCCCGCCGCCATCGCCTCGACGCGCGCGGGCGTGAGCGTGAGCCGCTCGCGGAACGCGGCGCTTGCCTGGCAAGCAGCAAGATCCGCCTCGTTGGCGGCTAGGATCGGTCCCTCCTCCACTCGCAGCCGTGCCGCCGCCTCGTGCAGTCCGGCGTCGCGCTGAGCGCCGGGCGTGTGTGCGAGATGCCTCGCGGCGGCGCGGGCGCGGGCAGCGGCGTCCTGGAGCCAGGCGGTCCCGGCGCGTCCGTGCTGGGTCATGGTGCGAAATTCTAGGCTCCGTGCGTCAGGCGAACAAGGCCGCGATCTCCGCCGGGTCCACGTCCTCAATGCGGGCGGGGGACCAGCGCGGCGAGCGATCCTTGTCCACGACCATGGCGCGCACGCCTTCCAGGAAGTCCGGGTGCCGGGTCGCGTGGCGGCTGAGATCGAGTTCCGCGGCGAGGCATTCGGGTAGGGAGCGCCCGGCACCCCGGCGCAGCAACTCGAACGCCCAGAGCGTCGCGCTTGGCGACCGGCCACGTAGGGTCGCGAGTTGCTCGCGCGCCCAGTCCGTGTCCTCGGCGTCGAGTCGCTGCAGGATCTCCGCGACGCTCCCTGCCCCGAAGCAGCGGTTGATCGCCTCGATCCTGCGAGGCAGCTCCGCCGTTGGCGGCTCGGCGGCGGGCGCGAGCGCGGCGACGCCGTGCTCCGCCAACTCGTCCGCAAGCGTCGCCATGCGCGCGCGAGGAACGAAATGCGTGGCCAACCCGGCCCAGACCGCGTCCGCGCCGCCGAGCCGCGCACCCGTCAGTCCCATCCAGATCCCCGCTGCGCCCCGCAGCCGAGGCAGAACGTAGCTGGCGCCGATATCCGGGAAGAACCCGATTGCGGTCTCCGGCATGGCGAACACCGCCGCCTCGCTCGCCGCGCGGTAAGCACCATGAACGCAGACACCAACGCCGCCGCCCATGCAGATGCCGTCAACGAGTGCTACGTAGGGCTTGGGGTAGATCGCGATGGTAAGGTTGAGCGCGTATTCCGCGGCAAAGAACTGTTCCACGCTCGCCTGGTCGCCTTGGATCGCGGCATCCCGGATCGCGCGGATGTCCCCACCCGCGCAGAATGCCCGCTCTCCCGCGCCTTCGATGACGACTGCGTGAACGTCTGACTCATCACGCCAGGCGCTAAGCGTTGCCGCCAAGGCATGGAGCATATCGAGGTCGAGCGCGTTCAGCGCCTTTGGGCGGTTGAGCGTGATGCGTCCGGCGCGCCCCTGATGACGGGCGATGATGGATTGGGTCTGGGCAGGCAAGGCCGGGCGCTCCGCGAGGTGCGCCCGGCCTGTAGCAAGTCGTCCGGCTAGCGCCTAGACAGCAGCCGAGACGCCAGCGCCCCGATCACGCGCCCGCGCATGGTCTTGCTCGTGCGCCTTCGCACGACGAGTCCCGTCGCCGATGCCGCGAGCGACATCAGCGTCAGTGACGAGCGCAGCTCCACGAGCGACTGGTCGCGCAGCAGCTTCGCTTCCTGCTCGATCTGGCCAGGCTCGTCGCGCCGGGCGAGCACGGCGAAGACGATCGCGAGCACGAGGTCCAAGGCGAGCAGGATGACCGCCGCGATAGGCGGCGACACGTAGCCGATGAGGATCACGTAGATGAGGACGTGGATCATCACCAGGATGGCGAGGCCGAACAGGGCCGCGACCCCGCCAAAGGCGCCGCGGATGGCCTGGCGCTGCGCCAGGCGGCGGAGGTAAAGCGCCTCCGCCTGCGCGGCCGCGCGAGCAAGCTCGACGGAGCGCATCGCCTTAGCGGACGACGCGGCCGAGCAGGTAGCCGACCCCGGTGGCGATCAGGATGGCGACGAGCGGGCTTTCCCTGACCTTCTCGGACAGCATCTCGGCCTGATCGGACGCCATGCCACTCGCCTGCTTGGCGTAGTTCTGGGCCTGGCCCGCGGCGTTGGAGATTGCGGGTGAGACGCGCTCGCTCATCAAGGTCTGGACCTGCTCACGAAGCTGCGCGATCTGCTCCTTGGCGTCCTGTGCGGTGTCGTTGACGTTGTCGCTCACGGCCATGGCTCTGGCTCCTGGTAGGGGATTGCGGGGGCACAACGCCATCGTTCACGGCGGGTTGCGGGCGCGCGCAACGTTTCCGTGAGTCGTGTGCCGGGTGGCTGCGCTCTACCTTGTGCCGACATTCGCGCCGCACGTCTGCTCAACCCTGCTGCATTGGCGCGGCGCGGCCGGAGTGCCGGTGCTGAACTCATCGCTCCTGCAACAACCCGACCGCGCAAACTTTCGGGCCAAACTTTCGGGCCTCTGGCAAGGGAGCCCGTGTCGGTTGGACTGCGTAGCTTCCGAGCCTGTTTTCATAGTCGCAGGCGGGAAAAGGGCATATGCTGTGTCATTCACGGAACGGTGCAGATGGAAGCCACATTCTCTCTCCGGCATCGAGTGATCACCAGCACGCTGCAACATCCGGCTGTTCAGGTCGCCGCCGCCTTTTGGGTTGCCGCCAGCGTAGCCGTGTTCTTGTTGGCCGACGGTTCGCTGCCGTTCGACCGGCCGGCGTTGGCGGGCATGCCGTTCGCCCGGCAGGTCGCGCTCCCGAGCTTCGGATTGATCGAGGTGTTCGTGCTCATGGCCGTGGTTTACGCGCTGACCTCGCGGCGGGTGATCCCCGACCTCGCGGCGCGGGCACCCGAGCGCCGGCAGGCGGCACGGGAGGCAGCTTCCTTGCTTGGCTATGCAGGCCTGGGCCAGCTTGGCGGTTGGCTTGTCGGCCCGGCGCTTGGCTACCGGCCGTTCAGCTTCCACATCGCCGGCACGCTGGTGGGTTGCAGCGTCCCACCCAGTGCCGGAGAAGTCTGCACTTGGGCGGTCTATAATTTCGTGGTGTTCGCGGTCGTGCCTTATGCCTGGTTCCGCCGACGCTACTCAGCCACGGACTTGAACCTGCGTTCCACTAACGTGCCTAACGATCTGCTGGTGATCGTCGTCGTGGCGGTGATCGAGAGTTTGGTGGAGCTTGGCGCGTTTCCCGAAATATTTCGGATGAGCGGCCGCCAATTCCTGATCGCGGCGCCGCTCTCATTCGGCGTGTTCATGATCGGCACCGTTCTGCCAACCATGGTGCTGATCTACGCCATCCTCGTTCCGCGCTATCTCAAGCTGACCGGATCGTTCGCGACGACCGTTCTCCTGGGCGGCATGACCTATGCGGTGATGCATCTCGTCGAAGGCTGGTCGGTGTTCACCACCCCGCGAAACACGGCGCTGTCCTTGCTCTTTGTCGCCCTCCAATATTTTGGGCCAGGCATGATCAAGACGTTCATAACCCTGCGCACCGGCAACGCCTGGGTCCACGCCATCGGCTACCATGCCATTGCGCCACACGTCGTGGTCGATGCGCCGCTGATGGCCAAGGTGTTCGGTCTGAGATGAAGGTTCGGCGCTGCAGCGTGGGGAGGCAGACAGATGCCAATACGCGATGGGTTTGTTCAAGGCGGGCCCTTAATCTTGCTGCGCCTTGAAGGCGCAACCGTCTTCGTGGCCGCGATCTTACTCTATGCGCATCTCGGTCTAACTTGGTGGGTATTCGTCGCGCTCATTCTGGTTCCAGACATTAGTATGCTCGGCTATCTTGCGAATGCCCGAATTGGCGCCGATAGCTACAACGCAGTGCACACCGTGACCGCACCTATCGTGCTTCTGGGGGGAACTCTTCTGCTCGGTAGTCCGCTGACCATGTCCCTCGGCGCGATCTGGCTTGCTCACGTCGGTTTAGACCGTATGCTTGGCTATGGCCTTAAATACGCGACCGGCTTCAGAGACACTCACCTCGGTTTCATAGGTCAAAGAGGGAAAGCATCTGGTGAAAAGCCGCATGCACCTTTGGAGGTTTGACAAAACAAAGCCAGACTACCCCATCATATGAAATTTCTTACTTTCCTCTATTGACATCACTCCGCAGCCGTCTCGCGCTCCTTCGTCCGCGAGAACGCCCGGTGCGTGCGCTCGCGCATTCCCTGGAACACGACGTAGAGCATGGGAATCACGAAGATGCCGATCGTGCTGGCCAGGATCATGCCAGCGAAGACCGGCGTGCCGACATCGTGGCGGCTCACCGCAGCCGCCCCGCTCGCCGTGACCAAGGGCACGAGGCCGAGGATGAAGGCGATGCTCGTCATCATCACCGCGCGGAATCGCGTCTTCGCGCCGAGCACGGCCGCCTCGCGGATCGGCATTCCCTCTTCTCGCCGATCCTTCGCGAACTCGACGATCAGGATGGCGTTCTTCGCCGCCAGCGCGATCAGCACGACGAGGCCGATCTGCGCGTAAAGGTCGAGCGAGAGGCCGAACAGCAGCAGCCCCACGAACGACCCTAGGATGCCGACGATGACGGATAGCAGCACCGGGACTGGGATCACCCAGCTCTCGTAGAGGGCGACGAGGAAGAGATAAGCGAACAGGATCGCGAGGCCGAGGAGGATGCCGGTCTGCCCGGACGCCTGCTTCTCCTGGTAGGCCGTCCCCGTCCACTCGTACGAGAAGCCCGGCGGCAGCGTGCGCGCGCTCACCTCCTGCATGGCCGCCAGCGCCGTTCCAGACGACACGCCAGGCCGCGGTCCGCCGTCCACGGTGACGGAACGGACGTTGTTGTAGCGGCTGATCGTCTGCGGCCCGAGCACGAAGCGCGCCGTGGCGAACGAGCGCAGCGGCACCTCCTGCCCCTTGTTGTTGCGCACGTAGATCTGCCACAGCGAGGAGGGATCGAGCCGGTCGCGCGTCTCGCCCTCGATGTTGACCTGCCAGACGCGGCCGAACAGGTTGAAGTCGTTGACGTAGATGCCGCCGAGAGTGGCCTGCAGCGTGGTGAACACGTCGCTGATCGCCACACCTAGCGCCTGCACCTTGTCGCGGTCTATGTCGAGGTAGATGCTCGGCGTGGTCGGGCTGTAGGTGGTGAACACGCGGGTCAGGCTCGGGTCCTGGTTGGCCGCGGCGAGCAGGCCGTTGAGCACGCTGCCGATCTGCTCCGGGTCCTGCCCCTCAAGCGCCTGCAGCTGATACTCGAACCCGCCGCCGGTGCTGAGGCCGATGATGGGCGGCAGATTGAGTGGGAAGATGGTGGCGGAGCGCACGCTCTGCACTTCTCCGAACACGCGCCCGATCACCGCCTGCACCTTGTCCGCCACCGCCGTCCGGTCCGCGAACGGCTTGAGGCGCACGACCACGAAGGCCGCGTTGCTCTGCGCGCCGCCGTCCAGGAACGAGAAGCCGACGATGGCGAGCACGTTCGACACCTGCGGGTTCTGCCGCACGAGCCGTTCCACGCGCTGCACCACCTCGCGCGTGCGCGACACGCTCGCAGCCGCCGGGAGCTGGACGACGACGAAGAATGCGCCTTGGTCCTCCTCGGGCAGGAACCCGGTCGGCGTTCGCGTGGACAGCGCATAGACGCCGCCCGCAGCCACCGCCACGACCAGCAGTCCCACGACGCCGACTCGGATCAGGCGCGCCACGACCCAGGCATAGCCGTCCCGCGCCCCGTCTATGCCGCGCATCACGCGGCCCATGATGCCGCGCCTCGGCCCCCCGTGCGGGCGCAGGAACACGCCGCACAGCGCGGGGGAGAGCGTGAGCGCGTTGGTCGCCGAGATGAGCATGGCGACGCTGACGGTCACGGCGAACTGGCGGAACAAGGTGCCCGACAGGCCTGGGATGAACCCGATGGGCACGAACACCGAGAGCAGCACGAGCGAGATCGCGACGATGGGCGCCGTGATCTGCGACATCGCCTTCTTCGTCGCCTCGCGGGGCGTAAGGTTCGGCTCCTCCTCCATCACGCGCTCGACGTTCTCGACGACGACGATGGCGTCGTCCACGACGATGCCGATGGCGAGCACGAGTGCCAACAGCGAGATGGTGTTGGCCGAGTAGCCGACCGCGAGCAGCACGGCGAAGGTGCCGATCAGGCTCACCGGGACGGCGACCGTCGGGATGATGGTCGCGCGCAGATTGCCGAGGAACAGGAAGACGACGATCACGACGAGGATGAACGCCTCGCCGAGCGTCTTCAGGACCTCCCTGATCGTGTCCGAGACGAAGGTGGTGCTGTCGTAGAAGACGAGGCTCTTGAGCCCTTGCGGGTAACGCTGGGATAGTCCGGCAAGCGCCTGGTTGACGCGCTGCGCGGTCGCCACCGCGTTGGCGCCCGGCGCGAGATAGACGCCGACCGTGACCGCCGGGTTGCCGTTGAGCTGGCTCAGCGTGTCCTGCGTCGCGGCCCCGAGGTCAATGCGCGCCACGTCGCGTAGCCGCAGCAGCGAGCCGTCCGGGTTGGCGCGGATCAGGATGTCGCCGAACTCCGCGGGCGTGGTCAGCCGCCCCTTGGTCTGGACGTTGATCTGGAACTGGGTGTTGTCGGTCGTTGGGCGCGCGCCGATGCGGCCCACGGGCGCCTGCACGTTCTGGTTCTGGATCGCCGTCATGATATCGCTGGGAGCGAGGTTGAGCTCGGTCAGGCGATGCATGTCGAACCAGATGCGCATCGAGTAGTCGAGCGCGCCGAACAGGGTGGCCTGGCCGACGCCGGGCACGCGCGAGAGCGTGTCGAGCACGTTGATGGTGACGTAGTTGCTGATGAACAGCGGGTCCTGCTTGGCGCCCTCGCTGTAGAAGGCGAGGAACTCCAGGATCGCGGAGCTGCGCTTCTGCACCGTGACGCCTTGAAGCTGCACGATCTGCGGCAGCCGTGAGAGCGCGGCCTGGACGCGGTTGTTGACGTTGACGGTGTTGATGTCCGGGTTGGTGCCGAGCTCGAACGATACCGTCAGCCCGTAGGAGCCGTCGTTGGCGCTGTTGCTCTTCATGTAGATCATGCGGTCGGCGCCGTTGACCTGCGCCTCCAGCGGTTGCGCAACGGTCGCCTCGACGACGGCGGCCGACGCACCCGGATAGCGCGTCGTGACCTGCACCTGGGGCGGCACGATGTCCGGGAATTGCGCGACCGGGATGCGCAGCAAGGCGAGCAGGCCGGCGAGCGTGGTCAGGATCGCGATGACGATCGCGAGCCTGGGCCGGTCAACGAAGACGGCGGAGATCATGTTTTCGGTCCCTGCGCCGCCAGGGTCGGCTGCGGACTGGCCGGCCCTGGGTTGACGACGATCCCCGGCCGCGCACGCTGGACGCCGTCCACGATCACCGTCTCGCCCTCCTTCAGCCCGGCGCTGATCACCGCCTCGCCCGGCGTGCTCTGCCCGAGTTCGACGCGTCGCTGCTCGACCTTGTTGCCCGCGCCCACGACCCAGACGTAGCTTCCCTGCTGGTCGGAGAGCACGGCGGCACGTGGGATCGCGAGGGCTTGGACGGGCTGCACGCCTTGCAGCAGCACGGTGACGAACTCGCCGTCGGCGAGATCGCGGTCGCCGACCGTGCCGGGCTTGCTGCCGGGTCGGAGCGGGTTCGGGATGGCGCCGCGCAGCAGGATCGTGTCGGTGCCCTGCGCGACCGTGGGGTCCGCGTAGTCGAGGTGCCCCGCTTGGTCGTAGGCGTCGCCGTTCGGCAGGCGCAGCTTGATGACGAGCGCGCTGAACCCGCCCTTGCCCGCGTAGCGGTCGCGCAGGTCTATCGCGGCCCGTACCGAGACCGGGAACACCACATACATCGGGTCCTGGCTCACGATGGTTGCCAGCGTCCCCGTCGTGGGACCGACGACGTTGCCCACGTTGACCGCCGTGCGGCTGATCTTGCCGTCTATGGGCGCCTTGATCTCGGTGTAGTCCAGGTTGATCTGGGCGAGCCTGAGCTGCGCCTGCGCCGAGGCGAGCTGGGCGGCGGCGCTGCGCTGCTGGGCGAGCCCGCTGTCAACCAGGCTCTGCTGCCCGGCCGGCGTGTGGATCAGCGCCTGGGCGCGCTCCAGCGTCTGCGTGTTGTTCACCAGCAGCGCGTTCGCCGATGCCACCGCCGCCTGCTGCTGCGCCACCTGCGCCTGGTACTGCGCCTGCTCGATGGTGTAAAGCAGGTCGCCCGCGTGGACGTCGGCGCCCTCCGTGAAGTTGCGCTTGTCGAGGAAGCCGACGACGCGGGCGACCAGGTTCACCCGCTTCTCCGCCTCGATCCGGCCCACGAACTCGCTCGAACTCGGTGACCGCCGTTTCCTTGGCCTGGATGACGCCCACGGCCGGCGGCCCGCCCGGCCCTGGTTGGGCGAAGGCGGGTGCCGCGGCGAGGAGCAGCGTGAGAAGGGCAAGGCGAGGCGACATGGATGCTACCCGTCTGGTTCGCTCTCTCTATACCCGAGCATCTGCCCGGCGTCAGTCCGGATCGTGAGACCCTCCGAGCCGACGTTATTCCTTGCCACCTGGGTCCGGCGACATTCCGTGTTCACGCAGCCATGCCGCCCTCGCGGCGGGGTCGTCCGGCTCGAAGCGTAGCTCCACCTGTACGCCGCCGAACTGGCGCGTCAGCACCTTAAGGAAGGAGAGGTTAGGAACAGTGACCTTTAGTTAGGTTTGGTGCTATCCAAGCTAGATGCGGCCGCTCGTCCGCGTTCCCGCCCGTGTCCACCCCTAGCACGTCGCTGGTCCGGGCGGGGTCGGTACCGGAGATGAGCCGGACGCCGGCGGTGACATCCATCGCGAACCACCCTACTCCGCAGGTAGCCTCGTCCACCACGGCCTCCCACGCCCCGTCCGGTGAAACCGCCCGAGTGACTATGGCGTGATCGCAGGTGTCCTTGCCGTCCGTCCTGGTCCCGATCCAGAACGCGGCTGCGGTCACCAGCACGCCGGCCAACGCAATAACTATGGCTTTCTTGCGACCCCGCCACCGCCGATGCTTAGGCATGGCGCTTGGCTGCCCCGCTTAGAACCTAGGTGCCGCGCGGATGCGGCCCGACTGGTAGAGCTGATAGCCAAGATCCGTGTTGGCGACGTTGCGGACCGGCAAATTCGTGTAAGTCTTATCCATCACGGTACCCGGTGCGTAATGGCTTGCCCTAGCCACGACATTCTACAGGTGGAGTATTTCGTTCCTAGCTATACCATTCGCTGCGGCATAAAGGCCGATCGCCACGGTCGCGTAGTTCACATACTCCGGGTGGTATTGGCCGCCTATGCGTTGCGCGTCCCACGGGCCGCCTCGCCTGAAGTTGGCCAGCGCGCCCGTTTCATACCCGATCGCGGCTGCGCCGCCACCGCCGTTGTCGGCGCCATATTGGGTCATCTCGTCCTCAGTCTTCCTGTCCTGGACACCTTGCTTGACGAAGAAGTGTCGATCAAGCCCGGCAGGCCACAGCATCTGCTGGCCCTTCTCATCCAGCACGGGCTTGCTTTGGTCATCCACAAACGGGACCGGAGCAGCCAGTGTGGGAGTCGTATTCAGGGCCCTGGCTGGCAAAGACAGGGACGCCGCCCTCTGCTGGGCGTCGCTGAGGAACCGCCGCCAGTTGTCGAGGCCAACGGCCTGCATCGCCGCCGCGAACTGGTAGGTGCCCGCCTGGACCTCGGCTGGGCTGCGCGCGAGGATAGCGTATTTGGTCGCCTGCCAC
Source organism: uncultured Alphaproteobacteria bacterium (assembly GCA_963790535.1). GTDB lineage: Bacteria > Pseudomonadota > Alphaproteobacteria > Acetobacterales > Acetobacteraceae > CAWKEH01. The sequence continues at coordinate 372,299 of CAWBOZ010000003.1, read as the reverse complement.
AGGTGATCCACCACCGGATCGAACGCGGAGCGGCCGAAGAAGCGCGCGGCGAACTCGGGCCGGTCCAGCAGCAGCCCCCGTGCCCAGGCGCCCATGGCCTCGACCAGTTGCGCCATGACCGGCTCGGGGAAGCTCGCGGCATGATGGTAGCGCACCTTGCGCGGAATGTCCGTAATCGCGCAGTGGCCGAGCGTGCGAATGCGCGCGTCGAGGCCGGCCATGACGGACCGCTCAGCAGGGTCATTGCCCAGCTTCGGCGGCGCTGTGCCATGCCCGAACCAACCATGCTCTTGCCGCCCCTGGTCTTCCCAACTCACTGCCTGCGATCCTCCGATCTGTGCAGGCAGGTATCAGTTGGTTTTGCGAATGTGGCATCAACGTTGAAGATACAGCTTCGAAGTTGGCGCAATCGCGTTGATTCGCTTCGCGCTGCGAGACGCGCGAATGCGAGTTACTGCCCGCCGCACACGTCCTTCATCCGCGCCGCAATCACCAAGGCTCTCCCGTAACTCCCAAGTCGTTGCGTTACGCGCTCTTGCGCCGACCGTGGCCTGGACGCACCTTCGTCGCAGGGAGGACGGGATCATGGGCGAGAAGGTGACGGTCTGTGAGGTCGGGCCGCGCGACGGCTTGCAGATGGCACACTCGACCATGCCGACCGCGGCCAAGATCGCCTGGATCGAGGCCATCGCCGCCGCGGGCGTGCGCGAGATCGAGGTGGGCAGCTTCGTGCCGCCCCGCCTCATCCCGCAGATGGCCGACACCGCCGAGGTCGTCGCCGCCGCGCGCAAGCTGCCCGGCGTCACCGTGATCGCGCTGGCTCCCAACCTGCGCGGCGTCCAGCGCGCGGCCGAAGCGGGCGCGCACCGCGTCACCATTCCTGTCTCGGTGAGCGAGGGCCACAGCCGCGCCAACCTCAACCGCACGCCCGAGGAACAGGTCGCCGAGGTCAGCCGCATCGTCGCCTGGGTGCGCGAGCAGGGCATTCCCATGGAGGTCGAGGCCGCATGCAGCACGGCGTTTGGCTGCTCCATGGACGGCGTCGTGCCCGAGGCCGCGACCGTGCGGGTGGCACATGGCCTCGCCGAAGCTGGGGTAAGCGCGGTGGCGCTCGCCGACACCGTGGGCTACGCCGACCCGGCGCAGGTGCGCCGCGTGGTCCGCGCCGTCCGCGCCGCCATAGGAAGCAAGCTCAAGACCCTGCACTTGCACGATACCATGGGCCTCGGCCTCGCCAACGCGCTCGCCGGGCTGGAGGAGGGCATCCGCAGCTTCGACAGCTCGCTGGCAGGTCTGGGCGGCTGTCCCTTCGCGCCGGGCGCCTCGGGCAACATCGTGACCGAGGACCTGGTGTTCATGCTGGAGAGCATGGGTTTCGACACGGGCATAGATCTCGTGAAGCTCGTCGCCGCGCGCGCGGCGCTGCGTGTGGGCCTGCCGGATGAGCCGGTCCACGGCGCCGTGGCCCTCGCGGGATTGCCCAAGACCTTCAGACCTAAAGCCTTCGGGGCCGCGGCTTGAGCGCAACTCCGCTCGCTGGTCTTCGCGTCGTCGAGCTGACGCACATGGTCATGGGGCCGACCTGCGGCCTCGTGCTCGCCGATCTCGGCGCGGACGTGGTCAAGGTCGAGCCGCCGACAGGCGACAACACGCGCCGCCTCACCGGCTCGGGCTCCGGGTTCTTCGCCGCGTTCAACCGCAACAAGCGCAGCCTCGCCGTGGATCTCAAAAGTGAGGGCATCGGCGCGGTGCGGGCGCTCGCACACCGTGCGGACGTGCTGGTCGAGAATTTCCGGCCCGGCGCGCTGGACAAGCTCGGCCTCGGCCCGGAGCGCCTGCGCGCGGAGAACCCGCAACTCATCTACTGCTCGCTCAAAGGCTTCCTGCCCGGTCCTTACGAGCACCGGGTCGCGCTGGACGAGGTCGTGCAGATGATGGGCGGCCTCGCTTACATGACCGGGCCGCCGGGCCAACCGCTGCGCGCGGGAAGCTCCGTCATAGACATCATGGGCGGCCTCTCCGGCGCCGTCGCGATCCTCGGGGCGCTGGAGGAGCGGCACCGCACCGGGCGCGGCGCCCACGTGCAGAGCGGGCTGTTCGAGAGCGTTGCCCTGCTCATGGCCCAGCACATGGCGCAATACGCGGTGAGCGGCCAGGAGCCGCCCCCGATGAGCACGCGCCAGGTCGCCTGGCCGATCTACGACATCTTCGAGACGGCGGATGGGGGTCAGCTCTTCGTCGGCGTCGTGACCGATACGCAGTGGCGCCTGTTCTGCGAGGCATTTGGCTTGCAAGGTCTGGCCGAGGATTCCTCGCTCACGTCGCAGGCCGAACGCGTCGCCGCGCGCCCGCGCGTCGTGCCCGTCGTGGCGGCGGCGCTGTGCCGGCACTCGCGCGCCGAGCTGGTCGCCCGCCTGGAGCAGCTCGGCCTTCCCTACGCGCCCATCGCCCGGCCGATCGAGCTGCTCGACGATCCGCATCTGCTCGCCTCGGGCGGGCTGGTACCGGTTACACTGCCTGGCGGTGGCGCGACCCGGCTGCCAGCACTGCCCGTCGCCTTTGACGGCGAGCGCCCGCCGCTGCGCCGCGACCTGCCCGGCGTCGGCGAGCATACGGCGGAGATCTTGCGCGAGCTGGGCTGGGAGCAGGCGGCGGATTAGCGCCCGGAACCGATCACCAGCCCCGGCGTTGGCGGGTCGGTCTAACAAACGAACTCAGGAGGGAACACCCATGGCACGCACCGGCTTGCTCTATGCCGCGGTGACGTCCGCCGCGCTTGGTATCATCCCGGCAGCTGCATTCGCCGCAGGTCCCTGCAGCAACCAGATCGCCCAGCTCGGAAAGCAGTTGAGTCAGCAGAACGGTCTTGGAGCGCCGGTGTCGGAGCCGGGAGCCGGGCAGAATGTGAGCAGCTCGCCAGAGCAGTCCATGAACGGGAAAATGGCCGCTACAGCCGGATCGGCGGCTGACGCGCGCACTGGCGGCAAAAACCCCATGGGCACTTCCGCCGGAACCGCTGGCGGCGTCGCTGGCACCACCGGTGCTGCTGCCGGGACCGAGACGGCGCAGGGGATCGCGAGTGGTCAGATCGCGACCTCGCCCGCGGACGTGCGCCGGCAATCCGAAGGTCTGCCTACGGCCGCGCAGGCAGCAGCGAACCACGCAAGCGGGACGGGCGGACAGGGCAACTTGATGTCGAACGCCGCGACTAAGGCCGACAAGGTGTCGATGGCGAAGTCCGACCTGCAGAATGCCACTACTCTCAGCGCCAAGGGCGACAAGTCGTGCATGAGATATATCCAACATGCCCGGAGCATGATGAAGGGCACATAGCGCCGGCGCCGCTGGTCCGCTCTGAAGCGGCTAGCCCGGCGTTGCTGTTTCAAGGTTCATAGCTTGCCGGAGCTTAGGCGCACACGTTCTCCACGACAAATCTTGTTGGAGCCAGCGCGAACAGGATCGGGTGGCGGCCGCGACACGGTGGTCGAACCTCCTGGCTCGCTTGCAGCCGGGTTCGAAGATGTAGTTTTTACGCAACGATAGACCTGGCCGTAGGCTGGGCATCACCAGAATGGAGGACGGTTCAATGGAAGTTCGAGCGTGCGTGTTGGGTGGCGTTCTCGGGACTTTGCTCGTTCTCGGGCCTGCCGCTATGGCGCAGGGCGACACTTCAGGCTCGGCCGCGGGCAGCAACGCGGCGCCGCAGACCGGCACGGCCGCAGGCGGCGCTGCTGGCATGGCTGGCCCCCGAGAACTCGGAAAACGGTCCGGCGCCGCACGTCCGCACGCGCTCCCATATGAGGAGGGCAAGCCATATGGGCACCTCGGGGCGCACGTCAGGTCCGGCCGCGGGCGGCAACGCGGCGCCGCAGACAGGCACGGCCGCAGGCGGCGCTGCCGGCATGGCTGGCCCGAGAGGCTCGGAAAATGGTCCAACCCCGCAAGGAGGTTCGTCCAACCCGCAGTAGCGGCCGGGGTCGCGCCGGATCGGGGCGGTGGGGAGTGCTGTCCCACCGCCAATCCGGCGTAGGAGATGTATCGCAGGTGAAAACAGGCTGACAGCCCGCGGTTAGTTCAGGAACACCTTTCCGGGATTCATAATCCCCCGTGAGTCGAGCGCAGTTTTGACCTGGCGCATCACCGCCAGCGTCTCGGCCCCGTGCTCTCGCTCCAGGAACTCGCGCTTGCCCTGGCCGACACCGTGCTCCCCGGAGCAGGAGCCGCCCAGGTCGAGCGCGCGCTCCACGATCCGGCGGTCGAGCGCCCAGGCTCGCTCCATCGCGCCCTCGTCCGCGGGCGGCACGAGGATGACCGTGTGGAAATTGCCGTCACCGACATGGCCGACGATGGGCGCGGTAAATCCGCTTGCTCGGATGTCTGCCTGTGCGCCCAAGATGGCCTCGGCCAGGCGGGAGACGGGCACCACCACGTCCGTGACCAGGGTCCTATAGCCGGGTTCGAGGGCGAGCGCGGCCCAGTAGGCATCGTGCCGGGCGCGCCAGAGCTGGGTGCGGTCCTCGGACGTGGTCGCCCACTGGAACCCCTCAGCTCCGGAGCCGGACGCGATCTCCTCGGCGAGCCGGGCCTGCTCCTCGACGCCTGCGGGCGAGCCGTGGAACTCGAAGAACAGCGTCGGCGCGGCGGCCAGCCCCTCCAGCTTCGAGTAGGCGGCGCAGGCCGACATCTGCACCTCATCGAGCAGTTCGATGCGCGCGACTGGGATTCCCACCGCGAGCACCCCCTGCACGCTCTCCACCGCAGCCGCGAGGCTCGGGAACTGGCACACGGCGGCGCTCACCGCCTCTGGGATGCCGTGCAGCCGCAGCGTGACCTCGGTGATCACGCCGAGCGTGCCCTCCGAGCCGATGAACAAGTGCGTGAGATCGTAGCCCGTGGACGATTTGCGCACGCGGCCGCCGGTCCGGATCAGCCGCCCGTCCGCGAGCGCGACCTGCAAGCCGAGCACGTTCTCGCGGATCGTGCCGTAGCGCACCGCCGCCGTTCCGGAGGCCCGCGTCGCGCACATGCCGCCGATGGTGCAGTGGCTCCCAGGGTCCACCGGGAAGAACAGGCCCTGGTCGCGCAGGTGCTCGTTGAGCTGCTGGCGGGTGACGCCGGGCTCGATCCGGCAATCCATGTCGCCCGCGTTCACCTCGACAACGCGCGTCATGCGCGAGAGGTCGAGCGAGATGCCGCCGCGCATGGGCGTCACGTGCCCTTCCAGGCTCGTGCCCGCGCCGAACGGCACGACAGGGACGCCGTGCTGGTTGCAGAGCGCGAGCAGCCGCGCCGCCTCCTCCGCGGTCTCGATGAAGGCGACGGCGTCCGGCATGGCGCGTGGGTAACTGTCCTCGCCGTGGCTGTGCTGCTCGCGCAAGGTTGCGTTGGTGGTGATCCGCTCGCCGAAGGCGTCCTGCGCCTGGGCGATCACGGCGTCCACGGGTCTCGCCATGGCCGTCCTCCCCTATCGCGCCTCTCGTAGCACGGACTGATCTTGCGGGGGAGGCTGGGCAAGCCACCTCCGATCTGGCACGGTCGCCGGAAACCCGATACTCAGGAGTAGCCTATCATGGCCACCAAGTTCGGCCTCGCCCAGCCTGTCCGCCGCGTCGAGGATCTGCGCCTGCTGAAGGGCGGCGGGCGCTATACCGACGACATCCACTTGCCCGGCGAGACGGTCGGTGTCGTCGTCCGCAGCCCGCACGCCTGCGCCCGCATCCTCTCCGTGGACACCGCCGCCGCCGCCGCCATGCCCGGCGTCCTCGCCGTCATCACCGGAGCCGACCTCAAGCGCGACGACATCGGCGACCGCCCCTGCCTGATCCCGCTGAAGAACCGCGACGGCAGCAAGCGCAAGGACACGCCGTTCCCGGTGCTGGCCTCTGAGATGGTGCGCTTCGTCGGCGACACTGTGGCCTTCGTCGTCGCAGAGACTGCATCAGCAGGCGCGCGACGCGGCCGAGGCGGTGATGGTGGAGTATGACACCCTCCCGAGCGTCACGGACCTCGCCGCCACCATGGACGACGGTGCTCCCCAAGTCTGGCCGGACGCGCCGCACAACGTCTGCTTCGATTGGGCGGCGGGCGACGAGGGGAAGACCGACGAGCTGTTCCGCCAGGCCGCGCACGTGACGAAGCTCACGGTCGTGAACAATCGCGTGGTCGTGAACAGCATGGAGGCGCGCGCCGCCGTCGCCGAGTATGACAAGGCGAGCGAGCGGTTCACGCTCTACACCAACACCCAGGGGGTCTGGCCGCTCAAGCAGCTCCTGGCGCAGGCGATGTTCCACGTGCCGGAGGACCGCTTCCGCGTCGTGACCACCGACGTAGGCGGCGGCTTCGGCATGAAGCTGTTCCTCTTCGCCGAGCAGGTGCTCACCTGCTACGCCGCCCGCAAGGTCGGCCGCCCGGTGCGCTGGGCGAGCGAGCGGTCGGAAGCCTTCGTCTCCGACACGCACGGGCGCGACAACATCACGTTGGGCGAGATCGCGCTCGACAAGGACGGCAAGTTCCTGGCGCTGCGCACCCGCAACGTCGCCAACATGGGCGCCTACCTCAGCAACTACGCGCCTTTCATCCCCACGGGCGCCGGCACCAAGGTGCTCGCGAGCGTGTATGGGTTCCAGGCGATCTACGCCAACGTCATCGGCGTGTTCACCAACACGGTGCCGGTGGACGCCTATCGCGGCGCCGGGCGGCCGGAGAGCAACTATCTGGTCGAGCGCCTGATAGATGCGGCGGCGCACGAGATCGGGATGGACCGCGTCGAGATCAGGAAGCGCAACATGGTGCCGCAGAGCGCCATGCCCTACCGCACGGCCATGGACCAGCTCTACGACAGCGGCGACTTCCCCAAGGTGCTGGATGCGGCGCTGGAGCGCATGGACTGGGCGGGCTTCGAGGCACGCCGGGCGGAGAGCGCGCGGCACGGCCGGCTGCGCGGCATCGGCCTCTCCTACTACCTTGAGGCGACCGGCGGCGCCCCCAGCGAGCGGGCGGAGATCCGCTTCGCCGACGACGGCTTCGTTGACGTGTTCGTGGGCACGCAGAGCACGGGCCAGGGCCACGAGACCGCCTACGTCATGCTGACGGCCGACCGCCTCGGGATAGACGGCGACAAGATCCGCATCCGCCAAGGCGACAGCGACGCCATCCCGACCGGCGGCGGCACGGGTGGCGCGCGCAGCCTCTACTCCGAGGGCACGGCGATCGTGGCGACCGCCGCGAGCGTCATCGAGAAGGGCAAGCAGGCCGCCTCCGAGGCGCTGGAGGCCGCCGCGGGCGACATCGCCTTCGAGGCTGGCCGATTCAGCGTCGCCGGCACCGACCGCGGCATGGACATCCTGGCGCTCGCCGCCCACCAGCGGGAGCGCAAGGACCAGGGTGCGACGCAGCTCGACGCCGCCGAGGTCGCTGCCATCGAGTTCCACACCTTCCCGAACGGCTGCCACATGGCCGAGGTCGAGGTTGACCCCGACACTGGCTCGGTCTCGGTCGTGCGCTACCAGGTCACGGACGACGTGGGCAAGGCGGTGAACCCCCTCATCGTGCGCGGCCAGGTCCAGGGTGGAGTGGCGCAGGGCATGGGTCAGGCAGTGATGGAGCGCACGGCCTATGACCCGGACAGCGGCCAACTCCTCGCTGGCAGCTTCATGGACTACGCACTGCCCCGCGCCGCGGACCTGCCCGACATCGACGTGGACCTGATCGAGGTCCCGTGCAGCACGAACCCGCTCGGCGTGAAGGGCGCGGGCGAGGCGGGCGCGGTCGGCAGTCCGCCGGCCATCATGAACGCGATCGTGGACGCGCTCTCGTCGCGCGGGGTGACGGCACTCGACATGCCGGCGACGCCCGAGGTGGTCTGGCGGGCGCTGGAGGAGGCAAGGGCGGCGTAGTAGGGGTGCCGTGACCGAACCCTGCGACCTCTCTGCCACTGAGGCCCGCCTGTTGATCGGCCGCAAGCAACTCTCGCCTGTCGAGTTGGTCGAGAGCTGCATCGGGCGGATCGAGGCGGTGGATCACGCCGTCAACGCCGTCGTCGCGCGCGACTTCGAGCGGGCGCGGGCGGCGGCGCGGGAGGCTGAGGCGACCGTGATGCGCGGCGATACGCTAGGGTCGTTGCATGGGTTGCCAGTGGGCGTGAAAGACCTAGAGAACACGCAGGGCCTGCGGACGACTTACGGCTCTGAGCTGTTCCGTGATCACGTGCCGGACGCGGACGATGATATCGTCGCGAGCATCCGAATGGGCGGTGGAATCGTGCTCGGCAAGACGAATACGCCGGAATGGGGCGCCGGCGCGAACACGCGCAATCGGGTCTATGGCGCGACAGGCAACCCGTTCGACCCGACGCGCTCCGCAGCCGGCTCGTCCGGCGGCTCGGCGGTGGCGCTCGCCTGCGGCATGGTCTCGCTCGCGACCGGATCGGACATGGGCGGGTCCTTGCGCAACCCGGCGGCGTTCTGCGGCGTCGTGGGCTTCCGGCCGAGTCCGGGACTCGTGCCGAGCGAGCGCCGGGCGCTCGGGTGGTCCTCCCTGTCCGTGCTCGGACCCATGGCGCGGACCGTGGAAGACGTGCGGCTCTTGATGCGCTGCATCGTCCACGCGGACGCACGCGATCCGCTCTCGTTAGGGGCGAACCGCCCAGCGTACTGGATCGCGCCCTGGACCGAGAGTCAGGATCTTGCCCGCGTGCGCGCCGCCTTCTCGCCCGACCTCGGCTTCGCGCCGGTTGAGCATGGTGTCGCGGCGACCTTCGCGGACCGCACCGGGCTGTTCCGCCACGTCTTCGCCGCGGCCGAGGACGCGGCGCCCGACTGCCAGGGCGCGGACGAGACGTTCGCGGTGCTCCGCGCGGTGAGCTTCCTCGCCAACCACCTCGCCCGCGTGCGCGAGGCGTCCGACTTGGTCGGACCGAACGTTCGCGCGAACGTCGAGGAGGGGCTGCGCTACACGGCCGAGGACGTGGCCCGCGCCGAGGCCGCGCAGACCGCGGCTGTACCGGCGCTGGCTCGGCTTCTTCGAGCACTCACGACGTTCTCATCACGCCCGCGATCACGATCAGCCCGCGTCCCTGGACCGAGCTGTTCCCGCGCGAGATCAACGGGCAAGCCGACGAAGAGCTACTTCCACTGGCTCGCGCTCGCCTACGCTGTGACGCTCGCGGGCACCCGGCGGTGGCGCTGCCGTGTGGGCTGGATGAGGCGGGAATGCCGTTCGGCTTGCAGATCGTAGGGCAGCCGGGCCAGGACGCCGCCGTGCTCGCCGTCGCTGCCGCGCTGGAGGGCCTGCTCGCGGGCGATCCGCGCACGGCCCGCCCCATCCCCGACCTCGCTCGGCTCCGCGCGGCGGCGCCGATCAGCCAGGCGCCGGGCTTTCTCGCGGTGGGGTAGCGCCAAGAGTAGCGAAGGCGTTGAACGTGATAAGCGTGTAGGTGTCAGCGACGCCCGGCAAGGTCTGAACGCGCTCGGTCACGAACAACCCTGGGTCCTGGTCCGGGTCGAGGTAGAACTTGGCCAACAGGTCGTATTGGCCGCTCGTGGAGTGGATCTCGGACAGCTCCTCGATCGTGTCCACGGCGAGCCGGGCGACACGGTAGGCGTGGCCCATCTGGCATTTCACCTGGACGAAGATCGCGCGCACATCGTCCTCCGCGCCTACTCGGCGGTGTCCTGCTCTTGTAGCGCGGCAGTGCCGATCACGAGGCCCGGCACTGCAACCGACGCTACGGGGTCTCCGAACGGGACGACCTCGGCGCGGGAGTAGGTGCCGGCTGCAGGCGCCCAGTTCTGGTGGACGACTTGCCCACGCAGATCAACGATCCAGTATTCCGGGATGCCGGCTGCGGCGTAGAGCGCGCGCTTGTAGCCAAGATCGTCCGACAACGTCGTGTCGGACACCTCGACGGCGAGCCGCACGCGCTCGCGGGGGACCTGCCCTCTGGCCCGGATGGGATCCCAAACGATGATGTCCGGCTGCGGCACGTCATGATCGCCCGCGCGGACTGAGCCTTCTGAGCCGACACGCAGCTTCGAGCCTAACGCCCGCAAGGCGTCGAGGAGGGCGTCGTATACATCCGCCTTGGCGGTCATGTGCGGGATGTTTTGCGGGTTCATGCGGCAGAGCAGGCCCTCGCGCAATACGACGTGGTCGTTCGGGTACATGAAGACGCCCGCATCGGCCATCTTCTCGAATTGCTCGGCCGTGAGGCGGACCAACGGCGGCGCGTTGGTTTCCCGCGCGGGGGCCGGATCGAGAAACGCAGCTTCCGTCGAGGGCATCCCGCTCATGCCGACAGACTAGGAAGCTCCGAGCGCGACCGCAAGCAGGGGGGAGCAGCCGGCAGGACGCCCTGCCTGGACAACTTGGGACCGGCAGCCGAAGCTGGCCTGGAGAAGCGGCGGGGACGGATATGGGCAAGCCGGGCGAGCGGCGGCCGAAAGGAATGCTGCGACCAGGACCACGGCCGGGCGGGCGCATCCTCGCGGACGCGCTGGTCGCGCAGGGCATCCGGCACGTGTTCGCGGTGCCGGGCGAGAGCTACCTCGACGTGCTGGATGGACTCTACGCCGTCCGCGACAAGCTCTCGCTCGTGACATGCCGCTTCGAGGCGGGCGCCGTCCACATGGCCGAGGCGATCGGCAAGCTCACCGGCCGCCCGGCGGCGGCCTTCGTCACGCGCGGGCCGGGCGCCTGCCACGCCGCCATCGGCGTTCACGTCGCGCAGCAGGACGGCACGCCGCTCCTGCTCTTCGTCGGCCAGATCCCCTTCGCCGAGACCGACCGCGACAGCTTCCAGGAGGTGGACTACCGCCGCATGTTCGGCCCGCTCGCGAAGTGGGTGACGCAGGTGGACGACGCCCGGCGCATCCCCGAGCTGGTCGCCCATGCCGTGGACGTGGCGACGAGCGGGCGGCCCGGCCCCGTCGTGATCGCGCTCTCGGAGGAGATGCAGAAGACGATGGCCGAGGTGCCTGACCTCGGACCGATCCAGGTGAGCCGGCCGCAGCCGGACCCGGCGGCCGTAGAGCGGCTCGACGCGCTGCTCGCGCGGGCGAAGCAGCCGCTCGCGATCCTCGGCGGCTCGGGCTGGAGCGACGCCGGGCGCGCGGCGGTGCGCGACGCGCTGGTCGCGCGCGACGTGCCCGTGACGGTCTCGTTCCGGCGTCAGGGCCTCTACGACGGGACGCTGCCCAACTTCGTGGGCGACCTCGGCGTCGGCTCCGACCCGGCGCTGGTAGCCAAGGCGCGCGAGGCGGACCTCGTGCTGGCGCTGGGCACAAGGCTCGGCGAGGCGGTGACGCAGGGCTACACCCTGTTCGGCCCGGCGGGCGGGTCGGCTATCGTGCATGTCTATCCCGACCAAGCTGAGATCGGCCGCGTGTTCCGTCCCGTACTCGGCATCGCCGCCGACCTCGACGCCTTCGCCCATGCTTGGGCGGCGCGCGAGGTTGGGCCGGGCGGCTGGGGCGGGTGGACGCGCGAGTTGCGGGCGTTGCGCGAGAAGGGGAGGGAGGTGCCGGACTATCCTGGCCTGCTCAATGTTGCCGCGTGCCTGCGGGAGCTGGAGGAGTTGGCCGAGCCGGACGCGATCTTCACGACGGACGCGGGCAACTTCGCGGGCTGGCCGAGCCGATTCCTGAACTACCAGGATGGGCAGCGCGTCCTTGGCCCCTGCAACGGTGCCATGGGCTACGGCGTCCCGGCCGCGATCGGCGCGAAATTGCTCCATCCGGAGCGGCAGGTGATCGCCTTCGTCGGCGACGGCGGGATGCTGATGACCGGCCAGGAGATCGCGACCGCGTTCCACCACGGCGTGGCGCCTATCGTGCTCGTGTTCAACAACGGGATGTATGGGACGATCCGCATGTATCAGGAGCGCGCCTATCCCGGCCGCGTCTCCGGCACGGCGCTGACGAACCCGGATTTCGCGCGGCTGATCGAGGCGTTCGACGGGCACGGCGAGGTGGTGCAGGCGACGGAGGAGTTCGCGCCGGCGTTCAAGCGGGCCGTGGCGAGCGGGAGGCCAGCGGTGATCGAGCTGCGGACGGACCCGGAGCAGATTACGTCGCGGGCGACGGTCGCGCAGTTGCGGGCGGGCGCCGGGGGCAAGCCGCTGGCGAAGCCGAAGCGGACGCCTGCGACGCGGGCGACGGCGCGGAAGCCGGCGCGCTGACGAGCTATTCCTTATACCAGCGGCCCTGGGTCTTTATCGGCACGCGCCATCTCACATCGCGGCCGGGGACCTGGATCAGGGTCTCGGCGGGCCGGTGCTGGTCCGGGGGCGCGGGGGCGGTGGTTGGAGGATGCGCGGGGGCGCGGTTCCAGGCTGAGCCATTCTGGGCTGTGCGTTGCGGGCCCTGCTGCGCGGGCGCGGAGGTCGCGCACGTCCTGGGGCGTGCGGCGCTTCCAGGGATGGGTGCCGGGGAAGTGCTCGATGCCGAGGTCGCGGCAGATCGAGGCGATGATGTCGGCGATGGGCTGCTGGTCGAGGTCGTCGTCGAGGTCGGGGTCGTCCAGGCGCTCGCGAAGCTCGGCGTGCAGCGCCTCCGCCTCAGCGCCGTCGGTCCGGCGCTGGATGGTGTCCTCGACCGCGCGGATGATCTGCTTGCGGGCTGCGAGGCGGCGCTCGGTCGAGCGCTCGGCTGAGGCAGGCCGGGCAGGCTCGCTGAGCTTGCGGGCAAGCGCGATGGTGCGGCGCAGGGTGCGGGCGATGCGGTCGAAGGCGATGGTGGAATCGGGCTGGGGTGTTCCTGCTGGGGCGGCTTCGGCACTGTGCGCCGAGGTGGCCTGGCGGTGGACGGCGCGGGCGAGGTCGGTGCCGATCTCGATCAGCTCGTGGAGGACCTGGCGGTAGTACTGGGCGTCCTCGTCACGCTGGCTCGCAAGGTCGGGGCTTGCGTGATCGGTTGGTTCGGGACGGGAGGGCGTGGAGGACATCGGGGAGGATAGGCGGGTTTCTCGTCGGCGGCGTCAAGCACTGGATTAGTGGCGTGACGGGCGGTGCGCCGGTCATGGTCCAGGGCCGCTGGTATTATCCGAGCCTGTCAGGAATTCTGTGTGAGGGGTCAGGACGGACAACGTCCCGGCCAACTTCACGACGATCAAGCACATGGCCCAAAATCTCCTCAGGCGCGCTCACGGTAAGGATTCCATCCGACTGCGCCGCAAGCTCGCCGCCTGGGATGACGACTTCCTCGCCTCCCTCGTTGCAGGCTAATTCGTTCACCCGATTCCCCTGCGGGGCGAGGAACCTCATCCAAGACGCGCGATAGCGGACTTTACCGCCCCATCGCATATCCCTGCATTCCCCGCGGATTCGCCCCCGCCAGCATCCGACCACCCTCGACCCGCACCGCGGACAGCCGCCCCTCCGACCAGTCCGGCCCCAACTCCGCCCGATGCCCGCGGGCGAGCAGTACGTCCAGCACCTCCGTCCCGAAGCGCCCCTCCAGCACCAGCTTTCCCGGCCGGGCGACGCGCGGCCAGAAGCTGCTCGGCCAGTGCTCCGAGTGGAAGCTCGGCGCGTCTATCGCCTCCTGGATACCCATGCCGTGGTGGACCATGCGCAGGAAGAAGATCGGCTGCCACTGGTCCTGCTGCTCGCCGCCCGGCGTGCCGAACGCCATCCAGGGCTTGCCGTCGCGCAGCGCCATGCTCGGGCTGAGCGTCGTGCGCGGGCGCCGGCCGGGACGCAGGCTCGCGGGCAGGCCGTCCCGCAGCCATCCCATTTGGGCGCGCGTGCCCATCGGGAAGCCCAGTTCCGGCACCACGGGCGAGGATTGCAGCCAGCCGCCCGAGGGCGTCGCGCTCACCATGTTGCCCCAGCGGTCCATCACGTCCACGTGGCACGTGTCGGCGCCGACCACGCCGAGGCGCGAGACGGTCGGCTCGCCCGCGCTCGCGTCCGCCGTCAGCCGCCCGATCCGCTCCGCCGCCGCGTGATCCACCTACGGGGAGAAGCCCGGCACGGTGCCGGGCCGCAGCTCCAGCGACGCTTCCTCGCCTACGAGGCGGCGCCGGGCGGCGTTGTAGTCCTCGGAGAGCAGCGTCCCGAGCGGCACCTCCACCGCGTCCGGATCGCCGTAGTAGGCCTCGCGGTCAGCGAAGGCGAGCTTCATGCACTCGACGACCGTGTGGACGAACTGGGGTCCGACCGGGTCCATGGCGCCCAAGTCGAAGCCGCGGAGCAGCGCGAGCTGCTGCAGGAACACCGGGCCTTGCGTCCAGGGACCGCACTTGAGGACCGTGTGCCCGGCATAGTCCAGGCTCATCGGGTCCTCGATGCTCGCCGACCAGCGCGCGAAATCGTCGGCCGTGAGGAACCCCCGATGCCGCCGGCCGGAGGCGTCCAGCGCCTCCGTGCGCTCGAAGAACCGCCCCACGGCCTCGGCGACGAAACCCTGATACCAGGCACGCCGGGCGGCCTCGATCCGCGCCTCGCGCGTGTCCCCCACGGCCTCGCGGCAGATGCGCTCGTAGGTGGCAGCGAGCGCCGGGTTCGCGAACAGGGCGTCCGGCTGCGGCGTCCGCCCGCCTGGCAGGAACACGGCGGCGCTCGTCGGCCACTCCGCCTCGAACAGCGGGCGCACGCTCTCGATGGTGGCGGAGACGCGCGGCACGAGCGGGACGCCCTGGCGCGCGTAGCCGATGGCGTAGGCGAGCACGTCGGCCAGCTCCCAGGTGCCCCAGTCGCGCAGCACCAGGCACCAGGCGTCGAACGTGCCTGGCACGGTTGCGGCGAGCAGCCCGGTGCCGGGCACGAGATCGAGGCCCAGCCGCGCGAAGGCGTCGAGCGTCGCCGCCTCGGGCACGACGCCCTGACCGCACACGACATGTTGCGTGCCCGTGCGCGCACTGTGCAGGATCAGCGGCATGTCGCCGCCAGGGCCGTTCAGGTGCGGCTCAGCGACTTGCAGCGCGAAGCCGGCCGCCGCGGCCGCGTCGAAAGCGTTGCCGCCGCGCTCCAGCACGGCCATGCCGACGCCGCTCGCCAGCCAATGCGTGCTCGCGACGACGCCGAACGTGCCGACGATCTCGGGGCGCGTGGTGAACATGCCGTTTGATCCCTGTTGCGTGGAAGCCAGGCTAGCCCCAAGGTCCGGCGGCGCATAGCCGAGGGTGAGAATGCTGGTCCTGATCGTGGGGTCATCGGGGGCAGGGAAGGACACGCTGCTCCTAGCTGCGCGGGACCAGCTCGCGGGCGATCATCGCTTCCGGTTCGTGCGCCGGGTCGTCACCCGGCCGCCGGGGATGCTGGGCGAAGAGTATGACAGCCTCACCCCGCAGGAATTCGAGCTGGTCCGCGAGAGCGGCGGCTTCGCGCTCGCCTGGCGGGCGCTCGGGCTGCACTTCGGCATTCCCGCCGACATCTCGCTCGACATCGCACAGGGGCGCGTCGCCGTCGCCAACGTCTCGCGTGCCCTAGTCGGCGAGGCCGCAGGTCGTTTCCCGGTGCGGGTGGTCGAGATCAGGGCGCCGGCCGACCTTATCGCCCGCCGTCTCGCCGCGCGCGGCCGGGACGATGCGGTGGACGTCGCCCGGCGCCTCGCCCGGCAGATCGAGTTGCCGCTCCCCGTCGAGCGCGAGGTCCTGGTCAACGATGGTACGGTCGCCGAGGGTGCGCGCCGCCTCGTCGCCGCGCTCACCCGCGCAGCATCAGCCGTTCCGCCAGCGTGAACGGCGCGCCAGGCGCCGGCTGCGTGAAGAGGCAGAACGACGCGATCCGCCGCGGAATGGCGAGCGCGTCCTTGAACCACGACTCCGCCTCCGGCCGCAGCCGCTCGCGCGCCGCCGTCATCGAGCCGGCAAGAAAGCGTCATGTGGAAGCGCCAGGTCGCGAACGCATCGGGGTAGCCCCAGCGCACCAGCATCGCCTCCCGCTCCGGCGAGAGGCCGCCAGCGCGGCGGCGCGCCAGTTCCTCCGGTGACAGCGGAGCGCGATGCGGGTCGAGCGCCTCGATGCAGGCATCAGCGAAAGTGTGCAGGGCAGGGGAGTGGAGCGTCTCGCGCAGCGCGAGAAAGCCGGACAGGTTGGCGACGTGGAGCGGCGGCAGCTCGAACGGCGCGAGCCGACCCGCGAGCCGGTCCGCGTCGGCGAGCAAGGCTGCCCAGCTCGTCGAGAGGCGCATCGGCGGCTTGAGCGTCGCGTGGAATCCGTAGGCGCGGGCGTCGGCGGTGATCTCGGCGATGCCCGGCACGGGCGGCTGCGGCACCGGGCCGCCGGTCTCTGGGTCGCGACCGAGCCATGCATTCCCAGCCGTCCAGAGAGGGTCATCGAACTCGGGTGCGTAGTAGGCCGCGACCCGTGCGATCACGCGACGCGCTCGCCCGCGCGCCAGACCTGCCGCACGACGGGCAGGCCCTCGTGGACGCGGACGCGCACGAGGTCGGCGCGCATCCCCGGCGCGATCCGGCCGCGGTCGTTGAGGCCCGCCATGCGCGCCGGGTTCGCGGAGACGAGGGCGACGGCATCGGGCAGCGTGATCCCCTCGGCGACGGTGGCGAACGCGGCCTCGACGAGGCTTGCCGGCACGTAGTCTGAGGCGAAAGCGTCCACGGCATGCTCGCGCACCAGGTCGGCGGCGGCGACGTTGCCGGAGTGCGACCCGCCGCGGACGAGGTTGGGCGCGCCCGCGATGACCTGCATCTCCCGCGCCCGCGCCGCCGTCGCGGCCTCCATGCTGACCGGGAACTCCGCGATGCGGATGCCGTCAGCGGCGTTCTCGGCGACTTCCTCGGTAGTGCGGTCGTCATGGCTCGCGAGCGTCACGGGTAGGCCGCGCACCCGTGCGAGCAGCGCGATGCGGTTCGGGTCGCGGAGGCGGGCGCGCTGCGCCTGCAGCTCGGCGATGCGCCGCTCGATGAAGGCCGGATCGAGTCCGTCCTTGCGGCGGAGCGCGCGATAGCGGTCAAGATCCGAATACTGGCCGACGCCGGGCGAATGGTCCATGAGGCTGACCAGGCGCACGCGGGGATGCTCGGCCACCGGGTCGAGCAAGGCGAGCATGTCGGTCGCCGGTAGCTCGCAGCGCAGGTGCAGGAAGTGCTCCGACTTGAGCAGCCCGGTGTCGGCCAGCGCGTCGAGATCGGCGATGCCGTCGTGGAAGGTGCGGATGCGGTCGTTCTCGAAACCGAGGTCGCCGACGCACAAGGCATCGAGCACGGTGGTGACGCCGGCGGCGGCGCATTGGGCATCGTGCGCGACCATGGCTGAGCGGGACGGCCAGCGGGCGTTCGTGCGGGGTTGGACCTGGCGCTCCAGGTTGTCCGTGTGCAGGTCCACGACGCCGGGGATCAGGTAGTCGCCGTCGAGGTCGAGGGCGCCAGGGATGATGCTGGCGCCAGGCTGGACATCCCCGATCAAGGCATCGCTGAGCGTGACCGTGCCGCGCACGACGGCACCGGACAGCACGAGCTGGGCGTTGGTGAGGACTAGCATATCTCGCCTTGGATGGCGCTGGCTCCCGGAGTAGGACTCGAACCTACGACAGAGCGGTTAACAGCCGCTTGCTCTACCAACTGAGCTATCCGGGAACGCGCGGGCGCCCCGTATAGCGCCGCCGCGTGTCCGGCGCAACGCTCCACAGGGCCGGGTTCAGGGCTATCGCATATGGGTCCGGCCGAATTGGGCGAGGAGGCGGGTGAGGAAGGCATTGTCCGGTTGACGGTCCACCCGAGCGCATTGCGTACACGCACTGTCGCGCAGAGACGAGTCCGTGCAAGAAGGCTACTGCGCCGACGCACTCGCCTCGCTGCGCGTGGCGCCCGAGCGGGCGGCGAGCGCCGCGGCCATGAACTCGTCCAGCCCGCCGTCGAGCACCGCGGCCGGGTTGCCCGTCTCGACACCGGTGCGCAGATCCTTCACGAGCTGGTAGGGCGCCAGCACGTAGGAGCGTATCTGATGCCCCCAGCCGATGCTGGTCTTGGCGCTCTCCTGCGCGCTCGCCACCGCCTCGCGCTTCTGCAGTTCCTGCTCGTAGAGGCGCGCCCTGAGCATGTCCATCGCGGCGGCGCGGTTGCGGTGCTGGCTGCGGTCCGTCTGGCAGGCGACGACGATGCCACTCGGCAGGTGCGTGATGCGGATCGCGCTCTCGGTCTTGTTGACGTGCTGCCCGCCCGCGCCGGACGCGCGATAGGTGTCCACTTTGAGATCAGCGTCGTTGATCTCGATCTGGATGCTATCATCCACGACAGGATAGACCCACACGCTCGCGAAGCTGGTCTGCCGCCGCGCCGCAGCGTCGAAGGGACTGATGCGCACGAGCCGGTGGACGCCGGCCTCGGTCTTGAGCCAGCCGTAGGCGTTGGGGCCGCTCACCTGCAAGGTTGCCGACTTGAGGCCGGCCTGCTCACCCTCACTCGCCTCGATGAGCTGCACCTTGTAGCCGTGCTGCTCCGCCCAGCGCATATACATCCGGAGCAGCATCTCGGCCCAGTCCTGGGCCTCGGTGCCACCCGCGCCGGCGTTTACCTCCAGGTAGGCGTCGTTGGCGTCGGCCTCGCCGGAGAGCAGGCTCTCGCTCTCGCGCCGGGCGGCGTCATCGGCGAGGCGCTGCAGAGTAGCCCTGGCATCCGCCACCATCTCGGCGTCGCCTTCCCCCTCGGCCAGGTCGGCGAGGGCCTGAGCGTCCGTCGCTTCGATCTCGATGCGCTGCACGGCCTCAACTTGGGTGGCGAGGCGGTTGCGCTCGCGCATGAGGGACTCGGCGCGCGCCGGGTCATTCCAGAGGGCAGGGTCCTCGGCGCGGTGGTTCAGCTCCGCGAGGCGGGCTTGGGTCGCATCCCAGTCAAAGATGCCTCCTCAGCAGGGCGAGCGATTGCTCGATCCGCTCGGTGAGGGCTTGGGTCTCGGCGGACATGGCTACGTCCCTCTAAATC
Source organism: uncultured Alphaproteobacteria bacterium (assembly GCA_963790535.1). Taxonomy (GTDB): domain Bacteria; phylum Pseudomonadota; class Alphaproteobacteria; order Acetobacterales; family Acetobacteraceae; genus CAWKEH01. The sequence goes on along the minus strand of CAWBOZ010000003.1, from coordinate 353,420 downwards.
CTCTGGGCGTCGTTCCTTGGAGGCCGTGCCTAATACAGGCCGCCCATGCCGCTGTCCACGCCGACGCCTGCGCTGGGGTTCTCGCTGCTCGCGGTCAGCCCGTTATCCGTGCCGGACCCGCTGCCGCCGCCGATCACGCCCTGACTCCCGCCGGGCTCCTGGCCGTCCTTGAAGGCGTCCGTCCGCGGGCCGTATCGCGTGTTCCAGCGCGCGAGCGTCACGCCATCCGGGACAAGGAACTTGAGGTTGGGCCGGTCGCGGAGCGCCACCTTCATGAAGTCGTGCCAGATCGGCGCTGCGACGCGGCCGCCCTGCTCGTTGTCGCCGAGGCTGGTGTTGTCGTCGTTGCCGATCCACACGGCCGTCACCAGGTCGGGCGTGAAGCCCACGAACCAGGCGTCGTTGAAGTCCTGGCTCGTGCCCGTCTTGCCCGCGATCTCCCGGTTCAGCCCGGTGACGGCCTCGGTGCCCGTCCCGTGCTTGACGACGCCCTCCATCATCGTCACGAGCTGGAACGCGCTCTGGGAGTCGGCGATCTGCTTGCGCTGGTCTTCGAGCTTGGGCGGCTGGTCCGGGCCGCCGCAGGCGCAGGCGAGACCCGCTGCCTGATAGATCACCTGGCCATGCTGGTCCTGCACCGTGTCCACGAAGCTCGGCAGCACTTCGCGCCCGCCCGTGGCGAACCCGGCATACCCCGCCGCCTGACGCAGCACCGTGGTCTCGACCGCGCCGAGCGACGCTGGCAGCACCTTCGGCATCGAGTCCACGACGTGGAACGTCTCGGCCGTGTCCGCCACGGCGTCCATGCCGAGCTTCTGCGCGAGGCGCACGGTGGCGACGTTGATCGACTTCTCCAGCGCGATGCGCAGCGGCACCGGGCCGAGGAAGGAGTTCAACTCGAAGTTGTTGGGGCGCCACGGCCCGGAGGCGGTATTGATCGTCATCGGCTCGTCGAGCACCTTCTGGCTCGGCGAGTATCCGTCCTCCAGCGCGGTGAGGAAGACGTAGGGCTTGAAGGAGCTTCCGGGCTGGCGCTGCGCCTGCGTCGCGCGGTTGAACTGGCTGAGGTCGAAGCTCCAGCCCCCGCTCATCGCCAGCACGCGGCCCGTCGTCGGGTCGAGCGCCACGATCGCGCCCTCGACCTTCGGCACCTGGCGCAGTTGCAGGCGCTCTCCCCCGTGTCCTGAAGCCTGCCCCTCGGCGCGAGGCTCGACCATGATCACGTCGCCGACGTGCAGCACGTCGCCGATCCGGTGCCGACCCCAGCCCAGGTCGCCAGGCTGGATCGAACCCGTGCGCGGCGTCGCGTCCGCAGCCGACTGCCCCGGCGCCGCGTCGAGCCAGCCGACCCGTGCCTCCCCGGCACTCTCGTCGAGCACGACGCCCAGCCGCCACTCGGGCAGCAGCCCAGGCGGCCGCGGCACGGCCGCGAGCTGTGCCGCCCAGGATTTCGCGAGTGCGGGACCGGCAGGGATTTGGGCTACGGGGCCGCGCCAGCCGCCGTGCTTGCGGTCGTAGGTCATCAGCCCGTCCCGGAGCGCGTGGTCGGCAGCCTGCTGCAGTGCCGGGTCGAGGCTCGTGCGGACCGTGAGGCCGCCGGTGTTCACCGCCTCGATGCCGTAGCGCTGCACGAGCAGGCGGCGGACCTCCTCGGCGAACCACTTGCCGTCGGGCACGGTATCGGGTTCGTGGTAGGCGGTGCTGGGCACGACGGGCTGCGCCTTCGCGGCCTGCTCCTGCTCGGAGGTGATCGCCCCGTCCTCGCGCATCCGCCCCAGCACGAAGTCGCGCCGGGCGAGAGCGGCGTCGGGGAAGCGGAACGGGTTGTAGGCGTTCGGCGCCTTGGGCATGCCCCCGAGAAGCGCGGCCTCGGCGAGGGTGAGCTGGTCGAGCGGCTTGTTGAAGTAGGCCTGCGCCGCCGCGGCGACGCCGTAGCTGCCTTGGCCCAGGTAGATCTCGTTGAGGTAGAGTTCGAGCACCCGTTCCTTGCTGAGTGACTGGTCTATGCGGATCGCGAGGATGGCTTCCTTGATCTTGCGCGAGAGCGTGAGCTGGTTGCCGACCAGCATGTTCTTGGCAAGCTGCTGCGTGATGGTTGAGGCGCCCTGCGGCCGGCGGCCGGAGCCCCGCTCCCGCAAGTCGCGCAGGCCGGCGCGCACGATCGCGGCCGGGTCAACGCCGTGATGGGTCCAGAAGGTGCGGTCCTCGGCGGAAATGAAGGCTTGCTGCAGTTGCTTGGGAATGGCGCTGATCGGCACGAAGATGCGCCTCTCGGTGCCGAACTCGGCCATGAGCTGCGAATCGCCGGCGTAGATGCGGCTCATCACCTTGGGGTCGTAGTGCTTCAGCGTGCCGAGCGACGGCAGGTCGGCGGCGAAGCGCTCGTAGGCTTGCCAGGCGACGATCCCGGCGCCAGCGGTCCCGACCAGGAGGAGGGCGACCAGCACGCCGAGCGTGCGCCGGGCCACGCGGCCGAGCGCGCCCGCGAACCGCCGTGGCGGGCGCGGCGCACCGCCCGGCGGCGCAGAAGAATGCGACAGTCGCTCGCCAGCCGTCAGCGGCGGCGATCGCCCGGATTGGTCCCGACTTGCCATGCGCTCTTCCTAGAGCCTTCCCAGGATGCCTGACAACGTCTCGTGTTGGTATCACGTCCGCATGAACGAGAAGTATAGCGCAAGCCTAGCCGAAGGTGCGTGCGCCGTGCCCGGTTGACGCGAGGTAAGTCTCGATTGCGCCGCGGACGGCGGCGGCGACCTGGGCGCGGTGCGTCGCCGTGCGCAGCGCCGCCTCGTCCTTCGGGTTGGACATGAAGCCCATCTCGATCAGCACGCTCGGCACGTCCGCCGCGCGCAGGACCATGAAGTGCGCGTGCCGCGCCGGGTTGGTGAGGAGCTGCAAATCCTGGCGGAACGAACTCACGACGCTGTGCTGGAGGCGCGCGGAGCCAACCTTTGTTTCCTGGCGGACGAGGCTCGCGAGGATGTTGGCGATTGCCGGGGGCTGGTCACGGAAGGCGGGGCCGCCGAAGCGGTCGGCGCTGTTCTCGCGCTGCGCGAGCGCGGCCGATTGCGCGTCGGAGGCGGTATCGGACAGGGTATAAACGCTCGCGCCGCGCACGTCGTGGTCGCCCACCGCGTCGGCGTGGAGCGACACGAACAGCGCCGCCCCGCGCCGCTGCGCGTAGGCCACGCGCCCTTCGAGGGGCACGAACACGTCGCGCACCCGCGTCGTCTCGACCCGGCAGGTGCGGCCGAGCAGAAGTTGCCGGCGCACCTCGCCGGATGCGGCGAAGGCGATGTGCTTCTCGTAGGTGCCGGAGACGCCGATGGCACCAGGGTCCTTGCCGCCGTGGCCGGGGTCCAGCATGACGAGGGGGAGGGGCGGCGCCGGCTTGCGGAGCACGGCAGGCCGGGCGAGCGGCCGTCCGAGAGCTGCCGCGGGGAGGGTAGCGGCCGTCAGGATCAGTTCGCGCCGGGTCAGGATCGTGACCATGGCGCCTATCCTAGCCCAGAGCGCGCCACGGGTGCACGCGCCGAGGCAAGCCGACTATGTTCCTGGTTGACTTCGCCTTATGGTTGTAGGAATATTGCCACACCTTGGTGCACTCCCAGCGGAACGAGATCACTTCATGACGACGAAGGTGTGGGTAGGCGGCGCTGTTGGCACGCCGACATGGGACAACGCGGCCGATTGGTCGCCCCAGGGTGAGCCCGGCGCGGGCGACGATGTGGTGCTCGGCGCAGGCGCCGCCGTCACCATTGCTTCCGGCACGGTCCAGGCGAACACCGTCAGCCTGACCGACCCGACCGCCAGTCTCACGGTGGACGGCATCCTCCAGAACACCACCGTGCAGATGCAGGGTGGCCAGCTCGCCGGGACCGGGGCGCTCGATAACGACACCATCATTGGCACGCTCACCACCGATACTCTCAACGTTGAGCAAACACTGACGCTCGACGCGCCACCTGGGCAACCGAGCCTGGTAGTCACAGGGCCGGGTAGTGTCATCTCCGGCGTGGGCATGGCCGACTTGGACGGCGGAATAGCGCTCGTCGGCTCGCCCGATGCCACCCGGCCCACCGTGTTCCAGGGCACCGACACGCAATTTACGCTGGACCTTACGCTCGATGTGATGGGCGCGGCCGTTTTCGAGAGTTCCGGCCCTGGCGCCGACGTCGCCAGCGTCGAGAGCATCGGCCCGATCAACGTCGCGCCCGGTGGCGACCTGGCGTTTCAAAGCGCCGCCGGCACCGTTGGGACGCTCCATGTCACGTCTGGCACAGTGGATGCGTCGGCAGCGGGGAGCACACCGAACGTCACGTTCGACGACGCCGCGGGCAGGATGATCGTGAACGACGGCGCGTTGGCGGAGATCGAGGGTTTTCGTGCCGGTGACACGATAGACATCAAGGGGATCAGCTACTCAGGAGCGTTGTCGCCGAACAGCAGCGGCGCCCTGACGGTCGGCGCGAGCTACCTTATGCTCGTCGGCCTGACGGCGCCCGGCGCGACCTACACGGCCGACCCGGACGGTAGCGGCGGCACCCTTATCACCACCACAGCCGAACCCGCCGCCACCGTCGCATTTGCCGACCAGACCGTGGGTGCCACGGGCAGCCACGCCCTGGATGCTGCGTCCGGTGGTCCCAGCTACCTGCAATGGCAGTATCTCGACGACGGTTCCGACACGGTCGCGATGACGGCGAGCACGCCCGATGTGTTTCTCAAGGGCGGCAGCGGCACGAAGGCGTTGGCCGTGACCTCCGGGCAGAACGTGCTCAATGGCGGCACGGGCAGCGCCTTCCTCGCGGGCGGCTCGGGCATGGATACGTTCTTCGTGGACGTTCGCAATGGCAACTCGGTCTGGGACACGCTCACGAACTTCCACGCCGGCGACGCCGTGACTGTCTGGGGCTGGGTGCCGGGCGTCAGCACCGAGACGGTGAACGCGCAAGCTGGGGCGCCCGGCTACCAGGGTGCCACGCTGCGCCTCGCCGACGGTGAATTCGGCGGGCAAACAAGCAGCGTGACCTTCGCCGGGCTGTCCGCGGGCCAGGTGGCGCACCTGCAGACCGCGACCGGCACCGTGGGCGGCGTGTCGTACCTCTACCTCTATAACCCAGGCGTGTAGAACCACGTAACGCGCATGGGCTTGCAGTCCGCACCCGTCCGCGCCATGATGCTCTGAGTCCGGCGGCGCATCCCCGGGCGATTAGCGGCGCCTTGCCGTAGCCTTCCCGTCACGCCGTGTTCGTTGTTCATCAGCGAGGGGCCTGGGTCGGCTGCCGGCGCTGACCGCCTCGTGCGCCGCCCGCACTCCCAGCGCGGCGGCCCCTGTTGCTCCGGGACCGAGACGCATTTGCAACCCGGGCCCCGTGCCCGCCCAGAGGACCTGCGAGCGCATCGTGCCCGCCCTAATTTCCCCAGGACACGCTTCGCGCCGCCCCGCTGCTGGCGCGCCGCCCTCCCTCCCAACGCTTTCGCGCCGCTGCGCCGCCCTGTCCGGGCGCGCGCGTGCGGCGCCTCGGAGTCCCGCACACCATGACCAAGCGCATGCTGATAGATTCAAGCCACGCCGAAGAGACGCGCGTGGTGCTCCTCGACGGTAACAGCATCGAGGATTACGACATCGAGACTGCTGGCCGACGCCAGCTCAAGGGCAACATCTACCTCGCCAAGGTGGTCCGCGTCGAGCCGAGCCTCCAGGCCGCCTTCGTGGAGTATGGCGGCAACCGGCACGGCTTCCTGGCCTTCGGCGAGATCCATCCCGACTACTACCAGATGCCCGTCGCCGACCGGCAGCGCCTGCTGGACATGCAGGAAGCCGAGGCGCGCGAGGAAGAAGAGGCCGAGGACCGCGCCGCCGAGCGCGGGGGTGATGCCGAGGCCGCCGCCGATGGCATCGCTTCGGACGGCGCCGCCTCGACCGACCCGGCCGTGGAAGCCACCGTGCAGGCTGGCTACGCCTTGCAGGCCGACCCCGACGCTGCCGTGGACACGCTCTCCGAGCCAGGCCGGGTGGCGCAGGCCGCCGCGGTCGCCACCGAGATGCGCGTGGCGCCCGAGGAGGCGCGCGACGAGTTCCCGTCTGCCCCCGCCTTCACCGACACGCCCGATGATCAGCCCGCCAGTGCGCTAGGGGCCGACCTTGCCTTCGAGGCCACCGAGCCTGCGGCCGAACTTCCCGGCCGTGAGGATGCTCAGCCATCCCAGGCGGAGGAGCTTCTCGAAGGCCCGCTCACGGGCGAGGTGCTGCCCGCCGACGACCAGGCAGGCTCGGAGGACATGCCGGAGGACATGGAGGATACGGCCGACGACGTGGCGGGGGATGCTGCCGAGGATTCGCGCCCGGCTCCCGAGACCGTCGGCGGCGAGGGCGACGACCGGCGCGAGCGGCGCTCCACGCCGCGCTTCCTGCGCAACTACAAGATCCAGGAGGTGATCCGCCGTCGTCAGATCCTGCTCGTCCAGGTCGTCAAGGAGGAGCGCGGCACCAAAGGCGCGGCGCTCACCACCTATATCTCGCTTGCCGGGCGGTTCAGCGTGCTGATGCCCAACTCGCCGCGCGGCGGCGGCATCTCGCGCAAGATCACCTCGGCGGCCGACCGCCGCCGCCTCAAGGAGGTCACGGCAGAGCTGGCGCTTCCCCGCGGCATGGGCCTCATCGTCCGCACGGCCGGTGCCAACCGGCCCAAGGCCGAGATCATGCGGGACTGCGAATACCTGCTCAACCAGTGGGACCAGATCCGCGAGCTGACGATGCGCTCCGTCGCCCCCGCCCTGATCTACGAGGAGGCGAGCCTCATCAAGCGCGCCATGCGCGACCTGTACTCGCGCGAGGTCGAGGAGGTCCTCGTCGAGGGCGAGTCCGGCTGGAAAGCGGCGCGCGACTTCATGCGCATGTTGATGCCCGACGCCGCCCGCAAGGTGCAGCTCTGGCGCGAGCCGCAGCCGCTCTTCGCCAAGGCCAACGTCGAGCAGCAGCTCGACGCCATGCTGGCGCCCACGGTGCAGCTCCGGTCCGGCGGCTACCTGGTCATCAACCAGGCCGAGGCGCTCGTCGCCATCGACGTGAACTCCGGGCGGAGCACGCGCGAGCGCGGCATCGAGGAGACCGCGCTGCGCACCAATCTCGAAGCCGCCGAGGAGATCGCCCGGCAGCTCCGCCTGCGTGACCTCGCCGGGCTCATCGTGATGGACTTCATCGACATGGAGAGCCGCCGCCACAACGCGATGGTCGAGCGGCGGCTCAAGGAAGCGCTGAAGGACGACCGCGCCCGCATCCAGGTCGGCAGCATCAGCCATTTCGGCCTGCTGGAGATGAGCCGGCAGCGGCTGCGCCCGAGCCTCTCCGAGACCAACTTCGTGCCGTGCCCGCATTGCGGCGGCCTCGGCCACGTCCGCGGCGTCGAGAGCAGCGCGCTGCACGTGCTGCGCGCCGTCGAGGACGAGGGCGCCCGGCGCAAGGCCGCCGAGATCCTCGTCCACTGCGCGGCCGAGGTCGCGCTCTACATCCTCAACCACAAGCGCGCCCGCCTTGCCGAGATCGAGGCCCGCTTCGCCATGCGCGTCACCTTCGCGGCCGACGGCACGCTGCTTGGCGCACAGGTGCGCGTGGACCGCATCCGTACCCAGGTCGCCTTGGAGGCGCTGGTTCCGGTGAGCCAGATCGCTCCCGAGGTGGAACTGGAGGTGGAGGAAGACGAGCCTGCCGCCGAGGCAGAAAGCGGCGAGACGGCTGACGCCGAGGCGCCGGGTGACGAGAGCGAGCAGCGGCGCCGGCGTCGGCGCCGGCGGAGCCGCGGCCGTGGCAAGCCGGAGACTGCGGAAGCCGACGCCGGCGCGGTAGCTGCGGCGCCGGGCGATGATACGGATGGGGAGGCGGCCCTTGGCGAGACCGCTTCGGATGAGGGCGTTGCCGGGGGCGAGGCTGCGGCGGCACCGACGGCGGGAGAGCCGGCGGAGGAGGAAACCGAAGAACAGGGCCGCAAGCGGCGCGGGCGTCGGGGCGGCCGGCGGCGGCGGCGCGAGGGCGAGCCGGAGGCTCCTTCCGCTGAGCCGGAGATGCCTGCCTACGTCGGGCCGACCCCGGCTGACCCGTTCGGCGGCGGTGCTTACGACATCTTCGACGTGCTCGAACAGGCCGAGGAGCAGCGGGCCAATGCCGTTGCCGTTCCTGCGCTGGAAGCTCGGCCGGAACCGGCCCTGGAGCCGTTGCCGGAGCCGCCCGGCGCTGCAGAGGCGCCCGAAACCGAGGCCTTCGCCCAGCATATGACCGCGGAGGCAGACACCCCACCGGAGCCCGAGCCTGTCCCGGCCGAGACACCTGCGGCTGCTGAGCCGAGCCTTGCTGAGCCAGTATGGGGAGCAGAGACCGAGGAGTCGCCAGTCCTGCCCGAGTTCGCGGCGCCGGAGACGGCCTCTCCCGATCCAGCCGACATCGAACCTGTCGAGCCAGAGCCGGAGCCGGCTCCAGCCGTCGTTCCCGTCCTGGTCGGGGCCGGCGAGGGGCCAGCCGCACCGAAGCGGGGCTGGTGGCGCCGCTGATCGAGGCGATGGGCAGCGGCAGGGGCGGGGAGGAGACTACTCCGCGAGGTGGAAGTCGAACGCTCCGTCCTTGCTCTGCCACTCCTGCACGGTCAGCACCTTGGCGCCGCCGCGGCTCTCGTGCGGGCCGTGGACCTCGCCCGCCGCGTGGGTGAGGAACCCGCCCGGCCCGTAGCTCTGCCCGGCGTTCACTAGGTCACCATCCAGCACATAATGCATCTCGGCGCCCTTCTCGTGCCGATGCGCCGGGATGCGCCCGCCGGGCGGCAGGTGGACGATGGTTGTCACCACGCCCCGCGCCGCATCCTCGTTCAGGATCTGGATACGGAACTCGCCCGTCGCCCCAGGGATCTCGAACGGGGTCGGCTCCATCTCATCGGCGTTGAGCGCCAGCGTCTCGGCCATGATGCTTCTCCTCCTGACAGCGCCGCCAACGCCGCCGCGCCGACCTCGTTCCAGGGCTGAATGAGCTCGTTCCTCCTTTGCCCTAACGCGAACACGTCGCATATGCCGCACGGGATAGGTGCCACGCGCGCATCGCGCTAATCAGGCCGCCTTGATATGCTGGTTCAGGGCCTGCGGCAGCACAGGCAAGATGCCAGGTTCTAAGGAGGAAGCCATGCCGGAAGGAGCCACGCTGGAGCGGGTCCCGGTTAGAGCGGTGTCCGCGCTGTTGGACGACGCGGTCGCGCGTTATCCGGATCGCCCGGCGATGGAGTTCATGGGCCGCCGCTGGACCTATCGCGCGTTCGGGGACCTTGTGAGCCGGGCCGCGCGCGGCCTGCAGGATCTTGGCCTGAGCCGCGGCGACCGGGTCGGCCTCTGCTTGCCGAACACGCCTTACTTCATGGTGCTCTACTACGCCACTCTCCGGGCGGGGGGCGTGGTCGTGAACTACAACCCGCTCTACGTCGAACGCGAGCTGCTGCATCAGATCAAGGACTCCGGCACGACGATCATGGCCGTCCCGGACATCGCGGCGATCCACGGCAAGGTCGCCGCCGTCGCGGCCGAGGGTGGCCTGCGCCGCATCATCGTCTGCCCTATCGCCGGCGTGCTGCCGCCGCTCAAGTCCGCCGCCTACCGCGTCGCCAAGCGCCGCGAGACGGCGCGCATCCCGCGCGACACGATGCACCTCTCCTTCAGGCACCTAGTCGCGAGCACGGTTCCTCCCGACGCGGTCCCGATCGATCCCGAGCGCGACATTGCCGTGCTGCAATACACGGGCGGGACGACCGGCGTGCCGAAAGGCGCGATGCTGACCCATGCGAACCTGTCCGCGAACACCTGGCAGAGCATGATGCACATGAGCGGGTGGGTAGAAGGTGGCGAACGCGTGCTGGCCGTGTTGCCCTTGTTCCACGTCTTCGCCATGACGAGCGCGATGAACTTCGGCGTGGGGACGGCCGGGGAAGTGGTCCTGCATCCGCGCTTCGTGCTGGACGATGTCATGCGCGCCATCGAGCGGCAGCGCATCACCATCTTCCCGGCCGTGCCCACCATCTACGGTGCGATCAACAAGGCGGCTGAGGGGCAGAAGCGGGACCTCACAAGCATCAAGGTCTGCGTCAGCGGCGGGGCGCCGTTGCCGGGCGAGGTGCGCGAGCGCTTCGTCCAGCTCACCGATTGCAAGCTCGTCGAAGGTTATGGGCTGACCGAGGCCTCCCCGACTGTCGCCTGCAACCCGCCGGACGGGCCGATCCGGCCGGGAACGGTCGGCATCCCGATGCGCGGCACGACCGTGGAGATCCGTGACCCGGCGCCGCCGCACGCCATCCTGCCAACGGGCGAACGCGGCGAGGTCTGCGTGCGCGGCCCGCAGGTGATGGCCGGCTATTGGAACCGCCCGGCGGAGACGGCGGCCGTCTTCGTGGATGGCGCGCTGCGCACCGGCGACATCGGCGTGCTCGATGCGGACGGCTATCTCTCCATCGTGGACCGCATCAAGGACGTGATCCTGTGCGGCGGCTACAACGTCTATCCCCGCGTGCTGGAGGAGGCGCTCTATCAGCATCCGGCGGTCGCCGACGCTGTCGTGGTCGGCGTGCCGGACGCCTATCGCGGCCAGGCGCCCAAGGCGTTCGTGGTGCTGCGGGAGGGACGTGAGGCAACGCCCGAGGCGCTGCGGGAGCACCTGGCCGGCTACGTGAGCAAGATCGAGATGCCGCGCGAGATCGAGCTCAGGGAGAGCTTGCCGAAGACGATGGTGGGCAAGCTGAGCAAGAAGGAGCTGGTCGAGGAGGAGGCGGGGAAGGCGGCGTAGGTCTCGCTCGCCGATCGCCGCGCTCAGGAGCCGAGCCTCGGCACGGTTCAGTCACCGAAATCATGCTCGCACGACAATGGTTGCCTCATTGTCTCGTGGACGGCATAATTCCTCAACGCAACCGTCTTGCTCGTTGCTCATCGCCGCGCCGACCGGCGCGACAGGAGGACTCCATGCGCCGCCGCGCACTCATCACGCTTACTGCGTCAACGCTCGCCGCCTCCGCCGTGACCAACGCCACGCTGGCAGCGGACGACACCGGCGACGGCAGCAGCAGCGATCAGCTGCAGCAAGGCGGCGATCTCGGCGCCGCGCTTCAGCGGTTCTTGGCCCTGCCGGGCACCAAGAGCTACCTGATCCATGCCGGCGAGGGCGGATCACTCGGCCGGATCGCCCATCAGCCGAAACTCCTTCTCTTCACGGCCAGCGCCTACAAGACCTTTGTGCTCGCGCAGTATCTGCGCGACGTCGAGGCGAACCTGCTCTCCGAGGACGAGCAGTTGGCTATCGACGACAATTTCCGCAACATCGGCAGCCCCGTGTTCCTGGACCTTGCAGGCACGACCACGGCGCGCTCGGTGCTGGAAGCCATGATCACGCACAGCGACAACACGGCAACCGATATCGCGACAACGAAGGTCGGCGCCGACCAGGTGCGCGCGCTGATCGCTCAGGCCGGCCTGCAATCCACGCGCATCCCGGACTCCACGCGCCGCTTTGCCTCCTACGTCGTCGGTGCGCCCGCGGGCGTGGACCTCGGCTGGCCGGGAATCGTGGAGGCTTTCATGAACCCGCCAGGTCCGCTGCGCCCGCTCCTCAACGACGTGATCACGCTGGCCAGCAGCGCGCGCGACTTCGTGTCCTGGTATGAGCAAGCGCTGCAAGGAGCGTTCTTCTCCAAGCCAAGAACGCTGGCGGAGTTCAAGCGCATCCAGGGAATGTCCATCCAGATCGTCGAGACGGTGCCGCCGGACACGCCCGCCTACGCCAAGGGCGGCGAGGTTAAAAGCTTCAACGGATTCAACGCCAAGAGCTTCGCTGGCCAGATGATCGTAGGGGAGCAGATCCCAGTGACGTTCTGCTTCCTCGTGAACTGGACCGGGCCGGAGAGCGAGTTCGAGACGGTCCAGGCCGAATACTTCGCGGCCATCCAGGGCATCCTGGGGGTCATCAAGCAGGCCTTGCAGTGACCGGGGCGCGACCCTGGCTGCCGAGACGCAGCAGGCTACCCGGACGACCGGACTGCGATGGCAGGCATCATTCGTGTGTCACGTCGCGGGCCGGCCCCATCCGGAACGCATGACTGCCAGCGATGCAATGGCGACGATGCCGCCTCCGAGCATGTCCACCAGGTAGTGGTTCCCCTCGGACGGGACTGACAGCAGCATCACGCTGTTCAGCACGGCGACGGGCCAGAAGGACCGCAGGCGCCAATGCGCACGCGCGAGCAGGACAGCCATGACTGTGTGATAGGAGGGGAAGCAGATGATGCCCTGGAGATCTGCCAACATCCAGGACAGCCGTCTTCCGTCGCGCATCGCCAGCACGTCCGGGACGTATCGCAGGTCGGTCGGCCAGGGTACGCCGATCGTCACCGCCGGTCCCAAGGCCGGAAGCGCCGCGGAGATCGTGCTTGTCAGCAACAGGCTCAGCACGGCCGAGCCGAGCAGCAACGCGTTTCGCCCTTCCGCCCGGATGAACGCGAAGAAGATGATGGAGCCGGCGATCTGAGCGATCAGGCTGTAGTAAGCCAGGCGGAGCACGCAATTGATCGCTGGGTGGCTATGGAGCAGTTGCGCCCAGGCAAGCCAGTCGAACCGGAGCATCCGGTCGCCGACGTGAAGAAGATTGTCCTGCAAAGGCGCGGCGAGCGAAGCGCAGAGATAGGTGAGCAAGCATCCGCTTGCCGTGAACGCCACCCACAGGGCCGCGTAGGCGCTCATCTCTGCCAATCCTGCGCACGGCCGCACGGTCGTGTAGAGCAGTGTCAGCGCTCCCAGGAGGCTGAGTACCGCCATGACGGTGGTCAGGCCCGCGAGCCTGAACCCGAGCAGGTGGCTCCAAGCGGCGGTGCCGAGCACGATCGCCAGGATCGCGGGCGCCGGTGAGTGCAGCCAAGCGGGCGCGAGTGTAGGTGAGGCGGGGATGGAGTTGTTGGCAGGCTGCATGTCGCAAGCGTGCCAGCATTCCACTAACAAAGCGTTTGGTGTCAGGGATTTTTGCCGGCGCGCCCTATCCGCTTCGATGTCACTCGCGGCGATGTCCACGAGCGACTGATGACCATCAGCGCACTATCCCTCATGCACCATGTCCAAATCCGCAAACCGCGTGAACTCGCCCTCGAAGAATAAATCCACCTTGCCGGTCGGCCCGTGCCGCTGCTTCTCGATCAGCACCTCCGCCTTGCTGTGGACCATCTCCATGTCCCGCTGCCACTTCTCCAGCGCCGACTGGAACTTGTCCTCGTTGTCGTAAGCCATCTGCTTCGGCACGCGCTGCTGCAAGTAGTACTCGTCGCGATACACGAACAGAACCATGTCCGCGTCCTGCTCGATGGTGCCGCTCTCGCGAAAGTCGCTCAGCTGCGGACGCTTGTCCTCGCGGCTCTCCACCGCGCGCGAGAGTTGCGACAGCGCCAGCACCGGCACAGCCAGCTCCTTCGCGATCGCCTTCAGCCCCTGCGTGATCTGGCTGATCTCCAGGACCCGGCTCTCGGGCTTCGTCCCGGCACTCGGACGCATCAGCTGCAAGTAGTCCACGACGACCAGGTTCAGCCCCTTCGTCCGCTTGAGCCGGCGGCAGCGCGTGCGCAGGGCCGAGAGCGTGATCGCCGGCGTGTCGTCTATGTGGAGCGGCAGGCTCGCCAGCTCGCGCGAGACCTGCACGAAACGGTCGAAGTCGCGTTGGCCGATCTCGCCGCGACGGATGCGGTCGCCCGAGACACGCGCCTCCTCGGCGAGCAGGCGGGTCGCGAGCTGCTCGGAGCTCATCTCAAGCGAGAACATCGCGACCGACCCCTTCGGCACCGCGTTCGGGTCAGCCTGCCTGGCTTCCGCGAGCAAGGCGCGCGCCGCTCCGAACGCCATCTTGGTGGCGAGCGCAGTCTTGCCCATGCCGGGCCGCCCGGCGAGGATCATCAGGTCGGAGGGGTGCAACCCTCCCGTCTTCTTGTCGAGATCGCGCAGCCCGGTGCTCAGCCCGCTCACGTGGCCCGAGCGGTGGAATGCACGCTCGGCGCCCAGGATAGCCTCGGCCAGCGCCTTCTCGAAGGAGATGAAGCCGCCCTCGGACCCGCCCTGCGTCGCGAGCTTGAAGAGATCGCTCTCCGCCTGCTCGATCTGCTGCTTGCCGTCCAGCTCCGGGTCTGCCCCGAAGGCGTGATTGACGACCTGCTCGCCAATCTCGATGAGCTGCCGCCGCAGCCAGGCATCGTGGATCGCGCGGCCATACTCGCCCGCGTTGATGATGCCCACCATCGCGGTCAGGAGCTGCGCGAGGTAGGCTGTGCCGCCCACCTCGTCGAGCACGCCGCCGTGCTCGAACTCAGCCTTGAGCGTCACCGCGTCCGCGAGCTGCCCGGCCTCGACCCGGCGCGTGATCGCCTGGAAGATGCGGCCGTGGATCGGATCCACGAAGTGCTCGGCGATCAGGAAGTCGGAGACGCGCTCGTAGGCCCGGTTGTTGGCCAGGAGTGCGCCGAGCAACGCCTGCTCCGCCTGCACATTGCTGGGCGGCAGGCGCTGCGAGAGGCCGAGGAGTGGCGAATCGATGCTGTTCATGCTGCCGCCAGCATACCCCATCGCTCAACGGTGCAGCAGGGTGGCAGCCTGTGGATCGCTGTGGATCAGGGGGACAACTTACCAGGCACCGGACCATCCCGCACCAGGATCACGCGCGCTCCGACACCCGCGCCGCCGCAGCCTGACGCTCTGCCTCCAGCATGTAGTCGCGCGTGAGCGGGACCGTAGGCGCGTTGAGATGGGTGAGCTGCATCTGCCATACCATATGTCCCTGCAGGCGGAAGGCCAGCTCGCTGCCGGACAGGTAAAACTCGAACATGCGGCAGAACCGCTCGTCGTAGAGCGCGCTGATGGCGTCGCGCCGGGCGGCCAGGTTGGCACGCCAGAGCCGCAGCGTCTTCGCGTAGTGCATTCGCAGGATCTCGATGTCGGTCGCGACGAGCCTTGATCGCTCGGCCGCCGGAATGACCTCGCTCAGCGCCGGCGAGTAGCCGCCCGGGAAGATGTATTTCTGTATCCAGGGATTGGTTGCACCCGGTCCATCGCTGCGGCCGATGGCGTGGATCAGCGCCACTCCGTCCGCCTTGAGGCAGCGGCGCACGACTTGGAAGAACGTGTTGTAATGGTCAATGCCGACGTGCTCGAACATGCCGACCGAGACGATCCGGTCGAATTGCTCCCCCACCTCCCGGTAGTCCCGGAGCTCAAAGCGTACCTGGTCGGCCAGGCCCTCGCTTGCGGCGCGGGCACGCGCGGCTTCCAGTTGCTCGGTCGAGAGCGTGATGCCGAGCACGCGGGCGCCGTAGTCCCGCGCGAGCGTGAGCGCCATGCCGCCCCAGCCGCAGCCGATGTCGAGCACCTGCAGACCTGGGCGGTCGAGCAGCAGCTTGGCCGCGATGTGCCGCTTCTTGGCCGCCTGCGCCTCGTCCAGCGTCTCATCCCCGCGCGGGAAATAAGCGCAGGAGTATTGGCGGTCGCGATCGAGCAGCAGGCTGTAGAGACGGCCGTTGAGGTCGTAGTGATGGGCGACGTTGCGCCGCGCCCGGCTGGCAGGATTGAACTGCACGACGCGGCGGCCAAGCCGGCGGAGGCGGTCGCGTACTACCATGGCGGGGTGCGCGCTGCCCGCGGCCTCCGCGTTGACCAGCAGGACATGGAGCACGTCGTAGATCGTGCAATCCTGCGGCTCGACGCCGCCGGCCATGTAGTCTTCGCCGAAGGCGAGGCCGGGGTTGGTGACGAGCCCCCGTATGGTTGCCTGGTCACGGAGCAGCATCGCCGCCTCCGGCCCGGGCTGCCCGCCATAGGTGCGGGTCAGCCCGCCCGGGTAGGTCACGCGCAGGATCCCCTGTGTCACCAGGCGGGAGAGGATGCGGTCGAGGATGGGCTGCATGACACGGGCCTCGCGAGTCTATCGCGATGCATCGTTGCCGTTTCTTGGGACACGGTCAAAGCCGGAGCCGGCATTTTGCCGGCCCCGGGCGGTCACGATCCGGTGCTGCCGGGCTCCGCGCCGGGCTCGAACAGGGCAGCGGCGTCAGCCTCGGCTTCCTCCTGCGCGGGTTCGCTACCCCGCTCGCCGCGGGCCTGGCGCTCGGCATCCTCGGGGCTGCGCGCCACGTTGACCGTGACCGGGATGGAGACCTCGGGATGCAGCACGACGCGCACGCGGCTGAGGCCGAGCGACTTGATGGGCTGTTCCAGCACCACTTGCTGGCGTGTCACCGTCAACCCGGCGGCGGTGGTCGCTTCGGCGATGTCGCGCGCCGAGACGGAGCCGTAGAGGCTGCCCGCGTCGCTCGCCTGGCGGATGACGACGACCGTGAGGCCGCCCACGCGCTCGGCGACGCGCTCGGCTTCCTCACGGCGCTTGAGGTTCTGCGCCTCAAGCTGGACGCGCTGGCTCTCGAAGCGCTCCCGGTTCTCCTTGTTGGCGCGCAGCGCCTTCTTCTCGGGGAGCAGATAGTTGCGGGCGTAGCCAGGCTTGACCTTCACGACCTCGCCCATCTGTCCCAGCTTCTCGACACGCTGGAGCAGGATCACCTCGACGGCTGCCATGGCGCGCCTCCTAGTTCACGACGTAGGGCAGGAGGGCGAGGAAGCGCGCGCGCTTGATGGCCCGCGCCAGCTCGCGCTGCTTCTTCCCGGACACGGCGGTGATGCGGCTCGGCACGATCTTGCCGCGCTCGCTGAGGAAGCGGGAGAGCAGGCGCACGTCCTTATAGTCTATCTTCGGCGCGTTCGGGCCGCTGAAGGGGCAGCTCTTGCGGCGGCGATAGAAGGGGCGCCGGGCGCCGACGGCGGTGCGCCGGGTGGCGGGGTTCACGTCCTCTTGGGTCTCGGACATGCTGCTTACTCCTGCATCGGCTCGTCGGGGCCGCCCATGTCACGGTCGGGGCGGGCGCGGAACTCCTCGCGGTCGTCGAAGCCGCGCTTGCGGCCGCTGTCGAAGCGCCCGGCGGGCCGGGGTCCGCGGAAGCCGCCGCGCTCGCCACGGTCCTCGCTCTTGCGCGCGAGGATGGCGCTCTGCCCCTCCTCGATCGCGTCCACGCGGATGGTGAGGAAACGCAGCACGTCCTCGTTGAGGCGGAGCAGGCGCTCCATCTCCAAGACGCTCGCGGGCTTGGCGTCGAGGCCGAGGAGCATGTAATGCCCCTTGCGGTTCTTCTTGATCCGATAGGCGAGCGAGCGCAGGCCCCAATACTCACGCTTCTGGACCGCGCCGCCGTCGCCCTCAAGCTGTGTGGCGATGCCGTCGGTGATCTGCTCGACCTGCTGTTGCGTAACGTCGTTGCGCGCGATGAGCACGCACTCATAGAGCGGCATCAGGGACTCCCTATGGCTCTGGATCAGCCCGGAACGGGCATAGCCGGGCACGATGCCACGTGCCCGGCAGGGACGGCGCGGCTTATACGCCGACCGCGCGCGAATGCAAGCCCGAGGAATGCCCGGCAATGTCTCAGTTTGAATTTCCGCAACGGGTGGGAAGCGGTCAGTCCGCTCTCGGGTGCAGAGCGTGGAAAGCGGACTGACCCCGCAGCTAAGCGGAAATTGCTAGTAAGATTGCAATGAGTGACGAGGCCGCAAAGCACGTAACTGATAAGCTGTTGCGGAGCCAAGCCGAGCGGGCGAGGTGTGCCCTCGGCGAACTCTGGGTCCACCCAGGCGGTCCTAGGAAACAACGGCGCGAGCGCCATCGCAACGAAGTAGTTTGCCGCGATCACCGCCGCCAGCAAGAAGGCGGGGACGGTGAGCGACGGCGTGCCGAACAGCATAGCCAGGGACAAGGTACCGCTCACGAGACCCATCAGCATGGTCTGCGCATTGTGGAATTTGGCGTGCGGTGGCCAGTGCGGGTTGAACAAATGCTGCCGGGCAGTGGCCGGCACGATCGCATCAGCAACCAGGCCGCCGAAATTGAACACGGCAACGAAAGCAATCAGGTAACGGGCGATTTCCACAGGACGCTCCTTTCCCCTCCGTGAGGGAAAGGACGCGCAGGTTGCCCACGTCTGGGATAGAGCGTGTAAGCTGCACGAACGCAAAGCGTCACCCGGACTACCGACCGGGCAGTGACTTTCGCACGTCCACGAAGACTCAAAGCGCGTGCCCGAGTTCGTGTCAATCAGCCTCTAGCCTGCGACAGGGGAGCCAGTCATGCATATGCACTGATCTGGCGTCCGCTTACAGGCACGCACCCGCTCTCCGGTTAAGACCGGCATGGGTCGGAAGCCGAAATTGAAACTGAGACACTACCGGATGCCCAGTCCAAGGCCTGGTGGTCAGTGCGTCCCAGCCCCGAAGGACGCTCCGCTCGCGCCTGGCCCTGGTCCGCTCGCGCCCAGGCCGCCGGGGTTGAAGCGCCCGAGATTGCCTAGCAGCATCTGCATGAAGGACGCCTCGCTGCCGGGCGAAGGCGTCGTGCGCGCGACCATGGTGACGGGCTTCCCATCTTTCAGCTCGCGTCGGTCTATGGTTTGCAGCACACCATTCGGATCGAAGGAGAGCGCCACGACGTTCTGCTTGTCCACGCCGGGCAGCATCCCGATGCGGGTGTGGGTCGTCTGCGAGATGTAGATCCAGTGGTCGTCGAAGGTGCCCTTCGTCGTCGGTGAGCCGATCAGGGCTTCCACGTCCTTGCGCGTGGAAGTGCCAGGCACGAGCTGATTCAGCTCGTCCGGATCCACCTGGGCGCCACGGAGCGTCCGCGGCGACGAGACGACGCTGCACCCGGCTAGGATGAAGGCGGCAGCGAGGCAGCATAGGTATCGTCGCACGGCGAAGCTCCTTCTTCGGCGGGGCACGTCCAAGCGCGCCGTCAGGCCGCGCAGTGTTGCCCCGCGCCGTTGTCCCACGCCCTTTGGGCGCCTATCTGGTGGGTGTCACGGGCAGGCGGCGGTGTCAACTTCATGGCTTTTCTCGGCGCATTCCGGCGCAAGCCGCACGAGCGGGCGGGGTTCGCGCTGTATGCCGCCGCCGTTGCCGCGGCGCGCGATCCCTGGTTCTACACGGCGCTCGGCGTGCCCGACACGCTGGACGGCCGCTTCGATCTCGTGGGCCTGCACGCCGCCCTTCTGATCCATCGGCTCCAGGGCGACGAAGCGCCCGGCCCCGAGCTGGCGCAAGCCGTGTTCGACGCCATGTTCTCCGACATGGACCATAATCTGCGCGAGATCGGCGTGGGTGATCTCAGCGTCGGCAAGCGCGTCAAGGCCATGTGGGAGGCGTTCCACGGCCGCGCCCGCGCTTACGCCACAGCACTTGACGCTGACGACCAGGCAGCGCTCGCCGCGGCGCTGGCGCGCAACGTCTGGCGGGGCGCACCCGGTGATGAGGGAGCGGCGAGCACCCTCGCCGCGTATGCCCTTCGCCAGTTCGAGGCTTTGCGCCGCCAGCATCTCGGCGACTTCGCTGCGGGCCGCGCCGCATTCGAGGAGGCGTTCGCGTGATGGCCGAACTGGAGAGACTCGTCCCGCTCGACCGCGTGGACACCCGCGGCACGGACATCGTCGTGGAAGCAACCGAAGGGGAGCGCACCGCGCTTGCCCGGCGCCTCGCCATCCCGGCCGTCCTGCAGCTCCGCTGCCGCTTCCGCCTGCGCCGGGTCGCGGCCGGCGCCGTGGATGCGGATGGCACGCTGGAAGCACGCGTCGTGCGCACCTCCGTCGTCACCCTAGACGATTTCGACCAGGACGTGACGGAAGCGTTCCAGCTCCGCTTCGTGCCGGCCGGGCAGGAGAGCGAAGACGAAGACCCGGAACTCCCCGGATGAGATTCCCTACGAAGGGACGGCGCTCGATCTTGGCGAAGCCGCCGCCGAGCAGCTCGCCCTCGCGCTCGACCCCTACCCCCGCGAGCCTGGCGCCGCCCTGCCCGAAGACAGCAGCGACCCGGCGTCGGCACCCTTCGCCGCGCTCGCCCGGTTACAGAAGAACTGACCCTTCTTGTTATTGCGGGCTGGCGCGCCCTCTGCTAGACGCCGCCATCCGCACGCGACATATCCGTGACAGCGCCGCCGTCCAGCTACGGCCTGCGCGTCGCGCACATCGGAAAGGCGATTTCCCATGGCTGTTCCCAAGAAGAAGACCTCGCCGTCCCGGCGTGGGATGCGCCGCAGCCACGAGGCGCTCCCGCACGAGGCGCACAACGATTGTCCCAACTGCGGCGAGCTGCGCCGCCCGCACAACATTTGCAGTCATTGCGGCTACTATGACGGCCGCGAGGTCGTGGCCGTGGGCAAGGACCTGAAGACCTCCGTCCGTGCCTGAGTGGGTTTGGCCGCTCGCTTGGTAGGCCTCCCGTGAGCGACACGTTCTCCCTCGCCGTGGACGCCATGGGCGGGGACCACGCGCCGGGCATGGTCGTGGATGGCCTCGCCATCGCCGCCGAGCGGCATCCCGGCACGCGATTCCTCCTCGTCGGCGACGAGGCCCGCCTCGCCCCGCTCCTGGCCCGCAGCAAGCGCGCCGCCGCGGTCAGCACGGTGCGACATGCTCCCGAGGCCATCGCGGGCGATCTCAAGCCCACGGCGGCGCTGCGCATCCGTGGCTCGTCCATGCGCGTGGCCATAGACGCCGTCGCCGCAGGCGAGGCGAAAGGCGTCGTGTCCGCCGGCAACACGGGCGCTCTGCTGGCGCTGGCCAAGATCGTGCTCAAGACGCTGCCCGGCATAGATCGTCCAGCCATGGCCGCCATCGGTCCTACCGGGCGCGGCGACGTCGTCATGCTCGACCTCGGCGCCAACATGGTGTGCGACGTGCGTAACCTGGTCGAGTTCGCGATCATGGGCGACGTGTTCGCCCGCGCCGTGCTCGGCCTGCCCAACCCCAGCATCGGCTTGCTCAACGTCGGGTCTGAGGAGCTGAAGGGCGACGACCGCGTGCGCCTCGCCGCCGATATGCTGCGCGGCAGCCATCTCGCGCCCCAGTTCCACGGTTTCGTCGAAGGTCATGACATTGCCGCGGGCACGACCGACGTGGTGATCACGGACGGATTCACCGGCAACATCGCGCTCAAGACCGGCGAGGGTGCGCTCAAGCTCGCCTTCGACCTTCTGCGCGAGGTGTTCAGCGCGAGCCTGGCTGGCCGCCTGGCCTACCTGCTCGCGCGCCCCGGCCTCGAGCGGCTGCGCACCTGGCTCGATCCGCGGCGCTACAACGGCGCGGTCATGCTGGGCCTCAACGGCATCGTCGTGAAATCGCATGGCGGCACGGACGCGGAGGGTTTCGCGCACGCGCTGGACGTGGCGATGGACATGGTGACGCACGGCTTCGGCGACCGCATCCGCGAGGGCCTCGCGCGCTTCGGCGGGCTGCATGATCCCTGGAAAGACGGGGGGAAGGACGGGCCGAAGCTCGCGGCGGCTCAATGAGTTCGAGCCGTTCTTGCGGGCACGGGCGGCTACTTGCCAGCCCGCGTGGTCACGAATCAGGAGCTCGCCGAGCGCGTGGGCAGCTCGGACGAGTGGATCCAGGACCGCACAGGCATCCGCCAGCGCCACATCGCCGCCCCGCACGAGACGGCGGCCCATATGGGCGCGCGGGCTGCTGCCGCGGCTCTCGCCGACGCAGGCGCCACGGCCTCAGACGTGGATGTCGTGCTTCTCGCGACCAGCACACCGGACGAGGCCTTCCCCGCGACCGCGCTCCGGGTGCAGGCCGAGTTGGGCATCGGCCGCGGCTTCGGATTCGACATCTCGGCGGCATGCAGCGGCTTCGTCTATGCGGTCGCGACCGCGGACGCCCTGATTCGCGTCGGCCAGGCCCAGGGCGTGCTCGTCATCGGCGCCGAGGTCTATTCGCGCATCCTGAACTGGGAGGATCGCGGCACCTGCGTGCTGTTCGGCGACGGCGCGGGTGCCGCTTTCCTGCGTGCCGCGGTGCCCGGCGACCCGGCCGACCGTGGCATCCTGTCCACCCACCTTCACGCGGACGGCACGCTCGGCAACCTCCTCTACGTAGACGGCGCCGTGGGCCGGCCTGACAAGCCTGGGCACCTGGTGATGAACGGCCGCGAGGTGTTCCGCCACGCCGTCACGAAGCTCGCCGACGCCGTGGACGAGGCGCTCGCCGCCAACGGCCTCGCCCATGCGGACGTGGACTGGCTGGTGCCGCACCAGGCCAACCGCCGGATCATAGACGCGATGGGCCGCAAGCTGGGCCTGCCGCCCGAGCGCGTCGTCGTCACGGTGGACCGGCACGCGAACACCTCGGCCGCGAGCATCCCGCTGGCGTTGGCGGAAGCGCGTGCAGACGGGCGGATCAGGCCCGGCCATCTCGTGCTGCTGGAGGCGCTCGGCGGCGGCCTGACCTGGGGATCGGCCCTGATCAGGCTCTAGATTTGCCGCAGCTTCAAGCCTTTGCTTGACGCAAGCGAGGCAGGTTTCTAGCCTGTCCCGATGAGCACGATCACCCGCGCGCAGCTTGCCGAGCGTATCTATGCCCAGGTCGGTTTGTCACGGAACGATTCCGCGGGCCTGCTTGAGCTTGTGCTCGACCGAGTCTCGTCGGCGCTTGAGAGTGGGGAAGCCGTCAAGATCAGCGGCTTCGGCACATTCTCGGTGCGGCAGAAGGGGCGCCGGGTGGGCCGCAACCCGAAGACCGGGGTCGAGGTGCCGATCCTGCCGCGCCGGGTGCTGGTCTTCCGGCCGAGCAATGGGCTGCGTGCTTACGTCAATGGCGGGGCGGCGGCAGGCGGCCTAGAGACTGGATCAGAGGACAGCGACGAGTGAGCGACCTCGACGACCTGCCTGAAGAGGGCATCGGGCCGGATCAAGGGCGGGGGAGGGTGCGCAAGGCACCGACGGCCTTCCGCACTATCAGCGAGGTCGCGGACGAGCTGCACATCCCGCAGCACGTGCTGCGGTTCTGGGAGACCAAGTTCCCCCAAGTGAAGCCGCTCAAGCGGGGCGGTGGGAGGCGCTACTACCGGCCGCATGACCTTGCGCTGCTGCGGCGGATCTCCGACCTGCTCTACATCCAGGGCTACACCATCAAGGGCGTGCAGCGCCTCCTGCGCGAGGGGCCGGGCCGCTTCGGTGAGGACGCGTCCGCTTCGGGTGCTACGTTCGATGACGACACCGATGAGGCGGCGGAGGGTGAGATCGACCTGTCCCAGGTGTCCGACGAGGAGTTGGAGCGCATAATGCGGGAGGAGCAGGCGGAGGCGCGGCCGGAGGAGCCGGCCGAGGTGCTTGCCAAGCCGCCCGATGGTGACGCTGAGCACTTGCGGGCGACCTTGCGCGAGGTGCTCGCCGCCTTGGAGTCGCTGCGGGCGATGCTGGGCTGAACCGTCGGACGGCAGCGCTGGGCCGGGGTGACACGCGTTGCGCCGTGCTCAGGCGTCTGCTAGAGGGCGCGCACGGCTCGGTCGGAGCGTAGCGCAGCCTGGTAGCGCATCAGTCTGGGGGACTGGGGGTCGTGGGTTCGAATCCCGCCGCTCCGACCAAGGTCCGCCTTAGCGCGCCGCCGTCGCTTGCGCGCGCGGACGTAAGGTGCCGAGCCCCTCGACGATAGCCTGCGATAGCGCACGGGCGACGCAGGCGTAACCGCGGTCGTTGTGATGCAGCTTGTCGAAGCCGACGAACAGCTCATAGGGGTAGCCGGCCCGCTGCCAGTCGTCCATCAAGCGCTCACGGCTGAACAGGCTCGCCCCGGTCTCCAGGGCCGCGTCCGCCAGCACCTGCTCCAGCTTCGCATGGTCCGGGGCGTCGAGAATCTCAGGGGCGCGTTGGTTATCCATCAGCACCACATCCACCTTCGCGCGCTGCAAGCGGCGGATGCCGGTCTCGACGAGATGCTTGAACAGCTCCGGGTCAGCGTGCCGCAGGACGCCATTGGCGCCGACCTGCCAGATGACGAGCACCGGATGCACGGCGAGGGCATCGGCCTCCATGCGCGCGACCTCCTCGGCAGCGTCCTGCCCGCCAATACCACGATTGAGAACGGCGACGTGGGCGAACGGCAGATGCTCGTTCAGCTGCATCTGCAACACCGCCGGGTAGCTGTGCGCCCGGTCGGACGCGAGATGACTCTGCGTCGTGGATGATCCCAGGGCGACCACGACCGCGTCCTGGTCGCTGTCGAGCAGCCCTTGCAGGTGCGGAACGGAGACAGGGGGCACCGGCACGTCCGGACAGGCCAACTCGGCAGCGACGGCGCTGCAGGCGAACGGCGCCAGCAATGCGAGGGCGGCGACGAAGCAGCGCATCAGAGATCCCGAACTCGTGGCGAGGTCGAGGGCCATATGGACGCGATCATAGGGGCCGACGCGTTCGCGGCCGGTCTCGCGGAAGCCGAGATGGGCGTAGCGGGTCAGGTTCGCGGCCATGAGCGCGTGCGTGTACAGGCGCAACTCGCCTGCGCCGCGTCGGCGGGCCTCGGCGGCGGCGAAAGCGATCATGCGGCGGCCGATTCCCTCTCCTTGCCGCTCGGGATGCACGGCAACGTTATCCAGCATAACCCAGCCATCGCCGGGTTCAAGGACCGCGAGCGCCACGATGCTGCCTTCGTCCAATACCCATGCCTGGCCGGCACGGATGCGGGCGGCGTAGTCGTCATCCATGGGCGCTGGGCGGCGGCCCACGACCGCTTCCCAAGGCGCATAGGCGAGTTCCGCAAGTCTGTGCAGCGCGCCGGCCTCGTCCTGGCACGCCGGGCGGATCAAGCGGGCAAGCTTATGCAGAGATCACTCATGCAGCGGTGCCGCCCACCGTGAGCGCGGAGAGCCGGAGGCTGGGCTGGCCGACGCCGACCGGCACACCCTGGCCGTTCTTGCCGCAGGTGCCGATCCCAGGGTCGAGCGCGAGATCCCGGCCAACGCCCTCGATGCGCAGCAGCGCGTCCGGCCCGTTGCCGATCAGCGTCGCGCCTTTCACGGGCGCCGTGACCCGGCCATCCTCGATCAGGTAGGCCTCGCTCGCCGAGAACACGAACTTGCCGCTGGTGATGTCCACCTGGCCGCCGCCGAAATTGACGGCGTAGAGGCCGCGCGGGATGCCGCGCAGCAAGTCCGCTGGGTCGGCGTCGCCCGCGAGCATGATGGTGTTGGTCATGCGCGGCATGGGCGAATGGGCGTAGCTCTGGCGGCGGCCGTTGCCGGTGGGGCGGACGCCCATGAGGCGGGCGTTAAGGCGATCCTGGATGAAGCCTTGCAGGATGCCGTCCTCGATCATCACGGTGCGTCCGGAGGGCGTACCCTCGTCGTCCACGGTGATGCTGCCGCGGCGGTCGGGCAGCGTGCCGTCGTCCACGACGGTGACGCCGGGCGTCGCGATCCGCTTGCCGACGAGCCCGGCGAAGGCGCTCGTCTTCTTGCGGTTGAAGTCGCCCTCCAGCCCGTGGCCGATAGCCTCGTGGAGCAGGATGCCCGGCCATCCCGGGCCGAGGACGACGGGGATTTCCCCTGCAGGCGCCGGGCGACTGTCGAGGTTGAGGAGCGCCTGGCGCAGCGCCTCGTCCACGGCCGCGTGCCAGGTTCCCTCGCCCATGAGCTCGACGTAGCCATGGCGGCCGCCTAGGCCGTAATTACCGCTCTCGCGCCGCCCGTCCTGCTCGACGACAACGGAGACGTTGAGCCGCACGAGGGGGCGGAGATCGGCGACGCGGGTGCCGTCCGCGCGCACGACCTGCACCGCTTGCCACTCCCCCGCTATCGAGGCCATGACCTGCTTGACGCGGAAGTCCTTGCCGCGCGCGTACGCGTCCATCGCGGCGAGCAGCGTCGTCCGTTCGGCGAAAGGCTGCTCGGTGAGCGGGTTCGCGTCCGAGTAGAGGCGTGCGTTCGTGGCGCGGGGCGGCTCGCCTGCCTGCCCGGTCCGCCCGGCACGCACGGCGGAGACGGTGCTGGCCGCGCGGGTCAACGCTGCCTTGGAGATCTCGCCCGCGTGCGCGTAGCCTGTCTCCTCGTCGAGCACGGCACGCAGGCCGAAGCCGAGCGAGGTGTCCGAGCTCGCCGTGCGGATGCGGCCCTCTTCGAGGGTGACGATCTCGCTTTCCCGATATTCGAGGAAGAGCTCGCCGTCGTCGCAGCCGTCGAGGGCACCGCGGACGATGTGCTCCGCGTCCGCCCGGTCCAGGTCGGCGCCGGGCCGGTCGAAGAAAAGGGTGTCGGTCGCGTCGAGCGGATGTGTCTGAGCCATGGCACTCAAGGTAGGCTCAGCTAGGGCCGGGTCAACGAGCGGGCGTCAACTATGTTGCGTGTGCAAGGCCAAGAGCGCCGCCGTGAGTACGCCGACGGCGACGAACTGGTGCAGCGCCCCGAGGGCGACGGGCACGACGAGCAGCAGCGTCGCGATTCCAAGACAGTATTGCAGCGCAATCGCGCCCCCGAGGACGAGCAGCGCCGCGCGCGTCGGGCCACGCGCACCCGATCCTAGCCCGGCGCCCACGGCTCCGAGCGCGGCCGCTGCGGCGAGCGTCGCGAGCAAGCGGTGGTCGAACTGCACGGCGGTGACGTTCTCGAACAGGTTGCGCGCCCAGGGGCTGAGCACGGCGTAACCCTCCGGAACCAAGTGCCCGTCCATGAGCGGGAAGGTGTTATAGACCAGCCCGGCATGTGTCCCGGCGACGAACCCGCCGGCGACGATCGTGACCGGCACGAGGACGCACGTGATGCCCAGCAGCCAACGCGGCAGCCGGGCGAGGCGCGGGGGAGGGGGCGCGCGATCCCGCCAGAGGCCGAGCGCTGTCCAGAGGATGGCGGCGTAGAGCAGCAGGGCGAGCGCGAGGTGCACGACGAGGCGATAGGCCGAGACGGACGTGCTGTCCGCCGCGAAGCCACTCGCGACCATGATCCAGCCGACGAGGCCCTGCAGCCCGCCCAGGACGAACAGACCTAAGAGTTGTGGCACGAGCCGGCGCGGGATCTGTCCCCGTACCGCGAACCACACGAGCGGCAAGAAAAACACCACTCCGATCAGCCGACCCCAAAACCGGTGCACCCATTCCAGCCAGAAGATGCGCTGGAAACCGGACAGGCCGAAGCCTTGGTGGAGCAGCTTGGACCTGAGGAATCTCCTGGTAGAGACGGTAGAGCCGCTCCCACTCCGCGTGGCTGAGCGGCGGCAGCACGCCGCTGAGCGGCGCCCACTCCATGATGGAGAGGCCGGAGCCGGTCAGCCGCGTCGCGCCTCCGAGCGCGACCATGACGGCGAGCATGGCGCAGACGGCGAAGAGCCAGAGGGCGACGGGCCGGGTGCTGCGCCGGGCGGCGACGGCGTGGGAGGTCCTAGGGGAGGTGAGGGCGCTACTCATAGCCAGCCTTTATGGCGCGTGCGCCAGCTTGAGCAAGGCCGCTCATGCTCCTCGATGTCACTGATTCGCCACACCTTCGGGATTTCGGCGCGGGTGCTGTCGAGCCGCTGCACAGCGGCTTACTGTTAAGCCATACTTCTATGCACCTGTATCCCAACGCGAGACTGGGGGCGGGTGAGATCTTGGGAGGAAACCGACCAACCATGAGAAGCTCATCGTGTACGCCGGCCCAGCGATCGCGGATCGCGCTCGGTCTCGCCGCCACCGGACTGCTCGCCTGCGCTGGCGGTGCTAAGGCGCAGAACATCAATAGCGGCGTCAGTGTCGGGCCAAGCCAACAGCTCTCGACGCCTGCCCCGCCTGTCGCGCCGCTCTCGCCGCCCGCGCCCTCGGTCGAGCACCTGTTCGGCGACGTGGGCGGCCTTCGAACCTACCTCAACAACCGCGGCATAGACGTGCTGCTTGACGTGACCTCAGAGTTCGCCGGCAACGTCAGCGGCGGCGTGAAGCAGGGCGCCACCTTCGCGAGCCAGGTCGGCTTCGAGGTCGATATAGACTGGCAGAAGCTCGCCGGCGTGCTGGGATTGTCAACGCACGTCGTCCTCGTCAACCGCTCCGGCAGCAACGACAGCACGCTGTTCGGCGACAACCTGCTGCCGGTCCAGGAGATCTACGGCGCCGGCGGCAACGTCGGGGTGCACCTCGTTTACGCCTATGCGGAGGAGAAGCTCGCCGACGGTCGCGTGGACTTAGCGCTCGGCCGCTTCCCCGTGAGCAACGACTTCGCCGCCTCGCCGCTCTACTGCAACTTCATGAACAACTCGCTCTGCGGCAACCCCAAGGCGCTGCCGGGCGAGATCGGCTTCAGCTCCTACCCGGACGCGGTCTGGGCCGGGCGGGCGCGTTTGCGGCCCACGCCCTCGACCTACGTGCAATTCGGCGCGTTCGAGGTGAACCGCTACATCTACACCTATCCCCAGTTCCGGTCGGGCTTCAATTGGTTCAGCGACGACGCCACCGGCGCCTACCTGCCGGTCGAGGTCGCGTGGGAGCCTCGGTTCGGGACCAACCAGTTGCCCGGCCACTACAAGCTTGGATTCGGCTACGACACCTCCTCCTACCCCGATTTATACGCCGACGCGAACGGGGGGGCCGCGGTGCTGAGTAGGCTACCAAACAGGCTCGACAGGGGCCGCGACCAGGAATGGGCGCTGTTCGACCAGATGGTAGTGACGCCAGGGGTCGGGCGACAACGACGGGGTGATCCTCCTGGGAGGGGCCATTCGTAACAACTCCCAGACCTCGAGCTACGCCGAGCAATACTTCGTTGGGCTGCTCGACCGCTCGTTCTGGAAGGCGCGGCCGGACGACACGATTGGCGTCCTGTTCTCCTACAACACCGTGAGCGGGCGCCTCGGCAAGACGGAGGCGCTGGAGCAGGAACTCGGCCTGCCGGAGAGCAGCACTCCCTTGCCCGGCATCCAGACGCACGAGATGATCCTGGAGGTGAACTACGACATCCACGTCTATCGCGGCGTGAACTTCCAGCCGGAATTCCAATATGTGTTCCGACCCAACGCGCAGTCCAACATCAGGGATGCGGCGGTGTTCGGCTTCAAGACGCACATCGAGTTCTGAGAGGACTGCGCCTGATCGGGAGGTAAAGAGCGATGAGCCCTCGCGCTTTCACGTGCTGCGCCGCTTCCAGCATACTTATGGCGCTCGTCGTGGCAGGCACGGCGCTGCCCGCGGCGGCGCAGAACTCCAACAGCGGCGTGGCTATCGGCCCGAGCCAGGAGCTGTCGCGGCCCTTGCCGCAGCACTCCAATCCGTCCACGCCGTCGGTCGAGCACCTGCTCGACGGCCGTGGCGACCGCCAAGCTCCGGCGCGTCCGCGTCAACGGTCCAGCCCACCTGCGTCGAAACAGCGGCCGAGCGCGTCGCCTCCGCCGTGAGATAGCCCGCGCCGAGCATCTCTCCTCCATGGTTGGCGGGCAGGAGCCGGGTCGCCGTGCCCACGCAGGCGTTCCTGCTCATCGGCACTCTATTCCTGCTGCCGATCATCGTGATGTACACGGGCTGGGCCTACTGGGTGTTCCGCGGCAAGGTTCGGAGTGATATCGGCTGCCATTGAGCGCGGGTGCTAGCTTGCCGCTTGGATGGCCCTAGTGCTACCCGCCCGGCGCGATGCCTCCCGCCCCGCTCCTCTCCGTCGTAGTGCCCGTGCGTAACGAGGAGGCCAACATCCTGCCGCTCGTCGCCGAGATACGCGCCGCCGTCGCGGCGGATGCGTGCCATCGGTGGCGCCGAGATCGTCTATGTGGATGACGGGAGCACGGACGACGCGGCCGAGCAGCTCACCGCGGCAGCTGACCAGCCCGGCGCACAGCTCATCCGGCGGCAGCACCGGCGGAACTACGGCCAGAGTGCGGCCGTCCGCACCGGCGTCCGCGCGGCGAGCGGTGAATGGGTCGCGACCCTGGACGGTGACGGGCAGAACGATCCTGCGGATATCCCGGCCCTCCTTGCCCGCGCCCAGGAGGAAGAGGGCGCCAAGCACAGTCCCATCCTCGTCGCGGGCCATCGCGTCATCCGGCGCGAGACGTTCCTAGAGCTGCCTCGGTTCGACCACATGCACCGTTTCCTGCCGGCCCTCGTCCTGCGGGCGGGCGGGCACGTCGTCTCCGTCCCGGTGCGGCACCGGCCGCGCCTTTGGGGACACTCCAATTGCGGTGTGCTGGACCGTCTATGGGCAGGTGTATTCGACCTGGCCGGCGTCTATTGGCTGCAACGGCGGTGGCAGCGGCCCGAGGTCGAGGAGCCGTGATGGGCTGGGTTCGCCTCGCTTGGCGGCCCGCGCTGCTGCTAGCCGGCCTCGTCGGCGCGGGTCTGCTGCTGCACGATGCCGGGCTGCGCAGCGTCGCGGGGACCGGGCAGCATGGACCGCTCGCCTACGTGCTGCTAGGCGCGGCGGCGTGCGCAGTGGGGATGCCGCGCCAGGTCGTGGCCTACGCGGGCGGGCTTGCCTGGGGGTTCTGGCCAGGTGCCGCGCTCGGCCTCGCGGCGCAGTTGCTGGGATGCGCGGCAACGCTGTTCTGGTCCCGCCTCGTCGCCCGGCGTTGGGCGGCACGCTGGCTGCAGCGCCGGGCCGCGGGGCGCCTCGCCCGGCTCGACGCTTTCCTCGCGCGCAACCCGTTCACCGCGACGCTGACGCTGCGCCTGCTACCGGTTGGCAGCAACCTGGTCGTGAACTTGGTCGCCGGGGTCTCCGCCGTGCCTGCAGGGTCGTTCCTCGCGGCATCGGCGCTGGGCTACGTGCCGCAGACGATGGTGTTCGCCTTGCTAGGGGGCGGCGTGCGCGTCGAGCACGGGCTGCAGATCGCGCTCGCCGCCGCCCTGTTCGCACTCTCGCTCCTGCTCGGCGCAACCCTGCTGCGGCGGGGCCGCGTGCCGGCAGAGAGCTAGTGCAGGCGAAGCTCGTGCGGCGCGCGGAACCCCGCCGGGCGGATCAGGCTGCCCGAGGCGATCCGAACGGAATGCAGCTTGCCGTCCAGCTCGCGCTGCCAGAACGCGAGGAAGCGCCGCAGGGTCGGGAACCGGGGCGCGAGGTCCAAATCTTGCCAGACATAAGTTTGCAGGAGGCCCGGATGGTCGGGCATGTGGTAGAGGATCTCGGCGGTGGTCAGGCGGTAGCCTTCGAGTTGCAAAGCGAGCGTCATCATGCCTCCTCAACGTAGTGCCAGCGCTCCCTTTCCCTCCGCGTTGGCGCGCGGCTTCGACTCCGGATCATGCACTATTAGGCAGCTCGCAGAACAGAAAAAAAGAGCTGATACAGTAGCTTAGCACTCTCCAAGCGGAAGTGCTGCCATCGTGTGTTGACATGACGCAGGCGCACCCCTAGATCGTTAGCACTCTCTAGATGAGAGTGCTAACAGGCCGTCTCTGGCCGTTGGCATCGAGACGCCCCGAACCAATCGGGCCGAGCCAACCAGGAGGTTCCATGAAGTTTCGTCCCTTGCACGACCGGATCGTGGTCCGGCGCATCACCGCCGAGGAGAAGTCCACCGGCGGCATCATCATCCCCGACACGGCCAAGGAGAAGCCGATGGAGGGCGAGGTGATCGCGGCCGGGCCCGGCGCGCGCGATGAGCAGGGCAAGGTTCAGGCCCTCGACGTGAAGGCCGGCGACCGCGTGCTGTTCGGCAAGTGGTCCGGCACCGAGGTCAAGCTCGACGGCGAGGATCTCCTCATCATGAAGGAGTCCGACGTCATGGGCATAGTCGAGGGCCAGGCCGAGCAGAAGAAGGCCGCCTAACTCTCTCTTTCATCATAAGGAAACCAACATGGCAGCCAAGGACGTAAGGTTCGGCGGCGACGCCCGCCAGCGGATGCTGCGCGGCGTGGACGTTCTCGCCGACGCAGTGAAGGTCACGCTCGGCCCCAAGGGCCGCAACGTGATCCTCGACAAGAGCTTCGGCGCTCCTCGCATCACCAAGGACGGCGTGACCGTCGCCAAGGAGGTCGAGCTCTCGGACAAGTTCGAGAACATGGGCGCGCAGATGGTGCGCGAGGTCGCGAGCAAGACCAACGACATCGCCGGCGACGGCACGACGACCGCCGTCGTGCTCGCCCACAGCATCGTGCGCGAGGGGGCCAAGGGTGTGGCCGCCGGCATGAATCCGATGGACCTCAAGCGCGGCGTTGATGTCGCGGTAGCCGCCGTCGTCGAGGAGCTGAAGAAGCACACCCGCAAGATCACGACCGAGGCCGAGACGGCCCAGGTCGGCACCATCTCGGCGAATGGCGAGACCGAGATCGGCCGCATGATCTCCGAGGCCATGCAGAAGGTCGGCAACGAGGGCGTGATCACGGTCGAGGAGGCCAAGGGCATCCAGACCGAACTCGACGTCGTCGAGGGCATGCAGTTCGACCGCGGCTACGTCTCCCCGTATTTCATCACGAACGCGGAGAAGATGACGGCCGAGCTGGATCAGCCGTACATCCTGATCCACGAGAAGAAGCTCTCCGGCCTGCAGCCCATGCTGCCGCTGCTGGAGGCGGTGGTGCAGAGCGGCCGTCCGCTGCTGATCATCGCCGAGGACGTGGAAGGCGAGGCGCTGGCGACGCTGGTGGTCAACAAGCTGCGCGGCGGCCTCAAGGTCGCGGCCGTGAAGGCGCCGGGCTTCGGCGACCGCCGCAAGGCCATGCTGGAGGACATCGCGGTCCTGACCGGCGGCCAGGTGGTCTCCGAGGATCTCGGCATCAAGCTTGAGAACGTGACGCTCCAGATGCTCGGCCGCGCCAAGCGCGTGCTGATCGAGAAGGAGAACACCACGGTCATCGAGGGCGCCGGCCAGGGCGACGACATCAAGGGCCGCTGCAACCAGATCCGGGCGCAGATCGAGGAGACCACGTCGGACTACGACCGCGAGAAGCTGCAGGAGCGGCTGGCGAAGCTCGCGGGCGGCGTTGCGGTGATCCGGGTCGGCGGCGCGACCGAGGTCGAGGTGAAGGAGCGCAAGGACCGCGTTGACGACGCGCTGCACGCGACCCGCGCCGCGGTCGAGGAAGGCATCGTGCCGGGCGGCGGCGTGGCGCTCGCGCGGGCGAGCCTGGTGCTGGCGCAGATCAAGCCGGAGAACGAGGACCAGAAGGTACGGCATCGAGATCGTGCGCAAGGCGGTGCAGACGCCGCTGCGCCAGATCGCCGAGAACGCTGGCGAGGACGGTGCGGTGATCGCCGGCAAGGTGCTGGACAACGGCGACTACAACTACGGCTTCGACGCGCAGACTGCCGAGTTCAAGGACATGGTGGCGGCCGGCATCATCGACCCCACCAAGGTCGTGCGCACGGCACTGCAGGACGCGGCCTCGGTCGCGAGCCTGCTGATCACCACCGAGGCGATGATCGCCGAGAAGCCCGAGAAGAAGGCCCCGATGGGCGGACCGCCCGGCGGCGGCATGGGCGACATGGACTTCTAAGTCCAGGCCGCACAAGGGTCGTTGAAGGGGGGCGGGCCGCGAGGCCCGCCCTTCCTGCTTGAGCCATGCTCATTCCCTTGGCAAACCGAGATGCCCGGTTCTATCCTTCTCACTGATTGCATCGCGAGGACGGTCAAGGAGGCTCCCATGCTCGGGCTCATGCAGCAGCAGCCGCTCCTGCTCTCGTCCATCATCGCCCACGCTGCGCGGCACCACGGCAGCGGCGAGGTCGTCTCGAAGCTGACGAACGGCAGTATGCACCGTACGACCTATGCCGAAGTGGAGCGCCGGGCGCGACGCCTGATGCGTGTCCTGCGGGATCTGGGCGTGCGGCCCGGCGACCGCGTCGCGACGCTCGCCTGGAACGGTTACAGGCATCTTGAGCTCTTCTACGCGATCTCCGGCATGGGAGCAGTCTGCCATACGGTGAATCCGCGCCTGGCGCTGGACGACATTGCCTTCATCATGGACGACGCCGCTGATTGCGTGCTCTTCGCTGAGACCGACTTTGCCGGACTTGTCGCAGCGCTCGCCCCCCGTGTCCCGAGCCTTCGCTCCGTGGTGGCGCTCTGCGGTCCTGAGCAGCTGCCCGACCTTCCCCTTCCCGCAGGCGTCGCGCTGCGAAGCTACGAAGCGCTGATGGCGGACGCCGGCGAGGATGCCGCCTGGCCGAGTTTCGACGAGAACACGGCGAGCGCCCTCTGCTACACCTCGGGCACCACGGGGCGACCGAAGGGCGTGCTCTACAGCCATCGCTCCGCGATGCTGCACGCCTACGCTGCGAACATGGCGGAGGTTTTCGGCCTGCGCGCGACGGACCGTGTCCTGGTTGGCGCCTCGATGTATCACGCCACAGGCTGGGCATTGCCCTACTGCGCGCCGATGGTTGGCGCGGCGCTGATCCTGCCGGGCCGCACCCTGGACGGGGCCAGCCTGGTCCGGATGCTGAATGAGGAGCATGTCACTCTCTCTTCCGCCGTGCCGACGATCTGGCTCGGCGTGCTGCACGAGTTGCGCAGCAGCGGTGCGCGGCTACAAACGCTGAAGCGCCTGTACGTGGGCGGCTCAGCCGTTCCCCGCGTCCTGATCGAGGGGTTGGGTGACTACGGCGTGGAGCTGCATCAAGCCTGGGGCATGACGGAGACCAGCCCCGTCGTCACCATCAACGCGCCGAGTCCTGCGACCACCGGCCTTGCCGACGAGGACTCGATGCGCGTGCAACTCAAGCAGGGCCGCGCGGTATGCGGCACCGATATCCGCATCGTGGACAGCGCGGGCGCCGAGCTGCCCTGGGACGGCACGGCATTCGGCGACTTGCAGGCTCGCGGCCACTGGGTCTGCCGTGCCTACTTCAACCGCGGCGAGGAGGGTGCCGCCGACGCCGAGGGGTGGTTCCATACCGGCGACGTCGCGACCATTGATCCCGACGGCTTCGCGGAGATGGTGGACCGCTCGAAGGACGTCATCAAGTCCGGCGGCGAGTGGATCAGCTCGATCGCGCTGGAGAACATCGCGGTCTCGCACCCGGACGTGGCGGAGGCCGCGATCATCGCTGCCCACCATCCGAAGTGGTCGGAACGGCCGTTGCTGCTCGTGGTGCCGAAGGCGGGCTGCACGCTCGACACGGCGGGGGTACTGGCCCTCTACGACGGCGCCGTCGCGAGATGGTGGCTGCCGGACGACGTGCTGGTCGTGGATGACCTGCCGCATACGGCGACGGGCAAGCTGAACAAGC
This sequence comes from uncultured Alphaproteobacteria bacterium, assembly GCA_963790535.1. Taxonomy (GTDB): domain Bacteria; phylum Pseudomonadota; class Alphaproteobacteria; order Acetobacterales; family Acetobacteraceae; genus CAWKEH01. Next base: position 318,401 of record CAWBOZ010000003.1, on the reverse strand, counting down.
TCGCGCTCAGAGCGCGCTACGCGGATCACTTGCTGCGGCGGGAGGCGGCCCAAACCTGACAAGGGGCGGTGAGCCGCAGTCCTACAGGTTCTGATCGAGTCCGCAAAACGTCTCTCAGGACGTATACGGTACGCAGCTTCCCGGCCTGTGTTCCAGTGCGCGGGCCAACTCGTGCAGTTGCTCGTCCTCGAACGTTCCGCCCAAATGAACGACGCGGGCATCGTCGAGCGCCTGCCACAACTTAGGCTTGGCTATCACTGCATCGCCCAACATAACTATGACGAAGTCGCCAACGTGCTTCCGGCTCTCCCGCGATAGGATGCTTGCTGGCGCGGAAGCAAATGTCACCTCCACGGCCTGACCGGGAGCGAGGCGTGTTTTCACAGGCTTTGCCGACAAGATTTCGGGATCAATAAGGAAAGGCGGGGTACGAAATGCGGGATTGCTCCAGTCGATTTCTCCCGACGACGATAGTGCTTCGGGTGGTGCCCAGCGCAAGGTGAGATGATCGCTGCACGACCATGCCTGCGCTGCTGATACCGAGCTGGCGGAAAGCTGCGCGACTACCCCGACGACGAACCAGCGCGTGAACGACCAACCCATCTATAACGCCCCACAGATTTCGGAGTCGCGTCACCGGCACTCCTTCAGATCCTCGTCCCGAATCAAGAAACTTGAATCCTGAGACAAATCTACCCTGTGCTTGACGCAGGTCTTCCCTTTCGCATCCACGAGCCGCACGTCATATCGCTCATGCCCAACGCCCTTGAGTAGCAGCCGCTCCGACGGCTCCAGCGTCTTGTCCTTATCATTCAGCGCCTGATTCGCCCCCCATTGCGTCGTCCCGGCGGGCGCGAGATAGATGCCCGTGAACGTGGACGACGTGGTTTCGTTGTAGGCGAAGAACTTGTCAGCTGCGCCCGCAGTGCCGGACGAGGCGGCGAGCAGCCCCAAGGCGAACGCGGCGTTGATGGCTCGGTGCTGCAAGCTGTCCCCCCAGTCGCGACAAGCGACCATGGTATCATCTCCTCTGGGCCGCTACTCCTTGCGGCGTTTACTGTCCAGGAACTGGCTCATCCGCTGCTCTCTCGATAGGCCATGCTCCGCGCGAGGAACGGGAAGCGCTGATGCAACTCCTCCCGCAGCCGCGCCGCGCCCTCGTTGCCGCGCGGCACGGCGAGGTCCGCCGCGAGCGTGGCCGGCTGCCCCGACAGCACCAGCACGCGGCCCGTGATCGCCAGCGCCTGGTCGAGATCGTGAGTGGCGAGCAGCACGAGCGCACCGTTCCGCCGCGCCCGCTCGGCGACCACCCTCGCAAGCTGCGCGCCCAGCCCGGCGTCGAGCGAGGCGAACGGCTCGTCCAGCACAAGCAGCCCCGGCGAGACGGCAAGCGCGCGCGCGAGCGCCGCGCGGCGCGCCATGCCGAGGGACAGCTCCCGTGGCATCCGCCCTCCCGCATCAGGCAGCCCAACCTCGTCCAGTAGCGCGTTCACGTCCGGGGTCGGGTCGCCGGGTAGCACCACCAGGCGGATGTTGTCGGCGACCGTCAACCAGGGCAGCAGCAGGGGTTCCTGAAACACCGCACCGACCCGGCCCGGAGGCCGGCGTACGCTGCCGGCGAAGTCCTGGTCGAGGCCGAGCACGATGCGCAGCGTCGTGGTCTTGCCCGTGCCCGAGGGACCGAACAGGGTCAGGATCTCGCCTGGCGCCGCATCGAAGGCAACGTCCTGCAGCACGCCGCGCGAGGTGCCGGACGGCTCGCGGAAGCTCTTGCCCTGGATGCGAACGCTAAGCGGCGGATCGACGCCATGCATTCGCGCGCTGCTCCCAGGGTTGCAGGACCATGGCCTCGATCAGCAGCATCAGGAGCGCGAAACCCAGGCCGTAGGCGAGGATGCCCGCCACGTCGAAGTTCTGGAAATCGAGGTTGAGCGCGAAGCCTACGCCGTCCGGCCGGCCCAGCAACTCCACGATCAGCACGATCTTCCATGTGACGGCCAACCCGCTGCGGCCTGCTGCCGCGAGGTAAGGTGCCAACTGCGGCAGCACGATCCGGCGCAATCGGCGCGTCCAGGACAGGCGATACACGGTGGCGAAATCGTCGAGTGCCGGGTCGAGGGCGCGCGCACCCTCGCGCACCGTCACGATCACCGTCGGCACCTTGACGAGGGCCACCGCGAGCACCGCCGCCGCCTCGTTCAGCCCCACCCAAACGTAGGCAAGGACGATGACGACCAACGCGGGCAGGTTCAGCAGGATGACGATCCACGGATCCATCAGCGCGTCCGCTCGGCGCGACCGCCCGGCGCCGTAACCCAATGCAGTGCCGACCAGCATAGACAGCAGGAACGCCGCGGCGACGCGGGCGAGCGTCACGCCGAAATCGCGCGGCATCTCGCCGGAGACGATCTGCTGCCAGGCCGTTGCCGCCACGGCGCCGGGCGCTGGCAGCAGGCGGGGGTCGGCTGCAAGCCGGGACGCCGCCCACCACAGCAGTATCAGGGCAGCGATCGAGAGGGTCCGATCACGGACGGCCGCGACGCGGCTTGCGCTACGCATCATATCCCGAGCGCCAAAGGCGCTACGCCTGATATCCCGAGCGCCAAAGGCGCTACGCCTCATTCCCTGTGCGCCAGAACAGCCCTTGGGGGAGGGCCGTGACCCCGCCTGCCGCGCGTGCGCCTCCGGTCTCGTTCAGGATGGCGAGGATGCGGGCGGCATCGCGCTCCTGCTCCGCCCGTGTGCCGGGCGGCACGATCCCCGCGAGGAAACGTGCCTTGAATTGGTCGAACAAGGCATCACTCGATGCGTTCATCAGCGGTCGGATCGCCTGCCATTCCGCGTCCGAGTGGGCCAGGATCTGCTCCGCCTCGTGGGAAGCCGCCAGAAAGCCGTCGAGCGCGGCGCGGTGGGCCTCCGCCCAGTCCTCGTGGAAGACGTAGCCGACCAGGGCGGCGCTGCCGGACAAACCAAGCTGGCGCTCGCACTCGGCAACGGAGACGACCTCGTGCGCACCTTGTGCCTCCAAGCGGGCGGCGAAGTTCCAGTAGGTGAGCACCGCGTCGAGCTCGCCTTGCAGCAGCTTGGCTTCCAGCAGGGGCGGGGCGCCATAGTTCACGTGGGCGGCGGTGGCTAGGTCGAGGCCCTGCCGGCGCGCGGCTGCCTGCACCAGGATCCAGGACTTGTCCACCGGGCCGCCGGCCACGCCCAGCTTGCGGCCCCGAAGGTCGGCGAGCGATCGCAAAGGCGAATCGGTCCGTGCCATCACGCCGCCGGCCGCGCTGGAGAGTGGCGCGAAACACAGCTTCGTCCCGCCCGCGCGCTGACTCGCGGCGAACAGCCAGTCGGAGACGACCACGTCGGCGCCGCCCGCCATCAAGGCGATGCGTCCGGCCTCGGTGTTGGCCAGCGGCGACGTGCTCAGCACGAAGCCGTGCGCGGCGTCGAGCGTATGGCGGCGGATCACATCGGCAATCCACTGCACGGTCCCGAACTGCAGCAAGCCGAGCCGCACCGTCGCTGGCGCGGCAGCGTGCGCCGCAGCCAACGTACAAGCCGCCACGCCAGCTAGGCACGCGCGCCTGCTGATTCCGGCTGCGCCGGGCGTCGCGCGGCGATACTCTCCGTCTAAGGCGCCGACCCGAGCGGTGCCGCGACCTGACCGGGACATGCCCATGAGACTCGCCATCATGCCCTTCCTGCTCACCCCGTTGCTGCTCGCCATGCCGGCGAGCGCCCCGGCCGCGGAACCCGGAGCGATCAACGATTATCCTACCGCTGCCCGCGCCGACTACGTGTTCGCCTGCATGAACGTGAATGGCGGCACGCAGGATGCACTCCGCCGCTGCTCCTGCGCCGTGGACGTGATTGCCACCATCCTGCCCTACCACGACTACGAGGAAGCGGACACCGTGCTGCGCATGAGGCAGCTCGGCGGCGGCTACCTGGCCCAGACGTTCCGTGTCCAGCAGTCGAACCAGATGGTCGAGCGCCTACAGGAAGCCCAGGCCGAGGCAGACGTGCGCTGCTTCTAGCCAGCCGCTCTAGGAGGCCGTGCCGGGCTTCCAAACCTGCTCGAACGGCTTGTCGTTGCTGTCCACGGCCTCGGCGCGGAACGGCTCGTCGCTGCTGGGCTTGAAGCGGAAGCGGAACTCCGGGTTCTCCGAGATCGCGATGCCGCTCTCCACGGACAGCAGCATCTCCTTGCCCTGCCAGACCTGCACCGACTTGATGAACTCCGCCGGGATGTAGAGCCGGGTGACTTGGTCCATCTGCATCCCCGAGTAGTTAGGATGGCGGACCATGAGCTGAATCTCGCGCTCGCCCGGCTGGGCGTCATCCTTGGTGGAGTGCGGCAACTCGCGGAGGCGCATCGTGCCAAGCGGGATCGCGCTCGCGACCTGCTTCAGCGCCGGCGCCGAGCAGCCGCCTGCCGCCTTCACGAAGCGGCTGACCACGTAGAGCTTGCCATCGCTCAGCTCCGCGACCGCGTGCACGTTCGTGTAGTCGTCCACGCGCACGCGGGTCGAAACGAAATCCACGCCGCTGTGCTCGCCGAGCGTGAAAGTCGCTGCCAACGGCGACGGGTTGCCGTCGATGATCAAGGTGATGCGGCGCACCGTTCGCGGATCGCCGGGCGGCAGCAGCGTGCGGATGGTGATCGGCACGACGGCCGCGTCCATGGCGCGATAGGGAGCGTCCAGCGCGAGCACGCTATCGCCGTTCTCCAGCGGCTTCGCGTCGAAGATCATCTGCGCGAGGGTGGGCCACGGGTCCGCGTCCGCCTGCGCCGCCGGCTGAGCTTGCGGCACTTGGGCCTGCGCAGCGAGGATGTATGACCCGGCAACCGCAGTGGCGAGCGCCAAGCGCTGCAGCCGTGCTGGCCAAACACTCCGAGCTTGCATTGTTCCTCCTCCTGCGCGGCACCGGAGGCGCCGTCTTCCGTTCGTTCGCTTCTTACTATATATCACGTAGTGCGGCGTTCCAGGGCAGCAGCCCTGGACAGTACCGTGAGGAGTGATTATAATTCTCATTGTCAAGGGCGCGCAACGCGACCTTTGCCACATAGGGAGGACAGCATGGCCTGGAAGACCCCGAAGATCCGCGAGATCTGCATCGGCATGGAAATCAACGCCTATATGCCGAGCGAGCTCTAAGCTCCCTCGCACACTCTAAAACTGATGCAGAACGAGGGCAGGGGCTTGCGGGCCCTCGTCCTCGGGGCGGCAGCCGGTGGGGGCTTCCCGCAGTGGAATTGCGCCTGCCGGCTGTGCAATCTTGTCCGCATAGGTGATCCGCGCGTGAGCGCCGCCACCCAGGCCAGCGTCGCTGTCTCTGTCGTGCCGGATCGCTGGATGATCGTGGGCGCGTCACCTGATCTCCGGCAGCAGATCCTCAGCACGCCAGCGCTGCACCCAACCGGCAGCGAGCCACGCTCGTCGCCTATCATGGGTGTCGTGCTGCTCAGCGCTGACATTGACGGCATCGCTGGGCTGATTGTGCTGCGCGAGCGCCAGCCACTCCGCGTGTTCGCCCCGGCGCCGATCCTCGCCGTTCTTCGTGCGAACTCCGTCTTCGGTGTGCTCGACCCGGCGCTCGTGGAACAGGTCGAGCTGGTGCCGGATGCGCCGCTCGACTGCGACGAGATTGAACTGACGCTGCTTCCCATGCCCGGCAAGGTTCCGCTCTACTTGGAGAATCGCGCCTCCGCTGCACCTGAGCCTGGGCCAGCCTACGCCGCGCAGTTTCGTGCGGGAGGTCGCAGCCTCGTTGTCGCTCCAGCGTGCGCTGTGCTCGACGAGGTCGTGTTGGGCCGGCTCAGCGGGCATGACGCGCTTTTCTTCGATGGTACGTTGTTCGACGATGACGAGATGATCCAGGCGGGCGTCGGGGCGAAGACTGGGCGGCGCATGGGCCACGTGCCCATTGGTGGGCCGGGTGGGTCGCTGGAGCGGCTTGCAGCGATCCCTGGACGGCGCGTCTTCCTCCACATCAACAACACCAACCCTATCCTGCTCAAAGGGTCGCCTGAGCGCCTGCAGGTCGAGGCTGCCGGGTTCGAGGTAGGATATGATGGGATGGATGTCCGACTATGACCGAGTTTCTCTCACCAGACGAACTGGAGCGCGAGCTGCGCGCCATCGGCGCCCGCCGCTACCATAACCTGCACCCGTTCCACCGCTTGCTGCACGACGGCAAATGCACCAAGGGGCAGGTTCAGGCCTGGGCGCTGAACCGTTACTATTACCAGTCCATGATCCCCATCAAGGACGCCTCTCTGATCGCCCGCTGCCCGGACCCGGAGGTGCGCCGGGCGTGGCGCTCGCGGCTGGAAGATCACGATGGCGACCAAGAATCCGGCGGCGGCATCGCGCGCTGGCTCGCGCTGACGGACGGGCTCGGCCTCGACCGCGAAACCGTGATCTCGACGCGGCTGATCCTGCCCGCCACGCGCTTCGCCGTGGAAGCTTACGTCCACTTCGTCCGCGAGCGCAGCTTGCTCGAAGCGGTGGCTTCCTCGCTGACCGAGATGTTCTCGCCCCAGATCATCGGCGAGCGCATGTCCGGGATGCTCGCGAACTACGACTACGTGACGCCCGAGATCCTGGCCTACTTCAGCAAGCGCCCGCCCCAGGCGCAGCGCGACTTCGACTACGCGCTCGACTACTGCAAGCAGCACGCCGGCACGCCCGAGCAGCAGCAAGCGGTGCTCGCCGCGCTCGTCTTCAAATGCGACGTGCTCTGGTCGCAACTCGACGCACTCTATGCCGCTTACGTGTCGCCCGGCATGATCCCGCCCGACGCCTTCAGGCCGGAGAAGGATGGGGAGGATACCCGTGGTTGACTGCCCTCGTCTCGCGCCCGGCGTGCGCCTGCACCACGATCAGGTGCGCGGCGCCTGGGTGCTGCTCTCGCCCGAGCGCATCATTGAGACGGAGGGGCCAACGCACGATATCTTGTCCCGCTGCGACGGGTCACGCACGATCGACCAGATCGTGGATGAACTCGCGGAGCAATACGCCGCGCCCCGCGCCGAGATCGCGACCGATGTCGAGGCGCTTCTCGCGGAGCTGACCGCGAAACGCATGGTGGTGCGATGACCGACGCTGCGCCGAACCTTCTGCCCGCTCTGCCAGCGCCCTTGGGCATCCTCGCCGAGTTGACGCACCGCTGCCCGCTTGCTTGCCCTTACTGCTCGAACCCGCTGGAGCTGGAGGGCCGGCAAACCGAGTTGGATACCGCGACTTGGGCGCGCGTGTTCCGCGAGGCGGCGGCGCTCGGCATCCTGCAGGCCCACCTCTCGGGCGGTGAGCCAGCCTCGCGCCGCGATATCGTGGAGATCACGGCGGCGGCGCGCGATGCCGGGCTTTACACCAACATGATCACCTCGGGCGTGGGCGTGCCGGGCGCGCTCCTGCGGCGGCTGCGGGATGCGGGTCTCGACCACGTCCAGGTCTCGATCCAGGACGTGGAGCCGGATTCGGCCGACCGCATCGCGGGCTACCGCGGCGCCTTCGCGCGCAAGCAGGAATTGGCGCGGCAGGTCGTGGCGCTCGGGATGCCGCTGACCGTCAACGTGGTCGTGCACCGGGCGAACATCGCGCGCATCGCCGAGATGGTGGAGTTGGCGATCGAGCTTGGGGCGGGGCGGGTCGAGATCGCTCATGTCCAGTATTACGGCTGGGCGCTGCGCAACCGGGCGGCGCTGATGCCGACGCGCGAGCAGGTTCGCACCGCGATGGCCGTCCTGGATCAGGTCCGTGCCACGCATGAGGGGCGCATCACGATAGATGCCGTGGTGCCCGACTACTACGCGCGCCGCCCGAAGGCTTGCATGGGCGGCTGGGGGATGCGCTCGCTCAACGTGACGCCCTCTGGCAAGGTTCTGCCCTGCCATGCCGCGGAGACGATCCCAGGGCTGGAGTTCTGGTCGGTCCGCGACCATGCGCTCGGCGATATCTGGCAGCGTTCGCCCGCCTTCCAGGCGTTCCGGGGTGAAGCGTGGATGCCGGAACCGTGCCGCTCCTGCGAGCGCCGGGCGATTGATTTCGGGGGATGCCGCTGCCAGGCGCTCGCCATCGCGGGCGACGCGGCGGCGACTGACCCGGCGTGTGAGCTGTCGCCCTTCCATGCCCGGATGCGGGCGCTCGCGGAGGAGGACGCGATTGCGGAGGATGTACCCTACGTCTATCGGGGTCGCGAGAACGTGAAGTTCGAGGCAGAAGCTTCTATTCCCATTCTAGTTCCGTGAACGCCGCGGTCGCGTCGCGCGGTTCGTAGTCGTCGAAGAGCTGCCAGCGGCCGCGCTCGCTCGCCCCGATCTGAGGCACCGCGTCCGCAAGCGGGACGCCTTCCTTGATGAGCCGGCGCGCATCGTCTGCGAGCACCGTGAGGAAGCGCCGCTCGTCGTCGAGCGCCCCTGGCCAGGGCGCGACGAGCCTGCCGTGACCCGGCACGACGCGCTGCGCCGGGAGCTTCGCCAGGCGTTGCAACACATCGAGCCAGCCCACCACGCTGCCGTCCACGACTGGGACGAACTGCAGGAAGCTGAGGTCGCCGGCGTAGAGCGTCTCGGTCTTCTCGTCGAGGACCGTGAGATCGCAGTTGGTGTGCGCGGCCGGGCTCCACGCGGTGAGCCGCAGCGTCCGCCCGCCGAGGTCGAGCCGCATCTCGTCCTGGACCAGCAAGGTCGGCGGGATGATCCGAACCTCTGCGGTTGCCTCTGGTCCGAGCTGGTCGCGGAACGAATGGAGATAGAAGTCGCCGCGCGCCTGTAGTTCCTGCGGCAGATTGTGGTGCCCGACGAAGGTGGCGCCGAGATTGGCGAAGGCGGCGTTGCCGAAGACGTGGTCGGGATGCTCGTGGGTGTTGATGACGTAGCGGATCGGCTTGTCCGTGATGCGCCGGGCGGCGGCGAGCAACGCGCGGCCGACCTCGACGCTGCCGCTGGTGTCCACGACAGCGACGGCCGCGTCGCCGACGATGACGCCGAGGTTGGCGATGTCGCCCCGGTTGGCGGGCGTCGTCACGGCGACCTGGCCGAAATGCGCGTAGTCGCCGGGTGCGACCTCCTTCAACTCGACGACAGGCGGTTCCCCTATTCCAACCGCCGCATCCACGGCCTCCGCGGTGAGAGGCGCGGCGCAGGCGATGCATCTAGCGCACCCGTAAAATGCTCCAAGATATAGAAGTTTTCGCTTGCTCAGCACGGTTGCCCCACCCTCGAAAAGCCTGCTTCTCACCGCTTGGATGCCAGAATAGGGATTGCGGAGCAACGCGAATGCGTCATAGTTTCCGCACGGCTCCGGCTTCAAGGCTGCGCGCTACCAGGGAGGGCGAGCAGTACCACGAAGGCGCTTCGGTGGGTATAGAGAGAGAAGGGCCGGTGAACGGCCATCCTTGTCCCCTCGAACGTCGTGACACGCTGTCGGTTGCTTTCTTCCCGAACGGTCAGCCCGGTGCTGTTCCCACAAGGACTGCGCTCCGGGCAGCTATCGGATGAGACGCAAGGGGAGGAATTCAAATGGGTACACCATCGTTCAAGAAGGCGCTGACGACGGGGCTGCTCCTGTCATCGTGCTTGGTACTGCCAGCGCTCGCGCAGCAGGCTGCGGGCGGCCAAGACCTCACGCAGATGCAGAACGACGCCAAGCAAGTCGTTATGCCCACCGGCAACTATGCGAATCAGCGCTACTCCGGGCTCGACCAGATCACGACCTCGAACGTTGGCCAGTTGCAGGTAGCCTGGACGTTCTCGACCGGCGTGCTGCGCGGCCACGAGGGCCAGCCGCTCGTGATCGGCGACGTCATGTACGTCGCCACGCCGTTCCCGAACCTGGTCTATGCGCTCGACCTGAACAACGACGGCAAGATCCTGTGGAAGTATGAGCCGAAGCAGGACCCGAACGTCATCCCCGTGATGTGCTGCGACACGGTGAACCGCGGCGTCGCTTACGGCGACGGCAAGATCATCCTGCACCAGGCGGACACTACGCTCGTCGCGCTGGATGCCAAGACCGGCAAGGTGGTCTGGTCGGTGAAGACCGACGATCCGGGCAAGGGCGCCACCGGCACGAGCGCGCCGATGGTCATCAAGGACAAGGTCTATGTCGGCGTGTCCGGCGGCGAGTTCGGCGTGCGTGGATGGCTCTCGGCCTACTCCCTCGCGGACGGCAAGCAGGTTTGGCGGGCCTATTCCGAGGGTCCGGACAGCGACCTCCTTGTTGACCCGCAGAAGACGATGAGCCTCGGCAAGCCGGTCGGCGCCGATTCCAGCCTCAAGACCTGGAAGGGTGACCAGTGGAAGATCGGCGGCGGCGACACCTGGGGCTGGCTCGCCTACGACCCGAAGCTGAACCTGATGTATTACGGGTCAGGCAATCCCTCGACCTGGAACCCGGAGCAGCGCCCCGGCGACAACAAGTGGTCCATGACCATCTGGGCCCGCGATGCCGATACCGGCATGGCGAAGTGGGTCTATCAGATGACCCCGCATGACCAGTGGGACTACGACGGGATCAACGAGATGATCCTCTCGGAGCAGACCATCAACGGCCAGCAGGTCCCGGCGCTCACTCACTTCGACCGCAACGGCTTCGGCTACACGTTGAACCGCGACACGGGCGAGCTGCTGGTCGCCGAGAAGTATGACCCGGTGGTCAACTGGGCGACCAAGGTGGACATGGACAAGGAGAGCCCGACCTACGGGCGTCCGGAGGTCGTGGCGAAGTACTCGACCCAGCACAACGGCGAGGACAACAACTCCACCGGCATCTGCCCGGCGGCGCTCGGCACCAAGGATGAGCAGCCGGCGGCCTACTCGCCCGAGACCCACCTGTTCTACGTGCCCACGAACCACGTGTGCATGGACTACGAGCCGTTCCGCGTGTCCTACACCGCGGGCCAGCCCTACGTTGGCGCCACGCTGTCCATGTATCCGCCTCCGGGCCAGACCAACATGGGCAACTTCATCGCGTGGGACGGCGCCACGGGCAAGATCGTGTGGTCAGACCCCGAGCAGTTCTCGGTCTGGTCGGGCGCGCTGGCGACCAAGGGCGGCGTCGTGTTCTACGGCACGCTCGAAGGTTATCTGAAGGCGGTTGATGCTAAGTCGGGCAAGGAGCTGTATCGCTTCAAGACCCCGTCCGGGATCATCGGCAACGTGATGACCTACCAGCATGGCGACAAGCAGTATGTCGCCGTTCTCTCGGGCGTCGGCGGTTGGGCGGGCATCGGCCTCGCGGCCGGGCTGCAGGACCCGCACGCAGGCCTCGGCGCGGTCGGCGGCTATGCCGCGCTGAACAACTACACCGCTCTCGGCGGTGCTCTCACGGTGTTCGACCTGCCGAACCAGCAGGCTTCGAAGTAATCCGTTCGACTAGGGGTGCGGGCCGGTGCGCTGCACCGGCCCGTGCTGCTTCTGACCAAGGATGAGGGACGTGACTCCACTCCGATATGCCGGGCTCCTCGGCGCGGCCGCGCTCGCGTTCGCTGGATTCGCTTATGCCCAGGATCAGCCTACAGGCGGGCAGCCCGCCGGACAGGCCGCGACGACTCAGCCGGCGGTGCAGGACGGCTCGGGCAACCCCGCCGCGGTCTCCGATGACGATGGCAAGTGGTCCGACAAGGACGGCAATCCAACGTTCAAGATCGCGCCGGACGGGAAGGTGGACTGGTATACCTACATCGGGTTCGTGCAATACTCGGCGAACTGCCTCCAGTGCCATGGGCCGGACGGGCTCGGCTCCACCTACGCGCCATCGCTCGTAGACGCCCTGCATACCCTGAGCTACGGCGACTTCCTGGCCACCGTCGCGGGCGGCAAGAAGAATGTCTCCGCGGCCCAGGAACTCGTCATGCCGGCGCTCGGCGAGAACAAGAACGTCATGTGCTACATAGACGCGATCTATATCTACTTGCGCGCCCGCTCGGACGGTGCTGTCGGCCGCGGCCGGCCCGCCACTCACGCGCCTAAGCCCAAGTCCTACGGCACCGCCGAAGACTCGTGCTTCGGTTGAGGGTCGGGGAGATGCCTCGTCCCGCGTTCCGCCGCCTCGCCGAAGTAGCGGTCGCCCTCGCGCTCGTTGCCCTGCCACCTGTCGCTGCGCGGGCGCAGGCGCCCGGCCTCGGGGCAGGCGCCGAGTTGGTTGACCCGGATGCGCTGCGCGTCTGCGCCGATCCGCGGAACCTGCCGTTCTCCGACGAGAAAGGGGACGGTTTCGAGAACAAGATCGCGGCGCTGCTCGGGCAGAAGCTGGGTAAGCCCGTAACCTACGCCTACTTCCCCCAGGTGATCGGCTTCGTTCGCAACACGCTCAATGCCTTCCGATGCGATGTCGTGATGGGCGTCGCAGTCGGTGACGACCTGGTGCAGACCACCAGCCCCTACTATCACACCACCTACGCCCTAGTCGTGAAGAAGGGGAGCAGCCTGGAAGGTGTCACGAACCTCGCCGACCCGCGCCTCAAGGGCAAGCGCATCGGCGTCGTGGCAGGCACGCCGCCCGCGACGGTGATGGTGCACGACGACTTGATGGACCGGGCGAAGCCCTATCCGCTCACCGTGGACACCCGCTACGATGCGCCCGCGAACGACATGGTGAACGACATCATGTCCGGTGAGGTGGACGCAGGGGTGCTCTGGGGTCCCATCGCCGGCTACTGGGCCACGCATCAGCACCTGCCGCTCGCCGTGACGCCGCTGGCTCAGCGAGCCGGGCGCGCGCATGGACTTCCTTATCGCGATGGGCGTGCGCCATAGCGATCAGACTTGGAAGCGTGACCTGAACAAGTTCATCAGCGCGAACCAGGACGCGATCAACCAGATTCTCACGGATTACGGCGTCCCGCTGCTGGACGAGCAGGGCAAGCCGCTCACCTCCCCATGAGGCGCCGCGGTGCTCTCGTCCTGATCTGCGTAGCCACGCTCGTGGCCGCTGCGGGGGTCGCGCCGCCTGAGCCGCCGGGGTATCGAACCGAAGGCTACCAGGCGCCCACGCCGTTGACGCTCGCCGGCGCCCGTGTGCTCTCGACGGACGAGGCGTTCAAGCTGTGGCAGGACCACGCCGCGGCGTTCGTGGATGTCCTGCCCCAAGTGCCCCGGCCGGCCGGGCTGCCTGCGGGCACGATCTGGCGATCCAAGCCTCGCTTGGACATCCCCGGCAGCACCTGGCTCGCGGACGCCGGCTACGGAGAGTTGGCGCCAGCGATGCTGGACTACTTCGAGAAAGGCTTGCAGCAAGCGACAGGCGGCGACCGGAACCGGCAACTGGTGATCTATTGCCGCGACACCTGTTGGCACTCGTGGAATGCGGCCAAGCGTGCGGTCTCGCTCGGCTATCCGCATGTCGCCTGGTATCGCGAGGGCACCGAGGGATGGGCTGCGGCCGGACATCCTCTGGAGGCGCGGCAGCCCGTGCCGCGGCCGGATGTGACGCTCGGTGGTGGAGCATCGGCGGCATTTCTCGGCGGCAAGGACGCACCTGATGCCGAGCGCACGAGCGAACCTGGGCAGCAAGGAGACGGGCGCCTGCGGCGCTAGTTAGGTGTTGATTGGACAATCAAATTTGTACGGGCGTATCAACGCTTTCTCTCGCGCCGATGGGAAGCTGGGTGGAACTCTGCAAGCTCCTGTTCGGTCTGCTGAGGGACATTGCTGTCATAGACAATCTCGTCAGCTGGCTTCCCCCGTTGCAGCCAAGCTAGAGCACGTTGAGCATCGGCATCCGTAGGCACCATGTCCTTCGGCAACGTCCTATCAGGACGCCGGGCCACTACTCGCCCAGCGCTAAAGCTACGGGTAGTGTCGAAAGAAGAGGTGTTCTTCGGGCGGGTCGGCATAGCGGATGCTTATCACATATAGGAAGCCGTTGCGCTTCACATAAGCCACAAAAAAGACCACACGGCGGGAGAGACCGAGGTCATAGGCAGCGATTCCAAGCTGCCGACCGTCTGAGTGCCGAATATCCGGCCGCTTCAATACCCGCGACCAATCAAGCTTGCAGGCGGCCGAGAATCGAGGGTCAATACGCTTATGCCTCTCGTGCCACAGGCGGTTCTTACGGCTCCAGCGAACGCCCTTGAAGGTTTCCCGGACGACTCGGAAGCCTGCCAGGCGTCGAGCAAGCCTCGCCATCACCGTTCCCCAGCAACGTAGTCCGCAATCCGGTCCCTCATGATGTCGCGGATGTCACGCTCGGCTGCAATAGCGGCCATCTTGAACGGATGGGTACAATTCGGGCCCGATTCGGCGAGGTTGCCGAGGCCCGCAATGACGAGTTCAGCCCAGCGCCGACTGAATAGCCTGTGCCAGCGCGCCGAGGCGCTGCTCGATCAGGTTCGGCACGTCGCAGGCGTAGCGGACGCTCGTTTGGCGCTGACCGAACACCCGCGTGCCCCATGTGACCTGCTCGGTGAGTTGCGCGACTTTCGCCTGGTCCGCGTCGGGCTTGTCCTGCTCCTTGCGCAGGCTCTCCATCGTGCCGCGCAACTCCCCGCCCAGCTCCTTCTGCCGCCGCCCGAAGCGGGAAAGCCCGGCGACGACGCTGCTCCGCTCCTCATCCATCGTGCTGAACAGCCCGGCCATCAGATCAAGCAGCCGCTCCTGCTTCGCGGGACCCGCCTGTGCGGCGAACTGCTTGATCTCCCGCTCGGCCTCATCCAGCGGCACGCGCCGCTGCGCCAGGCGCTGCGCCAGGGCAGCGGCGTCGGCGTCCTTCGTCCAGGTGCCGAGGGAAGAGTTGAGCGAAGGCCCGTTCCACACCGCGGCGAGCGACAGCTCCGGCACCTTGACGGATTGGCACGGCCAGTTCGGGTCCCGCACCGGGGGCGCCGCAAAGGCCGTGCCCCCGAGCAGGAGGAGCAGGAATGCGGCCCTCATGCTCCACCCCCGCCGCGGCGCGCGAGCAGGCCGCGCGCTGGGTCGTAGGCGAGCACCGCGGCGAGGGTGAACACGATGGCGCACCCTCCCACGACGGCGAGCGAGAGCCAGTCCACCTCGCCGTAGAGCGCGAACCGGCCCAACTCAACGACGTAAGTGAAAGGGTTGAGATTGCAGATCGTATAGACCACCGGGCTCGACTGCTGCACGAGCCAGAGCGGGTAAAGCGCTGAGGATGCGAAGAACATGGGGAAGATGACGAAATTCATCACGCCTGCGAAGTTCTCAAGCTGCTTGATCGCCGACGACAGCAGCATCCCGAGCGCACCGAGCATGAACCCACTGAGCACCAGGGCCGGCAGGATGGTGAGATAGCCCCAGCCCGGCGCCACGATGCCCCAGAAATAGGCGACGACCAAGAACGCATAGACCTGCAGCACCGACACCGCCGTGCTCGCGAGCAGCTTAGAGACGAGAAGGAACGGGCGCGGGAACGGGCTGACGAGCAGCATCCGCATGTTGCCCATCTCGCGGTCATAGACCATCGAGAGCGAGGACTGCATGCCGTTGAAGAGCTGGATCATCGCGATCAGCCCCGGCGTCACATAAACCTCGTAGAGCACGTAGGTCTGATAGGGCGGGATGATGGAGACGCCCAGGATCTGCCGGAAACCCGCGGCGAAGATGAACAGCCATACGAGCGGGCGGACGAGGGCGGAGACGAACCGCTCGCGCTGGTGCAGGAAGCGCAGCGCCTCGCGCCAGGTGATGCCTGCGAGGCATATGAGATACTGCGAAGTGGTGAAGCCCGTGCGCCGGGCCAGCGGTGACGCTCACGATACGGCATCCCGAGCTGCGCCGCCCGTGAGCGCGGTAAACGCGCTCCGCAGGTCGGCCGCGCCCTGCTGCGCCACGATGCCTTGTGCCTGCCCGCTCGCCACGACCCGACCCCGGTGCAGCACGACGACCTCGTCCTCCATCTCGATCTCGTCGAGCAGATGCGTCGCCCATAGCACGGCGACGCCGCGGTCGCGCACGAGCCGGCGGACCTGGCCGACAATTGCCGCCTTCGAGGCTACGTCGAGGCCCACCGTCGGCTCATCGAGCACGAGGAGCTGCGGACGGTGCAGCAATGCGCGCGCAATCTCCACCCGGCGCACCTGCCCACCCGAGAGCGCGCGCGCCTTGTCGCGGGCGCGCTCCGTCAACTCCACGTCCGCGAGCACCTCGCGCGCCCGCGCACGGGCCTCGCGCGTGCCGATGCCATGGAGCGCCGCGTGGTAGAGCAGGTTCTCCATGACGGAGAGGTCGAGGTCGAGCGTGCGCGCCTGGAACACCACGCCGAGCCGCCGCAGCGCCTCACCCGGCTCCCGATCCACGTCGAATCCGAGGACCTTGATGCGCCCGGCGCGCACGTTGAACAGGCGCGTGACCAGCGCGAACAGGGTAGTCTTGCCCGCGCCGTTCAGTCCGAGCAGGGCTGCGAAGCGCGATTGCGGCACGGAGAGGCTCACGTCCTGCAGCGCGACGCGGGCGCCGTAGCTGTGGCTCAGGCCCTCGATCAACAGTGCCGGTACGCCGCCGTCCGCCGCCGGGGCGGGACGGGCGAGGGGCGGCAGGGCTTCGGTCAAGACGGTCATCGTCGAGGGCTCACCGGGGGCGCTCGCTGCGGGCGCTCACTGGGGGCTTACTACCACGCCCCATGGCAGCCGTCCCACGGGAACGGATCGCACCACGTCGAGGTCGGCCACGTTGATGACCGAGATGTCGTTCGAGAGGCCATTCGTGGTGAGCAGGAGCTTGTCATCCGGCGTGAACGCCATCTGCCAGACGCGTTGGCCGACGAGCAGGTACTTCTTCACCTTGTAGGTCGCGGTGTCCACCACGGCGACGCGGTTCGCTGGGCCGAGCGCCACGAACGCCGTCTTGTCGTCCTTGGTGAAGCGGATGCCGACGGGCTGGATCGCCTCCGAGCGCAGCCCCTGCACCTCGAAGCCTATCGTGTGCGTCACCGTATGGGTCTTCGGGTCGATGACGCTCACCACGCCGCCCAGCTCCGACGAGACCCAGACCTCGGAGCCGTCGTGCTTCCACACGGCGATGCGCGGCCGCGGGGCCACCAGCACGTTCGCGATCACCTTGCCGTCGGCGGCGTCTATGAAATGCGCCATGTTGGTGGTCTCGGAGGTGTTCACGATTGTCTCGCCGTTGGGACTGATGCCCATGCCCTCCGGCTCCACGCCGGTCGGGATTTCCCTGACCGCCTTGGAATTGGCCACGTTGATGACGGTGACCATGTTGTCGTTCTCGTTGGACACGAAGAGCATGTCGGTCTTGGGGTCGAGCGCGAAGGTCTCCGGGTCAGGGCCGGACGGCAGCTCGCCGACGACGCGCAGCGTCGCCGTGTCAATGACCTGGATCGTGTCGTCGTCGCTCGCGCAGATGAACAGCTTCTTGCCGTCCGGGGTGATCGTGATGCCGCGCGGGCGCTGGCCGACCGGGACCGTCTTGGTCACCTTGAACGTGTCGAGGTCCACGACGCTCATCGTGTTGTCGCGCTCGTTGGTGACGTAGGCGGTGTAGGCGCGGGCGGATGGGCCGAGCGCGAGGGCGGCGGCGAATGCGGCCCCGGCGAGAAGCCTCAGCGCAGCTTGCATGTGGTCTCCGGGCGGTCAATGCCGAGCGTGTCCAGTTCCGTGACCTGGTGCAGGAAGCCCGGCTGCGGCGAGATCGAGACGACGGTGCGCCCGTCCGCGAGCAGGATGGGTTGGCGGAGCTGCCAGTCCCAGTCGCGCAAGGTCAGCTCCTGCCCCTTGTAGGCGGCGACGCCGAAGGTGGGGCCGCGCATGAAGGCCATGATCTGTGCCGGGTCGGCCGAATGCGTCCGGCTCGCGGCCTCGCCGACCATGCGGCAGGCCGTCCACGCCTGCATGTCCAAGGGCGTCATCTCGCGGTGGAACAGGCGGATGAAGCGATTCTGCACCTGCGCGCCGCCCCAGGACTTGCTGCTCGGGTCCCACGTCGTCGGGCGCAGCCCGGCGGAGCCGACGACGGGCCGCGGGTCCCAGGTGCGGTAAGGGAGATAGCCGGCGAACACCTCGTTCTCGTCGGCGGCCACCAGCACGTCGTAGGCGGGGACGTTCTGGGTGAAGACCGCCATCTGCTGCGACGTCTGGACGAGCCCGGTATCCGTCTGGCGCGAGCCGCCGATGTCAGTGAAGATCTTGTCCTGGACGATCTTCGCGCCGAAGCGCTTGGCCGAGCGACGGTAGGCATCGGCGAGCAGCTTGTCATCGGGGTGCGATCCCGAGACCAGGAACCAGCGCGTCCAGCGCTTCACGACCATGTATTGCGCCACCGCGTCGGCAAGCATGGCGCGGCTCGGGGCAACGTTGATCAGGTCGCTGCGGCAATCGGCGCCGCGCAGGGAGTCGTCGGGTGCCGAGATGTTGAAGATTGTCTGCTTCTGCGCGGCAGCGGCGTCGGCGAGCTTGAGCACCGCGTCGCCGGGCAGATCGGTCAGCACGAGCACGACGCCCTGGCCCGCGAGCTTGCCCAGCGCCGCCACCGCGTCGTCGTCCCCGCGCAGCTTCACGTCGGTGAGCTGGAAGCGTTGGTTCATGAAGCGCCCGGTCGTGTCGTTGTCGTCCATCGCGAGCTTCGCGCCGGCTAAGCCGTTGTCCGGCGCCGGCTTGTCGAGCAGCGAGATCGTCGGGCGCGGCTCCGTCCAGCGCAGATAGCCGACCTGGATGGTCTCAACCGCCTACTTGCGCCTGATCTTGCGCCTTCTGGCCCGCGACCTGACCTTGAGCCGCGCGCGTGGCCGCGCCCAAGCTGGCGAGAGCGCCCAGGAACGCTCGCCGGCTGTAGCCGTTGCGCGCCAGCGGGTTTGGACGTTTCATGGAACCAGGATGGACGGGATGAACACCATTTTCAAGACAGGACGCCGGCTCGGATCGGCGCGACCACGAGCGGCTCTCGCCGCGTCGGCGCTGCTTCTCGTGCCCTTCGCCGCGCGCGCCGAAGCGATGCGAGCGGCGGTCTTCCCCTTCGAGCTATATGATACGAGCCTGCAAGGCGAGCAGGGCGGCCCTGGCGCGAACGAGAACGCACGGCTCACGCTCATTGATGGCGAGCTGCGCGACTTGCTCACGAAATCCGGCCGCTACGAGCCGATCCCACTTGGGGCGGAGGCGGCGAAGGCCGCAGACATGGACCTGCGCACCTGCGACGGCTGCGAGGTGCCGCTCGCCCGCGATCTCGGCGCGGCCGTGTCCGTAGTCGGCTGGGTGCAGAAGGTGTCGCCGCTGATCCTCAACATCAACTTGGCGATCCGCGACGCCAAGACCGGGAACCTGCTGCAGGAAGGCAGCGTGGACATCCGCGGCGACACCGACGAGTCCTGGACGCGCGGCGTTGACTACCTGCTCCGCGACCGAATGCACATCCTCCCTCCGAAGGGCAGCCAGGGAAGCAGCGAGGGAAGCAGCCAGTGACACGGATGCTGGCCAGCGTGACCGGCCCGGACGAGGCCGAGGTCGCGCTGGCCGGCGGCGCCGACATCATTGACCTCAAGGATCCAAGCCGCGGCGCGTTGGGCGCCGTGGACCCGGCGCTCGTCCGCGCGGCGGTGGAGCGCGTGGCCGGGCGTCGGCCCTGCAGCGCGGTCACGGGCGACCTGCCGATGGAACCGGACACGATCCGCGCCGCCGTGGACGCGATGACGGCGACCGGGGCGGAGTTCGTCAAGCTCGGCATCTTCCCAGGTGCGGACCCGGAGGGCGCGATCCGTGCACTCGCGCCACTGGCGCAGAGCGTTCGGCTGATCGCCGTGCTCTTCGCCGACCTCGCGCCTGATCTCGGTCTGCTGCATGCCCTCGGAGACGCGGGCTTCGCAGGTGCGATGCTGGATACGGCGCGCAAGGATGACGGGCGGCTGCTTGACCACATGCCGATCCCGGTGCTGCGCCGGTTCGTGGACGCCTGCCGTGAGCGCGAGCTGATGTGCGGCCTTGCCGGTGCGCTGGAGCCGCCGGACATCCCGCGCCTGCTGCAGCTGGAGCCGGACCTGCTCGGATTCAGGGGCGCGCTCTGCATCGCCGGGCGCACCGGGCCGCTCGATCCCGCGCGCGTCGCCCTGGTGCGCGGCCTGATCCCGCGCGAGGCGGCTGCCGACTACTTCGTCGCCCAGCTCCATATCCTGGGGACACGCGGCTTTGCCCCCGACCCGGATGACCTGACCTACACCGACCGCATTTTCGTCCACGACCTCACTCTTCCCGTACGGATCGGTGCCTACGCACGCGAGCACGGGGCACCGCAGCCCGTGCGCTTCAGCGTGGACGCCTGGGTCGCGCGCCCGGCCCGCCCGGCGCAGGATCTGCGCGACGTGGTCTCCTACGACCTGATCACGGACGGCATCCGATTGCTGGTGGACGCCGGGCACGTGGAGCTGGTGGAGACGCTGGCGGAGCAGGTCGCGGCGCTGCTGCTCGGCCACGTGCGCGTGGTCCGTGTGCGCGTGCGGCTGGAGAAGCTGGAGACCGGCTCCGGCATCGTCGGCGTCGCGATCGAGCGCACGCGGGATACGATGCGATCGGCGGCGGCGC
The DNA here is from genome assembly GCA_963790535.1 of uncultured Alphaproteobacteria bacterium. Lineage (GTDB taxonomy): Bacteria > Pseudomonadota > Alphaproteobacteria > Acetobacterales > Acetobacteraceae > CAWKEH01. The sequence continues at coordinate 297,914 of CAWBOZ010000003.1, read as the reverse complement.
GGTTCCAGATCCCTGCGGCCCGGCCTTGAGCATGCGCCCGGCGGTCGTCGTCAAGCTGGGCGGCAGCTATGCAGGCTCGCCGCTGCTCCGCTCCTGGCTGGGGGCGGTCGAGGCTGCAGCGGGGCGCGTCGTGCTGGTGCCGGGTGGCGGCCCGTTCGCGGATGCGGTTCGGACGATGCAGCCCGTGATGGGCTTCGACGCCGCCGCCGCGGACGCGATGGCGATGCTCGCCATGGCGCAGTTCGCGATCGCGCTGTGCAGTGTCGGGGCGCTGCTCGTGCTCGCGGAGAGCACGGAGGCGATCCGTGCGGCGCTGGACGAGGGGCGCGTGCCGGTCTGGTCGCCGCTGCCGGTGGCGCGAGGTGAGACCGGCCTGCCCGCCTCATGGGATGTTACGTCGGACAGCCTTGCTCTCTGGCTTGCGCGGTGCCTGAAGGCTACCGCGCTGCTGGTCGTCAAGCAGCGGGGCATTCTAGGCGATGATGGTGGGAGCGATGTTGCCGGACTGAGCCGCGATGGGGTGCTCGATGCCTTCTTCCCGCGACTCCACCCCACCTATCCCTGCCCGGTGTTTCTCGCTGGGCCGGGCGACTTGCCCGCTGCCGGGCTCGACCCTGATCGGCTGCCAGGCACCCGGCTCGCCGCATAGGCGTGACTGCGGCATAAAGGTGCAAGGCCTGCACCCATTCGACGAGCAGCGCCGGGAGTTGGGATATGTCTGAGCGCATCCTATTCCTGACCGGCCATCTCGCCGAGCCGCGCCTGCGCCGCCTGCTCGATGGGCTGGGTGAGGCGCCGTTCACGTGGGATATCGCGAACATCGGCGTCAAGGTGGCGGCGCTGATGACCGAGCCGATCGTGCTGCGCCGGCTCCCGCGCCCGGTCAAGGCCGACCGCATAGTGTTCCCTGGGCGCGCTGGGCTGGATGCGGCGCGGCTTTCCGAGGCGTTCGACGTCCGCTTCGAGCGGGGACCGGATGAGATCGCGGACCTGCCCCGCTTCCTCGGCCTCAAGGGCAAGCCGGCCGACCTGTCGCGCTACGACGTGCGCATCTTCGCCGAGATCGTGGACGCGGCCGACCTGCCCGCAGACGCGCTGCTCGCCCGCGCGGAGGCTATGCGCGAGCAGGGGGCGGACGTGGTTGACCTGGGCTGCATGCCCGGCGTGCCGTTTCCACACCTGGAAGAGATCGTCGCGCGCCTCAAGGCAGCCGGGTTCGGGGTCAGCGTGGATTCCGGCAACCCCGAGGAGCTTCGCCGCGCAGCACTCGCGGGCGCGGACTTCCTGCTCAGCCTGACCGAGACGACGCTCGACGTGGTGGACGGCACGAGGGCCATACCCATCCTGATCCCCCAGCCGCACGGCGACCTCGGCTCCCTCGTCCGCGCCGCAGAGGCCGCTCGCGCGCGTGGCATCCCCTGCCTGCTCGACCCCGTCCTCGACCCGATCCACTTCGGCTTCACGCAATCCCTGGGCCGCTACGCGGCGCTGCGCGAACGCCTGCCGGACGCCGAGATCCTGATGGGCACGGGCAACCTTACGGAGCTGACTGATGCCGATTCCTCGGGTGTCACGGCCGTACTCATGGGCGTCTGCTCGGAACTCGCCATCCGCAACGTGCTCATCGTGCAGGTCAGCCCGCATACCAGGCGCACCGTCGCGGAGCACGATCTCGCCCGGCGCCTCATGCACGCCGCACACGCCAACGACGACCTGCCGCGCGGCTATACGGAGGGACTGCTGCAAGTCCACGACCGCCGTCCCTTCGCCCTGAGCGCCGCCGACATCGCCGCCGAGGCCGTGCAGGTGCGCGATTCCAATTTCCGCATCGCCACGGCGGAAGACGGCATACACGTCTTCAGCGGGAAGATGCACGAGGTCGGCACGGAGGCGCTCGCCTTCTTCCCCGCACTCGGCGTGGAGACGGACGCCGCGCACGCTTTCTATCTCGGCACGGAGCTGATGAAGGCCGAGATCGCCTACCGTCTCGGCAAGCGCTACACGCAGGACGAGCCGCTGGGTTGGGGCGTTGCGGCGCCCGTTCCCGTGCGCGAGCGCGAGCGCCTCGCCGACGCGGGCCACACGCTCAGGGCGAAGGGCTTGGCCAAGGGAACGCAGGATGCCGATGATCCGTGAGACCGTCGTCACGACGATGGGGGCGGATGGCCGCGTGCACGTGGCGCCGTTCGGGCTGACGGAAGCGGAGGGGGGCTGGATCATCGCGCCGTTCAAGCCGTCCACCTCGCTCGACAATCTGCGCGCGGTGCCGTTCGCGGTCGCGAACCACGTGGACGACGTGCGCGTGTTCGCCGGGTGCCTGACGGGGCGGCGGGACTGGCCGCTCGTGCCGAGCGCGCTGGTGCCGCCGCCGCGGCTCGTGGCCGCGATCACGCATCAGGAGATGGAGGTGGTGCGCGTCGAGGAGGACAAGCAACGGCCGCGGTTTTTGTGCCGGGTGATCCATGAGGAGGCGCACGCGCCGTTCGCGGGCTTCAACCGGGCGCAGGCGGCGGTGATCGAGGGGGCGGTGCTGGTGAGCCGGCTGTTCATGCTGCCGCGGGAGAAGGTCGAGCGGGAGATCGCCTATTTGGAGATCGCGGTGAGCAAGACGGCTGGGCCGCGCGAGCGGGAGGCGTGGGACTGGCTGATGAAGGCGGTGGCGGAGTTCTACGCCGGGCAGGCGAGCAGCGCGACCGCGACGGCCGGGGCGCATTCGGCGGCTCCGGGGATGGACGCGAGCGGCGGCAACGCGGCGAAATCCTGATACGGGCGGCCGAGACGCGCAGCCAGGCGCTCTGCGATGTGGCGCCCGATGCCGGCGCCGAGCACCGGCGCGCTGCTCGGGTATTTCCGTTCGGGAGAGCACGAGCAACGCCGCATCCACCACCTGCCGAAGCTGTGCCTCCGCGAGCCATGCAGGCAAGGGCGCGCCACGCCTCGGGCGAGGCGTCGCCCGCGTCGCGGCCCACCATGCGCGCGAGCCGGGCACGGGAGGCCTCCACCGTCTTCTCGCGTCCGTCCGCCGTCGCCATCTGGTCGGCGTCCTTCGGGAGTTCACCGAGCAAGCGATAGATATCGGCGGCGGTCGCGAACATCTCGTTGGCGAGCGGCGTCCAGGCGCCCGCGAACGGGGCGCGCTGGCACAGCGCCATGACGGGCGTGCGCACGAGGCCGGTATAGATCAGCTCGCCGCAGGCCATGCGCTCGGCATCCGTGTAGCCCATATTCGCCGGGCGACCGGCCTGTATCGGGATCAGGTCGGTCGTGGTCGAGCCCATGTCCACGAGCAGCGCCTCGGGGACGCAGCGCCCGGCAAGTGCCGCCGTCGCGTGCCAGTTCGCGGACGCAATGCTGTCAGCGTGCGCCGCGGCGTCGGCCGGGTCGAGGAATCCGGCCCGCCCGCCGTAGAGGCGCAGCCGCGTGGGCGCTGTCGCGCGGGCTAGCTCGTCCGCGAGCCGGGCGACGCCCTCGGCGCGGGTCGGGAAGGCGTCAGCGAGTTCCCCGGTCATGGTCGCGGCGTGCAAGGTTGCGGGGCCGAGCCGGGAATTCAGGCGCCTTTGGACCTCCGCGAGGACGCCGGGCAATTGCTCCAGGCCGAGCCAGAGCGGGCAGGGAAGCTGGACGACGCTCGTGACCCGCCCGCCTTCCACGCGCGCCGCCTTGACGTGGGCGCCCCCTACGTCCCATCCGATGACGGCAACGGGAGAGTAGTCAGGCGGCATGGAGATCATCCCAGTCATTGACCTGAAAGGCGGCGAGGTGGTCCACGCGCGCCAGGGACGGCGCGACGAGTATCGGCCGATCCAAACGCCGCTCAGCGCCACCAGCACGCCGCGCGACGTGGTTGCCGGGCTGCTTCGGCTTCATGCGTTCCGCGCCCTCTACGTCGCCGATCTCGACGCCATCGAGGGGACGGGCGACAACCTGGCTGCGCTCGCAAAGCTCCCGCCTGGTCTCGATGTATGGCTCGATGCCGGGGTGCGGGACGAGGCGGGGGCGGCCGGGTGGCGGGGATGCGGCAGTCTGGTGCTCGGCTCCGAGTCCCAGGCGGACACGCAGTTGCTGCGTGCGCTGAGCGCCGATCCAAGTATCGTGTTGTCGCTCGACTTCCGCGGCGATGCCTTCCAGGGGCCAGCCGAGATCCTGGCCGATCCAGCGCTCTGGCCGGAGCGGGTGATCGTCATGACACTGGCGCGCGTCGGCGCTGAGCAGGGGCCGGATCTCGCGCGGATCGCGGAGATCGTCGCGCGCGCGGGCGTAAGGCGGCGCATCTATGCGGCGGGCGGGGTGCGTGATGCGGCGGATCTGCAGGCGGCGGCTGCGTGCGGCACGGCGGGCGCGCTCGTTGCGACGGCCCTGCACGCAGGCGTCATCGGGACTGCGGAGATCGAGTTCGGTCGCCCGGCTTGGAAGCCGGGCGACGCCCGAAGGACAGCGGCCCTAAGTGCCGGCAGCCTGGAATGGATGCTTGGTCGTCTTGGCCTTCTGGATGACCTCGGACGCGTTCGGCGTGCCCTTCACGGCGCGCTCGATGCTCTCCATGGTCGCCTGGTAGTTATACTGCTGGATCTTGGCGTCGTCGGCCGCCTCCCAGTGGATGAAGACTCCGACGCAGATGAAGAGGTCGTCGGCCTCGCTCTGGGGGATGATGCCCTTGGAGACGCTGTCGGTCACCGCCATGGCGACGGCGTGCTGTGCCGGGCCGAACATCTGCACGGCCTGCTTGGCGCCCTTGATCGTGACCTTGTTGTACATCATGGTGTTCGGCTTGGCAGGCAGGTTGGGTGCTACGATCGCGAGCAGCGAGGTGAACCCATCCTTGTTGTTGACCATCGCATTGCAGAACGCAGTCTCGGCGGCGCTGCCGCGCGGCCCCATGATGAGGTCAATGTGCGCGACCTCGTTGCCGTCGCCGACGAGCGACTCGCCCACGCAAACCTTGTTGATGGTTGCCATCTTCGTCATTTCCTCCTGGTGTGTTCCGGATTGCTGTGTTCCAGCCGGCGCCACCGGTGGCGCCCGGCGCAACCACGCGAGACTCATGCTTAGGTCTCCCCTGTGTGGTGCGCGGCACTCAACCAGCAAACCTCCCCCGCCGCAAGCCGGTGCGGAGGCGCCGGGCGAAGATCGTCGCGACCGTGAGATCGGCGCTCGTGCCGGGATTCAGGCCGCGGCGCTTCAGGGCGGTGTCCCAGGCGAGGAGGTGGGGCGTGAGCGCCTCGGGTCGTGTGCTCGCGTCGAGGCGGGCCAGGATCGCCTCTGCTTCCAGTCGCACGGCTTCAGCCCCGTCCGTGCCGTGCCTGCGTGCGATGTGGCTGTCCGGGAGACGGGCGAGGAAGCGGAGGTAAGTGTCCGTCGCGGCCCAGGTTTCGCTGTTCCAGCGGGCGAGGGCGGTGTCGAAGGCGGGCAGGCCCGCCTCGAACACGTCGGCGAAGCCGGTCGTCCACTGCCGGGCGATGCTATCGCGTGAAGCGGCCTCAGCCATGGCGTCCGAGAGCGGTACCGTAGCGGGCGCACGAACGTCGTGCTGCGTCGCCGTCCCGAGGCCGCCGGGTGAAGCGAGGACGATGGCCCGGAAGACTTGGTCCGCGTCATCGAGGTCGCTCTCGGCGATGGCGACGCGGACGCCGGCGTGCAGGTCGGGGCCGCCCCGCTCCGCAGCCCCTTCAGCTGCTTGGGCCAGCGGCGCGCAGAGCAGTACCGATGCCGAGGTTGGTGTTCTGCCCCACCGCCGCCCGTGTCGCGGTGATGGCGTCCAGCACGCGCTTCCCGAGTTTCGCTCGTGGCCGGCACAGCGGTCCCGCCGCGGCGTCCGCGCTGCGCTGGAAATCGTCCACCGTCATGCCGTGCCCGTCGGCGAATTGGTGGACGTTGCCGGGCTTGAGTGCGGCCAGCTCCGCCGCGCAGGCCTCGCGAAAGGCTTGCTCGATCACCGTGTCCGCACCGAGGCAAGCACCGCCTCGGCGAGCCGCCGTGCGATCGGGATGTGCGTCACGCTCTGCAAGCCGCGCCAGGCCGGCATGGAGTTGACCTCGATCACGAGCGCCTGCCCGTCCGCGCCGCGCATCAGGTCCACGCCCGCGTAACTGGCGCCCACACACGCGGCAGCCCGGAGCGCGATCGCCGCCAGCCCCGCATCCGGCTCCAGCGGCTCCGGCTCGCCGCCCTGATGCACGTTCGTGACCCAGCGCGCGCCCCGGCGCGTCATCGCGGCGAGCACCTGCCCGGCGCAGACGAGCACGCGATGGTCACAGAACCCCTCGCCGTTAGGGGGGATGTAGCGTTGCAAGTAATAGACGCCGCCGACTTCGTCCGGCTCGGGCAGCTCCTCCGGTTTCGTCACCAGGCGCAGCCCGCGCCCTTGGGAGCCGAAGAGTGGCTTGAGCACCAGCGGGCCACCCTCGCGCGCGAGGATGCCGCGCGCCGCCTCAAGCCCTTCCACGGCCCAGGCCTGCGGCGTCGGCAACCCGGCGCGCGCGAGCAGGAAGCTGGTCGTGCTCTTGTCCACGCAGCGCTCGATCGCGCGGGCCTGGTTCCACACCGGCACGCCCAGCGCGCGCAGCGCATGGAGCACGCCGAGCCGGCGCGTCACCGCCTCGAAGCTGCCGCCCGAGATCGAGCGCACGAACACCGCGTCCGGCAGCGCCGATCCGAAGCCGAGGATGGCGAGGCCCGATGCGCTGCCCCCGTCGAAGCGGCACGCCGAGAGGCTGAACGGCACGGCCTCCGCCCCGAGGGACGCGAAGGCGGCAGCTAGCTCGTCCGCGTGCCGGTCGGGCGGGTCCGTCGCCAGTGCGATCCGCTGTGTCACATCAGGCGAATGATGCGTCGAGCAGCGCCGGGTCGAGTTTTCCAGCGCGGAACGTCTCCCCGGTCTCGACCGCCGTGACCATCGCCTCTGCTGGGCTGAACAGCATCCCGTCAATGGCGTAGAAATCGCCTTTAGCCGCCTTGAAGATCTCGGCGAACGGCTTGCCATAGTCGCGCGACGTGAAGGCGGGCAGCGCGTCGGCGAGCGCTTTCGCGTCCGCGGCTGGGCCGGAGACGAACAGATGGACTCGGCCGCCGAAGATGATCGCATCGTTGGTGCGGCCCATGGCGGTCACGAAGTCCGGGTGCGGCGGCGCGAGGGGGGCAGCGCCCATGCCATCCAGGATGCGGTCGAGGGGGAAGTGCAGCGCGTGTGCCTTGTGCAGCGCCACCTCCAGCACGCGCGCGACAACCTGCACGCTGCCGGCGAGGCTCTGCGTGGGCGCGAACACAATCGACAGCCGCTCGGGCGCCACGCCGCAATCCTTCGCGACGCGCTCGACGAGCGGCGGGGGAGGGGGCTTGCCACTCTCCAGGTACTAGCACCGCTTCGTCCGCGTGATCCTCGTAGCTCAGCTCGCGGAATAGGTCCTCCTTGCGAGCGCGCGCGCGCGCTGGGCCGGAGCCGAGCGCGAAGAAGGCGTTGGGCTTCTCCCCGTGGGAGAGGCTCCACCCCGCATACTGGCTCGCAAGGCAGGCGATCACGGGCTGCGACGAGGCGACCGAGACCGTCCAGGGCCAGTGCGGCAGCGCCGGGTCGGGCACGAGCCGCACGGTGCCGAGTCCGCCCATGCAGATCGCGGCGAGCTGCAGCCCGGCCTCGATACCGCCCCGCTGCTTCGCTCCCGCGTCCACCAGCCGCTCCCCGGCCTCCCCACGCGAGACGCCCAGGCGCAGCGCCGCCGCGTCCCCGCACAAGGCGTCGAGCAGGTGCTGCGCCCGTGCGTTGATGCTGATTCCTTGACTGGTGCTCATGATTCCTCCGCCATACCGAGGATGATCCCGACGCGCGCCATCGCGAGCGCGCGGGCCGCCTCGGTGCTTGCAGCTTCTGCCAGCACGGTGCAAAGCGGCCCCGCTTCCGGCACCGGGCGGCCCGGGCGCTGCCGATCCGCCGCCCAGTCCGGCCAGGCGAAGTCCTGCCGCAGGCTGACCGCCCGGCGCGCGTAGGCAACGGCGCTCGCCGCCGCACTCGCGAACCGTGGGGGTCGCACGGGCAGCCGGCCCTCGCGGCACGCCTCGACGTGCCACCGGAACAACAATCCGTGGCCGTCCATGAACACGTCGAGGCTCGCGCCAGGTCGTGGGTTGATCTCCAAGAGGTCGAACCCGTCCGCACGCACGAGGAAGTCGGCCGCGTTCAGTCCGACCAGTCCGGCCGCCGCGGCGAGGCGGTGCACGGCCGCTTCCATAACGGCAGCTATCGTGGCGTCCAGCCGCGCCGGCCGCGCCGCGCCGCCATACCGATAGGGTTGGCCTGGCGTGGGCGCTGCCCATTGTGCGCTGAAGCCGAGTACGAGCGCGTGTCCGTGCCCGTCCGCGAGGAACAGGGCGGAGACCGCGTGGCCCTCCGCCCGGCATTGAACGTAGCGCGGCAGGCGCATCCTCCCCGATTGTGCCGGGCGGACATGGGTGCCGCCTGCGCCCCCCGCATGCTTCTCCAGCCACTCGCCCTCGCTTGCATCCTTTGGGGGGCGCATCGCGATTCGTGGATGCGGCACGGCGCAGCCATGGCAGAGCGCGGCGAAAGCATGGGGGTCGGCCAGGCGACGTACCGTCTCGCCGTGGTTGCCGAGCAGGGGATAACTCTCCGCGAGGGCGTCGAGCAGGTCTGGCCGGGCGTCGAAGCCGCTGCCGTAGGCGAGGCCGATCGGCTGCACACCCTTACTCAGACGGTCGAGCGCCCGCAGCAGCGCTGCGCGGCCCGGCGCGCGCGCAAGGCCGCCGGGCAAGCGCACCGTGCGCGCCGCGAGGGCGCGGGTGTCGTCGTCCTCGAACAGGTCGGCGACGAGCGGGGCATAGCCCGCGCGCCGGGCCGCCGCGGCAAGCGCGCGGCCGGACTGGGCGGCGATCAGCACGGCCGGCGCGCTATCTTGCGCGCTATTGGGCGACCAGCTCACGCGCGAGGACGAAGGCGTCGCGGAAGTCGTAGCGCACGGGCTTGTCGGCCTGGATCATGCGCTGGAACAAGCCGATCTCGGTCCCATACTTGGTCTGCCCGATGGCCAGCGCGCCGATGCCGAGCGTCTTGCCGTCGCCGAGCTTCGTGCCGTCCGCGTGGACATCGAGGCCCTCGACGCCCATCGGCGGCACTGCGTTCACGTCGGCGACGACGAGCAGCGGTGCGTTGCGCACCTGTGCGGCGGAGAGGATCTGCACGCCCGCCTTGCCGGCGCAGAACGCCACGTCCGCCTTGGCAAGGATTTTCTCCTTCTTCTCTTCCGTGCTGCCATCGGCCGCGCTTACCTTGGTATCAAAACGCCCCTCGATCTCCTTGGCGGCGCGGGCGACGCGGTCCGGCCCGTCGTAGCCGACGAGCGTGACCTCCATGCCTTCGAGTGCCGCGATCACGCCGGAGGCGAAGCCGACCACGCCGGTCGCGCCGAACACGGCGAGGCGCAGGCCGTGCAAATCCCGTTGGCACTTCGTCTTGAGCACCCGCTCGGCGCGCGCGACCATCGCCGCGGCGGTGGTGAAGGAGCCGGCTGGGTCGGCGAACAGCGATACGGCGAAGGGCGGCACCATAGAATTCTTCGCAGCATCCATCATCTCGAGCGCGACCAGCGCGTCCCGGCCGCCGATGAACACGCCGGTGCGGACGCCGACCTTGGGCGGACGGGAGAAGATCGCGTCCTGAACCAGGCCGGTCACGTCATCGAGCTGCACCTGCTCGTAAGGCACGACCGCGTCGAAGCCGGCATCGAGCGCCATGTTCACGTCGAACGGGCTGACGTGCTTGAGCGGGCTCAGCATGTGCAGGATGTGTTTGTCGGCCACGGCTACGGTCCTTCCTTGATACGCGCGCCGTGATTGAGGGGGCGGCGCACCTGGATGTCCAGCCCCTCCGCTGCTCCGTCCGCGAGCAGCGCGCCGCAGAGACGTTGCGCCTCGGTCTCGTCGCGGGCGAAGGCGAAGCCGGTTGGACCCCAGGAACTCTGGCCTACGCCGGGCGCGCCGAAGCGTCGGAGCGCGGCGAGCGCCTGCGTCACGCGCGAACTTGTGAACCGGCCGCCCTGCGCGGGGGCGAAATAATCGCCGAGCTGTTCCTGGATGCGCGTGATCGCGTCCCCGAACCGCGGAGGTCAGCCTCGACGAGCGCGGGCAGAGCCCGCATCAGGACGAGGCGGCAGATCGCACCTGACCCAGTCTTCGCCATGGGCGGCAGAGCGGTGAATGCGGCGCGCTCCTGCTGCGCCAGAGAGGCCGTATCTCCGCCGGGTCGAGCAGCAGCAGCGCACGCCAGGACTTCCGGCATCGGCGAGCCGCGTGAGCACCGGCGAGACCGCGTCGCGTGCCTTCACCAGGCCCCCATCCACCACGAACCCCCCTGCTCGAACAGGCCGATGCCGATGCCAGAGCGCGCGCCGCGGCCGAGCCTGGCCGCATCCCCAGCGCAGGTCCGGGCAATTCCGTGCAGGCGGCGCATCGCCGTCGCGACGGCTAGCGCGAGCTGCGTGCCCGATCCAAGGCCGGCGTGCGCGGGCATGGCGCACGCTAACTCCAGCGCGTGGCCGCCCGGAATCGCCAGGTGCTCGCTCATCAGGGCAAGCGCCTGCCCCGCGCGTTCCCGCTCCGGTCCGCGCACCATCGTCTCGGCGGCGCGGCTCAGCCTGATGCACGTGACCGGGCCGTCGAGCAGCATCCCGATGCTGCCGAAGCGCCGGCCAAGCGATCCGTTCAGGTCCAGGAAGCCGAGGTGCAGCCGTGCGCTGGTGACGACTTCGACGGTGCCGGGCGGATCAGCCCTCGGCAGTGAAGGCGTCCATCGCCCGTGCCGAATAGACCAGCGCCGCTCCGGCGTTCAGGGCGATGGCCACGCCGAGTGCCTCAGCCAACTCCTCGCGCGTCGCGCCAGCATCCAGCGCGGCCTTCGTATGGACGGTGATGCAGCCGTCGCAGCGCGTCGTGACCGCGACGGCGAGCGCGATCAGCTCGCGGGTCTTGGCGTCCAGGTGCTTCGTCTTGCCCGAGCCGCTGTCGAGCGCCGTGAAGCCCTTCATCAGATCGGGATGCACCTCGGCCAGGGAGCCGGCCGTGCTCATCACCTGCTCCCGATATTTGTTCCAGTCCATCATCGCCATAGCTGCATCTCCCGCTTGCTTGGCCCGGCTAGCGGGCGGCCAGGTTGAGTCTGGCGCCCGCAGTGTTGCATAGTCCCGCCCGGCGCGGGAAGCCGCCGAGCGGGAGGGACCGGGTGATGAGCGAGGCTCGCGGCAAGGAGCGGGTCTATACCGAGGCCGAGGTCGAGGAACGGCTCGCGCGCGAGCTGCCGCACTGGACGCTCGAGAAGGGCTGGATCCGCCGCAAGTTCCGCACGCACTCGTGGAAGGGCACGCTCATGGTGGTCAACGCCGTCGGCCACCTCGCGGAAGCCGCCTGGCACCACCCAGACATGACCATCTCCTACGCCTTCGTCGAGGTGCGGCTGATGACGCACTCGGCCAAGGGCATCACCGACAAGGATTTCGAGCTGGCGCGCAAGATCGAGGAGATCGTGCAGTGGCGGCCCGGCACGGCGGGCGGCGCGCTGGAGGGAACGCCGGAGGGCGACGCGCGCTTCGCCTACGTGCGATACGATTAAGGCCACCATGACCAACTCTTCGATGGTGCTGATCCGCGGCCGCCCGTCCGCGCTGGATGAGGCTGTGCGCGAGGCCGCCGCCCTCCTGGACGCGAGTCGCTGCCCGGTGATCGCCGGGCTTGGCACCTGTGCGGCTGGCGCGGAAGCGGCGGCCTCGCTCGCGGAGACGTGCGGTGGCACCCTCGATCACGCCTACTCGGACGCGCTGCTGCGTGACCTCGGCGCGATGCGGGAATATGGATGGATCGTGGCGACACCGCTGCTCGCTCGTGCACGGGCAGACACCGTGCTGCTTTTGGGCGCGGGGCTCGACGGGTTCGCGCTGCCGCCTGTGCCGAGCCTCGAGCCCGGAACGCCGCGACGCGTGCTCCGCTTCGCGCCGGAGGGGCTGCTTTCATCGCTCGGCGTCCTGCGGGCTCTCGCCGCGGGGCGCCCAGTGGCGAGCGGCGCCGATCCAGACGGTGCGCTCGCGCGGCTGGCCGACGCGTTGCGGGCGGCGCGCTACGGCGTCGCGGTCTGGTCGGCTGGCGCGATGGACGAGATCGAGATCGAGGCGCTCTGCGGCCTCATCAGCGACCTGAATGCGAAGACGCGGTGGGCCGGACTGCCCTTGCCGGCGCCGGGCAACGCCGAGGGTGTCGCTCGGGTGCTCGGGTGGAAGACGGGTTTCCCGGTTCGCGTCGGCTTCGCCCGCGGCCGCGCGGAACACGATCCCTGGCGTCTCGACGCGGCGCGGATGGTGGAGAGCGGCGAGGCAGATACGGCGGTTTGGGTGCAAGCCATCGAACCGGGGCCGCCTCCCCGGTGGCTAAACTCGGGGCCGCGCCGCCTGCCGCTCGTTGCCGTGACGGCGCCGGGTACTCAGTTCTCTGAGCCGCCGGAGGTCGCGATCACTGTGGGACGGCCGGGCGTGGATCATGATGCCGTGCTGTTCAGCGCCGAAACCGGCACGCTCGTCGCCGTCCGGGCCGAGGCGGCGCGCGAGGGACCAACCGTCGCGAGCGTTCTCGGCGGCATCGCCGCGGTGCTGCGCGAGCGGGGCAGCTCATGCTGACGCTGCTCGCGGGAGGCCGGATCCTCGATCCGGCGAATGGGCGGGACGAGACGGGCGACCTCTGGTTCGAGGATGGCCGCATCGTCGCCGCCGACGGTCGCACCCCGGATGCGCGCCACGATGCCTCGGGTCTCGTCGTGCTAGCGGGCGGCATAGACATCCACTCGCACATCGCAGGTGCGACCGTGAACACGGCGCGGCTGCTGCTTCCCGAGCTGCGGGACGACCCGGCCGTGGACTGCGTGCCGGTGAGCGAGATCATCGGCCGGCTCTACGCGGCGATGGGGTTCACGCTCGTCGTCGAGCCGGCGATCCCGCCGCACCAGGCAATGCAGGCGCAGATGGAGCTTGCCGCGATCCCGTTCATAGATCGCGCGATCCTCGCCGTGCTTGGCAACGAGGACTTCCTGGTGCGCCTCCTGCGTGACGGCGAGAGCGCGGGCGCGGTGGCGGACTACGTCGGGCGGGCGCTGGCGGGCACGCGGGCTTTGGGCATCAAGACCATCAACCCAGGCGCGGGCGCGGCCTTCCGCGAGAACGTGCGCAGCTTCGGGCTGGACGACGAGGTGCCGGGCAGCGGCGTCACCTCGCGGGCGATCATCAAGGCGCTGCAAGGCGCGGTGGACAAGCTCGGCGTGCCGCACCCGCTGCACCTGCATTGCAGCAACCTCGGCGTGCCGGGGAACGTGGAGACCGCGCTCGCCACCATCGAGGCGGCGGAGGGCCGGCGGCTGCACCTCGCGCACCTGCAATTCTACGCCTACGGCACGGAGGGACCGCGCAAGTTCTCCTCCGCCGCGCCGCGGCTCGCCGAGGCCGTGAACCGGCACAAGAACCTCACGGTGGACGTGGGCCAGGTCATGTTCGGCCAGACCGTCACGGTGTCCTGCGATATCCTGCGCCAGTTCGGGGCGCATGACACGGCATACCCCCGCAAGTATTCCATCGTGGACAGCGAGAGCCAGGGATACGGGGTCGTGCCCTACCGCTACCGCCGCACCAGTTTTCCCAATGCCGTGCAGTGGGCGGCGGGGCTGGAGCTGTTCCTGCTCACCGACGACCCCTGGCGCGTCCTGTTCACGACCGACCACCCGAACGGGGCGCCGTTCACGAGCTACCCGGACCTGTTCGCGCTGCTCATGGACCGCGAGCTGCGCGCGCAGTGGATGGAGACGTTGCCCAAGGAGGCGATGGCGGTCACGACGCTGCCCGGCATCACGCGCGAATACACCTGGCCCGAGATCGCGACCATGACCCGCGCGGCACCCGCCCGCCTGCTCGGCCTCAGCGACCGCGGGCACTTGGCACCCGGCGGGCGCGCCGACATCGCCGCCTATCGCCCGCAGGCGGACAAGGCAGCGATGTTCCGTGCCCCCGCGCTCGTGTTCAAGGACGGCGACCTGATCGCGCGCGACGGGGAGGTGATCGGGCACCGCTTCGGCCGGGTGCCCACGGTGCGGCCCGGCTTCGACCAGCAGATCGAGGGACGCCTCGGGCGCTTCTACGAGGACCTCTACGGCATCTCGCCTGCGATCTTCGACGTGGCGGAGAGCGTCCTCCCTCGGCAAGGCAGCTTCGAGGGAGTGCCATGCCGGAGTTAGAGAAGAACGGCGTGCGCGTGGACGACACCTTTGCTGAAGCCTTCGATATGCGCGGCACCGCGCTGCTCATCACCGCGCCGACGCAGCGCTGGGCCGGGATCGCGGCGGCGAGCCTCACGGGTTTCGCGACCTCGATCATCGCGTGCGGCGTCGAGGCGGCGATGGACGGCGAGGTCGCACCCGAGGACACGCCGGACGGGCGGCCCGGCGTTCGCGTGGTGCTCTGCGCCGGGTCCACGGGGGAGCTGCAGAAGCAGCTCGTCAACCGCGTCGGCCAATGCGTGCTGACCAGCCCCGGCTCGGCCTGCTACCGCGCTCTCGACGGCGAGGAGGAGCTGAACCTCGGCGACGGGCTGCGCTACTTCGGCGACGGTTGGCAGATCAGCAAGGTGCTGGACGGGCGGCGCTACTGGCGCATCCCGGTGATGGACGGCGAGTTCGTCATCGAGGGCAAGACGGGGCTGACGAAGAAGGCGGTCGGCGGCGGCAACTTGATCCTGCTTGCCCGCTCGGGCGTTGCGGCGCTCCGGGCCGCGGAGGCGGTGGCGGAGGCGGTCGTGGCTACGCCGGGCGCCATCGCGCCGTTCCCCGGCGGCATCGCGCGCTCCGGCTCCAAGATCGGCTCCAAATACAAGGCGCTGTCGGCGTCCACGAACGACGCCTACTGCCCGACGCTCCGCGGCACCGGCGTGCACTCCGCGCTCGACGAGGACACGAAGGCGGTGCTGGAGATCGTCATGGACGGGCTGACGAGCGAGGCGGTGGCGGCCGCGATGCGTGCCGGGCTCGCGGCGGTGGTGGCGCTTGGGCCGGAGCGGGGCGCCTACCGCGTCAGCGCCGGCAACTACGGCGGCAAGCTCGGGAAGCACCACTACCAACTGCGGGATCTGCTCTGATGGTGGCGCTCCGCTTCGCTCTCCGCGCCGCGCCTGAGCAGCGGCTCGACCTGTCGGCGCTGGTGCCGGACCGGCTCGCCAAGCTCTCGCAGGCGGAGATCGAGCGCCTGTCCCTTGGCACGACGCGCGCCCCGGTCCTGGTCGGAGATGTCTTCCGCGTGGCGATAGGCGAGGCGGAGCAGGTGGTATTCGACGGCGGCTCGCCGCGGCTCGACGGCGTAGGCGAGGGAATGGCGTCCGGCAGGATCGTGCTGGACGGCGATGCGGGCCTGCGCGCGGGGCGGCAGATGCGGGGCGGGCGGTTGGAGGTGCGCGGGAGCGCCGGGCACTGGGCGGCATCCGGGATGCAGGGCGGACACGTCGAGATCACGGGCGACTGCGGGGACTTCCTCGGTGGTCCGCTCGCGGGCGAGGTCGAGGGCATGGCGGGCGGCACCGTCGTGGTGCGCGGCAACGCGGGCGCGCGCGCGGGCGACCGGCTGCGCCGCGGGCTGATCGTGGTGGAGGGGCGGGCCGGGGCGTTGGCCGCGAGCCGCCTGATCGCTGGCACTGTGGTCGTCTGCGGCGGCACGGGTGCGATGCCGGGCAGTCTCATGCGGCGGGGTACGGTGCTACTTGGGGGTGCAGTCCCAGCACTCCTGCCCAGCTTCGTTCCCGTGGGCCACGCGGAGGGCGGAGTGTTCCGGGTGCTGCTCGCACGGGCACTAGAGCCGCTCAGTTCGGCTGCTGCCGCGCTCGCCATGGCACCCGCACGACGCTTTGCCGGCGACATGGCCAGCCTCGGGAAAGGCGAAATTCTACTCACGGTCTGAACACAGCTTCGTTAGATTGCGAGTGACCCGCATCCGCGGACCTTTCAAGATGACAGAATAACATGACCTCCCGTGCTCGCGGATATGCTCGGCCTCCTGGAGATTGCGAAGATCATGATAGACTTGGTTCTTCTCGTCTGCTCCCTCGCCAATCCCACGTCGTGCCAGGAGCAGCATCTCCTGTTCGAGTCACAGGGCAGCTTACGAGCATGCATGATGCAGGCGCCGCCCTACTTAGCGCAGTGGGCCGGTGAGCATCCCGGCGTGCGCATCGCGCGCTGGCGCTGCGACTGGCCCGAACTCCGAACGCAAGGGCGCCTGAGTGCCACGACATTGCCGCGTTGACAGTGTTCCATTCCGTCGTTGACACTCTGGGCGGCGCGTCCGCCTGAGTGGCGGATAATAAATTGAAACGATAGGAGGGCGGAAAAGTGGTGCGTTTAGTTCTGATAGCGGGTTTGCTGGTCATCTCGGCAGCACCGGCCATGGCGCAGGCTGCCTCGGGCGGGAATGCTGCGGCGGGCGAGAAGGATTTCGTGGTGTGCCGGGCATGCCATCAGATCGGCCCGGGCGCGAAGATCGCGGTTGGGCCGGTGCTGAACGGCGTCGTCGGGCGCAAGGCCGGCACATATCCCGGCTACAACTACTCGGAAGCGAACAAGACTTCCGGGATCACCTGGACGCCGGACGTATTGGAGAAATACCTCGCCAATCCGCAGGCGGTCGTGCCGCACACGAAGATGGCCTTCCCGGGATTCAGGGGTGAAACAGGGCCGCAGAAGATCAAGGACGTGATCGCCTTTCTGGAGCAATACGGGCCGGACGGGCAGAAGAAGACGCAGTAACCAGCCTCGTGCGGGCGCAGGGAGCGATCCTGCGCCCGTGCAGGGCAGTTGGTTGTTCTACAGCGTTTCGCGTCCAAGTTGGGACGCGAAACGCTGTAGCTTTCATTTTGGCGAGCATCTTCACGCAGGACGCTTGTCCCAAGCGTCCTGCGATCTGCTCTAGGCCCTCGGGTGCGCGCGACGCCATGCGGCAAGCAGGCTCGCCTCATCCACTGCTGTATAGCGCTGCGTCGTGCCCAGACTCGCATGGCCCAGCAGCTCTTGGATGCTGCGCAGGTCCGCGCCGCCGGCCAGAAGGTGCGTCGCGAAGGAGTGGCGCAACGCATGTGGCGTCGCGTGCTCGGGCAGGCCCAGAAGGCGGCGGTGCTCGCGCAGGCTCCGTTGCGCGACGCCGGGGTTGAGCCGGCCGCCCTTCACGCCGGGGAACAATGGCAGGGCTGGGGACGAAGGGCGATAGATGGCGAGCCAGGCGGCAACCGCCTCGCGTACGGCGGGCAGAACGGGGACGAGGCGCTCCTTGGCGCCCTTGCCCAGCACTCGCAACGGTCCCGCACCGCCCGGCAGCGGCGCATCGCGCACGTCGAGCGCCAGCAACTCCGCGATGCGCAGGCCGCAGCCGTAGAGCAGCGTGAACAGCGCGGCGTCGCGCGCCTGGGTGAACGGTGTCATGGCGGACTCGCCGGAAATAGCGGTCCGTGCGTCAGCGGGAGAGAGGGCGCGCGGCGCAGGCGGGCGGGCGCGAGGTGTGCTGAGCAGCGTAGGCGCTGGATTGGTCAGGCCGTGGCGCCGGGCGAGGTAGCGGAAAAGTCCGCGCACGGCGGCGAGGCGTCGCGCCCGCGTGGCGTTGCCCGCGCCCGCAGCGGCACTGGCGGCGAGCCAGGCACGCAGATCCGCCTGGCATAGCCCGGACAGCGCGGCGAGATCCGGCTCCACGCCGAGATGTCCGGCGAGGAAGCCGAGAAATCCTGCAAGATCGCGCCCGTAGGCCTCGACGGTGAGAGGTGAGGCGCGCCGCTCCGTGCCGAGCCAGGCGAGGTAGGCGCGCGCGGCCTCGTGTCCCGTCACGCCCGGCTCAGCGCGACGGCCAAAGCTCTGCCCAGGAAGGCGAGCGGGGCCGTTCCGTCCGGGGTCAGCGCCCGGCCATCGCGGCAGGCAAGGGCGAGGAGCGCAGGCTCGGCGAGCGGCACCGCGACGAGTGCCTCAGTGCCTGCAAGCGCCGACGCTTCGCCATGCAGCAGCGGGTCGGCAAGGCCGGGCCGCACGAGGGCGGGCGCCGTGCCCAAGAGGCGTTGCGCCGTGCCGGGTGGAAGCGGCCGCGCGCCAGGCCTCCCCCCCTCAAGTCCCTCGGCGCAGAACGCGACCGCATCGAGACCGAGCAGACCCGGCCACTCGTGGACGGCGCAGTCCACCGGGTCGCTTGCCGCGATCACGGCGAGGACTGCGGCCTGCACGCGCGCCACAACGCCGGCGGCAGCGGTCGCGCGAGCGGCGGCGGCGGCGGCGTGGGCGCGCTCGGCCGCGAGCATGGCTGCCATGTGGTCGGCCACCCGCTCGCCATGCACCCGGCGCGGCGGCTCCAGCACGCGCCACAGCTCTGCCTGCCCGGCCAGCCAGGCCGGGTTGCGCCGGAGGAAGCGAGCCACATCGCGCGGATCAGGTCCCCGATCCGGTTGCAATCCCCGTAGCGCGGGGTCATCTGTTCGGATGTTCACTGGTTGTTCATTGCGCCCGAGAGAATCGTGAGCCGGCGTCGCCAGCCCTCCTTCGAACCGAGCCTACAGGGAGTGCCGCAGTCGCGAAAGCGGGTCCCTGTGCTGCTGCCCTATCCGTTCCAGGGGACGTTCGACTACGCGGTGCCGGATTCGCTCACGCCGCGGCCAGGGGACATCGTGCTGGTGCCGCTCAACCGGCGCGAGGAGGTCGGCGTCGTGTGGGACACGCCGAGCGGGCCGACCGTCGCGGAGCACAAGCTCAGGCCGGTCTCGGCGGTGCTGCAAGTGGCGCCCTTGCCGGCGGCGTTGCGCCGCTTCGTGGATTGGATGGCAGGCTACACGTTGGCAGCGCCCGGCGAGGTGCTGGCCATGGCGCTGCGCATCAACGCGCTCCGGCCCGAGACGCCGCAGCCTGGCTGGCGCCTCGCGGAGTTACCCGCCGACGCCCGCCTGACCGAGGCGCGCGAGCGGGTCGTAACCCTCATGGGGGACGGCACGCAGCGCAGCACGGCGGAGATTGCCCGTGCGGCCACCGTCTCGCCCGGCGTCGTGCGCGGCATGGCAGATGCCGGGCTGCTCGTGCCCGTGGCGCTGCCGGCGCGCCCCCCATTCGCCCGGCCGGACCCAGCGCACCCCGGCTTCACCCTCTCGCCCGCACAGGCGAGTGCTGCCGAGGCGTTGCGCGGCGTTGTTGCTGCGAAGCGCTTCAGCGTCACCCTGCTCGACGGCGTGACGGGTTCGGGCAAGACCGAGGTCTATCTCGAAGCCGTCGCCGAGTGCCTTGCGCAAGGAAGGCAGGCGCTCGTCCTGCTGCCCGAGATCGCGCTGTCGTCGCAGTGGCTGGAGCGGTTCGAGGGGCGCTTCGGCGTCGCGCCCGCCGTGTGGCATTCGGACCTCTCAAGCCGGACGCGGCGCGTCACCTGGCGCGCGGCGGCGGAAGGGACGGCGCCGGTCGTGGTGGGCGCGCGCTCGGCGCTGTTCCTGCCGTTCCCGGATCTGGGCCTCATCGTCGTGGACGAGGAGCACGAGACCGCGTTCAAGCAGGAGGATGGCGTCGTCTATCACGCCCGCGACATGGCGGTGGTGCGGGCGCGGCTCTCCGAAGCGCCGGCCGTGCTCGTCTCCGCGACGCCGAGCCTGGAGACGCTCGCGAATATCGAGACCGGGCGCTACCGGCGCATCACGCTTGCTGCCCGGCACGGCGGTGCTCGGCTTCCCGAGGTCGCGGCCATTGATCTCCGCTTGACGCCGCCCGAGCGTGGCCGCTTTCTCGCGCCGCCGCTGGTCGAGGCCGTGAAGGAGACGCTGGGGCGCGGCGAGCAGGCGATGCTGTTCCTGAACCGCCGGGGCTACGCGCCGCTGACCTTGTGCCGGGCGTGCGGGCACCGGATGCAGTGCCCGAACTGCACGGCCTGGCTGGTCGAGCACCGGGCGCGCAAGCTGCTCACTTGCCATCATTGCGGCCACATGGAGCCGATCCCGCCGACTTGCCCGACCTGCGGCGCGGAAGGGAGCCTCGTGCCGATCGGGCCGGGCGTCGAGCGCATCACCGAGGAGGCTGCGGCTGCGTTCCCCGAGGCGCGGCGGCTCGTGATGGCGAGCGACACCATGCCGGGTCCGTACGCCGCCGCTGAGGCCGCCCATGCCATCGCGGCGCGAGAAGTGGACCTCATCATCGGCACGCAGATCGTCGCCAAGGGTTGGCATTTCCCGCACCTCACGCTGGTCGGCGTAGTGGACGCGGACCTCGGCCTCGCGGGCGGCGACCTGCGCGCAGCGGAGCGGACAGTGCAGCTCCTGCATCAGGTTGCAGGGCGCGCGGGCCGGGCGGAGGCGCCAGGGCGCGTGCTGCTGCAGACGTTCAGCCCGGAGCACCCGGTCATGCAGGCGCTCATGGGCGGCGATCTGGGCGAGTTCATGACGCGCGAGGCGGAGGCGCGCCGCCCTGGGCACTGGCCGCCCTACGGCCGGCTCGCGGCAGTCATCGTGAGCGCTGACACGGCCCAGGCGGCGGACGAGGCGGCGCGCGACCTGGGCGGTGCGGCACCTCGCGGCGAGGGGATCAGCGTGCTCGGCCCGGCGCCGGCCCCGCTTGCCATCCTGCGTGGGCGGCACCGCCGCCGCCTGCTGCTCAAGACGCGGCGGGACATCGCCGTGCAGCCGCTCCTGCGCGGCTGGCTCGCCCAGGTCGAGGTCGGCCGCGGCGTGCGCGTGGACGTGGACGTGGACCCCGTGTCGTTCCTGTAATGACAGGTGCATCCGGGACGGGGTGATCGCCCGTAGTGTCATCATGGATGCTTTTCCGCTCGGCCTCGGACTCTCGGCCGTTCCCCGCTTGCCGTGGCCCCCGTGGCTGGTTATGCCGGGCGCCGTGCGCCCCTGGACCGAACCACCGCGCGATGCTGACACCGAGCGCCTCCTGCGCCTCTGCGCGTCGGGCGACCGCGTGGCGTTCGGCCAGCTCTACGAGCGCTGCAATCGCCGGCTCTATGGCCTGGCGCTTCGCATCACCCGGCAGCCCGCGCTCGCCGCGGACGCCATGCACGACGCTTTCGTCCAGGTCTGGCAGCAGGCCGGGCGGTTCGATCCGGACCGCGGACCTGCCGAAGTCTGGCTGAACAGCATCGTGCGCTATCGCGCGCTCGACATCGCGCGCCGCCGTGGGCGGGACGTGCTCGGGTATGAGCCGGCCGATGAGCCGGACGACGCGCCCAGCGCGCTCGACCAGCTCATCGGCGGTGCCGAGGCGGAGGCGCTTCGCCGATGCCTCGGGACGCTCGACGAGGAGAGGCGGCGCCTGCTCGTGCTGGCGTTCACGGACGGGCTCAGCCACAGCGAGCTGGCTGTTCGCCTTGGGGCACCGCTCGGCACCATCAAGTCCAAGATACGGCGTGGCCTCACGGCGCTGCGGGAGTGCCTGCAGCCATGAGCGGCACCGAGGACCAGGACCTGCTCGCGGCCGAATATGTGCTCGGCACGCTCGACGCGGACGAGGCGCGCCGGGCCGAGGATCTGATGCAGCAGGATGCGGCCTTCCGCACGGCGGTCGAGGCATGGGAGCGCAGGCTGGCTCCGCTGGCGACGCTCGTGCCCCCGAGCGCCCCGCCGCCCGAGCTTTGGTCGCGCATCGAGGCTTCCACCCGGCCGGCTGCCGCCCGCGAGCCGTTGCAGCCGAGGTCATCCCGCCCCGAAGCTCGGCACCCGCAGTCTTCGGGCAAGGTCGCGTTCTGGCGGGCGACGACGGCGGGATCGCTCGCCCTCGCAGCGGCAGTCGCCGCCTTCGCGTTCCTGCACGAGCCGGCCAACCAAGCCGTTGCCGTGCTGGCACCGCCGAGTGGAGGTCCGGTGTTCGTCGCCGAGGCCGCGGAGGGAGGGCTTCGCTTGCGTCCCGCTGGGACGGTGCAGGTCGCGACGGGGAAGGACTTGGAATTGTGGGCGCTCCGCGCGGGGGCGACGCGGCCGGAGTCGCTGGGCGTGCTGCCCGCCGCGGGCCGGATCGTCACCGCCAATCTTCCACCTGGGACGCAGCTCCTGGTGAGCCTTGAGCCACGGGGCGGCTCGCCTACGGGGCAGCCAACAGGTCCAGTCGTTTCGGCCGGGAAGGTGTGACCCGAGTAGACGGACCGACATCTAGGGTAGGGGCGGCCGATGAGGGTCGGCCCCGGAAGCGCGTTGCGGACGCTTGCTGCCCTGACTAGGCTCGCCTTCCGGAACAGGGGAACGTGTCCGGTATGCGGGCACGGCTACTTTGCGGCGTGCCTGCATGTTCGGCAAAGGAAACACCTCCAGATGCTCTCTCGCGCGCAACGCGTGCCCGGCAGGCGGTGGACCATCGGGGTCCTGCTCGGAATGGGGGTGCTGGTCAATTACATCGACCGCATCAATCTGTCGGTCGCCGCGCCGCAGTTGCAGCACGAGTTCAATCTCTCCCCGGAGCAACTGGGCCTGCTGTTCAGCGCGTTCTTCTGGTCCTACTCGCTCCTGCAGGTGCCCGGCGGCATGGTGCTCGACCGGTTCGGGGTGACCCGCGTCGGGCGCTGGGGCGCGCTCCTCTGGGCGGTGGCCTCGACCATCACGGCTTTTGCCAGTGGGTTCGGCGGCATCGTCGCAGCGCGCGTGCTCTTGGGCGTCGCCGAGGCGCCCGCCTTCCCCGCCAGTCAGAAGGCGACCGGCTACTGGTTCCCGCGCCGTGAACGCGCCCGCTCAACGGCGATCTTCGACTCCGCCGCCAAGTTCTCGAACGTGATCGGCGTGCCGCTGGTGGCCTTCGCGATCGTGAACTTCGGCTGGCGCTGGGGTTTCGGCATCACCGCCGTGCTGAGCCTGCTGTACCTCGTTGCCTACTGGGCCATCTACCGTGACCCGAGCGAGGACAAGCGGCTGACGACGGCCGAGCGCGACTACATCATCGCCGGCGGCGCCACCCCGGAAGGCGTTGCCCGAGGCGGGCAAGGCGCCATGCTAGGATACCTGCTGCGTAACCGGAAGGTCTGGGGCCTCACCATCGGCTTCTCGGCCTACGGCTACTCGTTCTACCTGTTCCTGACCTGGTTGCCCGGCTACCTCGTGCAAACGCTGCACATGGGCATCCTGAAGTCGGCGGGCTACGCGGCCATCCCCTGGATCTTCGCCACACTTTCTGATCTGCTGGTAGGTGGGTTCCTGGTCGATCATCTCATCGCGCGGGGACACGACGAGACGAAGGTGCGCAAGGCCGTGCTCGTGGTCGGGATGCTGTTGGGCCTGGCCGTGTTCGGAGCCGTCTTCACGACCGACCCCATCTGGGCGATCACCTGGATCACGATCGCGCTGACCGGGCTTGCGGCCGCCGCGCCGGTCGGGTCATCAATCGTATCGCTCATCGCGCCACAGGGCGGCACCGGCACGATCGGCGGCATCGTCAATTTCACCAACAACCTGATGGGCGTCGCCGCGCCTGTGGCAACCGGCTTCATCGTCGGCCTGACCCACTCCTTCGCGGGCGCCTTCCTGGTCGCCGGCATCGTGCTGCTGGTTGGAATCTTCTCGTATATCGTGATCCTTGGCCGTATCGAGCCGATCCCGGAGCCGTCCGCCCCGGCCGGCCCCGTATTGTCCGGTTCCGTGGGCGAGTGATCAGGAGTGCCCGGACAATGCACGACGATCTGCTGATCCGCGGGGCGCGCATCATCGACGGCACCGGCGCGCCGTGGTTCGCGGGCGACGTCCGGGTGAGCGGCGGAAGCATCGCCGCAGTCGGTCCGTCCCTTGCCGCCGATGGTGCCGTGGTCCTCGACGCCGAAGACCGCTACCTGGCGCCCGGGTTCATTGATGCCCACTGCCACGACGACCTGATCTGCCTGCGCGAGCCCGATCGCGTGGAGAAGGCGCTCCAGGGCGTCACGACGCTGGTCGTCGGCAATTGCAGCTTCTCCCTCTACCCGGCCGGGCCGAGCTCGTCGGAGCTGCTGCGGCAGCATTTCTCGGGGCTGCTCGGCGAGACGGCCGCGGATGAGGTGTTCGACAGCTTCGCCGCGTATCGGGAGGAGCTGCACAGGCGCGGCGTGGCGCTCAACCTAGTGTCGCTGGTCGGCCACGCCGCGCTGCGCCTGGCGGTGCTGGGCCATGAACGCCGCCCCGCCACCGCGGACGAGCGCGCGACGATGCAGCGGATGCTCGCCCGGCAATTCGCGGAGGGGGCAGCCGGGTTGTCGCTGGGCCTCGTCTATCCCCCAAGCGCCTACGCCGACGAAGCGGAACTGTTGGCGCTGGCGGATACCGTAAAGGCGCACGGCAAGATCCTGGCCGCGCACATCCGCAGCTACGAAGCCGGCCTCCTATCGTCCCTCGACGAGTTCCTGGGTGTCTTGCGCGCCTCCGCAGCGCCCGGTCTGCTGTCGCACCTGCAATCAGCGGGGCGGCCCAACTGGGGCAATGTGCCCGCGGCGCTGGCGCGGCTCGAGGTGGCGCGAGAGGACGGCGTGGATGTCAGCTTCGACATGTATCCCTATCCGGCCGGCAGCAGCTACGTGCTGCAACTGCTGCCGCCGGAAGCGCAGGATGGCGGGCTCGACGCGCTACGGACGCGGTTGCGCGATCCCGCGGGCCGTGAGGCGTTGCGCCGGGCGGTGGAGGAAGGCAGCCCCGATCCGCACGCTCCGCAGTCAAAGGTGGTGCTGATCGGTTGGGGCAACGTACGCGTCTCCGGCACGGGCAACCCGGACCTCAAGCGGTTCGAGGGCAAGTCCATGGCGGACGCGGCGGCCGAGGAAGGCATTCCGCCGTTCGATCTCATGGCGCGGTTCATCGAGGAGGATGCTGGGCAGACGGCCATCGTCATGTTCCAGCTCGACGAGGGCGACCTGCGCGCGGCCTGCACGCACCGGCTGCACATGGTGGGGTCCGACGGGTTGCCGCGGCCCGGCACCAAGCCGCATCCGCGCGCCTACGGCACTTTTCCCCGCGTGGCCGGCCGGCTCGTGCGCGAGCACGGCTGGTTCCCGATCGAGGACGCGGTGCGCCGCATGACCTCGGTGGCGGCCCAACGCTTCGGCCTCACGGGGCGGGGCTTGCTGCGGCCGGGCATGGTGGCCGACCTGGTCCTGTTCGACGAAGGGATCGAGGACCGGGCGACGTTCGACGAACCGACCAACCTTCCTTCCGGCGTGCGGCACGTCTGGGTTGCGGGAGAGGCCATCGTCGCGGATGGACGCCCAACGGGACAGCGGCCCGGCCGGGTGCTGGGCCATAGCTGACAAGAGTTGAGAAGACCATGCGGAAGGCGATCTTGGTGGAGGGCGCGGTCAAGCCGGCCGGGCAGTACTCACATGCGGTCATCGCCAACGGCTTCGTCTCTATCTCCGGACAAGGCCCCAAGGAGTTCTTCACGGACGAGCCGCCCGCCCGCGCCACGGTGGGAAGCCAGCTCGTCGGCATCCAGGTCGAGATCGACTGCGTCGCGGTCCTGCCGGACTGAGGGGGAATGGCAGATGCGCGTCGAGGAGCTGGAGAATTCGGTAACTGTCGTTGATCTTGACCGGGTCGAGCAAAACCTGGCCAAGATGCAGGCCTACTGCGACCGCCACGGCCTGCGCCTGCGACCGCACATCAAGATGCACAAGATCCCCACTTTTGCGCACCGCCAAGTGGCGCTCGGCGCCTGCGGAATCACCTATCAGAAGGGAGGTGCGCGTCGGCACATCCATTTATCAAGGCCGCGCCACGGTGGCGGCCGACACGGCGAGCCTGGACGAGTGCGCCCTCCACCTGCACGCCACCATCGTGAGCCGGCCGACAGACGATAGGGCGGTGATTGACGTCGGCACCAAGAGCCTCTCCAGCGACCTCGTCGCGCCGTCGGCAGGTCCGGGCTACGGATTGATCCTCGGCTACCCGGACGCGGTGATCGAGTGCCTGAACGAGGAACACGGCGTTGTTGACATCGCTCGCTGCCCTGAGAAGCCGCGTTTCGGTGAGCCCGTCAGGATCGTGCCGAACCATGTCTGCGTCGTGAGCAACTTGCATGACGAGGTGGCGACGAGCCGCGATGGCAAGGTCACCGGCAGCCACGCCGTTGCCGCGCGGGGCAGAACGCGCTGAGTGCCTGACTTAGCCGAGGCCCAGGCAGCTCATGTACGGCGGTACGCTGGCTGTACGAGGCGGGGCCAGCGCGCGATGGTCTCGAATCACCTGAGGATCGGGGCTGCTGCGAGCGCCGCTAGCACCGTCGCGGCGTGCGGGATGGGCGCCACGGCGCCATGGCCCGTGGTGGACAGCGCCGCCGCGCAAGCGGCGTAGCGGGCCGCGCGTTCCGGCTCGTCCCCGGCGAGCAGCCGCGCCAGGAAGCTGCCGCAGAACGTGTCGCCCGCACCGGTGGCATCGACCGGCTCGCAACGGAAAGGCGGGATGCGCAGGCGCCGCTCGGGGGTCGCCAGCAGCGTGCCCGCCGCGCCCATTTTCAGCGCGACGATCCGCGGCCCGAGCGTCAGGTAGAAGTCGGCGACCGCGTCCGGGTCGGTCAACCCGATCAGCGCTGCCGCGTCGTCCAGCCCCGGCAGTGCCACGTCCGCCTGCGCCATCGCCGCGTGGATCACTGCCGCGGCCCGGCGCGCCGGCCAGAGGCGCGGGCGGAAGTTGGTATCGTAGGCCACGCATACGCCGCTGGCGCGGGCGATCTCAATCGCCCGGAACACCGCGTCCGCCGCCGAACCGGAGATGCCCTGGCTGATGCCCGAGGCGTAGATCATCCGCGCCGAGGCGACCGCCGCCTCCGGCAACTGGTCGGGGCGATAGAGGCTCGCGGCGGAGCCGCGGCGGTAATACAGGAACTCGTGCCCTGCCTCGCTGTGCATGACGAAGTAGATCGCCGTTGGGTTGTGCGGGTCGCGCAGCACGCAAGACGTGTCCACACCCTCCGCCCGCCACAATTCCATCAAGCTGTCGCCCGCCGGGTCGGTACCGATGGCTGTGACGTAGCCCACCCGCGCCCCTTGGCGCGCGGCGGCGATGGCGGCGTTGGACGTGTCGCCGCCATGGTGCTCGACGTAGAGGCGCCGCCCATCCGGCTGAGGCGGGAGCTGGTTGTACTCCAGCATCGGCTCTCCGATGCAGAGCAGGTCCAGGCCCATCACAGGAGGCGCCGGGCCACGCGCTGGATCGCGGCGCGGTCGCCCGCCTCGATCCGGCGCTCGTCCACCAGCGCGCCGCCCATGCCGACGAAGCGGGCGCCGGCCGCAAGATAGGCGGCCACGTCGTCCGGCTCGATCCCGCCCGTGGGGCAGAAGGCGACGCCGGGAAACACGCTGCGCAGCGCCTTGATGTGGGCGGGGCCGCCCATCGAGGACGCCGGGAAGATCTTCACCACGTCGGCGCCGGCCGCGACCGCCGTCCGCACCTCGTTCGGGGTCAGGGCACCGTACATCAGCGCGGCGCTGGCGGCGCGGCAGGGCGCGAGCAGGGCAGGGTCGGTCCACGGCGCCACGATGAACCGGGCGCCGGACTCTAAGCAGCGCTCCGCCGTCGTCGCGTCCGGCACCGTGCCTGCGCCGATCAGCAAGGACCGGTCCGTGGCCAGAGCGCGGATCAGCGCCGGCGCGTCCGGGACGGTCATGGTGATCTCGAACACGCGCAGGCCCGCCTCGTGCAGCCAGCGCACCGCCGTCTCAGCCAAGGCGGCGGTGCGGGTGCGGACGACGGGCACCACGCGCGCCTCGGCCAAGCGCCCCAGCAGGTCATGGTCTGTTATCGGATCGGGCATGGATCAGCTCCCCACGCGAGGTCTGGCTCTCATTCAGCTGACTCTACCCTAGCCATCGTAGTCTTTCTGCTGAGGTCCGTGTGTTCATCGACACGCTTGCAGAGCACCTAAATCGAACGGCTTAATCCGGGTTTTCCGGCGAATGTGGCCGCGTCCTCCTTTCCGCAGCAGATGCGGCACCAACCCGCCCTCGTCCTGAGATCCAGGAACTTACCATAGCGCAGACCAGCCCTCCAGGCCTTCATGCTCTCGGAGAAGAGCACGATCACGGCTGCTCGCGGCCGAGGATGACTGTGCCGCTCGCCGCGAACATGCCGCCGACGCCATGGCAGACGGAGATGGCCACGTCCGGCACCTGCGCCGGAGCGGTGCCGCGCACCTGGCGGACGCTCTCCTGCAAGGCGAACATGCCGTACATGCCCGAGTGCGTGTAGGAGAGGCCGCCGCCGTTGGTGTTCATCGGCAGCTCACCGCCCGGCGCCGTGCGGCGCTCCTCGATGAATTGCCCAGCTTCGCCGCGACCGACGAAGCCGAGATCCTCCAGCCCGTAGAGCGGCAGGTGGGCGAAGGCGTCGTAGATCATCAGGTGGTCAACGTCGGCGGGGCGTATCCCGGCCGCCTCGAACGCGGCCGGGCCGGCGACCCGGAAGGCGCGCGACGAGGTGAAGTCCTCCATCTGGCTGACCATGTTGGTCTCGACGCTCTCGCCGGTGCCGAGGATGTAGGCCGGGCGCTGCGGGAAGTCCCTCGCGCGGTCGGCGCCGGTGAGAACGAGCGCGCCGCCGCCGTCGGTGACGAGGCAGCATTGCAGCAGCCGGAATGGGTAGGCGATCATCCGCGAGTTGAGGACGTCGTCCACCGTGATCGGCTCGCGCTGCGCCGCCCGCGGATTCTTCCCGGCCCACTCCCGCTGCACCACGGCCACGGCCGCCATCTGCTCGTGCGTGACGCCGTAGGTCTTCATGTAGCGCAGCACGGGGATCGGGAACAGCGAGGGCGGACCCAGCGGGCCGAAGGGCGCCTCGAACTGACCGTTCAAGCTCTGCGGCTCCGGCGGGCGCGGCGTGGCGCCGACGCGCGACTTGCCGCTCTCGCCGTGGGTGATGAGCACCGTCTTGCAGTAGCCGGCATGGATCGCCGCCGCGGCATGGCGGACGTGCAGCATGAAGGAGCAGCCGCCGACGCCGGTCCCGTCCACCCAGCGCGGCGTGATGCCGAGATAGTGCGCGACCTGCTGCGGCATCATCGCGCCGACGCAGGCCAGGCCGTCGATGTCGGCGGGCCGCAGCCCGGCATCTTGCAAGGCGTTCAGCGCCGCGTCGGCGTGCAGCATGATCTGCGACATCTCGGGCACGGTTCCGATGCGCGTGCTCTCCGCGGCGCCCACGATGGCGACCGAGCCGGGCGCGATCATGCCGGCCGTAATCATTCTGGGCGCCCCGCGGCAGGACGGAACAAGGGCAGCGTGATCTCGTCGTCCATGGGCGTCGAAGGCGACCTCCAGGGGCATGTCGAGCTGCAGCGCCTCGGGGGTCTGCGCGCAGTCCACGACGTTGGTCATCATGCGCGGCCCTTCTTCCAGGGCGACGACCGCGATGGCGTAGGGCGGCGTGAAGCCCGGCACGGGGCGGTGGTGGATGACGTAGCTGTAGAGCGTGCCGCGTCCGCTGGCCGGGAACACCGCGACGTCGCGCGAGCCGCAGGCCGGGCAGAACGGTCGCGGCGGAAAGTAAGCCTTCGCGCAGCTGCGGCAGCGCTGCAGGCGCAGCTCGCCCGCCCTCGTGCCGTCCCAGAAATGCTGCGTCTCCGGTGTCGGCGCCGGGCGGGCGCGCCCTGGTGGCAGTGGCATCGTAGGTCTCCGTGGAAGGGTCAGGGGAGGCGCGTCGCGGCGCCGCGATGGCTCTCCTTGAGGACGCGCCGCAGAAGCTTGCCGGCCTCGCTGCGCGGCAGTGCCTGGGCGAAGACGATCGTGCGCGGGCATTTCGGGCCGGCGAGGCGTGCGCGGCAGAAGGCGATGAGATCCTCCGCCAACCCAGGCTCCTTGCCCGTCCGGGGGCATACCACCGCCCGCACGGCCTCGCCGAACTCTGCGTCCGGCACCCCGATCACGCCGACCTCGGCCACCGCCGGGTGCTGCGCCAGGACCTGCTCGACCTCCCAGGGATAGACGTTCACGCCGCCCGAGATGACCAGGTCGGCGCGGCGGTCGCTGAGGTAGAGGTAACCGTCCGCGTCGAGGTGGCCGAGGTCGCCGTAGGTCGCGCGCCCTTGGGCGTCGAAAGCGGCTTCCGTCTTCTCCGACGCGTTGTGGTAGCGGAAGCGCGTGCCGCCGGAGAACCAGACGGCGCCGATCTCGCCCGGCGGCAGCGCCTCACTGTGCTCGTCCAGGATGTGCACCTGGCACTCCATCGGCCGACCCACCGAGCCGGGATGGGCGAGCCAGTCCGCGCTGTCTATCGCCGTCGAGCCGACGGCTTCCGAACCGGCGTAATACTCGTAGAGGATCGGCCCCCACCAGGCGATCATCGCTTCCTTCACCGCCCGTGGGCACGGGGCCGCCGCGTGGATGGCGACGCGATGGCTCGCGAGGTCGTAGCGTCCGCGCACCGCGTCCGGCAGGGCGAGCAGGCGCACGAACATGGTCGGCACCCACTGGCTGTGGGTGACGCGGAAGCGCTCGATCAGGGCCAGCGCCGCGTCGGCGTCGAACCGGCGCATCACGACCACGGTGGCGCCGAGGTCGATCATGCGCAGGACGAAGCGGTGCGGCGCGGCGTGGTAGAGGGGTCCGGGCGAAAGGTAAACAGTGTTCTCGTCGAAGCCGTAGAAGGCTTGCCAGACCGGACTCCAGTCCGGCACGGCGCGGCGCTCGTGCGGGACGAGGTCGCGCCGGACGCCCTTGGGCAGACCGGTGGTGCCGGAGGAGTACAGGAAATCCCGCCCTACTGGTCGGGCCGGCAGGGCCGCCATATCCGCTTGGGCCGCCAGCGCCGCCTCGTAGGATTCGTAACCTGGCAGGCCGGCGCCGGTGGCGAAGCGCGGCATGTCGGCGACGCCCTCTGCCACGACCGCCGCGGCCAGCTCGGCCATGGCCGGG
The DNA here is from genome assembly GCA_963790535.1 of uncultured Alphaproteobacteria bacterium. GTDB lineage: Bacteria > Pseudomonadota > Alphaproteobacteria > Acetobacterales > Acetobacteraceae > CAWKEH01. The sequence continues at coordinate 267,051 of CAWBOZ010000003.1, read as the reverse complement.
CTGACCACGAGCAGCTTCGCGCCGCTGTCGGCCAGGGTGTAGGCGATCTCGGGAACGCGGAGATGGATGCTGAGCGGCGTGTAGTAGAGGCCTGCGCGCCGGGCGCCGAAGGCTAGCTCCAGCAGGGCCGGCCCGTTCTCCAGCAGCAGGCAGATGCTGTCGCCGGGTTGCAGGCCGAGTCCGATCAGCCATTGGGCGGCCTGGTTCGCCCGGTGATCGAGCGCGGCGAAGGTCAGGGCGCTTCCGTCCTCGGGGAAGTGCGCCGCGACCTTGTCGGGCTGGCGCTCCGCCCATCGCGCAAGGTGCGCCACGTCTCGCGTCCTGCTACGCCGCCGTCACGGCCGGCCGCCGGCGACGACGAGCGTCTGGCCGCTGACGTAATTCGATTCCGGGATGCAGAACAGATAGACGGCGCCCGCCGCCTCCTCCGGCCGCCCGCCGCGCCCGAGCGGGATCACCGCCTCCGCGGTCTTCAGCACATCCGGCGCGACCCCGACCTTGATCTCGCGGCCGGCGATGTCGATCGTGGATCCCTCGCTCGCCGAGGCCTCGGTCAGCCGCGTCATGATGAGGCCGAAGGCGACCGCGTTCACGTTGACCTTGTAGCGGCCCCACTCCTTCGCCAGCGCCCGCGTCATGCCGACGATGCCGGCCTTGGCGGCGGAGTAGTTCGCCTGGCCGGCGTTGCCGTAGATGCCCGAGGTCGAGGAGACGTTGACCACCTTGCGGAATCTCTCCTCCCCTGCCGCGGCCTCGCGCTTGGCCGCCTCGCGGATGAAGCCGGATGCGGCGCGCAGGATGCGGAAGGGCGCCGTCATGTGCACGTCCAGGATCGCATACCACTGGTCGTCGGTCATCTTCTGGATGACGTTGTCCCAGGTGTAGCCGGCGTTGTTGACGATGATATCGAGGCCGCCGAAGCGGTCGAGCGCGGTCTTGACGAAGCGGTCGCCGAAATCGGCCTCCGTCACGCTGCCGTTGCAGGCCACGGCCTCGCCGCCCGCGGCGTGGATCGCGGCGAGCGTTTCCTCGGCCGGCCCGGCGTCGAGGTCGTTGACGACGAGATGCGCGCCCTCCCTCGCCAGCTTCAGCGCGATCTCGCGCCCGATGCCGCGGCCGGAGCCGGTGACGAGCGCCACCTTCCCATCGAGCTTTCCCGGTCCTGTCGCGTCCGCCATGAATCGTCCTCTCCCTGGTGATTGCAGCCTGCATCCGGGCCCATGCCCTACAGCGTCCTCGCGATGATCTCCTTCATGATCTCGGAGCTGCCGCCGTAGATCCGCGAGACGCGGGCGTTGGCCCAGGCGCGGCCGATTGCGTACTCGCTCATGAAGCCGTAGCCGCCATGCACCTGCAGGAACTCGTCGAGCAGCTTGTTCTGCATCTCGGACGCCACCAGCTTGGCCTGCGCCGCAAGCTCCACCGAGAGGCCGCCCTGCAGGTGCAGCGCCAGGCAGTGGTCCACGAACACGCGCAGCATGGTGGCCTGGGCCTTGGCGTCGGCCAGGCGGAAGCGCGTGTTCTGGAACTCGAACACCGTCGAGCCGAAAGCCTGGCGCTGCCGCGCATAGGCCACCGTCTCCGCGAGCAGCGTCTCGATGGAGGCAGCACTGCTCAGCGCGATGATCAGCCGCTCCTGCGGCAGGTTGTGGATCAGGTAGCGGAAGCCTTGGTTCTCCTCGCCCAGTCGGTTGGCGACGGGCACCCGCACCTCGTCGAAGAACAGCTCCGACGTGTCCTGGGCGTGCAAGCCGATCTTCTCAAGGTTGCGGCCCTTGTCGAAGCCGGGCGTGCCTTCCTCGACGCAGATCAGGCTGATGCCCTTGCGGCCGGCTGCCGGGTCGGTCTTCGCGACGACGATCACCAGCCCGGCGTTCGTGCCGTTGGTGATGAACGTCTTCTGCCCGTTCAGCACGTAATGGTCGCCGTCGCGTCGCGCCGTGGTGCGGACGGCCTTGAGGTCGCTGCCCATGCCGGGCTCGGTCATGGCAATCGCGCCGATGATCTCGCCGCGCGCCATACGCGGCAGCCAGTCGCGCTTGCGCTCCTCCGCCGCGTAGGCCAGGAGATAGGGCGCGACGATGTCGTTATGCAGCGGGAAGCCGACGCCGGAGCAGTGGGTCCGCGCGATCTCCTCGATCAGCACCGCCGAGTAGCCGAAATCGGCGCCCGCACCGCCGTAGGCCTCCGGCATCGTCGGGCAGAGCAAGCCCTGCTCCCCAGCCAGGCGCCACACCGCGCGCGGCACGATGCCGTCGTGCTCCCATTGCCGATGGAATGGCACGATGTGCCGGTCGAAGAACCGGTGGACCTGGTCGCGGAACAGCTCGTGCTCGCCGGTGAACACCGGGCGGGCTACCATGTTCGGCACGGCGTCTGAGACCGTGTTGGAGTCCATCCCCGTTTCCCCCTCGAACCACTCGCGTTCTCAGACCGCCAGCGGGATGCAGGTTCTCCCTACGACGGCTCTTCCGCCCATCGGCACAGCTACAACTGTAAGGCGCATCGGAGGGTTCCGCCTAGCCAAATTGATGGCTCGGCGCCCGCTTCTCCTCTACATGAATGAGTCACTTGCCTCGATTGGAGCGACGGCGCTGGATGGGTTGGGCTGCGTTCGGCGAACGTGCTGCCGGTGGAAGACGGGCGAACGACAGGGGAGTTTGCAAATGCCGAACCCTGCAAGCGATCGAGAGCCGAAGGGGGTCTTGCGCCGGAACCTGCTAGCCGGAGGCGCGACACTGGCCGCATTGGCGAGCTTGCCGGCCGCGGCGCAGGTGTGCCCGCCCGATCCGGCATCGCCGGGCAGCGCTGCCGCTGGCTGGCCGCTAGCGTCGGGTGCGGCGTGGACAAGCCCAAAGGCGCTCCTCACGGACGCATCACGGCGCTCGCCGTTCCCGTGCCACGGCCAGCACGGCAATGATGATCAGTCCCGTCACAAGATAGCGCAGCCCCGCCCGAACCTGCATGACGTTGAGCATCGTGGCAACCAGATCGAGCAGGGTGGCAGCACCCCACAGGCCCGCCACGACGGCATCGCCGCCGCTGATGCTCGTGCCACCCAGCACGACCACGGCGATGGACATCAACAGGTAGTCCCCACCCATGTCCAGCGACGCGCCGCCGGAGTAGGCGGCGAGCAACGTGCCCGCCACGCCCGCCAGCGCGGCGGAGATGAGATAGACCCCCGCCAGCGTGCGGCTGACGTGCAGCCCGGCAAGGTAGGCCGCGCGCGGGTTCTGCCCTACCGCCAGGATCGAGCGGCCGAAGACCGAGCGCCGCAGCAGCACCGCGACGGCCACCGTGACCGCTACGAACAGCAAGGCCAGAACCGGCACGTCGGCGACCTGCATCGTCGTGAGATGCGCCAGCGCAGGCGCCGGCTTGGCGGTGGACCCGCTCGAATAGGCCAGCGCCATCGACTGCACCACGAAGCCGGCTGCCAGCGTGCCGATCATCGGCGGGATCGCGAAGCCCTGGATGAGCACGATGTTGGCGATGCCGACCGCCAGCCCGGTTCCCAGCCCGGTGGCCAGCCCGGCGAGAAGATGGCCGTCGCTGCCGCCCATCGCGCCCATTGCCAGATAGCCGGCCAGCGTCATCACTCCTGGGATGGACAGGTCAATATTGCCGGGTCCGGCGGCGATCACCAGCATCTGGCCGATGCCGACGATGACGTAGAAGGTGGCGAACTGCACAGCGACGCTCAGCGTCTCGATCCCGCCGCGCCCCTGCGCTACGACGATCGTCAGCAGCCAGACGACCGCGGCGCCGAGGAAAGACCAGGCCCAGCGCCGTCCGTCCAGCCAGCCGCCGAGACCGCCACCCCGCGCCTTGCCCACCACATCCCGCTCACCGGTCACCGGGCGCCTCGCCGCGCCAGGGCGCGCAGCGCGAGCACCGCGATCAGGATCACGCCCTGCGCGCTGAGCTGCCAGTCGCTGGACACGTTCACGAAGGAGAGGAGCGAGCCGGTCAGCAGCATGATCAACGCGCCGATCACCGCGCCGACCGGGGAGACAACGCCGCCGAAGAACTCGGCGCCGCCGACGATGACCGCGGCGATGGATTCCAGCGTGTATTGCCCGCCGACGTTCGCGTCCCCCGTCGTGTTCAACCCGGTCAGCGCCAGGCCAGCTAGCACCCCGAGCACTCCGGCGGCCGTGTACAGCGTGACCCGGCCCGCGAGCAGCGACCACCCGGCCCGCTCCACGGCGCGCGCGTTGCCGCCGATGCCGCGCAGCACGGCCCCATAGGATGTACGCATCAGCGCCACCTCGCCCAGCACGGCGACGACGACGGCGACGAGCACCGGCAGCGGCACGAGCGGCGGCTTCCACCCCGTCGCCGCGCCGAGCCAGGCCGGCGCGTTGCCGCCGGGGTTGGGGAGGATCAGCAGGGCCGCCCCGAGCCAGACGAAGGAAGCGCCGAGGGTGACGACGATGGAGGGAAGCCGGCGGAGGTGGATCAACGCGCCCATACCCGCGTAGGCCAGGACGCAGAGCAGCAGCGCGCCAATAGCCAGCGCCGGGCGGTCGGCCAGCAGCGTCGCCGTGATGCAGTTGACCAGCGAGATGAACGGCCCGATGCCGAGGTCGATGTCGCTGGCCGCGATCACGCAGAGCTGCGCCATCGCCGCGAACAGCAGCGGCAGCGAGAAGTTCAGCAGCAGAGTCAGGCCGAAATAGCTGGCCGCCATCGGCTGGCGCAGGATGATCAGCCCGATCATCACGGCCAATGCCGCGGCGGGCAGCAGCACGCGCAGCCGCTGCGCGCGCGCGGCCTGAGCAGCGCGGCGTCCCCCCGCGAGCGCCGCCTCAGTGGGCAACGAGGGCGCTCTCCTGGAAGGATGCGCGGATCACGCGCTCCTCGGTGAGCTCGGCGCGGGCGATCTCATCGGTGATCCGCCCCTGATAGAAGACATAGACGCGGTCGCAGTTCGCCAGCTCCTCGTTCTCGGTGGTGTACCAGAGGAAGCAGCGGCCGCGCTCGGCCTCGCGGCGGACGTGCTGATACAGCTCGCGCTTGGTCCCGACATCCACGCCGCGCATGGGGTCGTCGAACAGGATCGTGTCGGCGTTGCCGGCGAAGGCCCGCGCCACCAGCACCTTCTGCTGGTTGCCGCCGGACAGGCCGGTGATCGGCATGTCAATGCCGGGCGTGCGGATCGAGAGCCGCTCCCGCCACTCCCGCGCCAGGGACACCTCGCGCCGCAGATCAATGAGGCCGGCGCGCGCGATGGTTCGCAGCAGCCCGATCGTGGTGTTCGAGGCGACCGACCAGAGCGGGAAGATGCCCTCCGCCTGCCGGTCGCCGCTCACGTAGGCGGTGGACCCGGTCACGCGGACCGCGCCCCGCCGCTGTTTGCTGCCGGCGAAAGCCGCGAGGAGCAGGTTGCGCTGGCCATGCCCGGCCAGGCCCGCCAGGCCCACCACCTCGCCCGCGCGGGCGACGAACGGAATCGGCCCGCCCGGCTGCTCCACGCGGGCCACGGCTCCGGCCGCCGCCCGCATCCCCGGCTCGGCCGCACCCGCGTCAGCATGCACCAGGCCCATCAACTCGACCAGCCGTTCCTCCGAGAACGCGCCCGCTGGGCCGCCGCCCACGGCTTGCCCGTCCCGCATCACGACGATCTCGTCCGTGTGCGCCAGCACTTCCCCGAGGCGGTGGGATATGAACACGCAGGCGATGCCGCGCGCCCGAGCGGACACCGTGTAGCGCATCAGTTGCCCGGCCTCCTTCGCATCCAGCGAGGAGGTGGGCTCGTCCAGGATCACGAGCCGGACCGCCTCGCCTGCACCGGTGCCCGTCTCAGTGAACGCGCGCGCGACCTCGACCATCTGCCGCTGCCCGAGCGAGAGCTCTCCCACGATCCGGTCCGGCCCGATGCCGTGTCCGGGGAAGATCTCGTCCAGCGCACCGCTGATCAGCCGGCGGGCACGGCGCCGCCAGCCGGCCCCCCGCAGCGCCTTGTGCATGATGCGCGCGTTCTCGAACACGCGCAGGTTCGGGCAGAGCGACAGCTCCTGGAACACGCAGCGTATGCCCAGCGCGTGCGCCCGCGGCACGTCATACTGGGTGCCGACCTCCGTCCCGCCCACGGCGATCCGGCCGGCGTCCGCGGGCAGCGTGCCGGCCAGGATCTGCATCAGCGTGGACTTGCCGGCGCCGTTGTGCCCGACCACGCTGACCATTGTGCCGGGCGCAACCTCCAGGTCAACCCCGGCCAGCGCCTGCACGCCCCCGAAGCGCTTCTGTACCCCACTCAGCGCGATGAAGGGGCCGTCCCGGTCCGCCACGAGCCGCCGGCCGGCCGGATCAGGTTCCGCCGCCCGGCACCGGGGACGCAGGCAGCGGCTTGTGCTCGGCATTCGCGTCAATCAGTTCCGCCGTCCAGGCTTGGCCATAGACCGGCGTGGCAACGCCGCCGTCGGGGGTAGCCTTGAGCCACTGGTTGAGATCCTTCTGCTCGATCACCAGCAGCGGAACCTGCACCATCTCCGGCACCGGCTTGCCGGCCAGGATCTGCTGCGCCACCCAGAAGGCGATCGAGGCGCAGCCGGGAGCCGAGGACATCGAGATGGTGGGATAAGCATTCGACGTGCCGTCGAGCTGCTTCCACAGCGAGAGCTCGTCCTGTCGGTTGCCCATGATGATGAGCGGCGTCTTGCGCTGGGCCGCCTGGAACGCCTGGTAGGCGCCGTAGCCGTCGCCGCCCTGGGTCACCACCGCGTCCACCTGGGGCAGCGTCGGCAACACGCCGGCCACCTCCTTCTGGGCGATGCTCTGCGTCCAGTTGCCGTTCACCGTGCCCACGATCTTCAGGCCGGGATACTTGGCGATCTCCTCGTGGATGCCCTTGTCGATGTCGTTGTCAACGGAGGTGCCGGCGATGCCGCGGATCTCCAGCAGGTTGCCCTTGCCGTGCAGCCGATCGGCGACGTAGTCGATCTCCCGGACACCCATCTGCGTGTAGTCGTAGGCCACCTTCGTCGCGCAAGGCGCGGTGGCCAGGCTGTCGAACACGATCACCTTGATCTTGGCGTCGCAGGCTTCCTTGATGACTCCGTTCAGTGCCGTGGTGGACGCCGCGTCGATCACGATCGCCTGCCAGCCCTCCAGGATGAGGTTCTGGATCTGGGTCTCCTGCTGCGGAGCGGAGTTGTTGGAGTTGATCACCTTGGTCTTGGCGATCAGGTGCTTGCTGATCGCGTCCTGCGTGGCCGCGTCCCAGGTCTTCAGCATCTGCTGGCGCCAGGTGTTGCCCGCATAGGAGTTGCTCAGCGCGATCCCGTCCTTGGACGTGTCGCTGGTCGCGGCGCCGGTCTCGGCGGCCGCGACGGGAGCGGCCGTGAGCGCCAAGCCGAGGCCGCAAGCGGCGAGGCCGATGCGCCCGGCACGGCGCGATTGGTTGCTGGCCTTCATGGTGCTTCCCCCCTGTCCGCGCTCTGGCGGACTTGATGATCAGACCTGCGCGACGTAGCCGCCTGGGCGACGCACGAGCGGCAGCTCGGAGCGCTCTGATACAAGAAGCGAGGGGTGGCCCTGTCAAGTTGACGACGAGTAGGCAGCGGGAGAATGAGAAAGTCATGAGGATTCCGGTGTCATACCCGTTGTCCTTCGAACTGACTCACCGTCATGTGAGCCTCGTGAGTAGAGTGAGCCTCGGACGCCAGCGCCGAACGGGAGGACGACGTGAAGCAAGGTGCCGACGAGGCCATCGTCAACAACGCGGTCCGCTATCTCCTCGATACCTACAGCCCCAGCGGATCGCGGGTCGGCTGGCTGATGATCGCGTCCATCTTCATTGAGGCCTGGGACCTCTACTCAATCGCTTTCGTGCTCGTTTACATCTCCCAGACGTTCCATCCATCACCCCTCCTCCTCGGCCTTGCCGCGGCGGCGACCCAGGGCGGGGCGTTGATCGGTGCGCTCATCGGCGGCTGGCTCTCGGACCGCATCGGCCGGCGCGTGGTCTTCCTGGGCACCATGATCCTGTTCATCATCGTCGGCCTTGCCCAGGCCTTCGCGACCAGCATGGCGGCGCTCGTGGCGATGCGCTTCATCCTCGGCGTTCCCTTGGGCAGCGACATCTCCAACGGCTACACCTACATCATGGAGTCCATGCCGAGCGGCCAGCGCGAGGTGATGGGCAACCGGTGGCAGTTCATGTTCGCGGTCGGCGAGATCGTCGCCATCGCCGTCGTCGCCCTGCTGGTCTGGAGCGGCATGCCCGCGAACACGCTATGGCGGGTCGCGCTCGGGCTCGGCGCGGTGCCGGCCCTGGTGATCTTCGCGTTCCGCGCCAACCTTCCGGAGACTGCCGTGTGGCTCGTCCAGCGCGGCCGGTTCCGCGAGGCCAAGCGGGTCACGCAGAGCATGTACGGCGATCCGCTCGACTTCCTCCCCGACCAGGACGTCACTGTCCCGCCGGTGAAGCTCGGCGCCTTCGTCGCCCACCTCCGCGCGGACCCGATCCGCTGGAGGGCGACGCTGTTCGGCTGGATCGGCTGCTTCGCGCAGAGCGGTGAGTTCTCCACCTTCGCGTTCTACATCCCCGTCCTGTTCGTCCTGCTCGGAGTCTCGGGCAACCTGGGCACAGCCCTCGTCTCGCTGGCGCTCTACAGCGTCGCGGCGATCTCGGGCTTTGTCGGCCCGCTGATCGTGCCGAAGATCGGCCAACGGATGCTGAGCATTCTCGGTTTCTCGATCGTCCTCGTGTCGCTCATCGTCGCGGCGGTCGCGATCTTCACCAATCACCTTGTCATCCTGCCGTTCGCGGCGGCGGCCATGCTGTGGGGCCACTACTGGGATGCCGAGAACGTCATGACCATCCCCTCGATGGTGGCCAAGCCCGCCTATCGCGGTACCGCCTCCGGCGTGGCCTACGTCTTCGTCAAGCTCCCGGCTTTCCTCTCGATCTTCTTCTTCCCGACCTTCTTCGAGTGGGTCGGCAAGGGCAATGCCACCCTGTTCACGGCCTTGTTCCCGTTGATAGGCCTTCTCGCAGCGATCTTCATCCTGCCGGAAGTCTATGGGCATAAGGAGACGTGACGTGGGAAAGCTGCTGCCGCGTTCGTGCCGGTGTTCCTGGCGGTGCCCCGTGGCTGACGAGACCGGGAGCCTGCTGACGCTGCTGGCCGTGGCCGCTTAGGGCTGCGGTCCGCCGGGCCGAGGCGGTGAGCGCAAACCTTGGGGGAGAGCTGATCCATGGCTGATGTCCGTTGCGTGACCGATGCGGCAAACCGGCTGGGCGAGGTGCCGGTATGGGACGACCGCGCGCAGGCGCTCTACTGGGTGGACATCGGGGACAGGCTCTTGCAGCGGCTCGACCACACGACCGGGGTCGTCGCGCGCTGGACGATGCCGGACCGGATCGCGGCGGTCGCGGTGCGTGAGGCAGGCAGCTTGACCGGCAGATTTGGGATAGGCTGTGATCCAAATGCCGCCTACCTATCAGACAGGTCCAGCGCAGTATGACTGCCGCCCAACCCACCCAGAGATCGAAGGCTTCGCGGCGGCGTCGCGCAATCCGATGTTCGCTCTGTTGGTGCGCTCGTTTCACGTCATCACGCGCCACACCTGGGCCATTGGGTGGCACAGCCGTCCCAGCGATGCGCAGCGCATGGCCAGCGTGGATGGGCACCGGGCCATCGCCGCCGCCATCGCCGGGCGCGACCACCAGGCGGCCGAGACGGCGATGGCGGAGCATTTCGACATGTCGGTGAAGGCGCTCCTTGCCGCCGGGATCAACTGAGGACGGTGCAGGTGAAAATCTCCGCCATCGAGACGATCCACCTCGCCGAGTTTGCCAACCTGCTGTGGGTGCGCGTGCACACCGATGAGGGGCTCGTGGGCCTGGGCGAGACCTTCTTCATGCCCGCGACCGTCGCCGAGTATGTCCACGAAGTGATCGCGCCGAAGATGTTGGGCCGCGACCCGCTGGCGATCGACCGCATTGCGAAGGACCTCTCCGGCTATCTCGGCGTCCGCTCCAGCGGGGTGGAGATGCGCGGCAACTCGGCGTTCGACATCGCGCTCTGGGATCTGTTCGGGAAGGCTACCGGTCAGCCGGTCGCGCAGCTGCTGGGCGGGTTCTCGCGATCATCAATCCGCACCTACAACACTTGCGCCGGCACCTCCTACATGCGCACCGGCCGCGGCCAGACCAGCGCCAACTGGGGGTTGGGCGGGACGCATGGCCTGGACGACCTGGACGCCTTTCTCAATCGCGCCGACGAGCTCGCGGCCGAGCTGCTGGCCGAGGGCATCACGGCGATGAAGATCTGGCCGTTCGACATGGCCGCCGAGCGCAGCGATGGCCTCGCGATTTCCGCCGAGGAGCTGAGGCGGGGGCTGGAGCCGTTCGAGAAGATCCGCCGCGCGGTCGGCGATCAGATGGACATCATGGTCGAGTTCCATTCCCTCTGGCAGCTCCTGCCCGCCATCCAGATCGCGAGGGCGCTGACGCCGTATGGCACCTTCTGGCACGAGGATCCGATCAGGATGGACAGCCTGGCCGACCTGCCACGCTACGCCGCGGCTTCGCCGGCGCCGATCTGCGCATCGGAGACGCTGGCCATGCGCTGGGGCTTCCGCGACCTGCTTGAGACCGGGGCCGCGGGCGTGGTGATGCTCGACCTGTCCTGGTGCGGCGGGATCTCCGAGGCGCGCAAGATCGCGGCGATGGCCGAGGCCTGGCACTTGCCTGTGGCGCCCCACGACTGCACCGGGCCAGTCGTGCTGTGCGCGTCCACGCACCTGGCGCTGAACGCGCCGAACGCGCTCGTGCAGGAGAGCGTGCGCGCCTATCACCGCACCTGGTATCGGGACCTGGTCACGGCACTCCCTCAGATCACGGACGGGCACATCACGGTGCCCCCTGGCCCCGGCCTCGGACTGGAGCTGGCAGCAGACCTCGCCGAACGCTTCACCGTGACGACGCGAATTTCCAAGCCCGAATGAATGGGCGACGCTCATGGGACAAGGAGGAAACGATGATGCGAAGGTACTTCTCGTGGCGAGCGCCCTGACGCTCGGCTCAACGCTCGCGGGGGAGGCGCAGGCGGATCAGCTGAAGATCGCGTTCATCAGCCACTCGTCCTTATCGAACACGTTCTGGCAAGCGGTGAAGAAAGGCTTCGAGGACGCCTGCGGCAAGGTGTAGGCGAACTGCCAGCTGATCCTGACCCAGAAGGAAGGGTCGGTCGAGCAGGCCACCTCGAATTTCCAGACCGCGATCGCCGGCAAGCCCGACGCGATCCTCGTCTCCATCGTCGATGACAAGGCCTATGACGCGCTGGTCGCCGACGCCCGTGCGGATGGGATCATCGTGCTGGCGGTCAACGTTGACGACAACGAGGGAGCCAAGGGTAACGCGCGCCAGGCCTTCATCGGCCAGAGCTTCGTCGCCGCGGGTCACGCGCTGGCGAAAGCACAGTCGGCGAACTCCCCAAGACCGGCCCGCTCAGCTTCCTGGTAGGCGTAGGTCGAGGTTGACCAGCAGCCCTACATGCAGGGCTTCATGCCGGTGATGGAAGTCTATCTCGCCGAGAACTTCGGCCTGGCGCCCGCGGACATTGACACCGGGCAGGCGATCATCACGGCGAAGGACGTGGACGCCGTGTTCGACCTGTCGAGGAAGGGCCTGCGCTGATGTTCGGACGGGCGGCCGCCGGGCTCGCGGTCGGCTCGTCGCCCCCGCCCGGCGCCGGCAAAGGGCGCGGCATGAAGTGGCTGCTGAAGATCACCATGGAGAAACCGGAGATCGCCGGCGTCGTCCTGCTGGGCATCTTGATTGCCGTGTTCCAGGCCCGCTCCGGCGGCGCGTTCCTCTCGGCCGGCAACCTGCAGGGCATCCTGGGACTGCTGCCGGAAATGGGGTTGGTGGCGATCGGGGTCACGATCCTGATGATCTGCGGCGAGTTCGATCTGTAGATGGGATCAGTGTTCGCGCTGATGCCGATGATGGCCGCCTTGCTGCTGGGGGCGGGCGTCCCGTTCATCGCCGCGGTGCTGACCGGGTTCGGGGTCTGCGTCGTGGTGGGCCTGGTGAACGGGCTGGTGACGCTCTCCTTCGGCATCCCGAGCTTCATCACCACGCTCGGCATGTTGTTCATGGCGCGGTCGCTCACCGTCGTGATCTCGGGCGGCTTCCCGCCGCTGCTGCCGGCCGATGTCCCGAGTTGGCTGTTCACGACGTTCGTGGGACCGGCGCAGCTGATCCGCACCTCGTTCCTGTGATTCCTGGGCGTGGCGCTTTATCGGCTTCGTGCGCGGCCTCCGGGCGCAGAACGTGACCGGCATCTTCATCAGTCACAACATGCACCACGTGTTCCAGTCCTGCGACCGAATCGTCGCGATGGCGCGCGGCGAGATCGTGTTCGACCGTCCCGCCGCCGAGACCTCCATTGACGAAGTGCAGGAGTTGCTATGAGGCGCTCATGAGCGTGCTGACCGGGAAAGCCGCGCTGCTGAGTTGATGGCGGTTGGTGAGTCCGCTGGTGATCGTGGATGGCGTGGCCGAGGTGGTGACGGGCTGCGACCCGCTCTCGTTCAGCATTTCAAGCGCCCTCTGCCTCGTCACGCGTGCAGCCTCGTCCAGGCGGCGTCGTTGCGGCTGCTCTCGACGGCGGCGGTGATGAAGGCGACACCACGCACGCCCTCCTCCACGCTAGGCACGAGCAGCGCCGCTGGGTCGGGCGCGCGCCCCTCCTTCCAGGCCCAGAGCAGCTCGGCCGCGTCGGCGTAGAGCTGCGCGAAAGCTTCGAGGTAGCCCTCCGGATGGCCCGAGGGCAGGCGCGTCGCACGCTGCGCCGCAGCATCAAGACCGGGGGCGCCGCGGAACAGGATGCGGGCCGGCTGGCCCGGCTCGGCGAGCTTGAGCTGGTTCGGGTGCTCCTGCCGCCATGCGAGGCTGCCCCGCTCGCCATAGACGCGCAGGCGCAGCCCATTCTCGTTGCCGGGTGCGACCTGGCTGCACCAGAGCATTCCCCTGGCACCCCCCTCGAAGCGCAGCAGCATGTTGGCGTTGTCGTCGAGCCGGCGGCCCGGCACGAAGGTCGCCAGGTCCGCTGCCACCGTCTCCAACCGCAGCCCGGTGACGAACTCGGCGAGGTTGTGGGCGTGGGTGCCGATGTCGCCGACGCTGCCGGCAGGACCCGAGCGCGCCGGGTCGGTGCGCCATGCGGCTTGCTTCTGGCCATTCTTCCCTTGGCCGCTCTCTTCCAGGGCCGAGGTCAGCCACTCCTGCGGGTATTCCACTTGGACGACGCGAATCGTGCCCAGCTCGCCGGAGCGCACCATCTCGCGCGCCTGGCGCACCAGGGGATAGCCCGTGTAGTTGTGGGTGAGCACGAACGGCACGCCGCTCGCGCTCACCGCCTCGCGCAGGTCGCGTGCGTCCGCCAGGCTGGTGGTCAGGGGCTTGTCGCAGATCACCGGGATACCGCGGTCCAGGAACGCCCGGGCTGCGGCGTGGTGCAGGTGGTTGGGCGTGACCACGCTGGCCACGTCCACGCCGTCTTCGCGCCTTGCCTCGGCCTCGGCCATGCGCGTGAAGTCCGCATAGGCGCGCTCGGGTGCGATGCGCAGCGCGTCAGCCGACGCCCCGCGCGCGCTCCGGGTCGGCGGAGAAGGCGCCCGCGACCAACTCGTAGTGGTCGTCAAGACGGGCTGCGATGCGGTGGACGGCGCCGATGAAAGCGCCCTGGCCGCCGCCCACCATGCCCAGGCGCAGCCGTCGCCGGGTCACGCCGTGCGCCCTTGGGCCAACCCCAGCATCCGCCGGTTCGCCGCCTCGTCCCCCGCAAACTGCGCCAGGAACACCGCCGGATCCTTCAGCGTTCTCATCCGCGACGCCTCCTCGACCGGGTTGGCCCGGCTGCCTTGCGAACACGTTACACGAGCCGTTCAGCCACGCTAGCCTCCGGGCAGATGCGGCGTCCTCGCGCCGCCCCCTTTCACGATTTCGAGCGAAGTGCGCTGCAACCACGACGGGTCTGATGCGTCCTGGCCTCAAGCGCGCGAGATGCCAATTGCGCGAGCAGAGAGAAACCAGTCAGGAGCTTATTCATGAACCGTATCGTCCCCGTCCTTGTCGCGGCGAGTGTCGCCGCCTCTGGGGCGGCGCTTGCGCAGAACACGAACACCTTGGACTCGAACGGCAATGCCTCGGTTTCCGGTCCCGGCACCGTCGCGCCGGGTACGGGGCCGACGATGAACAGGGCGCCGGTGGTGGGCGGCGCTGCCGCTGGGATCGCGCCGACGGGTACCCCGCCGACGGTGGGCGCCACCTCCATGGGAAACGGCATGACGCCGGGCGCGACACCCATGATGAACGGCAACCAGCGCCAAACCCCTGGCGACACCACGGCGAACGCCCCGGACCGCATGAACCAGGCTCCCGTGCCAGGCGCCAACAGCTTCACCGCGGGCCAAGCCCGCGCGCGCATCCAGCATGACGGCTTCACCCAGGTGAGCGGTCTGCGTAAGGATCGGCAGGGCATCTGGCGCGGCAAGGCCATGAAGGACGGCGAGTCCGTGAACGTCTCGCTGGATTACCAGGGCAAGGTCTTCGGCCAGTAACATGCCGGCCCGAACGCTAGGAGAAACATCATGACAACTGTTGTGAGCCGCTTGTTCGACACCTACGACCATGCGCGCCAGGCCGTGCAGGATCTTGAGGCGAGCGGGATCCCGCACAGCGACATCAGTCTCGTCGCGAGCAACGCGGACGACCGCTACGGCACCGGCACCCTGACGGGCGGCACGACGGGCACCTACGCCGAGGGAGCCGCCGAAGGAGCGGCGGTGACGGGTGCTTACGGCGAGCCTGTGACCGCGCCGGGCGCCGCGTTCGGCATGACCTCGACAGAGGCGATGGACGCCACCGCCGCCGAGAGCACCACGACCGGCGCGGGCGCCACGATCGGCACGATCCTCGGCGGTGGGGCAGGGTTGCTGGCCGGGCTTGGCCTACTGGCCATCCCGGGTGTCGGCCCGATCATCGCGGCGGGCTGGCTGGTCGCGACCATTACCGGCGCCGGCATCGGTGCCGCGGGCGGCGGCATCCTCGGCTCGCTGGTTGGCGCCGGCGTCCCAGAGGAGCACGCACACGTCTATGCCGAGGGCGTGCGCCGCGGCGGCACGCTCATCACGGTGCGGGCGGACGACGCGCAGCGCGGCATGATCGAGCAGATCATGAACCGCTACACGCCGGTGGACCCGGATGCACGCGCGGCCGAGTATCGCGCTGGCGGCTGGAGCCGCTTCGACGAGGAGGCGCCCGCCTACGCGGCCGGCGGCTCGCCCGCGATGGGCACGTCCGCTACGACCGGCGCGTCGGCGACCGGGCTGGGCACGACGGGCACGGGTACGATGGCCGACACCACGCCACCGGATGCGAACACCGCCGGGCCAGGAACGGGCACGACATCGCGGCTGTAAAGCATCGGATCAGGACCTATCTTGCAAGGGCGGCGCTGTCCGGCGCCGCCCCTTCGCGTTTTCGCTGCCCCAGCATAGCATTCCAAAGTCGTTTCAGAGAGGCCCGTCCATGCCCACCGAGCTGACGAGTGATCCCCGGGCGGGCCAGATTCTCGACATCGTGGCAAAAGAGAGTGGCGTTGAGCGCGAGCGCCTCGTGCCCGAGGCCCGCCTCTCAGACCTAGACGTCGCCTCGCTCGACCTCGTCCAGGCCATCTTCACGATCGAGGAGCGCTTCGGCGTCGAGATCCCTGTTGCAGGGTCAGGTGGTGGCGCCGAGTTCGAGACGGTCAGCGATCTGCTGCGCCATGTCCTGCGCGCCATGGGACCCGCGTGAGCCACCCTCCTGCAAGCCGTCGCATCGCGGTGACAGGGCTGGGTGCGGTCAGCGCCCTCGCCGCCGATCTGCCCGGCACCTGGGCCGCGATGCTCGCCGGGCGGAGCGGCATCGTGCCCTTCCTGCCCGGCCGCACCGCCGCCGCCGCGCACGGCTTCGACGGGGGAGGACTCAACGCGCGGCGGCTCGGGCAACTCGACCGTGGCGCCCAGCTCGCCGTCGCGGCGGCGCGGGAAGCCTGGACGGGTGCTGCCGTACCGCCCGGCGATCCCGCCCGGCGCGCCGCCGTGCTGGGTGCGCCGCCCGGCCTGGAGACGCTCGACCAGGGCTACAAGCGGCTCTATGGCGAAGGCAACCCGCGCGTCCACCCGCTGACCGTGCCGCGCGTCATGCCGAGCGCGGGCGCCTCCGCCGTCTCCGCCGAGTTCGGGCTGCGCGGTCCCAGCTTCGCCACTGCGTCCGCCTGCGCGTCCAGCGCGCACGCGATCGCGCTGGCGGCGCTGCTGATCCGCGCCGGGTTGGCGGACCTGATCGTGGCGGGGGGTGCGGACGCGCCGCTCGTGCCGGGCAATCTGCGGGCGTGGGAAGCGCTGCGCGTGCTCAGCCCCGATCTTTGCCGGCCGTTCTCGGCGGGACGGCCCGGCCTGGTGCTGGGCGAGGGCGGAGGCGTGCTCATCCTGGAGAGCTGGGAGAGCGCCGAGGCGCGCGGCGCCCCGATCCTCGCGGAGCTGGCCGGCATCGGCATGACCGGGGATGCGGGCGACCTCACCGCGCCGGACCCGGAGGGTGCCGCCGCCGCGATGCGCGTGGCGCTCGGCGACGCCGAGATGGAGCCGGGCGAGATCGGCTACGTGAACGCGCACGGCACGGGGACGCGGCTCAACGACCGCGCCGAGGCTGCGGCGCTCCATGCCGTCTTCGCCGGGCGGCCGCCGCCCACCTCGTCCAGCAAGGGCGCGCTCGGCCACACGCTGGCCGCCGCGGGCGGGATCGAGGCCGTGATCACGGTGATGGCGCTCCGCGAGGGCATGCTGCCGCCCACGGCCGGGTTCGAGCGGGCGGACCCGGAGTGCCCGCTCGACCCGGTGCAGGAAGCGCGCCCGGCGGCTCTCACAGCCGCGCTCAGCAACAGCTTCGCGTTCGGCGGGCTGAATTGCAGCCTTCTCTTCCGGGCCGCATGAGCGCCCCAAGGGACGCGTATATCAACGCGGTGGCCTCGGCCGTGCCGCAGCACGACGTTCATGCCGCCTTCGCGGAGTATGCGCGCGGCCTGCTGCCGGAGCGCGCGCGGCCCGTCTTCGACCGTATGACCGAGCGCAGCGGCATCTCCCACCGCTGGGCGCCGTTTCGGCCGCATCCCGACTTCGACGCCCCCGGCGCCGAATGGTTGGACATAGATGGGTTCTACCAGCGCGGGCGCTTTCCCGCGACGGCCGCGCGCATGGCGGCCTACGAGCGATTCGCCCCAACCCTCGCCGAGCAGGCCACACGCGGGCTGGATCTCCACGGCGTCACGCACCTCATCTGCGCGAGCTGCACGGGGTTCATGGCACCCGGCCTCGACCAGGTGCTCGCCGAGCGGCTCGCGCTCGCGCCCGGCCTTGAGCGCACCTTCATCGGCTTCATGGGCTGCTACGCCGCCGTGCCGGCGCTGCGGGCCGCCTATTATATTGTACGCAGCGAGCCGGAGGCGCGCGTGCTCGTCGTCAACACCGAGCTGTGCAGCTTGCACATGCACGAGGCGGCGGATCTGGAGACCGTGCTCTCCTTCCTGCTCTGGGGCGACGGCGCGACGGCGGCCCTCGTCAGCGCCGAGCCGCGTGGCCTCCTGCTGCAGGACTTCCGCAGCGTGGCCATGCCCGGCACCGCGGACCTCATCACCTGGCGCATCGGCGACACCGGCTTCCGGATGCATCTCTCGGGCAAGGTGCCCTTGCGCATCGAGCGCGCGCTGCGGGCGGAAGCGGCACGGAACGACGCCGACGGCATCCTGCGCGGCTGGCAGCCCGGAGACGTGACGCACTGGGCCGTCCACGCCGGCGGACGGACGGTGCTGGACGCCGTGGAGCAGGGATTCGGTCTCGGCCCGGACGCGCTCGCCGCCTCGCGCGCCGTGCTCAACGATCGGGGCAACATGAGCAGCGCCACCTTGATGTGCGTGCTGGAGCGCATCCTGCGGGAGCCGGGGACGGGGCCAAGGGGAGGAGAGGGGCTGGCGATGGCGTTCGGGCCGGGGTTGTGCGCCGAGACGTTTCGGTTCACGAAAATCGCATGAGGCTCGATACCCGCTCGCGCGACCCGGAGTGGATGGACACGGTGCCGGTGCCGCCGGGCGATTTCGCGTCCTGCCTCGGGGATCTGGGGCAGGTGAACCTGGTGACGCGCGCGGCGGCGCCGACGCTCGCGTTCCTGCGCCGGGCGACGCGGTATTGGCCACGGGACCGGGCATTGCGCGTGCTGGACGTTGGCAGCGGCGGCGGCGACATGCTGCGCCGCATCGCGCGCTGGGGCGGGCGGCGCGGGCAAGCGCTCGACTTGGTGGGCCTCGACCTGCACCCGCACAGCACGCTCGCCGCCCAGGCGGCTACGCCGCCGGGCTTGCCGATCCACTACAGGACCGGCGACGTGTTCGCACTCGACCCGGCGCTCCCGTTCGACCTGGTCGTGAGCAGCCTGTTCACGCATCACTTGGACGACTCGGACGTGGTGCGTTTCCTGCGGTTCATGGAGGCGAGGGCGGGCTTGGGCTGGTTCGTCAACGACTTGCACCGGCACGCGCTCGCGCTGCACGGCTTCCGTGCGCTCTCGGCGGCGATGGGCTGGCACCGCTTCGTGCAGCATGACGGGGCGGTGAGCGTACGCCGTGCGTTCCGTGTCGCGGAGTGGCGGCAGCTGCTGGCTGAAGCGGGCATTCAAGGATGCCCGGCTGACTTGGCACGTGCCGTTCCGTTTGTGCGTGGAGCGGATCAAGGGGTGAGGGCTGGTCGCTGCCGGCGGCGGCTAAGACATCGTTCAATCCCACTGTCTCGCGTCTCGCGCGCGGGGTCTCGCTTATCCGCGCTGAGCGAAAATTTCCTAATTCCGCTTAACGAAAGATATTGACCCGGATACATGCGCGTGCGTATCGTATCACGTCACCGCAATCGCGGCGATAATTAGCCATAAAAAGGGCGTTCTGGGCATAGTTTGTATTTACAAACTCTCAGGGGGGCGCCCAGCAATCATGGAGAAAGCTCATGCGTAAGGTTGTTTTCGCGAGCGTCGCGGCTGCGGCGCTGCTGTTCTCGGCGGCTGGCACATTCGCCAGCGCGAGGAACATTGCGATCGGCGGCGACGGCGGCAACGGCGGCCGGGGCGGCAGCGGCGGTTTCGGCGCCGGCGGTGACGGCGGCCTGAACCTCGGCCTCAACAGCGTCAGTGGCGGCAACGTCCGCGGCGGCAACTCCTTCCTTGGCATCGCCGGCGGCAACACTTCCAACGGTAACGCCGCGGAGAATGTGCAGTCCGCGAACGGCGGCGCGGCACGGGCGGCGCGGGCGGCCCGGGCGGCGCGGGTGCCGCGGGTGGCGGCGCGTCCGCCGGCAACGGCATTCTCAACGGCAACAACTTCTAAGCAGAGCAACGCCGTCTAACAGCAACGGGGCGCTCAGGAAGGGATTGTAAATACAGTCTCTTGAGAGACGCCCGGAACACGGAGAAAATCTCATGCGTAAAATTCTGCTTACGACCGCCGCGGCTGCGGCGCTGCTGTTCTCGGCGGCTGGCACGTTCGCCAGCGCGCGCAACGTCGCCATCGGCGGCGACGGCGGCAACGGCGGCCGGGGCGGCAGCGGCGGCGCTGGTATCGGCGGCGACGGCGGCCTGAACCTCGGCTTCAACGGCGTTAGCGGCGGCAACGTCCGCGGCGGCAACGCCTCCCTCCTCGGCTTCGCTGGTGGCAACTCGCTGGCGGTAACACCGCGGCGAATGTGCAGTCCGCGGACGGCGGCGCCGGCACGGGCGGCGCGGGCGCCACGGGTCGGCGCGGGTGCCGCGGGTGGCGGCGCGTCCGCCGGCAATGGCCTCTCAACGGCAACAGCTTCTAAGCAGAGCGCCGAACACCATCAGGGCACTCATCCTCATGGAGGCAGGGATGGATGGGGGCGGCGTATGCCGCCCCCGTTCCATCGTCCGGGCGCAAAGCCCGGACCGTGACCTGCATCACCTCACGCCCTAGGTAGCAAGAATCTTCCGTCTCAGCTACGCATAAGTATTGACGGCATCGAGGCACGTGGATATAATGCAAGATATAATACAAATGCCGTAATGGCTGCCTTGAACGGCGTGATTAAGCGCGATTATAGACACGATTTCTTCACAGGATCTTCTAGAGGCTGGGAGGCGTCCGATGTGTAGGGTTCTCTTCTCGACTATTGCTGCCGCCCTGTTGCTCGGGGTGGCCGGAATGCATGCCGATGCCAAGGTCGTTGGCTCCAACGGTGCTAATGGCGGCAACGGCACCAATGGCGGCCCTGCATTCGGCGCTAACGGCGGCGTGAACATCGCCGTCGGCGGCAACCGGACTCAGATCTCGAATGGCGCCGATGCCGTGGGCGCCAATGGCACCAGCGGTGCGAACGGCGCCAATGGCGGCGACGCTTTCACCAATGTTGGAAGCGCTTTCAGTCATTTACTCATCAACCGCTTCTAACGAACAGAAATGGGGCTGGGAGTTATGGGAGTCAGGGGCATCCTGGGTGCAGGAGCGGCGGTGGCCGCCCTCGCGTCCGTGCTGGCGTCGCCGGCTGCGCACGCGCAGCAGACGCCGGACAACAGCGCCTTCCTCAACGAGACCATCGACAACAAAGGCATCCCGCACCAGGCGCCGTCCATCGGCCTGCCCGCCATCTACGGCCTCAACCCCTGCGCCACCGGGGCAGCGGTGGGCATCAGCACGCCGCTGTTCGGCATCTCCGGCGCGATCAGCAACATCGACCGCGAGTGCGAGACCCGCAACAACGCCGCCGTCGCCGTGACCGCGATCAAGGACGAGGCGGTGGCGCGCGAGATCATGTGCAACGTGAAGGATTTCCGCGAGGCGGCGTTGCGCGTCGGCAAGCCCTGCCGCGTGGACCAGCCCCGGCCCGTCGCCGCAGCAGCGCCCCCTGGCGCGCTCTCGCCACCCGCAGCCACGCCAGCCGCGGCCGTCGTCCCAGCCGCGGCGCGCCCGCCCTCGCCGCAGCCGCCTGCTCGCGCCCGCGACCCCGCCCGCGACCCCGCCCGCGCTCTTGGGCGACGCGCCGGCCTTCTGCCATCAGCCCGACCTCGACCTCACGCTCTACCCAGATTGCACCTCGCACGCCGCCCAGGCCAGCACACAGGCCGATGCCGCCGACCAACGCGCCGCCGCCCGCAGGACCTACTACGGCCACGGCTACGGCAGGGAACGCCGCGCTATGCGACGCGAGGCCCTGAGGCGACCGTTGCCAGAGCGCGCTGCACCCGTGTTGCCCACAGCCCAGCCGTCTGCCATGCAAGACGCGACGCCGCTGACCGTGAGTGCCCGCGCCCCGTCAGCGCCCGGCCACGCCGGCTGCGCTGTCCCCAGCGCCCTGCGCCGCTTGTATCCGGATTGCAATGGCTCCTCCGCGGCCGTCTCCCCCGCCGCCGCACCTCCCATGGCCCCGCGAGCCGCAAGCTATGTCGGCATCTATACGACGGGTGCGGATGGCACGAGGGTGTTCAGCACCGCCGAGCGTGCTGCGCTCACCCACCAGTCCGACGCCAGCCAAGGCGGAGGGGAGTAGGGAGAGAAGGTCGGCTGGACTCCCCAACCGTCAACCAGGGAACCATGCGAAGCGCCAAGTTCACCTTGCTTCTTGCCTTGATTGCTGCCCGGGCAGGCGCCCAGCAATACGCCGAGCCGGGTCAGCCAGGGCAGCCAGGGCAACCTGGCCAGGCTGGGTCTGCGCAGCCTGGCAAGCCGGGCCTCAACTACAGCGTGCAGGGCAACGGCGGGCGGCTCTTCTGGACTGTTCGCCCCGGCCGGCCCGGCCACGCCCAGCCTGGGCAGCCCGGCCGGCCGGGAGAACCTGGCCAGCCCGGGTCTGCATCGGCGGGTCCGCCAGACTCCGACACCGAGGATTGATGAGTCGTGGGTCAGCTTGAAGTTCCACCCTCTCTATTGCCTTGGCCGGACTTGATCGGGCACGCCAACGGCGGATGCGGCGCGGCAGCGGCCAAAGACGGCTATCGGCGAAAAAGGTGACGGCATGATCCAGACTCTGCTCAGGGCCGTCCTGCTCGCAGCGATGTTGGGGACAGCTCTCTCGTGCCACGGCGCCCAGGCCGCGGCGCGCCAGCCGTCCGGCAGCCAGCCTTCCGCCGACGCGATGGCCGTGGCGCAGGCGAACGCCGGCACGGTTGGCATCATCTCGGGTGAGGTGGACGGCACGGATGCGCGGGTCGCGGCCGACCTGGCTGCGGTCCTCGACGACGGCGACCAACTCCGTGTCCTAGCCGTGATCGGCAAGGGTTCCGTGCAGAACATCGCCGATGTCATGTATCTCGACAGCGTTGATATCGGCATCGTGCAGTCGGACACCTGGGCCTACGCCAAGGACCAGCAACTGTTCCCTGGCATGGCGGGGCACGTGGAGTACATCGCCAAGCTCTACGACGAGGAAGTCCATGTCCTCGCCCGCGGGGACATGACCAGCGTCGAGAGCCTAGCGGGACAGGAGGTGAATGTTGATGTCCGCGGGAGCGGGACGGCGATAACGGCCTCGATCCTGCTGAGTCGTCTCGGCATCACCGTGAAGCCGACCTACGCCGACCAGGATGCCGCGCTTGAGATGCTGAAGCGTGGCGCGATCGCCGCCCTCGTCTATGTGTCCGGCAAGCCGACCCGCCTGTTCTCGGATCTCGGTCCGGAGTCGGGCCTCCATTTCCTTCCGATCCCGCCGGCCGCGACCCTGGATGGAATTTACGCGCCGTCGCAACTCAACCATGCGGACTACTCGTCCTTGATCCCCGACGGCACCGTAGTCCCGACAGTCTCCGTGAGCGCCGTCATGGCCGTCCATGCCTGGCAGCCCGGCACCGAGCGCTACGATAAGGTCGTGCGTTTCGTGGACGCTTTCTTCAGCAAATTCCCGCAGTTCCTACAGCCGCAGCGGCATCTGAAGTGGAGAGAGGTGGACCTCACGGCCCAGGTGCCTGGATGGACCCGTTTCGCGCCCGCGGAGGAATGGCTCATCACTCACCAGTTCCCAGCCACGGCCGGGAATGCAGCTCTGAGAACACATTTAGCTGACGTCCCAACCTCGCCAAATAGCCTCAAAAACAAAATCCCTGATAATCAGTGACTTGATGTAGCCAGCATGACAGGGCGGCTACGGCATTGATGATAGGATGTGGCCGTTGGCATACCGCGGATACACGGCGATGATCGGGTTGATCTCCCCCCAGCCGGAATAGGGCGGCGCGAGTGTAGGGCTGAAGACCGAACGGTTGTTGGAAGGTTGCAACTGGCTGCTTGCGGTGGGCGAAGTCAAGGCGCTTGCCATCGCGGCGCGGCCGAGGTCGGTCCTGCCCAGGGAGTTAGTGTAGGCCCACGTATTCGCGGGTGACGCAAACGTCATCAACGGCGTCCGCTCGGCCGCCCAGCCGGTCGTCGTGCTCGCGGCCAGCAGGATGCTGCTGATGAGGGCTGTCCGAAGATTGAAGAAAGAAACCACGGGGACCACACTCCTCTTACGGTTTCCCGCTGCGGGCCTTGTTCATGACACGCCAATGACGCCGGCATTGTCATTCGGAAGTTTGAGGCTAGCTTCGCATGGCCGCGGGTTATCTTCTAACTTAGAAACGAGTGTCCGGATTGCAACAGCGGTCCCCGCCGAAAGCCAATTGTTCGTGAGCAGCCTGGTGCACGATCGGCCCATCATCATCGGCGGCGGCGTCGCCGGCGGCGCGGCGGCCGTGCTGCTCGCGCGCGCCGGGCGCAACCCACTGCTCCTAGAGCGCGAGCGGGCGGCGCACGACAAGGTGTGCGGCGAGTTCGTGAGCGGCGAGGCGGCGCGGCTGCTCGCGGGGCTCGGACTCGACATGGCGGCGCTCGGCGCGGCCCCGCTCGGGCGCGTGCGCCTCGCCCATGGGAACCGGGTCGCGGAAGCGGCGCTGCCCTTCCCGGCCTGGGGCCTGTCGCGCCGCCGGCTCGACGCGGCGCTGCTCGACGTGGCGGAGCGGGAAGGCGCGGAGATACGGCGCGGCGTTGTTGTGCGCGGGATCGGGCCGGACGGCGCCGTGCTGCTGCCGGGCGAGGAACTCCGTGCGGCCATGGTGCTCCTCGCGACGGGCAAGCACGAGTTGCGCGGCGCCGGGCGCGAAGCACGGTCGGAGGCACTGGTCGGGCTGAAGCTGCACGTGCGGCTCGCGCCCGCGCAGGCTTCGCTGCTCGCCGGCTGCGTCGAGCTTTACTTGCTCCGGGGCGGCTACGCCGGGTTGCAGCCAGTCGAGGACGGCGTCGCCAATCTGTGCCTCATCGCGCCGGCCGCGCGCTTCGGCTCGGCGGGGCGTTCGGCGGCGGCATTGATCCAGGCGCTCGGAGCGGAGGCGCCGCGGCTCGGGGTGCGGCTCGGGGGCGCGGAACCGCTCTGGCCGCGCCCGCTCGCCGTCGCGCGCGTGCCTTATGGCCATCTCCACCGCCCGGCGCCCAGCGATCTGCCCGGTGTCTTCCGCCTCGGCGACCAGGCTGCCGTGATCCCGAGCTTGACGGGTGACGGCATGGCCATCGCGCTGCACAGCGCGGCTCTCGCCGCGGCGGCTCCTGATGCCCGCACCTACCACGCCCGCCTTGCCCGCGACCTCGCCTCGCCCATGCGCGTCGCGGGCGTCCTGCACGCCGCGATCCGCGCCCTGCCCGGCGCGGCGGCGGCATTCGCTGCGATCTGCCCCGCGCTGCTCGGCCTCGCCGCCCGGCGCACCCGTGTGCCGGAGCAGCGCGCTGCTCGGCCTCACGCTACCGACCGAGAACGGCGTTGCCAATTCCGTGATCCGTGGCGCACACTCCCCCTCCAGGATGGCGGCGCCGTAAGGATGAATCGCCACGGAGGGAGAACACCATGACCGGACAGCCCAGCCTTGCCGCCCACGCGGCGCCGCGACCTGATCCGCACCGCCGCCGCGTCGGCGGCCGGCGCGGGTCTTCTGGGCGCGTTCGGCATCAGCCCCGCGATGGCGGCCGAGGTCGGGCGCTCCGAGAAGCCGCTCAAGGCCGCGTTCTCCAACGCCGGGCTGCAAGCGACCTGGTGCGCGCAAGGCAAGTCCGCCGCCGAGTGGTGGGGCAAGCTGTTCAACGTCGATGTGACCTGGTTCGACGGCGAGCTGAACGCCACCAAGCAGCGGGCCGCCATAGACGACATGGCGTCGCAGAAATGGGATTTCGTGGCGATCCAGGCGTTTGGCATCGGCACGCTGACGGCCCCGGTGAAGAAGATGATCGCCGCCGGCATCCCCGTCATCGACATGGACACCTTGATCGCGCCGCTCGACACGATTGACGTCCACTCGTTCCTCGCGCCCGACAACGAGTTCATGGGCGCGTCCGTGACGCAGGCGCTGGTGGACGCCATCAACGGCAAGGGCAAGATGGTGATGACGCAGGGGGCGCTCGGCCATACCGGCGCCCAGGGGCGGGCGCGCGGGTTCGAGTCGGTCGTGAAGAAGTATCCGGGCATCGAGGTGCTCGACACCACGCCCGCGGACTGGGACGTGACCAAGACGGCGCGCATCTGGGAGACCTTGCTGACGAAGTATCCCGAGATCAACGCCGCCTACTTCCACAACGACGACATGGCGCTCGCCGCCTACAACGTGATGAAGGCGCACGGGCGGACCAGCATCCTGATCGGCGGCTGCGACGCCATGCCGCCTGCCCTGCAGGCCGTGACCGACGGGCGGATGCTCGCCACCGTGCGCAACCCGTCCTGCCGCATCCACGGCGGCGCGATCGTCGCCGGCGTGGCGGCCGTGGTCGGCGGCGAGAAGACGGGCGAGGGCGGCATCCCGAAGCACGTCATCACCGACGGCCCGGTCGTCACGAAGGCGAACGCGCCGGGCATGATGTGGATGGAGAAGCACTTCCTGATCTAGGCGCCCGTCTTGGATACGCCTTCTTGGACGCGCCCGGTCCGCTGCTGGAGTTGCGGGACATCTCCAAGCACTTCGGTGGCGTGGCGGCGCTGAGCGGGGCCGACTTCACGCTGCTGCCCGGCGAGGTCCACGGCCTCGTCGGCGAGAACGGCGCCGGCAAGAGCACGATGATGAAGATCATCGCGGGCGTCCACGCGAGCTACGAGGGCACGATGCGCGTCGGCGGCGCCCCCGTGCGCTTCCGCTCGGCGCGCGACGCCATCGCCGCCGGGATCGGCATGGTGCACCAGGAGCTGTCCATCGTCCCGGAGCTGTCGGTCGCGGAGAACGTGGCGCTCGGCAAGCAGCCGGTGGGGCGCCTCGGACTGGTGGACTGGCGGGGCATGGTGCGCCGGGCGGAGGAGCAGCTTCGGAGCTTGGGCATCGAGGCGGACCCGCGGGCGCCCGCGGGCTCGCTCCCGCTCGGCTTGCAGCAGATGGTCGAGCTGGCGCGCGTGCTGTCCTCGGGGGCGCGCATCCTGATCCTGGACGAGCCGACCTCCGCGCTCTCGCCGCCGGAGGTGGAGACGCTGTTCCAGCTTGCTCGGGCGCCTGCGGGCGACGGGGCGGGGGATCGTGTTCATCTCGCACTTCCTGGACGACGTGCTGCGCGTCTCGGACCGGGTCACGGTGTTCCGCGGCGGCCGCGTCATCGAGACCGCCGCGACCGCCGGCGTGGACAAGGCTTGGATCATCCAGCGCATGATCGGCAGCGGTCACGAGGAGCTTGCCGAGAGCTACACGGGCGAGATCCTGCTGGAGGATCGCTCCGGCGGCCCGGTGGTGCTGCGGGCGGAGGGGCTGGCGAGCGCGGGCGCGTTCCGGGACGTGTCGCTGGACGTGCGCGCGGGCGAGGTGCTCGGGATCTACGGCTTCATGGGCGCGGGTCAGCTCGATCTGGCGCGGGCGCTGTTCGGCAAGCGCGCCCTGGAGCGGGGAAGCGTGGAGGTCGCGGGCCGGGCGGTGCGGCTGCGGAACACGACGGCGGCGAAGCGCGCGGGCATCGCCTTCGTGCCCGAGAGCCGGCGCGCGATGCTGTTCGCGGGGGAGCCGGTGTTCAAGAATGTCTCGATCACCATCCTCGACCGTATCTCGCGCCTCCTGCTGCGACCCGGCGTCGAGCGCGCCATCGCGGCGGGCCACGTCGAGCGCCTGCACATCCGCCCGCCGGTCGTGGATCGGCCGCTCGGCACGCTCTCCGGCGGCAACCAGCAGAAGGTGGCGCTCGCCAAGTGGCTGACGCACCTGCCTAAGCTGCTGCTGCTCAGCGAGCCGACCAGGGGGATGGACGTGGGCGCGAAGGACGACGTGGTGCGGATCGTGCGGTCCTTGCGCGACCAGGGCGTAGGCGTGCTCGTCGTCTCCACGGAGCCTGAGACCGTGCTGTCGCTTGCCGACCGCATCCTGGTGATGCGGCGTGGCGCGATCACGGGCGAGTTCGCGGGCGGGGCCGTGAGCAAGGACCGGCTGCTCGCCGCGGCATGAGAGGCGCCCCATGACCCTGCCCGCGACCGACACGCCGGCCCCGGCACCACCGCGCCGGGCGGGGGCGTGGCTGCGGGGCCAGCTCCGCAACGTGGCGCCGTTCGGCACGCTGCTGGTGCTCGCGGTGCTGTTCAGCGCCCTGAGCCCGTCCTTCGCGACGTGGGACAACCTCGGCAACATCCTGCAGCAGATCTCGGTGACGGCGATCATCGCGGTCGGCCTGACCTTCGTGATCCTGTGCGCCGAGATCGACCTGAGCGTGGCCAGCGTCGCCAACGCGGTCGGCATCGTGCTCGCCTACTTCACGGCGCAGGACGCGAGCGTGAACATCGCGAACGTGCCGTTGCCGGGCGCGGTCGCGATCATCCTGGCGCTGCTCGCGAGCGTGGCGCTGGGCGGCGTGACGGCGTTCGGGGTGACGAAGATCGGCATCCCGTCGTTCATCATGACCTTGGCGATGCTGCAGATCGCCGCCGGCATCTCGGCCATGCTGGTGCGCGGCCAGATCGCCTACGCGGTGCCGCATGTCGTGCAGGTGCTCGGCAACGACTCGCTCGGGCCGGTGCCGTGGATCGTGATCGTGGCGGCGCGTCGTGCTGCTCGTGGGCCACGTGGTGCTGACCTACACGCGGTTCGGGCGCTACATCTACATGGTCGGCGGCAACCGGGAGGCGGCGGAATACTCGGGGGTGAACGTGCGCGTGGTCATCGGGGGCGCGATGGTGATCTCGGCGGCGTGCGCCGGGCTGGCCGGGATGCTGGGGGTCGCGCATTTCGGCAGCGCGCAGCAGGACGAGTTCGAGACGTATCTGCTCGAACTCGATCTCGGCCGTCGTCGTGGGCGGGACCAGTTTGTTCGGCGGGCAGGGGGGGATCGGGAACACGATCATCGGGCTGTTCGTGCTGGGCGTGCTGAACAACGGGCTGGACCACATCCGGATAGACAGCTTCCTCAAGATCCTGATCCGCGGGCTGATCCTGCTCGCGGCGCTGATCATCAACGTGTATGCGCAGCGGCTGCGGAGCCAGCGGTCTGCGGCTGGGTAGGATTCTGTCGCGTATGCGAACCGCGCTGAAAGCTGACCGGGCCGGCCGCTAACCGTGGTGGCCGGGGACCCTGATCAGGGTTTTGGCGGGTCGGTGCCGGTCCGGGCGCGGTGGGGCGGCGGCGCAGGGCGCGGGTCGCCTGTCCTGGGCTGGGCGAGCGTGGGCTGTGGCGTGCTGGGAGCTGCTGCGCGGGCGCAGAGGGCGCGCACGTCCGCGGGCCGGCGCCGCTTCCAGGGATGGGTGCCGGGGAAGTGCTCGATGCCGAGGTCGCGGCAGATCGAGTTGATGATCTCAGCCACCGGCTGCTGGTCGAGGTCGTCGTCGAGGTCGGGATCGTCCAGGCGCTCGTAGAGCTCGGCGTGCAGCGCCTCGGCCTCGGCGCCGTCCGTGCGGCGCTGGATGGTGTCCTCGACCTCGCGGATGATCTGCTTGCGCACGCTCAGGCGGCGCTGGTGCGCGCCCTGGGCTGGGCCTTGTGGGGCGGGGTCGGTGATCTTGCGGGCAAGGGCGATGGTGCGGCGGAGGGTGCGGGCGATGCGCTCGAAGGCGATGGTAGGGTCGGGTTGGGGTGTCCCTGCTGGGGCGGGCGCGGCGCTGGGCTGGCTGTTGGACTCTCGGGGCGGCCTGGCGGTGGAGGGCGCGGGCGAGGTCGGCGCCGATCTCGATCAGCTCGTGGAGGATTTCGCGGTAGTATTGGGCGTCCTCGTCACGCTGGTGTGCAAGGCTGGGGCTCGCCTGGGCGGGGCTGGCGTCGTTGGCCGGCTCGGGATGGGAGGGCGTGGAGGACATCGGGGAGGATAGGGGAGTTTGTCGCCTGCGGCGTCAAGCGCTGGATCGATGGCGTGACGGAGATTTTGCCGGCCATGGCGGGGTGGGTGACGCATCGGGCATAGTAAGGGCCGCTGGCACGACGCCACCTGAGCGGCCCGACGCTGCTCATTCATCAAGCAAGGCGGGCTACCCTTTCAAGACAAGCCGTTGGTCGCCGGGAGCGCGGGCGTGGACGGCGGTGAAGGCGATGGTCTGCGTCCACCAGCGCGGATCGGCGCAATAGGCGAGAAATCGGTCGATGAGCTGGCCGTCGAGCCGCCCCGAGTCCACGAGCCGGTCGCGTAGCTCAGTGACCGTCTGGGTCCAGTAGGCAGCCCACGGCGAGCCCCCGTTGTAGATGGCGGTCTCGGCCGTGCCCGCGACCTGCTTGAGGCCCGCCGCCGCGAGCCGCGGGGCCAGCGTGCGACCCACGTCGTAGTCGATTCCCTGATCGCGCGACCATGCGAGCCACCCGTTCCAGAAGGCTCGCACTTCGGGCGGCTCGGCGACGCTGACCGGCAGGAAGTCTGGCTCGATCAGCAGGATCGCGCCCCTGGCGCCAAGCTGGCGGCGAGGTTCCGAGTTGCCGTATCGACGTCCGTGACATGGTGCAGCACGGCCCGCGCGGTCACGAAATCGAAGCCGCCGGGATCGACCGGGCCGGCGACGATGTCGCCCTGTCGCAGCTCGAGCCTCGGTGCCCGCACGTCGATGAGCGACAGGTCGAGATCGACGGCGATCACCTCAGATCGACGCGATCACCCGGCCGCCTGGGGCGACGCGCTCGGCGAGCCAGGCGGAGATCGAGCCGTTGGCGCAGCCGACCTCAAGCGCCCGAGCGCCCGGACCCACGCCGAGCAACTCGATGTGCCGGCGGTGCATCGGGTCGAGCAGTCGCGACATCAACGCCAGTCGCGAGCGCTCACCTTGGAGGTGATGGTCCAGGACATATTTGTCGGCCCGCCACCTTGTGCTACAATGCTGAAATGGAGCCGATTTATAGCGACCATAACCGCCTCGACGAGCGTAGCCTCGCCCTTCATCGGCTTGTCGCCGAGAAGGTGCTGACCGACCCTGCCTTGCTCCATAAGGCGCGCGGGAACGTGCGCCGATGGCAGGAAAGTCATGGCAGCCCGTCCCTGGCGCTCGCCGAGTGGGAACAGATCTTGACAGGCACCCCCGATCAGGTCGCCCGGTTTTTGGTGGAGCGGTCGGAGAAGGCGACGCGCCTTCGCCAGTCCAGCCCGTTCACCGGCATACTGACCGAACCCGAACGCCTCGCTATTTATGAATCGCACTCAACTCGAACATATCATCCGGGCCGCCAGTCAAATCTCGGGTGATGCCGAGATCGTCGTCGTCGGCAGCCAGGCCATTCACGCGCAGCCCATGAAGCTGCCGCCGATTGCCTTCCAGTCGGACGAAGCGGACGTGTATCCGCGCAACCATCCCGAGCGTGCCGAGGAGATCGACGCGGCCATAGGCGAGCTTTCGCCGTTCCATGACACCCACGGCTATTACGGCCACGGCGTCAGCCCGGCCACGGCCATTCTCCCGCATGGATGGGAGCAACGCGTCGTCCGGCTGTCCAACACGAACACGGGCGGGGCGACCGGGCTTTGCGTGGATATTCATGACCTCGCCCTGTCCAAGTATGCAGCGGGGCGCGAGAAAGACATCGAGTTCAACCGGGAGCTTGCGCGGCATGGCGTGGTGAGCAAGCGGAAGCTCACCCGGCTCGTTCCGTCGATGCCACTAGACGACGAGCGCAAGCGCCTTATCCTCGCCCGCATCAAGGCCGACTTTGCTGCCGCCACCTCGCGTATCGGTCCTGAGCCACCCCACTCATAAATCTAGAGTTTCCGATTTCCCGTCGGGAATGACCGTAATGGAGGCGCAGCGACTTCGCCGCCATCACGCACGGTCGGGCAGGGGCGCTTAACACAGTCCGGCCTATGCGGCAGCGCTCACGTCGAGCCTAAAGCGTTAAGGTTTACAAGAGGTTAAATAGGCCACATCAGCTACCAAGCCAATCCCTCCTTAATTCCTGGTACTCGCCTGTCATTCGCAAATCCATGGAGACAAGGTGCGCGTTTTCGTTAGGCCGCCGTCTCGGCATTGAAACTGTGCCAACTTTGAATCCGAGAGATGCGTAGCGAGCCTTCAGAGGGCCGGGATCGTCAGACGTCACCACCATCCCGCCGCGACCATCTTCGTCCACAACTAAGGCGGTTCGTTCCATGTCGCTTTCCGAAAGCGTGAGGATCGGCTCTGCGATCCTTAGTGCCTTAGCATCCCCTGAGAGCAAAAGGATGTGGAATCAGCCTAGCGCGGCTGATACCGGCGGCGGATTGCTCGCCTTTCGCTTTTTAAACCCGAACATCAATCAAACTCCCATGCCGTTCCAAATGACCCACGTCACTGAATTATGTCAGAGTTCTTGAATGTGTTTTGTTGCCCCTTCAAGCGGCAGCAAATATCGCCACCCGTAACTTCTCCGGGCACACCGGGTCCGCTCGCTGCAAAAATAAAGTTGACACGTCCTATAAAGTCAGATGGAGAGCAAATCTCTATCACTTCCACGGACAGGGTGTAGTTGTTCTCGGGAATGCCTTCCGCGTATCGAACATTGACGTTATCGCCGACCTTTAGCGCAGCCATTGGTCATGTCCCTTTGAGTGGTTATCGCCGCAATCATGGATGCCGCGAGTGAACCGGGGCAAGCGGGTATTGGGATGAACGATCACCGGGTCTCCTCCCGGTTCCCCGACTCCGTTGCTCGTATGCTACGCAGCGCCGCAAGCGTGTTGCGAAAATCAAGCAGACTGTGTGGAAACTCGGATGCGCACAGGTGTCGAGCAAGATAAAGACTATGTCCGCAGTCTTCTCGCAAATTTATGTCGCCAGCGAGGATCACAGGGTTCGAATGCTGCTTGTTGCCGTTACGGCACAGAGTTTTCACACGGTCTGCAAGAATTATGCATTGGCCGTCTAGCGCAGCAATTCCAGCATGATAAAATGTGCAGAAGTCAGGTGCAAATGTTGCGCGTGGGTCGAGAGGGTCATCCAACAGGGCCGCCGGCATCACCCGCCCACCATGAGCCGGACGATCTCGTCCGGGTTCGCCGCTGCGATCGGGCGCTCCCCGGCCTTGACGCCGCGGCGGAGCACGACGATCCGGTCGCTGACCGCGAAGATGTCGGCGAGGTTGTGAGAGATGAAGATCACGCCCACGCCCTTCGCCTTCAGCGAGCGGATGAGGTCCACCACCTTGCGCTGCTCCGGCACGCCGAGGGCGGCCGTCGGCTCGTCCATGATGAGCACGCGCGCGTTCCAGTGGATCGCCCGGCCGATCGCCACCGCCTGCCGCTGGCCGCCGGACAGGGCGCGCACCGGGCGGTCCAGGCGGTCGAGATGGATGTCCAGAACTTCGAGCGACTTTGCAGCCTCTTCCCGCATCCGCTTGCGATCTATGCGCGGGAGGCCGAGGAAACGGGTCATCGGCTCGCGGCCGAGGAAGACGTTCGCGCCCACGTCGAGGTTGTCGGCCAGCGCGAGATCCTGGTAGATCGTCTCGATCCCGGCGTCGCGCGCGTCCTGCGGGTTCGCGAACGCCACGGGGCGGCCCTGGTAGAGGATCTCGCCCTCGGTGGGCGGGAACACGCCGGAGACGATCTTGATCAGCGTGGACTTGCCGGCGCCGTTGTCGCCTGCCAGCGCCAGCACCTCGCCCGCGTGCAGGTCGAACGTGACCCGCTCCAGGGCGTGAACGCCGCCGAAGCGCTTGGAGAGGTTCCGGACCTCCAGCAGCGGCCCGGAGTCACTCATCTTGCCGCCCGCCGCTCAGCCGCTTCTGGCTCTGGTCCACAAGGACCGAGATGATGATGACCACGCCCACCGCGACGAACTGCCAGAACGGCTCCACGTCCAGGAATACGAGGCCGTACTGGATAACGGCGATGATGAGCGCCCCGATGATCGTGCCGATGACGTTGCCGGAGCCGCCGAACAGGCTCGCACCCCCGATCACCACGGCCGCGATGCTGTCCAGCAGCAGCGGCTCGCCCGCCTGCGGCGCGCCGGCGGTGAAGCGCCCGGTGTAGAGCAGCCCGTCCACCCCGGCGGTGAGGGCGGAGATCACGTAGAGCAGGACCGTGACGCGCCGCACGTTCACGCCGGCACGCAGCGCGGCCTGCCGGTTGCCGCCGATCGCGTAGGTGTATTGCCCGAAGCGCGTCTGCGAGAGCAGGTAGTGCAGCGCGACCACGCAGGCGAGCGCTACCAGCACCACCACCGGGAAGCCGCCGACCTGGCCGTTGCCGAGATAGGCGAGCCAGGGATTGGACACCGGCACCGTGGTCCCGCCCGCCGCGAGGTAGGCCACGCCTCGCGCCACCCCGTACATGCCGAGCGTGCCGATGAAGGGCGGGATGCGGAGCTGCGCCACCAGCAAGCCGTTCACCAGCCCTGGGATGGTCGAGACGGCCAGTGCGGCCACGCAAGCGGCGAGCAGCCCGGCGCCGGGGCCGAGCGCTCGCCCCCGCCGCGTTCGCCGCGTGCGCGGCGATCACGGAGGCGAACCCCATCGTGAAGCCCACGGAGAGGTCAATGCCGCCGGCGATGATGACCAGCGTCTGCCCCAGCCCGAGCAGCACCGGCGCCACGGCGAACACCGCGATGGAGCGCAGGTTGTAGGCGCTGAGCAGGAACGTGGTGCCGTAGGCGATCCGCGCCGCCGCCTCGAAGAACGCCAGCAGCAGCGCCAGGAACAGCCAGGCGCGGATCGAGGCGAG
Source organism: uncultured Alphaproteobacteria bacterium (assembly GCA_963790535.1). Classification (GTDB taxonomy): domain Bacteria; phylum Pseudomonadota; class Alphaproteobacteria; order Acetobacterales; family Acetobacteraceae; genus CAWKEH01. Next base: position 232,926 of record CAWBOZ010000003.1, on the reverse strand, counting down.
GACGGCCGCCCAGGCGATCCGCTGCCGGGGCGGCGGGGCGGAGGCCGCGAGCGTCGTTGCCATGGTGGGATCCGCGTGGGGGCGCTCAGGACGAGTAGATGAACTTCTTGATGTTCGGATCGGTCATGTTCGCCTTGTCGATGATGGTGAATCCGGTGCCGATCGTGGTCGGGATGGATTGGCCGGTCAGGTGGGCATAGGCCGCGGCGACGCCGAACCAGCCGATCTCCGCCGGGTGCTGGGCGATGGCGAGCGTCACCAGGCCGGAGCCGATGTTGTCCACGATCGAGGCAGGTGCGTCGAAGGCGACGACCTTCACCTTGTCCGTGGCACCCGCCTGCTTCACGCCGTTGCCCGCGCCGAGCGCCGAGAACAGGTTGGCGCCGAACACGCCGACCAGGTCGGGGTTGCGCGCATAGACGGACTGGAACTGCGAGGCGGCCTTGTTGGCGTCGTCGTCGTTGAACTGCGTCGCGAGCACGGTGATGCCGGAGTGCTTCTTCATCTCGTCCTTGAAGCCTTCCTCCCGCTGGTCGGTGGTGGAGACGCCGGGCTTCACGTTGGAGACGTACACCTTGCCCTTGTCGCCGACCGCTTTCGCGAGCGCTCGAGCGGCGATCTGGCCGCCGAGGATGTTGTCGGAGGCGATGTAGGAGAGCGGGAAGTCGGCGTCGCCGCTGCCGGTCTGGTAGTGGCCGTCGCCGATGAACGTGTCCACGGTGATGACCGGGATGCCGGCATCCACGGCCTTGCGCAGCGGCTGGATGAGCTGCGTCTTGTCGGTGGGCGCGATCAGGATGGCGTCGGGATGGCGGCCGATCACCGCGTCCAGCACCGGCACCTGCGTCACCGGGTTGAAGTCGGGCGCCCCCTGGAACACCAGCTTCGCGCCGAACGCGTCGGCCGCCGCCTGCGCGCCCTTGTGCATGGTGATGTAGAAGGCGTCCGTGGTCAGGCCGGGGATCAGGGCGATGGTGTATTGCTTCCCCGCCGCCCGAGCGGGGCGCACGGCCATGCCGGCGAGCAGCCCGAGACCCGTCGCCGCCATCCCGAATTCGCGTCTGTTCATTGTCTTTGCCTCCCTGATCGTTCCGGTTGCCCGGCTCTTGGAACTTGGGTCAGTTTCGATGCCAGACCCCCGCCTCCGGCATCCCAGCGATGCCATTATCGCTTGTTCTTGTTGATGACCGGAAGGGGCAAATCATTGTAGATGCTACCGCATCATACTCGCCTCCAGGACCAGCCATCATGACACCCGCGCTCTCGCTCCTCTGCAGCTTGCACCTCTCGACCGTGGTGGGCGCCTTGGCCGTTGCCGTCAACAGCTCCTGGCCGCTCCTGCGCCACCGCAAGCGCATCCTGGCGGTCCAGGCTGTAGGGTCCAGTCTCTTCGGTATCCATTTCCTGCTCATCGGCTCCAGCACGGCTGCGGCCATGTGTGCGGCGGGCATTGTCCAGGGCGTCACGGCGGCCGTGGTCGCGCGTCGCGGCGTGCGGCTCGGCATCGTCGGCGCGACGCTCTTGGCAGGGGCCGCCGTGACAGTGCTGACCTGGCATGGCCTGCCGTCCGCCTTCGCGCAGGCGGGCGGGCTGTTCTCTGCGTCGGGGCGCCTGCAGCGCGACACTCAGCGCCTGCGCTGGCTGTTCCTAGGCTCGGAGATGTGCTGGACGACGCACAACCTGATGGTTGGCTCACCCTGGGGCCTCACCTCCGATACGCTCGCCATCACTATGTTAACGGCCGGGCTTTGGCGGGGATACCGGGCGCGGATGGCGGTGCCGACCGACTTGGTGGCCACGCCCGCGGCGGCGCTCGCTTCGGTCTGACGCTGCCGGGCACGTGGCACTACTACAGGGTCGGGGCGATGAATCCGGACTGATCTTTTCCACAGGAAAGCGACTTTATCCCCGTTACTCGCGATAGGATCGCAGGCGGGTGCCGGTCTAGGCTCGGTTCGAGACAGAATCGGGGAACACGCGCCATGGATTGGACCGAGGAGACCATCGCCCGCCTGCGCGCGCTCTGGGCCGAGGGGCACTCCACAGCCGAGATCGGCCGGCGCATGGGGATCTCGAAGAACGCGGTCGTGGGCAAGGCGCATCGCCTGCAGCTCACGGCGCGGCCGTCGCCCATACGGCGCGGGGACGAGACGCCGCGCCGGCCAGCCCCAGCACGTCGGCCAACTCCCACGCCTATGGCCGCTGCGCCGCCCCAGGATCGCTTGTCCGAGCGCCTGGAGGAGCGCCCGGCGCCGCCTCCGCTGCGTGCGGTCGTCCCGGCGACACGAAGTGCTGCGCGCAGCATGCCGTGCTGCTGGCCGATCGGCGAGCCCGGCAACCCGGATTTCCGCTTCTGCGACGAGCCGGCGATCGCGGGCAAGCCCTACTGCGACGCGCACGCGCAGCTCGCCTACGTCAAGGTGCGGGACCGGCGCGAGGATGCGGCCTGACGCCCTGAGGCCAAGCCTGAGCCAAGACGTGATCAAGCCAAGGTGTGATCCCTGGGCTTGATCCGGGGCGCAGGCGAGGGTAGGGGAGGGGACGCCATGGCCGCCGAAACCCTCACCGTCCGTGAACCCCATACTGCGCTCGACGCCGATGCCGTCCGCGCGGCCTATCGGCGCTGGGCAGGAGTCTATGACGCGCTCTTCGGCGGCGTCTCGGCGTTCGGGCGGCGACGCGCCGTGGCCGCGCTGAACGCGCTGCCGGGCGCCGCGCGGGTGCTGGAGGTCGGCGTCGGCACCGGGCTCGCCCTGCCGCACTACCGGGCGGACAAGCGAGTGACCGGCATAGATCTCTCGGCCGAGATGCTCGCCCTCGCCCGCAAGCGGGTAGGGGAGGAACGGCTCGGCAACGTCGAAGGCCTCCACGAGATGGACGCGGAGGCGACCCTCTTCGCGGACAATTCCTTCGACGTGGCCGTCGCGATGTTCGTGGCGAGCGTGGTGCCGCACCCGCGGCAGCTGCTTGATGAGATGCGCCGGGTCGTGCGGCCGGGTGGGCACCTCTTGTTCGTCAACCACTTCGCGGCCGAGCGCGGCCCACGCTGGTGGGCGGAGCGGGCGCTTGCGCCGCTCTCGCGCAAGCTGGGCTGGCATCCAGACTTCGCGCGCACGGCCCTGCTGCCGCCTGCGGACATGGCACGGGCCGGGTTCGAGGCCGTGCCGCCCCTCGGGCTGTTCACGCTCGTGCAGCTGCCCAACTAAGGCAGGCCGGCGCGGGCAGCAGGCTTGGATGAATGAGCTTCGGATAGATTGGGCCAGATGAGCAAGGCAGTGCACCTCCTTCGGCGGCTTGGTGCCGCGACCATCCTTATGAGCCTCCTCGTGGGCGGTGCCCTTCCAGCACTCGCTCAGGATACCGCGGCAGGTGCTGCGCAAGGCGCCACGCCGGGCATCGTGCAGGTGCCGCACGATTGGCAGATCGGCTTCCAGGCGGCGGGCAGCCCCGTGCAGGCCCGCATCGAGAGCCTGAACACGCTGATCTTCTGGATCATCGCGGTCATCACGGCCTTCGTGGCGGCTCTGCTCGTCTATGTGATCTGGCGCTTCCGCGCGAGCGTTCACCCGCAGGCGAGCCGGGTCAGCCATCATACCTGGTTGGAAGTGGCCTGGACATTGCTGCCGGCGCTCGTGCTCGTCGCGATCGCGATCCCGTCTTTCCGCCTGGTCTATTACGAGGACCGGACCCCGAACCCGGACATGACGATCAAGGTCACGGGGCATCAGTGGTATTGGCATTACGACTACCCCGACCAGAGCAACGTTGGTTTCGACAGCTACATGATCGCGGACGACGATCTCAAGCCGGGCCAGTTCCGCCACCTGAGCGTGGACAACCCGGTGGTCGTGCCAGTGGGAAAGAAAATCCGCATCCTGGAGACGAGCGGGGACGTGATCCATAGCTTCTTCATTCCCTCCCTGGGCGTGCAGCGCTACGCGATCCCGGGGCGGGTGATCGAGACCTGGGTTGAGGTGAACAAGCCCGGCACCTACTACGGCGAATGCAACCAGATCTGCGGGACGAACCACAGCGACATGCCGATCGAGGTGCGCGCCTTGGCACCGCAGGACTTCAACGCCTGGGTGACGGACGCGAAGAAGAAGTTCGCCGCCGACGCGACCCCGGTTCCGCCTGCGAACGGCGGGACGCGGCTCGCTGCGGCGGTTGCGCACTGATGGCACCGGCCCACATGGGCAAGTGCGGAGGAGAGTAGTTATGTCGGCGGTGACCCACGACCACGAGCACGGGCACGGCGAGCACGGGCACTACCCCGGCTTCGTCAGGCGCTGGCTGTTCAGCACCAACCACAAGGACATCGGGACGCTCTACCTGATCTTCGCGGCGACGGCCGCCTGCATGGGCGTGGCGCTCTCCGTCTGGATGCGGCTGCAGCTCATGAACCCTGGCTCGCACTACGTCTCCTCCGGCCAGCAGTGGAACGCGATCGTGACGGCGCATGGTCTCGTCATGATCTTCTTCGTGGTGATGCCGGCGATGATCGGCGGCTTCGGCAACTGGTTCGTGCCGCTGATGATCGGCGCGCCGGACATGGCGTTCCCGCGGCTGAACAACATCTCGTTCTGGCTGCTGGTGCCGGCGTTCAGCCTCATCATGCTCGGGCTGTTCACCGGCGAGGGTTCCGGCTCGGGCTGGACGCTCTATCCGCCGCTCTCGCTGAATACCTACGAGAGCGGCCCGGCGATGGACTACACGCTGTTCGCGCTGCACCTCGCGGGCATCTCGTCCCTGCTCGGCGCGATCAACTTCATCACCACGATCTTCAACATGCGCGCGCCGGGCATGACGCTGCACAAGATGCCCTTGTTCGTCTGGTCCATGCTGGTGACGGCGTTCCTGCTGCTGCTCGCGATCCCGGTGCTCGCCGGCGCGGTCACCATGCTGATCACGGACCGCAACTTCGGCACGTCGTTCTTCGACCCGCAGGGCGGCGGCGACCCGGTTCTGTTCCAGCACCTGTTCTGGTTCTTCGGCCACCCCGAAGTGTACATCATGATCCTGCCGGGCTTCGGCATGATCAGCCACGTGATCTCGACGTTCAGCCGCAAGCCGATCTTCGGCTATCTGGGCATGGCCTACGCCATCGTCGCGATCGGCGTGGTCGGCTTCGTGGTGTGGGCGCACCACATGTTCGTCTCGGGCATCTCGGTTGACACGCGCGCCTACTTCATGGCGGCGACCATGATCATCGCCGTGCCGACGGGCATCAAGATCTTCTCCTGGATCGCGACCATGTGGGGCGGCTCGCTCGACCTGAAGACGCCGATGCTGTTCGCGATCGGGTTCATCTTCCTGTTCACCGTCGGCGGCGTCACCGGGCATCGTGCTCGCCAACGCCAGCGTGGACGAGATCCTGCACAACACCTACTACGTGGTAGCGCACTTCCATTACGTGCTGAGCCTCGGCGCCGTGTTCTCCATCTTTGCCGGGTTCTATTACTGGATCGGCAAGATGAGCGGCCGGCAGTATCCGGAGTTCTGGGGCCAGGTGCATTTCTGGACGACGTTCATCGGCGTGAATCTCACCTTCTTCCCGATGCACTTCCTCGGCCTCGCCGGGATGCCGCGGCGCTACCCGGACTACCCGGAGGCGTTCCATGCCTGGAACTTCGTGGCCAGCATCGGCGGGTTCATCTCGGCCTTCTCGTTCCTGATCTTCCTCTACGTGCTCTTCCGCACGTTCACTTCGCCCGTCCGCGTCGCGGACAATTATTGGGGAGCGGGGGCGACCACGCTGGAATGGACGGTAAGCTCTCCGCCGCCGTTCCATACCTTCGAGGAACTGCCGAGAGTGCGGTGACGGCTACAGTCCGGTGGGTGGGTGCAACGGTGATGGCTAACGGCGCGATCCTGGACGACGGTGGGAGGGGAGCTTCGGCCTCCCTCCTCGTTGGAGCCGAGTTGCGTGACTGGGTTGCGCTGCTCAAGCCGCGCGTGGTGTCTCTCGTGGTGTTCACTGGCCTGGTCGGCCTCCTGGTCGCGCCGGGCCACATCCACCCGGTGCTCGGATTCGCTGCGGTGCTGTGCATCGCGGTCGGCGCTGGAGCCGCGGGCGCGATCAACATGTGGTATGACCGCGACATAGACGCGATCATGCGCCGCACGTCGCGGCGGCCGATTCCGGCGGGGTCCATCCTGCCGGGCGAGGCATTGGGATTCGGCATCACGCTCGCCGTCGGCTCAGTCGTGGTGATGGGACTGGCGACGAACGCCGTGGCTGCGGGCATCCTGGCCGTCTCGATCCTGTTCTACGTCTTCGTTTATACGATCTGGCTCAAGCGGCGGACACCGCAGAACATCGTCATCGGCGGTGCCGCGGGCGCCTTCCCGCCATTGATCGGCTGGGCCGCGGTGACGGGCCAGGTCGGCTTCTACCCGCTGATCCTGTTCCTGATCGTGTTCCTCTGGACGCCGCCGCATTTCTGGTCGCTGTCGCTCTATGCTTGCGGCGACTACGGGCGGGCAGGGGTGCCCATGCTGCCCGTGGTGGCTGGGCCGCGGCGGACGCGGTGGCACATCCTGGCCTACACGGTGGTGCTGTTGCCGATCTCGCTGCTGCCCTGGGTGCTTGGCTACGCGGGGCCGCTCTACGGCGCCGTAGCGGCCGCGCTCGGCGTAGGCTTCCTCGCCTGCGCCATGCGCGTCCTACGTGATCGGCAGGACGAGACCGGCCGCAGCCAGACCGGAGACCGCCCGGCACGGCTTGCGTTCCGCTTCTCGCTCGCCTACCTCGCCGCCCTGTTCGCGGCCGTCCTGGTTGACCACTGGCTCTTATGGCTCACGTGAACGCCGAGCCGAATCACCTTACGCCGGCGGAGTCGAGCGCCTTCCGCCGTCGCCAGCGAGCGCGCAACTGGGCAATGCTCGTCGATCCTGGTCGCGCTCGTGGCGCTGTTCTATGCGATCTCGGTGGTGCGGTTCAAAACCAGCTGATCCTTGTTTTGGGTCGGGCGCACCCAGGGTAACGACCTCATGACCATGCGACGCAACCATCTGGTCGGCGCCGGGCTTGCCATCTTCATCCTCGGCATGGTGGGCCTCAGCTTCGCCGCCGTGCCGCTCTATCGCGTGTTCTGCCAGGCCACGGGCTACGCCGGCACGCCGGAGATCTCCGGCGAGGCCGCGCCCGGCGCCGTGGCGCAGCGCATCACCGTCCGCTTCGATGCGAACACGAACCCTGGCCTGCCGTGGCAATTCCACCCCGACCAGGCGAGCGTGACGGTGCCGCTCGGCAAGGAGCAGATCGCGACCTACACGGCGCGCAATCTCGCGGACACGCCGGTCACAGGTGTGGCGACCTACAACGTGACTCCCGAGAAGGTCGGCCGCTACTTCCACAAGACAGCCTGCTTCTGCTTCAACCAGCAGACGCTCGAAGCGGGGCAGGGCATGCATTTCCCGCTGAGCTTCTGGGTGGATCCCAAGGTCGCGACCGACCCGGACACGCAGGACGTGAGGACGATCACCCTGTCCTACACGTTCTTCCGCTCCCTCAAGGACGCGGCACGGTCGGGTGCTCTGGCGTCCGCCGGGCCGCATGTCGGGCCGCGGGCCGATCTGCCGCAGACACCGGCGGCGCCAGTCGGGCACCCTTGATGCGCGCGCTGATTTGCGCGAAGAGGATAGGGCACGCGCACGTTTAGGCAGGGACGACACGGATGGACGCCGACATCACTACTGACCGCACCGGAGCTTCGGCGGTCGGCACCTCGGGCCTGAAGCAGCCGTATCACCTCGTTGATCCTAGCCCGTGGCCCATCATCGGCGCGGTCGGCGGCGGGCTGACGGTCGTGGGCATCATCAACATCGCCCATTACGGCAGCTGGGGCTTCTTCATCGCCGGCATCGTGGTCATCCTCGCCACCGCGGCCCTCTGGTGGCGCGACGTGCTGAGGGAGAGCCGCACCCCTGGGCTGCACAGCCCCGTCGTGCGCCTCGGCCTACGCTACGGCATGACCTCTGTTCATCACGAGCGAGGTCATGTTCTTCGTGGCCTTCTTCTGGGCTTTCTTCAACTACGCGCTGTTCCCCGAGAACGTGTCGGGCGCCGTCCATGCCGTCTGGCCACCCGCCGGCATCGAGACCTTCGACCCGTTCCATTTCCCGCTCCTCAACACGCTGATCCTGCTGCTGAGCGGCACGACGATCACCTGGGCGCACCACGCACTGATCGAGGGCGACCGCAAGCACCTGATCATGGGCCTTGGCCTCACGATCCTGCTCGGCATGGCGTTCACCACGTTCCAGGGGATCGAGTATTCGAACTCGCCGTTCAAGTTCTCCGGCGGCGGCGTGTATCCGTCCGTGTTCTTCTTGGCGACGGGCTTCCACGGGTTCCACGTCATCGTCGGCACGATCTTCCTGACCGTGTGCTGGTTCCGGGCGCGGGATGGGCAGTTCACGCCGACCCGGCATTTCGGCTTCGAGGCGGCAGCGTGGTATTGGCATTTCGTGGACGTGGTATGGCTGTTCCTCTTCGTAGCGATCTACTGGTGGGGCGCGTCGCCGATCACCGAGGGGCCATAAGGCCCCTTCTCCGGGCGGCGCTCGCCACGGCAGCGGCGCTCATCCTTCTCGTCGGTCTCGGCGTCTGGCAGCTCCGGCGGCTCGCGTGGAAGGAAGCAATCCTCGCGAACATCGCCCACGGCGAGGCCGCGCCGCCCGTGCCGCTGCCGTCTGCTCCGTCCAATCCCGCCCAGTTCAGCAAGGTCGAGGTCACGGGCACGCTGCGCGACGTCGGCCTCTACGGCATCGCCGTCCGGACGACGCCGACAGGGGAGCAGGAAGGGGCTTTCCGCCTCGGCGTGGTCGAACGGCCAGGCGCACCGGCGGTGCTCGTCAACGAAGGCTGGGTGCCGGACGGACTCGCACCTGATCCTGCTCCACGGCCTGCCAGCGTCGTCGGGTATGTGCTGCCGGGACAGGCACCAGGCTTTTTCATGCCGCGGGGCGACCCCGCCAGCCATCGCTTCTTCGCTCCTGATCCCAAGGGCATCGGCGCCGCCCTTGGCCTGATGCAGGTTGCGCCTTTCATCGTCGTCGCGCTCGGGGACACGCCGCCCGGAACCTATCCACAGCCGGCGCAGCACCTGCCGCAGCCGCCCAACAACCACCTTGGCTATGCGCTGACCTGGTTCGGCCTCGCGGCCATGCTGCTCGGCGTGTTCGTCACCTACGTCAGACAGAAAGTCCGACCTGCATGACCGCCCCAAGGGACGCTTATGACCGAGTCGCCGCCCGCTTCGCCCGCATCGCGACGTTGGGCGAGGCCGGTGCCGTGCTGGGCTGGGACGCCGCCGCGATGATGCCGCCCGGCGGCGGCGCGGCACGTGGGGACCAGCTCGCCGTGATCGCCGGGCTCGCGCACGGGCTGCTCACCGCACCCGAGGTCGCGGACGAGTTGGCGGAAGCCGAGAGTGCCGCGCCTGGGGCCGGCGATCCCTGGCGCGTCGCCAACCTCGCCCTGATGCAGCATGAGCACGCGCGGGCGACGGCGCTGCCGGGCGATCTCGTCGAGGCGCGGGCGCGGGCGAACTCCGCCTGCGAGAAGGTCTGGCGTGAGGCGCGGGAGCGGAGCGACTTCCGGCTCGTCTCGGCGCACCTCGCGGACGTGGTCCGGCTCACGCGCGAGACCGCGGACCTGCTCGGCCCGGCGCTCGGCCTACAGCCTTACGACGCGCTCATGGACGGCTACCAGCGCGGCGTCACCGCGGCGGAGGCCGACGCGGTTTTCCGGCGCTACGAGGCCTTTCTGCGCGATGCGCTCCCCCGTGCCGAGGCGCGGCAGGCGGAGCAACCGCCGCCATTGCCCCTGCCGGGCGCGCTCGTGGCGGCGCAGGAGGGGCTGTGCCGGATGCTCTCCGAGCGTGCCGGGCTCGACTACGCGCACGCGCGCCTCGACCGCTCGGCGCACCCCTTCTGCGGCGGCACACCGACCGACATCCGCATCACCACGCGCTACGACGAGGCCGACCCGGCGCGCGCCATGCTCGCCGTGCTGCACGAGACCGGGCATGCGCTCTACGAGAGCGGGCTTCCCGCGACCCACGCCCGGCAGCCCGTGGGCGAGGCGGCCGGCATGGCGGTGCATGAGAGCCAGTCGCTCATCATCGAGATGCAGGCGTGCCGGTCGGATGCCTTCCTCGCTTGGCTCGGCCCGGAGATGCACGGCACCCTCGGCGGCGACCCGGCGCCCTATGCCCCCACGAACCTGGCGCGGCTCTGGCGCCGGGTGGAGCGCAGCTTCATCCGCGTGGACGCGGACGAGATGACCTACCCGGCGCACGTGATCCTCCGCTTCCGGCTGGAACGGGCGCTGATCGCGGACGAGCTGCAGGTGGCCGATCTGCCGGGCGCTTGGAACGACGGCCTGAAGGCATTGCTCGGCATCGTGCCGCCCGATGACGCGCGGGGATGCCTGCAGGACATCCACTGGTATGACGGGCTGTTCGGTTACTTTCCGAGCTATTCGCTAGGCGCGATGGCGGCGGCGCAGTTGATGGCAGCGGCACGTGACGCCGTGCCGGGCCTCGATGCGGCGCTCGGTCGCGGCGAACTCGCGCTCCTCGTTGGCTGGCTGCGCGAGCGGGTCCATGCGCAAGCCAGCCTGCTCGGCTTCAACGCGCTCCTACGCACCGCGACGGGCCGCCCGCTCGACCCGGCAGCATTCGAGGCACATCTGGCGGCGCGCTACTTGGAGTAGGCGATCGAGGCCCTCCGCAGCCGCCGCGCGAGCGCGACGGCTGCGGCTGGGGTCCTTACTGGAAGGGCAGATAGCGGAAGCTGACCAACGCAACGTTGTCGTCGGTTCCCTTGCTGCCGCCGACGCCAGGGAAGATCGAGCGTCGAATATACTCGTACTCCGCGCCGACCTGCAGCGTGCCGTACGGGCCGGTCAGAGGTCGGTACCAGAAGCCGAGCGTGCCGTCCACGACGCCGGAGGTGTTGGCCGCACAGGCAAGACTGCTCAGCTCAACGCCACACCCGGTGTTGATGTAGAGTGGGTTGCCGTAGCCGTAGCCTTTGCCTCCGGAGACGAAGCTCTCGCGTCCGATCTGCTCGGTGCCGACATAGGCGTAGAGGTCGAGGTTCTTGTGAACCGTGCTCTCAATGCCGATCAGGGCCTCGACCTCCGGCAGCGGCTGCGGCGAGCCGTCCGGCCGCAGCACCGCGTCCGGCAGCTGTGCGGAGCCGTAGCGGCCGATGCCGTAGCCCGCGAGTGCGCTGGCGCGCAGGTAAACGTCGTGGAGCAGGGGCACGCGTGCGGCTATGCCGCCGCCGCCGGCCGGCGTGGTGTGATTGTTGCCGTCGCCGATATGGCTCACCCGATCGTTGATGAACTTGAGCAATCCATAGATCTCGTAGTGGCCCCAGCCAGGATCGGCCGCGACCTTGACGATGGTGTCGGGCGCGATGTCATCGCTGTAGTTGGCGGTAGGATCGAGAAGTGAGCCGCCCGTGTTCACGAAGTTCACCGTGCCGATGGTGCTCGGATACAAGGCACCGCTCGTACCGGCTCCGGGACTGTAGAAGACAGTCTGCGGCTCCTCGAAGGAGATACCGTACCAGAGCTTGTCGTGCAGCGCGCTTCCGACGAGCCGGAACTGGGCCTGCCGTGCCCAATCGAAGCCCGCGACGTACTGCGCGTCAATCGTGTAGGGAACGTCCTCCTGTCTGGGTATGATGCCTTTCTTGAACAAAGTCAGCATGCTCCACGACTGGCCGCCGAGGACGTGAAAGCCCCAGTTCGTGTTGTCGTAGGTCGCATAAGCTTGCCGGATACGAAGGTTGTAACTGTTCGACTCGTTGGAGTTCGCGGTTCCGGCGGCGCCGAGGAAGTCCGTCTCGAAGTACGCCGCCAGCTTCTGATGTTCGTCAACGTCGCCCTCGACCAACAGGGCGAGGCGGCTCTGCCGGGCCGACTGCCTCCACTCGTTCTCGTGATTGAGCTGCGACTGCGGCTCCGGGATTCCCGAGCTGAAGCTCGAGGCGATGTCGGCGACTTCGTTGCGAGAACGGAAGAATCCCGCGCTTTCGATGAACCCTCCCAGCGTCACCGTGATGCCGCCGATGCGGATGCTGCCTCGGCCGGGGCCTTGGATCACTGCGGCGTTCTGCTGGCCAGCATTCTCGTTCAAGTTGGCCTGATAGCCTGGAATGGCTGGGCCGGTCTGGATTCCGAACCCAGGCTGACCCGGTGCCGGCTGACCCAGGAACCCAGCCTGTCCCGGCTGCCCTAGCTGCACGCGCGTTGGCGGGATCGCCGCGGCTGCGGCCTGGGCGCGCTGGGCCTCCTCGCGCGCCTGGGCCGCATCGCGCTCCGCCGCCTTGAGCTGGCTATCCCGCGCCGCCTGTTCGCGGCGCATCGCGCGCAACTCGTTCTGCAAGCCCCGGATCTGGCTCTCGATGGAGTTCATGCGCCCCGTCGTGCCGTCGCCAGCGTCCTGCGCCTGGGCACCGCCCGCAACGGGCAGGGCCGCGAGGACCACGCCTGTCAGGAGTGCAAGCCGATACCCATTGCCTCTAGCCATCAAATCCCCCTCCGGCGCTCAGATCGCCGGGGCGGACCCTATCGAGGGTTCGTGATGAGAATAGTGTCTGATTTACGACAAGACCGTGACGTTCTCGCGCGGCAACGGCTACCCCGCCATCTCCGGAACGCTCGTTGGCACAGTGCCCTGCGCCTCCGCGTCCGTCAGCGTGCGCCAGGTGCCGCCGACGAGGACCTCGCTCGGACGGAAACGCGCCTTGTAGGCCATCTTGTGGCTGTCTGCCACCCAGTAGCCGAGATAGACGTAGGGCAGCTCCAGCTCCCGCGCGCGACCGATCAGCCACAGGATCGTGTAAGTTCCGAGCGACCGCCGCTCCAGCTCGGGCGCGAAGTAGCTGTAAACGGCCGAGAGCCCGTCCCCCAGCCGGTCCGCTAGACAGCCGCCCACCAGACGGTCGTCCATGTCGCGGAACTCCACGACGCTCGTCTCGACCGGCGTGTCCTCGATCATGGCGCGGTAGTCGTAGAAACTCATCGTCGCCATGTCACCGTCGCCGTGCCGGGCTTGCTGGTAACGCTGGAACAGCTGGAACTGCTCCGCCGTGGCGCGCGCTGGCACGTCGTAGCCGTCCACGTCACGGTTCGCTTGCGCGATGCGCCGCAGCGTCCGCCCAGGCTGGAAGGTGGCGACCGGAATGCGGATCGGCACGCAGGCCCGGCATCCTGGGCAGACCGGCGCGTAGGCGATGTTGTGGCTGCGGCGGAAGCCCGCGCGCGAGAGGCGGTCGTGCAGCCCGTCCGCGTCCGGACCAGTGATCTCGGTCACGACCTTGCGCTCGGTGCGGCCGGCCACATACGGGCAGGGGAGGGGCGCCGTCGTGTAGAAGAACTGAGGGCGGCGCGGCGGCTTATACGTCATACGGTCGTGGCTCCAACCTCCATGTTCCCGTAACCGCTCGGAACGGTCAACGCCCGCGTGCGCATTGGCGTCCCAATCACGGCACAAGCTCGACCGTCTGCGCCCTGATCTGGGCTTCTGGTCCGAGCCGGACTCCGTCGCCCAGCAGCCAGCGCCCGAGCATGTCCCGCGCGTGCCTGCTCAGCGGGTTGCCGGACTGGCCCGGCACGGCGACGAACACGCTCCGGTCCGGGTCGGCGAGATCATAGACGCCGCGATACTCCGCGCCGTGCACGGCGTCGAACGTGCCCGGCGCCATGCCGCCGCGGAACAGCGTCTCGTTGCCGCCGGGCTGCTCGACACGCGCGGTCAGCAGCGGCCCGATCACCGGAAGGCGGCCCAGGATGGGATGGGCGAACACGGCCTGGTGCGCGTCGCCCCAGCGCCAGCGGGAGGGATCGCTGCCGTAATGCCTGGACAACTCGCGGGTCGCCTCGTCGAGTGCCGTCGCGAGGATGGGCGCGCAGTCGCCTCCGCACCAAGAAGTGCCAGCTTGCGTGAGCACCCAGGCCGTGAACTCGTCCCTTGCCACGACGGCGCTCGCAGGCACCGCGTTGCGCGCCAGCACGTCGGCGAGAAAGCGTCGCATCCAGGCGTCGAAGATCAGCGGCTGCGGCCGGTTAACCTCCATGGCGCCGTCCCAGCCGCGGAGCAGCGCCAGCGCCGCCGCGGGCAGGCCGGGCGGCGCCGCGACGGCGAGCAGCCGGGGCAGGAGGTCCACCGCGTAGAGGCTGCTCGCATCCACCTGCATCTGCGCGAAATCCGCGACGCTGTGCTGCGGCTGTGCGTCCAGCAGGTCCCGGATGCGCCGCGCCCGCCAGTCCCCGAACCAGTCTCGCCCCAGGAACACCGGGAAGTCCGGCGGCGCCGTGCGCTCGTTGCCGTTGAGCAGATGGCCGCTCTCGGGCGACATCATATGCGGCAGCGCGTCGCCCGAGGCGAAGCCGGTCCAATCGTAGGCCCCCGACGCGCCCGGCTCCGGCCGGCTGCCGTCGCCCGCCCGCCGGACCGGTATGCGCCCTGTCGTGAACATGGCGATGCGCGTCCGGTCCGCCACGAGCAGGTTCTGCACCGGGCTGGCGATCCGCGGCGCCGCCTGCCCGGCCTCCTCCACCGTGGTCGCCCGATTCAACGCGAGCAGTCCCGCAGCAGCCCCAGCCCCCGGCATCAGGTTCGCCGCCGCAAGCGCCAGGACAGGCCCCTTCGGGTCCACGAAGTCGCTGACCACCGGCCCATGCCGCGTCTCGCGCACAGTGAGCACCTGGTCGGGCTGGCCGCGCACGGCGATGTGCTCCTCATGCACGGCGAAAGGCTGCGGCCCGTCCGGCGTCGCATAGCGTCCGTCCGGCAGCGTCGTCTCCACGAACAGGTCCTGCGTGTCCGCCCCCGTCGTCGTGAACGACCAGGCGATGTGGCCGTTCTGGCCGAGCACGAGGAACGGGACGCCGGGCGCGGTGGCGCCGGCGAGCACGCGGCCCGGCACCTCGACGCGGGCGAGATACCACAGGCCCGGCATCCCGAAGGCGAGATGCGGATCGCCGGCCAGCAGCGGCCCACCCGTCGCGCTGTGCGCCCCATCCACGGCCCACTCGTCGCTCGCGGTCGCCGGGAGCGTGAAAGGCTGCGGGAAGTGGGGCAGGGCGGTAAGCAGGCGGCGTGCGGCGCCGCCGGGAAACAGCGCGGCCCAGGGCGCAGGAGTCGAATCCTGGGCGGGCCAGAGCTGGTCCACCTTCGCGGGCGGCAGCGCCTCGTCGAGCGATGCGCGCGCTAGTTCCTCGCGCCAGTTGCCCGACAGCCACGCCGCCATGACCTCGCCCCAGAGCAGGCTGTCCGCCGGCTTCCACGGCTCGGGCTGGCCCAGCACGAGGAACTCCGGCGCCGCGAACCGTCCGCGCTCGACGACCAAGGTGTTGACGCCCCGCGCGTAGGCGTCGAGCAGCCCCCGCGTGTCCGGGTCGAGCGCGGCCAGCTCCGTTTCCGCTCGGCGCCGTAAGCCGAGCACCCGCGCCATGCGGTCGAGCGGCAGCGTCGCCGGCCCTGCCAGCTCCGAAAGCCGCCCCGAAGCTGCCCGGCGCATCAATTCCATCTGGAACAAGCGGTCGCGCGCGTGGACGTAGCCCAGCGCTGCCGCCGCGTCCGCCTCGCTCGCCGCCCGGATGCGCGGGACACCGTCCTCGTCGAAGCCGACATGCACCGGTGCGGACAAGCCTGGGATGCGCACTTGGTCGTGCTCTGGCGGCAGCGTCGCCCAGAGCAGCCCGCCCACGCCCGCGGCGAGCAGGACCAGAACGGCGATGACGAAGACGAGCAGGACGCGGAATAGGCGGCGCACAGTGTCTTAATGGTTCAGCAGATCGCGGAAAGGAAGGGAGCGCAGGTCAAGTCCGCCGGTAGTCGTCCTCGATACGCACGATGTCGGCCTCGTCGAGCAGGGTGCCCGTCTGCACCTCGACGAAGACGAGGTCGGAGATGCCGATGTTCTCGACCCGGTGCTTCACGCCGTTCGGGATGAAGACCGTCTCGTTCACGCCGAGGTCGCGCTGCGCCTCGCCGCGCGTGATGCGGGCGTGGCCCGCGACGACGATCCAGTGCTCGTCGCGCCCGCGGTGGAACTGCAGCGAGAGCTTGGCGCCGGGCCGTACGGTGATCCGCTTGACTATGAACCCGTCGCCCGCATCCACGACCCGCCAGGCGCCCCAGGGACGCTCGTCCGCGTCGCCAACCGTGTAGCGCACTTCCGTCATGACAAGATCTCTCAATGCATCCGCGGCGCCTTGAGGAACCGCATCCGATCGCCCGATTGCACCGGCACCTGGACGGCTCGCGTGCCGCGCCCGAGCGTGAGCGTGAGCGTGGATCCCACGTTCCCCGCGGCCCACACGGCACGCCACAGCCCGGCGAGGTCCGGCACCTCAGTCTCGTTGACGGCGAGGATGCGGTCGCCCGTGCGCACGCCGGCCTGGTCCGCCGGGCCGCCGTCCGCGAGGCCGCCGACGAGAAGGGCGTCGTCGTCCTCCATGGCATAGAGGCCGAGCCAGGGGCGCGCCGGGCGGTTGACGCGGCCGTAGCGCAGCAGATCGTCCAGGATCGGCAGCAGCGCCTGG
Organism: uncultured Alphaproteobacteria bacterium; assembly: GCA_963790535.1. Lineage (GTDB taxonomy): Bacteria > Pseudomonadota > Alphaproteobacteria > Acetobacterales > Acetobacteraceae > CAWKEH01. Next base: position 216,353 of record CAWBOZ010000003.1, on the reverse strand, counting down.
GTCGGGATCGCCATGTTCATGTCCACCCGCTGCGCCTCGCCGCCTTGCTGCAGGACGAGCGAGCCGATGCCGACCAGGGTGCCCTTCGCCCCGATCACGGCCGCACCGCCCCAGAACGGGTGCGCGGGCAGCGTGAAGAGCGCGTCCTCGATGAGGTATTCCCAGTAGCCCGCGAACTCCTGCCGCCCGCCGACCTTGGCCGCCACCGCGGCCGGCAGCCCACCAGCCGCGGCCACGATCACCGGCTCGCCCACCCGCACCTGCCGCGAGTCGCCAAGTTCCAGCACCGGCGCCGGCACTCGCCCGAGCGCCTGCACGAGGCCGAAGCCGGTGCCGTGGTCGAAGGCCAGCGCGTGACCCGGCACCACGCTCCCGTCCGCGAACCGCAGCCAAACCTCGCTCGCCTCGGTGATGAGGTAGCCCACCGTGAGCAGCAACCCATCGCGAACGTGAACGGCGCTGCCCGCGCGCTCCGTGCCCAGCGTCCCGGCGGTGAAGGCGTCCTCTGGCACGACGGCACGCAGCGCCGCGACCGCTTGCAGCGTGCGCTCCACGTCGAAGCTCCATTCCCGCGGATCGGGTCGCAACTCGGGCGGGATGCCTTCCTCCGGTTGACCCATGGCAGGGTTATCCACGGACCGCCATGACGGGTCCAAGGGTGGACATCTCGCGTTTGACCTGGTGGAGCACCGGCGTTGCCTCCGCGGCGGGGTTGCCTATAACCGTAGCAACCATGGACCCGCCGGGGTGTCCAAACAAGGGCAGCGGACAGGAGCAGCAATGGAGGAACCCCGGCAGAGTAGCCCTTGAGCGGCCCTTTGGGCGGCGTCACGGTGTTCGACCTCACGCGCGTGCTCGCGGGGCCGACCTGCGTGCAGATGCTCGCCGACCTCGGCGCTGACGTGGTCAAGGTGGAGAAGCCCGGCAGCGGCGACGATACCCGCGGCTTCGCGCCGCCCTACTGGCCCGGCACGCAGGAGAGCGCCTACTTCCTCGGCGTCAACCGCAACAAGCGCTCCGTCACGCTCGACATCGCCAAGCCCGAAGGCCAGGAGATCGCGCGCAAGCTGATCGCGCGGAGCGACGTGCTGGTCGAGAACTTCAAGGTCGGCGCGCTTGCCAAGTATGGCCTCGGCTACGAGCAGCTTCGCGACGCCTTCCCGCGCCTCGTCTATTGCAGCATCACCGGCTTCGGCCAGACCGGCCCCTACGCGCCGCGGCCGGGCTACGACTCGCTCATCCAGGCCATGGGCGGCGTGATGAGCCTCACGGGCGAGCCGGACGGGTTGCCGCAGAAGGTGGGCATTCCGGTGGCCGACCTGTTCGCCGGGCTCTATGGCTGCATCGGCGTGCTCGCCGCGCTCAGGCATCGTGATGCCACGGGCCAGGGCCAGCAGGTGGATATCGGAATGCTCGACACGCACGTGGCCTGGCTCGCGAACCAGGGCATGAACTACTTAGCGAGCCGTGAGGACCCGACGCGCCTGGGCAACCAGCATCCCAACATCGTGCCCTACCAGGTCTTCCCCACGCAGGACGGCTACGTCGTGCTGTCCGTGGGCAACGACCCGACATTCAAGCGCTTCTGCGAGGCGTTCGATCTCGCGCATCTCCTCGCCGACCCGCGCTTCGCGACGAACGCCGAGCGCGTGCGCAACCGCCAGCTCGTCACCGACACGCTCACCCCCGTGATGCAGGCGCATCCGACGGCATGGTGGATCGAGCGGCTGGAGAGGCTCGGCGTGGGCTGCGGGCCGATCAACCAGCTCTCCCAGGTGTTCGCAGATCCGCAGGTCCAGGCGCGCGGCATGGTGGTGCGGATGCCGCACGCCGCGGCGCCGGACGGCGTGGACGTGATCGCCAATCCCGTGCGTTTGTCGGAGACGCCTGCCGCCTACCGCCTGCCGCCGCCGACGCTCGGCGAGCATACGGACAGCGTGCTCTCGGAGCGGCTGGGCCTCGACGCCGCCGCACTCGCCGGGCTGCGCGAGCGGGGCGTCATCTAGCGTGGTTCCTCGTCCGGGCGAGACCCGCTATCTCCTGGCCGGCGCCTACTACCGCATGGCGCATACGGCGTGGGGCGATCCCCAGGCGCCCGCTATCGTCTGCGTCCACGGCCTGACGCGCACGGGGCGGGACTTCGACGCGCTGGCGCGGGCGCTGTCGCGCCGCTTCCACGTGGTCTGCCCGGACCTGCCGGGCCGCGGCGGCTCAGACTGGCTGCCCGACGCCTCGCTCTACGAGCCGGCCAGCTACGTCCAGGCGCTCTCCCACCTGCTCGCGCAGCTCGGCGGCCCGGTGATGTGGCTGGGCACGTCCTTGGGTGGCATCTGCGGCATGATGGTGGCGAGCAGCGTCGGCAACCCGATCTCGCGGCTCGTGCTCAACGACGTGGGGCCGACCATCCCCGCGGCGGCGCTGCGCCGCATCCGCGACTACATGCGCGTGCAGCAGCAGTTCGAGACGCTGTGGGCCTTGGAGCAGCACCTGCGCCACATCCATGCGCCGTTCGGCCTTCTCACAGACGCGCAGTGGGCGCATCTCGCCGAGACCAGCGCGCGCACGCTCCCGAACGGCCGCTGGGCGCTGCACTACGATCCAGGGATCGCGACGCCGATCCGCAAGCAGGTGCCGTTCACGGTGGAGCTGTGGCCGTGGTGGGACAAGATCCGCGTGCCCACGCTGGCGATCCGCGGCGCGGAGAGCGACCTACTGCTCGATGTGACGCTGCGCCGCATGGCGCGGAGCGGCGCGGAGACGATGGTGGTGTCCAATGCCGGGCACGCGCCGGCGCTGATGGACCAACCGAGCATCGAGCGGGTGGCGGAGTTCTTCTCTGTCCCGGAAGGGGTGCCGGGACGGCGGGCAGCGTGATCGGTTGGGCACGCTGGAAAAGGTGAGAGGAGGCTGCCGATGTTGTCGAAGCTCACTGCGGTGCTGACGGGTGCCTCGCTCGCGGCCTGCTCGGTCGTGGGCGTGCGTGAGGCCGAGGAGCCGGCGTTCAGCATCGTCGAGCGCGTGGGCGCGGTCGAGGTTCGGCAGTATGCGCCGCGCATCGCCGCGGAGACGTCGGTGGACGGCGGCGAGATGGAGGCGCGCAGCACGGGGTTCCGGCGCCTTGCAGGCTACATATTCGGCAACAATCGCTCACGCGCGAAAGTCGCGATGACGGCACCCGTCGCACAGGCGAAGGAAGCGATCGCGATGACGGCGCCGGTCGCGCAGGCCCGCGGCGCGTCTGGGCAATGGACGATCCGCTTCTTCATGCCGGCGAAATACACGATGGAGACGCTGCCCCAGCCGCTCGACCCGGCGGTGCGGCTCGTCCCGGTGCCGGGCGAGACGATGGCCGTGCTCCGCTTCTCCGGTTCGACGGCTCCGGAAGCGGTCGAGGCGAAGGAGCGGCGAGTTGCTGCGGACGCTCCAGGGCAGCGCTGGCAGCCGACCGGGGCGGCCGTGGCGTGGTTCTACGATCCGCCCTGGACGCTCCCGCCGTTCCGGCGCAACGAGGTCGCCGTGCCGGTCACACGGCGCTGATCGGCGGCACCTTCGGGCCGTGCCGCGCACGGGGCGCGCCAAGTCCGGCCAGGAGGTCCTCCGTGCTTGCGCGATCGGTCCAGCACACCAGCAGCAGCAGCGCGAGACCGGCATGGAACAGGACGGCGCCGAGGGCGACGTGCGCCATGGACCAGATGAGGCCAGGCCCGGCCGCCATCAGGAGGCAGGCGGCAACGTAGGACATCGTCACGCGAAGCGTCGCCGGATAGCCGGACCGCCACCAGACCAGGGCGACGGCACCCGCGGCGCAGACCCCTTTGAGGACCGCCATGAACCGCAGCAAGCGGGTCAGCTCCGGTCCGGCAATCACCACAGCGCGGGCCGATGCCGCATCGTGCCCTGCCACGAAAGCGGCAGCGACGGCGAGGGCGACGGCCACGGCGAGAGCGCTTCGGCCATAGAGGGCAGGGGCCGTGCGCCGCGGCGCAGTCGAGACGAAGGCAGCGTGATCGAGGGTGTTGGTCAGGCGGCTCACGGCGTCATCTCCGTTCCCCAAGGGTAGCGACGGCGGCAGGCTTGGCGGGATGATAGCTCACCCATGCGAAGGACGCTGCCGAAAACGCATAGCACGCAGCGGAGCCTTCGCAGCGTCCGGTGCGGGAGGCGCGACCCTCCCGCACCCGGTGCATTCAGCCCTGCGACTTGGCGGCAAGGGCGTCCAGGCCGCTGTCGTATATGCCCTGGATCGCCTTGGTGGCGTCCGCATCGGAGGCACCCTTGGCGTCGAAGGTGCCCTTCCAGCTGATTTCCGAGCCGGTGCCCTTCTTGGTCACTGAGATCGTCGAATGGTAATCCGACACCGGGAGGGGGGTCTGCAGCATCGTGTAGGAGTACTGCATCTCGGGATCGCTGCGCGCGGTCTGTCCCTCGACAATGGTTGCGCCGTTCTTCAGGGTCAGTGTGCGCGTCGGCATCGCGTTCTGCTCGCCCGGCACGCATTTGGTGATTGCCGGGTGCCAGTCGGCGATGCCGCAGAAATTGCCTATCGTCTGCCATACCTTCTCAGGACTGGCCGCGACATCAACGGTCTTTGCCGCTTCAAGCGCGAAGGCGGGCGTGGCGACCAGCAGCCCAGCGACTGCGGCGTGAACGAATCCGATTTTCATGGACGATCTTCCCTATGGTTTCCGAGCAACTGGCGTCGCTCGCGGCGCAATCTATGATGCTGCCGTCCGTCGCCGCAATCGGCCCCGTTACGGCACTCACCCGCGGGGGGTCGGCAAACGTTCCACGTGAATTGCGGCGGCTTGGATATCCTGATATCTTCTATGAAGCATTCGGATATCCAAGGAGACATTCATGCCCCTCTATATCAAGGACGATGCCGCGGCCCAGCTTGTGACCCAGCTTGCGAAGCTGCGCGGCGTCTCGAAACAGGATGCGGTGAAGGTCGCCGTGCAGGCAGAGCTGGACCGGATAGAAGGGGCAGTTCCGCTCCGCGACCGTTTCGCCGCTCTCCGCGCCACCCATCCGCTCCCACCCCGCACAGGCGAGGTCGCCGACAAGGCCTTCTTCGATGACTTGTCCGATGGGCTGTGATGATCTTCGCGGACGCTTCAGCCCTTATCGCCATCATCATCGAGGAGGATGGAGCCGACGCCCTTGCCGACGCGCTGGACGCCGATCAGCTGCGGCTCTGCTCCGCCCTGTCGGTCTGGGAGACCGTGGCCGGGCTCTGCCGATCCTACACCTTCTCCGTGCCAACCGCCCGCGCCCACGTCCGGCGCTTCCTGGATGCGGGCCGCTTCCAGTTCGTCGGGATCGGTGAGCAAGAGTGGGAGATAGCGGCCGAAGCCTATGCCCAATTCGGAAGGGGGCGGCATCCGGCCGCGCTCAATATGGGTGACTGCTTCGCCTACGCCTGCGCCAAGTCCAACAGGGCCAAGCTCCTCTACAAAGGCGAGGATTTCGCCAAGACCGACCTCGCATAGCTTGACCTCGCATAGCCTGGTGTAGCCCCGCCGCACCGCCCATGGTAAGCCGCCCGTGACCAGCCGACCAGGAACCCGCCCCATGAACGAGCAATCCGCCGCGCAGAGCCAGCACCGCTTCTTCTCCGCCCCGCTCGCCGAGACCGATCCGGAGCTCGCCGACGCCCTGCGTGCCGAACTGGTCCGCCAGCAGGACGGCATCGAGCTGATCGCGAGCGAGAACCTGGTCTCTGCCGCGGTGCTCGAGGCGCAGGGCTCCGTACTCACCAACAAGTATGCCGAAGGCTACCCCGGCCGACGCTACTACGGCGGCTGCGCCGAGGTGGACCGCGCCGAGCGCCTCGCCATCGAGCGCGCCTGCCAGCTCTTCGGCTGCTCCTTCGCCAACGTTCAGCCGCACTCGGGCGCGCAGGCGAACCAGGCCGTGTTCCTCGCCCTCCTGCAGCCCGGCGACACCATCCTCGGCATGAGCCTCGCCGCCGGTGGCCATCTCACCCACGGCGCCGCACCCAACCTCTCCGGCAAGTGGTTCCACCCGCTGCAATACGGCGTCCGCCGCGAGGACGGGCTGCTCGACTACGAGGAGCTGGAGCGCCTGGCGCGTGACGGGAAGCCGAAGCTGATCATCGCCGGGGGCAGCGCCTATCCGCGCACCATAGACTTCGCCCGCATCCGCCGGGTGGCGGACGAGGTGGGCGCCTTGTTCATGGTCGATATGGCGCATTTCGCCGGGCTGGTCGCCGCCGGGGAGTTCCCCAGCCCGCTGCCCCACGCCCATGTCACCACGACGACGACGCACAAGACGCTCCGCGGCCCTCGCGGCGGCATGGTGCTCAGCAACGACGCTGAGATCGGCAAGAAGATCAACTCCGCCGTCTTCCCCGGCCTGCAGGGCGGGCCGCTCATGCACGTCATCGCCGCGAAGGCCGCCGCTTTCGGCGAGGCGTTGCGCCCCGAGTTCCGTGCCTATCAGCGGGCCATCCTGGAGAACGCGCGCGCCCTCGCCGCGACCTTGGTCGAGCAGGGCTGCGACATCGTCACGGGGGGCACTGACAGCCACCTCATGCTCGTGGACCTCCGCCCCAAGCGCACGACCGGCAAGGCCGCCGAAGCGAGCCTGGAGCGCGCACGAATGACGGCCAACAAGAACGCGATCCCGTTCGACCCGGAGAAGCCCGCCGTGACGTCAGGTGTCCGCCTCGGCACGCCCGCCGCCACCACGCGCGGCTTTGGGACAGCCGAGTTCCGCGAAGTCGGGCGCATGATCGGCGAGGTGCTCGACGGCCTCGCCCAATCCAACGACGGCGCAAACGCTGCCGTCGAGCAGGCGGTCGCGGCCCGCGTGCAGGCGCTCTGCCAGCGGTTCCCGATATACGGGGGATAAGCGATGCGCTGCCCGTTCTGCGGGCACGAGGACACCGGGGTCAAGGACAGCCGCTCGGCCGAGGACGGCTCGGCCATCCGCCGCCGCCGGGCGTGCGGCGCGTGCGGCCAGCGCTTCACCACTATCGAGCGCGTCCAGCTCCGGGAACTCACCGTGGTCAAGAAGAACGGCCGCCGGGTGCCGTTCGACCGCGACAAGCTCGCCCGCTCCATCCAGACCGCGCTGCGCAAGCGCCCGGTGGACGGCGAGCGCGTCGAGCGCATCGTCAACGGCATCGTCCGCCACCTCGAAGCGTCGGGCGACAGCGACGTGTCCAGCGGGCAGCTCGGCGAGCTGGTCATGGAGACGCTGCGGGAGGTGGACGCGGTCGCCTACGTCCGCTTCGCGAGCGTGTATCGTGACTTCCGGGAGACGCGGGACTTCGAGGCGTTCCTCGGCCAGCTCGACGCGCCAACATAGGCTCGCATGGAGGATGAAGCCCACATGCGCGCGGCCCTCGCGCTCGCCGGGCGCGGCCTCGGCAACACGTGGCCCAACCCCGCCGTCGGCTGCGTGATCGTGCAGGACGGCCGGGTCGTCGGCCGCGGCTGGACCGCGCCCGGCGGTCGCCCGCACGCCGAGACGCGGGCGCTCGCTGAGGCGGGCGAGCAGGCGAGGGGAGCGACTGCTTACGTCACGTTGGAGCCGTGCAGCCATCATGGGAAGACCCCGCCCTGCGCCGACTCGCTCGTTGCCGCGGGCGTCGCGCGCTGCGTCGTGGCACTCGGCGATCCCGACTCCCGCGTGAACGGGCGCGGCCTGGAGCGCCTTCGCGCGGCCGGCGTCGAGGTCGAGCTGGGCTTGCTTGCCCGCGAGGCCGAGGAGGCGCAGGCCGGGTTCCTCACCCGCGTGCGTGACGGACGGCCTCTCGTCACGCTCAAGCTCGCGACCACGCTCGACGGCCGTATCGCGACGGAAGCGGGCGAGAGTCGAGTGGATCACCGGCCCGGAGGCGCGTCGCCTGGCGCACGCGATGCGCGGCCGGCACGACGCCGTGATGGTCGGCATCGGCACGGCGCTCGCCGACGACCCGGCGCTCACCTGCCGCTTGCCGGGCTTCAAGCCCGTGCCGGATGTGCGCGTCGTCGTGGACACGCACCTTCGCCTGCCGACCGCCTCGACGCTCGCACGGACCGGGCGCGAGGCGCCGGTCTGGGTGCTGCACGGCCCGGATGCCGCGGCGGCGCGGCGTGAGGCGCTGGCGGGGCAGGGGGTGCGGCTGATGGAGGTCGGGAAGGGGCAGGGCGGCCTCAACCTCGCAGATACGCTGCGCGCGCTCGGCGGAGCCGGGCTGACGCGGGTTCTGGTCGAGGGCGGCGCCGGCCTTGCAGGCGGACTGCTGCGCGCGGGCCTCGTGGATCGGCTCGCCTGGTTCCACGCCCCCGCCGTGCTCGGCGCCGACGCGTTGGCCGCCACCGGACCGCTCGGCATCGCGACGCTCGCGACGATGCCGTGCTTCGAGCGCGTCGCGGCGCGCTCCGCAGGAGACGATTGGCTTACGGCATTTCATCGTAAGGCCGGGTCGCGCCCCTTGGCGTGACCAACGTGCTTGCAGGCCAGCTGCGTCTCCACTCGCTATTGAAAGGCAGGATGCGGCAGGTCACGTTGGTTCTCTCGACGCAGGCAGCCGGCAGGCGTGACGGAGAGTGCAGGATGGGCGCTTAGGATGTTCACTGGCATCATAACCGGTGTCGGCGAGGTGCGGACGCTCTCGCCCATCGGCGATGGCCACGACATGCGTCTCACCATCGCCGCGCCCTGGCAGGATACGGCGAGCATCCCGCTCGGCGCGTCCGTCGCCTGCGCCGGTTGCTGCTTGACCGCGGTGGCCGTGGGCGAGGACTGGTTCGCGGTGGACGTGTCCGCCGAGACGCTGGCCCGCACCCGGCTCGGCGGCTGGCGCGAGGGCACGCGGCTCAACCTGGAGCGAAGCCTTCGCGTCGGCGACGAGCTGGGCGGTCATATCGTGAGCGGCCACGTGGACGGCCTCGGCACGCTTGTCGAACTGCAGTCCGAGAATGGGTCCTATCGCGTCGTCGTCGAGCTGCCGCCCGAGCTGGGGCGCTTCGTTGCCGAGAAGGGCAGCGTCGCCGTTGATGGCGTCTCGCTGACGGTCAACTGGGTTGACGGGAGCCGCTTCGGGGTGAACCTGATCCCTCACACGTGGTCGGCGACGACGCTGGGACTCCTGCAGCCCGGCGACCAGGTGCATATCGAGATAGACATGCTGGCGCGCTACGTAGCCCGGCTCGCGGAGACATCATGAAGAGCGCGACCCTATCCACCTATCTCTCCTCGGCCGACGAGTTGATCGAGGAGGCGCGCTCCGGGCGCATGTTCATCCTGGTGGACGACGAGGACCGCGAGAACGAGGGCGACCTCGTGGTGCCTGCGCAGTTCGCCACCCCCGACGCGATCAACTTCATGGCGCGCCATGCCCGTGGCCTGATCTGCCTCGCGCTGACCCGGAGCCGCGTCGAACGCCTCGGGCTGCCGCTCATGGCCGCCGCCAACGGCACGCGGCACCAGACCGCGTTCACGGTGAGCATCGAGGCTGCCGAAGGCGTGACCACGGGCATCTCGGCGCATGACCGCGCCCACACCGTCGCCGTCGCGATCAACACGGAGTGCGGGCGCGACCACATCACGACGCCTGGCCATGTCTTCCCGCTCGTCGCGCGCGAGGGCGGCACGCTGGTGCGCGCCGGGCACACTGAGGCGGCCGTGGACATCGCCCGGCTTGCCGGCCTCAACCCGTCCGGCGTGATCTGCGAGGTGATGAACGATGACGGCACGATGGCGCGCCTGCCCGATCTCATCTCCTTCGCGCAGCGCCACAATCTCAAGCTCGGCAGCATCGCCGACTTGATCGCCCACCGCCGCCGCACCGAGCGCCTGGTGCGCCGGGTCGAGGAAGGGGTGCTGCACCACGCGATCGGCGGCGAGTGGCGGCTCGCGGTCTATGCCAACACGGTCGAGTATGCCGAGCACCTCGTCCTCTCCAAGGGCGAGCTTGCTGCGCCCGTGCCCGCGCTCGTGCGGATGCACCAGGTGGACCTCATGGGAGATTGGGTGGGCGGCGCGTCCTGGCCCACGCTCTCGGCCGCCATGCGCCTGATCGCCGCCGAGAACCGGGGCGCCATCGTGCTGCTGCGGGACCCGCGCCCTACCGCGTTGAGCGAGCGCGTCGCCGGAATGCGCGGCAGCCCGCGGCCGCGTCCCGTGCTGCGCGACTACGGCATCGGCGCGCAGATCCTGGTGGATCTCGGTGTACGCGACATGATCCTGCTCTCCAATACGCAGCGCACCGTGATCGGCTTGGAAGGCTACGGCCTCAACATCGTGGACCAGCAGCCGTTGGAGCCGGGCGTTTGAGTACGGCTGACGCGCCTTTGCCGAAGCCGCCGAACGTGCCCGGCACGCCGCCCGCGATGCTCGTCGTCCAGGCACCCTACTACAAGGACGTGGCCGACGGCCTTCTCTGGGGGGCGCGCCAGATGCTCGACGGGGCCGGTGCCGCCGTGGACGTGCTCGACGTGGCCGGCGCGCTGGAGCTGCCCCAAGCGATCCGCATCGCGCTGCGCGGGCCGAAGCGGTGGGACGGGTTCGTGGCGCTCGGCTGCGTCGTGCGCGGTGGGACGGATCACTACGAGTACGTTTGCCGCTCCTCCATGGACGGGCTGATGCAGGTCGCCCTGCAGTTCGGCGTTGCCCTCGGCACCGGGCTACTGACCGTGCACAGCATCGAGCAGGCCGTGGTCCGCGCGGGCCGGGACGGGCACAACAAGGGTGCGGAAGCGGCGGCGGCGGCGCTGATGCAGGTCGCGATCGCGCGCCGGGTGGAGAGCTGGTCATGAGCCGCGCTCCCCAGGGCAAGCCGCATCGGGGTCCGCCACCCTCCCGCCCGCGCACGGCCTCGCGCGTCGCAGCGACCCAGGCCTTGTTCCAGAGCGAGCAAGGCCAGGAGGCTGCGGAGGCCGTCATCGAGCAGTTCATCCGTCACCGTCTCGGCATCTTGCCCGGCACGGAGGAGGCGCCGCCGGAAGCCTTCGCGGAGGGCCGCGTACCGGACGCGCAGGTGCCCTTGTTCGCCCGCATCGTCCGCACGGCCGTCGAGCAGCAGGACCGGCTCGACAAGATGCTCGCCGAGCATCTGCCGCCCGAGTGGCCCCTGCCGCGCCTCGATCCGGTGCTCCGCGCCATGCTGCGCGCGGGCGGCGCCGAGCTGTCGATGCTGGACGGCCCCCCCGCCCGCGTCGTCATCAACGAGTATCTCGACGTGGCACACGGTTTCTTCACCGGCGACGAGCCGCGCATGGTCAACGGCCTGCTCGACCGTCTCGCCCGGCTGCTGCGTCCCGCGGAGTTCGAGGCGGCCCCTGCTGAGACGTGAGGTGCCGCCGGACGCGGCGGGTCCGGAAGAGATCCTCCACCGCGTCTTCGGCTTCCCCGCCTTCCGCGGCTTGCAGGAGGAGGCGGTCGCGCGCGTCGTGGCCGGCGGCGATGCGCTCGTGCTCATGCCGACAGGCGGCGGCAAGAGTCTGTGCTACCAGGTTCCCGCCCTCTGCCGGCCCGGCACCGCGCTCGTCGTCTCGCCGCTGATAGCCCTCATGGACGACCAAGTGGCAGCCCTCCGCCAGCTCGGCATCGCGGCCGCAGCACTCCACTCCGAGGTCGAGGCCGACGAGGCCCGGCGCACTGCCCGCGAGTTGGACACGGGAACGCTGAAGCTGCTCTATCTCTCGCCTGAGCGCCTGCTCATGCCCGGCACCCTCGACCGCTTGCGCCGGGTGCCGCTCGCGCTGATCGCCATAGACGAGGCGCACTGCGTCTCCGCTTGGGGTCACGAGTTCCGCCCCGAGTATCGCGACCTTGCCCGGCTGCGCGACGTGTTCCCCGGCGTGCCGCGGGTGGCGCTCACCGCGACTGCTGACCCGCGCACGCGGGCGGACATCCTGCGCGCGCTGCGGCTGGAGAACGCGACCGTGTTCGCCGCGAGCTTCCATCGCCCGAACCTGCACGTCGCGGCAGCCGCGCGCGAGGGCGAGACCGCGGAGCTGCTCGCGTTCCTGCGCGGGCGGGAGAAGGAGTGCGGCATCGTCTATTGCGGCAGCCGCGCCCTCACCGAGCGCACGGCGGAGCGGCTGCGCGCGAAGGGCTGGCCCGCGGTCGCGTTCCACGCGGGGTTGCCGCCCGAGGAGAAGCGCGCCGCGCTGGCCCGGTTCCGTAGTGGTGATCCCTGCGTCGTCGTCGCGACTATCGCCTTCGGCATGGGGATAGACCGGCCGGACGTGCGCTACGTCGTCCACTTGCAGATGCCGGACAGCCCGGAAGCCTACTACCAGCAGATCGGCCGCGCCGGGCGCGACGGCGAGCGGGCGGACACCTTGCTGCTCTACGGGGCTGAGGACGTGGCACGCGCTCGGCATTGGCTCACCCAGAGCCGTGCCCCCGAGGCGCAGCGCGCAGTCATGCGCGAGCGGCTGGAGCGCATGATCGGCCTCACCCAACCGTCCTCCTGCCGCACGCAGGCGCTGCTGGCCTGCTTCGGTGAGACCCTGGCCGAGACGTGCGGCCACTGCGATGCTTGTGCGGACCCGCCCCGGCTCAGCGACGGCACGGATGCGGCGCGCAAGGCACTCTCGGCGGTGTATCGCACGGGGCAGAGGCTCGGGGCCGTCCACATCGTCAACGTCCTGCGCGGCGAGCGGACGGATCAGGTCGCGAGCTTCCGGCACGACCAGCTCGCGGTGTTCGGTCTCGGCAAGGACCGTTCCATCGCGTTCTGGCGCGGCGTGCTGCGGCAACTCGTGGTCCAGGGGGCGCTGCAATACGGCGAGGGCGACAGGCCGGGGCTGGCGCTCGTGCCCGACGTGGCGCGGCCCATCCTGCGCGGCGAGGCGACCGTGATGCTCCGCGAGGAAGACGCACCGCGCCGGCGCGAGCCGCGCAAGGCGCCGTCCCCGGTATCTGCCGTGCCGTCGTCCGACATTCCTGTGGCCGGCGATGCCGCGCTGTTCGACCGCCTGCGCGCCTGGCGGCTCGGGGAGGCCCGCGCGCAAGGAGTGCCGCCCTACGTGATTTTCCACGACAGCACGCTGCGCGACATCGCCACGGCGGCGCCACGCACGCGCGAGGCGCTGGGCCAGGTGCGCGGCGTCGGTGCCTCGAAGCTGGACCGATACGGGGCGGCGATCCTCGCGGTGTCCCAGGCCACGAGATCAACTTCGTAGGGCTCACTGCCGCGCCAGCGTGGACGCTCCGCGCGTATGCGCGTATCTTGCAGGCCATGCTAGGGATGCCCTTCGCCACGTCCTGCAATTGCCAAGCGTTGCGTCAAGCGGCGCGGCGCGTCAGTGTCCTCTACGACACGGCGCTCGCGCCATGCGGATTGCGCATCTCGCAGTATGCCGTCCTTGCCCGGTTGCAGGCGGATGGGCCGCGCAGCATCCAGGCGCTCGCGGATGCGCTCGCGATGGACCGCACGACGTTGGGCCGGGCGCTGCGCCCGCTGGAGCGGGACGGCCTCGTGTGCCTTGCGCGCGACCCGGCGGACGCGCGCCAGCGCCATCTTACGCTCACCGAACAGGGCCGCGAGCGGCTCAGCCAGGCGCGCCCGGCCTGGGCGGCGGCGCAGGCACGCTTCGAGCAGGACTTCGGCGCCGAGCGCGCGGCACGGCTGCGCACCGATCTCGCCGGAGCCGCCAAGACCGCTGCAACTAACCAGGCGCCGGCGCGCTAGGCTGCGGTCATCGTTCGAGGCGAGGGGAAGAGAGCATGGCGTTGGGTTCGCACATCAGCGAGGGGCTGCCGCATCCGTTGGGTGCCACCTGGGACGGCGTAGGCGTCAACTTCGCCCTCTTCTCTGCCAATGCCACCAAGGTCGAGCTCTGCCTATTCGACGGCGAGGGCAAGGAGGAGCTGGAGCGCATCGAGCTGCCCGAGTACACGGACGAGGTCTGGCACGGCTACCTGCCCGATGCCCGGCCCGGCACCGTCTATGGCTACCGCGTCCACGGTCCCTACGAACCCGAGAACGGGCACCGCTTCAACCCTCACAAGCTCGTTCTCGACCCCTACGCCAAGGGCCACATCGGCGAGCTGCAATGGAACCCGGCCGTATTCGGCTACACTATGGAAAGCGAGGACGACCTCACCTTCGACGAGCGTGACAGCGCGCCGTTCATGCCCAAGTGCACCGTCGTGGACCCGGCCTTCACCTGGCTGCGCGACCATCCGCCGCAGGTGCCGTGGCAGCACACGATCTTCTACGAGACCCACGTCAAGGGCTACACGAAGCTGAACCCGGCGGTGCCGGAGGCATTGCGCGGCACCTACTCCGGCCTCGTCGTCAAGGAGGTTCTGGACCACATCAAGTCGCTCGGCGTGACCAGCGTGGAGCTTCTCCCGATCCACTACTTCGTCAACGACGATCTCCTGCTGCAGAAGGGCCTGACCAACTACTGGGGCTATAACACGCTCGGCTTCTTCGCACCCGACCCTCACTACAGCAGCAAGCCCGCCTTCGCGCCCAGCGAATTCAAGGAGATGGTGGCACACCTGCATGACGCCGGGCTGGAGGTGATCCTGGATGTCGTGTACAACCATACTGCCGAGGGCAACGAGCGCGGCGCAACACTATCCTTCCGCGGCATAGACAACGCGAGCTACTACCGCCTCCTTCCCGATCAGAAGCGGTACTACATCAACGACACCGGCACGGGGAACACGCTGAACCTCAGTCACCCGCGCGTCTTGCAGATGGTGACGGACTCGCTCCGCTACTGGGTGCAGGAGATGCACGTGGACGGGTTCCGCTTCGATCTCGGCACTATTCTCGCGCGAGAGACTTACGGCTTCGACGAGGGCGGCGGATTTCTCGATTCCTGCCGACAGGACCCGGTGCTGTCCTCGGTCAAGCTGATCGCGGAACCGTGGGATTGCGGGCCGGGCGGCTATCAGGTCGGCGGTTTCCCGCCGGGCTGGGCGGAGTGGAACGACAAGTTCCGCGACGAGACGCGGCGCTTCTGGAAGGGCGACGAGGGCATGGCGCCGGCTATGGCGTCACGGCTCTGCGCGTCCTCGGACCTGTTCAACAAGCGCGGGCGCAAGGCGTGGGCGAGCGTGAACTTCCTCACGGCCCACGATGGCTTCACCCTGCGCGACGTCGTCTCCTACAACGACAAGCACAACGAGGCGAACGGCGAGAACAACCAGGACGGGAACAATTCCAACTATTCCTGGAATCACGGCGTCGAGGGCGAGACGGATGATGCCGAGATCAACGAGGCCCGCCGGCGCCATGCGCGCTCGCTGCTCGCGACGCTGCTGCTCTCGCAAGGCACGCCCTTGATCCTGGCCGGCGACGAGATCGGCCGCACGCAGCAGGGCAACAACAACGTCTATTGCCAGGACAACGAGCTCAACTGGCTCGACTGGGATTTACAGGATTGGCAGAAGGTTCAGCTGGCGTTCGTTCAGCGCCTTGCCGCATTGCGCCACCGCTACGGCATCCTCAGGCGCGGGCGGTTCATGACCGGCGAGGAGATCCCGGAGCTGCACGTCAAGGACGTGACCTGGATCAACGCCTCCGGTGCCGAGATGCAGCCCGATGACTGGGGCGACGGCAACATGAAATCCTTCGGCATGTTGGTGGACGGCCGCGCGCGCGTCAGCGGCATCCGCCGCCGCGGCTCGGACGTCACCATGCTGATCGTGTTCAACGCCCACAGCGACGTGGTGCGCTTCACGCTGCCGGACTGCACCGGGGGCAAGGAGTGGGAGCTGGTGCTCGACACGAATGACCCGCAGCTGGGCGCGGACGATGCCGAGCCTGAGCGCTTCGCCATCGGTGACGGCTATGACGTCACCGGCACCTCGCTCGTGCTGTTCGCGCTCCGCTCATGAGCGTCCATTCAACGGTGCATGGATGAGTGACGCCGTCCACGGCAGCCCGGACCTGCCCGGCCTGCACGTGGACGGCTACAACGCGGAGCTTCGTGCGAGCGGGCGCGATGGAGAAGGCTTCGTCGGCGACCGAGCAAGCAGTCGTGCTTTCCGCTGGCTCCTTGACGATCTGCGCGAGCGCTTCCCCGATGATCCGCTCGGGAGCGACGAGACGGTCAGCAAGCCGCGGCTCGACCAGATGCTCCGGGAGGGCGACCCGGAGGCGGGCGGCGTGATCGTGGGCGCGATCGAGGCCTGGGCGCAGGAGTTCGCGGGCGTGATTCGCCGCTTCCTGCAACTCGATGAGTGGCGCGGCACGGAGCGCATCGTGGTCGGCGGCGGCCTGCGCGGCAGCCGGGTCGGCGAGCTGGCCATCGGGCGCGCCGTAGTGCTGCTGCGGGGAGAGGGCGTGTCCCTGCAGCTCGTGCCGATCCGCCACGACCCTGACGACGCCGGGCTGATCGGCGCCGCGCACCTGTTCCCGCGCGAGTGGCTGGCGGGCGACGACGCGCTGCTCGCGGCGGACATCGGCGGCACCAAGATGCGCGCAGGCCTCGTCGCGCTCGGGAATGCGCCGGATCTCTCGGAGGCCAGCGTGGCGGCGAGTGAGCAATGGCGCCATGGCGACGAGGAGCCGACGCGCGAGAAGGCTGTCGAACGACTCGCTGCGATGCTGCGGAAAGTGGCGATGCAGGCGGAGGGCAAGGGACTGCGGCTGGCGCGGCTCGTGGGCGTGGGTTGCCCTGGCTTGATCGGCGCGGACGGCACGATCGAGCGCGGCGGCCAGAACTTGCCGGGCAACTGGGAGGAGCGGGGCTTCAACCTGCCTCGGCGCATGGCCGAGGCGATGCCGGGCTGGCGCGTGCTGATGCACAACGATGCCGTGGTGCAGGGGCTGAGCGAGGCGCCGTGGATGCGCGATGTTCAGCGCTGGGGTGTGATGACGGCGGGGACGGGGCTGGGAAACGCGCGGTTCAGCAACACGGTTGACTGAACAATGTATTGACACATAGGAGAATATTTCTGCGGCGACATGGTGCGGTCTGGGAGCGGGTACCATGGCGGACGTGGTCGGGCTCATCTACGAGACGGTGGCGGAACCCGCAGCCTGGGACGAGGTGGTGCGGGTGATGGGTGCAGAGGTCGGGGCGTCCGCGTCGTGGCTGTTCGATCCAGGCGATGAAGGGCCGGCCTTTCTCGCGCTGAACGGCATCGGGCGGAGCGTCCTCGACGCCTATGCTTCCCACTATCATCGCATTGACGTTCTGAGGCACGAGGGTATTCGGCGCTGGCGTGAGTTTGCGGCCCGACCGACCCGCGAGCGCGACCTTGTCAGTGAGCAGGCCTGGCTACGCTCGGAGCTTTATAACGATCTGGCGGCCCCCAACGCCATCGGGCAGGTCTTGGCGGCCCCGCTCACGGCGGAGATGGGGGATCAGCCGCCGCCCGTCCTGAGCTTCTTCCGTGCGCCCGGTGCCGAGCTGTTCGACGACGAGGCCGTGCGGCGCTACGAGCGCCTGCTGCCTCACCTGCAACGTGCGGTGCGGCTGCGCAAGGCCGTCGCGGGGCAGTTCGCGGCCGTGCCGGGCTGGGCGGCGGCGCTCCTGGAACACTTGCCCGCAGCGGTGTTCCTGCTCGACGCATCGGCGCGCGTGCGGCACGCCAACGCTAGGGCGCAGGCAATCCTGGATGCTCGGGACGGGCTGCGGCTATAGGACGGCGCGTTGGCCGCGCTCCAAACGGGCACAACGAGCCGGCTCGCAGCGGCGATTGCCCGTTCCCTTTCTCACGCACCGAATGGGACCGAATTGCACGTGCTGCGGCCAGGGCAGGCGCATGCCTGGCTGGTCAGCATCACCCCGCTTCCCATCATGGTGGGGGCTGCGTTCGGAAGCGCCGCTCTGCGCTGCTGCGTGTGGGTCGCCGACATGGATACCACGCCCCTGTCTGGCGCTCGGTTTGCAGCGCTGTTCGGCCTCACACCGGCCGAACAACGCGTTGCCGCGGGCCTGTTGTGCGATCTCTGTCCCAAGGAGATCGCGCGAGCGCACGACATCGCGCTTGCAACCGTGCGGACGCAAATTCAGGTTATCTTCGGCAAGCTTGGTGTCCAGCGCCAGGCGGAGTTGGTCCGCTTGCTATCCAGAATGGAGGCGCTACCCACGTCCCGCTAACCGTCCTGTTATCACGTCATCAACCTTGATGATGCGTGAAGGGTCCGTCGGCTCTAAGCTCTCAGCTCTGACAGCGAGACAAGATGGAGATACCTATGCCGAAGAACATCATTCTGAGTAGTGTCCTGCTCTCTTTCGCCATGGCGGGATCATTGCTGGCAAAAGAGGAGCTTCCCACTTCACCCGGTGGTGGCGTCAGCGGTAGCTCCACACCCGGCAGCACGGCCACAAACATCCCTCCGGCTGCGCAAAATACACTGAACAGCGCGAGCCAGAAGGCCGCCACGGCCGCTGCAAAGGACTTCGGGAAGCAACGCTCAAATGCGTGCAATTCGCGCGGTCCACAGCCTCAGAACTGCGACTGAACTTCTTGCCGCGTCTGCCGCTGCCACGGCAATTCGCTAGAAGGCGGTCTGGAGGACACCTCAAGTTTGGCTGGGGGTACCGTAGAGGTTGACCAGACCGGCATTGAGCGCCGCCTTGAGCGTTCGTGCTTCCGTCTCCGGCACGAGTCCGAGCCGCAGGCACAGATCGGTCAGCACCAAATTCACGTTGAACTTGAAGTCGTCCGTCCGCCGCACCCGGTCCAACACCTCCCCCACTGGCCACAACTCGAACCCCGCCACTTCGCCATCGACCGCGCGCGGCCGGAACTCCTCTGCCAGCTTCAGATCGTAGCAGGCGAGCACGTCCCGTCGCAGCCCTTCGGGCCGCTCCATCGCGTAAGCAATTGTTGCGACTCGACGTGCCCGAAGCGCCAGAGCGCGCGGCAGCCCGGCCTCTTCTCCCGCTTCCTTGGCGAGCGTCTCCTCCACGGTCATCCCGGCCGCGACGCCGCCGGCGACGAAGTGGTCGAGCTTGCCGGGGTCGAGCAGCTTGTTCGCGGCGCGCCGGGCGATCCAGAGATGGAGGCCGCCATGTCCTCCCTTTGGGCGATGAACGAGGCCGTTGACGTGGACGCCCCAGGCGAGCACGCCAAGCGACGGCAGCGCGCCGCGGTCAATCTGGCCCAGCGCGGGGCCTTCTGGTGTCTCGCGCACGTCGAAGGCCTCGCCGCGCCAGGGATAGACGCCGTCCTCGGCGAGGGCCGCTGCGGTGCGGGCGAGCGCCGCGGCCTCTGCGAAGGTCACGGCGTTGCCAGCCTCGACGGCGCCGAGCGCGAGCAGGCGGCGCGCGATGCTGGGCTCGACCCAGCCGATCTGGGCCGTGCCCAGCCGCAAGGGGCGGCGCCCGCCCGGCAGCACCGCGCTGTTGCACGCGCGGATGTGACGCAGGAGGGTGTCTGTCACGGTCGCCACGCTGTCCAGTAGCAGTCCCAGGGCCATGAACCAACTCCGTCGCCACGCGCTTGCGCCTGTGCGAACGGAGGACACGCTATGGCCGAGGAGATACGCTGCGTGCTCAAGGCGGGAGCGAGCACGGGCGAGAGCACGATCTGGGCGGAAAACGAGGCACGGCTCTACTGGGTGGATATCCAGGAGCCGGCACTGCATCGCTTCGACCCGGCAACCGGGCAGGACGAGCACTGGGAGCTGCCCGCCTGGGTTGGCTGCTACGCGTTGGGCGAGGACGGGCGGGTGCTGGTGGCGCTGCGCAACGAGCTGGCCTGGCTCGATCTCAATTCGGGCGCGCTCGCCCATGCCGCGAACGTGCCCTACGACCCGCGCCGCTTCTTCGCCAATGATGGCCGCGCCGACCCGCAAGGGCGCTTCTGGTATGGCCCCATGCACGAGCCGTACAAGGACATCAAGAGCGGTCCCAACGAGGCACCGCTCTGGCGCTACGACCCGGCAACGGGCGAGACCGTGGCGATGACCGACCCGGTCGGCACGTCCAACGGCCTTGCCTGGAGCCCGGACGGCGAGACCATGTATCACAGCGACACGAACCAGAAGCTGATCTGGACCTACCGCTTCCACGGGGACGAGGGTCGGCTGTCGGACAAGCGCGTGTTCGCGAAGGTGGAGACCGTGGGCTTCGGCGGCCCAGATGGCGGCTGCGTGGACGCGGAGGGCTATTACTGGGCTGCCATCTTCAACGGCGGCCGGGTAATCCGCTTCGATCCCAAGGGGCGCATTGATCGCGAGATCGAGATGCCCGTGCAGTATCCGACCATGTGCGCCTTCGGTGGTCCGGATGGGCGCACCGCGTTCGTGGCCTCGGCCAACAAGCCCCTCAGCCCCGAGCAGCGCAAGGCGCACCCGCTCGCGGGCGCGCTGTTCAGCTTCGAGGCCCCGGCGCCGGGCCTGCCGGCGCATCGGGTTCGCTCCGGCTAGTACTACAGCGGGCGGCTTGGCGATCGAGCGGCGGACCAGGAGTGCGCTCTGCAAACCAGGCGCCGCTCCGCTGTAGGGCACGTAGGGAAGGTGGACTTCAAATTGACGCACTATCCAATCGCCCTTTCGCTTGACAAGAGATAGGTGATGCGGAGCAAGCTCTCGGAGATGAACCAGAGACACAGCGATTCCCGCGGCATGGCTTGACCTTGCTGGGCCTGGTGCCCATTCCTCGCCGCCGCGCGGCCGGACACCTTCGGCTGCCCTGCCGGGGATTACTGATTCCGTGACCGACGCCAAACGCCTCCACGTCATCACCTGGGGCTGCCAGATGAACGTGTATGACAGCGCGCGCATGGCGGACGCGCTGGCCCCCCTAGGCTACCAGCCCGCGGACGGCGTCCATGACGCCGACATGGTGATCCTCAACACCTGTCACATCCGCGAGCGCGCGGCGGAGAAGGTGTTCAGCGAGCTGGGCCGGCTGCGGCTCGTCAAGGAGGCGCGGGCGGCGGAAGGCAAGGACACCATCCTCGCCGTCGCCGGCTGCGTCGCCCAGGCGGAAGGCGCGGAGATCCTGGCGCGCGCGCCCTACGTGAGCCTGGTGCTCGGCCCGCAGACCTACCATCGCCTGCCCGAGATGGTCGCCCGGACCGTTCGAGCAGCGAAAAACGGGGCCGGCGGCGCCGTCGTGGACACCAGCTTCCCGGCGGAGAGCAAATTCGACCACCTGCCAGAAATTGCCGCGCCGCAAGGCGTCATCGCGTTCCTGACCATCCAGGAAGGGTGTGACAAGTTCTGCTCGTTCTGCGTCGTGCCATACACGCGCGGCGCGGAGGCGAGCCGCCCGGCGGCCGCGATCCTCGCCGAGGCGCGGCGGCTCGTGGCAGCGGGTGCGCGCGAGATCGCGCTGCTCGGTCAGAACGTGAACGCCTGGCACGGCGAGGCAGCGGACGGCTCGACGTGGGGCCTCGGGCGGCTGCTGCGCGCGCTCGCCGAGATCCCGAACCTGCTGCGCCTGCGCTACACCACGTCCCACCCGCGCGACATGGACGCTGACCTGATCGCTGCGCACCGCGACGTGCCCGGCCTGATGCCGTTCCTGCACCTGCCCGTGCAGAGCGGGTCGGACCGGGTGCTGCGCGCCATGAACCGCGGGCACACGGCCGCCGACTATATCCGTCTCGTGGAGACCCTGCGCGCGGCACGGCCCGACCTCGCGCTGTCGAGCGACTTCATCGTGGGCCACCCCGGCGAAACGGCGGACGATTTCGAGGCGACGCTCGATCTCGTGCGCGCGGTGGGCTTCGCCCAGGCATTCAGTTTCCAGTATTCGCCCCGGCCCGGCACGCCCGCGGCGGCTTCGCCCGGCCAGGTTCCGGAGGCCGAGCGGGGTGCGCGCTTGCAGGCGCTGCAAGCCGTGCTCCGCGAGCAGCAGGCGGCGTTCAACCGGGCTTGCGAGGGTTTACGGCTGCCTGTTCTGTTCACGGGGCCGGGCCGTCACCCCGGCCAGGTCGCCGGGCGATCACCTTTCCTTCAGCCTGTCCACGTAGAAGGGCAGAAAGCGTTGGTCGGCCAACAATTGCAGGTGACGATCACGCGCGCCCACACCAACTCTTTGGCAGCAATCTTGGACCCCGTCTCGGACCCCTTAGAGGAGCGCCTGCGAGCTTGAACAGCCTCTCCCCCGCCGCCATCCCCCCTGGCCTTCCCGGCAAGGCCGCCACCCTGCACTTCAACGATAATACGTTGCTGCCCCTCCTGCTCGGCGAGCACGACCAGAACTTGGTCCGCTTGGAGCAGGGATTGGGCGTGCGCGTGTCCGCCCGCGGGGGTCGCGTCGCGATCCAGGGTGAGCCGGGCCGCGTCGAGGCGGCGCAGGCGGCGCTGCGATCGCTGTGGCGGCGCCTCGAACGCGGCGAAGGCATCGGCCGCGCCGACGTGGACGCGGCGATCCGCATGGCCGACGAGAACGACCCGCGCCTGCCCTTGCGCGACCTCCCCGCGATCCAGACCCGGCGCGGTCCCATCGCGCCGCGCTCGCCGGGCCAGGCCGCCTACATGGACATGCTGGGCAGCAGCGAGATGGTGTTCGGCGTCGGTCCGGCTGGCACGGGCAAGACCTACCTCGCCGTGGCCCAGGCCGTTGCCATGCTGCAATCGGGCCGGGTGGACCGCATCGTGCTGAGCCGCCCGGCGGTCGAGGCAGGTGAGCGGCTGGGCTTCCTGCCGGGCGACATGAAGGAGAAGGTGGACCCTTACCTCCGCCCGCTCTACGACGCCCTGCACGACATGATGCCGGGCGAGCAGGTGGTGCGCCGGATGGGCACGGGCGAGATCGAGGTGGCGCCGCTCGCCTTCATGCGTGGGCGCACCCTGGCGCACTCGTTCGTCATCCTCGACGAGGCGCAGAACACCACGCCCGTGCAGATGAAGATGTTCCTGACACGCATGGGCGAGGGCACGCGCATGGTGGTGACTGGCGACCTCAGCCAGGTGGACTTGCCTCCAGGGCAGCCGAGCGGCCTCGCCGACGCGCTGGACACGCTGGAGGGCGTGGCCGGCATCGGCGTCAACCGCTTCGACGTGCGCGACGTGGTGCGGCATCCGCTGGTGGCGCGCATCGTCGGCGCGTATGAGCAGCGCGCCGTGGCGTCGCGAGAGCAGCGCGCGGAAGGCATGGTTCGCGAGCAGCAGCGTGCCGAGGGAGCGCGCAACCGTCGCCGGGCGGAGGCGTCCCCGAACCAAGATGGATCCGGACAGTAGAGCCGGCCCCGCGCGAGCGGGGTTCCTTGCCGAGGTGCTGGTGGACGATCCCAACTGGCGCCGCGCCGTGCCGTGGGCTGAGCGCGTTGCCCGGCGTGCGGCTCAGGCCGCGGGCGGCGCCGGGACCGTGCTGCTCGCCTCGGACCGAGCCGTTCGTCTGCTCAACCGCCGCCATCGCGGCCGGGACAAGCCCACCAACGTGCTCAGTTTTGCGAGAGAGGGGACGAGAGCGGCGATCTCGCGCTCGCGCTCGGCACCGTGCTGCGCGAGGCCCGCGCCGCTCGCAAGCGCCCGGCGCATCACCTCGCCCATCTCGTCGTCCACGGTGCGCTGCACTTGCAGGGTCATGACCATCTTCGCCCCGGCGAGGCGCGGCGCATGGAGATGAAGGAGGCCCGGCTGCTGCGTCGTCTGGGCGTGCCGAATCCGTGGAAGCCGCCCCCCGCTCCCCGCAGGGGCGAACCATGAGCGCGAGCCATCCTCGCTATCCGTTCCTGCACCGGCTCAACCAGCTGCTGCGGCGCGAGCCGTCCCAGGGAGTGCGCGAGAGCATCGCGGAACTGGTGCAGGAGGCAGCCGAGACCGCGCCGGAGGCGCCAGGCGAGCCGCCGGGGCTGGACCGGCAGGAGCGCGCGCTGATCGCCAACGTGTTGCGCCTGCGCGGCACGCAGGCGGACGACGTGATGGTGCCGCGCGCCGACATCGTCGCCATGCCTGTCAGCTTGACGCTGGATCAGGCGCTCACGCTCATCCGCCGCGAGGGGCACTCGCGCCTGCCTGTGTATCGCGAGCAGCTCGATGAGCTGGTGGGGATGGTCCACATCAAGGACGTGATCGCCTTCGCGGGCAATCCTGCGGATTTCCGGCTGGAGGCGATCCTGCGCAAGCCGCTGCTGGTGGCGCCACAGCTTCCCGTGCTCGACCTGCTCTTGCAGATGCGCCAGGCCCGCATCCACCTCGCGCTCGTCGTGGACGAATACGGAGGCATAGACGGGCTGGTGACGATCGAGGACCTGGTCGAGGAGATCGTGGGCGACATCGCCGACGAGCACGACGAGCTTGCAGGGCCGCTCATCTCCGAGCGGGCGGACGGTGCGCTGGATCTCGATGCGCGGCTTCCTATCGAGGAGTTCGAGGCGCGCCTCGGCGCGGTGCTCACCCATGAGGAGCGGATGGCGGACATAGACACGGTGGGCGGCCTCGTGTTCACGCTCGCGGGCCGGGTGCCGACGCGCGGCGAGGTGCTCACGCACCCGTCGGGCCTGGAGTTCCGCGTGCTCGAGGCGGACGCAAGGCGCATCCGGCGGCTGCGCGCGCGCCGGCCCGCAGTGCAGCAGCAAGCGGCCGAGTAGCCCACGTGGCGCGCCGGTGACGGACCGGTTGCACCGGCCGCCGCCCGCGCTCAAGGCCGAGGCGCTCCAGCCGAACCTGGTCGAGCGCCCTTCCTTCTCCCAGCGCTTCTGGATGCTGGTGCCCTTGGTCGGAATCAGCACGGGGCTCGTGGCGGCCCTGCTGATGGGCCTCCTGCGGCTCGCGGAATGGGTAGCCTGGGGCGGCGGTGGCCTCGGCGACTTCGAGCACCGCGTCGCGGCGACGCTGCCCTTGCGCCGGGTGCTGATCCTGCTCGCGGGCGGCCTGATCGTGGGCGGGGTCGCGCTGGCCCTGCGGCGCAAGCCCGGCAGCGGCACCGCCGGCGGGTTGACGGCCGCGATCTGGCTGCGAGAGGGAAGGCTGCCCTTCCTGCAGACCCTCGCGGGCGCGGCGCTCTCGGTCGTCGGCGTGGGCTTCGGCGCGTCGCTAGGGCGCGAGGGGGCACCCAAGGAAGCGGGCGCCGCCATCGCGAGCCGGCTCGCCGACCTGATCGGGATCGCGGACGAGGAGCGGCGCCTGCTCGTCGCGTGCGGAGCGGGCGCGGGAATGGCGGCGGTCTATAACGTGCCGTTCGGGGGCGCCCTGTTCGCGCTGGAGGTTTTGCTCGGCACGCTGTCACTACCGCTCGTGCTGCCGGCGATCCTCGTCTCCGGGATCGCCGTCGCCGCGTCCTGGCCGTTCCTGCCGCCTCGCACCACCTACGATATCCCGGATTATCCGCTCTCGTGGATGGCGCTCGCCTTCGCCGCCGCCGTCGCGCCGTTCGCCGGCGTGGCGTCGGTCGCCTACATGCGGCTCATCGTCTGGGCGAACCGGCGCAAGCCGAAATCCTGGGGGCTTGCGTGGCAGCCTGCGCTGGCCTTCGCCGTCCTGGGGGCGCTCGCGATCCCGTTCCCGCAGCTTCCCGGCAACGGGCGCGACCTCGCGGAACCGCTGTTCGCGGGCAGCTACGGCCTGGTCCTCGTCGCGGCGCTGCTCGTGCTCAAGCCGTTGGTCACGGCCGCGTGCCTCGGCAGCGGAGCGCCGGGCGGGCTGTTCACGCCGACGCTGACGACCGGCGCCTTGCTGGGCGCGGTGCTCGGGCATCTCTGGGGGTTGGTGCTGCCCGGTCCGGCTCCCGGCTTATGTGCGCTGCTGGGTGCAGCCGCCTTCCTCGGCGCAGCCACCCAGGGACCGGTTTCGGCGATCGTGCTGGTCCTGGAGCTGACAGCGCGCCTCGACGCCTTGACGGTGCCGCTCATCATCGCCGTCGCGGGCGCGGTGCTGACGCAGCGGCAACTCGATGAGCGCTCGATCTACTCGGCGCGGGTCTCCGGCAAATAGCTCGCCGCTGCAGCCCGGCGCACAACGGCGCACGAGCGGCCGCGCGGCCGAGCTGGCCGAGCGTCTCGGGATCGCGCCAGGCGTGGGAGACCCTTATGGCTCCGGCAAGGGCAGCGGCAACGTCCCGTCGCCCGGCTCGCCAGCTCGCCGCCGCGCGGCGGCATTCCTGGCGCGGGCTGCCTCGTCCTCGGCTCGCCGGCGCAGCAGCTCGTCCAACATGCGGTCCATCGTCTGCCAGAGCGGCTCGTCACCCTGCCGCTCCTGCATCACCAGGCGATGCGCGGCGAGCGTCACGTTCAGCGTGCCGCGCGTGGTCTCGGGGCGGGGCGAGCGCATCTGCACCAGCGCCTTCTCGACCTCCTCAGCGGGCAATCCGAGGGCGTCCGCGATGGCCTCCGGCGCGTGCCCGGCCCGGCGCAGCCGGCGCGCTTCGGCGGACTGCTTGGGGGTGAGCGCGATCGCCGGGCGCAGCGCCTCGGTGCGCTTGGACATCTCGCCCGAGCCGCTGCCGGGCGGCTTGCCCTTGAATGCCATCCCCACCCCCTCCCCCGTTGCGCCGGGGAGAACGGGGCAGCATAGCCCCGCCGCGCCCTGCATGGGCAAGGGTTGTGGATCGGGCTACGCGGTGCGCCGGCTGAGCGAGAGGGTGGCGGCGAGCGCGACGAGGGTCGCGAGGCCCCAGCGCAGGCCCGGTGGCCCGTGCTGCAGCGCGACGACGACGAGGAGCCAGAGCACGATAGCGCCGCTGAGGGTGCCGCGGACCGGGACGCCGCGGGACGCGGCCGTGCGGGCGAGGAGCAGGGTCGTGAAGGCAAGGCCGATCGCGGCGGCGCGGAGCAGGAGCACGACCGGCTCGCCAAGATCCATGAGGGTGTAGGTCAGCCAGTCCACGGCGTCCTGCACAGCCAACCAGAGAGGCGTGGCCCCCGCGAGCAGGATGACGAGCGCGAGGAGGAGGCCGGCGAGCCAGGCAGCGGCGATGGAGTTGCGGGTCATGGGCGCTGGGTTAGCGAGAGGCGGTGCCGGTTGGCAAGGGGCGCCGTGCGGCCGGGTGAAGCTCGCGCCTTCTCGTCTCTACCGCAGCACCGTGATCGAGCGCGGCGCGCAGCCGGGCGGCGAGGCGGTCCACGGCGCGGCAGGCTTCCGGGACGGCGCCGGCGAAGTCGGCGAAGCCGTGGATGAGCGCCGGCTCCAGCCACACGCTCGCCTGCACGCCTGCCCGGCGCAGGGCAGCGGCGTAGGCGTACGCTTGGTCGCGGAGCGGGTCGAAGCCTGCCGCCGTGATAAGGGCGGGGGGCATCCGGGCGAGATCGTGGCGCATGGGGGAGAGGCGCGGGCCATCCCAGTCCACGCGGTCGAGACGGCCGCCCGGCGAGAGCAGGGCGGCGCAGGCGTGCAAGTCGTCCAAGTCGAGGAGGAAACCCCGGCCGTAGCGGGCGGCGGAGGGATAGCGCTCGGCTTCGTCGGCGACGGCGTCCACGATGGGATAGAGCAAGCACTGCAGGGCGGCGCCGGGCTGCTGCAAGCAGGCGCTCGCGGCAAGGTTGGCGCCCGCGCTGTCGCCGCCGACGGCTATAGGAGCCGGGAGCACAGCGAGGGCCTCGCGGAATGCGGCGAGCGCATCGTCGTGGGCGGCAGGGTAGGGGTGCTCGGGGGCGAGGCGGTAGTCCACGGCGAGGATCGGCAGGCTGGCGCGTTCGCAGAGGCGGCGGAGCAGCCTGTCGTGGCTGTCGAGGCCGCCCATGATGAAGCCGCCCCCGTGGAAGTAGAGCAGGCTGCCGGCGGACGCGGCGTGAAGCGGCTGATAGAGGCGGGCCGGACGGCCGGCGACCGTTGTTGCCTGGATGGCGACGCCAGGCTCGGGGGAGAGGCCGGCAAGAGGGGCGAGGCCGGCGTATTGCTCGCGGAGGACAGCGATGTCCAATGCACGTTTGGGCGCGCGGAGAGCTTGGCGGAGAAGGGCGGCCATGTGAAGGTCGAGGCGCTGACCGTCGGACGTGATGGGGCGGCCAAGGCGGGCGCCGAGGTTGAGGAGGGTGCGGAAGAGGGGGCGGGGGAGCATGGGGCGGCTATGAGGGGATGATGAGGAACTTGGCAAGGTCGGCAGACTGGCACAATGAGCCGGTCCCGAGCGCGGGTCATGGGGAGAAGGCGTTGCGGCACGTCCTGCTTGCATTCCTGGCTTCAATGCCGGACGACTAGGGAATGACGGACCCCATCCTTTCGCCCCTCAGGGTCTTAGGAACGCAAGTTCTCCTCAGCGTGCCTTTCAGGAACTCCGAGCTCATGCGTCGCACTCTCGCGCGCTGGAAGGGCTTGGTAGATGACCCGCATGGACCGGGTAATCGCAGCACGGCACCTTTTCTAGGTACGGGCGAGATCATGGGCGGCATCCGCTTCATCGCCCAGCCTGGCCGGCTAACACTTGAGGTCGGCCGGGAGGGCGACGATGCTCTCGCAACTACCATGTTGGCGCTCGCGGCGGATACGCTGAGGAGCGACGACCGCGGTGAAGTGGACATCTTCTGGGTCGGACGAAAATTTGAAGTTCCCGTGCTTGGTTCAGGGCCTCTTCTCGACATGTTTAAAAGGTCTTCGGGACTTGCCGTGAACGGTTCCATTCCAGACGTTTCACGACTTGATCTTCGATATGTTATAGGCGCTTCTACGCTCAGCGTTCTAGTATCGAAGGGACGGCCGCTGCGGCACCCAAATGAACCGAGTGATCAATTCCAGATAAACGCGATTGTCAGACCAAACGGGCAACTGGAGGCGGACGGAATAATAAGCTTTCTCCAAGCATGGCCGGAGCATCGCACCATGATGCATCATATAGTGGAGTACATCTTGGGGATGGAACATGCGTAATGACCTCGATTGGTCGTCTTTGGCGGCATTGTTCCCTGATATGAGTGACTTCGAAGATACCCAGGGTGCGATGATCGTGGACCGTGTGAGCGCACAGGTCGAGCATCTGATTGCTTTCTATGACTCTGCCTCCACGCTGGATGAGGTATTGTTTTATCTGCGTACGATGCGCCTCGATGACCTTTCCGAGCGGCTGCAACAGATCGCGGAACCCGAGGAAGAGGGTGATGCGCCGTTGCAGGTTGCATCCATCAAGGACCTGCTCCGGTTCCTCTCGGAATATTACCCACGGTCGCGCGCGTTGATCGGTGCCACGCCGGAGGGCATCGTCGAGTTGACACTGATCCAGGGCGATGATCGGCTGACGCTGCGATTCCAGGCACATGACGCCGTCCTAATCGCCGCCTATCGTCCGCACGAGCAAGCATCGTCTCAGGTCACGATGCAGGAGCTACTGAGCCATAAGACGCTGATCCGCGCCGAACTTTGGTAGCGCGGTGGCAAACGGCGATCCGCTGCCTGCGGGACACCACGTCGCGCGCGCCTGCTTGAGACGATCTTTCCAGGACGGCGTGGTGCTGCCTGCCGCGTTCGCCTTGCGTTCACGCGACCACGGCCGCTTGTCAACGGATTGGGTCGAGTGTCCCTACGCGCCGGACTCGGAGCAAGATCCGTGTGGGGCACGGCGGCGCATGGCTGCTTCTCTGAGCTTTCGCGCGAGTGAGCCAGTCGCTATCCTGCCAGTTGCTCGTGTTCGTGCGTGCGCATTGGACAGCCGCCGACTTGATGTCGTCGAGGACGGGAGCGCTCGCAACCGATGCCATGCAGTCATCGTTGGCTTCGCCGGTTCTGGAGACGGGGCGGAGTTGCTGCTCCAAATCCAACTGGCGAAGGCTGTAGTCGCTATTGTGAGCTGACTATTTCCCGAAACCAGGATGTGAGGCCCCGCTCTTCTATCTCGCCAGCGTGACAGGCGATCCGGGGAGGCGCGACCGCTCGGGCAATCGCCGCGCCCGGCGCTGAGGCCCGAACGGCATCGCGAGCAGCCGTGGCAAAGTGACATCCTGCGGGCGGCGATACTCGGGCACGCCAATCGTGACGTCTTCCTGCGGCACGTTCAGCTTGAGCGTGCCGTGCAGCCGATCCCAGAGCGTGAGGCCGCTCGACCAGTTCGCGTCCGTCTCGCCCGGCACGACCGAGTGATGGATGCCGTGCATCCGCGGCGTCACGACGGCACGCACTAGGCGGCGCTCAAGCGCGATGGGCAGGCGTAGGTTGGAATGGTGGAACAGCACCTCCAGCAGCGTCAGCCGCTGCCACAGCGCGAGCGCGCTGGGGCTGACGCCGATCAGGAGGATCTGCGCCGCCCGGAATGGAGCGGACAGCACGAACTCGCCAAGGTGGAAGCGAATGGCGGTCGTTGCGTCCATGTCGAGGTCGGCATGGTGGACGCGGTGAAAGCGCCACAGGAACGGCACCTGATGCGTCATCCTGTGCCAGAGGTAGAGCGTGTAGTCCATGAACGCGAGGGCGGCGGCCAGCTCGATCCCGCTAGGCAGGCGGAGGGTGGGCAGCAGGCCCAGGCGGCGCCGGGCGACGAGGCGGGCAAGCGGGACGGTGATGGGACGCTCCGCGATCTGCACCGCCGCGCCGCTCAGCCCGGCAAGCGCCAGGTTACGGACGAGACGGCGCGGGGAGTCCGGCGTGTCCCGGTCGCGCAGCGGCCTGGCCCGCTCAGCCAGGGCGAGCACCGCGAAGGCAACCCCGACCAGCAACGGCCCAGCGACACGGACAATCCTGCGCATCACGCCGCGCGCGCGAGCATGCCGGCCACCTCGGCGAGCGTGTCGCCCTGCACGTCCGGCGCCATCATGATGGGCGGGAACGGCTGGCCGCGCGCGACGAACCCGGCCATCAGCCCGGCCGCCTTGGCACCGTGGATGTCCCAGGGATGGGCTCCCACCAGCACCAGTCGGCCCGGATCAATCCCAGCGCGACTGGCGACTTGCAGGTAAACCTCGCACCTCGGCGTCGCCAATTTTACCTCGTCCACGGAGACGACCAGCTTGATCGCCTCGCGCAGCCCGGCATGGCACAGGAGCGCCTCGGTCGCATCCGCGCTGGCGTTGCTCAGTACCGAGAGTGGGAATGTTGGCGTTGGACAGAACGGTCAGCGCCTCCGCCGCATCGGGGTAAGCCGGCAGCTCCTGCATCGCCGTTAGAGCCGCCTTCCGGGGCACCGCGCCTGGCTTGACGCCGTAGCGATGAAGCAATGCATCCAGATTCGCATCTAGCACCGCTTGCAGCGGCTGGAACACGCCGGTCGCGGCGAGCGCGAAGGCGTCACGAAGGGTCTCGGCGAACAGGACTTCGAGCGCATCGCCAGGAATGCCCGCGGTTTCCAGGACACCGCGCAGCGGGTCCAACGAGAACAAGGTGCCGATCACATCGAAGACGACGGCCTCGGGACGCTGCATGGGCACGGCTCCGCGTGCGGGCGGCGGGGCGGTTATGGAACCGTCACCCCGCCGATCCCGTGCCGGTCAGGCAGCTGCCTTCTGGTTGACGCGGCTCTCCGCGATCTGCGTCAAGGCCTGGTCGGTCGCCTTCTCCTCGGTGAGCGTCTGCTGCAGGAGTTGAGCGACGTCCTGCTTGCCGAGTTGCTTGGCGAAGGCGATGATCGAACCGTACCGCGTAATCTCGTAGTGCTCGACCGCCTGGGCCGAGAACAGCATGGCGGCGTCGAGCACCTCCGGGTCGTCGCAGTCGCTCATGACCTCCTTGGCCTCAGCCAGGATACCGTCAATGGCCTGGCAGTCCACGCCTTTGGCGGGCTTGCCCAGCATCTGGAACGCTTGGTCCAGGCGCTTGACGTGATGCTCTGTCTCGGTGAGGTGCTTCTGGAAAGCGCTCTTCAGTGCGGGGCTGGAGGCCTTCTGGGCCATCGTCGGCAGGTTCTTCGTGATCTGCTGCTCGGCGTAGTAGATGTCCTGCAGCGCGTGGGTGAAGAGATCGTCCAACGTCTTGATCGGCTTCGAGAACAGACCCATGGTTATCACTCCTAGTCGCTAGCGGTTCGGCGCGCCAAGCAATCGTGGCACACCTAGGAGATGAACGCAGCGCGGTGCCCGGACGGCGCAGGACGACCCCATCACGATGCCGCAAGCGGCGCCTCCCCAGGCGGGGAACTCTGACCCGAGTCGCGTTGTTGCATTCTCCAGGCCAGTGCGAGCGGAAGGGCGGGCGCATGGTGAGTGGGGGCATTGCGTGGGCGCTGCTCGCGGGCATCTACCTGGTGCTCGTTGGACAGGCGAGCGCGACCGAGGTGGTGGCGGCGCTGCTGACGGGGCTCGTGGCGGCACTGCTCTCCGTTGCGGTTCGGAGGACGGGGAAGCGGCGGTTCCGGTTCCGCGGGGTGCCTTGGTCGCTCGTCCTGGGCCGGCCTGCCCTCCTGCTCGTCTCCGACACGGCACGAGTTGGGGCAGTGCTCGTGCGGGCGGTGCTGCACGGGCCGCGCATCCACGGCGCCACAGTGCGGCAGGCGTTCGCGCGGGGCGGCGAGGACGCGCGGGATGCGGCGCGGCGCGGCCTGGTGACGCTCGGCGTGTCGCTCACGCCCAATAGCTACGTGCTGCGCATCTTGGACGAGCGGAACGAGATACGGCTGCATCGGCTCGCGGAGCGGAAACCTTCGGCGAACCGGGCGTGGCCGCTGTGATCGGCTGGACGGGGTGGCTCGTCGCCGTGGTCGTGCTGCTGCCGGCGCTGGCCGTGCCGGTGTTCGCGGCGATGCGGCGGGATGCCGGGCGGCGGCTGGTCGCCGTGCAGCTCGCGACGGCGCTGGTGTCGATCATTCTCGCGCTGATGACGTTCGCCTTCGACCAACCCTCGTTCCTGGACCTCGCGCTTGCGCTCACGCTGCTGACGCTGCCGGGCACGCTGCTCTTCGCGTTGTTCCTGGAGCGGTGGCTTTGAGGGCGGCGGTCGTTGACGCGCTCCTCGTCGTGCTGGTGCTCGCGGCGTGGTTGGGGTGCGCCGGGTTCGCGCGGCTGCGCTCGCCGCTGGACCGGCTGCACTGCGTCACGTTCGTGAACGCGGCGTGTGGGGCGGCGCTCGTGGTGGTGGCGTTCGTGGCGGATGGGGCGTCGGACCGAGCGTTCAAGATCCTGCTGCTGGTCGCGGCGGCGCTGCTGTCGGGCGCGGCGCTCGCGCACGCAACCGGGCGTGCCTTGGTGATGCGCGGATCGGTGGAGGACGGGCCGGTGGAGGAGCGATGAGCGTCTTGATCTTCATCATGCTCGTGATGACGGCCGCGTCCGGCGCGGGCGTCGTGCTCACGCGCGAGCCGCGGCGGCAGGTGCTCGCGATCGCGGCGAACGGGCTCGTGCTGTCGCTGCTGTTCATGGCGTTGCAGGCGCCGGACGTGGCGTATTCGGAGATCGCGGTCGGCACGGTGGCGGTGCCGCTCTTGTTCCTTGTGGCGCTCGCCAGCGTGCGCGTGGACCAGACGCCGGACAAGGACAAGTGACGCCGCGGGTGCGGCTCATGCTGCTCGCGCTGGCGCTGCTCTGCCTGGTGGTCCCGGCGTGGCGCGTGGCGGCGCATATGCCGCGGTTCGGCGCTCATCCGCTGCCGTATGGGGACGCCATCAACCGCGATGGGACGCGGGAGCGGCACGTCACCAACATGGTCACGGCGGTCAATTTCGACTACCGCGGGTTCGACACGGTTGGCGAAGAGTTCATGCTGCTCTGCGCCGTGACCGGCACGGTGATGCTGCTGCGGGGCAAGCGCGGCGAGCAGGCGGATGCGCCGCCGGAGCGGCTTCGGGGCCGCGCGGAGGTGCAGCGTGCGGATTCGACGGTGCTGATCGGGCGATTGTTCGGGGCAGTCGTGCTGATGTTCGGGATCTACGTCGCCCTGCACGCGACGGTGACGCCGGGCGGCGGGTTCCAGGGTGGGGCGATCATCGCGTCGGGGCTGCTGCTGCTCTATCTTGGGGAAGGCTACGAGGGCTGGCGCCGGCTGGTGCGCTCGCGCGTGGCGGATGCGTGCGAGGGCGGGGGTGCGGCGGTGTTCGCGCTGTGCGGCTTCGCGTCGATGCTCGCGGGAGGCGCGTTCCTGCAGAATGTGCTGCCCTATGGGCAGATCAAGGGAATGCTCTCGGGGGGACTGATGCAGGTGGAGAACGCGGGGGTCGCGTTCGCGGTGGCGGGCGGGTTCGTGGTGCTGTTCATCGAGTTCCTGGAGGAGACGCGGGAGCCGGAGAAGGAGCAAGAGGAGGACGTGGGATGAGCCTGCTGCCATGGCTCGTGACGGCCTGGCTGTTCGGCATCGGGGTCTATGGCGTCACGACGAGCCGGAATTATGTCCACCTGATCGGGTGCATCTCGGTGTTCCAGTCGGCGACTTACGTGCTGCTGCTTTCGGCGGGGTATCGGTGGAATGCGGGGGCGCCGATCTTCTACGACCATCCGCCCGGCACCCCTGCCGTGGACCCCGTGGTGCAGGCGCTGGTGCTCACCGACATTGTCATCGGCGCCACCGTCACGGCGCTGCTGCTCGCGCTCGCGCTGCAGGTCCACAAGAAGCGCGGCACGCTCGACCCGGAGAAGCTGCGGACCATGCGAGGATAGATGGGGGCGGGGCTAGGCGGATGATCGCGAGCGCCGTGCTGCCGCCGTTGCCGGTGGCGATGCCGCTGCTGGTGGCGGGGGTGATGCTGGTCGTTGCCCATCTGCTGCCGGCGCGCGTGCCGGACGCGGTGGCGATGGTGGTGGCGCTGGCGTGCGCTGGGCTGTGCGCGCTGATGGTGGCGCGGGCGGCGGATGGGCCGCTCGTCTATTGGTTCGGCGGCTGGACGCCGCGGGCGGGGCTGACGCTGGGCATCGGGTTAGTCGCGGACCAGGCGAGTGCCGCGGTGGGCGCACTCGTCAGCGTCATCTTTGCCGCGAGCTTCGTGTTCGCCTGGGGCTACTTCGACGAGATCCACGCGCATTTCCACATCCTGATGCTCTTGTTCCTCGCGGCGATGATCGGGTTCTGCCTGACGCACGACCTGTTCAACCTATTCGTGTGGTTCGAGGTGATGAGCATCGCGGCGTTCGCGCTGACGGGATTCCGCTTGCAGGCGTCGGCGATCGAGGGGGCGCTCGACTTCACGGTGACGAACACGCTCGGCAGCTACCTGATGCTGGGCGGGATCGGGCTGCTCTACGCGAAGGCTGGGGCGCTCGATTTCTCGGCGCTCGGGCGGGCGGTGGCGGCGGCGCCTGGCGATCCGGTCGTGCTCGGGGCGTTTTGCATGATCGCAGCGGCGCTGCTGATCAAGGGGGCGACGGTGCCGTTCCATTTCTGGCTGGCAGACGCGCACACGGTCGCGCCCAGCCCGGTGTCGGTCATCTTTTCCGGAGCAATGGTGGCGCTCGGGGTGTTCGGGATCGCGAAGCTGGATTGGCAGGTGTTCGCGGGGTCGGCGGCGGTGTCGGCGGTGGTGCGGACGATGGTGCTGTGGCTGGGGGCGGCCAGCGTGGTGATCGGCGGCGTGATGTGCCTCACGCAGCGGCACGTGAAGCGGCTGCTGGCGTTCTCCACGATCTCGCATGTGGGGATCATGCTCGTGGGGTTCGCGACGCTGACGCCTACCGGCACGGGCGGGATGCTGGTCTATCTCTTCGGGCACGGGCTGGTGAAGGGCGCGCTGTTCATGGTGGCGGGGATCATGCTCGCGACCTTGGGGGGGATAGACGAGATCGGGCTGCGCGGCCTCGGGCGCGGGATATGGCCGGCAGGGATCGCCATGGCGTGGGGCGGGTTGCTGCTGGCCGGGCTGCCGTTCGGGTTGATGGACGAGGGTGCGCGCCTGCTCGGCGACGCCGCTTACAGCCAGGCGCGGTGGGCCGCGTTCGCCGTGCCGGTCGGGGCGGTGCTCACGGGAGGTGCGGTGCTGCGGGCGGCAGGGCGCATCTTCCTGGGGGTCGGGAGGATGCCGGGCGAGGAGGAGCGGTCGCCGACCGAGGAGGAGCAGGAGAAGGCGAACCGGCCGCTCTGGCTCATGCTTGCGCCTTGCGTCGCGATGCTGGCGCTGGCGCTGACGCCGGGCGATGCCGCCCGGCGCTTCGCGGAGCACGCCATTCGCGCCTACGTTCACCCGGACGGGGCGGCGATCCTCGGGCTGTCACCGGCGGCGGCGCTTCCGGCGTTGGAATTGCCGTCCCGCACGGCCTATCCGTGGCTGCCTTGGTTCACGACGGGGTTGGCGGTTCTGGTGGCCGGCTACGATCTGGGCCGTGCGAAGCTCCCCTCCCTCCTCGTCACAGGGATCGATCGCCTGATCGGCCCGGCGCTCGACGTGCTGCGCGACCTGCACAGCGGTGTGGTCAGCGACTATGCGGCCTGGATCGCGACCGGGCTTGCAGTGCTCGCGATGACGTTCGCGTTCGTTTGATGGCCGCGACCGTGTCCACAGTGAGTGGCACCGCTACCCCGGCCGCGAATCCCGCCAGCCCCATCGCCAGGCCCGAGAAGACACCCGCGCAGCAACTCGCCCCTGGCCTGGCGAACGATCAGCACGGCAAGCGACCAAAGCATGGCGCCCTCCTATCGCAACGATGCGCGCGGACCCTCATCCGTGCGCGTGGTCGCCGCTATGATTCGGGTCACACCTTGCCCGCAGGAAGTGCCTTGCGAGGTCAGCCGAGCAGGTGCGGGAACAGCACCGTCGCCCCGTAGGCAAGGCCGGTCAGCACCAGGAAGACCGTCACGCTGACGCCCGCGATGTTCCAGCCCAGCCCGTTCCGGTGCGGCCCCATGATCTCGGCGTCGTTCGCGAGCAGGATCAGGAACAGCAGCGCCGGCGGCATCGCGAGCGTCGCGACCACGTTCACGATGATGACGACCGACTCCAGCGGCACGCCCGGCACCAGCACCACCGCGCCGGCCAACGCCGCGGACCCCAGCAGCACGACGTAGAACCGCCATCCTTCGCGGACGGGCGCGTTCAGGCTGTGGGGGCCGCGCATCACCTCGCCGAAAGCGTAGGCCGACGAGGTCGAGATGGTGACGGCCGCGACCAGCCCCGCCTCCGCGATGCCGAGCGCGAACAGCGCGGCCCCAAGATAGCCCACATAAGGCTCCAGCGCCTGGGCGAACTGCGCCGCCTCGAAGTTGGCGGCGCTGATGCCGTGCGCGAACAGCGGCGCCGTGGCGATGATCGAGGCGATGCCGAACACCGCGGCAAGCCCGGCGCCCAGCAGCGTGTCGAGGCGCGCGCCGCCGACATCCCCCGGCCGCAGCCCTTTGTCCACCACCGCACCCTGCTGGAAGAACAGCATCCAGGGCGTCACGGTAGCGCCGATGTTGGCGACCATCAGCGTGACCGTGTCCGGCTTGAGGCCGCCGGGCAGCGGCCCCCAGGTCAGGAAGGCGTGCCTGACCGCTCCCCAATCGGGATGCGTCATCAGCGCGACGGGCACGAACAGGCCGTTGAGGAGCGCGAGGCAGAGGGCGATGCGCTCCCACGTCCAGTAGCGGTGGGACGATGCCATCAGCGCCACCACGAGCACGCTGCCGCCGACGGCCACCACAGGCGGAACGCCGAAGAAGCCGAAGCCAGCGCGGACGCCGATGAACTCCGTCACCAGGGTCAGCAGGTTGCCCACGACCAGGTCGGCCATGGCGAACCGGC
Source organism: uncultured Alphaproteobacteria bacterium (assembly GCA_963790535.1). Taxonomy (GTDB): domain Bacteria; phylum Pseudomonadota; class Alphaproteobacteria; order Acetobacterales; family Acetobacteraceae; genus CAWKEH01. The sequence continues at coordinate 179,031 of CAWBOZ010000003.1, read as the reverse complement.
CCCAGAACGGGCCGAAGCGGGCGAAGATCAGCTCGGCGTGGCCGCGCCCGGTCGCGGCACCGACGCGGGCCGCCATCTCCTGGACGAAGAAGCCGATCACGAAGGTCGCGAGCACGAACGGCAGGAAGAAGCCGATGCCGTAACTCGCGCCGCTCGCGGCGTAGGACAACATGCTCGGCGCGTCGTTCTCGCCGAGGAAGACGAGGACGCCGGGTCCCGCGAGCAGCCACAGCACACGCAGAGGCTGCCACCGTCCTGGGGTGCGCCGCGCCTGGTCGAGGGCGAGGTGGTCGCGCGCCCGGTCCAGGTCCTCATGGGTGACGGCCGCGCCCTCGCTGGTCATAAAGGTGCTACCCTCCCAGCCGCGTGAGCTGGACGACGATCACAGCCGCCATGAGGATCACATAGATCCGTAGCGACCACAGCAGCGCCTGAACGAGCGGCGTGAGCGGTCGCCGTGGCCACGTCACGCCGCGGCGGACAGCCGCTGCCCTGGCGGCCTCGTGCAGGATGTCGGCTTCCTCACGCACGGCTAGATCGCTCAGGACCTGTCTCGTTGCCGCGCCGCCCATCCTCATCGGCCTTCTCCAACTTGCGCCTGGGGCGTATGATGTAGCGTTGGCTATATTTCGGTCAATATGCTAGATAGAAAACCCCAGGCTGCATCAGCGGCAAATCTGCTCCCCCGGATAGCGGTTTCGCGCATATGATCCGGCGCATGGCTAGGCCGGGAAGGGAGCGGGAGTGCCACACGTATCGGCAGCACAGCGGTCCTCGACCGTGGCCGGGATGCCGGAGGAGCCGGACCAGGCCCTACGCTTCGGCCGTGCTCGTGCCGCGCGCTCGACGGCGCTGCTGGAGGACTACGTGGAGCTGATCGCCGACCTGCTCGCCACCAGCGGCGAGGCACGCCCCATAGACATCGCCCGGCGCCTCGGCGTCTCGCATCCCACCGCGGTCAAGAGCATCAGCCGCCTCAAACGCGAAGGGCTGGTGACCGCCCGGCCCTATCGCGGCGTATTCCTCACCGAGGCCGGGCACGCGCTCGCCGCCCGCGTCCGCTCGCGACACCGGCTGGTCGTGGCGCTGCTCGTCGCGGTCGGGGTCCCGCCCGAGGATGCGGAAGCCGATGCCGAGGGCATCGAGCACCACGTCTCCGAGGCGACGCTCGCCGCCTTCGCCCGCTTCCTGGGCGAGCAGGCTTGACCTTCCCAAACGGGAGACCCCACCTCCGCGCCGGGTCGGGGAGGATGCCATGCTGCGTTTGCCAGTCTCGGGAATGACGTGCGCGCACTGCGTCGCGGCGGTGACGCAGGCGGTGCAGGCTGTGCCGGGCGCGAGCGACGTGCGCGTGGACCTCGCGCACGGAGAGGTCACGATGCAGGGGCATCCAGACCCAGAGGCGGTGCGGGCCGCCATAGCGGGGGAAGGCTATGAGCCGGGCGTGGCCAGCCTGGACGGCTAGTATTACAGCCGGAGTTTACGTGAGTGCGGGCAATTGACGACTTGACAAAGCAGCCCCTACATCGTGTGCCGAGAGCATGATCTTTCAGTGAACATGATCCCTACAGGTCGTGTGTGCTTTCTCAAGGTGTCAATCGCCAGCGAAAAACTCGCTACGTGAGCACCAGATGCCGCGCCGTCTCTCCCCAAAGGGGGGCTGGCAACGGCCGGTTCTGCCGCAGGGCTGCGGCGCCCTTGGCGATGACCATCCACGCCGCCTGCGCCAGCGCCTTGCGCGAGGGGAACTGGGTCGGGTCGAGCGGCGCATGGAACACCACGGTCGCGCGCAGCCCGCGCTGCTGCGCGAGGCGCCAGAAGTGCGGCGCGAGGTCCATGCCACCGTACCAAGAGAATATCGGGCGCGCTGCCTTGCCTGCCGGAAGCCAGCCAAGCCGGTCATAGACGATGCTCACAGGCTGCACGAGCGGTGCCGGCCCGCCCTCCGGCGCCTCCAAGATCGAGAAGAACGCGGAGCGGAAAGGCAGCACGCGCGATCCATCGCTGCTCGTGCCCTCGGGGAAAAGCAGCAAATTATCGCCGTTGGTGAGCCGCGCGCGCATCTCATCACGTTCGCGCCCGATGTTGCCTGGGCGGCGGCTGACGAACACCGTGCGCCCCAGCGCCGCGACGATCCCGATGCCGGGCCAGCGCCCGACCTCCGCCTTGGAAACGAAGCAGGCATCGAGCAGGCCCCCCAGCGTCGGGATGTCGAGCCAGGAGCTATGATTAGAGACGAACACGATGGGGCGCTTTGGTCCGGCATCTCCGCTCCCCGCCTTCCGACCGACCACGCGGACGCTCATGCCGAGCAGGCCGGTCACCACGCGCCAGTAGAGCCGGGCGAAGCGTACCTTGGCGCGGCCGGGCAGCCGGATCAGCACGGCTTGCAGCAGTGCCGCCGGCAGGGTCCACAGCACTACGAGCGCTCCACGCCGGGACGCGCGCAGGCCGCGCAGCAGCGCACGGCCTGGGATGCGCGGCTCCGGCCACGCCACGGTGCCCGTCGAACGCGGGAAGGGGGTGCGGCGGAGGCGGCGAGGCTGAGCCATGGCCATCGCATAGCGCGGGCCGAGCCATCCGGGCAATGTTGGTGGCATAGCACGCAGAATTGCCTCCCGCGTCGCCGGGCGCCGGGCTACACAAGTTCGCGATGATCCCACGATTCCCCCGCGGCGGCCTCCTGCTGGCTGCGGCCCTGCTCGCGGCGCCCTCGACCCTCGCTGCCGACCCGCAGCCCTACGCCGCCACCATCGTTCCCACCGGCGACGCCGCGCTCGACACGGTCCTGCGCGACAGCAGTGTGTTGCTGAGCCTGAGCAAGGCACCCGTGGGTCCCTTCGCCCTCGTCACCCGCGCCCGAGACGACGAAAAGCGGCTCACGACCGCGCTGGAGAGCCGCGGCTACTACGCCGGCTCCATCCACGTCGCGATCTTAGGCCACCCGCTCAATGATCCCGCCCTGCCTGATCTCTTGCAGCAGGCTCCAGCGGCCACGCCCATTCCGGTCCGCGTCACGGTGGATCGGGGGCCGGTGTTCCACCTCGGCCAAGTTGCCTTGCAAGGTGCTGTCCCGCCGGCCGGGCGGAACGCCCTCGACCTCGCACCAGGTGCCCCGGCCATCGCCGCCAACGTGCTTGCCGCACAGACTCGCGTGCTCGCAGCACTCCGCAGCCACGGCTACGCCCTCGCCAAGGTGGACACCCCCGTCGCCATGCTCAACCCGGCGAAGCAAACGCTCGACGTGACCTACAAAGTGGACGCCGGGCCGCAGGTGGACCTCGGCCCGATCCAGCTCAAAGGCCTTGGCGGCGTGAACGAGGGCTTCGTGCGACGTCGGCTGCTGATCCACCCTGGCGAGCAGTTCGACCCCGCCACCATCGAGCGCGCGCGGACGGACCTCCTCTCTTTAGGCGTCTTCAGCAGCGTGACGGCCAATGCGGCCACGGGGACCAACCCGGCGGGCCAGCTCCCGCTCACTTTCCAGTTCCAGGAGCGCCCGCTGAACGCGGTCAGCGCCAACGTCGCCTACAGCACCGACCTCGGCGCGAGCGCGGGCCTGACCTATACGCGGCGCAACCTGTTCGGCAATGCCGAGCGGCTCGACCTCGGTGCCACCGCCACCAGCCTTGGCGGCACCGCCACGCGCACGCCCGGCTATGACATCACCGCCGTGCTGACCAAGCCCGACATCCTCGGCGTGCGCAACCAGGACCTCCGCCTCAGCTTGGAGGCGATCAAGGAGGACCTCGATGCCTACAGCCGCACCGCCGGGATCGCGGGCGCCACGGTGACGCGCGTGCTATCGCCTACCGTCTCGGGCAGCGCCGGCGTGCTCGCCACCGAGGAATCCGTGCTGCAGGAGGGCGTCACGCGCGACTACACCTTGCTCCAGCTCCCGGTCACGGCGAAATGGGACACGACGGGGCCGAACGCCCTGTTGGACCCGACGCACGGCTTCCGCGTGGCCGGCCTGGTCACGCCTACGGCCTCCCTCGCCGGGCGGCAATCCCAGTTCGTGATCGCGCAGGTCACCGGCAGCACCTACATCAACCTCGGCCCTCCCGGCCGCAGCGTGCTCGCGCTGCGGGCCACGGCCGCCACCGTTCAGGGGGCGAGCACATTCCAGATCCCGCCCGAGCAGCGCCTCTACGCGGGCGGCACCGGGACCGTGCGCGGCTACCGCTACCAAAGCGTCGGGCCGCAATTCGCGGACCGAACGCCGGTCGGCAGCACCTCGCTCGCGGCCGGCACGGTCGAGTTCCGCCAGCGCATCCTGCAGAGCTTCGGCGCCGTGATCTTCACCGACGCCGGCGAGGTCGGCGGGTCAGGCTCAGCGCCAGGCACCATCAGCAGGGGCTTGGCGGTCGGTGCGGGTGTGGGCGCTCGCTACTACACCTCCATCGGGCCAATCCGGCTCGACGTGGCCGTGCCTCTCATCAAGCAGCATGGCGACGACGCGTTCGAGCTCTACGTCGGGCTGGGCCAGGCCTTCTGATGCAGCGACCGTTCTGATGCGGCAGACGCTCAAGGTACTCGGTTGGATCGTCGCGGCGCTCGTCGTCGTTCCCGCCGTGCTGGTGGCGCTCCTGCTTGTGGCCCTGAACACCGGGCCAGGGGAGCAGAAGGTGGCGGCGCTGCTCAACCACCTCCTCGCAGGGGAGTTGCAGGTCCAGGGCCTCTCGGGGCGCTTCCCGGACCGGCTGCGGCTCGCGCGCGTGGACTTGCTGGACAAGAAGGGCGTCTGGGCTACGGCGAGCGATGTCGCGCTCGACTGGTCGCCGCTCGCCCTCCTGCACAAGACTGCCGAGGTGAACCTGTTGCACGCGAACCGGCTGCGGGTTGAGCGGCTGCGGGAGAGCGAGGGGGGAAGCAGCAGCCTGCCGGTGCGCGTGCGTGTCGTGCGCATGGCGGCGGACCGGGCCGAGTTGGCTGCCGCGGTGCCTGGCGGTCCCGCCGCGCTCGCGCTCACCGGCAATCTCAGCCTCGACAGCTTTACCCAGGGTGCCCTCACTCTCGACGCGAGTCGGCTCGACGGCGCCGGCACCTACCACGTGCAGGGCAGCCTCTACGAGACGCCCGCCCCTGGCCGCGTCACCCTCGCGCTCAACCTCGACGAGCCTGCGGGTGGCCTCGTGGCACGCGCGGCGAACCTGCCCGACCTGGGTGCGCTCGCCGTCCACACCCGGCTCGACGGCCCACGCACGGCGGCGGCGCTGGACGCGAGCGTCGCCGCAGGTCCGCTCCGGGCAGCGGCGAAAGGTTTGCTCGATTTTGTTGATAGTAAAGGAGATTTAGCGGTGCAGGGGAGCGCCCCCGCGATGGCGCCGCGCCCCGATCTACGCTGGCAGGCAGTCACGCTCGACGCCCAGGTGCAGGGACCGTTCACCAAGCCGCAAGGGCAGGGGACGCTGCAGGTGGATGCCTTGCAGGCCGCCGGCGGTGCCGTCGCGCAGTTCCGCGCGAAGGCGAAGGGCGACGCGGCTGGGATCCACCTGAGAGCGACCGCGGACGGCGTGCGCGTGCCCGGCCCCGACCCCACCCTCCTCGCTGCCGCCCCCGTCCAGCTCACGGTCGATGCAAAGCCGGATGCGTCCGGTAAACCAATATCGTTTCAGGTGAACCACGTCTTGTTCGCGATTCAAGGCCGGGCGACGGCGGCGGGCCAGGTTGCGGGCGAGGCGGACGTGACTCTCCCCGACCTCGCCCCGTTCGCGCGCGTCAGCGGCGTCGTGGCGGCGGGCCGGGCGGCGCTCCACATCAAGGCGCGGCAGGATCAGGCGACGCAGCTCGATGCCGATGGCACGGTCTCGCTCACGGAGGCACCCGGTCCGGCTATCGCCCTGCTCGGCCCGGAGGCGCGGCTCGGCCTCAGTGCGCAGGTCGCAGGCAGCGATGCCACCCTGACGCGGTTGCAGGTGAACGGAACCAAGATCGCGCTTGACGCGCACGGCACCCTGACGGACGGCTCCCTGGACGGCGCGGCGCGCGTCACGCTGAACGACCTCGCCGCCGCCATCCCGACTCTCGCCGGCCAGACAACCCTCGACGCCACGGCTAAAGGCAAGCTCGGCGACCTCGCCGCGACGCTCGATGCCCAGAGCAGTGTCGGCACGCACGGCTTCGCGCCCGCGCCGTTGCGCGTGCAGGCACAGGCCGAGCACCTGCCGGGCGCCCCTACAGGCAGCATCAAGGCGCAAGGAACGCTGGACGGCGCGCCCCTCACTCTCGACGCGAGCGCCCGGCGCGCCGCGGACGGGAGCCTCGACGCGACTATCCAGCGCGCGGCCTGGCGCAGCCTCGCCGCCGACGGCGCGTTCACCTTGGCGCCGGGCGCGACCGTGCCGCAAGGCCGGGTGAACCTCCGCATTGGAAGCCTCGCGGACCTCAGCGCGCTCACGGGCGAGAGCCTCGCGGGCAGCGTGGAAGCGCAGGCTAACCTGGACGCCGCGGCGGGGCGCCTGCAAGCCAAGCTCTCCGGCATCGCCGTACCCGGCGCACGGGTCGGTGCGGCCACCGTGCAGGCGAGCGTCGCGGACCCGCTCGGGCGTCCGCGCGTGCAGGCGCAGATCGTCGCGGACGGGATAAACGCCGGCGGCGTCTCCGGCGGCGCACGGATCGAGGCCAACGGGCCGGAGGATGCGCTGGCGCTGCGGGTCAGCGCTGGGTTGCAGGTGCGGGGCACGCCCGCACAGGTCCAGGGCGCGGCCGTGCTGGATGTGCCCGGCAAGCGGTTGCAGCTGAGCACGCTCACCGCGTCGGCGCGCGGCCAGGACTTGCGGCTGCTCGCGCCCGCGCGGGTGAGCTTCGGCGAGGGCGTGGCCGTTGATCGCCTGCGCCTTGCCGTAGCGGGTGCGACAGTGGAAGTCGCGGGAAAGCTCAGCCCGGCGCTCGACGCCACCCTTCAGGCGCGCGTGCCCGGCAGCCTCGCCAGTCTCTACGACCCAGCCTACGCCGCGGACGGCAGCCTGAGTCTCGACGCAACGGTCCGGGGAACGCCCGCTCGGCCAACAGGAACGGGGCGCCTGAACATCAGCGGGCTGCGGCTGAAGCAGGGACCCGGCCAGGCGGTGCCGCCGCTCAACGCGCAGGTGACCGCCCAGCTCTCGGGCGAGTCCGCGCGCTTGCAGGGGCAGGTCCGGGCCGGCTCTGCACATCTCACGCTCGACGGCACGGCGCCGCTCGCCACGGGCGGGCCGCTCGATCTCCGGATGGCGGGCGGCCTCGACCTCGCGCTCCTCGATCCCCTGATCTCGCCCGCTGGGCGCCGGGCGAAGGGTCGCGTCACGCTGGACGCGCGGGCGACGGGAACGCTGGCTGTGCCCCGGCTCGGCGGGCAAGTCGCGCTCGCGGGTGGCGAGGTGCAGGACTTCACCGAGGGGATACGCCTCACGGACCTCGCCGGCACGGCGCTGCTCCAAGGCGACGAGGTGGTGATCTCCGGCTTCACGGGCCGGGCCGGGCCGGGCACGGTGGCGCTCTCCGGCCGGATAGGTGCGCTGCGGCCCGGCCTGCCCTTGGATTTGCAAGTGCGGATGCAGGATGCGCGCGCGCTCGCGAGCGACCTGCTGACGGCCCGGCTCAACGGCAGCGTCGCCGTGCGGGGCAGCGTCGCCCAGGGTCTCGCGGTTTCCGGAACCGTGGACGTGCTGCGGGCGGACATCCGGGTGCCGGAGAAGCTGCCGGCGAGCGTGCAGGCTCTCGACGTGATTCGCCCAGGGCAGAAGCCGCCGCCCACCGCGTCGGCGGTCGCCATACGGCTCGACCTTACGATCCGCGCCGCGCAAGCCATCTTCGTGCGCGGGCGCGGGCTGGACGCGGAGATGGCGGGGCGGCTGCACCTTGGCGGCACGACGGCTAAGCTGCAGGCCGGCGGCGGCTTCGACCTGCGCCGCGGCACGTTCAGCCTGGCTGGGACGACCCTCACCTTCACCAAGGGCAGGGTAGGCTTCGAGGGCACGGGACTCTCGGACAAGCTGGACCCCTCGCTCGATTTCGAGGCGACGACCACCTCGGCGCAGGTGACAGCGACGCTCACGATCGGCGGCACCGCGAGTGCGCCGAAGATCACGCTCACGAGCGTGCCGGCGCTGCCGCAGGACGAGGTGCTGTCGTATCTGCTGTTCAGGACCAGCGTGAAGGACATCGGCCCGTTCCAGTATGCCGCGATCGCGGCGGCGCTCGCCGAGGTCTCGGGGGTGGGCGGCGGCTTGAGCGACCCGCTCAACGGCATCAGGCGTGGCCTGGGGCTGGACCGGCTCACCGTGGGCAGCACGACCAACACCGCGCCTGTCGGCTCGCCCTCGAACGCGGCGCCCACGCTCGAAGCCGGGCGCTACCTGGCCAACGGCGTCTATGTTGGCGCGAAGCAGGACGTCACGGGCCAGGGCACCGGGGCGGAGGTGCAGATAGATCTCACCAAGCGCCTGAAGCTGGACACCACCGTGGGCAGCGGCCAGATCGGCAACCAGGTCGGACTCAGTTATCAGTATGAGTGGTAGCGGGACGGGTTTCCCATCCGCGTGATTGACCCTGAGAAGCCCAGTTTCTACGTTCGGGCCATGTCCGACCCAGTTCGCAACACCGTCTTGGCATCCTTGCCCAAGGCGTGGCCGTTCGAGGAAGCGGCGCGCGTCGCCGAGCGCGCGCGCGCGAGCGGCAAGGGGAGCGCGCTGTTCGAGACCGGCTACGGCCCCTCAGGCCTGCCCCATGTCGGCACCTTCGGCGAGGTCGCGCGCACGAGTTGGGTGCGGCGCGCCTTCGAGGTGCTCACGGGTCTGCCTACGCGCCTGATCGCGTTCAGCGACGACATGGATGCGCTGCGCAAGGTGCCGGACAACGTTCCGAACCGGGGAGCCCTGGCGCAGTATCTCGGCAAGCCGCTGACCGAGGTGCCGGACCCGTTCGGCACGCATGAGAGCTTCGGGGCACACAATAATGCGCGGCTGCGCGCCTTCCTGGACGGATTCGGGTTCGCCTACGAGTTCGTGTCCAGCACGGAGTGCTACCGCTCCGGCCGTTTCGACCCGGCGCTGCGCCGGGTGGCGGAGCGGCACGATCAGGTGGTCGCCGCCGTGCTGCCGACGCTCGGTCCGGAGCGCCGGGCGACGTATTCGCCGTTCCTGCCGATCCATCCTCGGACGGGCCAGGTCATGCAGGTCGGCATCGAGCGCGTGGACCCTGAGGCCGCGACGCTGCTCTGGCGCGATCCGGACACGGGGGAGGGGTTCGAGACCTCGTTCCTCGGCGGCGCCGCCAAGCTGCAATGGAAGGCGGACTGGGCGATGCGCTGGCTCGCCCTCGGCGTGGATTACGAGATGTCGGGCAAGGACCTGATTGACAGCGTCCGCCTCTCGTCGCGCATCTGCCGCATCGTGGGCGGCGAGCCGCCGGTGGGCTACACCTACGAGCTGTTCCTGGACGAGCACGCGCAAAAGATCAGCAAGAGCAAGGGCAACGGGCTCTCTGTTGAGGAGTGGCTGCGCTACGGCCCGCCGGAGAGCCTGGCGCAGTTCATGTACAACCAGCCCGGCCGGGCGAAGCGCCTCTATTTCGACGCGATCCCGCGCGCGACGGATGAGTACCTGGCGAACGCGGCGAAGCTGCCCAGCCAGGAGGACGCCGCACGGCTCGGCAATCCCGCATGGCACATCCAGATGGGCCGGCCGCCAGCTGAGGCGGGCAGCCCCGTGCCCTTCACCATGCTGCTCAACCTGGCGAGCGTGGTGAACGCCGAGAGCGGAGACCTGCTCTGGGGCTTCATCCAGCGCTACAGCCCCGGCGCCAGTCCCGAGGCGAATCCCACGCTCGACGCGCTCGTGCGCCACGCCGTCGCCTATTACCGTGACTTCGTACGCCCGGCGAAGCGCTATCGCGTGCCCACGTCGGTCGAGCGCGAGGCACTGGCGGACCTCGCCGAGACCCTGCGCGGCATGGCGCCGGGCGCCGACGCGGAGGCGATTCAGGCGGTCGTCTATGAGGTCGGCAAGCGGCACCCCTTCCCGGAGCTGCGCGCCTGGTTCAGCTGCCTCTATCAGGTGCTGCTCGGGCAGGAGGAGGGACCACGCTTCGGTGGCTTCGCGGCGCTCTACGGCCTGCCGGAGACGGTGGCGCTGATCGAGGCGGCGCTCACGCGGGAAGCGATGCCTGCGTGAAATCGGGCGCGTGAGGTGATGCACAGGCTGCGCGCGCTCGCCCGGCACCTGCCCGCGCTCCTGGGCCTGTTCCTGCTGTCGGGCGCGATCTACGTCGTCTGGAAGGAGTTCCGCCACCTCAAGGTCGCGGATATCGGCCGGGCCATGGGCGCGATCCCGCCGATCGCGCTCGCGGTGGCCTTCGGCTTCACGGTGCTGAGCTACGCCGTGCTGACCCTCTACGACCGATTAGGAACGACCTACGCCGGGCACCGCGTCACCTACCGCAGGGCGGCATTCGCGTCGTTCTGCGCCTACGCGCTATCGCACAATCTCGGCTTCGCGGCCGTTTCGGGCGCTGCTGTGCGCTACCGGCTTTACGCGCATTGGGGGCTGACGCCCTTGCAGATCGCCAAGGTGGTCGCGTTCTGCAGCCTCACCTTCGGGTTGGGCGGGATGGTGCTCGGCGGCGCGATCCTGTTCCTGGAGCCGGGAGCCATCCCGTTCCTGGGGAAGGCGTTGCCGCACTGGGTCCTGTATGCGTTCGGAGCGTTGCTCTGGGCTATCGTCATCACCTACGTCGGCATCGCGCGCGTGGTAGGCGTGGTGCGCGTGTTCGGACACCGGATCGAGCTGCCGGGCTTCCGCATGGCGCTGCGGCAGGTGGCGCTCGCGACGGTGGACGTGGCGCTCACGGCGGCGATCTTCTACACGTTGCTGCCGAGCGTGCCGGGCCTGACCTTTCTGCGGTTCCTGGGCATCTACGTGGCGAGCTACTCGGCGGGACTGGTGGCGAACCTGCCGGGCGGCATCGGCGTGTTCGACACCGCGATGCTGCTGGGCCTGCAGCCTTACCTGCCGCCGCCGCAGATCCTGGGGGCGATCGTCGTCTTCAGGCTCTTCTACTACATCATCCCGCTCTTCCTCGCGGGCAGCCTGTTCGCGGGCAACGAGGTGCTGCTGCGCGGCGGCACGCTGCTGCGCCGCGGACAGGGCGCCGCGACCGCGCCCACGACTTTGACCGGCCTCAGTGAGCCAGGCCTCGCGGTGGTGGCGGCGACTGGGACGGTGGCGCTCTGCGGCGCCGTGCTGCTCGCCTTGGGCGTGCTGGATCAGCGGCTGAGCCTGTTCTGGATGGACCCCGACGTGGCGGGTGTCGCGACGGAAGCGAGCACGTTCCTGCCCTCGCTTGCGGGCGCGGCGCTGCTGGTGACGGCGACCGGGCTGGCCCGGCGCGTGGCGCTCGCCCGGCGCGCGTCGCTGACCTTGCTGCTGATCACGGCGGGATTCACGGCGGCGCAGGGTGCGCCTTGGTGGGTCCCGACCGCGCTCGGACTGACGGCGCTGCTGCTCGCGCCGCTTCGCGACGCTTTCTATCGGGACGCGCGGCTGCTCTCGGAGCGCCTGCAGGCCGATACGGCGGTGCCGCTCTTCGGGCTGGCGGGCTGCCTGCTCGCGCTCGCCGCGTTCCAACCTGCCGTGCGCCGCCTTGGCGACGTGAGCTGGTGGCAGATCGTGCTCTCGCCGGACATACCGGACCGCGTCCGGGTGAGTGTCCTGCTCATCGTCACGGTTCTGCTGGTGGCGTTGTGGCGGCTGCTGCGGCCGGGGCGGGTGGAGGTGGTGCCGTGGGCTGGCGGCGGGCGGCTGCGCTACGCGGCGCTGGGCGCCGTGGCGCCGGTGCAGGCGGACGGGATGGTGCTGGGCGAGGCCGGACAGGCCGGGATCGCGTTCCGGCGCTACGGTCGGGTGATGCTCGGCCTCGGGGACCCGGCAGGCGCGCTGTCGGACCGGGTCTCGGCCATCTGGCGGCTGCGGGACCTCGCGCAGCAGGAAGGCCTGGCTCCCGCGGTGTGGCGCGCGGGCCGCGAGCTGCTGCACGTCTATGGCGACCTCGGTCTCGCGGCGCTGCCCCTCGGGGAGGATGGGCTGCCGCTTCCCGAGCGGCCGGGCGACGCGCCGGCCGTGGAGCGATACCTGTGCTGTGTCGCCGAGCGCGACCTCCGGCAGTTGCTGCCGCTGCTGCCCCGCCTGGCCGAGGAGCGGCTGGCGGACGCGGCTGAGTAGGCGCATCCGCTGCCGCGAGCCGCCCCTGTGCCGAGGCCTCCGACATCATGCCGCAGATTTGGCCTGCAACGCCGCCAGTTCCCGCGCCACCAGGGCATCGTGTGCGTCCTCGTCGGCCCTCGCCGCCGCCGGGCTCCAACGTCCGCGCATGACGAAGATCATCGCCACGAACAATGCGATACCGCCGATGCATACCCAATTCCAGTTGCGCCATTGCCCAGGCGTGGCCGCCGCAGCCTGCTGGATCGCGGCGAGATGGGCGAGCAGGTCAGGACTCGGCGCGGTGTGCGACGCGAGCGCCTGGTGATACGCGGCCAGGTATGGGGGCGCCTCGATCAGCGGCGTCACGGTGTTCACCACGTGCGGCAACGCCAGGAAGCATCCCGTCACGACCAGGCGGAGCAACCAGCCCCAGACGGCCAACCCGGTGGCCGTCAACGCCGGGTTGCGCGCCTCGACCGTCTCGGTGAAGCTTGCCATCCACGTCGTGTAGGCGAAGCCCACCAGGATGGATTGCGCGCAGCTGAGCAGCACCAACGTGGTGAAGCTGGGATGCAGCCCGGCCTGCGTGAGCCAGAAATAGATCACGATGCCGCCGCCGATCCCACCCACCAGCATGAACGGCTTGCGCACGCGGAGCCGGTCCGACAGCAGTCCGGCGACGACCAGCGCGACCGCGTTCGCCGCCCAGCTCCAGTTCGCGAGCGCGTTGGCCTGCGCGACGCTGAACCCGAACACGGTGACGAGGTAGATCGTCCCGAACGCCACGGCCGTGTAGTAGAAGATGAGCAGCGTGGAGACGCCGAGCGCCGAGCCGATCACGTCGAGGTGCAGGACCTGCCGCCACGGGCGGCGCAGGCTCGCCGCGATGTCCAGACCCTTCGCCCGCAACTCTATCAGCACGCGGTCGCGCTCGCTGACCATGAGCTGGTCGCGCAACGCGGGCGCGAGCTCCCTCAGCCCGAAGAAGGCGATCACGAACAGCACGAGGCCGACCACGCCGCAGATGCGATACTGGCTCTGCCACGTCTGGAACGTCGGCAGGGTCAGGGTGTTCACGACGCTCACCGCCAGGCTGCCCAGCACCGGACCGACGGTCCAGAACCCCATCGCTGTCGCCCGGCCCACCTGCGGCGAGAAGTCGCGGATCAGCGCGGGCGTGGCGACGAGGATGATGCCCTCCACGATCGAGACCGCGCCGTAAGTTACGGCCCATTGCAGTGGCGTCGTCACGTTCGGGACGGCGAACAGCGTGATCAGCCCGACCAGCAGCAAGCCATAGACGACGAGGTTTGCTCGCCCGAACCGGTCCGCCAGCCCCGCGAGCAGCGAGGCAAAGGCGCCGAGCAGGTTGCCCATGGCGAGGATGAAGACGAAAGCCCCGAACGGCATGCGCAGCGCGCCCAGCATCAGCGGCGCCACGCCGCCGCCGACGTAGAGTTCGTAGTAGAGCGCGACCGTGATCGCCACGACGAGCAGCAGCAGCGCCAGCCGCGTCCCACGGTCTGGGTAGCGCGACAGTTCGCGGTTCCATATCCAGCCGAGAGCTGGTCTCCGCGGTTCCGATGTGCCGGCGTTGGTCGCCATGGCCGTTTCCCTCCCTAGCACTGCGCGCTGATGCAACGCGCTCCTTACTTACTCCGCCGCCGCGAGTCGCCCCGGCGCTCCCGCCGGACGCCCGAGCACGAGGCGCGCGTCGTGGAACCTCGCCACCGACTCGCGATGCGCGATGGAGACGAGTGTCGTGCCCTGCAGCCGCTCGCGCAGGAGCCGGTAGAGGTCGCCCTCCGCCTCAGGGTCGAGGCTCGCCGTCGCCTCGTCGAGGAACAGCCAATCCGGCTTGAGCAGCAGGGCACGCGCAACGGCGAGGCGCTGCTGCTCGCCACCGGAGAGGCGCTGTGACCAATTCTCCTCGACGTCCAGCGCCGGGGCGAGCGCACCCAGGCCGACGTCGGCCAGCGCCGCGCGCACGGCCTCGTCCGGGTAGGCGTCGAGCGACACCGGGTAGGTCATGGCATGACGCAGCGTGCCGAGCGGGATGTAGGGCCGCTGCGGCAGGAACAGGTAGGTGCCGGGCGGGCGCTCCACGATGCCGGTCCCGAACGGCCAGATGCCCGCCAGCGCGCGGAACAGGGTGCTCTTGCCCGCACCTGAGCGTCCGGTGATGAGCGTCGCGCGACCCTTAGGGAAGCGCAGCCCGGCGCCGTCGAGCAGCGCCGTGCCGTCTGGCAGGCGCAGCGTGAGGTCGTGCGTCTCCCAGTCGGAGTCCTTGCCCTGGTGCAGCGCGACGCCCGTGCCGGAGAACGACCGTGCGGTCTGGATCGCCTTGAGGAACAGGGTGAGCCGCGCCACCTGTGATTGCCACGTCGCGAGGGAGTCGTAGGAGTCGAACGAACCAGGACATCGCGCCCTGCACTTCGCTGAACGCACCGACGATGCGCATGAGGCCGCCGAGGGCGATCTGGCCCGCGAAGTAGCGTGGTGCGGCGACGACGATAGGGAAGATGCCAGCGACTTGCGCGTAGCCGCTGGTCAGCGCGTTCAGCAGCTTCGTCCGCTCCATGATCCGCCACCAGTTCGCCACGACTGCGGTGAAGCGGTGGGAGAGTCCTCCCCGCTCTTCCATCTCGCCGCCCTGCAGGGCAATGCCCTCCACGTTCTCGCGCAGCCGCACGAGGCCGAAGCGGAAATCGGCCTCGACCCGCTGCTGCTGGAAGTTGAGGAACGCGAGCGGCCGGCCGACCAAGTGCGTGAGCCAAGTACCCACGACCGCGTAGAGGAGCGCCACCCAGACCATGTAGCCCGGTATGGACACGCCGAGCAGGGTGATCGCGCCGGACAGCGTCCAAAGGATCGTGATGAAGCTGAACAACGTGACGACGTTGGACAGCAGTCCCACCCCGAGCGTCAGCGTGTATTCGGTGAAGTCGCGCACGTCCTCGGCGATGCGCTGGTCCGGGTTGTCGGTGCCTGCCCCTCGCGGGTCGGCGGCGAGGCTGATGCTGTAATAGGCACGGTCGGCGAGCCAATCGTCCATGACGCGCGCCGTGAGCCAGCGCCGCCAACTCATCTGCAGCCATTGGCGCAGGTAGGTGCGGTAGATGGCGACGGGGATGTAGATCCCGGCGAGGATCACGAAGCCCGGCATGAAGCCCAGCTTCCCGCCCTGCCACCAGAAGATCAGGGCGAGGAAGCTGTGCCAGTCCTTGTCTTGCAGGGAGTTGTAGAACGCCCCGCGCCACTGGTTCAGGATCACGTTCACCGCGACGAGCAACAAGTTCAGCGCGATGATGGCGGTGAGCAGCCCCCGTGCGCGCCAGCGCTCCTCGGAGCGGAAGTAGGGCGCGGTGAGCCGCCAAGCGTCGCGCAGGAGGGAGCCGCCGCGGCGCATCAAGGCTTCTCCGCCGTGATGGCGTCTGGCAGCCGGGCGAGCCAAGCCTTCACCCGCTTGCGGTTCACGCCGAAATCGTAGCGCCCATAAAGGCTGCGCGAGTAGATCACGGGTCGGCTCCCGGCGCCGTCAGGCACCGCCGCGACCTGGATCAGATCTGGGAAGTTCCAGAACGCGCTACGTGCCACGTAGGCCGCTTGCATCTGCGCATCGAAGCGCGCCTGCAGGAACACGCGCAACTCGGTCTCGGCGACCCGGCACAGCGCCGCGTATAGCACGGGTGGCGGCACGCCGTAGCGCGGCGACGCGATGTCCGGCACAGGACCGAGATCGGGTGGGGCGGCTAGCGCCGTGTTCGGCGAGGCCGGGCGGCGCAGGTTCGCGAGGTCGAGCGGCACCGCCGCCGGCAACCCAGCCGCGCCGCGCGCCCCGCACGCCGGCAGGATCAGACCAAGGATCATCGCCCGCAGCCATATAGCGCCCGTGCCGGCCAGGGAAGACCCAAGGGATTGAATTGGTGTCATGCGCCAGGCGCCAGCGCCGCTTTCTCGCCGACGCGGCCGGACTCGGCTGCCGCGACGAAGTTGTGCGCGAGCGCGTGATACACCCCCTCCGGGCAGATCAGCCGCGAGGCGGCATAGCCGATCAGCGAGGTGAGCATCAGCGGCACGACCAGCGCGTGGTCGTTCGTCATCTCGGTGACGATGACGAAGGCCGTGATCGGCGCCTGCACCACGCCCGAGAAATAGGCCACCATGCCGAGCACGACGAGCGCCTGGGCGGGGGCGCCGGGCAGCAGCGCCGCCACGTTCGCGCCCAGCCCGGCGCCCACCGCGAGCGACGGCGCGAAGATGCCGCCCGGAATGCCGCTGATCGAGGATGCCGTGGTCGCGAGCAGCTTCAGCACGCCGAACGCGGCCGGCGTGCCTCCCTCGCTCTGCACCAGCGCCCGCGCCTGCGTGTATCCCGTGCCGAATACCGCCCCGCCCGACAGCAGCCCGCAGACCGCGACGACGAGGCCGCACACGGCCGAGAACAGTACGGGATGCCTCGTGATCGCGCCGCCCAGCCTGCCTGGCATGGGGCCGCCGAACAGGATCAGGGCGCGGCTGAACCCGCCGCCCAGCAGCCCGCCGAGAACGCCGAGGATCGGTACGGCGAGCCACCCTTCGGCGCTGTACAGCATCGCGTGGGTCGTCCCGAAATACGTGTAGTCGCCTTGCAGCGCGAGCGACGTGAGGCCGGCCGCGATCACGCCGCCGATGATGATCCCGCTTGTCCGCGCCTCGAACGACCGGCTCATCTCCTCGATCCCGAACACGATGCCGGCCAGCGGCGTGTTGAACGCGGCCGAGACGCCCGCGCTCGCGCCTGCGAGGATCAACCCCGGCTGCCGCCGCGGCGAGAGCCGCCCCACGGCGAACATGATGGAGGCGCCGACCTGCACTGTCGGACCCTCGCGCCCGATGGAGGCGCCGCAGAGCAGCCCGAGCAGGAGCAGGACCATCTTGCCCAACGCCATCCGGAGCGAGACCAGCTTCTCCCGCGCCGCCAGCCCTTGGAGCTGGCGCGCCGCGATCGCCTGCGGGATGCCGCTGCCGCCGGAGTTCGGGAAGTAGCGCCGGGCGACCCAAGCCGATACCGCGAAGCCGAACGGCGTCAGCACCAACGCGGCAAGCGGCTGCCGGGCCAGCACCGCATGAAACACCGCGCTCGCCCAGTCCGCGGCGAGGGCGATCCCGACCGCCGCCGCGCCCACGGCGATGCCGCCGAGCACGAACAGCGCCCCGCGCTGCCAGCGCAGCGAGAGGAGTCGGAGCCTGCGCTGGCGAATGGATGGGCGAGCCGGGAGCATGGGTCTTGTTTAAGTCAATGGGCCGTGTCGGGCGAGGGTGGGTCCGCGCGCAACCCGAGGAGGCGGGCGGCCGGCGCAATCGTCCAGCCCTGGACGGCGACGGAGACGATCACCGCCACGAACACGATGTTGAACAAGGTCGGCCCGCTTCGCACCCCCGCGAGCAGCGGGATGATCGTCAGGTAGATCGGCACCGCGCCGCGCAGCCCCACCCAGGCGACGAAGGCCGCTTCCCGGAGCGGCCAGCCGAACGGGAGCAGGCAGGCCATGACCCCGGCCGGCCGCGCGACCAGGATCAGGACGGCCGACACGGCAAGGGCGGACAGGATCAGCGGCGGCAATTGGTGCGGCGTCACGAGCAGGCCGAGCATGAGGAACAAGGTGATCTGCGCCAGCCAGCCGAGCGCCCCGAAGAAGCGCTTCACCGGCTCGGCCGCCGGGTGCTCGTAGTTGCCGACGATCATCCCGGCCAGATAGACGGCCAGGAACCCGCTGGCGCCGAGGGTTTGCGCGCCCCCGAAGGTCGCGAGCGCGCCGCCGACGGCGAGGACCGGGAACACCGTCCGCGCGGTACGCAGCCACCGGAACAGCGCCAGCAGCGTGTAGCCGCTCGCCAGCCCGAGGATGGCGCCTCCCCCCATCTCCTGCAGGAACATCACCGCCGCGTGGCCCGCGCCCATGCTCTTCGGCGAGACGAGCAGCTCGACCAAGCCCACGGTGAGGAACACGCTCATGGGATCGTTCAGCCCCAACTCCACTTCCAGCGCCGCCACTACGCGCGAGGGCACCGACGCCTTGCTGAGGCGGAGGAGCACGGAGACGGCCGCCGCGTCGGTCGGAGCCGTGACCGCCCCGATCAGCAGCGCCTCGATCCAGGGCACCCCGAACAGCCCGGCGCCAACCGCCCCGACGATGCCCGCGCTGATCGCGACCCCGACCGTCGCGAGCGCCAGCGACGGCCAGAGCGCCTGGCGGATCATCCCGCGTTCCGTGTCGAGACCGCCCGCGAACAGGATGAACGTGAGCGCCAGGCTGCCGACCAAGTAGGCAGATGGGAAGTCGTTGAACTGGATGCCCCCCGGCCCATCCTCGCCCGCCAGCATCCCGACCGCGATGAAGGCGAGCAGCAGAGGCGTGCCGATGCGAGCGGAGATGATCCCCGCGAAGGTAGCGAGCAGGCAGAGGACGCCGGCCGCCAGGATGATCGCGTGACTCGCTTGAGTCGCTGCCATGGCGCCCCGCTTCCCTGGGCACCCTTCGTGGGCGCCCTCCGAAACGACGCCATAGCAGCACCCTGGGCGGCATCAAGCCGCGCGGCGCCACTCCAGCGCGGCCGGCGGCAGCGGATGGCCGAACAGGTAGCCTTGTCCCTCGTCGCAGCCTATCCCGGACAGGAACGCCCGCTGCTCCTCCGTCTCGATCCCCTCGGCCACGACCAGCAGCCCCAGGGCGTGTCCTGTCTCCACCACGGCGCGGACGATCGCCGCGTCCTCCCGGTCGCCCGGCAGCGCGCGGATCAACGAGCGGTCGAGCTTCATGGCCGTGAGCGGCAGCCACTTGAGCACGGCGAGGCTCGCGTACCCCGTCCCGAAATCATCGAGCGACAGCCCGACCCCGAGGTCGCGGATCGCCGACAGGACCAGCAAGGTCTCCGTCCCGACCTCGATCAGCAGGCTTTCCGTCAGCTCGATCTCCAGCCGCTCCGGCGGCAAGCCGCTCTCGTCCAGCGCCGCAGTCACCTGGTCGAGCAGCGCGCCGCCCACGAGTTGCCGGGCCGAGGCGTTGACGGAGACCTGCAGGTTCGGCCAGCCCGCCGCCTCCGCGCACGCCCGGCGCAGCGCCCATCCGCCAAGCTCCACGATCAAGTTGCTCCGCTCGGCCACCGGGATGAACTGCGCTGGCGAGACGAGGCCGCGCCGCCGATCCGACCAGCGCAGCAGCGCCTCCGCCCCGCGCGCCTCGCCGCTGCCGAGCGCGACCCTGGGCTGGTATTGCAGCGACACCGTATCGCGTTCCAGCGCCCGGCGCAGGTCGGTCTCTAGCCGGCGCCGGGCGATCGTTTGCGCGCGCGGACCCTGGGCGACGCGGAACCGCGCCGGACCGCGCGCTTCCGGGTCAGCATCGAGCTGGGTTGGTTCGGGCACTCCCATGGCGAATCCTAAATGGTGCATGCGGTCCAAGATTGCGCGCCAAACCTTAATCACGGGTTACAAACCCCCGAACGCGAAGTGCGGGCCGAGGCGCGGCGCTCCGACCATCGCGCGCTTGGCATACCAGGCGGCACCCAGCTACTGTGCCGCCCCGATGCAGGAGAGACGCGCATGATCGAGGTCTGGAGCTGGGCCACGCCGAACGGCCACAAGGTCCACATCATGCTGGAGGAGCTGGGCCTGCCCTACAAGGTGATCCCTGTGGACATCGGTGCGGGCGATCAGTTCAAGCCAGAGTTCCTCGCGATCACGCCCAATCACCGCATTCCCTCCATCGTGGACCCAGATGGGCCGGGGGGCGAGCGGCTCACGCTGTTCGAGTCCGGCGCCATCCTGATCTATCTCGGCGAGAAGACCGGGAGATTGATCCCCTCCGACCCGCGGGCGCGGCTGATCTGCCTGCAATGGCTCATGTTCCAGATGGGCGGGGTCGGCCCGATGTTCGGGCAATACAACCACTTCGCCAATTACGCGCCCGAGAGGCTGCCCTACGCGGTCGAGCGATACACGAACGAGGTCAAGCGCCTGCACCGCGTCCTCGACAAGCGGCTAGGCGAGGCCGCCTATCTCGCGGGCGACGAGTACAGCATCGCCGACATCGCGACCTTCCCTTGGATGCGCGGCGCGGACCGCCGTGGGATAGACCTGGCGGACTACCCCAACGTGAAGCGCTGGCACGACGCCATCGCCGCCAGGCCCGCGGTGCAGCGCGGGGTTGCCGTGCTCGCCGACCAGCGGCGCCAAGGGCCGCTGACCGAGGAGCAGCGGGAGAACATGTTCGGCAAGACGCAGTTCGCGGCGCGTTAAGGGGAAGGCTGCCCCGCCAAGTTCACCTCGACCAGCACCGTGTCCGCGATGAACTCCGCGCTGTGCCAAGCGCCCGGCGCGAAGCGCAGGACTGTGCCCGGCCGCAACTCGACAGGACCCGCCTCGCACTCCAGCCGCCCGGCACCCGAGATGACGAGCACGAATTGCTCATGCGGATGGCTGTGGCGGTCCGCCTTGCGGCCAGCCGGGATGTTGACGCGCTTGAGCGACGCGCCATCACCCGGCACGACACCCGTTCCGGCGTCCGCGCCGGGCGCGAACTCCACTGCGTTATGCTGGCGTCCGACACGCTTCCTCCCTGGCGACCAAGCGCGTCAGTCCCCCGCGAGCCGTGCCGAGGAGACAGGTGCCGCGAGCCGCATCAATGCCGCAACGTCCGCCAGCGTGTCCAGAGCGAGCACGCGCTCCGCGAGCTGCCCGGCGCGCATCTCGCCCAGCACGGGCACCGCCAGCCCCATGAACTTCGCGTGCAACTCGTCCCCGGTCAGGAAATTGTCCGGCTCGCCCTTCGGCACGGCGACGAAGCGGCTCCACGCCTTCCCGCCGGCCCGCACCGTGAGCCGGCCCGCCATGTTCGCCGGGAACTCCCGCTCCGCCGCCTCGTCCAGCTCGCAGCGCAGGCTTGGCAGCAACGCGCGCAGCCCTGGATCATCGAGCAAGCGGTAGCTGTCCCAGTCCATGCGCCCCGTGAGAAGCGCCGCGGCGACGACGAAGGGGCCGCTGAACTGCCCGTCCACGACGTTGCGCGGGTCGCACTTCTTCGTCGCCGGCTCGCCGACGAGCATCAGCCCGGCGCGCGGCAGGCCCAGCACGGCGTTCTCGATCCCGGCCGGGTCGAATCCAGGCTCTGACCGTATCGCGAGGGCGGCGTCTATGCAGGCGTGCCCGTATCGGCAGGACGGATAGGGCTTCACGGCCGTGCGCATCAGCTCGTAGCGCTCCCCCAGCCCGTCGAGGGCGCGCTCCGGCTCTGGGTCCGGCGCGTAGGCGTGCATGAACCCGTGCCGCCCTTCCAAGGCGTCGGACGCGCCCTTGAAACCCTCGCGTGCGAGCGTCGCCGCGGCCAGGCCCGACATGCTCGACCAGCCCACCTGGAAACGCTTCGTCCACGCGCCGTTGGCCAGGAATTGCAGGCTGCCAGCCGACTGGCTCAGCGCGATGCCGAGCGCGGACGCGACCCCCGCCGCATCCAGCCCGAACACCCGCGCCGCCGCCGCAGCAGCCCCGAAGACGCCGCAGGTCGCGGTGGGATGGAAGCCGCGGTCATAGTGCGCCTTCGCGGGGAGGGCGAGCGCCACCCGGATCACCACCTCGTAGCCGGCGACGATGGCCGCGAGCACGTCCTCGCCGCTCGCTCCCGCCATCTCGCCCGCGGCGAGCGCCGCAGGGATCACCGGCGCGCCTGGGTGCAGCGAGCTGGCCGCGTGCGTGTCGTCGAAGTCGAGGCTGTGGCCGAGGGCGCCGTTGAGGAACGCGGCTCCTACGGGCGTGTAGCGCGCGCAGTCGCCGAACACGCCCGAATTGCCGGCGGCGATGCCGAGGGCGCGGGCGGCGGCGAGCAGGGCAGGGGTGCTCTCCGCATCGTAGCGGGCGCGCACGATGTTGCCCACCAAATCGAGGACGAGCAGCCGCGCCCGGCGCGCGACCGCGTCCGGCATAGCGTCGAGCCGGGCGTCGGCGATGAAACGGCTCAGGTCCGCGGTGACTCCCATGGCGCTGTCCTCCCGACTTGTTCTCGTTGGAGGCATATGTGCGTCGGGGAACCCGTGGAGCCAAGCCCCGATTGCGGTTGCCCGAGTAGCTATGGCACATTCCTGAACCATGCCGACTCGCCGCCATCTGCTCGCCATGAGCCTCGCCGCCCTTCCCACGACCGTTCCTCTCCTCGCGTGGGGGCAGGAGGGCTTCGCCGGCTTCGTCGCGGGCATGAAGGCGGAGGCGCGCCGCGCCGGCATCCGCGAGGCCACGCTCGCCGCCGCCTTCGCAGGCGTCCAGCCGAACCAGCACGTCATCGAGCTCGACCAGCGCCAGCCTGAGTTCACGCTCACCTGGCCCGAATACCAGGCCCGCGTCCTGCCCCAGACCCGGCTGGAGGCGGGCCGCCAGCACTACGCCGAGGAGCGCGGCCTGCTCGCCCGAGTGCAGGCGCGCTACGGCGTGCCGCCCGGCGTGGTCATGGGCATCTGGGGCATCGAGAGCAATTTCGGCGAGAAGCAGGGCAATTACCGCGTCGTGGAGGCGCTCTCGACCCTGGCTTGGGAAGGGCGCCGGGCCGCGTATTTCCGGGGCGAGCTGCTCAACGCGCTGCGCATCCTCGACGCCGGCGACGTGACGCCCGCGCGCATGTTGAGCGGCTACGCGGGCGCGCTCGGGCAGCCGCAGTTCATGCCGTCGAGCTTCCTGCGCTACGCCGTGGACTTCGACGGCGACGGGCGGCGCGATATCTGGACGGACCGCGCCGACGTGTTCGGCTCCGTCGCCAACTATCTCGCGCGCAACGGCTGGCAGCCCGGCGCGCCGTGGGGGCAGCCTGTGCAGGTTCCACCCGAGGCAGCGGCGTTCGCCGGTCGCGACCAACGCCGGCCGCTCAGCGAGTGGATGCGCCTGGGCGTGCGCCGGGCGGACGGGGCGGCGTTCGGCCGCGGCGACGTGGAGGGCGCCTTGGTCGTCCCGGACGGCATCGCGTCGGGGGAAGGTTTCATGACCTACGCCAATTTCGGCGCGATCCGCCGCTACAACCCGTCCGATTTCTACGCGCTCGCCGTGGGTCTGCTGGGCAACGCCTGCGTGTGAGGTAGCGGGCGGCCCGCCCGCGTGCGAGACATCCCGAAGACTGGGGTGTCCGGGGCTGAACGCCATGCGCCTTCCCTTCGATCCCGCCATCGCGGCCGCAGTCCTCGTCTGCACGGCCGTGACTGACGCGGTGTATGTCTTGTTCAGCGCCGCCGTGCTCGCGCGGCGCCGGTTCGCTGCCGCGAACTGGAGCGGGATCTGGTATCTGCTCTCCGCCTTCGCGGTGATCAGCTACACGCAGTCGCCGATCTACGTGGTGTTCGCTGCCCTGGGGTCGTGGCTCGGAGCCTTCGCTTCCATCACTTGGCTGCGGCGCAGGCCGGTGGGCCGCGCGGCAGGAATCGCCAACCGCGACCAGGAGGATACCTGACAGCCGTCGGAGGACGAAAGGTGGACAAGGCAAGCGATGCCAGGGACGGAAATCTCGTCTCCAAGTTCACGACCGTGGATCAGGCCCTGGCGCTCATCCAGCCCGGCAACCGCGTCTATCTCGGCACCGGCTGCGCCGCACCCCGCACCCTGCTCGCCGCCCTGGAAGCGGCGCAACCCGGTCCGGCCGACCTTGAGCTGGTCAGCTTCGTCACGACCGACGCGTTGCCCCACGTGAACGGCACGCCCCGCACGCGCCACCGCCACCGCGTCTTCTTCGTCGGCAGCGACGTGCGCGCCCTCGCCAGCACGGGGCAGCTCGAATACGTGCCCATGTCCCTGGAGGAGCTGCCCGCGCTCCTGGCGAGCGGACGGCTACCCATAGACGTGGCACTGCTGCAGGTCTCGCCGCCCGACGCGCGCGGCTTCGTCAGCCTCGGCGTCTCCGTGGACCTCGCGCCCGCGGTGCTCGGCGTGGCGCGCCGGGTGATCGCCGAGGTGAATCCCGCCATGCCGCGCACCCATGGCGAGAGCTTCGTCCACCTGGACCGCTTCGATGCCCTCGTCGAGGTCGCCACGCCGGTGACGGAATACCGCCACCTCCTAAAGGGCGACACCGCGGCGCACGTCGCCCGCTACATCGCCGCCGTCATCGAGGACGGCTCGACGCTGCAGGTCGGCCTCGGCCGCGTGCCGAACGAGGCGCTGCGCCACCTCACGGACCGCCGCGACCTCGGCATCCACAGCGACGTCATCACCGACGCCATCGTGGACCTGGTCGAAGCCGGAATCGTCACGGGGCGGCGCAAGGCGCACCAGCCCGGCCGGGTCGTGACGAGCTACGCGCTCGGGACGCGGCGCCTCTACGACTACGTCCACGACAATCCCCGCTTCGCCTTCCTACCCATCGAGCAGGTCTGCGACCCGGCGATCGTGGCGAGCAACGCCAAGATGGTCTCCATCACCCAGGCCTTCGCCGTGGACCTGACAGGCCAGGTCTGCGTGGACCAGTTCGGTGGCGAGTTCTACGGCGGCGTCTCCACGCAGGCCGCCTTCCTGCGGGGTGCGGCGCGCTCGCCGGGCGGGAAGCCAATCATCTGCCTCGCCTCGGTCACGGACGACGGCGCGTCCCGCATCAAGCCCATGCTGGAGGCCGGCGACGGCGTCGGTATCGCCCGCTCCGACGTGCACTACGTCATCACCGAATACGGCATCGCCTACCTGTTCGGGAAGAGCATCCGCGAGCGCGCCGTGGCGCTCATGGACCTCGCGCACCCAACCCACCGCGAGGCGCTGCTGGAGGAAGCCAAGCGGCTCGGCTACGTGCCCCGCGAGCAGTATCTCGCCTCGCAGGCCGCCTATCCCGTGCAGGAGGAGCGCACGCTTCGCCTGAAGAACGGCGCGGACGTGCTGATCCGCCCGTCCCGCGCTGCCGATGCCGCGGGATTGCAGGCGCTGTTCCACCGCATGACGCCGGACGACCGCTACACCCGCTTCTTCCGCCGCGTGCGGTCGCTCTCCTTCAAGGAACTGCAGACCCTTTGCAACGTGAACCACGAGACGGAGGTCGCCTTCCTCGCCGTGACGGGACCGCGCGAGAACGAGACCGTCGTGGGCAGCGCGTGCTACTTCCTCAATCCGACGACGAACCTGGCCGAGGTCGCGTTCATGGTCGCACCGGAGTGGCAGGGCACTGGGCTGGGCACGGCGTTGCAGACGCGCTTGCAGGAGTATGCCGCCGCCCGCGGCATCCGCGGCTTCACGGCCGAGATCCTCACGCGCAACGCGCGCATGATGCGGCTCGCCAAGGGCGCCCGCGGCAGCATCACGACCGTCTCTGACGAGGGTGAGGTGCACGTGACAGTCCTGTTCACCGACGAGGCGGTCTCGTGATGCTCGGCTCGATCTCATGAGATTCAGCCGCGCCTACCCCATCCTCGTCCTCCTCTTCGTCCTGACCTGGAGTTCCGCGTTCCCGGCCGCTAAGTTCGCCATCTCGACCTGCCCGCCCGAGCTGTTCCTGAGCTTCCGCTTCCTGCTCGCCGCAGCGTTCCTGCTGGGGGCGGCCGCATTCACGCAGGGGCTGCGTGGCGTGCCATGGGGGCGCCTCGCGCTGCTTGGGCTGCTTAACCAGGCGGGCTACCAGGGCCTCGCCTGGATCGGCATGACCACCGTCTCCGCCGGGCTAGCCACCATCGTCACCAGCCTCAATCCCATCCTCGTCGCGGTGTTCGCAGCCCCGCTGCTCGGCGAGGCGCTGACCCGGCGCAAGCTCGCCGGCGTCGTGCTCGGCTTCGCGGGAGCCGCGTTCATCGTCCGCGACCATCTCGCCTGGGGCGCCGATCCCGCCGGCGTCCTCGCCCTGTTCGGGGGTCTCGCCAGCGTCGTCGCCGGCACGCTCGCCTTCAAGCGCCTCGTGCCGCCTGCAACGCCGCTGCTCACCGCCGTGGGCGCGCAGCAGGCCGCGTCCGGGGCCGTGCTCCTCGCCGTGGGGCTGCTGTTCGAGGACACGCGCGCGATCCGGTTCAACGCCACGTTCTTTCTCACCATGACGTGGTTCGTGCTGGTGGTCTCGATCGGCGCCTTCCTGCTCTGGTTCCTGCTGCTCCGTCGTGGCAGCGCGTCCTCGGCGAGCGCGCTGCACTTCCTGATGCCGCCCACCGGCCTCGTGATGAGCTGGGCGGCGCTGGGGGAACCGTTGCACGTGCTCGACCTGCTCGGCGTCGTGCCCATCGGTGTCGGCATCTGGCTGACGACTCAGGGCGGACGGACGGCGAGCGCCGTGGTGCCGCCGGGGCGGAGAGACTGGGTTCGCCCCTCGTGAAGCACGGCCACCTCCGCCAGGTTCGCCGGGTCGGAGGCGAGGCGCAGCTCGGACCCGGTCCATCCCAGCTCGAATGCGCCGCCGCGGTAGTAGAGCCGCATCCGGACCGGGCACAGGCCCGGCGGCGGCGCCGGAGACAGCGCGAGGCCGCCGGACGCCACGTCCAGCCCGAGATAGAGGCGCTGCAGCACGTCGAGGGTGGCGGCCATGGCGCCGAGGTGGACGCCCTCGGCCGCACCGCCGCCCGTTGCCGGGTCGAGGTCGAGGCGCAGTGCCTCCTGATAGTACTGCCACGACGCCGCCGGGTCGAGCCGCGCGAGCGCCCCGGCGCAGACGATGCGCGACAGGCTGGAATCATGCGTTGTGCGCGCGAGATAGTAGCGCGCCGTGCGCAGGAGCTGGTCATCCGTGACTGGGTAGCCCATCCTCGCCAGCGTCTCCGCGAGTTGCGCGCCCGGCAGCAAATAGGGCAGCATCAGCACGTCCGCCTGCTTCGTCACCTGGTAGTCGTTGGCGCTCCGGCCATCCCCCTGCAAGGCGAGGTCCACGCGCTTTCCTGGATGCCTCCGAGCCATCTCGCCGAGGTCGAGCGGACGCAGCCGCTCGTAGCCGCGGAACTGGCTGATGATGCCGTCACCGTGGAAGGCAAGGCACAGGCGGCCGCTGAGCCGGTCCCAGTGCGCGATCTCGTCAGCCCCGAGCCGCAGCGCGCGGCAGAGCGCCTCGCATCGCCGCTGGGGCAGCAGGTCCAGCATCTCCGGCACGCGGGCGAGCACCCAGGCCGCCATGACGTTCGTGTAGGCGTTGGCATGGAGGCCCAGTTCCGCGGCGCCGGGCAGGCGCGTGTGATACTCGTCCGGCCCAACCACGCCGGGAATGTCGTAGCGGTCGGAACCCTCTTCGGGGCGAGCCAGGCTGGCCCAGAGGCGGGCGATCTCGACCAGCATCTCCGCGCCGTATTGGGCCAGGAACTCGGTGTCGCCCGTGGCGAGCACGTAATGCTGGACGTCGCGGGCGATCACGAGGCCGACGTGGCGCTCCAGCCGCGTATCATCCCGCACCCAGCGCCCGTCGAGCGGGTTCGGCTGCACGGCGGGCGTCTCCTCGCGCCCCGTGCTCGCACTGCGCCAGGGAAACAGGGCACCACGCAGGCCCGCACGCCGGGCCGCCTCCCGCGCCGCGTCGAGGCGGCGATAGCGATAGAGCAGCAGGGCGCGCGCCAGGCCCGGCAGGCGCATCGCGAGGAAGGGGAAGGAGAAAGCCTGATCCCAGAACACCTGGCCGAAATACGCTTCCTGCCACCCGCGCGCGGGCAGCCCGGCGTCGAGGCCGGCCGTATGCGGCGAGGCGGTCTGCAACAAGTGGAAGGCGTGCAGCCGCAGCGCGCGTTGCAGCTCGTCCGACTCGGCATGGAGGCGACACCGCTCCCATAACCGCTCCCACGCGAGCGTGTGGTCCGCCCGCAGCCCCTCGAACCCCGGCGCGTCCTGGACGGCGACGAGCGCCGACTCGCCAGGTTCGAAGCTCGCCGGATCGCGGCCGGTGCAGATCGAGGCCGTCTTCTCCACCCGGAGCATCTGCCCGGCGCCCACGCAACACGTCAGGTGCTCGGCGACCACGTCGCCTTCCCACCGGACATCACGTGCCGTGACTTCCGCGCCGACGACGGTCGTGCGCGCCGCGACCGCGACGGCTGTTCCCGACCGCAGCAGCCGCGCGCGCAGCAGGAGCACGCCCGGCGGCATCTCCTGCGCTTCCGGCACATCGAGGTAGCGGCGTTCGCCCGGCGCCTCCTGCGGCCAGTTGGCGTTGCGGACGCCGCCGTCGAGGGCGGAACGGATCTCGATCCAGCCATCCCAGCCGTCCGGCTCCAGCTCGAGGCAGAGCGCGGCCAGTTGCGGCTGCGCCATGCTGACCAGGCGCCGCTCCCGCAGCCAGGTGCGGCGGCCCTGCCGGTCGCGCAGCAGCACGTCGCGGCAGGCGAGGCCGCGCCCGGTGTCCAGCCCGTGGCGGTAGCTCAGCACCTCGGCCCTAGCGAGCGAGACCCACTCGACCTCGCCTCGCGGGCGGAACAGGAGCGGCAGCCAGTTCGGCAGGTTGGGGAGGGTGTCATTAACGACCCGCTCGCCATCCACTTCGTCGTCACGGCGGTCGTAGAGCCCGGCGCGGTAAGTGCCAGGATAGTGGTGCTCGTCCGTGCCGGCGCAGACCGAGGCGGCGCGGGTGAGGAGCGCGCCGTTGCCGAGCGCGAGCAGGGACTCGCGGCGTTTCTCGTCACCAGGATCGTAGGAGGTGAAGACGAGGTCCCAGGCCTCATCAGGCTTGCAGGTCATGCATTCCCCGAGCGAGATCGGGCACTAGCGCCTCGATCCGGGCACGGTCCGGATACGCGGGCTGCGATCCCCAGGCGGTCACTGCGAGGTGCGAGGCGGCGACCGCGAACAGGGCGGCGTCGCGGGCCGGCTTGCGCTCCAGCAGCGCGACGGCGAGCGCACCCGTGAAGGCGTCGCCGGCGCCGGTCGTGTCCACGACGGGAACTTCCACGGGCGGGATGTGCGTGACGGTGCCCCCTGCCTCGGCGAGCACGCAGCCGCCGTCCCCCAGCTTGACGAAGGCGAGGCGCGGCCCGAGCGTCGCGAGGCGCCGCGCCCCCTCCGCCGCGGAGGCCGGGTCCGCTGCCTTGATGCCCACCAGCACCTCGACCTCCCCGGCGTTGGGCGCGACGGCCAGCGCGTGCCGCAGCACGCCGCGCTCCACTCTATCCGGCCATGACGGGTCCACGACCAAAGCGAGGCCACGCGCTTGCGCCGCCTCCGCTGCCAAACGGACGACCACGGCCGGCACCTCGTAGTCCACGCTCAAGACCGATCCCACGGGCGCCGCCGTGACCCGGTCCGCCGCGCGCTGCGCCGCCGCGTCGTCCCAGGCATCGTTGGCATTGCCGGCGAGCAGGATTGCCTTCTTACCGCTGGGCGGGACCGCGATGACGGAGAACGCGGTCGGCCGCCCCTCGGCGACGGATACGCCCGCGAGATCCACCCCATCGGCGCTGAGGGAGCCGAGCGCCTGCCCGCGCAGGTCATCGTCGCCGACACGGCCGAGCAGCCAAGCCTGCACGCCGAGGTGGCGGGCGAGGAAGGCGCGGTTCGCCCCCTTGCCACCGGACAGTCGGGTGAAGTGGTGCGCAGCCAACGTCTCGCTACTGCCGATCGGCTGATCGAGCTGCACCTGGAAGTCGGCGTTGATGCTGCCGAGGGAGAGGAGGACAGGGGTTGCCATGGTTCCTAACGCACTTTAGTCCGGAGCGAGCCGCAGCAGCCCCGGCGGACCATGAAATCTCGGTGACTGCGTGCCTAGACCCCGACCCGCCGCGCCCGTGCCGCCGCCAGCACCGCGGGCACGAGGCGGTCGATCTCCCGCTCCGTCGTGCGGTGGTTGACGATTGCGGCCCGGATCGCGAGCTTTCCCCCCAGCGTCGTCGTCGAGGGAGCGGCGACTCCAGCCTCTTGCAGGTCCGCCACGATATCGGCGTTAAACTGGTCCAGGTCCTCCGAACTGTCCATCGCCCTTGGGCGCACACGGAAGCAGACGATGTTGAGCGGCACCGGGGCGAGCAGTTCCAGCGCAGGCTCGGCCGCGACGTGCGCTGCCAGGCGTTGCGCGAGCGCGCAGCACTGGTCCACCACGGCGCCGAGCCGGTCAGCGCCGTAGGCTTTCAGCGTCATCCACACCTTGAGCGCCCGGAAGCCGCGAGACAGGTCGGGGCCGAGGTCGCAAGGCCATGGATGCCCGCCCGCCAGCCCCCGTGCCTCACGCCGCAGATAGGCGACGGACTGCTGGAAGGCGGCGAGCTGGTCCGCCTCGTCGCGCACCAGGATGCACCCGGCGTCGTAGGGCACCTGGCCCCATTTGTGGAAGTCGAACGCCACCGAGTCCGCCCGCTCAATGCCGGCGAGCAGCGCACGCCGGGTGGACGACAGCATGGCGAGCGCGCCGAACGCGCCGTCCACATGGAAGCGCAGCCCCTCATTCGCGCAGAGCCGGGCGATGCCGCCGAGGTCATCCACCGCGCCCGTGTTGACCGTCCCTGCCGTGCCCACGACGAGGAAGGGCAGGACCCCGGCCCGGCGGTCCGTCGTGACCATCTCTGCAAGCACGTCGAGCCGCATCCGGTGGTCGCCATCGCATGGCACGAGTCGGAGCTGGTCGCTGCCGATCCCGGCCATGTCCAGGGCGCGCGGGATGCAGCCGTGCGCCGTGGCGGAGGCGTAGGCGGCGAGCTGGGCGCCGCCGAGACCTTCGCGCCGCACCTCCGGCCCAATTACTCGCGTGCGCGCGACGAGCACGGCGATGAGGTTCGCGATGCTTGTTCCCGTGACCAGCAGTCCCGAGGCGGTGGCGGGGAAGCCCACCATCTCCGCCGCCCAGCTTATCACCTGCCGCTCGACCTCTATGGGCGCGTGATCGCGCCCGCCGAGGTTGGCGTTGAGCGCGCCCGCAAGCAACTCCGCCAACATGCCGACCGGGTTGCCGCCGCCGTGGACCCAGCCCATGAACGCCGGGTGCAAATTGCCCGTGGCATAGGGCTGCACGAGGCGGCGGAATGCGGCGTAGGCGGCGTCGAGACCCTCGCCGGCGCGGGGGAGGGGTGCTCGCAGCTCATCGCGCAACGCGTCGGGCATCCGGGTCCAGACAGGGCCGGCCGCCACGCCAGCGAGATGGTCCACCATGTCGTCCACCATGCGGTGCCCGAGCGCGCGGAGGTTGGACCAGTCTGTTGGATCGAGGGTGGTGTCGGCAGGGTTGGCGGTCGTCGCGGGCATCGGGTCCATGGGGAAATCCCTCGGCGGGCGGTGGTGCCGCCCCTTATAGCGCCGGGACACGGATGTTGCGGCTGGCCCTCGGCTCCCCATCGGCTATAATGCGGTCGAGACGATCAAGCGCGCCTACTACGTTGCGGCTGGCCCTCGGCTCCCCATCGGCTATAATAAGAGCGATCTGGCTGACCTCGGAGAGCACGTTGCGGCTGGCCCTCGGCTCCCCATCGGCTATAATACGGACACGCTCTGCTCGATGCCTGGCAAGTTGCGGCTGGCCCTCGGCTCCCCATCGGCTATAATTACCTGGACGACCTCCAGCTCGCGATCCAAGTTGCGGCTGGCCCTCGGCTCCCCATCGGCTATAATCCGATGCCGAACAGGGCGAAGCTGCCGGAGTTGCGGCTGGCCCTCGGCTCCCCATCGGCTATAATGGCGACCCGCCGTTCCCCGGCCAGCTCCTCGTTGCGGCTGGCCCTCGGCTCCCCATCGGCTATAATGATGACCGAGCAGGGCAAGACCCAGCAGCAGTTGCGGCTGGCCCTCGGCTCCCCATCGGCTATAATATGCAGGCGGCGGTCCAGGAGACGTTCGAGTTGCGGCTGGCCCTCGGCTCCCCATCGGCTATAATGGCGGCCGACCCAGCCTCGCTGCCGTTCGGGTTGCGGCTGGCCCTCGGCTCCCCATCGGCTATAATGCCCCCCGCTGCCGCATGAGCCTGTCCCCGAGTTGCGGCTGGCCCTCGGCTCCCCATCGGCTATAATTGCGCCGCCGAGCGCGACGATCAGGCCGAGTTGCGGCTGGCCCTCGGCTCCCCATCGGCTATAATTATGCTCGCGATGGCGCCCATGACGAAGCAGTTGCGGCTGGCCCTCGGCTCCCCATCGGCTATAATGCGAAGCCCAGCAGCGTTTCGTACAGGGCGTTGCGGCTGGCCCTCGGCTCCCCATCGGCTATAATTATGGCTTCCTCGCGCGTTGGCGCGTAGCTGTTGCGGCTGGCCCTCGGCTCCCCATCGGCTATAATAGCAGACCCGCATCGAGAACGTCGCCGAGGTTGCGGCTGGCCCTCGGCTCCCCATCGGCTATAATCGCGGCGGTGGTCAGGTTCGTCGCGTCCACGTTGCGGCTGGCCCTCGGCTCCCCATCGGCTATAATTTCCCTTTCGCAATCGAGCACATCATTTCCGTTGCGGCTGGCCCTCGGCTCCCCATCGGCTATAATCGGTGTCCAGCTAACCTACTGATTTTCCAGTAGGAAAGCTGGACCCGAGGCGCCGAATCGGTCAGAACAAGTCCAACTGGTCCGGCGCTTTCCGCCCATGTCCGCGCTCCTTACCCCGGAACACTGCCATCTGCTCGAACTGACGATCCGTCACCGCCAGTACATGCACGCTGCCCTGGCCAGGTCGCGCCTTCTCGATCCCGCGCACCCGTCGGCTTGCCTGCTCTTTTCCCGCGCAGAACCGCATATAGACGCTGAACTGGCTCATCTCGTAGCCCTGGTCCAGCAGCCATTGCCGGAACCGCGTCGCCGCGCTCCGCTGCGCTTTCGTCCCGACCGGGAGGTCGAACATAACCAGGAGCCACATGCATCGGTAGCCGGACAGCGGCGGGTTACCCAGCCGCGCCATCCGGCTCTCCCTGCGGCAGCTTGAGATACGGCAGGTCCAGCGCTGGCTCGCCCGTCACGAAGCTGTCCGCGAGGCTTGCTGCCAGCCGGATAAGGCAAGTGGACAGCGGCGTTGTGCCCGCCGCCGTTCGTTCCTCCGCCCGTAGGAGGCCCACGAGGCGCCGCTTGGCATCCGGCGTCACCTCTGTCACGCCCTCCCGTAAGAGGCCGCGGACGCACAAGTCCACTATCGGCCGGAACGGCTCCATCAGGTCATCCGCGAGCGGCATCCCGTTGTGGGGATGGCGATGGAAGATGCCCAGGCCCGGATGCAGCCCAGCTGCGGCGACCGCCCGTGCCGTCGCCCCTCGTAGCACCGCGTATCCATAGTTGAGGAGAGTGTTCGCGCCGCCGCCCTCCGTGTCCCGCCGGAACGCCTCACCCATCAGCAGCGGCCAGTAGCGCCGCGCAGCCTGCGCCTCGATGTTATCCGGATCGCCCGCTCGAACCAGGCGAGCAAGTCGGACGAAGGCACCCGCTTGCTGCCCAGCCTGCATCAATGCCCAGCCCTGTCGGCGCACTTTGGCTTGGACCACCATCGCCCAGAGCCGTTTCGCCATCGGCCGTGTCGCATCGAGCTGTGCCTCCATGCGGCGCTGCTGGGCATGGTGGCCCTGCACGGGCCAGAGCAGCCCGGCCGGCGCGTAGTCCCGGCCGCACAGCACGAACGGAACGCCGCGGGATGCCAGTTCTGCGAGCAGGGCACAGCTTGCCGTAGTGCCCAGCGCAGTCGCGATCACCGCCGTCAGATCGTCGAGCGGTACGCGGGCCAGTTCCTCTCCCCGCGACGCGATCACGAGGAAGCCGCGATGCTTGGAAAGGTGCCGGCCATCTTCGGCGACCTCCACCACGCGGCCGAGGGGCGACAGGCTCATGCCCGCGGTCCCGGATCGAGGACGCGGCCATCGGGCGTGACATGGACCTTGCGCACCTGCCTCGAAAGAAAGTGGCCGAGGCGCAGGTAAGTGTATTTGAACGGGTCGCCTTGGTCTCGGTCGCGGTTTCGAAGGTTGCCGCTCTCGTTGTGCGGAGCCAAGGTGAGGCGTCCGGGTGTCATATCGGTGACGACGAAGAGCTGGCGAGCGCCGTTCTCGTCGAGCGCTATGATGTCGCGCTTGTGCAGCCGAAGCAGCAGCTTCGCCGCCGGGTGAGGCCGCATGTCGGGACAGGGTCTGCCAAGTCGGCGCGCTTCGGCCTCCTGAGCGGCGTCGAACGTCGAAACGGTCTGGAGGTGAAGGCTGCCGTCGGGCAGACGCCAAAACTCGCTCCGGTGGTTCCCGTCGCCCTTGAACAGCTTGTAGATGCTACCCGTATGGCGGTCGCGGATCGGCCGGAGGCTGCTCGGCTCCAACCGCTCCACCATGCGCACGCGGCAGACGCGATGCCCATCCGGTCCCGTGAGGCCCGCCAGTGCCGCGCGGCGTGCGGCCGGATCGGGCAGCCCCATGACCGCGTTGATCCGCCGGGCCAGCACCGGGTCGCGCACCCGAGCTTTCGCCTTCTCTGGCTCTTGGTCCGCGAGCGCATCCAGCGGCCGGCGCACCACGACGTTCGGTTCGCCCGGCCCAGCCCCGCGCACCGGGCCGTAGGCTGTGTCATTGTGCAGCGCCGCCTGCCAGCCCGTGTCCGGCTTGTGCGACACGACAACGCTCCGCACCCGCGCCGCCACATCTGCCACGAACCCGTCCCAGGGAGGCGCCATGCCCTCCAGCAATCGCTCGCCGCCATCCTCCGCGCGCTTTGCGGCATCGGTCACGCGCTTGAGCAGCCCGCGATCCGTCAACGCCACCACAAGCGCATCCACCGCGTGGTGCCGATGATCGGTGCGGTCCTTGCGCGCGCCGCCGCGGCCCAGCACCGCTTTGCTGTCCAGCCCCAACGCCCGGCGCAGCATCGCGGTCAACCGGCCCGGCACCGAGCGCACCCGCTCCGGCGCCAGCACGTCTAGATATGCCACGGCCCACTGCGCGATGGTCGCGCTGTCGGCGAGGTGCCGGGCGAGGAAGTCCCCGTTCTCCCCGAACCGCGCGAGGGCGTCGGGCTGGAACCGCCAGCGCTTCTCTGGCGGCAGCAGTCGGGACCGCTCCAGGATCGCCGGCCACTCCGCCGTGTGCCCGAACGCCTCGTGGGGCGTGCGCCGGGCCTTGCGGCGGTTCGCCTCGCGCATCGCCAGCACGCGGTTCGCCGCGCTGTCGTCCAGCGTCAGGGTGAAGGGCAGGATATGGTCTTCCTCGACCTGGTCCGACAGCGCCGTGCGCGCCGTGATGAGCGTGCCGGTGTAGGGACAGCAACGGTCCTCGGGCCGGCGTGCCTGTTCTTCCCACAGCCGCAGGCGCATCCGATTGTCACCCGAGTCGCGCAGGCCCATCGCGGCCAACTCGCGCCGTCGCGCATCGTTCGCGTCGCGGTTCTTGCGCTGCTCCCGTTCCCACTCCTCGCGCTGCGTCTTGGAGCGGCCGAGGTCGCGCAGGCTCTCCACCACGATCTCGGCCGGCGGCCCGTGCCGCTCCACAATCGCGTTCACCACGCGCCGCAGCTCGTTCAGCGCGACATGCACCGTGGGATTTGGCGCGCGACCCAACCGTTTCTCCTCCGCGTCTTCAGGCTTGCCCGTACCAGTGCCGAGCCGTTCGCGCAGCAGCTCGCCGTAGTAGGGCAGGCGGTCCCGCATTTCCCCGGTGCGCGTATCGGAGTGATGGGCGTAGCCCGCCGCCTGCACGGCGTCGGAGTAGCGCATACCAGCTTCCAGGTGGGGTAGGAGCTTGCCGAGCGCGCGCAGCGAGAACGCCGCGTGCCCGTCCGGCAGCATCGCTCGCGCCGCTCTCGCGGCCTTGTCGGGCGGCAATCCCAACACGACGAGCTTGGCCACTGCCGCATCGTCGCTCTCGCTCTCCAGAATGGCGGTCACCGCCGCATCCTGCTTGGCAAGATCGAGGGCGTGCCAGGTTTTGCCCGCGGCTCTCTTCGCGCCACCGAGCACCTTCGCCGTCCCGCAGCCTGTCAGCTTCCCCTCGCGGGTGTTCAGGTCCGCCTCCGCGGGCCAGCCTACGCGGCTTCGCACCTTGTCCAGTGGCAGGTCCTGTCCTTGGTAGAGGAGGCTAGCCAACTCGTGCCGCTCATTGTTGAGCAACGACCGCTGAGGCTGGCCTGGCAAGGTGACGCGCAGGTGCACAAGCGTCTGCGCGATGCGCGCGCGCTGCACCATCGGCATCGCGCGCGAGGCGCGATCCTCGCCAGGCTCCAGCCAGCACTTGCCAACCGGGACGGGCTTGAGTGGGCGCTGGTCGAAAATGGCGGCGCGGATTTCTGCAAGCGCGGCGTCAGTGATCATCGGGTTCCAGGCGGCCTGCGCGGCCCAGATCGCATCGAACTCCGCCTCGATCATCTCGCGGGTCGGGTAGAACTCGTAGGCGGCGTCCTTGCCGCGACCAGCCAGGCGCACGCGCACGCCCGCCCGAGCCGCGTGCCGCTCGGCGAGCCAGCTTCCCAGCGTCGCATGCTTGCCCCGGTCCAAGGCCGCCTTCGTTGCGCGTTCTGCGTCGCGGATGAGGCCACTCTCGTTCCCGCCGCGATCCAGCTTGCGGTTAGACTTGAAGCCGCGGTGCTGGCTCAGGTGGAACAGGGCGCGGCCCAGCTCGTGCGGCTCCAGCCGACGATGCAGCGCGGCGGCGCGAAGGGCGTAGGGTTCGAGTGCCGCGACGCGCCCACGCCCCTCCGCATCGCCCGGCATCAGCCCATACCGGCTCAAGGCGTTCAGCAGCTTCGTCCGGCGTTGCACGTAGCGGTCCCGATTACGGCGCATGGAACGCGGCACGCGCCGCGCCGCCGCGAGCGAGCTGCCGTCCTTTGGATTGCGCCCGTCCGGATAGACCCGCACGCCCATGTCGAGCAGCCCGGCCGGATGCCCGTCCGCGTCGAGCACGAGAGCGCACCAGCCAATCGAGTTCGCACCCAGATCCAGCCCCAGCCTGTATGTCATCGCTTCCCCCGGTTGACATCCAACTGGGATCATACGATGGTAACTACGGAAGCCTAGCCTCGTTTAGCCGATGGGGAGCCGAGGGCTATCCGTTAACAAGTGACCCCTGGGCGTCATAGGCGCATCTTGGGCGCACCAAATGGGCGGCGGGCTCCGGCCCGTCGCTCCTTCGCCTTATATGCGGGCCATGCCTCCCCTCGACGCCCTCCGCTTCGACTCCGCCGGCCTCATTCCCGCCATCGCCCAGCAGCACGACACCCGCGAGGTGCTCATGCTCGCCTGGATGAATCGCGAGCGCGATCGAGGAGACCCTGCGCACCGGGTTCGCTACCTACTGGAGCCGCAGCCGCCGGGCGCTCTGGCGCAAGGGCGAGACGAGCGGCCAGGTGCAGCGGCTTGTCGAGATGCGGCTCGACTGCGACGGGGACGCGCTGCTCCTGCTCGTGGACCAGACGGGGGTCGCCTGCCACACCGGGCGGCGCACCTGCTTCTATCGTGCCGCGCGCGACGGCGCGTGGGAGGAGCTGATGGCGCCCGAGGTCGAGGAGAGCGTGCTCTACGCTAACGCCCCGCCGCGAGGGACGCCGGGCTGAGCACCCGGTCCACCTCGGCCTCATCCATCCCCAGGTCCTCGCGTGCGATCTGGCGCACAGTGCGCCCCGACTGAAGCGCCTCTCGCGCGACCTTCGCCGCCCGGTCGTAGCCTACGATCGGCACCAGCGCCGTCGCTACGCCCACGCTCGCCTCGACGTGCCGGGCGCAGTTTTCCTCGCGCGCCTCGATGCCGTCCACCAGGCGCACGGTGAAGGTTCCGATGGCGTTCGTGAGCAAGCCGATACTGCCCAGGATGTTGTGGGCGATCAGCGGCTCGAAGGCGTTGAGCTGCAACTGCCCGGCCTCGGCCGCCATGGTCACGGCGAGGTCGTTGCCGATCACCTGGAAGCACACGAGGTTGAGCACCTCCGCGATCACCGGGTTCACCTTGCCCGGCATGATCGAGCTGCCCGGCTGCACCGGCGGCAGCGCGATCTCGCCCAAGCCGCCGCGCGGGCCGCTGCTGAGCAGGCGCAGGTCATTCGCCACCTTGCTCAGCTTGGCCGCGATGCGCTTGAGCACGCCGCTGAACATCACGAACCCGCCCATGTCCCAGCTCGCCTCGACCAAGTTCGCGCTCTGCACGAGCGGGAAGCCGGTAAGCCGCGACAGCTCCGCGATGGCAAGAGGTCCATACGCCGGGTCGGCGTTGATGCGCGTCCCGATGGCCGTGCCCCCGAGATTGACCTCGTAGAGCAGGCGCTGGCTCTCCGCGAGGCGCTGGATGTCCTCGCGCACGGTGACGGCGTAGGCGTCCAGTTCCTGGCCGAGCGTCATCGGCACGGCGTCCTGCATCTGCGTGCGGCCGAGCTTGACCACGTGGGCGAACTGCTCGCCCTTGCGCTCGAAGGCGTCGGCGAGGCCTCCCAGCGCCGCGGACAGGCCACCGCAGGCGAGCAGCACGCCGACGCGCACCGCGGTCGGGTAGGCGTCGTTCGTGCTCTGGGAGAGATTCACGTCGTCGTTGGGATGGAGATGGCCGTAGTCGCCGCGAGCGAACCCCATCAGCTCCAGGCCGCGGTTCGCCAGCACCTCGTTCATGTTCATGTTGGTGCTGGTGCCGGCGCCCCCTTGGAACACGTCCACGGGGAACTGATCGTGCAGCTCTCCTGCGGCGACCTCTTCGGCGGCAGCGGTGATGGCACGGCACTTGGCGGGCGCGAGCTTGCCCATGGTAGCGTTCGCGAACGCCGCCGCCTGCTTCACGCGGGCGAGCGCCGCGAGCAGCCTCGGGTAGTGGGAGAGGGGCACGCCGCTGATCGGGAAGTTGCGCACGGCGCGCACCGTCTGCGCGCCATAGAGGGCGTCGCCCGGCACCTCGACCTCGCCGAGGCTGTCGTGCTCGATCCTGGCCTGCATCACCTTCTCCCTTGGGCGTTCTCCCTTGCAGGCAGCCTAGCGCCCGAGCAGGTGCGCGACCAGGGCAAGGACCGCGAGCGCCGCGCCGAAGAGGACCACGCCGGCCCAGCCCGCCAGCCCCCAGGCCACGCTGCCCCCTGCCGAGCCGATCGCGCCGCCGAAGAAGATCCCGGTCACGAACACCGTGTTCAGCCGGCTGCGCGCCGCCGGCTCCAGCGCGAAGATCTCTGCCTGGTTCGCGATCAGCGTCGCCTGGATCCCCGCGTCCAGCAGGACGACGCCGATCCCGATGCCGACGAGTCCTGGCACGAACGCCAGCGCGGCCCAGCCTGGTGCAACGAGGAGCACGCCCACGAGCGCGACCAGCCATGGCCCTCGCCGGTCCGCCACCCTGCCCGCGAGCGGCGCCACCAGCACGCCCGCGAGCCCGACCACGCCGAACAGCCCGGCAGCCTCCGCGCCGAGCCGGAAAGGTGGCTCCTGAAGGCGCAGCGCGAGCACGGCCCAGAACGCGCTGAAGCCGCCGAACAAGCAGCCCTGCACTATCGCCGCCCTGCGCAACGCGCGGTGCCGCCGCCACAGGCTCAGGAGCGAGAGCATCAGCGCGCCGTAGCTCCCGCGACCGCTTGGCCGCGAGCTGGGCAGGGCGCGCCAGAGCCAGGCCAGCAGCCCCACCGTCATCACGGCACCGAGCACGAACATGGGGCGCCAGCCGAGATGCTCGCCGACAACGCCGCTGACCGTGCGCGCGAGCAGGATGCCGGCGAGCAGCCCGCTCACCACCTGGCCGACGACCCGACCGCGCTCTTGTTCGCCGGCCAGCTCCGCGGCGAACGGCACCGCTTGCTGTGCGATGGTGCTCGCGACGCCGATGAGCACCGACGCCGCCGTGAGCAGCGCCAGGGACGGCGCGGCCGCCGCGGCGAGCAGGGCTAACGCGAGCAGCGCGGTCAGCAGGAGCATGAGCCGTCGCCGGTCCACGCGGTCGCCGAGCGGGACGAGCAGCACGATCCCTGCGGCGTAGCCGAGCTGCGCCCCCGTCACGCACTCGACGGCCGCCGTGCCTGACGTGCCGAAGCTGGCGGCGATCAGGCCCACCATGGGCTGCGCGTAGTAGATGTTCGCGACCGCGATCCCGGTCGTCGCGGCGAGGAGCATCGTGAGGCTGGCTGGGAGCATGGCGTCAGGACTATCCGGGGCAGGTCGCGCGCGCCATAAGCGGCTGAGTCCGCGGCTTTGCTGGAGCTGAAGGAAAAGTCCTGAAAAGGCGAAGGGTCCCGGCGCGTTGGCGCGGGACCCTTCCACAGCCTGGCAGCCGCGGCTGCCGTAAGACTGGTTACGCGCGCGGCATCTCCGCCACGGGCGATCCAATCTCGGCGGCCACGATCTGGGTCAAGCGGTGAGACACTGGATCACCTCCTTTCAGTTGGTTGCGACTGGTTCCCACATGGCAGAAGAACGGGCGCAATGCAAGATCAGGCGTGATCAATCGTGGGGAGATTTCAGCCCGCGGCCCGCGAGGCCACGTCTGTTCCTCTTCGTCCGATCACACCCTGCAGCAAGCGGGTGACCTGCTCCTGGACTCGGTCCGCCTCATAGTCCTGGCGCATCTTCTCCCGGGCGGCGTCGCCGAGTCGCTGACACAGGGCCTCGTCTTGGATCAGGCGGACGCAGGCTTCGGCAAAGCCGGAATCGTCGTCGCGCAGCAGAACCTCCGAGCCGTCAGCGAAGTCCAGGCCCTCGGCACCTACCCGCGTCGAGACGAGCGGCTTCCCATGGGCGGCGCCCTCGATGAGCTTCAGGCGGGTGCCGCCGCCGTTGATGAGTGGGCAGCAGACGACTCTCGTGCGCGCGTAGAGCTGGTCCAAATCCTCGACGAAACCGAGGCGCTCGACGCCAGGCTCGGCGGCAACGGCCCGGCTCAGCCGCTCAGCTCGCTTGCCGGCCAAGAGGAGTCTTGCACCGGGGACGTCCTGCCGCACCCTCGGCAGGATGCGCGTTGCGAGGCGCTCGGCGGCCTCCCTGTTGGGATCGTAGCCGTAGTCGCCGAGGTACAAGAGGATCGGCTCGCGCGGCACGCCCGGCCGAGCCGACGGGATATGGATGGCGTTGGGAACCACCGTGACGCCTCGGGAGATGCCGAGTTGCCGGAGTTTCCCGCGATCGGTCTCCGAGCACACGAACGTCAGCCGCGACCGGGCGACCCCCATCCGTTCGGCGGCGAGGATCGCGGGGACATGGGCGAGGGAGAGGAGTTTGCCGGGCTCGACGGGCGGTTGCAGGGAAGCCCGGATGCGCACCCGATGCTCGACATCCCCGAGGTCGAAGACCACGTTCCTGCATCGGCGGCGCGTGCGCAACAGCGCGCACATCGCAGCCAAGTAGTGCACGAACACGAGGTCGTAGTCCCGATCCAGGATGTCGGCCAAGGCTGCCGCTTGCTGCTCGCCCGAAGCGCCGAAGAACGGAGGTTGCTCCGACGCGCTGAAGATGCCTTTCACGTAGTAGGTGTAGAAAGTCTTCGGGCGGGTCCGCTGCGCGACCAGCGTCGCAGAGACAGGGAAGCCCCAGTAGCTCGATTGGACTACGTTCAGCGCCTCGCCATTCTGGTTCGCCATGATGTCGTCCTGTGAGACAAGATGCACGACGTCTACCTGATCGGCCACGGCGCCTACGGCTCCCATGAAGATCTTCAGACGCTTGTAGTGACCCTCGACGTCTCTCCGGGGGACCAGCGGGGGAGTGGACGTGATGACGAGCGCCCTTACTGGCATGAGTGCCTTATTGCCTTGTGTGCCGTGCATGGAGTCAGCGGGCCTCGCGCCCAGCCAGCACCAGGGAAGCAGCCCGGGCGAACCGTTTGCGCGCGGACTCGGCGAGCCGCCGCCGGAGCGCCGCCGCCAAAGGTGCCCCATAAACGCTTAGCGGAACCCGGCGGAGCCTGCGCATGAAGTCGCCCCGTAGGTCGAGTGCGTCCGTGGTGCTCCAGGCAACCTTGAGCGCGGCCTGGACATAACGATGCTGGTCCAGCACGGGATGCACGAACGTGTGCTGCTGCAACTCGCCGAGATCCGTCTCCACGAACGGCGGACGCCAGTCGTAGAGCTCGGTGCCGCCTAGCTCCGAGAGCTCCGCGAGCTTGAACCCGCGCACCGCGAGTTCGGTCGGGATGTAACCTTCACAGAAGGGCCATCGCCGAATTTTTCCCTCGGCGAATTCGCGCGACAAGCTCAGGCGTCGCTCGAACAGCGCGTGCACGGCGTCGCGGGAGAAGATCGCGAAGCAGAACAGGCGCTTCTTGACATCCTCCAGGGCATAGGCGTCCAGGCAGGTCGCGGTAAACGGCCACTCAGCAACGGAGTTGCCTTTCGTGAGCCCGACGAACCCGATGCCCTCGCGCGCCGTGTGGGCCACCATGGCGTCCATGTCGCCGTGGACGGCGACGTCGTATTCGACCATCACGTAATGCTCGTAGTCCGGGTAATGATGGTAGAAGAAGTACAAGGGGTAATCGCCGTTATACCAGAGCATGTTGCCGCGCCCGGCATCGGCCAGCCCAAGCGCCTTGACGCTCTCCTGCGTATGGCTGACCACCTTTCCCTCACTGACGGGAACCCGCCCGTTCGTCTCGTCGAGCAGGATGAAAAGGTTACCGCTCCCGATCCGCGCGGCGAGCCGCCGATACTGCCTCGCGACATAGTCGTCCCATATGTGCGTGCGGAAGACGACCGCGTAGCGCCCGATGTCCGTCAAACCTGCCGCCGTGGCCACATTGCTTCCCCATGCTGCTGTCAGGGTCAGCGGACGCCGACCTCCTCCCGCTGCTGTATCCTGCCTCGGAGGCCTTCTTGTCTATCGGGGATGCTGCGGGAAGAGCACGGCTGCTGGCGGATCCACACGTCGCCTGGAACGCCACGAGCGGGCCAGCTATGATCAAGATCCGACCGGAGGAACGCCATGAAGACCTGGAAAGCCGCGCTTGCCGCGGCAAGCCTGTCCACCGCGCCGATCCTGCCCGGCCTCGCCCAGCCCACCTTCACTCAGCAGCGGCCGCAGGTCGTCGCCGAGGACGCCATGGTGCCGTCCGGCGAGCCAGGCGTCGAGATCTACGTCCGCAACAAGCATCCCTCCGGCATGACGAGCTTCACGGCGGCCCGCACGCTGGTCTTCGTGCACGGCGCGACCTATCCCGCCAGCACCGCCTTCGACCTGCAACTCGGCGGCACGTCCTTCATGGACGACCTGGCCGAGCATGGGTTCGACGTGTATGCGCTGGACCTGCCCGGCTACGGCAAGTCGTCGCGGCCCGCGCAGATGGACCAGCCTGCCGCGGCGAACCCGCCGTTCGAGACCACCGCGGACGCCATTCGCCACTACGGGGCCGTGGTGGATTACGTCCTGCGCCGCCGCGGGCTGCAGAAGCTGGACGTCATGGGCTGGTCCTGGGGCACGACCATCGCCGCCGGGTTCGCGACCGAGCAGCCAGGC
This sequence comes from uncultured Alphaproteobacteria bacterium, assembly GCA_963790535.1. GTDB lineage: Bacteria > Pseudomonadota > Alphaproteobacteria > Acetobacterales > Acetobacteraceae > CAWKEH01. The sequence continues at coordinate 135,654 of CAWBOZ010000003.1, read as the reverse complement.
AAGGTGGAGCGCCTGGTGCTCTACGCCCCGGTCTGGCTCGTGCAGGGCGAGGCCGTGGCGCTCGGCGGCGGCGCCAAGCTCGGCGCCTATCGGACGGTGACGGCCGACCAGGCCCGGCAACGCTGGCTCAACGGTGTGCCCGAGGACAAGAAGGGCGACCTGATCCCACCCGGCTGGTTCGACGCCTGGCAGCAGGCGACCTGGGCGACCGACCCAGCCAGCGGCACCCAGGACCCGCCGGCGTTGCGCGCGCCCAACGGCGTGGTCCAGGATCTCCGGACCTACTGGCAAGCCGGCAAGCCCACCTACGATCCCGCCAAGATCACCGCGCCAACGCTCCTGGTTCAGGGCGAGTGGGATCACGATACGCCGCCTTACATGAGCCAGGCCCTGTTTCGGCTGCTCGTGAACACGCCGTGGAAGCGCTACACGGAGATCGGCGCGGGCACGCACACGATCATCATGGAGAGGAACCGCCGCCAGCTCTTCGATGTGGTCGAGGCGTTCTTGATGGAGCCTGACCCGACCGCGCCCTGAAACCCGCCACGAGATGCATCCATGAGCGATCACGACCACAGCCATGACCACGGCCACGGCGGGGACCACGGCCACTCGCACGGTCCGGGCGGGCATCATCACCATGCGCCGCCGGCCAGCTTCGACGGCGCCTTCGCGCTGGGGGCGGCGCTCAACGCCGCCTTCGTCGCCGCGGAGGTCGTGTTCGGCCTCGGCGCACACTCCATCGCCCTGCTGGCCGATGCCGCGCACAATCTGGGCGACGTGCTCGGCCTGCTGCTGGCGTGGGGTGCGGCCTGGCTCGGCCGGCGCCGGCCGACGCGCGAGCGGACCTACGGCTACGGCCGCAGCTCCATCTTAGCCTCGCTCGCCAATGCCGTGGTGCTGCTGGTCAGCGTCGGCGCCATCGCCGCGGAGGCGATCCAGCGGCTCGTGGCCGGCGTGCCCGCGGGCGAGGTCGGCGGCAAGACGGTCATGGTGGTCGCCGCGGCCGGCATCCTGGTCAACGGGATCACGGCATGGCTGTTCGCGCGGGGACGCCGCGGCGACCTGAACGTGCGCGGCGCGTTCCTGCACATGGCCGCCGATGCCGCGGTGTCGGCCGGCGTGGTCGTCGCCGGCCTGATCATCCTGCTCACTGGCTGGGCCTGGCTCGACCCCGCGGTGAGCCTCGCGATCGCCGTCCTGATCCTCGTCTCCACGTGGGGGCTGCTGCGCGACAGCGCGAACCTGGCGCTCGACAAGGTGCCGGAAGGCGTGGACGTGGACAGGGTGCGGGCCTACCTCGCCGCCCTGCCCGGCGTCTCCGAGGTCCATGACTTGCACATCTGGGGCCTGAGCACGACGGAGACGGCCTTGACCGTTCACCTCGTCCGCCCCGGTGCCGGCACTGACGACGCCCTCCTGTGCCGGGCGTGCGAGGAGCTGCGCGAGCGGTTCGGCATCGGCCATGCCACCGTCCAGGTCGAAGAGGGCGACCCGGCACAGCCCTGTGCGCTGGCACCGGAGAGCGTCGTTTGAGCTGGGTGATCCGCACGGCGTTCGCGGACAGCGCCGTCGGCCGGCTGCTCGTGGGTGCGACCGCGGCGGGCGTGTGCTTCCTCGGATTCAGCGAGCCGGACGACGCGCTCATGGGCGATCTGCGCCGCCGCTTCCCGGAGGCGGAGATCGTCGCGGACGATGCGGGCCTGGCCGCCACGCTCGCCGCCGTGCTCGCCTCCCTCGACGAACCGCGGGCGGCGCTCGCGCTGTCGCTCGACCTGCGCGGGACGGCGTTCCAACGCCAGGTCTGGGAGGCACTATGCCGCATCCCGCCGGGTGAGACGCGCTCCTACGGCGAGGTCGCGACCGGGATCGGTGCGCCGCGGGCAGTGCGGGCAGTGGCACGCTCCTGTGCGACGAACCCGGTCTCGCTCGCCGTGCCGTGCCACCGCGTCGTGGGCACCGGGGGGAAGCTCACGGGGTATCGCTGGGGTGTCGGACGGAAGCGGGAGCTGCTGGCGCGGGAGGCGCTAGCGAAGACGCGACGGACGCCAACTGGCGAGCCGTGCTAGGGTTGCGCCATGAGCGATCCTGCGCGTTTTCCCCGCATGACCAGCGACGAGTTCATCGTTTGGGCGATGGAGCAGCCCGAGGGCAAGCGGTATGAGCTAGTCGCGGGAGAGGTCTTCGCCATGGCGCCGGAGCGATCAGTTCATGCGCTAGCGAAGTTCCGCATCGCCCGGCGCCTCGCTGAGGCCGTGGAAGCGGCCGGTCTGCCCTGCACCGTTTACCCGGACGGCATGGCGGTGATCGTGGACGCGGACACCACCTACGAGCCGGATGCGATGCTCCGCTGCGGAGAAGAGCTTTCGGATGACACCGTGAAGGTGTTCGATCCCTTGGTCGTCATCGAGGTTGCGTCGCCCTCTACCCAGTCCCTCGACGCCGGCGACAAGCTCGCGGACTACTTCCGCGTCCCGGCCCTGCGCCATTACCTCATCGTGCGGACGAAAGGGAAGATCGTGATCCACTATGTCCGGGATGAGGGGGGCACCATCACTACCCGCATCATACGCGACGGCACCGTGGAACTGGACCCGCCTGGCATCGTGGTGCGCGGCCTGTTCGGCTGAGGTTCTACGCCGCCACCCGCGCCCGCGCCTCCGCGTATTCCCGCGCCAGCCGATCCACCAGCGCCGCCGCCGGCACCACCTCCTGCACTGCGCCGATGCCCTGGCCCGAGCCCCAGATGTCGCGCCACGCCTTGCTGCTCCCGCTCGCGAAGTTCATGGACGATGGATCGCTCTCGGGCAGGTCGTCCGGATCCAGCCCGGCGGCGACGAGGCTCGCCTTCAAGTAGTTGCCGTGAACGCCCGTGATGAGGTTCGTATAGACGATGCCGTCCGCATCGCCGTCCACGATGGCCTGCTTGTAGGCGGGGCTCGCGTTCGCCTCCTCCGTCGCGATGAAGGCGGAGCCGACATAGGCGAGGTCCGCGCCCATCGCCTGCGCGGCCAGCACCGCGCCGCCCGTCGCGATGCTGCCCGAGAGCGCGATGAGGCCGCCGAACCACGCCCTTGTCTCCTGCACGAGCGCGAAGGGCGAGATCGTGCCCGCGTGCCCGCCCGCGCCAGCCGCTACGAGGACCAGCCCGTCCGCGCCCTTCTCGACCGCCTTGCGGGCGAAGCGCTGGTTGATGACGTCGTGCAGCACGATCCCGCCGTAGCTGTGGACGGCCTCGTTCAGCTCGGGCCGCGCGCCAAGCGAGGTGATGACAATGGGGACCCGGTGCTTCACGCAGAGCATGAGATCGTGCTCCAGCCGGTCGTTGCTTTTATGGACAATCTGATTGACCGCGAACGGCGCCGCCGGGCGGTCCGGGTGCCTCGCGTCGTGCTCGGCGAGTGCGTCCCTGATGCGGAGCAGCCACTCCTCCAGGACGGGCGCGGGCCGGGCGTTGAGAGAAGGAAAACTGCCGACGATGCCCGCGCAGCACTGCGCGATGACTAGGTCCGGGTTGCTGACGATGAACAATGGCGAGCCGATCACCGGCAGGCGCAACTTCGTGAGGGGGGGCGAGAGCATGGCGGCCAGTCTTGCACGCCGGGCCAGGTGGCGGGAAGATGGGCCGATAAAGTGGAGGAAGCAGCATGGCGCTGGTCGAAACGGAGCGCGCGGGCGCGGTCCTGGTGATTCGTATGGACAACCCCCCGGTGAACGCGCTCGGGCACGGCTTGCGCGAGGCGCTGATGGGTGCGTTGCGCGAGGCGGAGGGGAACGCCGAGGTGCGTGCCGTGCTGCTCGCCGGCACGCCGCGGTTCTTCTCGGCTGGGGCGGACATCACCGAGTTCGGCAAGCCGCCGCGCTCGCCCAACCTGCGCGAGGTGATCGAGTTCCTCGACGCGATGAAGAAGACCACGGTCGCCGCGATCCAGGGGACGGCGTTCGGCGGCGGGTGCGAACTCGCGCTCGGCTGCCACTACCGACTCGTCTGGCCCGGCGCGCGCATCGGGCTACCCGAGGTCAAGCTGGGCCTCCTGCCCGGCGCGGGCGGGACACAGCGCCTGCCTCGGCTCATCGGCACCGAGGCCGCGCTGCGCATCATCGTCACGGGCGAGCCGGTCCGCGCCGAGCAGGCGCTCGCCATGGGCCTCGTTGACGCGATGATGGAGGGCGATGATCTCGCGCCCGCGATCGCCTGGGCGGAGCAGGCGAGGCCGCCGCGCCGGATCAGGGACATGGACGACAAGCTCGCTTCCGTGCGCAGCGACCCGGCGGCGCTCGACAAGCTCGCGGCGCCGCTGCTCAAGGCGTCCGGCGCGCGGGCGCCCCGCGCCTGCGTCGAGGCCGTGCATGCCGCGGCGACGCTGCCCTTCGATCAGGGCCTAGCGAAAGAGCGGCAACTGTTCGAGGGGCTTGTCACAGGCGACGAGAGCCGGGCGCAGCGCCACGCCTTCTTCGCCGAGCGCGAGGCGCAGAAGGCCGACGTGCCGCCGGGCACGAAGCCCCGGACCGTCGCGCGCGCCGCGGTGATCGGCGCGGGCACCATGGGCGGCGGCATCGCCATGGCCTTCGCCAACGCGGGCATCCCCGTCACCATGATCGAGACGGAGCAGGGGGCGCTCGACCGCGGCCTCGCGCGGGTCGCCGAGCTCTACGCTACCTCGGTCAAGCGCGGCAGCATTGATGCCGCAGAGGGCAAGCGGCGCCGCGGACGGGTGCAGGGCAGCCTCGACTACGGCGCCGTTGCCGATGCCGACCTCATCGTGGAGGCCGCGTTCGAGGACATGGGCGTCAAGGAGGAGGTGTTCGGCAAGCTCGACCGTGTCGCCAAGCCCGGCGCCGTGCTTGCTACCAACACCAGCTATCTCGACGTGGACCGGATCGCGCGCGCCACGAAGCGGCCCGCCGACGTGCTGGGAATGCACTTCTTCAGCCCCGCCAACGTGATGCGTCTCGTCGAGGTCGTCCACGGCAAGGAGACCAGCCCCGAGGCGCTCGCGACCGCCATGGAGGTGTCCCGCCGCATCGGCAAGGTCGCTGTCCCGGTCGGCGTCTGCTTCGGCTTCGTCGGCAATCGGATGCTCGCCCGGCGCTCGGATCAGGCGGAGCAACTGCTGCTGGAAGGCGCCAGCCCGCAGCAGGTGGACGCGGTGCTGGAGCGGTTCGGGTTCCGCATGGGGCCGTTCGCCATGGGCGACCTCGCCGGCCTCGACGTGGGCTGGCGGGTGCGCCAGGCGTTCGGCAAGCGCGCGCCGGTCGGGGACGCCTTGGTGGACGCCGGGCGGTTCGGGCAGAAGACGGGGAAGGGCTACTACCGCTATGAGGGCCGCGACCGCCAGCCCGACCCCGAGGTGGACGCGATCATCGCCGACGCCGCCCAGAAGGAGGGCATTACCCAGCGGAGCATCGACGATGCCGAGATCCTGGACCGGCTCGTGCTGCCTATGGTCAACGAGGGCGCGCGTATCCTGGAGGAAGGCGTCGCGCGCCGCCCCGGCGACGTGGATGCCATCTGGCTCTACGGCTACAACTGGCCGGCCTGGCGCGGCGGACCGATGTTCTACGCCGACCTCCGCGGCTTGCCCGAGATCGTGGCCCGACTCAATGAGTTCGCGGACCGCTCGGGTGACGAGAACCTCCGCCCGGCGCCCCTGCTCACGCGGCTCGCCACCGAAGGACGCAGCTTCTTGGGATGAAGACCTATCTCTCTACTCACGCAATCGTATAATGGAAGTTAACTATTGTTACCAGGGAATCAATCGTTGTTGAGGGCAACTGCGATGCCGTGAGCCGATTCCAGGTGATGCAGCGGTGCATTCGCGCCTGCTTTGCCTGGGGAGGCACCCTATCATGTTCATTCACAAGCCATTGTTGGTGACTGAGGTCAACGTCAAGGATCCTGACCCCAAGTTCGCCGAGATGATGCTGGAGCAGTTCGGCGGCGCGACCGGCGAGCTGACAGCCGCGCTGACCTATTGGACGCAGTCCTTCCACATGGAGGATCCCGGCATCCGGGACATGCTCCAGGACATCGGCACGGAGGAGTTCAGCCATCTGGAAGTGATCGCGCTGCTGATCGAGCAGCACACGAAGAACGCGTCGCAGGATGCACAGGACGCGGCCTACAAGAGCACGCTCTTCGCGCTCCGCGGCCCTGGGCCGCACCTGGTGGACTCGAAGGGGACCTACTGGGATTCCCGCTACGTGAATGAGGGCGGCCACCCGGCACGCGACCTGCGGGCGAACCTCTCGGCCGAGGCCGGCGCGCTTCAGACCTACGAGAACCTGCTCAAGTATGCGCAGGACGAGGGCACCAGGAAGGCCCTGAACGACCTCGGCACGCGCGAGGTCTCGCACACCAAGATGTTCATGGAGGCGCTGCGCTCCATCAATAAGCTCGACGAGCCCTTGTTCGGCAGTCTCAAGCCGGACGACACGGTGAACCTGTATTTCAATCTCTCCAGCGGCTCCGGCTCCGACCTGCGCGGGCCATGGAACAGCGAGCCGGCGTTCCAATACGTCTCCGACCCAGTGCAGAGCCTGGAGAAGAAGTTCGCGGGCAAGCCGGGCACCAACGAGATGCAGCTGATCGGGGGCGAGTCCTCCACCCACGCGCAGGCTCGCTGACGCAACAACGGCGAGGGGGTGCGGGCTTCTCGGTTCGCGCTCCCTCGACGGCTCGGAGACATACTTCAACCGAACGCCGAGGACTGCCATGACAATCGCTCCGTTGAACCGAAGGATGCTCCTGCAATCAGGTGCCGCGCTGGCCGGGCCCTTCGCGCTCGCTGGGGTCTGGCCTCGATCCAGTCACGCCATGCCGCTCGCGGCCGAGCCTACGGAACCACCCGTGTCGGGAACGCTCGCCGGATGGGTCGTGGTCGAGCCGGATCATGGGGCGACGGTTCGCCTCGTGCAGCTCGATGCTGCGTCCCGGCCGATTCGGCAGGTTGCTGCCAAAGACCTGATAGTGGGAGAGTCCGGCGCCTCGCTGCAGCAGGTCTGCCAACGCGCCCACGAGATGGCGCTGGAGGCGGTCGCCCGCTCTTGGGGCGTGCCCACGGCTGAGTGCATCGCCGGCCACGGCAGGATCGCGCATGAGGGGCGGCAGCGTTCGGTGGGCTACACAATCTGGGTGGATATCGCCTGATGCAGAGTTCAACGGTGCTGTAGCGGCTGGCCCTTCCCTGCGGCGCGCGGTGCGCTACACTTAGGGCAGGGAGGGAACCAGCCCATGGACCTACGCTTCACCCCCGATGAGCGCGCCTTCCACGAAGAGATGCGCGAGTTCTTCCACACGCAGATCCCGCGCCGCATCCGCGAGGCAGGGCAGCGCGGCGAGCACGTCTCCAAGGACGACGAGGTCGAGACGCAGCGGATCATGAACGCCGCCGGCCTCGCCGTGCCGCACTGGCCGAAGCAGTGGGGCGGGCGCGATTGGTCGCCGGTGCAGCTCTACCTGTGGCAGGACGAGATGCAGCAATCCGGCACGCCGGCGCCGCTCGCCTTCAACTGCAACATGGTCGGCCCCGTCATCGCGCAGTTCGGCTCGGAGGCGCAGAAGGAGCGTTTCCTGCCGCGCGCCGCCAACCTCGATGATTGGTGGTGCCAGGGCTTCAGCGAACCCGGCGCCGGCTCCGATCTCGCGAGCCTGCGCACGACCGCCGTGCGCGACGGCGACAACTACGTCGTCAACGGCCAGAAGACCTGGACCACGCTCGCGCAATACGCCGACTGGATCTTCAACTTGGTGCGCACCGACCCGGCCGCGAAGAAGCAGGAGGGCATCTCCTTCCTGCTCATAGACATGAAGACGCCCGGCATCACCGTCCGCCCAATCCAGTTGCTCGACGGTGGCCACGAGGTGAACGAGGTGTTCTTCGACGACGTGCGCGTGCCGGCCGAGAACCTGGTCGGGAAGGAGAACAGGGGCTGGGACTACGCTAAGTTCCTTCTCGGCAACGAGCGGACCGGGATCGCTCGAATCGGCATCAGCAAGGCGCGGCTGCGCCGGGTCAAGGAGCTGGCGGCGCTGGAGCGGGTCGGCGACCGGCCGATGATCGAGGATGAGCGATTCCGCGAGAAGATCGCCTCGGTCGAGGTGGAGCTCAAGGCGCTGGAGATCTCGCAGCTCCGCATCGTCGCCGACGAGCGGCATCGGGAGAAGGGCAAGCCGAACCCGATGAGCAGCATGTTGAAGCTCAAGGGATCGGAGATCCAGCAGGCGACGACGGAGCTGCTGCTGGACGTGGTCGGCCCTTACGCGCTGCCGTTCTTCCACGACGACGACGGCACGAACGAGCCGCCCGTGGGTCCCGATTACGCATCCGAGGCGGCGCCGACATACTTCAACTGGCGCAAGGTCTCGATCTACGGCGGATCGAACGAGATCCAGCGCAACATCATGGCGAAAGCGATCCTGGGGTTCTGACGCGGGTCGCTCAGCTCCACCGCCATGGCCGCCCCCGGATTTGATCCGGGGGTCCGGGCGGACGGAGTACCCGAAAATCAATAAGAGCGTTCGGGGGAATGAATGGACTTCGACCTGACCGACGAGCAGCGCCTCCTCAAGGAGAGCGTAGACCGCTTTCTGACCGACCGTTACGGCTTCGAGCAGCGTCGCCGATACATGGCTGAGCCGGAAGGGTGGAGCCGCGAGATCTGGGCGCAGTTCGCCGAGCTTGGCCTGCTCGGGCTGCCCTTCCCCGAGGACGCTGGCGGGTTCGGGGGCGGGCCGGTCGAGGTCGGGATCTTGATGGAGGCGTTCGGCCGGGCGCTCGTCGTGGAGCCCTACTTTGCCTGCGTCGTGCTCGCGGGCGGCGTGCTGCGGCGGGCGGCGGACCCGGCGATGCTCGCTGAGCTGGTCCCCGGCATCGCCGAGGGGCGCCTGCTCCTCGCCTACGCCCAGGCCGAGCGGCAGGCGCGCTGGGGGCTGAACGACGTGATGACCCGTGCCGAGCGGGACGGGGAGGGATGGCGGATCACCGGCGAGAAATCGCTCGTCCTGCACGGGGATAGCGCGGACCGGTTCCTCGTCAGCGCTCGAACAGCCGGCGGCGAGCGGGAGCGGCACGGCATCGGCCTCTTCCTCGTGGACGCGGCTGGCCCCGGCGTCTCCCGCCGCGGCTACCCGACGCAGGACGGGCAGCGAGCCGCGGAAGTGGGCTTCGAGGGCGCACGCGGCACCGCGCTCGGCGACCCCGAAGGTGCGCTGCCGCATATGGAAGCCGCGCAGGACGAGGCGGTCGCCGCGCTCTGCGCCGATGCGGTCGGCTGCATGGAGGGAATGCACGCGCTCACCGTGGACTACCTCAAGACGCGCCAGCAGTTCGGCCGGCCGATCGGCGCGAACCAGGCGCTGCAGCACCGGGCCGTGGACATGCTGGTCGCGCTGGAGCAGGCGCGCAGCATGGCGATCTTCGCCGCCATGATGGCGCAGGACGAGGACCAGGCCGAGCGGGACCGGGCGATCCACGCGGCCAAAGTGCAGATCGGCCGCTCCGCCCGGCACGTCGGGCAGGAGGCCGTGCAGCTCCACGGCGGCATCGGCGTCACGATGGAGTATGCCGTAGGGCACTATTTCAAGCGGACCACGATGATCGAGCGCCAACTGGGCGATACGGAGACGCACCTCGCGGCACTGGCGCGGCTCGGCGGGCTGATCGCGGCGTGATGAGTCTGGCGGCGTGTGAGGGCCTGTAGCGCGGTATCCCCAACCTTCCCGCTATCCCCTTCCTCGCCGCGCGGTGCTATGGCCGCGCGCGATGCGCATCCTCTTCGTGACAGCCACCCGGATCGGCGACGCGGTGCTTTCCACCGGACTTGCCGACCATCTCCTGCGCGCCCATCCGGAGGCGAGGATCACGGTTGCCTGCGGCCCCTTGGCGGCAGGGGTGTTCCAGCGGATGCCGCGGCGCGAGATGACGCTGATCGTGGAGAAGCGGCGCTTTGACCTGCACTGGCTCGACCTGTGGCGCCGCACCGTTGGCACGGCATGGGACCTCGTCGTGGACCTGCGCGGCTCGGCGCTCTCCCTGTTCCTGCGTGCCCACAAACGCGCGGTGATGCGCGGCGGCCGGCGTCCTGGGCACCGGCTCGGGCATATCGGGGGCGCCCTGGGGCTGGACCCGGCGCCCTTGCCCGTCGCCTGGACGAGCGCCGCGGACAGGGCAGCGGCGGCGGTCCTGCTGCCGGCCGAAGAGACCTGGATAGGCCTTGGTCCCACGGCGAACTGGGCGGGCAAGGTGTGGCCGGCGGAGCGGTTCATCCAGTTCTTCGGTGGCCTCTCCGAGCGCGTGCCCGGCGCGCGCGCGGTGGTGTTCGCCGGGCCGGGCGAGGCCGAGCGCACCATGGCCGCGCCGGTGCTCGCGGCACTCCCAGGGGCCGTGGACCTCGTGGGCCGGCTCACGCTGCCCGAGGCCGCGGCGTGCCTGGCCCGGTGCGCGCTGTTCGTGGGCAACGACAGCGGCCTGATGCATCTCGCGGCCGCGGCGGGAGCGCCGACGCTCGGACTGTTCGGGCCAACGCCTGCGAGCGAGTATGCGCCCCGTGGACGGCGCGCGGCGGCGGTCCTGGCTGCAGGTGCGCCGGGCCGAGCGCCGATGGAGGCGCTGCCCGTCGCCGCCGCACTCGCCGCGGTGGAAGGTTTGCTGGCCGCATGAAGGTCGCGCATGTCATGGCCGGCGCGGCGCAAGGCGGCGCGGAGCTGTTCTACGAGCGGCTGGTCACGGCTTGCGCGGCAGCGGGCGACGAGGTGCTGCCGGTGATCCGCGCCGAGCCGGGCCGGGCGGCGCGGCTCGGCGCGCTCGCGCCCGTGCAGCTTCCGTTCGGAGGCTTGCTCGACTTCCGGACGGAACCACGGCTGCGCGCGGCGTTGCGTCGGTTCGGGCCGGCGGTGATTGTCGCCTGGATGGGGCGGGCCGCACGCTTCGCGCCGCGCGGACCATGGACGCTCGCCGGTCGGCTCGGCGGCTATTACGACCTCGGCCGCTTTCAGCGCTGCGACCACCTGGTCGCGAACACGGCGGGGCTCGTCCGCTGGATCACCCGGCAGGGCTGGCCAACGGCAAAGGTGCATCACCTTCCCAACTTCGTGCCGGATCTCGCGGGCGTCGAACCCGCGGCGCTGGACATGCTGCGGCCGCGCGTGCTGGCGATGGGACGGCTCCATCGCAACAAGGCGTTCGACGTGCTGATCCGAGCGATGCGACGTTTGCCGGGCGTGCAGCTCGTATTGGCAGGGGAGGGGCCAGAGCGTCCGGCACTGGAGGCCCTTGCGCGGGCGGAGGGCGTGGCGGACCAGGTTCACATGCCGGGTTGGCGCGCGGATGGGGCGGCGCTGCTCGCGGCGTGCGACGCGCTCGCCGTGCCGAGTCGGCAGGAGCCGCTCGGCAACGTCGTGGTCGAGGGATGGAGCGCCGGGCGGCCCGTCGTGGCGGCGGATGCGGCGGGGCCGCGCGAGCTGATCCAGTCGGGCGAGGATGGGCTGCTCGTGCCGCGCGAGGATGCCGAGGCTCTGGCGATGGCGCTCGGCACGGTGCTGGAAGCGCCGCTGCTCGCGCGGCGGCTCGGGGAGGCCGGGCGCGCGCGCTGGGCGGCGGAGTTCGCGGAGGCGCCAGTCGTGGCGCGGTGGCGAACGACGCTCGCGCGGATGGCGGCGTAGATGTGCGGCATCGCCGGCCTATCGCTCGCGCCGGGCGCGCCGCCGCCAAGCGCTGAGACGCTGGCAGCGCTTGCCCGCGCACTCGCCCATCGTGGGCCGGACGGCGCCGGGCACGCCGTTGTCGGCCGCGCGGCGCTGGTCCATACGCGGCTCGCGATCATTGACGTGGCGGGCGGCGACCAGCCGCTCTACGCAGGTCCGGCGGCGCTGGTCGCGAACGGCGAGGTGTATAACTACCGCGAGCTGCGGGCGGCGATGCCAGGCACCCATTTCGCGACCGAGAGCGACTGCGAGCCGCCGCTGCATCTCTGGCTGCAGGACGGGCCGGGCTTCGCCGAGCACCTGCGCGGCATGTACGCGATCGCGCTGCACGACCGCGCCCAGAAGGTACTCACCCTCGCGCGCGACCCATTCGGCATCAAGCCGCTTTACACCGCTCCCGTGGAGGGCGGCCTCGCCTTCGCCTCGGAGCCGCAGGCACTGCTGGCGTCCGGGCTCGTGCCGCGCGGGATGCGACCGGACAAGCGGGACGAGTTGCTGCAGATGCAGTTCACGACGGGTGCGGAAACGATCTTCCCCGGCATCAGCCGCGTGCTGCCCGGCGAGACGCTCCGCCTCGCGGACGGGCACATCACGGGCCGCAGCCGCCGCCCGGCGCTCCCCGAGGGCGGGCCGGAACAGGTCTCCGAGAACGAGGCGTTGGCGCGGCTCGACCGGGCGTTCATGGAGAGCGTGGAGCTTCACCAGCGCAGCGACGTGCCCTACGGCCTGTTCCTCTCGGGGGGCGTGGACAGCGCGGCCGTGCTCGCGGCGATGCGGCGGCTGAACGAGGCGCCCGTGCTCGCCTTCACCGCGGGCTTTGACGCGCCCGGCGCTGCCGACGAGCGCGAGGCTGCCGCGGCGGTCGCGCGCGCCGCCGGCGCCCGGCACGAGACCCTGCTGGTCACGGAGCGCATGGTCTGGGACGAGCTGCCCCGGATCGTCGCCGCGATGGACGACCCAGCGGCCGATTATGCTGCCATCCCGAGCTGGTTCCTTGCCCGGCGCGCGCGGCAGGACGTGAAGGTCGTGCTCTCGGGCGAGGGCGGCGATGAGATCTTCGCGGGCTACGGTCGCTACCGCTCGGCGGCGCGGCCGTGGTGGCTTGGCGGCCGGGTGATGCGCGCGCGGGGCACCTTCGACGGCCTCGGCGTGCTGCGCACGCAGCCGCCTGCCTGGCGCGACGGCCTGGCCGCGGCGGAGGCGCAGGCCGCTGCGGGCGGACGTACGCGGCTAGCCGCCGCCCAGGCGGCGGACTGCGCGGACTGGCTGCCGCACGATCTGCTGCTCAAGCTCGACCGCTGCCTGATGGCCCATGGCGTCGAGGGCCGCACGCCGTTCCTCGACCCGGCCGTGGCCGCGTCGGCGATGCGGCTCCCGGACGCTCTCAAGGTGCGCGACCGCCGCGGCAAGTGGCTGCTGCGGCGCTGGGTGGAGCAGAACCTGCCCGAGGCGCGGCCATTCGCGCCCAAGCAGGGATTCACTGTGCCGGTCGGCGCCTGGATCGTGGCGCAAGGCGCGCGGCTCGGTCCGCTTGTGGCCGCCCAGCCCGGCATCGCCGAGGTGGCTGACCCCGCCCGCGTGATCACCCTGTTCCGCACCGCGAACGGCCGGCACGAGGGATTTGCGGCCTGGATGCTGCTGTTCTACGCGCTATGGCACCAGGCGCACGTGGTCGGGCGCAGCCCGGAGGGCGACGTGTTCGAGGCGCTGGCAGGTGGCTAAGTGAGGCGTAAGGCAGTGCGATCGTTGCGAGGCGCCTCGGGCTAGCACTTTGCCCCCCTTGCCGTCGCGGCTTCGTCGGGGCACAACCCGGCGCGCGCGAGAGTGGCGGAACGGTAGACGCACGCGACTCAAAATCGTGCGCCGCAAGGCGTGGGGGTTCGAATCCCCCCTCTCGCAGGCGAGCCAAGTGCCGGGTGCCCTGAGCCGCCATTTCGTCGCTGCGTAAAGCTGCTCTGTCCGCCCAGCGATGTTTTCGATACAATTCGGTACAATCTGGTTGCGATCTCGGTGTATGATTGCTCTCGTAGGAGGTCATCATCATGCGGACAGCAACTCTCGCTTTCGTGGCCGGCGGCATCATGGCGCTGGCAAGCTTGCCGACAACGCAGGCGCAAGCCGCCCCGCCTCTTGTCCCGCAGGTCAGCAATCCCGCGATCCAGCCGGTCTGGTACGACCGCTGGGGCCGTTGGCATCCACCATACGGTCCGTATGCCTACGGGCGGCCCCGCTACTACGCCTACGGGCCCCGCCCTTACGGGGCGTGGCGGTGGCGACGGAGGGAGTGCTTCCGCTGGGGACCTTGCTGATCAAGGACGATTGAGCACCGGAAGGGACGTTTAGGCGTCCCTTCTCCGCGGATGTGCCTTGCTGCGCCGGGGAGCTTAACGATTTATTCATCGAACCCGTCTATCCGCCGCGCCCCGTCGCGTGTTCCTACCCTCTGTGCAAATCCCAGCGTGATCCCCATCCCGGCAGTAGCGAGATCCCATGCCTAACAATTCTGTGAGCCATCTATCCCAAGCCTCGCTGTTCCGTCATGCTGCGGTGCAGCAAATCCTGGGGATGGCAGGGATGGCATCACAACGCGACGAGGACAGCCGATCCGTGCCGGCCAAGGTCTATCCGGCGCCCTCGGAGGCACAGGGCTGGGTCGTCGAGCCCCCCGCGCCTGAGGGCGATCCGGCGCAGGGTAATCTCAGGACGTTCACGGGATCGGCCGCGCTGTTGCAAGCGCTGGAGTATGCCCAGCGTACCTACGGCAGCGCGCTCTACCTCTCCCGCTGACGTAGGCTCTAGGCGTTCTTGCCCGGGCACAGCGATCGCGGAAGGTCCTACGTCTCCGACGCTTTCGCTTTGGTCCACAGTGCTTCCATTTCTTCCAGAGACACCTCGCCCGGCACTTTGCCCTGATTGGCAAGGTCGTGCTCGACTGAGTTGAAGCGTCGCATGAATTTAGCGTTGGCGCCGCGTAGGCATGTCTCCGGATCAAGCCCGAGCTTGCGGGCAAGATTCGCCACAACGAACAGCAGGTCGCCGACCTCGTCGGCGAGCCGTGCAGGATCGGCGGCGGAATCGCCTATGGGCAGTTCCGCGCGCAACTCGGCGGCCTCCTCGTCAAGCTTGTCGAGTACCGATGCGGCGTCCGGCCAGTCGAAGCCGACGCGGGCGGCGCGGCCGGTGAGCTTGGCGGCGCGCGTGAGGGCAGGGAGGTTCCTTGGCACGCCCGCCAGCGTGCCACCCTCGGCACGGGCCAGGCGCTCGGCCTGCTTCTGCGCCTCCCAGGAGCCAGGCGCCGCCGCGGCGCCGTCGAAGACGTGGGGGTGCCGGCGAACCATCTTGTCCGTGATCAGCCGCGCCACGTCCGCGAAGGCGAACAGCCCAGCCTCTTCGGCCATGCGCGCATGATAGATGACCTGGAGCAGCAGGTCGCCCAGCTCGTCCGGCAGTGCCGCGAAATCCTCGCGCGCGATGGCGTCGGCGACTTCGTAGGCTTCCTCGATCGTGTAGGGCGCGATGGTCGCGAACGTCTGCACCTGGTCCCACGGGCACCCGCGCGCCGGGTCACGGAGTTGAGCCATCACGTCGAGCAGGCGGCGGAGCTGGCGCTCGGCGTCGCCCAGGGTGTGGCCGAGCGTCTCAACGCTCTCAAGTCCCATGTTAGCCATGCACGCCGCTGTAGCCGTGCCTGGAGCGACGGTCCAGGGTTGCCCGCGGCCGACGCCGCGCTGGACCAGTGGCTACGCGCTGCGGTAAGTGACGCCTCGATCACCGTTGAGTGAGGTGCCCCCATGCCAACCCGCCGCGCCCTCCTCGGGACCGCCGCCATAGCTGTCGCCGTCATCCCCACCCTGGCGCTCGCGCGCCGCCAGCCGGCCAGCCATGTCGCCGCGCCTGCCGCACCGCCCGGCACTCCCGCCACGACCCCGCTCGGCCCCGTGGACACCGCCGCGCGCTGGGCCTTCGTCCAGGACTTCACCACGGGCGCGGTCCTGCTCGACAAGGCGGCCGACGAGCCGGTGCCGCCCTCCTCCATGACCAAGCTGATGACGCTCTATCTCGCCTACGAGCGGCTCGCCTCCGGCCATCTCAAGCTCACCGACACGCTGCCGGTGAGCGAGAAGGCGTGGCGCATGGGCGGGTCCAAGATGTTCGTGCAGGTCGGCGACCAGGTGAGCGTCGAGGACCTGCTGCAGGGCATCGTCGTGGACAGCGGCAACGATGCCTGCATCGTGGTGGCGGAAGGGATCGCTGGCAGCGAGGATCAGTTCGTCGAGCTGATGAACCAGAAAGCCGCGCAGCTCGGCCTCAAGGCGACCCACTACGCCAACTGCACCGGCTGGCCCGACGAGACCCAGCACATGAGCCTGATGGACATCGCCGCCGTCGCCAGCCGCATCATCCGCGACTATCCGCAATACTATCACTACGACAGTGAGAAAACTTTCAAGTACAACAACATCGAGCAGCAGAACCGTAACCCGCTGGTTCAGAAGGGCTTGGCCGACGGCCTCAAGACCGGGCACACTGACGCAGGCGGCTTCGGCGTCGCCGCGAGCGCGCAGCGGGGGGACCGCCGGGTGATCGTCGTCATCAACGGCTGCACGAGCATGCACCAGCGAGCCGAGGAGAGCGAGCGCCTGCTGGAGTGGGCGTTCCGTGAGTGGGAGAACGTGCGGCTGTTCACCGCGGCCGACACGGTCGAGCAGGCGCCGGTCTGGCTCGGCACGCAGCGCAACGTGCCGCTCGTCGCGGGCAAGGACCTCGTCATCACCATGCCGCATGACTGGCGCAAGTCGGCCCATATCGCCGTGGACTACGACAGCCCCGTGCCCGCGCCGGTCAACCGCGGCGCCGTGCTCGGGACGCTCAAGGTCTCAGGCAAGGGCGTGCCGGAGATGGATGTGCCGTTGCTCGCAGGGGCGGACGTGCCGCGGCTCGGTTTGCCGGGGCGCGCGGTCGCCGTCCTGTCGCATTACGCCCTTGGGTCCTAGCCGTCCCGAAGAAGCCCCAGAGGAGCTGAGGTGTTCATCACGCTGGAAGGCGGGGAAGGAGTCGGGAAGAGCACCCAGGCCAAGCTGCTCGCCGATCGCCTGGCTCTGGAGGGCTACCCCGTGCTGCGTACGCGCGAACCCGGCGGCAGCCCAGGCGCGGAGGCGCTCCGCGAGTTGCTCCTGCACCGCACGGGCGGCTGGGCGCCGCTCACGGAGACGCTGCTCCACTTCGCGGCGCGCGCGGAGCACGTCGCCCGCACACTCCGCCCGGCGCTCGCGGCCGGGATCGTGGCCGTCTGCGACCGCTTCACGGATTCCACCATCGCCTACCAAGGATATGGCCAGGGCGCGGACCAGGCGAGCATCGGCCAACTCGCCGGGCTGATCGGCCTGCGCCCCGACCTTACTCTGATCCTCTGTATCCCGCGCAACGACGCCAGGCACCGCCTCGCCGGGCGTGCCGCCCCACGCGACCGCTACGAGGCGCTCGACGAGGCGTTCCACGAGCGTGTCGCTCAGGGCTTTCGCCGCATCGCCGCCACCGAGCCTGGCCGCTGCGTCGAGATCGCGGCGGGCGGCGACGTGGAGCAGGTGGCAGCGCTGGTCTGGGATGCCGTGCGCTTCCGTCTCCCGCCGCTCGGATGAGCGTCGCACCGAAGGTGCGCTGATGAGCGCCCCGGAGCCGCGGGCGAACCCGCTCCTTCTCGGTCATGCCGCTGCCGAGGCCACCTTGCTCGGGGCGCTGCGGAGCGCGCGCGTGCATCACGCCTGGCTCCTGACCGGGCCGGACGGCGTCGGCAAGGCCACGCTCGCCTTCCGCTTCGCGCGCGGCCTGCTCGCTGGCGGTGATGCCGCGGACTCGCTCGCGCTGGAGCCGTCGCATCCCGTGTTCCGCCGGGTCGCCGCCGGGACGCACGCCGACTTGTTGACCGTCGAGCGCGCGTGGGACGAGAAGCGCAAGCGGCTGCGCGGCGAGATCACGGTGGAGAACGTGCGCGGCGTCGCCGATTTCCTGCGCCTTACCCCGGCCGAGGGCGGCTGGCGAGTCGTCGTGCTGGACGGGGCGGAGCACCTCAACCGCAACGCCGCGAACGCGCTGCTCAAGGTCTTGGAGGAGCCGCCGCCGCGCGCCGTGCTGATGCTCGCCTGCGCCTCACCCGGTCGCCTCCTGCCCACGATCCGAAGCCGCTGCCGCCGCCTGCCGCTCGGACGCTTGGCGGATGAGGACGTCGCCACCCTGCTCGACCGCTTCCTGCCCGAAGCCGAGCCAGCCGAGCGTGCCCGGCTCGTGCAGATCGCGGATGGCAGCCCCGGCCGCGCGCTGCGGCTCGCCGACGAGGACGGCGCCGCGCTCGCCGGCCTCGCCGAGGACGCGCTGCAAGCTTCACCCGGGCTGCCTGCCATGCGGGCGCTGGCCATCGCCGACCAGGCCTCGAAGACGGACGCCGCGTTCGCGACCTTCATGGACCTTCTCGGCGAGGGCGTGGCTACCACTGTTCGCGCCGCCGCGCGCGAGCGGGGCAGGGAGTTCCGGCACGCGCCCGAACGGACGCCCTACCGAACGCCCCCTGGCGGACTGGGTCGAAGTGTGGCAGGCGATCCTGCGTTTGCGGGACGAGACCGAGCGGTTCAACCTCGATAAGCGCCATGCCGTCGCTTCCTCGCTCGCACTGCTGAATGGGCCATGACATCAACCTATTACATAACGACACCGATCTATTACGTAAACGGCTCCCCCCATATAGGCCATGCCTATACGAGCATCGCCGCAGACGTGCTCGCGCGCTGGGCACGGCTGGAAGGTCGGGACGTCTTCTTCCTGACCGGCACGGATGAGCATGGCCAAAAGGTCGAGAAGGCGGCACGCGACGCTGGGCTTGCGCCGCAGGAGTTCGCTGATGAGGTCTCGGCGCAGTTCCGCGCCGTGGCCGAAGCACTCGACATCTCCAACGACGACTTCATCCGCACCACCGAGGAGCGGCACAAGCGCGCCTGCACTGCGCTCTGGGAACGGTTGGCCGCGGCAGGGCACATTTATCTCGGCCACTACGAGGGCTGGTATGCCGTCCGCGACGAGGATTTCTACGCCGAGGACGAGCTGACCCAGCTTCCGGACGGCACCCGCATCGCGCCGACCGGGGCACCCGTTGAGTGGGTGCGGGAGCCCAATTACTTGTTCCGCCTCTCAGCTTTCCAGGATCGCCTGCTCGCCCATTACGAGGCGAACCCGGACTTCATCGCTCCACTCTCCCGGCGAAACGAGGTGGTCAGCTTCGTGCGTTCCGGCTTGCGCGACCTCTCGGTGAGTTCGCAGCAGCTTCCGCTGGGGCATTCCGGTGCCGGGCGACCCGGAGCAGGTAATGTATGTCTGGCTCGACGCGCTCACCAATTACTTGAGTGCGGTTGGCTACCCGGATGAGAGCGCGCCGCGCTGGCCGTTCTGGCCGGCCGACGTGCATCTCGTCGGCAAGGATATCGTCCGCTTCCACGCGATTTACTGGCCCGCCTTCCTGATGGCCGCGGGCGTGGAACTGCCGCGCCGGGTCGCCTGCAATGGCTGGTGGACCATTGACGGCCAGAAAATGAGCAAGTCGCTCGGCAACGTCGTGGACCCGCTGGAGCTGGCGGCCGCTTATGGCGTGGACGCGGTGCGCTACTTCCTGCTGCGTGAGGTGCCGTTCGGCGCGGACGGCGATTTCAGCCGGGCGAAGCTGGTGAACCGCCTCAACGTGGAACTCGCGAACGATTTCGGCAACCTCGCCCAGCGCACGCTCTCGCTGATCGCGCGCAACTGCGGTGGGCGGCTTCCCGCTCGCGCCGAGCCGACGCCTGAGGATGCCTACTTGCTCGGAGCCGCTGAGGGACTGCCCGGCAACCTCGGCGATCTGCTCGCTCGTCAGGCGCTGCATGAGGCTCTGGAGTGGTGCTGGCGCGTGATCCGCGCCGCGAACGCCTACATAGACCGCCAAGCACCCTGGGCGCTCCGCAAGACCGACCCGGCGCGCATGGAAGCCGTCCTGCGGGTCCTCGCCGACGCGTTGCGCAGCATCGCGACCGTGTTGCAGCCCTTCATGCCCGGCAGCATGGCCCGGATGCTCGATCAGCTCGGCGTCCCGGCTGACGCCCGCACGCTCGCCGCGCTCAAGGAGCCGCTCGCGGACGGAACGACGCTTCCACCACCCCAAGGCGTGTTCCCGCGCCATGTGGAAGCAGAGGTGTAGCACGCTGATGTTGGTGGATTCGCATTGCCATCTCGATTACTTCGAAGGACCCGAGCGCGACGCCGTGCTCGACCGCGCGCGGGCGGCTGGCGTCGGCGAGATGGTCACCATCGGCACCCGGCTCGCTCAATCCGCCGCCATGCGCGCCTACGCGGAAGCGACGCCGGGCATCTGGTGCACGGTTGGCGTTCACCCTCACAACGCTGACGAGGGCGCGACGGCGGCAGCCATCGTGGCGCTCGCGGACAGCTCCAAATGCGTCGGTATCGGCGAATTGGGCCTTGACTACCACTACGACAGCGCGCCGCACGACGCTCAGGCCGCGAGCTTCCGCGAGCACATCCGCGCCTGCCAAATCACGGGACTCCCGCTCGTCATCCACGCGCGCGAGGCTGACGAGGACATCGCCGGAATCCTCGTTGAGGAGCGGGAGCGGGGAGGGGCGTTCCCCCTGGTGCTGCACTGCTTCAGCTCGGGGCGGGCACTCGCAGAGACCGCGGTCGCCATGGGCGGCTACGTCAGCTTCTCAGGCATCCTGACCTTCCCGAAAAGCCAGGAAATCAGAGATGTCGCGCGCGATCTTCCAGCGGAGCGGCTGCTCGTGGAGACGGATGCGCCGTATCTCGCGCCGGTGCCCAACCGCGGCAAGCGGTGCGAGCCGGCGATGGTGGCGGCGACGGCCTCGGTGCTCGCGAGGGTGCGTGGGCTGGAGCCAGCGGAACTCGCCGAGCTTACCACCGCGAATTTCCGCCGTTTGTTTCGACGGGCGATATAGCGAGTGCCGCGCGTCATCGTGCTGGGCTGCGGCGGGTCCGCCGGCGTGCCTCATCTCGGCGGCAACGATGGCCGCGGCGACTGGGGAGCCTGTGATCCTGGCGAGCCGCGCAACCGGCGCACCCGGTCCAGCATCGTCATCGAGAACGGCAGCGACGGTGACGGTAGCAGGCTGCTCGTGGACACCGGGCCGGATATGCGCGCGCAGCTCCTCGCCTGCGCTATACGCAACGTGGATGCGATCTGCTTCACGCACGCGCACGCGGACCATATCGTGGGCCTGGACGACGTGCGCTTGCTGAACCGTGTGGTGAAACGGCCGCTGGAAACCTTCGCGACGGCGCGTACGCTGCGGGAGGTCGAGGCGCGGTTCGACTATGCGTTCCGGCCATGGCAACCGCCGGGCTTCTTCCGCCCGGTTCTCGTGCCACGGGAGGTCGAGGCCGGGCAGCCGTTCGAGGCAGCTGGGATGCGGATCGAAACCTTCGTGCAGGATCATGGGTTCATGCCGTCGCTGGGGCTGCGCGTGGGCGGCTTCGGCTACTCGACGGATGCGGTGGCGCTGGATGACGCGGCGTTCGCGGCGCTCCAGGGGGTGGACACCTGGCTGGTCGGCTGCTTCCAGCGCGCGCCGCACCGCACGCACGCGAACGTCAAGCAAGTGATTGGGTGGGCCGAGCGCGTCGGCGCCCGGCGTACCGGTACTGACGCATATGGGTTATGACCTGGACTGGGCGTGGCTGAAGCAGCGCCTGCCCAAAGACATCGAGCCTGGCTACGACGGCATGATCTTGGACTGTCACTGACGATTGCATCCGCGACTTTCCATAATATGCATTCTGCGACTGACGCGTTCGCGGAAGTAGTTAACTCCGCCGGCGTCCGACCGCCCCGGAGGCCGCGCTTGCGCTTGGCGTCCTGGTAAGAACCCGCGCTGCCCCGCCAACCAACATCGAGGCTCAGGCGCCACTCGATCCGAGGATTCGAGCCACGGCGCTCCAACACCCCAACGGCAAGCAGCTCCTTGAGCGCCCGGCTGATGACGGCGCGGTCCGTCCCCAACTCGGCTGCCAGGCGCTCCTGGTGAAGCTGGCGCCAGCTCTCGAAATCGAGCCGCCGGTCGCCGGAGAGCAGCAGGAACAGCCGCAACGCCGGCGCCGACCGGACCCGCATAGCCAGCGCCTCCACCGCTGTGTCGAACACGACCATGAAGCCCCTCATGAAGCTCTTGCTCGGCGGGCGAGTCTCACGCACCGCGAAACGCCGCCCTGAGTTCGTCAATAAGCGAGACGACCGCCCGCGTTCCAGTGGAAGCCATGCAAGAGCACCATCAGCGGACATAGTTCGGGCGTCCGAGTTCCCGCGTTTGGTTGAGAGCATGGACGGCGACCCACACCTCGGTGGCGCGGCACTCATCCGTATGCGAGCGCAGTCCATCGCCGATCACCTGTTTCCACCTGGCGATAGCAGCCTCGGCTTTGGCGTGCCTAGTGTACCCTGTCGTTCGTGGTCAGCGCCGCGGCACGATCTGGTCGGTGTCGGAGTCCGCGCCCAAGCGTGGCTTCTTCCCTGATCGACGTGTCCTTGTTCCGTGTTTCTCGACCTGCCACTCGCCGGACCCACGCTGCAAACATCTTAGTTGACCTTAATTTCCGGAGTCATGATGAAATCACGTTTGCTACGCAGATTCACGCCAAGGTCCAAGTCCAGAGGCGCTTCATCCTCGCAGAACAGCCGCAGCCGCTTGGTAAGCATGACCAAATGTACCTGCATTTCAAGCCGGGCAAGAGCTTCGCCAATACAGTTTCGCGGGCCCGCCGAAAACGGATGCATCGCTAAAGCATGCCCAACTTCTAGCTGACTGGGATCGAAGCGGTCGGGATTGAAGCAATCGGGGTCTCTCCAGTGATCTGGGTGCCTCTGGATAATATATGGCGAGAAATATACTTCCGTCCCGGCGGGAACGAAATAGTCACCGAGGTAATCATCATTCAGTGCCTTACGCGTGATCAGCCACACAGGCGGATATAGACGCAGTGCCTCATCCAAGACTTGATTAACATAATTTGGCGGAGAAGAGGCAGTAAGTTCCGGAAATCCATCTGCGTTCACACGGCTAAGTTCGTGTGAAAGTCTTTCCTCGACGTTCGGATTTTTGGATAACAGGTACCATGTCCAATTCAAAGTAAGAGCCGTTGTTTCATGTCCTGCGACGATCAGTGTCATGATTTCGGTAACCAGTTGGGCATCCGGCATGACGTTCCCGCTGCCCCGGTCACGAGCTTCCATGAGCAGACCAAGAAAGTCCGTGCACGTTCTGTTCGCTGCCCGCCTTTGCGCGGCGACCTGGGCGACCACTTTACGCAAGGATCTAAATCTCTGCGCAAATTGCAGATCGCGGGCCGTTTCCTCAGTGAGAATGCTAAAATGCGGGACAACATGCTGATAGTCTTCTCCGAAAATAGAAGTAAGTACAAGTTCTAGGACCATGAGACTTACATCATGAGTAACGTTGACACTTCTATTGTATTTCGCTGACTGCTCCCATTTTCTGAGTAGAGCAGCATTAGCCTCAATGATTATTCCATTCAGAGCTGAGATGACTTTGTGATGAAACGCTGGTTGGAGCATTCGCCGCTGGGTTTTCCAAAACTCTCCTTCACTCGAGATTAGGCCAGGACCAAGCAATAAACTAACCCGTTTGACTTCTAGCCCTTTTCTGTAATTTTGCCAATTTCTACGAAGGATATGCTGTACATATTCAGGTTCACTGACTACATAGACATTGCTGCCGTGAATAGAAGCTCTGTAGATATTTCCGAATTGCACTCGATGAACTTCCATCCAACTCAGCAAATCTTGCGATTTGTCATATCTCTCGGAAGGTCCTGACGGTACGTGTTTACATTTGCCCGACATATGTTTTCCTCTGACTTATTTTAGTTTCGTTATATGTAGGTGACATATATTGATGAAAAAGTAACCTCGCTGCGGCCTGCTCGAAGGAATCTCGCCTGGAATTGATGCTAGCAGCCTGTCGGACCTGCCTGTTCAGATGGTGCGGAGGCATTGTCAGGTTATCGGCGTGATGTTGTGGCATGGATCTGCCCGGTGGCGCCCGGAGCGGGTCGGCGTAGGTACGGCGCCCCTCCCCTGATCCCGGATGCTCACCTTGCCGTTCACGTTGGACCAGGACCGTCGCCATCACATTCCCAAGCAGAAGCGCAAGGTCACGGACTGGCCGGCATATGACGTCAGCCTGCGCCAGCGCGGGAGCTTGATGATGTGGTTCAGCAATGAAATGGCCGCGGCATGGCGAGCAGCGATGTGCCGGCCCCACGCGGCACCACCCTCACGCCGTTGGCGCCGCAGTAGCGCAGGATCTCGCTGATCTGCTCGGTGGCGTCTGACAGCACGACCGCCATGGGCAGCGTGCGATAGGCGGTCAGGCCACGGCGTCGTCGGGCATTGGCATGTGCAGCATTGTGTCCTCCCTAGCCCGGCGTTTCCCGCCGGATCGTCATGGTTCCAGGCTTCAGGCCATGGTCGGTCAGGCATCCTGTCGGGGGTTGATCAGGATGGCGCGGAAATCGTTGACGTTGGTGCGGGTGGGGCCGGTCGTGACGAGGTCGCCCAGCGCCGAGAAGAAGCCGTAGCCGTCGTTGTCGGCCAAGCAGTCGCGTGCATTGATGCCAAGCTCTGCGGCTCGGGTCAGGCTGCTGGGGGACAGCAAGGCGCCGGCGTTGTCCTCGGTCCCGTCAATGCCGTCCGTGTCGCAGGCGATGGCGTGGATGCCGGGATGGCCGTCCAGCGCCACGGCGAGGCCGAGCAGGAACTCCGCGTTGCGCCCTCCCCGGCCGCCGCCCCGCACCGTGACCGTCGTCTCCCCGCCCGAGATCAGCACGCAGGGCGCCGACGCCGGCTGGCCGTGCGCGGCGCATTGGCGGGCGATGCCGGCCATGACGCGGGCGACCTCGGCGGCCTCCCCCTCGATTGCGTTGCCCAGGATCACCGGGATGACGCCCGCCTCGCGCGCCACCGAAGCCGCGGCTTCCAGCGCCGCCTGGGGCGTCGCGACCATGACGGTGCGTGTCCGCGCGAAGGCGACGGCGCCGGGCTTGGGTGTTTCGGCGGCCGGGTCTCGCAGCCAGGCCGCAACGGTGGGCGGCGGCTCGATCCTGTAGCGCGCCAGCACGGCCTGGGCGTCGGCCGAGGTCGAGGGGTCGGGGCTTGTCGGGCCGGACGCGATCACCGCGGGATCGTCGCCGGGCACGTCGGAGATCATCAGCGTGACGAGCTGGGCGGGTGCTGCGGCGGCAGCCAGGCGACCGCCTTTGATCGCCGACAAATGCTTGCGGACGCAGTTCATCTCGTGGATGCCGGCGCCGCTGCGCAGCAGGGCGCGGTTCACCGCCTGCTTGGCCGCGAGGTCCAGGCCGGGCGCGGGCAGCGCCAGCAGGGCCGAGCCGCCGCCCGAGATCAGGCACAGAACTAGGTCGTCCGCACCGAGACCCCGCACCAAGTCCAGCATCCGCCCGGCTGCCGCCTGCCCGGCCGCGTCCGGCACGGGATGGCTCGCCTCCACCACCTCGATCCGCGGGAGGGAGCCGACGCCGTGGCCGTATCGCGTGACCACCAGCCCGGACAGGGGTCGGTCCGCGGGCCAGTGCGCCTCGACGGCCTGGGCCATCGCCGCCGCCGCTTTGCCGGCGCCCACCACCACGGTTCGCCCGGCAGGCGGAGGCGGCAGGTGCGGCGGCACGGACAGGTCCGGCGCCGCCGCGCTGACGGCCGCCTGGAACATCCGCATCAGGAGGTCACGTTCGGGCATCGCCACGGCAGGACTCCTCTTGCTGGGACGGCGCTATTCCGCGGCGGCCTTCTCGCGTGCGGCCCCGCCGACCTCATGGTTTGCCATGATCTCCAGGGCGCGGATCATGGCGGAGTGGTCCCAGGCCGCGCCGCCGTGGGCGGTGCAGGCGTTGAACAGCTCCTGGCAGGTGGCCGTGTTCGGCAGGCTCACGCCGAGGGCCTTTGCCCCCTGCAACGCCAGGTTCAGGTCCTTCTGGTGCAGCTCGATCCGGAAGCCCGGCTCGAAGTTGCGGTTGACCATGCGTTCGCCGTGGACCTCAAGGATGCGCGACGCGGCGAACCCGCCCATCAGCGCCTTGCGCACGCGCGCCGGGTCGGCCCCGGCCTTGGAGGCGAACACCAGCGCCTCGCCCACCGCCTCGATCGTGAGCGCCACGATGATCTGGTTCGCGACCTTCGTGGTCTGCCCGTCGCCGTTGCCGCCCACCAAGGTGATGTTCTTGCCCATGAGGTCGAACAGGGGCTTGACGGTGGCGAAGGCCCGGTCCGGGCCGCCCACCATGATGGTCAGGCTAGCCGCCTTCGCGCCCACCTCGCCGCCCGACACGGGCGCGTCCAGGTAGTCGCAGCCGAGTTGGTTGATCCGCCGGGCGAAGTCCTTGGTCGCGATCGGGGAGATGGAACTCATGTCCACGACGATCTTCCCAGGCGACAGCCCCTCCCCTACCCCATCCTTGCCGAACAGTGCCGCGTCCACGTGCGGGGTGTCGGGGACCATGGTGATGATGATGTCGGCGCGGCTGGCGACCTCGCGTCCGCTGCCGCAGCGCTGCGCGCCCTGATCCAGAAGGGCCTGCGGGACGGGGCCGATATCGTGGACGAAGAGCGTGTGGCCGCCCGCGATCAGGTGGGCGGCCATCGGCCTGCCCATGATGCCGAGGCCGATGAAGCCGATGTTGCTCATGTCTGGAGTTCCCTGGTTCAGAAGGCGTGGGACAAGGAAGGCGCCGCGGCCCGTGCCGCCTGATGCGGCGGGAGCCAGTCCAGCCCGGCCGTCGTCGCTGCACGGGGCTTGTATTCACAGCCGATCCAGCCCGCGTAGCCGAGCTCGTCGAGGCGGCGGAACAGGTAGGGGTAGTTGATCTCGCCCGTTCCCGGCTCATGCCGCCCTGGGTTGTCGGCGACCTGCACGTGCCCGATCCGGCCGAGCTGGGCCTCGATGGTCGGGGTCAGATCCCCCTCCATCACCTGCGTATGATAGATGTCGAACTGGAGCTTGAGGTTGTCCGAGCCGACCTCGTCCATGATCTCCAGGGCCTGCTGGGTGCGGCTGACGAGGAAGCCCGGCACGTCGCGCGTGTTGACCGGCTCCAGCAGCAGCTCGATCCCGGCGCCCTGCAGCTCCGCCGCGGCGAAGCGCAGGTTCTCGACGAGCGTGCGCCGGGCCTGGTCCGCCGCCACGCCCGGCGGCGCGATGCCGGCTAGGCAGTTCACCCGCGGGCAGCCGAGGGCCGTCGCATACTCGATCGCCTGCGTTACGCCGGCACGGAACTCTGCGGTGCGGCCGGGATGGCAGGCGATGCCGCGCTCCCCGGCACCCCAGTCACCCGCGGGAAGGTTGTGCAGCACGAGCTGCAGCCCGTGGGCGGACAAGGCGTCGGCGATGCGCCGTTTCTCGAACTCGTAGGGGAACAGGAACTCGACCCCATGGAAGCCCGCCTCGGCCGCGGCGGCGAACCGCTCCAGGAACGGGACCTCGGTGAACAGCATCGTCAGGTTGGCGGCGAATCTCGGCATGTGACCCTCCCGCAGCGCCAGGCCGATATCCGCGGCCTGGGCTGGTTCGACTTGACTGGAACTGGCTGCGCCGGGCGGCGTCAGCGTGTGCTGGCAGGCTCCGGCGTCCTCGCGGCGGCATCCGCCGCAGCACCCATGTCCTGGCCCTTGCGGATGGACAGCGTCGGGTCGAGGCACAGGATGTCCTCGAACTCGTTGACGCTATCCACCTCGGTGCCCATCGCGATGTTAGTCACCCGCTCCAGGATGAACTCCAGGACCACGGGCACCTGGTGCTCCTTCATCAGCGCCTCCGCACGCGTGAAGGCGTCCTTGAACTCGTTCGGGCTCTTCACGCGGATCGCCTTGCAGCCGAGGGCCTCCGCGACCGCGACGTGGTCCACGCCGTAGCCTTGGACCGCGTCACCATCAGGGGCTGTGTTGATGTTGTCGAAGGCGAGGCTCACCTCGAAATCCATCTCGAAGCCGCGCTGCGCCTGACGGATCAGGCCGAGGTAGGAGTTGTTCACCACGACGTGGAGGTAGGGCAGCTTATGCTGCGCGCCGACGGCCAGCTCCTCCAGCATGAACTGGAAATCGTAGTCGCCGGACAGGGCGACGATCTTCCGATCCGGGTCGGCGGCGCGCACGCCCAACGCTGCGGGCAGCGTCCAGCCGAGCGGGCCGGCCTGGCCGCAGTTGATCCAGTTGCGCGGCTCATAGACGTGCAGGAACTGCGCACCCGCGATCTGCGACAGGCCGATCGTGGTCACGTAGCAGGTGTCGCGGTCGAACACCTCGTTCATCTCCTGATAGACGCGCTGCGGCTTGAGCGGGACCGCGTCGTAGTGGCTGCGGCGCAGCATGTTGCGCTTGCGGTGCTCGCACGCGGCGGCCCAGGAGGACCGGTCCCTGAGCGTGCCGGCCGCCTTCATCTCGCGGGCGACCTCGATGAACACGGCAAGCGCCGCGCGCGCGTCCGAGACGATGCCGAGGTCGGGGCCGAAGACCCGGCCGATCTGCGTCGGCTCGATGTCCACGTGCACGAAGGTCCGGCCCTTCGTATAGACCTCGACCGAGCCGGTGTGGCGGTTGGCCCAGCGATTGCCGATGCCGAGCACGAAGTCCGACTCCAGGAACGTCGCGTTGCCGTAGCGGTGGCTCGTCTGCAAGCCGACCATGCCCGCCATGAGCGGATGGTCGTCGGGGATCGTGCCCCAGCCCATGAGCGTCGGGATCACCGGCACGCCGGTCAGCTCGGCGAACTCGACGAGCAGGTCGGAGGCGTCCGCGTTGATGATCCCTCCCCCCGCGACGATCAGCGGCCGCTCGGCCTCGTTCAGCATCGCGAGCGCCTTCTCCGCCTGTCGGCGTGAGGCGGCGGGCTTGTAAACGGCGAGGCTCTCATAGCTCTCGTCGTCGAACTCGATCTCCGCCATCTGCACGTCTATGGGCAGGTCGATCAGCACCGGGCCGGGCCGGCCGGAGCGCATCACGTGGAACGCCTGCTGGAACACGCGCGGCACCAACGCAGGCTCGCGCACCGTCACCGCCCACTTCGTGACAGGCTTGGCGATGCTCTCGATGTCCACCGCCTGGAAGTCCTCCTTATACAGCTTCGCGCGGGGCGCCTGGCCGGTGATGCAGAGGATCGGGACCGAGTTGGCGAGGGCCGTGTAGAGCCCGGTGATCATGTCCGTGCCGGCCGGGCCGGACGTGCCGATGCACACGCCGATGTTGCCGGCCTTCGCCCGCGTATAGCCGTCCGCCATGTGGGACGCGCCCTCGACGTGGCGGGCGAGGATGTGGCGGATCGTGCCGCGCCGCTTCAAGGCCGCATAGAATGGGTTGATGGCCGCACCCGGCACGCCGAAGGCGACCGTGACACCCTCGCGCTCCAGCACGCGCACCGCTGCATCAATCGCCTTCATCCTGGCCATCGTTCGCTCCTGCCGAATGGTTTTGGTCTTGAACCAGAGGCAGTATTACCATGGCCAGCATGATTGGCGAGTCATTTTAGACATGTTCCCGTATTGTGGGAAAACGCATACTATGGTGCGCGTTGACAATGCGTTATGAGCTACCGTCTCTTGCTACGTCCATGCGTTTGAGGCCCTCTCACGGCCTAATCGGGAACGCTAATGCTGACGGCCCTAACCGACGACCATTGCGATGCCCCGGCGCGTCATGCCCGTGCTTGGCAGGTGAATGCATCCCACGCCTAAATCGCGACCTCCCGCGGAGCCAGCCCACCACGGAACATTGCACCCTCGTGGTTGAGCAGCCACTGCTTGCGCTCGATGCCGCCACCGTAGCCGGTCAGCGAGCTGTCGGCGCCGATCACGCGATGACACGGCACCACCACGCTGATTGGGTTGGCCCCGTTGGCCAGGCCGACGGCTCGAACGGACTTGGGACATCCAAGCTTCGCCGCTAGGGCGCCGTAGCTGAGGGTCTCGCCGGGCGCGATCATGGTGAGAGCGGTCCATACGGAGCGTTGGAACGGAGTGCCAGCCGTGCGCCACTCGATGGCCCCGAGACATCCGAGTTCCCCTGCGAAGTACCTCCGCAGCAGGCATTTGACGTTTCCCGGCGCGGAACCCGGCTCCGGCACGACCGACCCATAGTGCAGGCGAAGCAGACGGGCCATGCCGGCCTCGCGATCGGCCCAATCAAGCGCACGAAGGTAGCCGTCCTCATCCGTGACAATCAGCGATTCGCCGATTGGCGTAGCCAGCCGGTCCAACCGGAGGCGTTCAGGCGGCTTGCTGGTCATGGTGGAGCACCTTTTCGACAGGAGGGGGCGTGTGCGGCTCGGACGCCCAGAGATGCAGCGCAGCGTAAGCGCGCCAGGGTCGCCATTGCTCGGCGTGCGCGAGCAGAGCAGCGGGAGATGACCGCACCCCGCTGCCATGGCTCATCGCTCGCAACAGACCGACATCGGCCGCGGGAAAGGCGTCTGGCTCGCGTAGTTCGCGCATGGCGATGTACTGGGCCGTCCATTCGCCGATCCCTGGGAGCACTCGCAACTGAGCGATGGCCTCTTCGAGACTTCTGCGGGGGCCGAAGATGAGCGGGTCAGCGACGACGGCCGCCGCCAGAGAGGATATCGCCATTTGCCTGGCTTTCGGCATGCCGACCGCGGCCAAATCTGCCCCAGCCAGTTGCCGAGGCGTGGGAAACACATGCGTCAGCCCATGATCGAGAGCGGCAGGATCAGCAACTCTCTCGCCGTGGCACAAAACCAACTTGCCGGCGAGCCTCGTCGCCGCCGGCACTGTGATTTGCTGCCCAAGGATGGCGCGCACAGCAAGCTCAAATCCGTCCCAAGCGCCAGGAACCCTGAGGCCTAGGCGACCGGCGACGAGCGGCGCGAGTACAGGGTCTTGGCTGAGATACGCGCTAATCGCCACCGGATCGGAGGCAAGGTCGAACACGCGGCGCACGCGGGCGATGATCGCCGGCAAGCTCTTGAGAGTTGGAAAGCGAATGATTGCCCTGAGGCAGTTTCCCTCTGCCGGCTCGACGACCAACACACCGCGTTCTTCGCCGATCGCGATCGTGCGCGCATACCGGCCGCTCGACACCACCTCGATGCCTGGAATTGCTCGTGCGCGAAGGAAAGAGGCGATGGAAGTCCCAGTCGTAGGGAGGTCGGTATCCTAGCCTGACCGTAACCGCGCCTGTCGTGGCCGCGGGCTCCTCCGTCACGCCGGTGCGCCGGAGTGTCTGGGGTGGCCGCCGGTATAGTTGCTGAAAGATCTCGTTGAACCGCCGAATGCTGCCGAAACCCGCCGCCGCTGCAACTTCCGTCATCGGCAGCCGCGTGTCCTGAAGCAATTGCTTGGCCAGGAGTATCCGCCGGGTCTGGGCGATCGAGATCGGGGAAGCCCCAAGGTGTCGCTGGAACAGCCGTCGAAGCTGACGCTCGCCGATCCCCAGCCGCTCCGCCAAAGTCGCGACGTTCGCGTCATCGAGGGCTCCCGCCTCGATCAACCCGAGTGCTCGGGATACGGTATTGGAGCTGCCGCGCCAGACGGCAAGGTCGGGCGACGTCTCCGGCCGACAGCGCAAACAGGGGCGGAACCCGGCCTTGTGCGCCGCGGCAGCCGTTCGAAAAAATCGAACGTTCTCTCGCCTGGGCGTGGGTGCCGGGCAGAATGGTCGGCAGTAAATTCCAGTCGTCATGACAGCGACGAACAGGCGTCCATCGAACCGATGATCTCGCGTCTCGATAGCGCGGTAGCAGGCGTCATCGTCCATATCCATGCCCGAATGATCTCTCATGCTGCCGAGGTTGTCTCGCGGATTTCGGACCTCAAAGGCAAACCGCCCGTTTTGGAGTTCACAGAGCGGGCAGTGCTTGCGGTCGGGGTGAGCGAGATGCTGGAACATGAGGCAGATCATGGCGAGGGTGACCGTGGCCTTTCGGGGTCCTTGCCACCGCAGACGCCTTCTGAAACCAGCACTTGAGCGTTCGATTTCAAGGCCTCCAATTCACCGACCTGTGGCTTGCTGCATTGCGGAATTCATGCCGACTCGCTAGAAGCAGCCGCATCGGAGGGTGATGTGCGACGACCACGAAAATCAGCTCATGCTGCCCAACCGGCCCTTCTCACGCGGGAACGGCGCGCCCCTGCCCGTGTCTCACCCGAGCGGTCCGACCAAGTGCAGTCCTTGGTGCGCGCGCTGACGATCGTGAACCGTCTCGCCACGGCCGATGAGGGCGTCACGCTCACCGAGGTGTCGCAGCAGGTCGGGCTTTCCCCCTCCACGGCGCACCGGTTGCTCACGACGCTCGAGCAGGAGCGCTACGTGCACTTCGACGCCGAGCGCCGCCTCTGGTCCGTGGGCGTGCAGGCCTTCGTCGCGGGCAATGCCTTCCTCAAGACCCGCAGCTTGGTCGTGACCGCCCGGCCGCACATGCGCGCGCTCATGGAGGAGAGCGAGGAGACCGTGAACCTGGCCGTGGAGGACCAGTTCGAGGCGATCTATCTTGCCCAGGTCGAGTGCCGCCAGATGATGCGCGCCTTCGCCCGGCCCGGCGCCCGCGTGCCGCTGCACTGCTCCAGCGTCGGCAAGGCCCTGCTCTCGGCCATGCCGGACAGCGATCTCGCCAAGATCCTGCACCGCCAGGGCTTGCCGCGGGTCACCATCAAGACGATCAACACCACGGTGGCGCTCCGCGAGGATCTGGCGCGTGCGCGGGAGCGCGGTTACGCCATAGATGATGAGGAGCACGCGGTCGGACTGCGCTGCATCGCCGCCGTGGTCTTCAACGAGAACGCCGATCCAGTCGCCGCCGTGTCGCTTTCAGGGCCGATGGCGCGCATCCCTGACGAGCGCATCCCGCTGCTGGGTGATCGGGTGCGCCGCAAAGCAGACACGATCACCGCACAGCTCGGTGGGGCATTACCGCGGTGGCGTGCACACGACTGACTCTGCACATACGGCCCGCTCGGGCACCGCGCGCAGCGAGGCGAATGTGTCGGCGCAGTGACGCTCAGTGAGATACCAAGCGCGAGAGCAGGCCTTGCGTCGAGGCGCCACTGCCCGTGGCCTGCGGGCCGACCGTCACGGTGCATGTCATCCCTGCGGCGAGCAGCACGGAGGACGGCACCCGGTCTATGTGAATCCGCACCGGGATGCGCTGCGCGAGCCGCACCCAAGTGAAGACCGGGTTGACCGTGGCGAGGCCCAGTGTGCCGGGCGCGTAGTTCGGCGAGCTGATGCCGCGCGCGATGCTCTCGACATGGCCCAGCACCGGAGCGTTGAAGCCCATCAGCGTGATCTTCGCCTGGTCGCCCACATGGATGTTCTGCAGCTTCGTCTCCTCGAAATACGCTGCGATCCGGAAGCTGTCGCTGTCGATGACCGAGATGTTGCGCGTGCCGCTCGTCGCGTAGTCGCCCTCGCGCAGCAGCAGGTTCGTGACGAAGCCATTTACCGGGGTGTGCACCTTCGTGCGGTCGAGGTTGATGCGCGCCTGCGAGAGCTGGCTGAGCGCCACCGCGTAGGCGCCCCGCGCCATGTCGGCGCTGCCGATATAGGTCTGCTTCTCCTCCACCGAGGTCGTGAGAGTGCCCAGCTTCTCCCGCCGCTGGGCCTCGGCCTGCTTGACGTTGTAATCGTCAAGGCGCTGCTGCAGGGTGGCCTGCGCCGAGGCGAGGGCGACCTGGAAGTCGAACGGGTCTATCTCGTACAGCACGTCCCCCTTGTGGACGAGCTGGTTGGCGGCGACGTTGAGCTTGACGATGCGGCCGGAGACCTCGGGCGCGATGTCGATGACGTCTGCCTCCACCTGCCCGTCCCGCGTCCAAGGCCCGTTCACGTAGTGATCCCACAGGAAGATGATGGCGAAGGCGGCGCCGGCCACGATGGCCAGCGTGATCACGAGACGAATGAGGCGGTGGGCGCGCTTGAACATGGCGCTTAGAGGAACGCCATCAGCAATCCCAGGATGCAGACGTAGAGGGCGGCCTCGGCAAGCGGCGAGTTCCAGGTCCAGCGCTGGAAGCCGACCCATACCAGCAGCGGGCGGAGCAGCAGGATCAGGACGAAGGCGACCACGGCATAGACGACGAACGGCGAGATCAGCACGCCGCTGCCGCCGAGGTTCACCTCCCGCCACATCACGCCGCCTCCAGGATGCCTGATTTGACCAGGATCGGACGCTGCGTCTCGATCAACGCGGCGGCCTGGGCCAGGCCGGAGGCGGCACGCACGGCGGCAGGCCGATGTGGCGCAGGCGCGAGCAGCGCCTGGGCGGCTTGCAGCAAGCCCTCGCTCCGCGCTGGGGAGGCGAGCGCCCGGCGCGCCTGCCCGGCGGCCGCCGCCAGCTCTCCCTGCCCTGCGATCTCGTCCAGCGCCCGATGAGCGCGCGCGAGCGCGCCTTCGAGCTCGCTCAGGGTGAACAGTCGCGCTAGCAGCTTGCGGCGCGAGAGGGTGGGCTTGCCGAGCCAGCTCTGCGCCTGCTGCAGCCGGTCGTAGCGGAGCGCCACCCGCGAGGGTTGGTCGGGGATCGCGCCGCGCAGCGCGCGCCGCAGGTCCCGCCCGACCGCATTCGCCACCCGGAACAGGCGGCGATGCGGCGAGACCGGCAGGATCAGCCAGAACCCGATCACCGCCATAACGCCCGCGAGCATGAACTGCATCGAGTTGTTGGCGAAGGTGACCGGATCGTAGGTCTGGGGGTTGGTCGGCGCGAGGGACACGGAGAAGAAGGTCAGGAAATTCACGCCATAGACGTTCGTGCGCGGGAACTTCACCGCGATTGCCCCGAAG
This sequence comes from uncultured Alphaproteobacteria bacterium, assembly GCA_963790535.1. GTDB lineage: Bacteria > Pseudomonadota > Alphaproteobacteria > Acetobacterales > Acetobacteraceae > CAWKEH01. The sequence goes on along the minus strand of CAWBOZ010000003.1, from coordinate 101,089 downwards.
AAGAGCGGGACACCCATCGTCATCGCCAGCGCCGGGAAGCCGGAGACGCCGGGCAGGATCAGGAACTCGCACGCCGCCGCCACCAGGATCGGTGCGGGAAAGCCGAGCAGCATGCCGATGCTGGCCTGCGTCGGGTTGGGCCGCAATCCGATCAGGGCGCAGAGCGCCGACATCTGTATCAAGGCGAAGCTGGCGCCGGGCCAGCCCGCCAGCACGATGAACAGCTCCGCCGCGCCGACGGCGATGATTGTTCGCACAGTGTTGAGGACGGCCGCGAAGGTGTCGAGATGCCTGGGCAGCTGCACGGTGCGCGCCGCGATGCCGCCGTGCTCCAGCACGCGGCGCCCGTCGCGGGCGAAGCCGAACTGGGCCAGCAGTTCCTGCAGCCGATCGAGCAGGAAGGCCTCCGCGGGGCTGAGCGGCCCCACCCCCGCCAGCGCCGCCAAATGCTGCTGCGCCGCCTCGGGCGTCTCGCCTCGCGATCCCTTCCCTCGCAATGCCTCCCTGGCAACCGCCGCCGCTTCCCGCCCTAGCGGGGATCGCAGCGCGTCCCGGTTCGCCAGGACGGCCCGGCTAGCGGAGATCATGGTCAGCAGCGCCGCCACCGCGCTCCTCGCGCCGACAGCGCGACGGGTACCGTCCTGCAACTCGTCCGCGGCGTAATCTATCGGCGTGCGCAGCCCGACGAGGGTACCCCCGAGCGTGGCGCTAGCCTCCGCATCGTTCGCGGTCCCGGACCCGTCGAGCGCGTCCGATGCGAGCTGGCGCACCTGCTCGAAGAGCGATCCCATCTGCTCGACCAGGTCCTCCCACGCGCCGCGAGGGGCGAAGAGGTCGTTGATGATCGCGACGCTGGCGACGCCGACCGCAACTTCAGCGACGCGCGCGAGGGCGGTGGTGAACACATCCTGCGGCATCGCGATATCGGACAGCACGATGATGCCGACCGTGTAGCCGGAGAGCACCGCGCCATAGGCACGGAAGTCCCGCAGCAGGGTGGCAACGCCGGCGCAGAGGCCGATCCAGACGGCATAGGCGGCCAGCAGCATCGTCCGGTCCTGGCCGAACTCGGCGACGAGGGCGATGGACACGACGGCGCCGATCAGCGTGCCGCCGAAGCGGTTGGCTGCCTTCGACAGGATCATCCCCCGCGAGGGCTGGGAAAGGATCCCGGCGGTCACGGCGGCGCTGCTCGCGTCCGCAAGCTGCAGCCAGAATGAGACGCCGAGTGCGACCAGGATGGCGACGACCGAGCGCAGCGCGAACCCGATCGTGTCGGGAGGCAGCGCAGGCAGCGCGAACAGCTTCGGTCGCTCGGCGGTGGCGGACATGGATCAGGCCCGCTTCCGGTTGGGGCGCTGCCGGGTCACGGGCGGCTCACCGCACCAACGCGAGCTTTGAAGCAAAGTTGCCGGGCGTCCACGAACCAGGCAACCGCTGCCGCCCAGCGTCGTTCCGGTCCCATGGATTCGGCCTCGCAGGGCGGTGATGTCTTCGAGACAGACGTGCCCGCCCGCCTCGACCGCCTCCCCTGGGCACGGTTCCACACGCTCGTTGTCGTGGCGCTCGGGATTACCTGGATCCTGGACGGGCTGGAGGTCACGCTCGTCGGTAGTATCATCGCCACCATCGCCCAGAGCCCGGGGATGCATTTCTCCGACCGGGACGCCGGGCTCACGGCCAGTGCCTATCTCGTGGGCGCTGTCGTGGGCGCGCTCTTCTTCGGCTGGCTCACCGACCGTCTCGGGCGCAAGAAGCTGTTCACCATCACGCTGCTCGTCTATCTGCTCGCGGCCATCGCGTCGGGCCTGGCCTGGAATTTCTGGTCATTCGTGGTGTTCCGGGCGATCACGGGCGCGGGGATCGGCGGCGAGTATGCTGCCGTCAACGCGACCATACAGGAGCTGATCCCCGCCCGGCGGCGCGGCTTCACGGACCTCGTGATCAACGGCAGCTTCTGGATCGGCGCGGCGCTCGGAGCCTTAGGCGCATTGGTGGCGCTCGACCCGGCCGTGATCCAACCCGACCTAGGCTGGCGGGTCGCCTTCCTCGTCGGCGGCGCGATCGGCTTCGTGGTCCTGTTCCTGCGCCGCTGGATCCCGGAGAGTCCGCGCTGGCTGATGACGCACGGCGATCCGGAGGGCGCGAGCAAGGTCGTCTCGGAGATCGAGGCGCGCGTGGAGCACGAGACTGGCGAGAAGCTGCCCCCGGTCCCGGACGAGCGGCTGCGGCTGCGCCGGCATCGCGGCGATTGGTTCGTGCCAGCGGTGCGGGTGCTGGTCACGCGCTACCGGCAGCGGACGATCCTGGGCTTGGCCCTGATGGCAGCGCAGGCCTTCTGCTACAATGCCGTGCTGTTCACCTACGCGCTGGTGCTCACGCGTTTCTATCAGGTGCCTTCGGGCCGGGTCGGCCTGTTCATGCTGCCGTTCGCGCTCGGCAACTTCATGGGGCCGCTGCTGCTCGGCCGCTTGTTCGACACGCTGGGACGCAAGCGGATGATCACGGCGACTTACGCGATCGCCGGGCTGATGATGGTGGGTGTCGGCTGGCTGTTCGCCAAAGGCCTGCTCTCGGCGATGGAGCAGACGATAGCATGGACGGCGATCTTCTTCTTCGCTTCGGCGGCGGCGAGCTCGGCCTACCTGACCGTGGGCGAGACCTTCCCGTTGGAGGTTCGCGCCGTCGCGATCTCGATCTTCTACGCGATGGGCACGCTCCTCGGCGGGGTGGCGGGACCGGCGCTGTTCGGCACGCTTATCGAGAGCGGGTCCAGGATGGAGATTTTCTGGGGTTATCTGCTCGGAGGCGGGCTGATGCTCGGGGCGGCAGGCGTCGAGGCCCTGCTCGGCGTGAACGCCGAGCGGCGATCGCTGGAGACCGTAGCGCCTCCCCTGTCCGCGGCATGAAACCCTCAGTGTAAATCGCCGTTACATCCACGCAGCCTTGCAAGGCTGAACCAAGAATGAGGAGGATCAGTCATGGATGAGGATCGTGTGAAGGGCGCAGCGAACCAGGCCAAGGGCGCCGTCAAGCAAGCCGTCGGCAACCTGACCGGCGACGCCAAGACGCAGGGTGAGGGTGCGGCGGACAAGGCGACCGGCAAGGTTCAGAGCAGCGTCGGCGGCGCCAAGGATGCAGCGCGTGACGCGACTAAGGACAGCTAGGCAAGCTCTATCCGGCTCGATTGGGGGCAGGCCTCGCGGCCTGCCCCTTTCGGCTTCTCGGGGCTATGACGTCTCCCTGTCCGTGGCGTGAAACCCCTTGCGTGAAGCACCGTTGCATCCACGGTGGCCATGCAGGGCTGAACCAAGAACGAGGAGGACCAGTCATGGTGGACAAGGATCGCGTGAAGGGTGCCGTGAACCATGCCGAGGGCACCGTCGAGGAAGGCGTCGGAACCCTTAAGGGCGACACCAAGACGCAGGCCGAGGGCAAGGCAAACAAGGCGGCTGGCAAGGTTCAGAGCAGCGTCGGCGGCGCCAAGGATGCGACGCGCGATGCCACGGGACCGAGCTCTCACATACCATCCAGCCTTGATGCTGACCCGTTCCCTCCATCGGCATGGCCGGCTTTTCGGCCATCCACGCTTCGTCGTGCGACGGTGGTGTGGCCCGAAGTCGTGGATGCCCGTGCCAAGCACGGGCATGACGGGTTGGGTCAATGGGTCAGTTGCAACGCGGGCTGTAGAACTCGGGCAGGCTCGTGGCTCCCGATCCCGTCTCTCAGGAAGCAATGCTGAAGCTACATCTGTGAGTACTTACCGTTCTCCCACTTGTAGAACACGTAGAGCGGCTTCGTTGGGTCGCCCTTGGTGGTGAAGGTGATGGGCCCGATCACGCTGTTCCAGGGACCGTCCTTCTTCAGCTCCGCCGCGACCTTCTGTGGGTCGGTGCTATCCGCCTTCTTGACGGCGTCGGCCCAGATCTGGATCGCGGCGTAGGTGTAGAGCGTGTAGCCTTCCGGGTTGATGCCCTTCGCCTTGAACTCGCCGACGACCTTGTCCGCCTCCGGGTTCTTCCGCGGGTCAGGCGGGAAGGTGAACATGAATCCGTTGCCCGAATTGCCCGCGATCTGCGCGAACTCGTCGGTGGCCAGCGCGTCGCCGCTGATGAACTGCGCGTCCAGGCCCTGCTCGCGCGCCTGGCGGGTGATCAGCCCGGCCTCGGTGTGATAGCCGCCAATATAGACGACTTGAACGCCGGCCTGCTTCATGCGGCTGACGAGCGCCGAATAGTCCTTCTCGCCGGCCACGTAGTGCTCGTTCAGCACCGCCTTGGCGCCGTTAGCCTCGAGAGCCTTGCGCGTTTGGTCGGCGAGGCCCTTGCCGTAGGCGGAGTTGTCGTCGAGGATCGCGATCTTGTCGCCCTTGTAGTGGTCGGCGAGATACTTGCCGGCGACTTCCCCCTGCTCGTCGTCGCGGCCACAGACGCGGAAGGTATTCCAACTGCCCTTGTCAGTGTAGTCGGGGTTGGTGCTGGCAGGGCTGATCTCCAGGACGCCCTCGTCCGCATAGACCTTGCTCGCCGGGATGGAGCTTCCCGAGCAGAAATGGCCGGCGACGAATTTCACGCCGTCGCTGGCGAGCTTGTTGGCGACGGAGACGGCCTGACGGGGATCGCAGGCGTCGTCGCCGATCTCAAGCTGCACCTTCTGGCCGAGCACGCCGCCGGCCGCATTGATGTCGGCGGCCGCCTGATCGCCGCCCGCCTTCATCTGCGCGCCGAAGGCCGCGTATTCGCCCGTCATCGGGCCAGCCACCGCGATCTTGATCTGTGCCTGGGCAGCGCCGCCCCCGGCGAACGTCGCCGCGGCGAAGAGCGCCGCACCGGCGAAAAGTGTCTTGCGGAACATCAGATCCCCCTTCTGGGTCGAGATTGCAGTATCAAGCGTAAGAGCATCCGTGGGCGCCTGGGAAGAGGGCGAGCCGGCCTCAATGGCCACCCTCCAAGTAAGCCGCACGGACCTCGGGACGGGCAAGCAGCTCGCGGCCTGGCCCCTCCATGGTGACCACGCCGTTGACCAGCACGTAGCCGCGGTGCGCCAACCTGAGCGCCTGGTAGGCATTCTGCTCGACGAGGAGCACGGTCAGCCCGGTCTCCTGGTTGAGCGCGCGGATCGCGCCGAAGATCTGGCGGACGACGAGGGGGGCGAGGCCGAGGCTCGGCTCATCGAGCAGCAGGAGCCGCGGCCGGCTCATCAGGGCGCGACCGATCGCGAGCATCTGCTGCTCGCCACCCGAGAGCGTGCCGCCGCGCTGGGCGAGGCGCTCCTTGAGGCGCGGGAAGAGCTGGAACACGCGCTCGCGGGTGGCCTCGTAGTCGCCGGTGTCCGCGGCCTGCGCGCCCATGAGCAGGTTCTCGTGGACCGACATGCGCGGGAAGATGCGGCGGCCCTCAGGTGACTGGGCAAGGCCCAGATGCATGATCTCGTGCGTCGGCAGTCCGGCGATATTCTTCCCATCGAGCAGGATGCGGCCCGTGCGGGCGCGTGGGCTGCCGCAGATGGTGTTCATCAGCGTGCTCTTGCCCGCGCCGTTCGCGCCGATCAGCGTGACGATCTCGCCTTGGCTGACCGTGATGCTCACGCCGCGCAACGCCTGGATCGCGCCGTAGAAGGTGGAGACGCCGCGCAGCTCCAGGAGCGGCCCAGAGAACTGCGCATTGAGCGGCGCCTGCAGCGGCTCGCTCAAGCCGTCGCGTGCAAACGCGCTCAAGCCGTAACCTCGGCCACCACGGGTTCCTCGTCCTCTTCGCCCTCGCCAAGGTAGGCGGCGATGACGGCCGGGTCCTCGCGCACCTGCGCGGGCGGGCCGTCGGCGATGAGCTTGCCATGGTCGAGCACGACGACGTGGTCCGAGATGCGCATGACCACGCCCATGTCGTGCTCGATGAGCAGCAGCGAGCAGCCGTCGGCACGGATGCTGTCGAGCAGCCCGGCGAGGTCGTCGCTCTCACGCGGGTTGAGGCCCGCGGCCGGCTCGTCGAGGCAGAGCAAGCGCGGCACCGTGCACATGGCGCGAGCGATCTCCAGGCGCCGCTGGTCGCCGTAGGGCAGCGCGCCTGCCGGGTCGTCGGCGCGGGCGATGAGCCTGATGCGCTCCAGCCAAGCTACCGCGCGCTCGATGGCTTCTGCCTGGTGGCGACGGTAGCCGCCGAGGCCGAACACGGCGAGCAGACCGAGCGGCACGTTGGGCATGAGCCGGTTGTGCTGGGCGACGAGAAGGTTCTCCAGCACGGTCATGCCCGAGAACAGCCGGATGTTCTGGAACGTGCGCGCGACTCCCGCCCGGCGCGCGATCAGATGACCCGGCAGATGCTCCAGCGCGAAGGCGCCGCGGCCGCCGCCGGCGGCAATGCGAATCGTGCCCGAGGTCGGCCGGTAGAAGCCGGTGATGCAGTTGAATACCGTCGTCTTGCCGGCGCCGTTGGGGCCGATCACGCTCGTGATCTCGCCCGCGCTCGCGTCGAAGCTGAGGGCGCTCACCGCGAGCAGGCCGCCGAAGCGCATGGTCAGGTCGCGGACTTGCAGGAGCGCGGTCCCGCCGGAGGCGGGCGGGGAATAATCAGCCACGGCTGTCACCCACGGCCTTGCGCCACGAGTTCGGCCGAGATCTCGCGCCGCTTGCCGAGCGCGATGGACGGCGTGCGCCCGGAGATGAGGCCGCGCGGGCGCAGCACCATGACGACGACCAGCGCGAGGCCGAAGATCAACATGCGGTAGGTGGACAGCTCCCGGAACAGCTCGGCGCCGCCGATCATGACGATGGCCGCGAGCGCCGTGCCGAGCTGCGAGCCGAGGCCCCCCAGCACCACGATCGCGAGCACCATGGCGGACTCGATGAAGGTGAAGCTCTCCGGGCTGACGAACGCCTCGCGCGTGGCGAAGAAGGCGCCCGCGAAGCCGCCGAACATGGCGCCCATCGTGAAGGCGGTGAGCTTGGTGACGGTGACGTTGATCCCGAGGCTGCGGCAGGCGATCTCGTCCTCGCGCAGCGCCTCCCACGCCCGCCCGAGCGCCACCCGGCGCAGCCGCAAGGAAACCCAGTTGGTCAGCAGCGCGAGGCCCAGGATCACGTAGTAGAGGAACGCGAGCCGCTGGGTTTGGCTGTAGGGGAGGTTGAAGAACCCGGCGAAGGTGCCGGGTCCGCCGCCGCCCTTGAACTCCAGGCCGAACAGGGTCGGCCGCGGGATGCCCAAGACCCCGTTCGGCCCGTTGGTGAGGCTGACCCAGTTGAGCAGGACGACGCGGATGATCTCCCCGAAGGCGAGGGTCACGATCGCGAGGTAGTCGCCTCGCAGGCGCAGCACCGGGAAGCCCAGCAGCGTGCCCCAGAGCGCCGCAAGCGCGCCCGCGATGGGCAGGCACTCCCAGAAGCCCAACCCGAGCTTCGTCGAGCAAAGGGCGAAGGTGTAGGCGCCCACGGCGTAGAAGGCGACGTAGCCGAGGTCGAGCAGCCCCGCGAGGCCGACCACGATGTTCAGCCCCCAGCCCAGCATCACGTAGATCAGGATCAGGGTGCCGAGGTCTATGTAGTAGCGCCCGGCGTAGAACGGGAGCGCAAGTGCTGCCAGCAGTAGCAGGGGCGCGACGAAGCGCCCGGCGCGCGTCAGTCCCTCGGCGAAGGCACGGTTGGCTTGGTAGGCCGGTGCCGGGCGACGCCCCTTCCAGAGCACGAGCAGGAAGCGCCCGGCGAACACGGCGACGACGAGGGCTGCAACCGGCAGCGGGCGCCAGCCAAGGGTCAGCCCACTGCCATCCTGCTTCTGCTGCGTGACCAGGCCCACCATGGGCAGGAACAAGCCGATCGCGACGAGCGCGGACAGCCCGGCATCGCGCAGCGCCACAGCAAAGCCGCTGCGGACGGGCCCCTCGCCCGGATCGTCCTGGACAAGCTCGCGGCTGCCCTCGGTGTCGAGGCCCGAATGCGCGACGTTGGTGGCGCTCATACCTTCTCTACATCCGCCCGGCCGAGCAGGCCGGTAGGCATGAAGATCAGCACGATGATGAGGATGCTGAACGCCGCCACATCCTTGTATTCCACGCTGAAATAGGCAGACCAGAACGTCTCGATGAGGCCGATCGCGAGGCCGCCGAGCACGGCGCCGGGCAGCGAGCCGATGCCGCCGAGCACGGCGGCGGTGAACGCCTTGATGCCCGCGACGAAGCCCACGTAGAAATCTATGACGCCGTAGTAGAGCAGGAACATCAGCCCGGCGACGGCGGCCAGCGCCGCTCCGATCACGAACGTGAGCGAGATGGTGCGGTCGGTGTCAATCCCGAGCAGGGCCGCCATCCGGAGATCCTGCTCACAGGCGCGCATGGAGCGGCCGAGCGGCGTCGCCGACACGAGCCACGTGAAGATCGCGAGCACGATGAGCGTGGTGATGATGATGGCGATCTGCATCCAAGAGAGCAGCACGGTGAAGGCGCCGTCGCTCATCAGTTGCAGCCCACCAGGGATCAGCGTCACCAACGGCTTGACGGTGGCACCCTGGGAGACCTGGGTGAAGTTCTCCAGCGTGATGCTCATGCCGATGGCGCTGATGAGGGGCGCGAGCCGGAAGCTGCCCCGCAGCGGACGATAGGCGACGCGCTCGATGGCCCAGCCGTAGAGGGCGGCGATGGCGGCGGCGAACACGAGGGTGAGCGCGAGGGCGAGCGGCACGGCGGTGAGGCCGAGGATGCTCAGCCCGGTGAGCGCGATGAGGGAGAGGAAGGCGCCGATCATGAACACGTCGCCGTGGGCGAAGTTGATCATGCCGATAATGCCATACACCATGGTGTAGCCGACGGCGATCAGGCCGTAGATCATGCCGAGCGTGACGCCGTTGATGAGCTGTTGGAAGGCGTAGGCCAGGGGCGCCTCACAGATGCGAGAGTGTCTCGCGCATGAAACACAGGCATGGTGCACCATGCAAGGCGTCTTGATCGCACAGACGCGATTAGGAGTTTTTGCAGGGCAGCAGCGCCCTGCTATAGGCCGCGCCCCAGGCAGGGTGCATAGCTCAGTTGGTAGAGCAGCTGACTCTTAATCAGCGGGCCGTAGGTTCGAGTCCTACTGCACCCACCACTTTCGGCAGATTGGGGGTCCATCGGGGGTCCATGCGGCGGGGCAGAGGCGCCGGAACCCGCCACCGTGTTTTCCGAAGCCCATCCGTGGAGAAGCAGCATGGCCGATGAAGTTCATGGAGACGACCCCGAGGCGGTAGCTTAGGCCCTCATGCTCCATGTCCTGACGAGCGATGAAGGCTAGCGGTGCGACAATCATCCCAAACAAGGGCGTCACTGAGGAAAGCATTCTCACCCTGTATCGCCAAGATCTTGCTGCCGTCCGGGGTGTCGTCCCCAACAACACGGCTGCTGAGCCTAAAACGATCGGCAGATGGACGCTATGGGCCATCAGCTTGCGAGGGATCTCCGCACCTTCACTGACGGCCTCTAGACTCCGGTCGTGCGGGTCTGGCGTTATATATTGCGGCCGCCTTCCGCGTAACCTCATCTCGTTCCTCCATCTTACCGCCGCGCCCTTATCCGGAGAACTGCATTTCTGGACGAATTTGCTTTCCTGAGCGTAGTGACTAATGTAGCGTCACTGCGTCCGACATCGAAGGAGCGGGGTCATGCAGGCGAAGCCGTTATGGGGGGCAGCGATCACCCTCACGTGCCTGACGACCATGCTGGCGTTGGTGCCGCAGGTTGCCCGAGCAGAGGCGGTCATCGAGAATATCTTCCAAGATGACACTCAGGTGGGCACCATCTCGTTCCCGGCGTTCTCCGGGACGAGCGCTGCCGGCGTTGACTTCTCCTACGGCTCCTTCACCCAGGACAACATCACCTCGCTCTCCTATACTGTGGACCCGAGCACGCTCGATGTTACGGCACTGGACCTCAACGCGCTGCAAGGAGACAACCCCTGCCCCAATGACTCGCAGGACTGCTCGAATAGCACACTCACCTTGACCGCGACCGAAGCACAACCTGGCGGTACCAGCTGTAGTTTCAGTGATGATGTTGGTACGTGTTCCGGCAGCACAGGTATTTCGTTCATAACCTTCCAAGGCATCCTGCCCGCGCCCGCAACCGTCCCCGAGCCGTCCACTCTCGCCCTTGCTGCTTCCGGCCTGCTCGGCCTCGGCCTGATCCGCCGCCGCAAGCTCTCCTAGCCTGTCGGGAAGCTTTACCGAGCGGCGCCTTCGGGCGTCGTCTCCCGGTGCGCTCATGCGTCTGTCTGCAGGCAGCGGTGTTACCTCGCCCGCGCGCCCAGCTCGACGCCTGTCTCCCCCGCTTCCGCCCTGAGCTCTTGCTCAACCTCGAAGGAAACGTCGCAGAACGGCTGAACAGCCGGACAAGCACAACACCCTACAGGAATGCGCCCGGGACCTATTCTACTTAGACAACTCCGCCTTAGCACGGGACGAGACCTGCAACCGATCCAGGCAAGCTTGGCGCTGCTGCTCGGCCGGCGCGTTCCCAGGCTGCCCGGTCTGGCACGCGAGCACGTCGTTGACCAACATGCGACCGATCCCGTCACACGGCTGGCCTTGCAAGTCGAACAGACGCACGGCCGTCTTGTGCGGGGCCAGAGGGCCGAGGTCGAGCGCGATACGGCGGAGGATCACGCCGTCCTTTCCGAACAGGATCAGGTCGAGGCGGAGCTGCTCGATCGGCTCCGGATCGGGGTTGGTGACCACCATGTAGGCGCGGCAGCCCGCGGATGCGGCTGCACCGCCGCCCGGCGCGGTCGCAGGCGCTGGCAGCGGTTCGAGCTTGTTCAGCTCAAGCGGGATCGGGGCTGGCGCATCGGCCCACGCCGGTGGCGTTGCGTGCACGATGGCGAAGAGGAACGCCAGCATGGTCACCAGCCTCGCAGCTAGACGCTGAGGACACCGCTCCTGACCACTCCGCGACGCAATCCGTGTCATACCCATCGTCCTTCTGCGAGACCGTTCACGCCGCCCTCTCGCGGAGATGCCGCACCCGCAGCGGCACCGGAGGATGGCTGAAATTGACCAAGGCAAACAAGGGGTCCGTGGTCAGCGTCGAGGCGTTGTCGCGGGAGAGCTTGACGAGGGCGCTGACCATCGGGGTGGCACCGACCATCTGCCGGGCGAAGTCGTCAGCCTGATACTCGTGGCGCCGGCTCAGCCAGTTCGCCCCGGTCGAGACCAGGGGGCCGGCCATCTCGATCACGAGGACGCAAACTATCAGAGCCAAGGCGTCGTCGCGGTGGACGATGCCGAAGCTGCCCAGCAGCCAGGGCTGCTTGCAGAGATAGCCGATGGCGAAGAAGGCGAGGAAAGACAGCGCCGCCGTCTGCAGCAGCCCGGTGACGACATGGCCCAGCTTGTAGTGGCCCAGCTCATGGGCGAGCACCGCTTCCAGCTCCTCCTCGGTATTCTGCGCGACCAGGGTGTCGAACAGCACGATGCGCTTCATGCGGCCGAAGCCTGAGAAGTAGGCGTTGCCGTGCGTGGACCGCTTCGAGGCGTCCATGACGAACAGGCCGGAGGCCTCGAAGCCGCAGCGCCGCAGGAGCGCCTCGACCCTGGCGCGCAGCGGACCGTCGAGGGGCGTGAACTTGTTGAACAAGGGTGCGATCCACCGTGGGTAGGCACCCATCAGGGCGATGATCAGGACCGTCGAACCCGCCCACGCATAAACCCACCAGAGGCCGGAGGCGTCACGCATCAGCCAGAACACGCCATAGAGCAGCGGAACGCCGATGCACGCGGAGAGCACTGCCGCCTTGAGCCTGTCCACGGCGAAGCGCAGCGGCGTCGTTCGGTTGAAGCCGAACCGCTGCTCCAGGCGGAAAATGCGATAGATGCCGAACGGCAGATCGACCAGCGAGGAGACGAGGCTGACCGCAACGATGAAGGCGACGCTGCGGGTCAGCCCGCGGCCGATCACGCCGGCGAGACCGCCATACAGGAGGTCATACCCGGCGAAGGCCCAGGCCAGCCCAACCGCTAGGCTGACCAAGGCTACGAGCCGGCCGAGTTGGAGCCGGGCGATCTCGTAGTCGGCAGCCTTCTGGTGATCCGCCAGCGACACGGCGGCGGCGAAGTCGGACGGCACCGCGCCACGATGCCGTGCCACATGGGTAGCCTGGCGTTCTCTCAGGTAGAGGCCGAACAGGGTCGTGGCAACGGAGACGGCCGCGAAGGCGATGAGCAGGACGGGCATGGCTGCCTTTGGCGAGAGGGCACGGGGAAAGACTGCTTGTGACGAGAGCGCTCAAGAGACGAACAGCAGGGCCGAGATGGCGATTTCGCCAGCGAGCACCAAGAGCACCGCTTCAAGGCAGGCGTGCAGGATCACCCGCCGACGCAAACCTCCCCGCGTCGGCTCTCCTGCGCCGTCTGAGCGAAGTCCGCTGGCCCGCGCGCGTTGCGCCGCACGCGCCCAGGGTTCACCCCATCCTTGACCAGCGGCGGCTGGGTTGCGCAGGCACCGATACAGCGCACGAAGCGGGGGGCAAGCGTGGGTGGCACGGGGATGTGGCGGCGTTCCATCATGGGATCCTATAGAATGGGTTCGGCAGAAGAAATGTCTTCGCCGCGTGCCCGCCTGCTAGATCCGAGGGTTGATCCCCCATGTTGGCGATGATCGTGTAGCCTGCCCTCTCGATCTCGGCGCGCACCGGCGTCTTGAAGTCGGCAGCGGATGCGTAATGCGCTCCGTTGGGCACCATGAAGACCCTAGCATAGCCATCATACCCGGCGTCGCGCAGGTTCCGCTCCGTCGCGGCCCGCTGCGTCTCAGGTCGGCCGGTGATGAAGAAAACCGCGACGTTCATGGTTCGCGCCTGCTGGAAGATGCTCAGGGTCGGCGCGATGGCCGGGTCTCTTCCCAACAGGTCCCAGGATGCCCAGCCGCAGGGACCCTCCGGAAGCGCGGTGCAGGGACCGCCGATGATACGGCCGAAATCGTCCGCCATGATCACCTCCCAGTTCGACAGCGCGGTGTCGTCGATATCCAGCACCAGCGCTGGGCGGCTGACCTGGGATGCCCTCTGCGCCAGCCACCTATTGGCCGCGGACGCCACCGCCGCGAGGTCCCGCTCATAGGCGCCGGAGTAGTGGTAGGCCACGGCGGTTTTCTTGGCATCGCCCACGTTCGCGGGCTGGGACACAACCGCCGGCTGGGTTGCCGGCTGGATTGGTTGTGCCGTGGGTCCTGGCGAGGGAGTGGCACATGCGGTGAGCGACGCCACCGTCAGGCTGCACAGCAGCGCCTTGGCCAGGGACCACCCATGCCGCGGCGGAGGCGCGTTCATCGTTTCCTCCGTGTGCCCAAGCACCCAAGCATCACGGCTCGGCGCGCATGGCCTCCTCCGTGTCCTCAGAGACACGCTTGCGGGCTCAGTAAGCGTCGCGGGGCGCGGCAGCCGCGCCCCGCTTACTCGGATCACGCTCCAGCTCGGTCGCGAAGCTCCGGCCGCCGCGATCGCTGGCGGCGTGCCTTGCATAACCGGCCGGACGCGACTCCAGACGCCCCTGATCGTGCGGCCCGGCATCCGGCAAGGCGGCGCAACCGATCGCGTCTGCGGAACGGCAGGCGGCGAGGATGCACCCCGCCATACGGCTGCCTTGGTCACAGCAATCGCGGTGAGGCTTACCGTCTCGTGCTGGCGCGACCCTTGGCAGGCGCCTTTCCCTCATCGGCAGGGTTAAGCCGGTCGCGGACCTGCTTGGCAGGCGTGAAGGCGAGCTTGCGCGAGGCCGCGATCTCGATGGCCGCGCCAGTTGCCGGGTTGCGGCCCTGCCGGGCGGCGCGCTCATTGACCTTGAACTTTCCGAAGCCGCCGAGGGAGACCTCCTCGCCCTCGCTGGCAGTGTGGGCGATCGTCGAGAGCACGGTCTCGACCATGCGCTTGGCCTCGGCCTTGCCCAGGTTATGCTCGGCAGCAACCTTGTCGGCGAGCTCTGCGGTGTTCATGCACGCATCCTCCGTTGGCGATACTGTTTCCCTAGCAGCGTGGACGCCGGCGCGGCAACCCGGCATTGCTGCATCTCGGCGCTGAGGAGCCGCAAATGACCCCGATCCAGCAAGAGTTGAGGCACGCCGCCCTCCTGTTCTGGGCGTTCCTGGACTTCGCCCTGGCCTGGATCGCCTATGCCTGGCAATGGCTGCGCGGCGTGCTGGCCGATGCCGGAGTGCCATCCGTCCTGCAAACGGCCCTGCTGCTCGCCGCGCTGGTGTTGGTCGTCCTCATGGTGCTGAGGGCGTTGGGAAGCTCGCTGCGACTCCTGTTCGTGATCGCAGCCGGCCTGCTCATCGCACGCGCGCTCGGCGCCATTTAGCCGCGCCCCAGGTAAGGCATGGCCGTCGCCATCACGGTTAGGAACGGCACGTTCGCGTCGAGTGGCAGGCTGGCCATGTAAGCCACTGCGCTCGCGACATGGGCGGCGTCCATCGTCGCCTCGGCGCGCGTGCTGCCGTCCGGCTGCAGGACACCCTTGGCCATGCGCTCCGTCATCGGCGTCGCCGCGTTGCCGATGTCCACCTGGCCGACAGCGATATCGAAAGGCCGCCCGTCTAGGCCGAGACTCTTGGTCAGCCCCGTGATCGCGTGCTTCGTGCTGGTATAGGGCGCGGAGAATGGGCGGGGCGTATGCGCGCTGATGCTGCCGTTGTTGATGATGCGGCCGCCACGGGGCGATTGCCGCCGCATCTGCCCGAAAGCAGCGCGAGCGCACAGGAAGGCGCCCGTGAGATTCACGTGGACGACGCGCAGCCAGTCCTCCACCGACAGCTCGTCCACCGGCACAGGGGCGGCGCCGGTGCCCGCGTTGTTGAATAGGAGGTCGAGTCGCCGAACCGCTCCACGGTCCGAGCGAAGAGCGCGTCCACCTGCGCGGGATCGCCCACGTCGGTCGGGACAGGCAGCGTCACGGCATCTCCGGCCTGCGCCGCCGTGTCCTGCAGCGGTTCCGCCCGGCGCCCGGCGAGCACCACGGTCCACCCGTCGGCCCCGAGTCGCAGCGCGACCGCGCGTCCGACCCCACTGCCCGCGCCCGTCACCAGGGCGATCCGATCCGCCATGCTCGCTTCCTTCGTTTACCGGGTCTAGCCTCGCCTCATGCCGACCGTGCCTCATGTATGCCGGGCTGTTGGTCGGGGGATCAAGGCGCGGATGCCTGGGTCCGGCCGAGCCTGGCGCGGATCTCCGCGTAGGCCGCCCGCACCGTCTCTACCCCATGCCGCCGCTCCAGGCGGCGAACCGTGAAGTGACCAATCGCGCGAGAACGGAAATGCTGCATGAACAGCGTGTTAATCGCCACTCCTGCGGCGGCGCCCGCGAGCGGCACGGCCTGGCCTGCGACCTTCCAGGCGACCGGAACGCCGAAGCGCGCCGCTACGGCCGCGAGCACGCGTGGCATGGCGTCACCTAGCGCCAGGCCAGCCGCGCCGCCGATCACCTCCGCCAGCGCCAAGCGGGCCGCGTAGTAGCCGCCCTCGCCTTCCGGGCCGCCGAGCGCGAACACGGCAAGGCATTCGGCCCGCCCCGCCGCCGTGCCGAGGTCCTCGCCCTGCTCGGCGGCGATGCGGGCGATCTCGCGAAGCAGGAGCGTCGTCGTCGCGGGCAGCTCGGCAAGCGTTCCGGGCAGGCCGGTAGCGCCCCCCGCGGCGCCGGTGAAGGCGACCGAGGCCGTGCGCATCCATCGCGGGGCGTGGCGCTTGCCCTGCCCGAGTCGCCACGTTGCTACGGAGAGCGCGGTTTGCAGCGCGCTTGCCGCGGCATCCTGTGCGAAAGCGAGCGCAGGCGCCGGCAGGGCGGACGCAGGGAGGAGGCGGCGCGCCCACTGCGCTCCACCGCCGGCAGCGCGGCCGAGCAGGCCAGCGACTCGGCTCGTGAACCGATCCTCCTCGAGCAGCCGCACGGCTCTCTCCAGGTCGGCCAATGCCGCGGCGTCGAGGGGCGGCGGATACAGCAGCGCGCTGGGCAGGGAGGGCAGCGTTTCGACCATGGCCATCGTAACGCCGCACCCGCCGCCTCGTCGCATTCATCCAGTCGTTCATGATGAGCAAGGTTGCCCAAGCAGGGTGAACGCGGGCTTAATCCGATTGCCCTTCCTCCGAACCCGAGGTCCCCGCCATGCGTCCCCTGCTCCCGCTGCTGCTCCTCGCCGCCTGCACGGCCGGACCGCCCCAGGGGCGCGTGGCCTACCAGCCCGCCCCCGCCATGGACGCGCAGCTGGTCGAGCTGCAACGGCTGCGGCCGCACCCGGAGCCGGACCTCACGCCCGAGCAGGCCCGGCAGCAGCCACGGCTCCTCGACGCGGCGCGCGCTATCGAGAACGTCCGCGGGCTGCCGTATCCGGACCTGCCCGTGCCCCGGTTCCAGCTCATCGCGGCCGAGGGCGTGACCGGCCCCTTGCCTGGGCGGCTCTACCAACCGAAGGACGCGAAGAACACGCCGATCATCCTCCTGTTCGCTGGGGGCGGTTTCGTGACGCCCGACCTCGATGCCACCGACCTGATCGCCCGCACGCTCGTCGAGCGCACCAATGACGTAGTCGTCGTCGTAGGGATGCGGCCTGCGCCGGGTGATCGCTTCCCGGCGGCGCACGCCGACGCGCTCGCGGTCCTGGCCTGGGCACGCAAGAACGCCCACGCCTGGGGCGCGAACCCTGCCCGGCTCGCGCTCGGCGGCGAGGGCACGGGCGCGCTGCTCGCGCTCGCCACCGCCATTACGGCGCGCGGTGAACACGACGCGATGCCCGACCATCTGATCCTCATCACGCCCATGGCCGCGCCGCCGTCCGACAACGCCTGGGCACGTGCCAAGCCAGAGACCCTCGCCGACGTGCGCTGGGACCTCCGCCAATACACGGGCAGCCCGGTGCCGGCCGACCCGCGGCTCGACCCGCTGCATCTCGCGGACCTGCGCGGACTGCCCCCGGTCACGATGGTGCTCGCCGAGGGCGACCCGCTGCGCCCAGACGCGAAGGCCCTGCTCGACCGGCTACGGGCCGCGGGCGTCCCGGCGCAGGCGCGGCTTTTCCAAGGCGCCTCGGCCGAGTTCTTCCCACTAGGCCAGAAAGTCCCCGAGGCGGCCGGCGCCGAGGGATTCGTCGCCGACCAGCTCCGCGCGGCGTTCGGCAGGTCCTGAGATGCTCGGATTGCGCGATGCGCGCATATGCGCGTAATCTGCCGCGCAGCAACCCGGAGCGTGTGATGCCTCGTATCCACCCAGCCTGGCGCGTGGCGGCGTGCGCGTTCGTGGTGCTGATCGTGGCGGCTGGAGTGCGCTCAATGCCGGGCGTGCTGATCGTGCCGCTGGAAAACGAGTTCGGTTGGTCGCGGGCAGCGATCTCGGGCGCGGTCGGCATCAACATCGTGCTCTACGGGCTGGTGGGGCCGTTCGCCGCAGCACTCTTCGAGCGGTTCGGGCTGCGGCGCACCTCGGCGGTGGCGCTCGCGCTGATCGCGGCCGGGGTGGCGATGACGCCGCTGATGCGGCATGAGTGGCAGCTCACGCTGCTCTGGGGCGTCGTCGTCGGCGCGGGCAGCGGCGTGACGGCGCTCGTGCTCGGCACGACCATCGCCGCGCGCTGGTTCGAGCAGCGGCGGGGTCTCGTCGTGGGCCTGCTCTCGGCGGCAACGGCGACGGGGCAGCTCATGTTCCTGCCCGTGCTCGCGAAGCTCACGGAGAGCCATGGCTGGCGCGCGGCATCGGTGCTGGTGGCGGTTGTAGCGGCGGCGATCATCCCCTTCGTGCTCCTCTTCCTGCGCGACCGCCCGGCGGATTTCGGTGTGCCGCCCTACGGCGGGACTCGGGTCGTGCCCTACGTGCCGCCGGCGGTGAACCCGGCGAAACGTGCGCTGCTGGCGCTGCGCACGGGATTGGGCCGGCGTGATTTCTGGCTGCTCGGGGGGAGCTTCTTCATCTGCGGCGCGAGCACGAACGGGCTGATCGGCACGCATCTGATCCCAGCCTGCGTGGACCACGGCATCCCGGAAGTACGCGCCGCGTCGCTGCTCGCGGCGATGGGTGCGCTCGACCTCGTCGGCACGACCTGCTCGGGATGGCTGTCGGACCGCTTCGACAGTCGCATTCTGCTCGCCTGGTATTACGGGCTGCGAGGGCTGTCGCTGCTATTCCTGCCGTTCGCGCTGGACGTGGGGGTGATGGGCTGGGGTGGGCTCGTCGTGTTCGCGGCGTTCTACGGCCTCGACTGGATCGCGACGGTGCCGCCTACCGTGCGGCTCGCGGCGCAGTGCTTCGGCGAGCAGGAGGCCCCGGTGATGTTCGGTTGGATCGCGGCGTCGCACCAGCTCGGGGCGGGTGCCGCGGCGTGGCTCGCGGGCGTCACGCGGGTTGGGACGGGGAGCTACATGGCCGCGTTCATGGTGTCGGGTGGGCTGTGCCTGGTTGCGAGCGTCCTGGTCGCGTTCATCGGCGCGGCGCCGCGGCGGGCGCAGGCGGCGGCGTAGCCTGGCGGCGAGCGTATTTGCCCCTAACAGCGCCGGACCAGTCCCGTGCTTCGGGAATTTCGGCGGTGTTGATAGCAACTTCCGGCGCTGCCGCCAGTGCCGCTAGCTCGTCGGCCTGCTCTGGCGTCATTGGCTCAGTATTCCCCTTCCACATGGATTTCCACGTGGTGCGCCTAATCTTCGGCGTTAGAGCAGTCTCAGGCTGACCATGGATAGCCGGAGTTGGCGAGATCGGCGGCATCCTTATGGTTTTCGTAATGGGTGGTAGATCTTGCCCTATCCACCGCGACGGACGACCGCCCGATGACCGAGCCGCCACGCTTCCTGCAATTCGTTCTGAGGCAGATGCAGGTAGCCGAGCGGATAGTGCTCGGCCTGTGGGCCAGCGTGGCCGCCGGGTGCGTGGCCATTTTCGCCTCGGCGCTCCCCTACATCTACGCGCAAGAGGACCGTATCCGCTGCGGATCGCTTGGCCTGACCAGGGTGGCGATCGAGCTTGTGCCCCAGTGCATCGTCGTTGCCGTGATGCTGACTGCGCTCTTTAGCTTGGGCAGGGGACTCATCGCGACGTATAGGTGGCGATGGGCCTCGGGCCTGTCCCTCGTGGGCGGCATCTTCTGGGTCAGCGCGGCGATCACTGGCGCTGGCGGGTTCGCGTGGTTCGTGAACGAGGACCTGATCTTGGTCTCGGACCCTCCGCCCTTGCCTGCGGATCTCACCGACACAAAGGCGTGCAACGAATTCATCGTGAACGCGAAGCCGTATGATCCCGTGAAGGAATGGCTCTTGCAGCATATGATGCAGCCAGACCAGATGCAGGATCGCTACCGCACGAAGTAGGCGACCATGGCACCCAGGACGGCGAAGGCGCCGAGCAGCCCGACGCAGCGCAGCGCCGCCGTTTGCAGACTCGGACCGAGAAGGCCGCGCAGGAAGGAGTCGCTCGGGTTCGCCATCTCGCCCTGATAGCCCGGCGCCGGGCACTGGCCAAGGCCGGGCGGCTCAGGTTATGCGCGGGGGATGCCCCCTCCCCTCCCGCGCGTCGCTGCCCTGACCATGGTGCGCGACGAGGCCGTGTTGCTGCCCGTCTGGTGCCGGCACTATCTGCGCCAGGTCGGTGCCGGGAACCTCTACGTGCTCGACCACGGCAGCCGGGACGGCGGCACGGCGAACATCCCGGCGCAGGTGACGCCTGTGCCCGACGGACCGCTCGACGAGGATCTGCGCCTCGCTCGCGTCACCGAGGCGATACGCGGACTGCTGGGCACCTACGATTGGGTGATCCACTCGGACGTGGACGAGTTGGTGCTCGCGGACCCACGGCACTTCCCGGCGCTCACCGACTACGCCGCGGCGGAGCCGGCTCCCGTGGCGAGGGCGATCGGCCTCGACCTCCACCACATCCCGGACGAGGAGCCACCGCTCGACCCGATGTTGCCGCTCGGCGGGCAGCGGCGCTGGACGCGCTTCTCGGCGAGCATGTGCAAGCCCGCGCTGGCGCGCGAGGCCGTCCAGTGGACACGAGGCTTCCACGCGAGCGAGCCGCCGGGCCGGTTCGGCGCGCTCTATTGCGTCCACCTGCGCTACGTGGACCGGAGCATGGGTCTCACGCGCCTCGGGCAGACGCGGGTGCGCGAGCTGGCACCGGGCACGGACCCGGAGCACCAGCGCGTGCCGGATGCCGGGTTCGAGACGCTGATGCGCAACGTGGCCGCGCTGCCGCGATACGCGGACGTGCCGTTCGATCCCTTGCTGCCGCCGCTCCATCCCTGGATCGAGCGGGTCCAGGCTGGCGCGGAGCTTGCGCTGGCCGGCGACGCGCTCTGGGAGCTGCCACCGCGGTTCCGGGCGGTGCTGGGAGGCTAGGAGGGCCGCCGGCTGCGCAGCGCCGCCGCGAGTGTGCCGTCGTCCAACACATCGAGCGCGCCGCCGAACGGCACGCCCTGGCCCACGCGCGTGACCTGGACGCCGAAGGCGCGCAGCCGCTCGGCGAGCCAGTGCGCCGTCGTGGCACCGTCCACGGTGGCGCCGAGCGCGAGAATCACCTCGGCAACGCCCCCAGCCTCGACGCGGGCGAGCAGGGCGGCGACGTTGAGGTCCTCCGGCCCGGTACCCGCGAGGGCGGAGAGCGTGCCACCGAGGACGTGGTAGAGGCCGCGGTAGATGCCCGCCCGCTCGAGCGCCCAGAGATCGCCCACCCCCTCGACGACGCAGACCAGCGAGCGATCGCGCTGCGAGTCGGCGCAGATCGAGCAAGGGTCCTGGCTGTCCAGGTTGCCGCAGAGGCTGCACGGGCGCACGGCGCGCGCGGCGTCGTTCAGCGCCGCGGCGAGCGGCATCATGCGCGCCTCGGGATGCTGCAACATGCGCAGCGCAGCGCGCCGGGCGCTGCGCGGACCGAGGCCCGGCAGCTTGCTCAGCAGCCCGATCAGCCGCTCGACTTCGGGACCGCCCATCAGGATTGGGCCATCAGAACGGGAGCTTCATGCCCCCTGGAAGCTGCATGCCGCCCGTGACCTTGGCCATCTCCTCGGCCATAATCTCCTCGATGCGGCGCTTCGCCTCGGTATGGGCGGCGACGACGAGATCCTCCAGCATCTCCATCTCGGCGGGGTCGGCGAGCTTGGGGTCCACCTTGAGGCGCTTCATGTCGCCCTTGCCGGTGAGCGTCACCGTGACCAGCCCGGCGCCGGAGGTGCCCTCCACCTCCATGGCCTCCATCTTGGCCTGCATCTCCTGCATCTTGGCTTGCATCTGGCTGGCCTGCTTCATCAGGCCGGAAAGGTTCTTCACGGCTCGTCCTCCTCAAGGTCAACGGGTTCGGCTTCGGCAGGCTCGGCGTCAAGCGGGGCGAACTCGGGCAGGTCCGGCTCCACCATGGCAGGCGGCACCACAGGCGCCGTGCGGCCTCCTCGGCCGGCCCGAGCCGGGCACCGGGAAAGGCCTCCAGGATGGCGCGGACGAGCGGATGCCGGGCGGCCTGCTCTAGGTGCGCGGCGCCGGTCGCGGCGTCCTGCTCCGCCAACGTGGGTTCGCCGGGGCCGTGCGACAACGCGACCGTCCAGCGCACCCCGGTCGCCTCGTGCAGCACGGCGGCGAGGCGGGAGGCGAGGTCGCGCGGAGCACTCGGCTCGGGGTGCAGCTCGATGACCGGCGGGGCGAAGCGGACCAGGTGGACAGCCTGGCGCAGCAAGCTCCCCAACACCGGCTCGCGCCGCTCGGTGACGAGGGCGACGACATCGCGGAAGCTTGCGAGCACGGGACCGGACGGCGCCGGCACGGACACCGGCACCACTTCGGCCAGCGCCGTTGCCCCGGCAACACGGCCCGTGGGTGACGGCGGCGCTGGGCGGGACGCCGCACCCTCGCCCTGGATGCGCCGGACCAACTCGCCCGGCGGCGGCAGGTCCGCGACGAAGCAGAGACGGATCAGCACCATCTCGGCGGCGGCCCGCCGGTCGGCCGCCTGCTCCACCTCCTGCACGCCACGGAGCAGCATCTGCCATGCGCGGCCAAGGACGGGGATGCTCAGCCGGTCGGCAAGCGCCGCACCCCGCACGCGCTCGGCCTCGGGCAGCTCGGGCGAGTCGCGCAGGGCGGGCACGACCTTGAGGCGGGTCAGCGTATGCGCGAGTTCGAGGAGGTCGCCGAGCACTAGCCCTGGGTCGGCGCCGCGCTCGTGCGCGTGCGCGGAGAGGGCCAGCGCATCGGCCGGGCGCCCTCCGAGACAGGCCTCCGTCAGGTCGAACACCATGCCGCGATCAGCGAGGCCGAGCATGTCGGCGACGGCGTCCGCTGCCACCTCCGCGCCGTCGTCCGCTTGGGCGATGGCTTGGTCGAGCAGCGAGAGTCCGTCGCGTGCCGAACCGTCGGCGGCGCGCGCGATCAGTTCCAGCGCGCCTGGCGCGACGCGCGCCCCTTCGCTCGAAGCGATGCGGCCGAACAGCGCGGCGAGGTCCGCGAGCGGCACCCGGCGCAGGTCGAACCGCTGGCAGCGGGACAGCACCGTAACCGGGACTTTCCGGATCTCCGTCGTCGCGAAGACGAACTTCACGTGCGGCGGCGGCTCCTCCAAGGTCTTGAGCAGCGCGTTGAAGGCGTTGCGCGAGAGCATGTGGACCTCGTCCACGATGAACACCTTGGTCCGCGCCTGCAGCGGCCGGTAGCGGGCGGCGTCTATGATCTCGCGCACGTCGTCCACGCCGGTGCGCGAGGCGGCATCCATCTCGATCACGTCGGGATGCCGGTCGGCGAGGATGGCGACGCAGTTGGGGCAGGTGCCGCACGGATCGGCCGTGGGGCCGCCATTGCCGTCCGGCCCGGTGCAGTTGAGTGCACGGGCGAGAATGCGCGCCGTCGTCGTCTTGCCGACGCCGCGGACGCCCGTGAGCATCCAGGCGTGGGCGATGCGGCCCATGGCGAAGGCGTTGCGCAGCGTGCGGACCATGGCCTCCTGTCCGACCAGGTCCTCGAAGCGCGTCGGGCGATACTTGCGGGCGAGGACGCGATACGGCGCTGCGGCAGGCGTCTGCGCGGCAGGCGCGTCCCCGAACAGGCCGGGACCGCCGGCTGGCGGGTCGGGGAGAACTTCGTCGGGTAGGCCGGACATGCGCGGCGGGGCAATCCTTGCGCCGCCGCGGCGGCCGGAGTTGTGGGGTGGGGAGCCGGTGCGACGACCCGGGCGGGAACCTACTGCGGCTGCTTCCTTCCGGACCTGACCGGGTTGGCAGGGCGCTCGTCCGCCGCCGACCCCCCGCCCGCTTATATCATGCGGGAGGGGGCCGGGGGCAAGCCGGGTGCGTTCTCCCCAGTTGCGTTCTCTGGGGGCAGGTTGCGGACGATGAGCAAGGCGAGTGCGAGCAGCGCCGCCGTCGCCGCGGTCACGCCGGGCCAGGCGTAGCGCGGCCAGAGCAGGCCGACGGCAGGCGCGATGAGCGTGGAGCCTAAGTAGAACGAGAACAGGTAGAGCGCCGAGGCCTGCCCCTTCCCCATCCGTGCCCGGCGGCTCACCCAGCCGCTCGCGATCGCGTGCGTTCCGAAAAAGCCGAAGGTGAAGAGTGCGAGGCCGAGTATCACGAGCAGGAGCGGCCGGCCCAGCATGAGCGCGAGGCCCGCGAGGGCCGCGAGCAATGAGGCGCGCAGCATGGGGCCGCGCCCATGTCGGTCGGCGAGCCGGCCCATCAAGGTCGAGCTGGCGATGCCGACCAGATAGATGACGAAGATCGCACCGACGACGGCCTGGCTCAATGCGTAAGGAGGCGCAAGCAAGCGGAAGGCAATATAGTTATAGACCGTCACGAAGGCGCCCATGACCACGAAGCCGAGGCCGAATAGGCGGCGCAGCGCCGGGTCGCGCAGGTGGCCGGCAAGCGAGGCGAGGCTGGTGCGCAAGGTCAGCGGCCGTGGCTGGAAGTGGTGGGATGGCGGCAGGGCGCGCCAGACGAACAGCCCGGCGCAGGCGCTGACCACGCCCACGCCTGCGAGTGCCGCGCGCCAGCCGCCGAAATCCGCCGCGACCCCGGCGAAGATGCGGCCGACCATGCCGCCCAGGCCGCTCCCGGCCACGAACAAGCCCATGGCGCCGCCGACCGCCGCGGGTGCCACTTCCTCGCCGACATAGGCCATCGCCACCGCTTGCAGGCCGCTCAGCGTGATTCCCTGCGCCGCGCGGAGCAGCAGCAGCACCTCCCATGTGGGTGCCAGAGCCAGCAGAATGGTGAGCGTCGCCGAGCTGAGGATGGACACGACGATGAGCGGCTTGCGCCCGAGCGCGTCGGAGATGGAGCCGGCGACCAGCAGCATGGGCGCGAGCAGGCCCGTGGTCGCGGAGAGCGCGAGACTGCTCACCGCAGGCGAGAGGCGGAACGTCTCGGCGAACAGGGGCATCAGGGGCTGGACGCAGTAAAGCACGGCGAAGGTAGCGAGCCCGACAGCGAACAGCGCGAGGGCCACGGCACGGAAGACCGGCGTGCCGGGTTGCAGGAACGGGAACTCCATCACGCGAGCGTGGTCCGGCGAGCTTGCCGCAGCAACCCTGGCCGAACCCTGGGCTGCCTCAACCCATCCGTAATGCTCCGATGTAGAGCACCTGGCTGCTGTCTGCGTTGCTCACGCGCGTATAGCTGATCAGTATGGGCGTCGCCTCACCGGATCACCTGGACGGCAACGCCCACCGCTTCGGCCACCGCGGCCCAGCTACGATCAGCTGTCAGCGCCGGCGCGCCAAGTTCGGCGGCGAGCGCCAGGCAAGCGCGGTCGCCGAGCGATAAGCCCGCCACGCGCGTCACGGGCCGCAGCTGCGCCGAGCGCTGGGCTTGTGCCTCGCTCATGGCGATGACCTCCAAACCGAGGATGGTGACGGCCCGGGCCGCCTCTGCCACGGGCACACCGTAATCGGAGAGCTTGGCGAGCACTTCGGCCAGGTTGGCAGCACCGATGACGCCGGCCCGCACATGCGCACGCACCATATCGGCGCCGGGTTCCTCGAAGAGCAGGGCAAGCACGGCCGACGCGTCGAGCACCACGAGGCCGGAAGCGGAAGCACTACTCACGTGCGGCTTCGGCCCGGCGCTCGGCCAGCAACTCGTCCGTGATGCCCTCTGCTCGCGGGGCATACCGCCGGACAACGGCCTGCGCGCGGCGGACAGCGTCGTCCACGCTCTCCAGCACGAGCCTACCCTCGTCCTCGCGAATGATCAGCAACCCACCCCCCTCGATGTGGAGCTGCTGGCGCAAGCTGACTGGCAGTACCATCCTGCCATTAGCTGCGACCTGGACTCGATAGTGCTCCATGGCACGCCTCCTCTGGATGGCAGGCTTTAACCCGCTGTCACAACTCAGTCGAGCGCCGCAGCGGGCTTTTCAAGCTGCTATCCGCACCAGCGGCGTGACAGGTCAGCAGATGGCAGCGTGAGCCGCCGTCGGGCACCCCACCCGTTGCTGCCCCGAGGCGCGCGTGCGAATGTCCGCCGCCTATGCTTGCCTCCCCCACCCGCCAGCCGAACACATACGCCGGCAGCCCTCTCGACCGTGCCGCGTCCTTTCGCGACGACGATGCCTGGATCGCAGCGAAGCTCGGCGATCCAGCAAGCCTGTTCGTGCCCCTCTGGCGCTCGCGCAGCCTGCTGCAAGGATTCGACGCGGGGCGGCCGAAGGCGGCCTACGTCAGCGGCGCGGCAGCGGAGGCGATCCGGCTCGCGGGAGGGCCGTGGGCGTTCCTGGGCTTGCTCGGCGAGGTTGCGGTGTTCGCCGTTGATTGCAGCGCTGCGGACGACCCGGCGCCGCTGCTTCCCCCGTCGCTCGGGCGGTTCGAGGATCTGCGCGCAGCGTTCGGCAGCGCGCTGCCAGCCGCCGACGCGAGCGTGCTCGCCCATGCGCGCGCCCTGATGCACTGGCGTGCGCGCCATCGCTTCTGCGGCGTCTGCGGCCTGCCCTGCGAGCCACGCAGCGCCGGGCACGTGCTGCACTGCACAGGATGCGGCACGCAGCATTTCCCGCGGACGGATCCGGCCGTCATCATGCTTGTTCACCGCGGCGACCGCTGCCTGCTCGGGCACTCGCAGCGGTTCCCCACGACGACGATGTATTCCACGCTGGCCGGGTTCGTGGAGCCGGGCGAGAGCCTGGAGGAGGCAGTCGCCCGCGAGGTGCGCGAGGAGAGCGGCGTGATCGTCGGCCGGGTGGATTACCATTCGAGCCAGCCTTGGCCCTTCCCGGCCAACATCATGCTAGGTTTCCACGCCGAGGCGCTGACCGAAGCCGTGACGGTGGACCCGGCCGAGCTGACCGACGCGCGTTGGTTCACCCGCGCGGACCTGCGCGACCGTAAGGCGCTGGGCTTCAGCATCCCGCCGCGGGACAGCATCGCCCGGCACCTGATCGAGGATTGGCTGGAGGCGGGCGCGTGACGCGCATCGTCGCGCTCTGCCTGCTGCTCGCCGCCTGCGCGAGCCGCGACCCGCCTGCGGTCCAGGCGTGCCAGGCGCAGGCGAACGACGATCCGGAGGTTCGGCACCTGATCGCTGCCAGCGCAGGCAGCGGATCATTCGCGCGGGAGCATCAATCCGATTTGCGCGACGCCCGGCGCCAAGCGACGCTGCGGTGCCTGCGCGCGCGCGGGATTGCGCCGCAGGGCGGCGTCGAGGCTCCAAGGCGCGAACCCAACATGTTCGAGGGCTTGTTCTGACGGCGGGCTTGCTGAACTGATTCCGTCAGGCGTGAACGCAACTACCCTATTCAGTCTAAGTTGCATGTCGTGCGTCCCGACGATAGGGCGCGCGAGCAGGAGGAGGCCGAGCCATGATGTCCGACAAGGTGGGCGAGAAGATGAGCGAGTCGAGCGGCAAGCCCTCGCAGGGCGGCGCCGGCCAGGACAACAGCGAGAGGAACGCGGCCGAGATGCCGGAGAAGATGAACGAGTTCGAGCGACAAGCCCTCGCCTGGCTTCAAGGACCCGCTCCCGCCCGGCACGGACAGCAAGTCCGGTCCAGGCTCGGACGGGCCGGTGTAGGAATGCTGTAAGACCGCTCGGCGGCCAGGGCTGGATGTTCTAGTCGCCGAGCTTGTCGAGCGGCCATAAGACAGGCTTGCCCGGCGCTAGTCTCCCTCCGCCCCGGTGCGGGGTGCTGCCTTTGGATAAACGCCGAGGATGTGCGTCTCACGCGAGAAGAAGCCCAGCTCTTCCAGCGCCCGACGCAGCGGCGGTTGCTCGGGGTGGCCGTCCACGTCGCAGAGGAACTGCGTCGCCGTGAACTGGCCCCCGAGCATGTAGCTCTCCAGCTTGGTCATGTTCACGCCGTTCGTCGCGAAGCCGCCGAGCGCCTTGTAGAGCGCCGCCGGCACGTTGCGGACGCGGAAGACGAACGTGGTCATCAGGCCCGGCGTCTCGGGCGGCGGCACGCGCGGCTCGTGAGCGGCGACGTAGAACCGCGTCGTGTTATGGGCCGCATCCTCGACGTTGGCGCGGAGGATCGTGAGGCCGTAAATCTCGGCGGCCAGCGCGGACGCGATGGCGGCGCTCTCCGCCCGGCCCCAGCCGGCGACCAACCCCGCAGCGCCCGCCGTATCCGCCTCAACCACCGCCTCGGCACCTAGCTCACGCATCAAGCGTCGAACCTGGCCAAGCGCGACGGCGTGGCTGTGGACGCGGCGCACATCCTCGATGCGCGCGCCAGGCACGCCCAGAAGACAGTGCTCGACGCGCTGGAAATGCTCGCCCACGATATGCAGGCCGCTCTCGGGCAGCAGCGCATGGATGTCCGGCACGCGCCCGGCGAGCGAGTTCTCGCACGGCAGCATGGCGAGGCCCGCGCGCCCCTCCCGCACCGCCTCGATCGCGGCCTCGAACGTATCGCAGGGCAGCGTGGGCCAGCCAGGGAACGCCTCGCGGCAGGCAAGGTCCGAGTAGGCGCCGAGACGCCCTTGGAAGGCGATCGGGGTCGTCGCGGTCAGCGTCATCGTTGGCGCTCCTCCAGCGCGGCGCGGGCACGGTCTAGATCGGCCGGCGTGTCCACGCCGAAAGGGGCAGTCTCCACGCGGGCACAGGCGATGCGCAATCCAGCCTCCAAGGCGCGGAGCTGCTCCAAGCCCTCGCGGCGCTCCAGTGGGCTTGCAGGAAGGGCTACGAAGCGGGCGAGCGCCCCTCGCCGGTAGGCATAGACGCCGATGTGATGCCAGAGCGGCCCCTCGCCCCACGGCACCGGCAAGCGCGAGAAGTAGAGCGCGGCAGCGACGGCGTGACCCTCATCGAACGCGCAGGCGGCTTTCACGACGCTCGGCGTCACGGCCTCCTCGACGCTCAGGATCGGCGCCACGAGAGTCCCGATATCCACGCCAGCATCGTCGAGCGGAACGAGGACCGCGCGGAGGCAGGCGGGCGGGATCAGCGGCAGGTCGCCTTGCAAGTTGACGACGATGTCGTGCCTACCATCGGGGTCGAGCACGGCGAGGGCGGCATTGACGCGGTCGGAGCCGGAGGGGAGCGCCGGGTCGGTCAGCACCGCGAGCGCACCGGCCGCGCGCACGGCATCGGCGATCTCGGACTCGGCGCAGGCCACGACGACGGGGCCGATGTCCGCCTCCAGCGCACGCTCGACAACGTGGAGGATCATGGGCCGGCCAGCAATCACCGCGAGCGGCTTGCCCGGCAGGCGCGTGCTGGCCATGCGGGCGGGGATCACGATGATCGGGTTCACGGATTATCCAACGACCGCCGGCCGGGTTGATGCGCCAGGATGGTTCCCATAGAGTGCCGCCGGTTTTAGGTGCCGCCGCGCGCCGACGCAACGGCTCAGGATCGGGGTCAGGGTTCATGGAAAGCTTGGAAGTCAACAAGGCGATAGGGGCCGCGCTGGCGGCTGGAGTTGCCTTCATGGTGGCGACGGTCGTGTCGGACTGGGTGGTGAACCCCGAGATCCCGAAGAAGCTCGCGATCACGGTCGAGGGCGTGAAGGCGGAAGAAGGCACGCCTGAGGCTGCGGCACCCGCCGGCCCGCCGGAAGTGCCCATCGCGGTGGCGCTGCAGACCGCAAGCGTCAAGGCCGGCGACGCGGACGTGCACAAGCTCTGCGTCGCCTGTCATACCTTCGACGAGGGCCAGCCTGCCAAGGTCGGCCCGAACCTCTACGGCGTCGTCGGCGGCCCGCACGCGCACATGCCGGGCTTCGACTACTCGGCCGCGATCAAGGAGAAGAAGGGTCCCTGGACGTTCGACGAGTTGAATCAGTGGCTGACCAGCCCGCGCACCTACGCGCCGGGCACCAAGATGGCCTTCGCCGGCATCGGCAACGAGAAGGAGCGGGCGGACGTCATAGATTACCTGAATAGCAACTCGCAGCACCCGCTGCCGCTGCCGCCGCCGCCCGCCAACGCCGCCGCTGAAGGAGCCAAGGCACCGCCGGCTCCCGCCGCAAACTCGAACGCAGCCGCGCCGCAGCCTGGCGTCGTGAAAGCTGGCGGCACGCCTGCACCCGCCTCCGCCGCCGCGGCCGGGCAGATGACCCAGCCGGGGCCGACCCAGAACACGCCGCAGGCGCAGCAGAGCCAGAGCGA
The DNA here is from genome assembly GCA_963790535.1 of uncultured Alphaproteobacteria bacterium. Lineage (GTDB taxonomy): Bacteria > Pseudomonadota > Alphaproteobacteria > Acetobacterales > Acetobacteraceae > CAWKEH01. Next base: position 71,593 of record CAWBOZ010000003.1, on the reverse strand, counting down.
GCAATCTCCGCAAGGCGCCACCAACGACGGCGCGGCCAAGCACTGAACGCCCGTCGTTGAACCTCGAAGCGCTGGTCGCGGCCGCCGAGGCCGCTGCCGACGCGGCCGGCGCCGCGATCCGCCCCTGGTATCGCACCCGGCTCGACGCCGAGACGAAGAGCGATCTCTCCCCCGTCACCGAGGCGGACCGCGCGGCCGAGCACGCCATGCGCGCCCTGCTCGGCGAGAGCTTCCCGGAGCACGGCATCCTCGGCGAGGAAGCCGGTCTGATCCGCCCGGAGGCGCGGCTGCGCTGGGTGCTCGACCCGATCGACGGCACGCGCGCCTTCATCACCGGGCGGCCCTTGTTCGGCACCTTGGTCGCGTTGATGGACGGTGACGAGCCGCTGCTCGGCGTGCTCGACCAGCCGATCCTGGGCGAGCGCTGGGTGGGCGTGCGCGGCCAGGCGACCCGGTTCCGCGGTGCCTACGGCCGCGCCGGCTGCCGCTCCTGCGCACGGCTCGCGGCGGCGGAGCTGGGATGCACGACGCCTTCGATGTTCACCGACACGACCGGCCCGGCCTTCGCCCGGCTGCAGGATTCGGTGCTGCGGACGACCTGGGGCGGGGACTGCTACGGCTACGGCCTCATAGCACTCGGGATGCTCGACGTGGTGGCGGAGGCGGACCTCAAGGTCTGGGACTGGGCCGCGCTCGTGCCCATCGTCGAGGGTGCTGGCGGACGCATGGTCGGCTGGGACGGCGCGAAGCTGCGGCCGGGCGGCGACGGACGCGCGCTCGCCGTGGGTGACGCGCGATTGATGGCGGAAGCGGCGGCGCTGCTCGCACAGGCTTAGCCGGATAATCGTGGACATCAGCGCCCATCGCCGCCCCGTTCTGGCCCGTGCAGCCTTAGCAGGATTCGTCGTCCTGCTTGCCTTGCTGCTCGGCGCGGCGCACCTGTCCTATGTCGCGGGCTTTCGGATCGCCCTGCCTTCGCTGCCGATGTGGCAGAACCCAGGTGGGGATTTGTCCCAAGCGGTTCTCGGCTCCGAGGCACTCCTGCGCGACCGGACATGGCATCTGCCGCTCGCCGCGACGGATCGCCTGCTCTCGGATGGGCAGCCGGTCTCGATCGTTTACACGGACAGCGCGCCCTGGATCGCGATCGCGGCCAAGGCGGTGGGCCTGGACGCGGGCAGCATCAACACCATCGGGCTGACATCGTGCCTCAACTTCCTGCTGCAGCCGCTTGCGGTCGTTGCTTTACTGCTCGCTGCGGGGGTGCGCCGGGCAGAGGTGATCGCGCTCGGTGCGGTACTCGGGTCGCTGCTGCCAGCTTGGTATTTCCGGACGTCCGTCCATATCGCGCTGTCCTCGCACTGGCTCATCGTCCTCGCCCTCGCGCTCACGGTGGGGGCGGTTCGCTCCGGGGTGTCTTGGGCCATCGTGGGCGGCCTGTGCGCGCTCGGCGCCTTCGCGATCGGCATCCACGCTTATCTGTTCGTGATGGTTGCTGCCGTCGCCGCGGGCGGCCTGCTCGCGGATCTGGCGCGCAACGGCTGGCCGGCACTGCCGCGGGCGGCGATGGGCCTGGTCCTGTTCCTGGCAGCCTCGGCCGCCTCGGCCTGGCTGCTCGGCTACGGAGTGGGCGGGGGTGCCGATGGCTTTGGCGTCTACACGATGAACCTACTCTCGCCCTTCGTTCCCCAGATATCCGGCATTCGCGAGTTGCTTACGGGCGACTCAGGGACGATCATTGATGCCACAGGCGGCCAATACGAGGGCTATAACTATCTCGGCGCGGGACTCCTCCTGACCCTGGTCCTGGCCGCTCTCGTTTGGGCGCTCGCCGGCTCCGCCACACCGTCCTCCCCGCGCCGCCGCGCCGCCATTCCTCTCGTGCTCGCGCTGGCGGCACTGACGGTGCTGGCGCTCAGCAATCACGTCTTTGCCGGTCATGTGCAGGTTCTGTCCGTCGCCGTGCCGGGGCAAGCGATCCTCAACAATGTGCGCGGCTCGGGCCGACTGTTCTGGCCCGTGTCTTACGCCCTTCTCGCGCTGGCGCTGGCCACTCTGGACCGGGTCCCCCGCCGAGGCTTGGTCGCCCTGGCGCTGGTCCTGGCCGTTGCACTCCAGGTCTTGGACACGGCAACCCTGCGCCGCAGCATCCAGCAGGCTTACGCGGCGGCGCCCGCCCCCCCGACCCCTTCCCTTGATCCCTGGCGACGTGGTCCGCTGGCCGGCCACGATCTGCGCCTATTGCCGCGGTTCCTCTGCGAGGCGCCGACCGACGCGGAGCTGGTACGCGAGTTGTCGCTCATCGTTCTCCGGTCGGGAGGCCGGATCGAGGGCGGTCCTATGGCGCGGAGGCGCCCGGAAGCTTGCGCCGATGACCGATCCGCCGCCGCGACCCTCGAACCCGCTGGGAGCTGGGTCGAAGTCCTCCTGCGAAAGAGTTCTACCGCCGGCGACGCTGACCATTGCTGCCCATTTGCGCGAGTGCGTTCCCCTTGCTTTCGGGGACGCGTGCGGCACCGCCGTTCCGAGCACGCTGAGTGGCGAGATTCCGCGTCCCAACCTGGCCCCGCTCGGCGATGGCGAGCGCGTCGATCTCACGACAGCGGGCACCGGCCGCCGCCTCGAAGGGCCAGGCTGGTCCGATCCCGAGCCGTTCGGGACTTGGACCGATGGCAAGCAGGCCTTTCTCATGCTGCCGCTCGGGCCTGACTGGAAAGGCGGCGTCACGGTCACGGTAGAAGCCTACTCCTATGCGCCGCGGTCCGAGCTAGGCCAGGCCGTGACGGTGCTGGTGGGCGGCCAGCCCCTTGCGAGATGGGATGTCTCCGCCCAGCACAACGATCGCTTCGCAGTCGCTGTGCCACGCGATCTCTGGACCGGGAGCACCGTGTTCATGGAGCTCGTGATACCTGGGGCACTCTCACCTCACGCGGCGGAGGGATCGCCTGACGGCAGGACGCTAGGGATAGCGGTGCACGCCATCTCGGTTCACGCCAACGCTCCTTGACCGGACAAGCTTTTCGCAGCTTGACCTATCCGCCTCCGCTGTCGCCTATGCTCGCGCACCCGCCGCCGAGGCCACACGATGCGCCATTTCGCCTGTCTGTTCGCTCTCCTGCTCGCCATGCCCGCCAGCGCCCAGGATGCCACGCGCTCCCACGCCATCGCCATCCTCGGCACCCCTGCCCTGCCCGCCGACTTCCCCTACTTCCCCTACGTGAACCCGGACGCCTCGAAGGGCGGCGAGGTCGTGTTCGCCATGGTCGGCAGCTTCGACGGCTTCAACCCGTTCATCCTCGGCGGCAACCCCGCCATGGGCACCGGCGCCGAGTGGCAAGCCGGCGTCGGCGGCACGGAGGCCGGCACAGCCGTCGGCCACGTCTGGGAGAGCCTGCTCGTTCCCTCCGCCGACGAGATCGCGACCGCCTACGGGCATCTCGCCCAAACCATCGAGATCCCGCCCGACCGGATGTGGGTCGCCTTCGAGATCCGCCCCGAGGCGCGCTTCGCGGACGGCACGCCCGTCACGGCCGAGGATGTGGCCTGGACCTACAACACCCTGTTGGCGAAGGGCCGCCCCAGCTTCCGCGTCACCTTCGCCGACGTGGCGGGCGTCGAGGTGCAGGGGCCGCGGCGGGTGGTGTTCCGCTTCCGCTCGAACGAGAACCGCGAGCTGCCGCTCCTCGTGGGCGGGCTGCCCGTGCTGCCCGAGCACTGGTGGGCGACGCGCGACTTCACCAAGCCGCTCACCGAGGCACCGATGGGGTCCGGCCCCTACAAGGTCGAGAGCTTCGATCTGGGCCGCACCGTGACCTACGCGAGACGCGACGATTGGTGGGCCAAGGATCGGCCCACGGGTCGCGGCCTCGACAATTTCGACCGCGTCCGCATCGAGTATTACCGCGACCCGACCGTCGCATTCGAGGCGTTCAAGGCCGGGCGGGTGGACTGGCGGGAAGAGAACATCGCCCGGCAATGGGCCACCGGCTACGACTTCCCCGCAGCCCGCGACGGCCTCGTGCGGAAAGACGCGATCGCGCACAACCTGCCCGTCGGCATCCAGGGCTTCGCCATGAACACGCGGCGCCCGCAGTTCCAGGACCCGCGCGTGCGCCAGGCAATCGGATTGGCGCTCGACTTCCAGTGGATGAACAAGGCGCTGTTCTACGACGCCTACACCCGCACCAAGAGCTACTTCGGCGGCACGGAGGAGGAGGCGACTGGCCTGCCGGAGCCCGACGAGCTCAAGCGATTGGAGCCATTCCGCGACGAGCTGCCGCCCGAGCTGTTCACCCAGCCGTTCACCATGCCGGTGACGGACGGCTCCGGCTACAACCGCGAGGGACTGCGCCACGCGCTGCAACTCTTGGAGCAGGCGGGCTGGAAGGTGCAGAGCCGCAGGCTGGTGGACGCGCAGGGCAACCAGATGGCGTTCACCATCCTGCTCAATGACCCGAGCCTGGAGCGCGTGACGCTGCCCTACGTGCAGCAGCTTGAGAAACTGGGCATGGCGGTGCAGGTGCGCACGGTGGACCCGGCGCAATACGAGCGGCTCACGGACGATTTCGATTTCGACGTGTCGCCGATCATCTATCCCGGCAGCGATCTGCCCGGCACCGAGCTGCGCGACGAATTCACCTGCCAGGCGACGAAGATGAAGGGCAGCAGCAACGTCATGGGCGTGTGCGACCCAGCGGTGGACTCGCTCGTCGAGCAGACCATCCGCGCCGATACCCGCCCCAAGCTGCGCGCCGCGGGCCGGGCGCTCGATCGGGTGCTGCTCTGGCGCTGGTACATGGTGCCGAACTGGCACTCCCAGGACTTCAGGATCGCGAGTTGGGACCGCTTCGGAAGGCCGGACAAGCCGGTGCGGGACGGGTTCGTTTTGGATAGCTGGTGGGTGGACCCTGCCCGCGCCGCGAAGGTGGACGCGGCTCGGGGAGGGGCGCCGCACTAGGATGGGCGCCTATCTCCTCCGCCGCCTGCTCCTGCTCGTGCCGACGCTGGTCGGCATCGTCGCGATCAATTTCGCCATCGTGCAGTTGGCGCCGGGCGGCCCGGTCGAGCAGGCGCTAGCGGAGCTGAAAGGACGCGGCGCCGGCGCCACGGCGCGGATGACGGGGCCGGCCAGCGACCTGCAAGGCACTGTCAACGGCTATCGCGGCGCCGCCGGGCTGGATCCCAAGCTCGTCGCCGACCTCAAGCGCCAGTTCGGCTTCGACAAGCCGGCCTGGCAGCGATTCCTGCTCATGCTGCGGGACTACCTCAGCTTCGACTTCGGGCAGAGCTTCTTCCGCGGGCAATCCGTGCTGCATCTCGTCCTCACGCGGATGCCGGTGAGCATCAGCCTCGGGCTGTGGAGCACGCTGCTCGTCTATCTCGTGAGCATCCCGCTCGGCATCGCGAAGGCGGTGCGCGACGGGTCGCGCTTCGACGTGGCGACGAGTGCCGCGGTGCTGGTCGGCTACGCCGTGCCGAGCTTCCTATTCGCGATCCTGCTCGCGGTGCTGTTCGCGGGCGGGAGCTTCGTGCAGTGGTTCCCGCTGCGGGGCCTGACCACGCCCGGCTCCTCGGCTTGGCCCTGGCCGGCGCGGGTCGGCGATTATCTCTGGCATATGGTGCTGCCAATCACCGCCATGGTCGCGGGCGGGTTCGCCTCGCTCACGATCCTGACCAAGAACAGCTTCCTCGAGGAGATCCGCAAGCATTACGTGGTCACGGCGCAGGCGAAGGGCGCAGGCAAGCAACGGGTGCTTTACGGCCATGTGTTCCGCAACGCGATGCTGCTGATCGTGGCTGGCTTCCCGTCCGCCTTCCTGAGCATCCTGTTCAGCTCGGCGCTGCTGATCGAGATCGTGTTCAGCCTGGACGGGCTGGGGCTGCTCGGCTTCGAGAGCGCCATCCGGCGCGACTACCCCGTGATGTTCGGCACGCTCTACATCTTCACCCTGTTCGCCCTGGTGCTGCAGATCGTGGGCGACATGCTCTACACCGTGGTGGACCCGCGCATAGACTTCGAGGCGCGGCGGTGAGTCCCCCAATGAGCGCAGCATTGAAACTGTCGCCGGTCTCGCGGCGGCGGTTCGTGATCTTCCGCGCGCATAAGCGGGGCTGGTGGTCGGCGATCCTGTTCAGCATCCTGTTCGCGATCAGCCTATGCGCGGAACTGGTGGCGAACGACCGGCCGCTTATCGTGGACTACAAGGGACACTTGTTCTTCCCCGTGTTCCAGGATCTGAGCGGCGACCGCTTCGGGCCGGATTTCATGCCGACTGAGGCCGACTACACGGACCCCGAGCTGCGCGCCGCGATCAAGGCGCACGGCTGGATGCTCTGGCCGCTGATCCCCTTCAGCTACGACACGGTGATCCCCGACCTGCCCTCGCCCGCGCCGACGCCGCCCTCGTGGCGCAACTGGCTGGGCACGGACGACCAGGCGCGGGACGTGTTGGCGCGCGCGATCTACGGCTTCCGCATCTCGACCCTGTTCGGACTCGCGCTCACCCTGCTCTCTTCGGTCATCGGCATCGCCGCTGGGGCGGTGCAGGGCTACTATGGCGGGTTCGTGGACCTCTTCTTCCAGCGCTTCATAGAAGTTTGGTCCGGGATGCCGCAGCTCTATATGCTCATCATCTTGGGCAGCGTGATCGTACCGGGCTTCTGGGTCTTGCTCTGGTTCCTGCTGGCATTCTCGTGGATGCAGCTCACGGGCGTCGTGCGCGCGGAGTTCCTGCGCGGGCGGAACCTCGATTACATTCGCGCGGCGCGGGCGCTTGGGGTGCGGGATGCCGCGATCATGGCGCGGCACATCCTGCCGAACGCGCTGATCTCGACGCTGAGCTTCCTGCCGTTCATCCTGAGCGGGTCGGTGACGGTGCTGGCGAGCCTTGACTTCCTCGGCTTCGGCATGCCGCCGGGCTCGCCGTCGCTGGGCGAGATGGTGGCGCAGGGCAAGAACAACCTCGGCGCGCCCTGGCTCGCCTTCACGGCGTTCGTGGTACTGGGCGGCATCCTGGTGCTGCTGGTGTTCATCGGCGAGGCGGTGCGCGACGCCTTCGACCCTCGCAAGATGCCGGTGTGATGCGAGCCATGACTGCACAGACCAAGGTCGCCAGCGTTCCGCCCGAGCCCGCTTCGCTCTCCCCCGCGAGCCTCCTCGCCGTCGAGGGCCTCACCGTGCGCTTCGGGCTAGCGCGGCCAGTCGTGGACGAGGTGAGCTTCACGCTGAACCGGGGCGAGACGCTCGCGCTCGTCGGCGAGAGCGGGTCGGGCAAGTCGTTGACGGCGCTCTCGCTGCTGGGGCTGCTGCCGCCGGGTGCCGCGGTTCAGGGCAAGGTGTCGCTCGACGGCGTTGATGTGTCGCGTTGCGGGCCGCGGGCGCTGCGGCGGCTGCGCGGCGGCGTCGCGGGCATCGTGTTCCAGGAGCCGATGACGAGCCTGAACCCGCTGCATCGCGTCGGGCGGCAGGTGGCCGAGGCCGCGGCGCTGCACGGGCGCAAGCTCTCCCGTGACCAGGTCGTGGCCCTGCTCGCGGAAGTCGGGTTCAAGAACGCCTCGACACGGCTCGGCGCCTTTCCGCACCAGCTCTCGGGCGGGCAGCGGCAGCGCGTGATGATCGCCATGGCGCTCGCGAACGACCCGGCGCTCCTCATCGCCGACGAGCCGACGACGGCGCTGGACGTGACCACGCAGGCGGCCATCCTCGCCCTCCTCGACCGGGAAAAGGCAGCGCGTGGCCTGGCGCTCCTGCTCGTCAGCCACGACCTCAACCTAGTGCGGCGCCACGCGGACCGGGTCTGCGTCATGAAGGCCGGGCGGATCGTGGAGCAGGGTCCGGTCGCAAGGGTGTTCGCCCAGCCCGAGCATCCCTACACACGGATGCTGCTCGCCGCCGAGCCGCACGGCCGTCCGGCGCCCGTGCCGCCGGGCGCTCCCGAGATCCTGAGGGCGGAGTTGCTGCGCGTCGGCTTCTCGATCTGCCGCGGCGTACTGCGGCGCCGGGTCGGTGAGGTGCTCGCCGTGGACGGCGCCAACCTCGCCGTGCGCGCGGGCGAGACGCTGGGGATCGTCGGCGAGAGCGGGTCGGGCAAGACGACGCTCGGCTTCGCGCTACTGCGCCTGCAGCCTGCGTCGGGGCGGGTCGTCTTTGAGGGGCGCGACCTCGCAGGCTTCGGCAAGGGGCACATGTGCGGGCTGCGGGCGCGGATGCAGGTGGTGTTCCAGGACCCGTATGGCAGCCTGTCGCCGCGGCTCGCCGTGGGCGAGATCGTCGCCGAGGGTCTCCGCGTCCACGCCCCTCGCCTCGCTGCGCGCGAGCGGGAGACGAAGGTGATGGCGGCACTGGCCGAGGTCGGCCTCGATCCCGCCATGGCGGAGCGTTACCCGCACGAGTTCAGCGGCGGGCAGCGGCAGCGCATCGCCATCGCGCGTGCACTTGTTCTGGAGCCGCACCTGCTGGTCCTCGACGAGCCGACGAGCGCGCTGGACCGCTCGGTGCAATCGCAAGTGATCGAGCTGCTGCGCGGCTTGCAGGCACGGCGCGGCCTCGCCTACGTGTTCATCAGCCACGACCTCGCCGTGGTGCGCGCGATGAGCCACCGTGTCGCGGTCATGCGCGCCGGGCGGATCGTCGAGGAGGGCGAGGCGGACGACGTGTTCCAGGCGCCGCGCGATCCCTACACCGCCACGCTGGTCGCCGCCGCCGCCGGCTGAACGCGCACCGCGCTCCCCGCCAGGTCGAGACGCAGGATCAGCAGACCCAGGACGGGAAAGACGGCGAGCGTGGCGAACATCGCGGGCCAGCCGACCTTGGTCGCGACCATGCCGGCGATGAGCGTCGAGGCGGCCGCGGCGACGGCGCCCGCCGTCTGCATCGCGCCCATCGCAGTCTGGGTGCGCCCGCTGCCATAAGTGCAGTCCACGACCGCGGGCGGGGTCGCCACGCTGATGATTCCGGCGCTGAGCGCGTCCAGCATCTCGATCGGCACGAGCCAGGAAATGTCCGTGGCGAACGCACACATCAGCCCGCGGATCGGGAGCACCACGAACGCCGCCGCGAGCACGGGACGGCGCCCAAAGCGCTCGGCCGCCCGCCCGCCGAGGAAAGCCACGGGAATCATCGTGAGATAGAGCACGACGATGGCGATGGACACCCAGCGCGTGGGATTCCCACCGCCCAGCGCCTCGATGCGCAGCACCAGCATCGGCAGCATGGCGACGTTGCCGACATTGAACAGGCTGACGGCGGCGAGCAGGGACAGGAACTGGTGATTGCGCAGCAGGTCGGGTGCCGCGCCGCGCCGCTCGGCCATGGCGCCCTGCTCGCGCCCGCGCATTCGCGTCTCGTCCACGGCACGGGCGGGGATCAGGAGCAGGGCGCCGACCGTCGCCGCCGCCGTGGCGGCCAGCACGGCGAAGGCGGCCGAGATGCCGATGAGCACAGACAAGCCCCCGATCAGCATGTTGGAGACCACGTTCCCGGCGTGGTTCGCCGCGTCGTTCGTGCCCTGCTGGCGCGGGAAGCGCATTTTTCCAACGATGGCGAGCGAGAGGCCGGCGATGCTCGGGCCGGCGAGGCCACCGCCCGCGCAGACCACGCACTGTGCCAGCGCCACGGCCCAGAAGGCGTGGGCCGGGATGAGCGCGAGCGTGCCTACCACGATCAGGAAACATGCCAGGCCGAGCATGAGCCGCGGCCGACCGAGCCGGTCCACCAACTGCCCGGCAGGTGTCGCGACCAGGGCGCCGGCGATGCTACCTGCCGTAAGCACTGCGCCGACGCGCCCGGCGTCGAACCCGGCGTGGCCCTGCAGCCAAATGGAGAGGTACGGGCCGATGCCGCCGCCCACATCGGCCATGAAGAAATTGACGGCCGGGAGCGCGAGGGAGGGCGTCACGGGACGGGCGAGAAATCGGTCGGGCGGAGAAGCCGGTTCTCCATGCTGAGCAAGACGTCAGCCTGCGCGACGCGGGCGAGGTACGCGTCCCAGTCCGGGTCTGCGGCGAGCGCGGTGCGCCGGGTCTCGCGGTCGGCCTGGCTCTCATACGCCCAGAGATGGACAACCTGGTTGAGCTGGCCCTCCTGCGTCGTGAACCAGCCGAGGCAGCGGCCAAGGTGTCTCTGCTGCAACGGCCAGGCTAATTCCTTGTAGATCGCCACGAATTCACCTGTCCTATTCGGGCGACAGGTATAGATACGCAAATCAACGATCATGCCATCGCCTCCCACAGATCCGCCGTTCTGAGCATTATGGCATAACTAAGGCCGAAATGCTCACAAAATCGGGAGCGACATGCCTCCGTGCCACGATCAGGGGCCTTCTCGCTGGCCGCCGGCCGCTCTGCTAGAAGGGCCGCCCCAACAGTCGAGGCTGATATGTCCAAGCCCTTGCGCGTCGCGGTCCAGATGGACCCGATCGAAGGCGTGAACCCAGACGCGGACAGCACTTTCGCGCTCATGACCGAGGCACAGTCGCGGGGCCACCGGCTCTGGCACTATGAGGTGCGTCACATGAGCCTGCGCGAAGGCAAGGAGAGCGCCGGAGGGGCGCCGGGCGGAGCGGCTGACGGCGGTGGCGCGGCCTGTCACTGTGCGGCGCGGTGAAGGCGGGCACCACAGCTTCGGCCCGGCGGAGCGCCTCGACCTCGGCGCCATGGACGTGATCCTCATGCGCCAGGACCCGCCATTCGACATGGGCTACATCACGGCCACTCACATGCTGGAGCACGTCCATCCGCACACCTTGGTCGTAAACGACCCGCGCTGGGTGCGGGACAGCCCGGAGAAGCTGCTGGTCACGCACTTCCCCGAGCTGATGTCACCCACCCTCGTCACCTGGGACTGGGAAGCGATCCGTGCCTTCCGCGCCGAGCACCGCGACATCGTGGTCAAGCCGCTCTTCGGCAACGGCGGCGCCGGCGTGTTCCGCATCCGCGAGGACGACGAGAACCTGGGCGCGTTGCTGGAGATGCATTTCGCCCGCTCACGCGAGCCGCTCATGATCCAGCGCTACGAGCCGGCCGTGCGCCAGGGAGACAAGCGCGTGATCCTGGTGGACGGCGAGCCGATGGGCGCCATCAACCGCGTCCCCGCGCAAGGCGAGGCACGGAGCAACATGCACGTCGGCGGCCGTGCCGAGAAAGCGTTGCTCACCGCGCGCGACCGCGAGATCTGCGCACGCATCGGCCCCTACCTGCGCGACCACGGCCTCCTCTTCGTCGGCATAGACGTGATCGGCGACTGGCTCACCGAGATCAACGTGACCTCGCCCACGGGCATCCAGGAGGTGCAGCGGTTCGACGGCACGAATCTGGCGGCCAAGATCTGGGACCGGATCGAGGCGCGGGTGGCGGCGCCGAAGCCGGCGGAAAGCGAGGCGGCGCGCTAGCCCCTAACCCGGCGCAGCAGCACCCGCACGCTTCCAGGGTTCGCCGGGTGCGGATGGCTCGCCGCGAGGACGAGCGGGCGCAGGTCCGGGCTGTTCAGCCAGTGCGGCAGCTCGCGGCGCAGAACGCCGTCTTCCCGCTGGCCGCGCCCCGTGACCACCTCGACGCAGCGCAGGCCCTCCGCGTGCGCGGCGCGAAGGAAGGCGTGCAGCGCCTCGTGGGCGCGATTGGCGGTCCGGCCGTGCAGGTCGAGCGTTCGGGCAGGGACGAGCTTTCCGGTGCGGAACCGCGTCCAGGTCGCCCGGTCCAGCCCGGCGGGCGCGGCGCCGACCTGAACGGGTGGCGCCGGGCGGCGCGGGGCAGCAGGCGGCGAGCGTGCCGGCGCAGGCTGCGATGGCACTGGCATCGGTGCCTTCGGGAGCGCCAGCGTGGGCAGCGCCCCACGTAGCGCGCGGACGTTCAGCGCGTATCCGGCCCAGACCAGGCGGTCGGCCTCGGTGAGCCCACGTGGCACGAGCCGCTCAGTGCTGGGAGAAGGCGCCGGCCAGGAGGTGACGCACCATGGATTGCTGTGCGTCGAGCGCCGCCGCCGCGACCGCGCGGGCGAAGCCGAACTGAGCAGCGATTGCTGCCTCGGCCGTGGCGCGGGCGAACTTGAGCTGAGCCTGCAGCACGGCGTTGAGGAAACCTGCCGTGAGATCGGGCGGCGCCGTCCAGGGCGAGAACGTGACGTGCAGGTGGTCGCTTTTCATGCGGCTAGTGCCCCAAAGTTGCGTCTGTGTCGTCCTCGATCAGGACAATGTGGAGCTGGCGCGGCCCGTGGGCGCCCAGCTCAAGGGTCTGCTCGATGTCCGCGGACCGGGATGGGCCGGTCACGAGCATCACGTTGCGCGGCATGAAGCCCGCGGTATCTCCCCTTGGCGCCGCGTCCCTCCGCTCGCCGCGGAGGAGGTCCCAGGCGTCCTCGTAGGGACCGACGACCCGGGACGCCCGCAACACCACGATCGCGGTGTCGGGGAGCAGGTTGAGCGTGGTCGGCCGCTCGGGAGCCGAGGGCAGCATCAGCGTGCCCGTCTCCGCGATGCCGGCGAAGGCGTGCTGCACGCTCACGAGGTCGGTCGCCTCTGCCCGGCCCTCGCGCACGCGAAGCAGTGGCCGCTCGTCCCAGGGCATCGCGCGCAACTCGGGGTGCGGCGCCATGACCAGCTCGCTCGGCAGGTTCTGCGCGGCCAGGAACGCGGCGACGGCGCCCGGCACCGCGTCCGCACCCGCGACGCGCTCCACCGTGCCGAACTCCTTCTCCACGTTGCGCACGAGGAGCGCCACCTGCTCCGCCCGGCCCACGCGGCTGCGCGCCGGGATCAGATGGCGCGGGTGCTGGGCGAGGCGGCCGAACAGCATCGCTTGCTGGTCGGGCGGCAGCGGGCCACGGTGCAGGCCGCGGCGGATCGCGCCGAGGATGGCTTCCTTGGTCATCCCTTCGACCGCTGCTCGCGCGCGTAGCGGGTAAAGAAGGTCTCGCCCTCGGGCGCGGGCATGTCGCGCGTGGCGGTCCAGCCGCTCGCGAGCGGCAGGCTGGCGAACCGGCCCCGCTTGCGTCCGGCCATGCCGAGGGCGGCCACGGCGGCGCGGGTCATGGCACGGTAGGCGGCCGGGCGCCGGGCGAACCAGGCCCAGAGGGCGAGGTTCTTGCGCTGCGCGGCGGGTTGCAGATGCCGCTCGAACTCGCGCTCGCGCCAGTGCCGCATCATCTTGGGCAACGGGATCTTCACCGGGCACACGCTCTCGCACTTGCCGCAGAAAGTCGTCGCGTTCGGGAGATTCCCGGCCTCGTCCACGCCGATCAGCGCGGGGGTGAGCACGCTGCCCATTGGGCCGGGATAGACCCAGCCGTAGGCGTGGCCGCCGATCGCGCCATAGACCGGGCAGTGGTTCATGCAGGCGGCGCAGCGGATGCAGCGCAGCATGTCCTGGAACTCGGTGCCCATCATGGCGCTGCGCCCGTTGTCCACGAGCACGACGTGGTATTCCTCCGGCCCGTCGAGGTCGCCGGCACGCCGGCCGCCCGTGCTGAAGGTCGTATAGACGGAGAAATCCTGGCCCGTGGCGCTGCGGGCGAGGATGCGGAGCAGGCTGGTCGCATCCTCCAGCGTGGGCACGACCTTCTCGATGCTCGCGATGGCGATGTGGACGCGCGGCAGCGTCTGCGTGAGGTCGCCGTTGCCCTCGTTGGTCACGATGACGCTGCTGCCGGTCTCGGCGATGAGGAAGTTGGCGCCAGTGATGCCCACGTCGGCGGCGAGGAACCGCTCGCGTAGGCGCGAGCGCGCCTCGGTCAGGATGTCGCGCCGCTCGGCGAACACGCGGTCGGCGGGCAGGTCCGTGTGACTCAGGCGGAACTGCGCCTCCCAGTCCTCGCGGTTGAGGTGGAAAGCGGGGGCGATGATGTGGCTCGGGTGCTCCTGGCGGAGCTGGATGATGTATTCGCCGAGGTCGGTCTCGATCGGCGTGATCCCGTGGCGTTCCAGATGATCGTTGAGGACCAGTTCCTCGCTGATCATGCTCTTGCCCTTGGTCACGGTCCGCGCGCCGGCCTCACGGCAGATGCCGAGCACGGCGTCGCGTGCCTCGTCCGCGGTGCTGCACCAATGAACGTGGCCGCCCGCGCGCTCGACGCTGGCGGCGAACTGCTCCAGGTAGAAATCGAGGTTGGCGAGGGTGTGATCCTTGATCGCGCGGCCGACATCGCGGAGCTGCTCGAACTCGGGAAGGTTCATCACCGCCGCCGCCCGGCGCGCCTGGAAGCTCGATTTGCTGCGCGCGAGGCTGCGCTGCAAACCTTCGTTGCGCAGCGCCTCGTGGGCGTTCTCCTTGAAGGCGTGCGAGGTGGCGAGCATGGCGGCGTCCTTTCAGGCCTTGATATAGGCCCGGACGCTCCGTTGGGCTATCTCGCCGGGCAGGCTTACGCAGGCCCAGCGGAGTTCGGGCTGCATCGTGGCGGATTAGGCTTTCGCGGTCCTGCCGCGCGAAGGCGTGGAGCGCGTCACCTTCGCTGGCTCCGCCGCGGCCTCATCGTCGTCCTCTTCCTCTTCCTCTTCGTCATCATCGTCGTCGTCATCGTCTTCGTCGCTATCTTCCTCACCCTCTTCGTCGTCGTCCTCGTCATTCTCGCCGTCATCGCCGTGCTCAGAAGCCTCGGGGTTGGTGCGCTCCTCGGCGATGTCGCTCAGATCCTCGTCGGCCTCCCTGTCCTCCTCGACCAAACCGCTGAGCAGCTCCGCGGCCTTGTCATTGCCCATCTCCTTGGCCCACGCCTTGAGCGCGCCGAGCCTCGCGATCTCGTAGTGCTTCATGGCCTGCATGCCCGCGATGAGCGCCGCATCGAGCACGCTGCCCTTCTCGCCCTCGCTGATGGCCTCGTTGACCTCCTCGACCAGTCCGTTCATGGCAGCGCAGGTCTTGCCGCGGGGCCGCTTGCCTAGCGTCTCGAACACCTGCTCCAGCGACTTCGACATGGTGCTCGCTCTGATCGCGCTGCTCCTGGACGAACTCCTTGAGATCCTCGTTCTCGGCGTGCTTGCCAACCTTGGCGAGCGCCTTCAGGCCCTGCTTCTCTGCGTAGTAGATGTCCTGCAGGAAGTGCAGGAACAGGTCGTTCATGCTCTTCATCGTGCGCTCCCGCGAATGCGTTGCGCGCGGCGGCGCCGCACGGGACATCAACCAGCGATGCCGGGTTCGGGTTGCGTGACGACTAGGTGATGGGATCAGCGCCCCTCGCCGATAGGGGGCACCGCATCAGCCATGCCGGCCAGCACCTCGGCGACGTGGCGGACGCGTACCGGGCTGCCCTCGCGCTTGAGGCGGCCAGCGATGTTGAGCAGGCAGCCCATGTCACCGGCGAGCACCGTGTCCGCGCCCGTGGCAGCGATGTCGGCCGCCTTGTCGCTTACCATGCGGGTCGAGATCTCAGGATACTTCACGCAGAACGTGCCGCCGAAGCCGCAGCACACCTCGGCGTCCGGGAGTTCCCGCAACTCCAGCCCTTCCACGCCGCGGAGCAGGTCGCGCGGCTGCTGCTTGATACCCAACTCGCGCAGGCCCGAGCAACTGTCGTGATAGGTCACGATCCCTGGATAGCCGGCCGCTAGCTGCTCGATGCCGCGCACATCGCGGAGGAACTGGATCAGCTCGTAGGTGCGGCTCGCGAGCGCGTCGGCGCGGGCGCGCAGGTTCGGGTCATCGTCGAACAGCGTGGGCAGATGGTGCCGCAGCATTCCCCCGCAGGAACCAGAGGGCACGACGACGTAGTCGTAGCCACCGAACGCCGCGAGCACGCCCTCAGCTACCGCCCGCGCAGTAGCGCGGTCGCCGCTGTTGTAGGCGGGCTGGCCGCAGCAGGTCTGGGCACGCGGCACCTCGACCCGGCAACCGGCTTGTTCCAGGAGACGGATCGCCGCGAAGCCCACCGTGGGTCGGTAGAGGTCCACAAGGCAGGTGACGAAGAGTGCGACACGGGGTTGGTCGGTCACGAGGCAGTGCCCGGTCCAACGTCATTTATTGCCGAAGCAGTCCTGCTCGCTATCCTGGCCGTCATTGGATCTTCTCCTCGCTAGCCCATGAGGCGGGCCCTGGACTCCGATCACGTGGCCACGGTTGACTGGAGTTTCCAGTTCGGTGAGAGCGCCTCGATACCTACCTCATTCATCACCGTTGCACCCTGCCCCACCCCGCCCTATACCCTGCGCCCGCGCCGGAGGGGTGCCGGAGGGGTGACAGAGTGGCCGATTGTGACGGTCTCGAAAACCGTTGTACGTGCAAGCGTACCGTGGGTTCGAATCCCACCCCCTCCGCCAGTGTTCGCGTCTCGCACCACACATTTAGAGCAGATCGCAGGACGCTTGGGACAAGCGTCCTGCGTGAAGATGCTCGCCAAAACGAAAGCTACAGCGTTTCGCGTCCCAACTTGGACGCGAAACGCTGTAGGCATTTTCCAATGCGCACCTCTCGATTTACCCCCGCCTCGCGGTCCGGGGTCTGTTGAGCTTCATCGTGAGTTGATGATGGCGGCGCTGAGATAGATCATAGCGCTGAAGCTCGGGTCGGCTTTGTCGCTGTGCAGGGCGATGCGCTTGAACATATGGCCCGCCCCGTCTGCAAGCTGTGTTGACCTGTCTGGCGCTGAGCAGTCTGCGTGAACGTATCCGGCCTCGGAGCAAGCTCCCTGCCAAGATGGAGGTCCGCGCCCGGCCACCCAACCCTCCGTTCCGAGGGCGTTCAGAGACAGTTTCTCAACGCGCCTCACCCGTCACTGTAACAATGCTCGTCATCGCAGTCGAGCGGGGATCCGCGTGCAGCTCGTCTCCGGTCGCGCTCTCGGCTTCATGACGTACGCGCGCATCCTCCAAGTCGAGTTCGCGCTCAATGCGGCGGCGCGCCTCGTCGGTGATGTCGTCGTAGGCGTAGAGCCTGGCGAGAGCGAGGCGTTCGGCCTCGATGAGCTGCACTTGCAGCGCAGCCTCGTCGGCAACCGGGCTGCCCGGCACCGCATCGTCGGCAGTGCCGATGAACTCGGAACGGCGGTCCCGGTGTCGCTGGCGCAGCACACCGACTGCCGAGATGGGCGCCCCCTTGCGCTCGAGTTCGTCGAGACGGGCCAGCACTGCATCGACCCCGGCGATCCGGGCCGTCACCTCGCGGTGCTTGGCTTGGGCAGCCTCCTCCCGCCCGGCGTCGGCCAGTCCCAGCCGCGCGATCACCCAGGGCAGCACTGTGCCCTGGCCAACCAAGGTCACGAGGATGACGCAGAACGTGGCGAACAGCACGAGATCGCGCGCGGGGAACGGCACGCCGTCGAGCGCCAGCGGGATCGAGAGCGCGGCGGCGAGCGAGACCACGCCGCGGATGCCGGTGAAGCCGATCATGAAGGGGTACCGCCACGGCGGCAGCGCGGCGCGGGCGCGCAGGACGGTTGGCAACCAGCGCGGCAGATAGGTGGCGGGAAATACCCACACGAAGCGCACCGCGATCACCACGAGGCTGGTGACCGCGCCCGCAATCAGCAGCCGGTCCCAGCTGCCGGTGTTGGACGCGGCCGCTACGACGTGCGCCTGCAACCCGGTCAGCAGGAACACCAAGCCCTCGATCAGATAAACAAGCAGTCCCCAGACGAAGTAACCTTGCAGCCGCGTCGCCGGTGCGATGAAACGCGGGCCGTTCCAACTGATGTAGAGCCCGGCCGCCACGCTCGCGAGCACGCCGGAGCCCCCGAGCAGGTGCGGCAGCCAGAACGCAAGATACGGCGTGAGCAGTGCCAGCAGGATCTCCACCTGCGGGTCGCGGACCAGGTGCCGCAGCCGCAGCAGCACCCAACCCACGCCCAGACCCCAGAACAGCTCGCCAATGACGATCGCGGCGAAGGTGGTGGCGGCCTCCGCGACGGACACCCCACCGCTGGCCACGGCCGCGATCGCGAAGCTGAACAGGATCAGCGCGGTGGCGTCGTTCACGAGCCCCTCGCCTTCCAGTATCGTCATCAAGCGCGTCGGGACCGCGAGCCGCCGGGCGATGGCCATGGGTGCCACCGCATCGGGGGGAGACACCACGGCGCCGAGCACGAAGCCCACCGCCCAGGGCAGGCCCAGCAGCCAGTGCGCGGCGGCGGCGACCGCCGTGGCGGTGAACAGCACGCAGCCCACCGCGAGCAGCATGATCGGGCGCAGATTGGCCCGGAAGCCGCGCCAGCTCATGCCCACGCCCGAGGAGTAGAGCAGCGGCGGTAGGAAGAGCAGCAGCACCAGCTCGGGATCGAGCGTGACACGCGGCAGCCCGGGCACGAACGCCAGCGCCACGCCCACGAGCACGAGCAGGATCGAGTGCGGCACATGCAGACGGCGCGCGACGACAGCGGCGAGGGCCGTGATGGCGACGAGTGCGAAGCCAAGGAGGAGTGCGGCTGGCATGAGCGACGATTAGAGCTGAAGGACGTGGTCAGAGCATAGCGCGGACATGCGGCCGGGCAATGACACCGGCCGCGCTCAATTCCCGGCGAGTACTTGGTGCCCGGCCTCGATCGCGGTCGCCGCCCAGTGGACGCCGTTGCCGCCTGCGAAGCGGGCGAAGTTGGCGAGGTGGTCGCTTGCGATAGCTCGCCCCCGTCTTGATCCGTCGCACCAGCTTCGGAGCTGGTCTGCCCCTACCAGCGACTTCTCCGGGGCGGGAACGAGCCTCCATGATCCTGCATGTTCTCTTCGCGGACATCGCCAAGGCGGGCTACTCCGCGGCCGTCGAGGCGATTGGCTGGATACCGTGCCGAACACGGGCGAGACGCTGCACCACGGTGTAGAAGACCGGGGTGAACACCAGTCCGAACACCGTGACGCCGAGCATCCCGAAGAACACCGCGGTGCCGAGCGACTGCCGCATCTCCGCCCCTGCCCCGGTCGCCGTCATCAGCGGCACGACGCCCAAGATGAACGCGAAGGACGTCATCAGGATCGGCCGCAGGCGCGTGCGTGCCGCTTGCACGGCCGCCTCATTGACTGTGACGCCGGCCTCTTGTGCCTGCTTGGCGAATTCCACGATCAGGATCGCATTCTTCGACGCGAGCCCTACCAGCACGACGAAGCCGATCTGCGCCAGGATATCGACGCTCATGCCCCGCAGCAGCAGCCCGGAGACCGCGGCCAGCAGGCACATCGGCACGATCAGCACGACCGAGAGCGGCAGGCTCAAGCTCTCGAACTGGGACGCCAGCACCATGAACACGAAGATCACCGAGGCGCCGAAGACCAGGATCGTGCTGTTGCCGGCCTGCTTCTGCTGAAAGGCGAGATCGGTCCACTCGAACCCCATGCCGGCGGGCAGGCGCTCGGCCGCGAGCTTCTCCATCGCCGCAAGAGCGTAGCTGGAGGACACGCCTGGAGCGGTGCCGCCCTGCACCTCCGCGGCCGGGAAAAGGTCGTAGCGCGGAACGCGGTATGGCCCTGTGACGTCGTGGAAGCTGGCGATCGAGCCAAGCGGCACCATGGCCCCTGTCGCGTTGCGGGTCTTGAAGCGCGCGATGTCGTCGGTCGTTGCCCGGAACCGGCCATCAGCCTGCGCCGTGACCTCGTAGGTGCGGCCGAGATAGTTGAAGTCGTTGATGTAGGCGGAACCGAGATAGACCTGCATCGCCTCGAACACCTTGTCCGGGGAGACCCCGAGCTTCTCCGCCTTCACTCGGTCGATGTCGGCGAAGACGGTCGGCGTGCCGCTGCTGAACTGCGTGAACACGCCCGCCAGGCCGGGAACCGCATTGGCGGAGGCCGCCATGTCCTGGGCCGCCGCCGCCAGCGCTGCCGAGCCGAGGCCCTGCCGGTCCTCAAGCATCATCTTGAAGCCGCCGGAGTTGCCGATGCCGCTGACCGGCGGTGGCGCCAGGACGATGACGAAGGCGTCCTGGATCACCGAGAGCCTCTGGCGCAGCGAGGCCAGGATCGCGGGGCCGCTCAGCGCGGCGGTCCGCCGGTCCTCGAAGGGACGCAGGGGGGAGAAGATCGTGCCGGCGTTGGATGCGTTGGTCAGGCTGGCGCCGTCGAGGCCGGCGAACACCACGGCCTTCGCTACGCCGGGCGTGTCCAGGATGATCTTCGTCGCCCGGCGCACCACGGCGTCGGTCCGCGTCAGCGAGGCGCCCGGGGGAAGCTGCAGCACGGTGATCAGGTAGCCTTGGTCCAGCTCCGGGATGAAGCCGGTGGGGGCGCGGCTGAACTGCCAGCCGGTCAGGCCGATCAGCCCCACATAGACGGCCAGCACGACCGCGCTCATCCGGATCAGCCGCGACGTCAGCCGGCCGAACCGCTCGGACAGCCACTCGAAGCCGCGGTTGAACCCGGCGAAGAACGCGACGACCGGCCGCGCCAGCCGCGGTCCCCGTGTGGCAGGCGGATGCGTCTCATGCGGCTTGAACAGGAGCGCGCAGAGCGCCGGGCTGAGGGTCAGCGAGACGAAGCAGGAGATGACCGTGGACGCGGCGATCGTGACCGCGAACTGGCGGAAGAACTGGCCGGAGATGCCCGAGATGAAGGCGGACGGGATGAACACCGCGCAGAGCGTCAGGGCGATCGCAAGCAGGGCGCCGCCGACCTCGTCCATCGTCCTGTGCGCGGCCTCGCGCGGGGTCAGGCCGAGCCGCAGGTTGCGCTCCACGTTCTCCACCACGACGATCGCGTCATCCACGACGATGCCGACGGCGAGCACCAGCCCGAAGAGCGACAGGTTGTTCAGCGAGAAGCCGGCGGCTGACAGGACGGCGAACGTCCCGATCAGCGAGATCGGTATGGCGACGATCGGGATGACGGAGGCGCGCCAGGTCTGCAGGAACAGGATCACGACGACCACGACGAGCGCCACCGCCTCGAAGATGGTCTTCACCACCTCGTGCACCGACTGGGCGACGAACCCCGTCGTGTCGTAGGCGATGTCGTACCGCAGCCCCTGCGGAAACTCGGCGGACAGGCCCCGCATCGTCGCGTAGATGCCCTGCGCCGTGGCGAGCGCGTTCGATCCGGGCTGCTGGAAGACCAGCAGCGCCGTCGCCGGCTGCGTGTTCAGGTAGCTGTTGGAGCCGTAGTCCTGCGCGCCCAGCTCCACGCGGCCGATATCGCGCACGCGCGTCACCCGGCCGGCGGAGTTGGACTTGACGACGATGTCGGCGAATTGCGCCGGATCGGTCAGCCGTCCGAGAGCCTGCACGTTGAGCTGGAAGGCGTCGGGCCGCGGCAGCGGCGGCTGGCCCAATATGCCCGCGGAGACCTGCACATTCTGCGCCTGCAACGCGGACACGACCTCACCCGCCGTCAGGTCGTGGGCGGCGACCTTGTCCGGATCGAGCCAGATCCGCATCGCATAGTCGCGACTGCCGAAGATCTGCACGTCGCCGACGCCCTGCAGCCGGGACAGCGCGTCCTTCACGTGCAGCGTCGCGTAGTTCGACATGTAGAGCTGGTCGTACGTGTGGTCCGGTGAGGTGAGATGGATCACCATCAGGATGTCGGGGGAGTTCTTCTTCACCGTCACGCCGAGCCGCTGCACGACATCCGGCAGGCGCGGCAGCGCGATGGCGACGCGGTTCTGCGTCAGCACTTGCGCGGTGTCGAGGTTGGTGCCGAGCTTGAAGGTGACCGAGACGATGAGCTTGCCGTCGCCGGTCGCCTGGCTGCTGAAATACAGCATGTTCTCGACGCCGTTGATCTGCTGCTCCAGCGGCGTGGCGACGGTCTGGCTCAGCACCTCGGCCGACGCGCCCGGATAGCTCGCCGTGACCTGGATCACGGGCGGCGCGATGTCCGGGTACTGCGTCACCGGGAGAGCGAAGTAGGCGACGCCGCCAACGAGGGTGATGAACAGCGACAGCATCGCCGCGAAGATCGGATGCTCGATGAAGAAATGGGACAGTCGCATGGCGCGGCCCTCTCAGCTCTCGGACGCAAGGGCGATCTTGCCCGGCTGCGGCGTGACCTTCATGCCGGGGCGCACCCGCATCAGGCCGTTGATGACCACCTGGTCGGTCGCGGCGATGCCGCTGGTGATCACGCGAAGCTCCCCGCCGTCGAGCGCGCCGATCTCGACCGGCTTCGGCACGACCGTGCCGTCAGCCGTGACCACCATCAGCAGCTTGCGGGACTGATCGGTCACGAGTGCCGCATCCGGCACCAGCATCACCGGGCGGGGCGCGGAGATCGGCAGGCGCAGCCGCGCGAACTGGCCCGGCGCGATCAGCAGGTCGGGGTTGGCGAGGCTGGCGCGGGCATGCATCGTGCCGCTGCCGCGGTCGATCTGGTTGTCGATGAAATCCAGCGTGCCGCGCCGCTGCCAACCCTGCTCGTCGCTGAGGCTGGCTCGGATGCTGCTGTCCAGGCCCGGCTGCTTCGTGGCCAGGAAGCGCTGGTAGGCGAGGTAGTCCGCCTCGCTCAGATCGAAGTCGAGGTGGATCGGGTCGAGGGAGACGATGCTGGTCAGCGCCGTGCCGGTGGCGGCACCCGGTCCGCCGCTGATCAGGCTGCCGATCGAGACGTGGCGCAGGCTGATCTTGCCGCTGAAGGGGGCGGTGATGTGGGTGAACTCGAGGTTGAGCTGCGCCGCGTGGATCGCCGCCTTAGCTTGCTCAAGTGCGGCCGAGGCGGCGCGCTGTGCCTGGACACGCTGGTCCAGCAGCTCGCGGGAGGCGAAGTCGTCGCGCGTCAGATCGGTGGTGCGCGAGACCTCCTTGTTTGCCAGATCCAGCCCGGCCGTGGCGGTCTGATACTGCGCCACGGCCTGCTGCAGCGCGATCTCATACGGGCGCGGGTCGATGACGAACAGCAGGTCGCCCTTGCGCACGATCTGGCCGTCGGTGAAGTGTATCTCGGTCAGGTAGCCGCTGACCTGGGCGCGCAGCTCGACCTGGTCCACCGCGGAGAATTGCCCGGTGAAGTCGGTCCAGCGGGCGACGCTGCGCCGCAGCGGCAGGCTGACCGTGACCGCCGCCGCGGCGGGTGGACCAACCTGAGCGACGGCGGGACCGCCGCGATGGCTGAGCGCGAACCAGGTGCCCGCGCCCGCGGCGAGGAGCGCCACGACAGCGGCGGCGCGCCATGTGAGGGAGCGTGGAGCACGCGCCGTGGCGGGACGGGTGCGCAAGGTGGAGGACATGCGGCTGGGCTTCCGTTCTTCTGCGACGCAGCGTTGTGGGGCAGGTCGGGCGCTAATTCGTGAGGCCGCCGTTCCCGGCCTCGATCTCCGGCGCCGGGATGCGGTCAACCTCGATGATGCCCGCGCCGAACTGATTCGCGAGGCGGCGGATGCGCAGCGCCTGCGGCTGCGAGCCAACCGGCCCTGGCACCGAGATCACCTGCGACTCGCCGGGCAGGATCAGCGCGGAGAAGCGCACGACGGCGTGCCGGCTCTGCTCGGGCACGGCCCCGCTGCCCACGACCGTGTCGATCGTGGTGACGACGTGGAAGCCATCGGCTTCGTCCACCCAGTAGGTGAGCGCGGACGCGTTGTGGCCGAGGTCGGTGCTGATGCCGGCCAGCTGCGGCACGGCTCCGCGCGGTTCGGCGGCGTTCGCGCTGCCCGCGACGCCAGCCATGAGGGCGGCTGCGAGCGCCAGCCCAGGGATGCGGTTGCTGATCATGGCGGTGATCTCCTGAAGCTGCTGCGGTGCGAGTGGTCTCTCTCCGCGCTGCCCGCTGACCTCGAACCCGGCCATCGCGGGCTGCGCATCGCTCATCACCCCCGCGAGCGAGAGCGGGGGCGGGCGTTCAGCGCCTGCATTGTCTCGGTCTGCAGCGTGACCTTGCCATCCGCGACGGACAGCGCGCTGGCCGGGACCCGCGCCTCGTAGCTGCCGGGCCGGAAGTAGGAGCCGACCATGATCACCGCGGTGCGGCCGCCGTCGGCCAGGCCGCGGACGCTGCCGATGTTGTTGCCCTGCGCGTCGTAGAGCCAGCGCCCGACCGCGCTCGCCGCGACGGAGGATGAGGCGGCCTGGGCCATCGCCGCGCTGTTGACGGCCCCACTGCTGACGGACAGGGCCAGTGCGGCAGCGAGACTGAGAAGACGCGTGTTCATGATGGTGATCTTTCCTGTTGATGCGTGTGGGGGTGAACGCTTGGCCCGTCCGCTACTGGATCCCCGCGCGGCAGAGCAGCCCGCAGCCGATGCCGGCGGGCGAGGTGAAGTCGCGATCAAAGGTTTGCCGCTGTCCGGGAGAAAGGGCTTGGCGGAGGTCGCCCACGCCGGAGGGCTGGATGACACGGCCGGAACTGCTGTTCGCGGCCTCCTGCGCGTCGGCTTGCGCCATGGGCGCCCGGACGGGGAATGGGTCGCCGTTGCCGAGGCTTGCAACTCCGTCGGATGTGGCGTGGGCAGTGACCGTGGCGAGGCTGAGCGCCGCCGCGACGGCGAGTAGGGTGGTCCTCATGGTGGCTCTCCTGTGTCGAGGAACCCTGCCCGTGATCCAGGCAGGCATGGTTGGATGAGTGTTCGCCGGCGGCGACCTCAGCGGCCGGCCAGTTGCCGGTCCCTCAGCGCGTTCATCGCCTTGCTCCGTCGTTGATTGCTTCAGTGGCGGCAAGGCTGAGAGAGTGCGTGTTCATGACAGTGATCTTTCCTGTTGGTGCGCGCGGGGGCGGATGCTTGACGGACCGCGCGGTCCGGGGTCGGACTTCCTGGCGCGGACGACCGGGACGGCGTTGCCCGGATCATCGCGTCTGCCTCAAAACTGCTCTCCCCGGCACGGCGGGTCTTGCCGGTTCGTGCTGCCCTTTGGACGCCCTCACCGCTGATTGGCCTGAGCGCCGGCGCAGCGTCTCGCCGCCCTGGTCGTTCCGCGCACGCCGCCAGGCGCCGGGGCTGGTGCCGACGGCGCGGGCGAACACGCGGGTGAAGACGCCGCCAGCCTCGGCCTGGACCGGACGGCCGAGAGCTCGCGCGGACTGACCATCCATCAGCTCAACCCGGTGATCGACCGCCACGTCCGGCCCGAGACCTACGCGGCCGCTGTCGCGCGCTCCGGGTCGGCTTGACGGCGCTTCAGTCTGGTCCGACGCGCAGCGGGATCCATCGCGCGCCGGGCCGGGTCTGCGCCTTGGACAGCACCAGCAGCAGCGCGAAGCTGTGCTTCGCCTCGCGGGCGGCGTCGAGCCGCGCCTGGACCTCCGAGGACGAGCCCACGGGCGCATCCTGCACGCGCAGGATCACGTCGCCCGCCACCAGCCCGTGCTCCGCCGCATCGGTGTCGGCGGCAACGCCGGTGATCAGGACGCCGGTCTGCTGCACGTCCAGGCCGTAGTGGGCACGGGTCTTGTCGCTGAGATCGGCGAGGCTCAGGCCGAAATCGGCCGGCAGCGTCCAGCGGATCGGCGCCGCCTTGGCGACCATGTCGTATTTGTCCCACTGCTGGCGCGGCCATTCGCGGACGATGACCGGCAGCACCCGCTCCTGGCCCGCCCGCCAGATGGCCAGGCTGCTGGTCTGCCCTTGCGGCGTCTCCGCGATCATGCGCAGCAGCGCCCGCTCGTCGGACGGGGTCTTGTCGCCGAAGCGCAGCACCACGTCGCCGACCTGCACCCCGGCCTTCGCCGCCGGGCCGTCAGGCACCGCCGCCGCCACGATCGAGCCCTCGGGCCGCGCCATGCCCAGCGCCCGCGCCATGTCCGGCGTCACCTGCTGCACGATCATGCCGAGCCAACTCGGCCGCACCCAGCCGTATTTCAGCATCCGGCCGATCACGAACTGCGCGTCGCTCGCCGGGATGGCAAAGCCCAGGCCGGCCGAGCCGGTGGTGGGCGAGACGATCGCCGTGTCGATCCCGATCACCTCGCCATGCATGTTGAACAACGGGCCGCCGGAGTTGCCGTGGTTGATCGCCGCATCGGTCTGGATGAAGTTGTCGTACGGCGTCTCCATGATGTTGCGGTTGAGCGCGCTGACGATGCCCGAGCTGACCGACATCCCCAGGCCGAGCGGGTTGCCGATGGCCACCACCGGATCGCCGATCTGGACCTTGTCGCTGTCGCCCCAGCGCGCCGCGGGCAGCTTATGGCCCACCGCCACCTTGAGCAGGGCGATGTCGCCCACGCGGGTCGCGCTGAGCACGGTGGCGGGCGTGCTGGAGCCGTCCGAGAAGTTCACGATGATCTCGGACGCGCCAGCCACCACGTGCCAGTTGGTGGCGACGATCCCGGAGGGGTCGATCACGAACCCCGATCCCACCACCGTCTTGATCTGCCCGGGGGGCGGGGCATCACTGGATGCCACCATGACGCCCGCCGGCGCTTCCATCTGCCCGCGCGCGGTGATGTTGACCACGGTCGGCAGCAAGCTGCGGAACAGGTCCGTCTCAGTGTACGGCGCCAGTCCCTCCTCCCCGTAGGCCGCCGGCGCCCGCAGCGGCCCGGCCAGGGCGCACAACGCCGCCAGCAGCACCCAACCGGCCCTGCCGCGCCCCCTGCCGCGCCCCCTGCCGCGCCGGGTGCCGATCATGATCCTCCTCCACGCGCCGGGAACGGACCGGGCGGCGCGCCATGACAGCGCCCCGCCCGCTCTGTCCCGGTGCCGTTCGACGTCACGTCATCAGCAGGGTGTCGCACCCGCTGGCTGGCCACGCGCCGGCAGGCTCGCCCCGCCGGCCGGCTGCCCACGCGCCGGCAGGCTCGCCCCGCCGGCCGGCTGGCCGCGGGCAGGCAGGCTCGCCCCGCCAGCCGGCTGGCCGCGGGCAGGCAGGCTCGCCCCGCCGGCCGGCTGGCCACGCGCGGGCAGGCTCGCCCCGCCTGCTTGCTGCCCGGCGCAGCCCGGGGAGGTGGTCGCTTGCTGGGCGCTGACCTGGGTGGCCGTCAACGCGAACACAGCCGCGAGGATCGCTACGTATCTAAGCATCGCCTATCTCCTTCATGCACGCGCAGCCACCGGAATGGTCGCTGCTTTGGTTCGGTATGGCCGCTGCTTTGGTTACCTCGGGTGGCAGGAATTGCCGCGGGCTGCACGGCAAGCCGGCTGACGTGACCAGGGATCACGGCTGGCCAGGGATCACGGCTGGTAGGTCGGCGCGCCTTGGGTGTCATGGTAGCCGCTGGTGACCGGCTCGTTGCCGAAGCCCGCATTGACCGGCGTCTTGCCGAAGCCCGCATTGACCGGAACGGAGGGCGCCTGGCTTTGCACGGTGGCCGGCGGCGGGTTCGAGCAGGCGGTGAGCGCCATGCCCGCGCAGGCCACGGCCAGGATGCCTAGGGAAGTCCGTCGCATGTCATACCTTTCCAAGGATGGCCCGAGAGCGCGGCGGCGCAGGGGCTAAGAAGGCTTCAGCCGCACGTCTCAGGTGGTTGTCAAACCCCGCAGCGAAGTTGGCAGCGTCGCTCCCGTCCAGGCAAGATGCCTCCAGAAACTGCCGTGTCCTGTGTCGTCAGTGATGGCGGCCGTCGTCATATCATGCTCTCCCGGAGCCCGGTCTTTCCGCAACGGCCTCGCTTTGCGTGTCAGCAAGGGGCCTGCGTCGTCGGTCGGAAGCTAGTCGCTCGCCCGCGAAGGGGATTGCAGATCTCTGCGCCGATTTGGCTATTTCTGCGCTGAAGCAGCACGCGAATGCGGGAGCAGGCAAAATCGTGGCTCTGTCGCGCTTTGCGTGGATCATGCCGAGAGCAGAACGCGACGGCGAAGCAGGTCAGCACCCGGCTGCCGTGCGTTGAGGCGGCAGCTCTTCGAGCAGCGTTCTGGCGGCCTGCAGATCCACCGTCCCAAAGCCCTCGGTGAACTGCTTGTACACAGGCGCGACGATCTGTCGCGCATCGTCATGCCGATCCTGCCGCACCCTCAGGCGGGACAGGCTGAGCGCGGCCCGCAACTCCCAGAACAACGCGCCCTGCTGCTGCGCCACGTCAAGCGCCCTGAGAAAGCAGCCTTCGGCCGCCGCGACGGACTGCCTTCCCGCTCCCCGCAGCAGCAGCTCGCCCTTGACGCGGAGAAGTTCGCCGACGCACCAGCACGCTCCGTCGTGATCGGACCGCGCCAGCGCTTCATCGATCGTGGCGAGGGCAGCATCGAGCTGACCGGCGCCGGCGAGGCCTTCAGCAAGGGCACAGAGGAACTCCGGGTTGTGCATCACGATGAACTTGGCTCGATCGAGCGTGTCGAGAGCACTGCGCAGAAGAGCCGAACCTGTCTCGAACTCGCCGCGCTTGATTCGCAGCACCCCCTCTACGCAGCGGCCCCAGCCTCTCCAGAAGCCTACGCTATTCCTCGCCACCATGTCGCTCAACGTGGCGACTGACCTCTGGGCGGCCGCGAGGTCGCCAGCCATCAGCGCGGTGAAATACAGGCTGTTCCCGAGTACGTAGCAGACCGAGGCTTTGTGCTCCATGGCCTGCGCGTCCGCCAGGCTCGCTTGCGCGTGGAGCTCGGCCTGGTCCAGGAATCCCTGTAGCCAGAGAACCCGGGCCAGCATGGCACGGGCCAGCAAACGCTGGTCATAATGGAACCAGATCGTGTGTCGTTGATCGTCGGGGGCGACGTAGCGGTCAACCACGCGTTCCAGAGCATCCCGTGCCTGCTGCTGGCACCCTGCGAAATGCAACACGTTGCCCATGAGCCGATCACCGACGAGAACGTCGGCTGGGTCGCCTGCACGCCGGGCAACGCGCAGGAACCGCTCTGCAAAGGGTCGTGCCGCCTGGTGCTCGCCGCCGTTGAAGCGATAGGTCCACATGGCCCAGAGCGCCCGCAACTGGGAGTTCACGTCATCCATGGTTTCGGCGGTCTCAAGCGCCTTGGCCATCCCGACCCGTTCGGACACGTGCGTCCCGTGCTGCAATGCTGCTCCCAAGGCGATCTGCAGTTGCATCCGCGTGTGCGCGTCCAGGCCCGTTTCGGAGTCAAGGCTGTCCAATGCGCGCTCGGCGCGTTCGTGGCACTCTGCCAGCAGCGACAAGCGGAGCCACACCGGCACGTAGCCGGCGACGATGGCGATGCCGGTCGCGGTATCTCCCTCCCGGGTCAGGGCCCAATCGATCGCCGCGCGAACGTTGTCGATCTCTCGGCAACAACGGGCCATGCGTTCGGTGCCGGGCCGTAATTCGGATGCGAATGCCTGCGACGCCAGGAAGTCTCGAAAGAACTCCGCGTGCCGTCGCGCGGCCTGGCCAGCTTCGCCCGCCTCGGCGAGCTTCTCGAGCGCATACGCGCGTGTCGTCTCCAGCAGTCGATAGCGCGCGTCGGCGCCGTCCACCTCCGCCGCGACGAGCGACTTGGCGACGAGATTGGCGATGCCGTCCACGACCATCGACGCGTCGCTGCCGGTGTCGCTCATGACGGCGGTCGCCGCCTCTAGTGTGAACCCGCCGGCAAAGACAGCCAGAGAGCGCAGCAAGCACCGTTCCGCCTCAGGCAGAAGTTCGTAGCTCCAGTCGAGCGTTGCGCGGAGCGTCTGCTGCCGCGGAAGCGCCGTCCGGCGGCCGCCGGTCAGCAGTGCGAACCGGTCCTCCAGCCGGGAGAGGATCGCCTCCAGCCCAAGCGTTGCGACACGGGCTGCCGCAAGCTCGATGGCGAGCGGTATGCCGTCGAGACGCTGACAGATCGCGGCGATCGCCGGAAGGTTCTCCCGGTGCGACGTAAAGTAGGATTGCAATGCCTTTGCTCTATCGATGAAAAGCTGCACGGCGCTGTGTTCAAGGACGGTATCTGGCTCCTGTTCATGCCGGGGCGGCACATCGAGCGGTGCCACGCGATAGGCGTGCTCGCCGTCAATCCGCAGCAGCTCTCGGCTGGTTGCTAGGACGGATGCGCGCGGACATAGGCGTACGACCACCTCGGCCATGCTGGCCGCCGCTTCAATGAGGTGCTCGCAATTGTCGAGAATGAGCAGGAGTTCCTTCGACCGCAGTGCCTGTGCGACCGCATCGGCCGACGTCGTATCCTCAGTGACATCCAGGCCAAGCGCCGAGGCCACCGCGCTCGGCACCAGGCCGCCATCGGACAGCGGGCCGAGTTCCACCAGCCAGACGCCGTCGGCGTAGTGCGGCAGCAGGCGCCGCCCGACCTCCAGGCCGAGGCGCGTCTTGCCGATGCCGCCGGCACCGGTCAGCGTGACGAGCCGGTGCGCGTCGAGCAGCGAGAGCACCTCGGCCACGGCGGCATCGCGGCCGATCAGGCGGGAGGCCGACGCCGGCAGGTTGGTCCGCGGCGGCGCCTCCACCCGGCCCGGCGCCGGCGCGATGTCCGCCCGCTCCGCCCGCTCCGCCGGTGCCGCGGGCATCGGCACGGCCGCGCCCTCCTCGACAGGGGCGACGAAGCGGTATCCGCGGCCCGGCAACGTCGCGATCATGCCGCCGCCGAGCAGCTTGCGCAGGCCAGCGATGTGGACGCTGAGGTTGCCCTCCTCGACAACCCGCCCCGGCCAGACCAGCTGCAGGAGCTCGTCCTTGGAGACGACGCGGTCGCGCCGCTCCACCAGCGTCAGGAGGAGATCGAAGGCCCGGCTGCGGATGGAGACCTCGTGCCCGTCGGCGAGCAGCGCCCGGCGGTCCGGAACCAGGCGGTAGGAAGCGAACAGGAACGCTTTGGTCGGATCACCCATGACCGCGCCGTTTGGAAAACTTTGGAAAGATTGACTGCCCCATTCTCGCGCTGGGTCCCATGCTGTGCCCGGGCCGCGCCGTCTGGGTTGGCGGCAGGCGTCTCAGGCCGGAAGCGTCGCACGAACGCACTTTGGTCGCCACAGGCGAACCGCCCACGCACCGCGTGCGTGGGCGTTGGGAAGGACTGGCGTGGAAGTTCTCTACACCGCCGCGGCAGAGGTTACCGGTGGCCGCGACGGCAGGGCGGGCATCCTGGGCAGCTTGGTCAGCCTGGACCTGGCCTCCCCGCCCGTCCTGGGCGGCACGGGCGAGGGCGTCAATCCCGAGCAGCTGTTCGCCGCCGCCTACGGCGCGAGCTTCGGGGCCGCCTTGGACCTGGAGGCGCGTCAGCTGCGGCTCGTGCTCGACGAGATCACCGTGACGGCGCTCGTCTCCATCGGCCACGGCGACGGCGGCCACTTCGCGCTGGCGATCGAGCTGCATGTCCGCTTGCCGGCGCTCGACCCTGCCATCGCCGAGCGCCTGATGCGCGAGGCCCACAAGGCGTGCCCATACTCTCGGATGGCGCGCAGGAACGTTGAGGTCCGGCTCGTGCTGCAGCGCCTCCCGCCGGACGGAGAGCCGCCGTCGCTGTTCCCTGCCGCGTCTAGGCCAAGCAAGGCGGAAAGTTAGGAAGAATTAGGCTCGCGCACGATGACGGCGCGAAGCCTGCCGGGCTGAGATGCGGCCGCTTGGTGCTCGCCCCGAGTGCCGAGGAAGCCTGGAGATCAGCCCATGCCTCACTTCCTTTTCACGGCAACGGCCATGGTGACGCCCGCGACTGCCCCGGTCGAGGCAGTCGCGCCCCGTGCGGCATTCGGCACTGGGAGCGGCGGCCATGTCTGCTGAGCAGGGCGCCTATGGGAACCGCCTCGGTCGGCATTTCGGGCTAGACGGGGCACCGGCGCTCACCGCCCGCACGACACGAGGTTCGCTGCTGCTCGCCGCCACCCGGCTGCGCCGCGACGCCGCCGCGCCGGACCGCGGGAGCGCGACGCCCCTCGCGCGCGAGAGGGCCTTCGGCATCACGGCGCAGTTGCGCGACCGCCCCGCCCATGAGCCGTGGCCGGGCGTTCTGCCGCTGCACGCAGGCCCGTATGCGGACGGACGCATCGTCAGCGTCGTCGATCTCGAGCGCGAGCCGCTCGGGAGCGTGGAGGGGCCGTTCGACTGCCTGCACTTCTATGTGCCGCGCGCCGCGCTGGACGAGATCGCCGGCGACAACGGCGCGGAGCGGATCGAGACGCTGTCCTGGCCGCCCGCGGCGCCCGACCCCGTCGTGGCCCGGCTAGGGTCGTGCTTGGTGCCGGTGCTTGAGCGGCCCGAGCACGCCAGCCCGCTGTTCGTGGACCACGTCGCGCTCGCCCTCCTCGCCCACTTCGCGCAGGCCTACGGCGGCATGAAGGCCGCGCCCCGCCCTGTGCTCGGCGGCTTGGCGCCCTGGCAGGAGCGCCGCGCCAAGGAGGCCTTGAGCGCGCGCCTGGACGCGGACGTGCCGCTGGCCGATGTCGCGGGCGCGTGCGGGCTGTCGCCCAGCTACTTCGCCCGCGCCTTCCGGCAGAGCACCGGCCAGCCGCCGCACCGCTGGCTCTCGGAACGCCGCGTGGACCGTGCCAAGGACCTGCTGCTCGGCTCCGCCCTGCCGCTTGCCGAGGTGGCGCTCGCCTGCGGCTTCGCCGACCAGAGCCACTTCACCCGCGTGTTCGCCCGTGCCGTCGGCACCAGCCCCGGCGCCTGGCGGCGTGCGCGGAACGACCAGGGCGGCCGAGATGCTGCGCCGGCGCTCAGGCCGATCAGCGGTGAGGGCGTCCAAAGGGCAGCATGAACCGGCAAGACCCGCTTCCTCGCCTCCGACGGCGCGCGCTGGATCAGCGGCGACACCCTCCGGGTTGACGGCGGCTCGAAGCTCTGAGCCTTCGACGGGGCAGGATCGCCTCCCCTGGTCATGCAAGGCTCAGAAGGAGCAATCTCGATTGCCGGGCGATCCGTCCGAGGCAACGGGAGGAACGAAGAATGGCGCAACTTGCTGATCTCGGGGTACTCGGGCTGGCCGTCATGGGGGCCAATCTCGCAAGGAACGCAGCCCGGAAAGGCTTCGGTGTCGCTCTCTACAACCGACACGGCGCGCGGACAGACGAACTCGTGAAAGAGTTCGGCCACGAAGGCCGCTTCACGCCCGCCAGGACGCTCCAGGATTTCGTCGCAGCACTGAGCAAGCCTCGCGTGATCATCGTCATGGTCAAGGCTGGCAAGCCGGTGGACGAGGTGATCGATGAACTCACGCCGTTGCTCGAGCCCGACGACATCATCATCGACGGCGGCAATTCGCTGTTCACGGACACGAATCGGCGGTTCGAGGCGCTGAAGGAGAAGCGGCTGCGCTTCATCGGCATGGGAGTCTCGGGCGGCGAGGAAGGCGCGCTCGAGGGGCCGAGCATGATGCCGGGCGGAGAGCGGGACGCCTATGCCCGCATCGAGCCCATGGTGACCAAGATGGCAGCCCAGGTCCAGGGCACGCCCTGCTGCACCTACATCGGCCAGGGCGGCGCGGGCCACTACGTCAAGATGGTGCACAACGGCATCGAGTACGCCGACATGCAGTTGATCGCCGAGGCCTACGACCTGTTCAAGACGATCTACGGCCTGAGGGCGCCCGCGATCGCCGACATCTTCGAGCAGTGGAAGCAGGGCGACCTCGACAGCTACCTGATCGAGATCACCGCCGCCGTGCTGCGTAAGCAGGACGAGGAGACGGGCAAGCCGCTCGTGGACGTGATCCTCGACGAGGCCGAGCAGAAGGGCACCGGACGCTGGACGGCGCGCAACGCCCTCGACCTCGGCGTGCCGCTCACCGGCATCACGGAAGCCGTTTACGCCCGCGTGCTCTCGGGCGAGCGATCCTTGCGGACGGAGGCCGAGAAGGTTTTGCCGCACGCGACGGATCCGACGCGCGAACCCCGCAGCAGCGACATCGACGACGTCCGCGATGCACTCTACGCGTCCAAGATCGTGGCCTACGCGCAAGGCTTCGAGCAGATGACCGTCGCCTCCCACGAATACGGCTGGGATTTGCATCTCGGCGAGATCGCCAAGATCTGGCGCGGCGGCTGCATCATCCGGGCGCGATTCCTGGACCGGATCACGGAAGCCTACGGCGCCGAGAGCAAGATCGCGAACCTGGTCCTGCAGGCCTACTTCCGCGACGCCGTCGTGAAGGCCGAACCCGCCTGGCGCCGCGTCGTCGGCCTGGCCGTGGCGCACGGGGTCGCGATCCCGGCCTTCTCGTCCTCGCTCAGCTACTATGACGGGCTGAGGCGCGCGCGCGGCCCCGCGAACCTGCTCCAAGGCCTCAGGGACTATTTTGGGGCGCACACCTACCGGCGGCTCGACAAGGCGGGCTCGTTCCACACGCGCTGGAGCCAGGACGGAAAGGAAGTCCGGGTCGAGTAGATGAGCAATGGGCGCGGCAAGACTTCCCGGCGATCCACTTGCCGAAGTTGATCCACGAGCGGGGCTACGCGATGCTGCCTGTCTTTATGGATTCGATGATCCGCCGCTGGAAGGCGATGAAGATCACGAGCATCGGTAGCGCTACGATCGTGGAAGCAGCCATGACATAGTTCCACGATGCCGAATATTGCGATTGGAACCTGGCCATCGCGACCTGCACTACCCAAAGCTTTGGATTGCTGATGATCGTCAGCGGCCACAGATAGCCGTTCCAGCTCGACAAGAAGAACAGGATCGCGAGTGCGGACAGGATGGGCCGACTTAGCGGGACGATGATGCTCCAGTAAATGCGCCAGTAGCCCGCGCCGTCCATGATCGCCGCCTCCTCGAGCTCACGCGGGATAGTTAGATAGAACTGCCGCAGCAGGAACACGCCGAACGAATTGAAGATGGACGGGATGATGAGGCCCGCGTAGCTGTCCAGCATGCCGAGCTCGCGCACCAGCACGAACAACGGCACCAGGATGACCGGCAGCGAGATGACATACGTCGAGATCATCGCCAGGAAGATGAACTCCCGGCCAGGAAATCGCAGGCGACTCAGCGCATAGCCGGCCATCGAGTGAAACAGCAGGGCGATCGTCGAGACCGCGAGCGACACGAACAGCGTGTTCAGCAGGAACCGGAGGAAATTCAGCTCGGTGAAGACGTAGATGAAGTTGGCGAGGGTCGGCCGGTGTGGAACCAGGCCCGTCCGGAACACCTCGTCGGAAGGCTTGAACGCGATCGACACCATCCAGAGCAAAGGCGCGAGCGTCATCAGCGCCAGGATGACGCTTGCAAGGAACAATATCGTTTGCGCGGTGCGCAGGACTCGCCGGGAGTTGCCGTGGCCGCCCGCTGCGGCTTCAGCCATTCTGGAACCGCCCGCCGCGGGTCAGCGCGAAGAGCAGCGCCGTCATGGCAATCAGCAAGAGCCACGAGGAAAGAAGCCATCGCCGCCGCATAGCCGAACTCGCCGAACTGAAAGGCCTGCTGGTAGATGTAGTAGATGGCCAGGGAGGTCGAGTTCGCCGGGCCGCCCTTCGTCATCACGTAGATCAGATCGAAAGTCTGATATCCGGAGACGCCGGCGACCATCGACACCAGCAGGACGAAGAAGCTGGTCGGCTTCAGCAGAGGCAAGGTGATGTACCTGAAAGTGACGAGCGGCCCTGCGCCGTCCAGCTTCGCGGCCTCGTAGCACTCCTTGGGGATGTCCTCCAGGGCGCCGAGGAAGATCAGCATGTAGAACCCCGTCAGGAACCACACGCTGATGACCACGATCGACAGCAACGCCCAGCGCGGGTCGCCCAGCCACGAAATCGCGCCGAGACCCACGATCGAGGCAACCCGGCTGACCAGGCCGATCTTGTCCAGGAGCAGGAACGCCCAGATCAGCCCGACCACGACCAGGCTGACGGTTTGCGGCACGAAGAAGATGACGCGGAACACAGCGTTGGCAGTTGAGGATCGACGCACCAGCAGCGCCAGCCCGAGCCCGCTGGCGTACAGGCTCGGCACCAGCATGGCGACATAGGCGAATGTGACGCGCAGGCTCTGCATGAACAGCGGGTCGGCGAACATGCGCCGATAATTCGCGAGGCCGACGAAGCTGTAAGTGCCGAATCCGCTGACTTCGAAGAAGCCGAGGCTCAGCGACAATGCGGTCGGAGCGCCGACGAACAGCAGCAAGCCGACCGCGTCAGGCAGGACGAACAGGTATCCGGCCATGCGCTCGCGAGTCCTCGTCGAGAACGCGGGCCGCCTCCACTGCTCTCGGGCCATTCCTAGACGATCGGAGCGCCATGGTAGTCCGCCATGAACGCGTCGATCTGGCGAGAGGTGATCTCGGCCTGCCGGGCCGGGTCTTGCCCGCTGAGTTGGCACGCCTGGATCGCGCCCGAGATCAGCTCGTTGAGCCGCGGCGGCACCCTTGGTTCGCTTCGGGCGCCAGGAAAGATCTGCTCGGCGAAAATGTGCAACGCGCCCTGGTTGAATGAGCCTTCGGCCGTGGCGCGCGCGATGGCGGAGCGTCGCGGCGGGATGTCGCTCTTGGCTTTCGTGCACCAGTCCGCGACGCGCTGGATACCCGCATCGTCCATCGATCCCAGCGCCCAGGCGCAGAAGCGGCCGGCCGCCTCCGGGTTGCGCCCCCTGGCGTTGGCAACCATCGCCCAGCCCCCGCCGATCGTCACGTATCTCCCGCCCGGCGGCAGCGGAAGCTTGAACACGCCATAGTCGAAGCTGGGCATCGC
The DNA here is from genome assembly GCA_963790535.1 of uncultured Alphaproteobacteria bacterium. Taxonomy (GTDB): domain Bacteria; phylum Pseudomonadota; class Alphaproteobacteria; order Acetobacterales; family Acetobacteraceae; genus CAWKEH01. Next base: position 35,334 of record CAWBOZ010000003.1, on the reverse strand, counting down.
CTCACGGAGATAGCTGACGCACCATATCCCGCAATTCTGCATGGCGCAGAAGCCTGATCCGAGATTGGGAACGATGTCCCAGGCTCCGCCGCCAAGAGCCTTGCGCGGCGCAATCCCGGTCTTAATCGCATCCTGCCAGAACTGCAGGGCACCTACCGTGGCACGCGAATCGAAGGCGCCGCGGCCATTCGCTCCGACCATGTCTCCGCCTCCTTGCCACATGAAGGGATACCACGTGAAATTCTGGTAATAGCCAGGCGTGGTTTCGAACAGCACGCCGAAGCGCCTGTCGTTGGTGAGCTTCTTGGCGATCTCCAACAGCTGTTCCCAGCTCGTCGGCAGATCCGCTTCGGTCAGCCCGGCATCCTTGAACGCGGATTTGTCATAGAACATCGCCATCGGCTCGAACTCCATGGGGATGCCGTAGATCCTTCGGTTGACCAAGCGAGTGGCCAGTATGTCGGCGACGAAGTCGAGCCGCGCCTTCTCTTCGATGAAAGGGGTGAGATCGAGCAGGGCGCCGCCGTTGAAATACCGCAGGAAGTCGCCTGGGCTGATGATGAAGATGTCAGGGCCTGCCCCGGACGCGAACGCCGTCGGAAGCTTGGCGCCGTTCAGGTAGTCGGAACTGGGCACGTAGATCAGCTCTATCTTGGCGTCGTGCGTGTCGTTCCAGGCCTTGACGGTAGCCTCGAACCATGTCGCTTGGCTGCGGACCTCGCCGCCAGGGGCGTAGAACTGCCAGAAGCTCAGCGGGGCGGAAGCGGCCTGCGCCCGGCCTCTGGAAAGAAATGGCAAGAGCGCGGCCGTTGCGGCGGTCCCGCCCAGGACGCGCCTTCGGTTCGTCTCGCCGGTAGCGATGTGCTGCATGGTCATGCTCATACCCCCTTCCGATGCGATGGCGGTCCGCCAACGGGCGGACGTGCGGGTTGCCGAAAGTCTGCAACTCGCCCAAGGCGAACGTGCTCCACAGCGCCGACCATCTGTGCACCCCTCTGCGGTCTCGGGCATCCCGCCGCGGGAGCGGCACACGGTCCAACGATCGCACTGTCGGCCCGATCGATTTGAGCTACGAATAGCAGGCGATGAGAGGACGACACCATGCTCCAGGCCGGCATTCCTGGCCCTTCGGTGATCTGCTTGGGGGCGGCAGTGCTGGACCACGCGCTGATGGTGGACGAACTTCCGCGCCAGCCGATCAAGATTCCCGCGCTTCAGCGGGCTACCCGCTGCGGCGGGCCGGCCGCGACAGCGGCAGTCGCCTGCACGGCGTTGGGCGTTTCGGCCGAGCTGTGGAGCTGCATCGGCCGCGATCGCGAGGGCGAGTTCCTCCGCGAGCAGCTATGCCGCCGTAACGTCGGCCTTGAAGGGCTGCGCTGCCTCGAGGGTGTCGCGACCATGCTAGCCGTCGTGCTGGTCGATCGCCACGGCGAGCGGATGATCGTGGCGCATGACGGCGGCACGCTGCCGCGCCCGATCGACCATCTGCCATTGGGCAACGTTGCGCGGTCCGGCGCCGTTCTGGCGGATAGCTCCTGGCCAGCAGGAGCGGCGGCTTTGCTGCGGGCGGCCGCCGCAGCGCACGTGCCGTCGGTGCTGGACGCCGAGGAGGGACTCGACGATGCGCTGCTGAGCCTGGCGATCCCGGTCAGTCTGCCCGTCTTCTCCGAGGCAGCGTTCGGACGGCTCTCCCATGGGGCGGCGCCCGATCCTGCGAGCTGCGCGGCGCTGGCTGCCCGGATGGGAACAGACCTGGGCGTCACGCTCGGCGCCCGCGGATCGCTGTGGTGGCTCGGCAGCGCGTGCACGCACGTCCCGGCGTTGCGGGTGATGGCGAAGGACACTACGGGCGCCGGCGACGTGTTCCATGGCGCGCTGGCCGTTGGCTTGGCAGAGCACAGGCCGACGCTGGATGCGGTGCGCTTCGCGACGGCGGCGGCTGGCCTGAAATGCAAGCTCGGCAACGGCTGGGACGGCATGCCCGAGCGCGAAGCGGTGGAGCAGGCAATGCGCCACTGGCGCGACGTCGGCGTGCCCTCCGGTGGAATTTGAAGGACAGCATAGGGCCATGGCGACGATCCGCCGAGCCGCCGGAATCCCGAGTGGCCCATGACGGCGACCCGATGCTAATGCACGGCCTCTCCCAGCCGCCGTTGACAGCCGCGCCTGGACGCCCTAATTCCCCGCTTCCCCAACGACAAGAAGCGCCGCGCCCAGCGGTGGAGAAGCCATGTTCGCAGTCATCCGCACGGGCGGCAAGCAGTACCGCGTGACGCCCAACGACGTGCTCAAGGTCGAGAAGCTCGACGCCGAGCCGGGCGCCACCTACACCTTCACCGACGTGCTCGCCGTGGGCGCAGACGAAGGCGGCGCCACCATCGGCAGTCCCCTCGTGCCGGGCGCCTCGGTCACGGCCACGGTCATCGCCCAGGACCGGCTCGACAAGATCATCGTCTTCAAGAAGCGCCGCCGCCAGAACAGCCGGCGCAAGAACGGCCACCGCCAGCACGTCACCGTGCTGCGCGTCGCCAGCATCAACCCGGCGTAAGGAGGCCCTCCCATGGCTCACAAGAAGGCCGGCGGCTCATCGCGCAACGGGCGCGACACGGAAGGCCGGCGCCTCGGCATCAAGAAGTTCGGCGGCGAGAAGGTCATCCCCGGCATGATCATCGTCCGCCAGCGCGGCACCAAGTGGAAGCCGGGCACCAATGTCGGCCTCGGGCGCGACCACACCATCTTCGCGCTCGTCCCCGGCCACGTGAAGTTCCAGACCCGCGCCGAGGGCCGCGTCCACGTCTCCGTGGAGCCGCTCCAGCAAGCCGCTGAGTAAACGACGGCGGGTCGCCGTGCCTGCCCGTCGCGGCGGGAAGCCGCGCTAGAAGATACCCATGAAGTTCCTTGACCAGGCCAAGATCTATCTCCGCTCCGGCGACGGTGGCGATGGCGTCATCGCGTTCCGCCGCGAGAAGAACCTGGAGTTCGGCGGCCCTGACGGCGGCAATGGCGGCCGTGGCGGCGATGTCGTGTTCGAGGCCGCGTCCAACCTCAACACGCTCATAGATTTCCGCTACACCCAGCACTTCCGCGCCCCCAAGGGCGGCAACGGCGCGGGCGCCAACATGACGGGCGCCGGCGCGCGCGACGTGGTCATCCCTGTCCCCATCGGCACCGTCGTGCTCGACGACGACAAGGAGACCGTGCTCGCCGACCTCGACGCGCCGGGCCGCCGCGCCGTGCTGTGCCGCGGCGGCGATGGCGGCTTCGGCAACGCCCACTACAAGAGCAGCACCAACCGCGCGCCGCGCAAGGCGACGAAGGGCTGGCCCGGCGAGGAGCGCTGGGTCTGGCTCCGCCTCAAGCTGATCGCGGACGCAGGGCTGGTCGGCCTGCCCAACGCCGGGAAGAGCACCTTCCTCGCCCGCGTCTCCGCCGCGCGTCCCAAGGTCGCCGACTACCCCTTCACGACGCTGCATCCCCAACTCGGCGTCGTTCGCCTCTCGACGACCGAGGAGTTCGTGCTCGCCGACATCCCAGGGTTGATCGAGGGCGCGCACGAGGGCGCGGGCCTCGGCGACCGCTTCCTCGGCCACGTCGAGCGCTGCGCCGTGCTGCTGCACCTGGTTGACGGCGCGGCAGGCAGTCCGGTGAGAGCCTGGCGCACCATCCGCGACGAGCTGGCCGCCTACGGGGGCGGCCTTGCCGAGAAGCCGGAGATCGTCGCGCTCAACAAGTCGGACGCCATGACCCCGCGCGAGGCCTCCGCCCGCCGAGCCGCGCTCGCGCGCGCGGTGGGCCATCCGGTCGCGCTCGTCTCGGGTGCCACGGGACAGGGCGTGCCCGAGCTGCTGCGCCAGCTCCAGGCGGAGATCACCGCCCGGCGCGCCGCGTGACCCCCGCCCTCGCCAACGCGCGGCTGCTCGTCGTCAAGGTGGGCAGCGCGCTCGTCGTGGGCGGCGCCGCCCCGCGCGCCGCCTGGCTCGACGCATTGGCCCAGGACATCGCCGCCCTCCGCGCGCGCGGGACGGCCTGCATCCTAGTCTCCTCCGGCGCCATCGCCCTCGCCCGCCCCGTGCTCGGCCTCACCCAGCCGCGCTTACGCCTTGAGGAGAAGCAAGCCGCCGCCGCCGTGGGCCAGATCCGCCTCGCCCAAGCTTGGACCGCGGCGCTCGCCCGGCACGGCCTCACCGCCGCCCAGCTCCTCCTCACCCTCGACGACAGCGAGGACCGCCGCCGCTACCTCAACGCCCGCGCGACGCTCACCACGCTGCTGGGCCTCGGGTGCGTCCCGGTCATCAACGAGAACGACAGCGTGGCGACGGCCGAGATCCGCTTCGGCGACAACGACCGCCTCGCCGCCCGCGTCGCCGAGATGGTGCAGGCGGATCAGCTCGTGCTGCTCTCGGACATTGACGGCCTCTACACCGCCGACCCAAGACGCGACCCGGCGGCGCGGCACCTGCCCGTCATCGAGGGCATCACCCCCGAGATCGAGGCCATGGGTGGCGAGCCGCCGCCGGGCTACTCGTCGGGCGGCATGAGGACCAAGCTCGCCGCCGCGCGGATCGCGACCGGCGCGGGCTGCGCCATGGCGATCGCGCGCGGGGACGTGGATCACCCGCTCGCGGCGCTCGCTGCCGGCGCGCGCTGCACCTGGTTCCTGCCCGCGCCCGAGGGCCGCTCCGCCCGCAAGCGCTGGATCGCGGGCGGCTTGATGCCCGCGGGGACGCTGCGCGTGGACACCGGCGCCGCCCGTGCTCTCGCGGCTGGCAGCAGCCTCCTGCCGGCCGGCGTGCGTGCCGTGGACGGCTCGTTCGAGCGGGGCGACCTCGTGCTGATCGAGGGGCCAGGTGGCGTGCTGGGGCGCGGCCTCGTCGCCTACGCCGCCGACGATGCGCGCCGCATCGCCGGGCATCGCAGCGAGGCAATCGAAACGCTGCTCGGCTGGCGCGGGCGGGACGAGATCGTGCACCGGGACGATCTGGTGCTGGGTTAAAAGGCCAGCGGGTGCAAACGCCTGAAGCGCCGCGGGTCGCCTCCGGCGAGGTGATCGCCTATCGCTTGTTCGACCTCGCCTATGCCGTGGACCTCGGCCGTGCGGAGGCGATCTGGCGGGAGCGGCCCGGCGCAGGCAGCGCGCGCAAGCGGCTGAGCACGACCCCGCCCAAAGCCGTCGCCTACGACGTGCCGCCGGTCGTGCTGACCCTGGACCCCGTCACGCTCGCCCTCGCCAGCGGCCCGGCCGCCGCGAGCGTGACCGCCCGGCTGTATGATTTCGGCGTGGTCAGCTTAGCACTCAGCGTCCCCGCCAGCGATCTCGACTGGGCCGCGTTCTCGGACTTGGTGAACGCGGTCAACCGCGCCGTCGGCGCCGGCTCGGGCCTGGTCTGGACGGAGCTGACGAATTGGCTCCGCGCGCTGCTCCGGACCGCGCTCGTGCGGCCCTCGGCCTCCGTGCTGGAGGAAGACTACATCGTCGGCCTGGTCAGAGCCTTCAACCGCCCGATGCTGGCTGCCGAAATCCAGGAGCGGCTCGACCTAGTGCCGCTGCTCTCCGGCGAGACCCGCGCCCTCTCGGACGGGGCGCGCCAGGACCTGCTGCGGAAACGCTTCTCCTACTACACGGACGATCTCGTCGTGCTGACCTGGGACCGGGCGTTCATCTACGAGCCACGCGGCGACTCCGACGTGATAGACGTGCTTGAGGTGGCCAACGCCCAGCTCCTGGAAATGCGGTACTACGACGAGCTGCTCGACGACGAGCTGCCGCGCATGTACGACCTCGTGGAGAAGACCCGGCGCACGGGGGGCGTCCTGTCCTCGCGCCGCTTCGCACGCCTAGCGCGACGCCTCTACGCGTTGGTGGCCGAGGTCACGGAGTTGACTGAGAAGGTGGACAACGCCCTGCAAGTAACGGAGGACGTGTATCTCGCGCGCATCTACGCGGCGGCGCTCGACCTCTTCCGCGTCCGCGTGGTCAGCGCCGCGGTGGACCGCAAGCTGGCCATCATCCGAGACACCTACGCGGCCCTCTACGAGGAGGCCTCAGGTGGGCGCGCGGCGCTCATGGAACTCGCCGTCGTCGTGCTGATCGTGGCCGAGATCGTGCTCGCCCTCGTGCGGCACTGACCTAGATGTGGATCGCCCGCCCGTAAGACCCTGGTTCTTCTGGTGGCCCCCAAGCCCGTCCCGTCGAACTAATCAGCCGGATCCGGTACGACGCTGGTTGCGAGCAGCGACCCGTCGTCACGCCGATCGAGTTCGATCACTGCGCGGCCTGCCGTCACCGAGCCGAGGCCAGGCGCCGCGGCGACGTCCAGCCCGGGCCCAAGCTGCACGTGGCCGCCCCCGCCGGTAGCGTAGGCCTCCACGACGAGCACGCGCACGTTCCCGCCGAAGTAGGCTCCGGGGTTCTCGACGAGCACGTCTGCGATCACCGTGCCCGCGAGCAAGAGACCTCCCTGGTAGCGGCCCGTGACCGTCACGTATTCGCCTGGTGACGCGCTCAGGCCGCCCGCTGCGGACCGCACTTCCAAGGTGCCCACGCGCAACGTGCCGCCCTCGCGCGTCAGCCTTCCGTGCACCGTGACTGTGCCACCCGACGCGCGCGGGTCGAGCCGAGTTGCAGCGATCATGCCGTCCAGCTCCCGCAGTCCGCTCACCGCGACCCAATCTCCCGGATGCGGCGCCGTCTCGCCCCGGGTCTCCGCGGACACGGCCACCCGCTGCCCGGCCACGCGCAGGACCCTATTGCCCGTCGAGCGCCTCGACCGGGCCGGACACCTCGTGCAGGACCGCGACCGCCCGGGCCTTGAGTGCCGCGCCCGACCCCATGGCCCGGACCGCCGCGAGCTGGCCCGCCCGCAGCGCCGCGCCGGACGCGCGCTCGCCGTCCACCAGCACGGGCACCGCATCGCCCAAGGCGACCTCGCGGCCGTCCAGGCACACGCTCGCGAAGCCCGTGATCACGCCGACGATGCCGGTGCCGCCGATGCCTCGGTCGGCATGACGGACGATGCCGGGGTGGATGCCTGTGCCGCCAATCCCGCGGTCAACCGCCCGCCCGGTCCCGAAGGGACCGCTGATGCCACCCTTGCTCAGCACCGGGCCACCGTTCGGCCCGACCCTGCATGCGGCTGCGCCGGTGGTTGCTCCAGCCGCGGTCCCGGTCGCGGCCGGCGCCTGGTCCGTGTCCGGGGGCGTGCAGGACGCTAGCAGCAGTGCGAGCGCGAGCAGGCTCATCGAGCGCATCGTCATGTCCCCGTGGGGCCCGGCTCGTCCTCGACGTAGAGGTAGAGGCCGAGGTTGACGCGCCGGGTCGGCGCGAGGGCGGCGGGACCGGACTCGGCCTCCTGTGCGTCCACCAGTTCCAACGCGCGCCGGTTGACGTCCAGCAGCAAGCGCTGCGCGGCCTCGCGCGCCGCCTCCTCCAGGCTCTCCGCCGCCGCCATCCCCAGCCCGTCGTAGTGGACGCTGCGGTCCAGGAACGGCGCCGGGCCGGTGGCGAGGACGTTGGCCGTGGCGGCGGCGATGTGGTCATGCAGGTTGCGGGCGAAGTAGAACAGCTGCTCGTCGCGTCCCGGCCGTGGGATGAAGGCGGCGACGTTCAGCCGCACCCGGTCGTCGGCGTCCAGCGTGACGAGGTCCTGGCTGAGCCAGTCGTCAAGGACGGTGCGCGGCCGCACGTCCGTCGTCACCGACGCGACCAGGCCCTCGAACGACGGCTCGGCGGCGGAGCGGGAGGCACGCGGCAGGGCAAGCGGTTTGCCGCTCGCGTCCATGTAGGCGGGCGTGCCGAGCCAGCGCGCGATGATGTGGCTGCTCAGGGTCACGACCGAGGGCACCTCGTCGGCGACCGCGGCCTGCCTCCGCAAGTGACGGACCTCTTTGCGGTGCACGCCGGTGAGCAGGGTGATCCGGCTGTCCGTCCGCGACTTCGGGTCGAGCAGCAGGTCACGGACAGCCACGTCCACGTACAGGCCGCGCAGCAAGTCGGCGAGCACCGGGAACGTCACGCCGCTCTGGATCAGAAGATGGACCAAGGGGCGCAGCAGGCGCCTGAGCGGCCTCATCAGCAGCTCGGGCGGCGGCGGGCGCGGTCGGTCGGGGGCGACGGTCGAGATTGGTGCACTCCTGGGCCGAGGATGAAGGTAGCACGGCCGCAGAGTGGGAAAAAGGCACACGGATGCGCGTTCCTCATTGAAGTGGGAAATTTTCCCACATATATCATCTCCAACGCTTCCCCTTCAGCCGTGCAGGTTGGCCACCCATGACAGATCTTTGCCCCAAGGACCTTCGGAACTTCCCGTTCGACGGCGACGTCTTCGTGCTCAGGACCGATGCGGGTGCAGGCTTCGCCCTCGGCGCCTGGGAGCCCGACCCCGCCCACCTCTGCGCCGCCGTCCACGACGAGCGGGGCCAGGGCGTCCTGCTCACCCTCTTGGACGACGACGCCGAGCAATCGTTGCTCACCCTGCTGCTGGCCCGCGCCCTCGCGCGCACCCGCGCCGTGATCCAGCCGCTCGGCCACTGGTCACCGCCGCAGCCGGGACCGTGACGCCGCGCGCCGTTTTCGCTCCGCCAGAGCGTCCCACAATCTCTCCGCCATTGACACTTGCGCGCAGCAACAGGCCTCGGCGAGCGGTAGTGGCCCTCGCCCTCGGCCTTTCCCGCGACGCGGTATCCAAGACCAGCGGCCCTCTACGAGGAAGCCTCAGGTGGGCGTGCGGCCCTCATGGAACTCGCCATCGTCGTGCTGATCGTGGCCGAGATCGTGCTCGCCCTCGCGCGGCACTGACCTAGATGTGGATCGCCCGCCCGTAAGCCCCCAGCACGCTCTCATGCATCGTCTCGCTCACCGTCGGGTGCGGGAAGACAGTGTGCATCAACTCCGTCTCCGTCGTCTCCAGCGTGCGCGCGATGGCGAAGCCCTGGATCATCTCCGTGACCTCGGCGCCGATCATGTGCGCGCCCAGCAGCTCGCCGGTCTTGGCGTCGAACACGGTCTTCACCATGCCCTCCGGCTCGCCCATCGCGATGGCCTTGCCGTTGCCGATGAACGGGAACCGCCCGACCTTGACCTCGTGCCCCGCCGCCTTGGCCTTCTCCTCCGTGAAGCCCACGCTCGCGACCTGGGGACGCGAGTAGGTGCATCCCGGAATGTTGCCCACGTCCAGCGGCTCCACGTCGTTCAGCCCGGCGATCTTCTCGACGCAGACGACACCCTCGTGGCTCGCCTTGTGCGCGAGCCAGGGCGGCCCCGTGATGTCGCCGATGGCATAGACGCCCGGCTCCCCGGTGCGGCAATACTCGTCAATGAGGACGTGCGTGCGCTCGACCTTCACCCCCGTGCCCTCGATGCCGATATCCTCCACGTTGCCGACGATGCCCACGGCGGAGATTACCCGGTCCACCGTGATGCGCTCCTGCTTGCCACCCGCTTCGATCACCGCCGTGACCCCATCCGCGCTTTTCTCCACGCCGGACACCTTGGCATCGGTGAGGATGCGGATGCCCTGGCGCTCGAACGCCTTGCGGGCGAAGGCGCTGATCTCCTCGTCCTCGGCGGGGAGGATGCGGTCCACGACCTCCACCACCGTGACCTCGGCGCCCATGTTGCGGTAGAAGCTCGCGAACTCGATGCCGATGGCGCCCGAGCCGACGACGAGCAGGCGCTTGGGCATCGCGGGCGGGACCATCGCCTCCCGATAGCTCCAGATCAGCTTGCCATCCGACTCCAGGCCGGGGAGCTGCCGGGCGCGGGCGCCGGTGGCGAGGATGATGCTCGGCGCGGCGAGCGTCGTCGTCTTGCCGTCCTTCTCGACAGCGACCTGGTTCTTGCCCGCGAGCCGTCCCTGGCCGTCGAAGACGGGGACCTTGTTCTTCTTGAGCAGGTGCGTGACGCCTGACGAGAGCTGCTTGGCGATGGCCCGGCTACGCTTGACCACCTTCGGCAGGTCGTAGCTCACGCCCGTCGCGCTGAAGCCGAACTCGCCGAGGTTGTGCAGGAGATGGTTGATCTCCGAGGTACGGAGCAGCGCCTTCGTCGGGATGCAGCCCCAGTTGAGGCAGATGCCGCCCAAGTGCTCGCGCTCGACCACGGCCGTCTTGAGGCCGAGCTGGGCGGCGCGGATGGCGGCGACGTAGCCGCCAGGACCGCCGCCAATGATCACGAGGTCGAAGCTCTGCGTATCCTGGGCCCCTCCGTCCGCTCACAGGATCAGCCCCATCGGGTCTTCCACCAACGTTTTGAACGCGGCGAGCCACTGCGCCCCGAGCGCACCGTCAACGACGCGATGGTCCACGCTGAGCGTGCAGGTCATCATCGTGGCGATAGCGAGCGCGCCGGCCTTGACCACGGGCCGCTGCTCGCCGCCGCCGACCGCGAGGATGGCGCTCTGGGGCGGGTTGATGACGGCGGCGAAGTCACGGATGCCGAACATGCCGAGGTTGCTGATCGAGAAGCCGCCCCCCTGGAACTCCTCCAGCTTGAGCTTCCCCGCCTTGGCGCGGCCGACGAGCTCCTTCATCTCGTTGCTGATGGCGGCCAACCCCTTCTGGTCCGCGCGCCGGACAATAGGCGTGATCAGCCCGTCCGGGATGGCGACAGCGACCGAGATGTCCACGTCCTCGTATTCGGCGACGCCCTCCTCGGTCCAGCTCGCGTTCACCTTCGGCACGCGGCGCATCGCGGCGGCGCTCGCCTTGATGATCAGGTCGTTGACCGAGAGCTTGAACGCACCCGAACCCTCCTTGGGCGAGCGCGCATTCAGCTCGGTGCGCAGCTTGAGGAGCGCGTCTAGCTCCACATCCACCGAGAGATAAAAATGAGGGATCTGCTGCTTGGCCTCGGTGAGGCGCCGGGCGATGATCCGACGCATCGCGGTATGCGGGATGAGCTTGTGCGGAGCCGTGACAGGCGCGGCCTGCGGTGCAGGAGCGGGCGCGGCTGCGGGCTGCGGTACCGGAGCCGCCTTCGGAGGCGCGACCTCGCGTGCCCCCGCCTGGGGCTGCACGGCCTCCTTCGCGGGCGCCCTGCCCCGCTCCTCCTGGCGGCTTCTACGTCAGCACGGACGATGCGCCCCTGCGGACCGCTGCCGTGAAGCGTGCTGAGGTCGATGCCCGCTTGCTGGGCCATGCGCCGGGCGAGCGGCGAGGCGAAGATGCGCTCGCCATGGGCCTTGTCGTGCCCGTTCGGCTGAACCTGTGGCGCCCGGCTGCTCGTGCCTTCGGGCGGAGGCGCGGCCGGCGGTGCGGCTGGGCCGCTCTCGGGCGGCGCGGTCTCCCCTTTAGCCTCGGGTCGGGGTGCGCTGGGCGCTGCGGCAGCCGCGGCGCCGTCCGGGCTCTCGCCCTCGGCGACGAGCACGGCGATAGGCGCGTTCACGGCCACGCCCTCCGTGCCGTCCGGGACGAGGATCTTGCCCAAGGTCCCCTCGTCCACGGCCTCGACCTCCATCGTGGCCTTGTCCGTCTCGATCTCGGCGATCACGTCGCCGGAGCGGATCGCGTCGCCTTCCTTCTTGAGCCAGCGCGAGAGCGTACCCTCCGTCATCGTCGGCGAGAGGGCGGGCATGAGGATGTTGGTTGCCATCAGACGATCTTCCGCACGGCGTCCACGACCCAGCTTGGCTGGGGCAGCGCGAGCTTCTCCAGGTTGGCGGCGTAGGGCAGCGGCACGTCCAGCCCGGCAACGCGCACGGGCGGCGCATCAAGCCAATCGAAGCAGCCCTCGATCACCCGCATCGCCACCTCCGCGCCGATGCCGGCATAGGGCCATCCCTCCTCGACGGTGACGAGCCGGTTCGTGCGCTTCACGCTCTCGATGATGGTGCCCGCGTCGAGCGGGCGCAGGCTGCGCAGGTTGACCACCTCCGCCTCGATCCCCTGCCCCGCCAACTCGTCCGCCGCCTTGAGCGCGACGCCGACCATGATGCTGTAGGCGACGATGGTGACGTGCTTGCCGGGCCGCTCGATCTTGGCCTTGCCGATGGGGAGCACGAAATCCTCCGCCGTCGGGCACTCGAAATGCTGGCCGTAGAGGATCTCGTTCTCCAGCACGATCACCGGGTTCGGATCGCGGATCGCGGCCCGCAGCAACCCCTTGGCGTCGGCGCTCGACCACGGCGCCACCACCTTCAGCCCTGGGCAGTGGGCATACCAGCTCGCGTAGTCCTGGCTATGCTGGGCGGCGACGCGCGAGGCGGCGCCGTTCGGGCCGCGGAACACGATGGGGCAGCCCATCTGGCCGCCCGACATGTAGAGCGTCTTAGCGGCCGAGTTGATGATCTGGTCAATCGCCTGCATGGCGAAGTTGAACGTCATGAACTCGACGATGGGCTTGAGGCCGTCCATCGCCGCACCCACCGCCATGCCGGTGAAGGCGTGCTCCGTGATCGGCGTGTCGATGATCCGGCGCGGCCCGAACTCGTCGAGCATCCCCTGGCTGATCTTGTAGGCGCCCTGATACTGCGCGACCTCCTCGCCGATCAGGAACACCCGGTCGTCCGCCCGCATCTCCGCCACCATGGCGTCGCGCAGCGCCTCGCGCACGGTCGTGTTCTTGGTCGGCCCCCAGTCCGGCTCCGGCCGGTCGGCGGATTCGGCAACCGCCGTCTCGGGCGCACGATTCACCGCGGCCCGCGCCGCGATGGCTCCATCGTCCTCGCCAGGTGAGTTGGGGGACGCGTCAGGCTGCGCGTCCGCAGCGGGTGCCGCCGCCGGAGCAGACGCAGGCTCGGCGCTCTCGCCGCCTCCGTTCAGCACGGCGATGGGCGTGTTCACGGCCACGCCCTCCGTGCCCTCGCCCACGAGGATCTTGGACAGCGTGCCCTCGTCCACGGCCTCGACCTCCATCGTGGCCTTGTCCGTCTCGATCTCCGCGATCACGTCGCCGGAGCGGATCTCATCCCCTTCCCGCTTGAGCCATTTCGCGAGCTTGCCCTCGGTCATCGTGGGCGAGAGCGCGGGCATCAGGACCTGCGTCGCCATGGCGGGTCAGCCCTCCACCAGCACGTCGGTCCACAACTCGGCGGGATCCGGCTCCGGGCTCTTCTGCGCGAAATCGGCGGCCTCCTGGACACGGGCGCGGGTCTTGTCCTCGACTTCCTTGAGCTGTGCCTCCGCAGCGCCTCCTTCGAGCAGCATCTGCCGGGCGCGCTCGATGCAGTCGCGTTCGGTGCGCATCTTCTCGATCTCCTCCCGCGTCCGATACTTGCCGGGGTCCGACATCGAGTGCCCGCGGTAGCGGTAGGTCTGCACCTCCATCAGATACGGCCCCTCCCCCGCCCGGCAGTGTGACACCGCCTTGTCCGCAGCCTCCTTCACGGCCGTCACGTCCATGCCGTCCACCTTGACGCCGGGAATGCCCCAAGGCTCGCCGTTCCTCGACAAATCGTGCGAGGCCGAGGCGCGCTCGATGCTCGTGCCCATGCCGTAGCGATTATTCTCGATGACGAAGATGCAGGGCAGCTTGAGCAACGCCGCCAAGTTGAAGCTCTCGAACACCTGGCCCTGGCTGCTGGCGCCCTCCCCGAAATAGGTGGCGCAGACGCGGTCGCTCTGGCGATACCAGTCCGCGAAGGCGAGGCCGGTGCCGAGCGAGACCTGGGCGCCCACGATGCCGTGGCCGCCGAAGAAGCCGCGCTCCTTGCTGAACATGTGCATGGAGCCGCCCTTGCCCTTGCTGTAGCCGTCGCGCCGGCCGGTCAGCTCCGACATCACGCCCTTCGGGTCCATGCCGGCGGCCAGCATATGCCCGTGGTCGCGGTAGCTGGTGATGATCTGGTCGCCCTTGCTCAGCGCCGCCTGGATCCCGACGACCACCGCTTCCTGCCCGATGTAGAGGTGGCAGAACCCGCCGATCAGCCCCATGCCGTAGAGCTGCCCGGCGCGCTCCTCGAAGCGGCGGATCAGCACCATGTCGCCGAACGCCCGCAGAAGCTGCTCCTGCGTCATCCCACCCGCGGGCGCATTCTTACGCCGTTTCGTCTCCGCCTGCTGCGCCACGCCCGCCTCCCTGCGATCCGTCGAGGAAAGACCTAAGCCTGGCACGCCGCGCCGGCAACCCCGCCGGCGCGGCTGGAGCGCCCAGCCCGCTAGGTCCTCCGCGCCTCCAGCACCGCTGCTGCGGCAACGGCGGCCAGGAGGCCGACCCCCAGCACGAGCCGCGGGTGCAGCACGCTGGATGTGTAAAGACTGAAAGGCCGCGAGTGACTGACCTCCGTGCGCTCCCTGTCGCTCTTCGCCCCGCCCGGCGCCGGGGCGTAGAGGCTGTCGGACGCGGTCTTGGGAGCGTTCTCATCGGACATGAACGGGATGAACTGCGTCCCGAGCCAGTCGAACACGCCCGGCGCGATCCTGGTGAGCAGGGTCTGCGAACGCCCGGCACCGCCCACGGTGATCTCGCGCTTGCCGCTGCGCGCCGCGTCCAGGATCGCGTCCGCCACTAGCTCGGGCGCATAGACCGGCGGCGGGATCAACGCCTCGCCTCGCAGGTGGTCCACCGCGTGCTCGGCGAACGGCGTGCCGATCCCGCTCGGCTTGATCAGCGTGACCGAGATCGGGGCCTTGTCCTTGAGCAGCTCGATCCGCAGCGTGTCGGTGAACCCCTTCACCGCGTGCTTGCTCGCCGAGTAGGCCCCGAGCATCGGGCTGGGAATATCCGACGCCACGGAGCCGACAGTGATCAGCGCGCCCCCGCCCCGCTGCTTCCTCAGCTGCTTGACCGCTGCCAGCGACCCGAAGACCACGCCCCAGTAGTTGGTCTTGAACAAACGCTCGTGCTCGTCCGTCGAGGTCTGCGCCAAGGGCGAGTAGATGCCGACGCCCGCGTCGTTGACCCATGTGTCGAAGCCGCCGAACCGCTTGACGGTCTTGTCCGCGACCTGCCGAACCTGATCTTCCTCGCCCACGTCGGCGACGGCGTAATCGGCGGTGCCCCCCGCGGCGCGGATGTCATTGACGGCTTTCTTCAACGCCGCCTCGTTGCGCGCGACGAGCATGACCTTCGCGCCGGCCTCGGCCGCCTTGCGCGCGGTCGTCAAGCCGATGCCGGAACTGGCGCCGGTGATGACCATCACCTGCTTCGCGACGGGCTTGAGCTTCGGCTTCATGGCAGTCCTCCGGTGCAGCGTGGGATACTGCATGAACCGGAGGGGCAGGCGAGGGTTCCGGGAACACTGTCGTGTCCCGGCATGATATCCGTCGCTAGGCCATGCACTCATGAATTGAGCGTGAATTGGAATTGCTCGGCGCGGCCGGTCAATGCCCGCTTTTGAGTTCTTTGCGGACCTAGGTCGGCCGCGGCGCCGGGTCCGCGATGTGCCACGACAGGTCATTCGGTCCAAGGGATACGATGTGCCGCAGCGACGTCACGGCACCAAGCCTTGTCACTGCAACGAAATCATTCCTCATCCAAACTGCTGGCCCCAACCGTGCAGCGCCTTGAGCACAGGTCCCAACGCTTTGCCCTTGTCCGTCAGGTAGTACTCAAGCCGCGGAGGGTGCTTCTCGTACAAACGACTGGCGATCACATGGCGAGCTTCCAAAGACTTCAGCCGTGTGGACAGCGTGTTGGGGGCTATTCCAACAACGCTGGCTTCGAGTTCCTGAAACCGCTGCGGTCCCTTTCGGAAAAGGTCGCGCAGAATGAGAAGTGACCACTTCTCACCGATCACATCGAGCGCCCTTGCAATCGGGCAATCCAGACGGCCTTCAGTTGACATACCCGCGATCTAGGCGACCTGCTCGCCGATTGCAAGTCGCTTCTCATTGACAAGTGACTCCTAAAGAGATACCTACTCCGCACACCCGGTGAAAGAGGAGACGTGCAATGACCACGCCTGCTTACGTCGCCTACGTTGTGCTCGGCGACGATCTGGCCATTATGGCTGCCCTGATTTTCGGCCTTCACCAAGCGCTTGCGCGCTCCGACTGGCCCGTTAAGGAGCGTGCCTCGGTCCTCCGAAAGACGAGCCTCATCTTGATCGCTTGGTACGGCGCCACTTTCACGCTCTCGTGGTTCGAGTTCTTTCGCGGCGCGGCAGATCGCATCCCCGCCATTGAGCTCGGCGTGTTCGTGCCGATCATTGTCGGCACAGTCGCGTTATGGCGATCCGAGACGCTGAGCCGCATTCTCGACGCGGTACCCCAATCGTGGCTTGTAGGTGTCCAAGCCTATCGCACGATCGGCGTGATCTTTCTCATATTGTTGGGATTAGGGAGGTTGCCCAGCGAATTCGCGTTGCCGGCAGGCATTGGTGATGTTCTCGTGGGTGTCACAGCTCCGGTCGTCGCGCTTGTGTACGCAAACGGGGGGAAGAGCAGGGAGCTTCTCGTTCGTGCTTGGAATACGTTCGGCATCCTCGATCTCATTGTTGCGGTAGGGACCGGCTTCATGACCTCACCATCGCCGCTCCAGCTGCTATCAACGCAAGCGCCGAACGAGCTGATCGGCGCGTTTCCCCTTGTGATGATTCCAGTATTCGCAGTTCCGATCTCGATCTTGCTGCACCTGCTGTCCTTGATGAAGCTGCGGCGAACGCGCGTGCAAAAGACTGCTTCGCGTTCAACCGTTCCGGCGCGGGCGTATTGAATTGACGAAGACCGGAATTCTCAGGCTACGAAAGCATTTACCGCCCGCCCCGGCCGGACTGGTCCTGGGCGGGCTATTATGCGAGCACGCTCTAGAACAAGCGCTTGTCCGGCGCGTAGGGCACCACGATGTCCGCCGGGTCGGCCACGTTCAGCTGCGCGCGGGCGCGCTCGTCCAGCATATCGAGGTCGAGACGGCCGGTGTGCAGCGCCGCGGTCCGGCGCTGCCAGGCTTGCTCCTCGCCCTGCATCTGGGTCAGCTCATGCTGCGCGGCGCGAAGCTGACCCTGCCGAAGCGCGTAGGATTCGAGGCCACGCTCCCCTTGCGTCGCTTGCCAGCCGAAATACCCCGTGAGCAGCAGGAACACGGCCGGAGGTGCCGCCGCCTTCGCCCAACGCCTGATCCCGCGCATCACGCCCATGCTGCCCTCGCCCGATCCACGGCCAGAGTAGCGTAGCCGCGCCGCTCGCGGAAGCGTTATCGGCGGAGGATCGTGCGCCCGGCGTAGCGCGCCGCCGGGCCGAGCGCCTGCTCGATGCGGATGAGCTGGTTGTATTTCGCCGTGCGGTCGCTGCGCGCGAGGCTGCCCGTCTTGATCTGGCCGCAGTTGGTAGCGACCGCGAGGTCCGCGATGGTCGCGTCCTCGGTCTCCCCGGAGCGGTGGCTCATCACCGCCGTGTAGCCGGCGCGATGCGCGATCTCGACGGCCTCCAGCGTCTCGGACAAGCGTGCCGATCTGGTTCACCTTGACCAGGATGCTGTTCGCGACGCCCTCCTCGATGCCCCGCCGCAGCCGCTCGGGGTTGGTCACGAAGAGATCGTCGCCGACGAGCTGAACCTTGGCGCCCAGCCGCTCCGTGAGCAGCTTCCACCCTGCCCAGTCGTCCTCGGCGCAGCCGTCCTCGACCGAGGCGATCGGGTAGCGCGCGCAGAGGTCGGCGAGGTAGTCCACCATCCCGCCCGCATCGAGCCGCTTGCCCTCGCCTTCCAGGTCGTACACGCCGTCCTTGAAGAACTCGGTGCTGGCGCAGTCGAGCGCGAAGGTGACGTCCTCGCCGGGCCGGTAGCCGGCCGCCTCGCAGGAGCGGCTGATGAAGCCGAGCGCGTCGTCGGCGCTCTTCAGGCCCGGCGCGAAGCCGCCCTCGTCGCCCACGTTCGTGTTGTGCCCGGCGTCGTGCAGCGCCTTCTTGAGCGCCGCGAAGATCTCCGCCCCCATGCGCACCGCATCCGCCACGGTCGCCGCTGCGACGGGCTGCACCATGAACTCTTGGATATCGATGGGATTGTCCGCGTGCTTGCCCCCGTTGACGATGTTCATCATCGGCACCGGCAGCGTGCGGGCATAGGCGCCGCCGACGTAGCGCCAGAGCGGCAATTCCAGCTCCGCCGCCGCGGCCTTCGCGCACGCGAGGCTGACGGCGAGGATGGCGTTGGCGCCCAGCCGCGCCTTGTTGGGCGTGCCGTCCAGCTCGATCATCGCCTCGTCGAGCCGGAGCTGCGCCTGCGCGTCCATGCCCGCGAGCGCGTCGAAGATCTCGCCCTCGACGTTGGCGCAGGCGACGAGCACGCCCTTGCCGCCGTAGCGCGCCTTGTCGCCGTCGCGCAGCTCGGCCGCCTCGTGCGCCCCGGTGCTGGCGCCGGACGGCACCGCCGCACGGCCCTCGGCGCCGCTCTCCAGCACGCAGTCCACCTCGATGGTGGGATTGCCGCGGCTGTCCAGGATCTCGCGGGCGACGAGGTCGGTGATGGCGCTCATGGGTGACTCTTCCCAGACGTTTCAGGGCGAGGATTGCCTACCATCCGCCGCCCGAGCGGACCAGCCCTGCCCTGGCAGCAGGAGAGCGGGAATGGTATATGGATCGTCATGTGCGAGCGTTTGGGCGGAATGCACGGCCCTGGCCGAGTGCGCCATTTCATGAACCCGGCGGTGGGCACGCACCGGCCGGCGGCGAGCGCTACGCCGCCCATGCCGACGCCCCGCCCGGCGCGCTGCTGCGCGTCATGCAAGGAGGGAAAGCCGAATGAGCGCCCCTGAGCCCGTCCCCGCCGCGCCGCCGCTGGACGACCTGGACGACGACGAGGCGGCCGAGCTGGCCGCGCTGGAGGCCGCGGTCGCCAAGGCCGACGCCAACCCGCGCAGCATCCCCCACGAGGAGGTCCGCGCCTGGCTGCTGCGCTTGGCGGAGGGCGACTTCGACGCGCCGCCGCCGGTCGCCCGCCCGCTTTGAGGGTCATCTGGTCGGAGGAGGCCGTGGCCGACGTGACGCGGATCGCGCGCCACGTCGCGCAGGACAACCCCGCCGCCGCCCGCCGCATCACGCGCGAGCTGCTGGTCGCTGGCGACAGCCTGGACATGTTCCCACGCCGCGGCCGGCGCGGGCGGTCCCGAAGCACCCGCGAACTGATGGCTGTGCCCCCGTACATGCTCGTCTACAGGGTCGGGCAGGACACGGTGAGGATTCTGCGCGTGTGGCACGGGGCGCAGGACCGCTAGGTGCAACGATCCCGTCCAGTATTCCCGCCCGCCCTACCGCCCCGCGCGAGGCGCCTGGACTGCCTTCGGCCAAGTCCCAGTGCCAGCTCTACGCCCAACCCCTGCCCGGAGACTTCGCCGCGACTGCGCTTCTACTTTCTCCCACTTTCCATAATGGCCGTTATGAACTCGGGGACAGGACAGGTAGCTAAGCGTCCTTGGCGTCCAGCATTCGCCGCAGTGTCTTCACTAAGAACCCGAATTCGCACGATGCAACCAGCCCTTGAAGGAACCTGACATGCCGAAGTTCGTCGAGATGGATGCGACGGTCACGCTGGCCGACCAACTGAATGACGACGGTGGGCCGGTAATCCTGATCAACACCTTCACCGTCCCGGCCGAGGACACGGATCGGTTGGTCGCCACCTGGGCCGGCGATGCGGCGGTAATGAAGCGTCAGCCGGGCTTCATCTCCACCCAGCTCCACCGCGGCATCGCGGGCAGCGGCACTTTCCTGAACTACGCCGTGTGGGAGTCGGTCACGCACTTCCGGTCGGCCTTCAACAACCCCGAATTCCGAGCACGGCTCGGCGACTACCCGGAAAGCACGACCACCAGCCCGCACCTGTTCCGCAAGATGGCCGTACCCGGCATCTGCGTCGCCTGACCCCAGACACGCCTGGCGACGTGAGCTAGCGCCCCATACTCGGCCCCCGGCTCTGCTTGGGCGCGCGCTCCTGCTCCGGCTTCTGCCCCTCCCGCTCCTGGTCCGCCTGCCGCAGCTTGCGCCCTTCCTCGGCCAGCCTCTTCGAGTAGCTGGCCGCGTCCCACTGTCCCGCCGCTAGCTGCGCCTGCTCGGCCTCCTTGCGCCGCAGCTCGGCGCCGATCCGCTCCCGCTCGGCCAGCCGCGCCGCCGCTTCCCGCTCCACCTCCGCCCGGCGCGCGGCCTCCGCGCGCGCCCGCTCCTGGCGCTGCCGCTCGGCCTCCCGCGCCCGTGCTTCCCGCTCGGCCGCCATCTGCCCCCCCACGGCCCGCACGAGGTCACGCACGCGCTGCGCCGCCCGCTCCAAGCCCTCCAGCACAAGCTGCGCCACCTCCAGCGCCTTGCGCGCTGCCAGCACCGCCCGGTTGCGCTCCTGGATCTCCGCGTTCCGCTGCTCCACCTGCGTCACCAGCTCCGAACCCGAACCGTGCATCCCCGCAGCAAGCCGTACAGGTAAGTCCAGCTCCGGCCTCCATAGGCGCGAACACCTCCTCCCAATCGAGCCGCATCGCACGCCGAACACCGGGAATGAAGCCATTGCTCCAACCAAAGTTACCCTCTCATACCAGTGTCCCCGAACCACGACCGGTGCATCTCCCGTCACGCCATCGATCCAGCGCTTGACCCAGCCGGCGACAAACTCCCCAATCCTCCCCGATGCCCTCCACGCCCTCCCGTCCCGAACCAGCCAACGACGCCAGCCCCGCCCAGGCGAGCCAGCGTGACGAGGACGCCCAGTACTACCGCCAGGTCCTCCACGAGCTGATCGAGATCGGCACCGACCTCGCCCGCAGCCTCCACCGCCAGGCCGCCCCAGAGCCCAACAGCCAGCCCAACGCCACCCCCGCCGCGGCACCCGCGCCCGACCCCACCATCGCCTTCGACCGCATCGCCCGCACCCTGCGCCGCACCATCGCCCTCGCCCGCAAGCTCACCGACCCCGCCCCACAACGCCCAGCCGAGCTTCGGGCCGAGCGCGCCGCCGAGCAGTCCGGGCAGCGCCGCCTCGCAGCCCGCAAGCAGATCATCCGCGCGGTCGAGGACACCATCCAGCGCCGCACCGACGGCGCCGAGGCGGAGGCGCTCCACGCCGAGCTTCGCGAGCGCCTGGACGACCCCGACCTCGACGACGACCTCGACCAGCAGCCCATCGCCGAGATCATCGCCTCGATCTGCCGCGACCTCGGCATCGAGCACTTCCCCGGCACCCATCCCTGGAAGCGCCGCACGCCCCAGGACGTGCGCGACCTCCGCGCCCGCGCCGCAGAGCCCAGCCTCGCACAGCCCAGCACCGCACAGCCCAGCACCGGGCACCCGCGCCCCCTCTCAGCACCGCCCCCGCGCCCCTGGACCAGCACCGGCCCGCCGCCAACCTAATCCGGCTCCCCGACCACGACGTGGGACTGCGCGTGGCGGTCAAGACCCAGGGCCGTTCGCAAGATGCCGGATCGGGCCGCCGGTATGATCAGACAAGCTTGCGAGTTGCCGCCCCGGTCAAAGATCGCCCGTTACGACAGGCTCCAAGCCCCTATCGCCGTGGCAGGGCTTCTGACGCCCACGGCTTCCTATCGTCCCGTGCTACGCTCCTGAGCGCCATGCGGACACGCTACAACCACATCGCCGGCCAGAGCGTCGAGCGGATCGCCGCCCTCAGCGACGGCGTGTTCGCGGTCGCGATGACCTTGCTCGTCCTCGACCTGAAAGCGCCCGCCGCCGAGGCTATCCACGGGGAAGGCGACTTGTGGCGCGCGCTGACAGCACTCGCGCCGCGGCTGCTGGTTTACATGATGAGCTTCCTCACCCTCGGCATCTTCTGGGTCGGCCAGCAGGTACAGCTCAGTTGCCTGAGCCGCAGCAACCACCGCCTCTCCTGGATCCATCTCGCCTTCCTGTTCGTCATCACCCTCATGCCATTCTCGACGGCGCTGATGGCGGAGTTCATCGCCTATCGCACCGCACTCCTGGCCTACTGGGCCAACATCCTTCTCCTCGGGATCATGATCTTCGCGAGTTGGCGTTACGCGCTCGGCGCAGGCCTCCTGCGGGACGACACGACCGAGCAGCGGATCTGGGTCGAGCGCCGCGTCGTGGTCGCGCAGGTGCTCTACGCGTTCGGCGCCCTGCTCTGCGTCGTCAACACGTATTGGAGCATCGCCTTCATCGTCCTCGTGCAGCTCAACTACGCC
The DNA here is from genome assembly GCA_963790535.1 of uncultured Alphaproteobacteria bacterium. Classification (GTDB taxonomy): domain Bacteria; phylum Pseudomonadota; class Alphaproteobacteria; order Acetobacterales; family Acetobacteraceae; genus CAWKEH01. The sequence goes on along the minus strand of CAWBOZ010000003.1, from coordinate 13,324 downwards.
GTCGCCCCGCGGATCGGCTTCCTCTCGCGCCTCTGAGGACTGGGGCTGCTACGGATGGCCCGCGGCTTCGTCGAAATCCGCCTCCAAGCCGCAGCCTACCGAGGGGTCAAGGAATGCACATCATCGTCATCGCCGCGATCGCAGCTCTCGGCGGCCTGCTGTTCGGCTACGACACCGGCGTCATCTCCGGTGCGCTGCTGTTCCTGCGCAAGGCGTTCCACCTCTCCAGCCTGATGCAGGGCGTGGTGACCAGCATCGCGCTGGCCGGCGCGGCCGCGGGAGCGGCCGTCGCAGGGCCGCTGGCGGACCGCTTCGGGCGGCGGCCAGTCCTGCTAGGGACCGCTGCGGTGTTCGTCGTAGGCGCGGTCCTGTCCGCGCTGGCGAACGACCTCCCCGTGCTCCTCGCCGGCCGCCTGCTGGTCGGGATCGGCATCGGCAGTGCGTCCATGCTGACGCCGCTCTACCTCGCCGAGATCGCCCCGGCGCGGGAGCGTGGCGCGCTGGTGTCGTTCAACCAGCTTGCCATCACCGTGGGCATCCTGGTCTCCTACCTGGTCGGCTATGCCTTCGCCGCCGGCGGCGCGTGGCGCTGGATGCTGGGCCTGGGCGCGGTGCCCGGCGTGATCCTCGCCATCGGGATGCTGATCCTGCCGGAGACGCCGCGCTGGCTCGCCGGTCAGGGACACGCCGACCAAGCCCGGACCGCGCTGCGCCGGCTGCGCGGCCACGGCGCCGACATCGAGGCCGAGTTCGTGCAGTTGCGGGCCGATCTCAGGAGCGAGGCGCAAGCCTCGCCCCAGCACCGGCTCAACCAAGCGGCGGTGCGGCTGCCGCTGATCGTCGGCATCGGCCTTGCGGTGTTCCAGCAGGTGACCGGCATCAACACCGTCATCTACTTCGCCCCGCAGATCTTCCAGGCCGCCGGCCTGTCCTCCGCGTCCGCGGCCATCCTCGCCACCGCCGGCATCGGCGTGGTGAACGTGGTCATGACGCTGGTGGCGATCTGGCTGGTGGACCGCGCCGGCCGGCGGGCGCTCCTGCTGACCGGACTCGTTGGCATGGGTGTCAGCCTCTGCGTGCTGGCGGTGGCTTTCCTGCTCGGCACCGGTTCCGCGCTGGGATGGCTCACCGCCGCGAGCCTGGCCGCCTATGTCGGCTTCTTCGCGATCGGGCTCGGCCCGGTCTTCTGGCTGCTGATCTCGGAGACCTTCCCACTGGCGATCCGCGGGCGCGGCATGTCGACAGCCACCATCGCGAACTGGCTCGCCAACTTGGTGGTGGCGCTGACCTTCCTCGACCTCGCTCAAGCTGCTGGGCCGCCCTGGCGTGTTCTTCCTCTACGCCGCACTGACCGTGTGTGCGTTCCTGTTCGCCCGCGCTTTAGTGCCCGAGACCAAGGGTCTCAACCTGGAGGCCGTCGAGGCGCTCTGGATCGAACGCGCGAAAGGCTAGCCGGCGCACTCCGCCGCGCCGGCACGCAGCACCCGCCTTCGCCAGCGCGTCGAACTGGCGGAGATGGGCGATCAGCGCCGGCATGGCACGGAGCGGCACCATGACGGCCCCGTCGCTCGGCGCGCGGTCCGGGTCCGGGTGGGTCTCGATGAACACGGCGGCGACGCCCACCGCCACGGCCGCGCGGGCGAGCACGGGGGCGAACTCGCGCTGGCCGCCCGACGCCGTGCCGAGGCCGCCGGGCTGCTGGACGGAGTGGGTCGCGTCGAACACCACGGGATAGCCCGATCGCTGCCATGGTGGGCAGCGCGCGCATGTCGGACACCAGCGTGTTGTAGCCGAAAGAGGCGCCGCGCTCGGTGAGGAGGATGCTCTCGTTGCCCGTGCTCGCGACCTTGGCGGCGACCTGGGCCATGTCCCACGGCGCCAGGAACTGGCCCTTCTTGACGTTCACGGCGCGGCCGGTCTCGCCCGCGGCGAGCAGGAGGTCGGTCTGGCGGCAGAGGAAGGCGGGGATCTGCAGCACGTCCACGGCCTCGGCCGCCGGGTCGCACTGCGCGGCCTCGTGCACGTCGGTCAGCACGGGCACGCCGAAGCGCTCGCGCACGGCGGCAAGTGCCTGCAAGCCGCGCACGATGCCGAGGCCGCGCGCAGCACCCGCGCTCGTGCGGTTCGCCTTGTCGAAGCTGCTCTTGTAGATGAGCGGGACGCCTGCCGCGCGCGCCATGTCGCGCAAGGCTTCCGCGCATTCCAGGGCGTGGCTCTCGGACTCGATCTGGCACGGCCCAGCGATGAGCACGAGCGGCCGTTGGTTGCCCACCTCCACGTTGAGCACCCGCACGACATGCTGCTCTGGGTGCTGCTCAGACAAGGCGGGCCTGCTGGACGGCCGCAGCGATGAAGCCGGCGAAGAGCGGGTGGGGCTGCAAGGGCTTGCTCTTGAGTTCCGGGTGATACTGCACGCCGACGAACCAGGGATGGCCCGGCAGCTCAACCACCTCGGGCAGGATGCCGTCCGGCGACATGCCGGAGAAGCGCAGCCCGGCCTCCTCCAGCCGCTCGCGGTAGTGGACGTTGACCTCGAAGCGGTGACGGTGGCGCTCGGCGATGCGGGTCGCCCCGCCATAGACCCGGCTCGCGAGCGAGCCGGCCGCGAGATCCGCAGGATACGCGCCGACGCGCATCGTCCCGCCCAGCTCGCCACCCTCGTTCCGGCGCTCGATCTCGTTGCCCCGCGCCCATTCCGTGAGCAGGCCGACGACGGGCGTGCCGGAGGGGCCGAACTCGGTGCTGCTCGCGTCCGGCATGTCGGCGAGGTGCCGGGCGGCCTCGATCACGGCCATCTGCATCCCGAAGCAGATTCCCAGGAACGGCACCCGGCGCTCGCGCGCGAAGCGGACGGCCGCGATCTTGCCCTCCGTGCCGCGCTCGCCGAAGCCGCCCGGCACCAGGATGCCGTGCACTCCTTCGAGCCGGGCGACGGCGTCCCGCTGCTCGAATACCTCGCTGTCCATCCAGTCGAGATGGACCCGGACGTTGTTCGCCACCCCGCCGTGGGTGAGCGCCTCGGCGAGCGATTTGTAGCTGTCGAGCAGCGTCGTGTATTTGCCCACGACCGCCACGCGCACCTCGCCCTCCGGGCCGCGGATGCGGTCCACCAGGCGCTGCCAGGGGCTGAGGTCCGGCTCCTGCTCGAACGGCAGCCCGAAATGGCGCAGCACCTCCCGGTCCATGCCCTCGCCATGGTAGCTGATCGGCACCGCGTAGATCGTGTCCACGTCGAGCGCCGCGATCACCGAATGCGGGCGGACGTTGCAGAAATTCGCGATCTTGCGCCGCTCGCCCTCCGGGATCGGCCGGTCGCAGCGGCAGATCAGCATCTGCGGCTGGATGCCGACGTTCTGCAGCTCCTTCACCGAATGCTGCGTGGGCTTCGTCTTCAGCTCGCCGGCCGAGGGGATGTAGGGCACGAGCGTGAGGTGGACGAACATGGTCCGCTCCGGTCCCAGCTCGTTGCCGAGCTGGCGGATCGCTTCCAGGAACGGCAGGCTCTCGATGTCGCCGACCGTGCCGCCGATCTCGATGAGCGCGAAATCCACGCCCTCCAGCGCCGGCCGTGATGTGCTCCTTGATGGCGTCCGTGATGTGCGGGATGACCTGGACGGTCGCGCCCAGGTAGTCGCCGCGGCGCTCGCGGGCGATGACCTCGCTGTAGATGCGGCCCGTGGTGGCGTTGTCGTCCTGCCTCGCGGGAACGCCGGTGAAGCGCTCGTAGTGGCCGAGGTCGAGGTCGGTCTCGGCGCCGTCATCCGTGACGAACACCTCGCCGTGCTGATACGGGCTCATCGTGCCGGGATCCACGTTGAGGTAGGGGTCGAGCTTGCGCAGGCGCACGGTGTAGCCGCGCGCCTGCAGGAGCGCGCCGAGGGCGGCGGAGGCAATTCCCTTGCCAAGCGAGGAGACCACGCCCCCGGTGATGAACACGAACCGGGTCATGGGCGGCCGTGATACCACCCGGCGCTCCGCGTGGGGAGAGCCGAAAGCAACCGAGACGGGCACCTCTGCGCCGGACGTCAGTGCGTGGGCACTTGCGGGCCGGTGGGCGGCGCCGCTTCGGGTGTGGCCGGCTCCGGCGAAGGCTGAACGGGTAACGGCTGGCTGGTCGTGACCGGCGGCGGCGTGTGCGGCACCGGCAGCGTGGTCGGCGCGGGCTGGCCGGCGGGCGCCGGGATGGACTGGGTCGGCACCGTGTCCAGGATCGAGCGGCCCACGCCTGCGGTGCCGCGGTTGAGCAGCGCGAGGGCGAGGGAGAGCACCATGAACGCCGTGGCGAGGACCGCGGTCGTGCGCGTGAGCAGGTTCGCCGTGCCGCGCCCCCCCATGAACGAGCCCATGCCCTGCGAGCTGCCGATGCCGAGGCCGCCGCCCTCGCTGCGCTGGATCAGCACGACGCCGATGAGCGCGAGCGTGACGAACAGGTGGACGATGAGGAGGACGGTGGTCATCGGGGTGATCCTGGGGAGGCGGCGCGGGCGATAGCGAGGAAATCGGCGGCGTTCAAGCTCGCGCCGCCGACGAGCGCGCCGTCCACGTTCGGCACGGCGAGGAGGGAAGCGGCGTTGCCGGGCTTGACCGAGCCGCCGTAGAGGATCGGCACGCCCGATCCCGCCTGCTCGCGGATATAGGCGTGCATGGCCGCCACGTCAGCCTCGCCCGCCGTCCGCCCGGTGCCGATCGCCCAGATCGGCTCATAGGCCAGCACGCCCGTGAAGCCCGGCGGCAGGCTATCCCGAACCTGCGCTCCGACCACCGCCTGCGCGCGTCCCGCATCGCGCTCCGCCTCCGTCTCGCCGACGCAGACGATGGGGGTCAGCCCGGCGCGCCGGGCGGCCTCGGCTTTCGCGCGGACCTGGGCGCTGGTCTCGCCGTGGCCCTGGCGGCGCTCGGAATGGCCAAGGATGACGAAGTTCGCCCCCGCGTCGCGCAGCATGGGCGCCGAGATGTCGCCGGTGTGGGCGCCGCTCGGCTCGGGCGAGCAGTCCTGCCCGCCGACGCCGACCGGCGTGTTGCCGAGCGCGCGCGCGACCTCGGCGAGCACGGTCGCCGGCGGGCAGACGAGCAGGTGACACGTCAAACCCTTCGCCCCCGCCCGTAGCGCCTCGCACAGCGCGAGCGCGTCGGCGCGCAGGCCGTTCATCTTCCAGTTGCCGGCGATGAGCTGGGGCATGGCGGAAATCCTCTCGGGCCGCGCGCCTAGCCCAAGTTCCCTGCCCTGGCAAATCCCAGCCCTGGAAAGTTCGGGCGCCCGCGCCTATGGTGCGCCGCCCTGCCTTAGCCGGACCGCACCCATGCTCGCCACCTTCCGCCGCCTCGCCGATACCTGGCCCGCCCGCATCCTCTTCCTCATCCTCGTCGCCGCCTTCGCGCTCTGGGGCATCGGGGACGTAGTCCGCAACATCGGGCACGATACGGCCGTCGCGCGGGTCGGAGGCGAGCCGATCCAGGTGCCCCAAGTCGAGCAGGCCTATCGGCGCGAGCTAACCCAGATGCAGCAGCTCACGGGCAACCGTGGCGAGGTGCCGGCGCCGCTGCGCCGCAGTGCGCTCGATCAGGCGCTGACCCGGCTCGTCACCCAGGCGGCCTTGCGCCAGGAAGTGCGGCGGGAAGGCTTGGCCGCACCCGATGACGCGGTGCGGGACGCCATCTACGCCATGCCCGCTTTCAAGGGCACGAACGGTCAGTTCGACCGCGCTCGCTTCGCGGCTGTCCTGCAGAACAACGGCATGACCGAGCCGGGCTTCATCGCCCTCATGCGCGGCGACATCACCCAGCAGCAGCTCCTGGAGTCCGTCGCGGCTGGCGCGGCAGCACCGAGCCTGCTCGCACGCCGGGTCTATGCCTTCCAGCACGAGTCGCGCGTGGCCAGCGTCGTCGCTCTCCCCTTCGCCGCGGCCGCAGAGCCGCCCGCACCCTCGGACGAGGACCTGCGCCGCTTCTACGCCAACAACCCCACCCAGTTCAGCGCGCCCGAGATGCGCCGGATCAGGGCGGTGGTCCTCTCACCCGATACCCTCGCGCGCAGCATCGAGGTCTCGGACGCGGACGCCCGCGCCTACTACGAGCAGCACAAGGCGACCTTCGTGACCCCCGAGAAGCGCTCGGTCGAGGTCGTGGTGGCGCCGACGCAGCAGGAGGCCGAGGCGCTCGCGGCGCAGTGGAAGGCCGGGGCGGACTGGCCGGCGATCCAGGCCGCGGCGTCCGCCGCCGGCGCCTCCGCCGTCGCGCTCACGGACGCGCCCGCCACCGACTTTCCCGACCAGGCGCTGGCCACGGCAGTGTTCGCGGCGCAGCCGGGCGAAGTCACCGGCCCCGAGCAGGCGAGCCTGGGCTGGCAGGTGTTCCGCGTCTCGAACGTCACGCCGGGCACGAACGCCTCCTTCGAGAGCGTCAAGGATCAGGTGCGCACGGCGGTGGCCCGGCAGCGCGCTGCGGACCAGATCGACGACAAGCTCAGCAAGCTGCAAGACGCGGTGAGCGCCGTGAGCACGCTGAACGACCTCCCGGCGGGCCTCGGGGTCGCCGCGGTCGAAGGCACGCTCGATGCCCAGGGCAACACGCCCGCAGGGGAGCCGGCCCCCCTCCCAGGCCCGCCCGCGCTGCGCCAGGCCATCGTCGCCGCCGCGTTCCAGGCCCATCAGGGCGACCCGCCGAACCTCGTCGAGGGGCCGGAAGGCGCATGGTATGCAGTCGAGGTGGAGCAGGTGACGCCATCCACGCCGAAGCCCTACGACCAGGTGGCCGCCCAGGTGCGCGCCGGGTGGACGGCGCAGCAGAAGCGGCACGAGCAGGAGGTGGCCGCGGCCCGGCTGCTCTCGGCGGTGCAGTCCGGCGGCAGCCTCGCGGACGCGGCGCTGGTCCAGGGCCTGCGCGTGGAGGACACGCCGCCCATCCCGCGCGGCGCCGCACCCCCAGCAGGCGTGCCGATGGAACTCGCGCGCGCCGTGTTCAGCACACCCAAGGGCAAGGCGACGATGACCGAGGCCGGCGATACGTTCTACGTCGCCGTGACCAAGGACGTGATCTCCCCCGACCCGGCGACCGACCCGGCGGGCCTCTCCGCCGTGCAGGACGCGCTCAGCCGTCAGCTCGACGGCGACGTGCAGGAGGCCTACGTCGCCGCCATCCGCGACCGCGCCCACCCGCGCATCAACCAGCCGCTGCTCGACAGCCTCGCCCAGCAATAGTGGGCAGCAAGACCGGGACCGCCATGAACGCCGACGCGAACGCCCAGCGCACCGCCTTCCTCGCCGCCTACGAGAGCGGAACGGGCGCGCTCGCCTGGGACGTGGGCGTGTCGGACCTTGAAACTCCCGTCGCCGCCTTCCTCAAGCTCGCCGGCGGCAAGCCGCTGAGCTTCCTGCTGGAGAGCGTGGAGGGCGGCTCGGCGCGGGGGCGCTACTCCGTCATCGGCTTCGAGCCGGACCTCGTCTGGCGCTGCCAGGGCGGCCGCGCCGAGGTGAACCGCGACGCGCGCTCGGCGCCCCACGCCTTCGTCCCCGACGAGCGCCCGGCGCTGGAAAGCCTGCGCGCCCTCGTCGGCGAGACGCGGCTCGCCGTGCCCGACAGCCTCCCGCCCATGACGGGCGGCCTCGTCGGCTATCTCGGCTACGACATGGTGCGGCTGATGGAGCGGCTGCCCAGCAAGAACCGGGACGATCTCGGCCTGCCCGACGCCGTGCTGATCCGGCCCACGGTCTTCGCTATCTTCGACAACGTGCGCGACGAGCTGACGCTCGCGGCCCCCGCCTACCCGCGGCCGGGCGTCAGCGCCGAGACGGCCTGGGACCGGGCGCAAGCGTCCCTCGCAGCGGCGCAGGACGCGCTCATCCGCCCCCTGCCCCACCCGGCGCCACCCGTCTCGCTCCCGCCCCAGCCCGCGCCGCGCTCCAACATGCCGCGCGAGCAGTTCGAGGCGATGGTCGTCCGCATGAAGGAGTACATCGCCGCCGGCGACGCCTTCCAGGTCGTGCCCAGCCAGCGCTTCTCCGTGCCGTTCGCGCTGCCGCCCTTCGCGCTCTACCGGGCGCTCCGGCGCATCAACCCGGCGCCATTCCTGTTCTTCCTCGATTTCGGCGGCTACGCCATCGTCGGCAGCAGCCCGGAGGTCCTGGTCCGCCTGCGCGACGGCAAGGTGACGATTCGTCCGCTGGCCGGCACGCGCCCGCGCGGCGCCACGCACGCCGAGGACATGCGGCTGGAGGCCGAGCTGCTCAGCGACCCCAAGGAGCGCGCCGAGCACCTGATGCTGCTCGACCTCGGGCGCAACGACGTGGGCCGGGTCGCGGCACCCGGCAGCGTGCGCGTGACCGAGAGCTTCACGGTCGAGCGGTTCAGCCACGTCATGCACATCAGCTCCAACGTCGAGGGCGACGTGCGGCCGGGCGTGGACGCGCTTGACGCGCTGATCGCGGGCTTCCCCGCAGGCACGCTGACGGGAGCGCCCAAGATCAGGGCCATGGAGATCATCGAGGAGCTGGAGCCGACGCGCCGCGGCATCTACGCCGGGTGCATCGGCTACTTCGCGGCGAACGGCACGCTCGACACCTGCATCGGGCTGCGCACGGCGCTGGTCAAGGATGGCACCATGTATGTGCAGGCGGGCGGCGGCGTCGTCGCGGACAGCGTGCCGGAGGCGGAGTATGAGGAGACGCGCCACAAGGCGCGCGCGCTCATCCGCGCCGCGGAGGAGGCGGTGCGCTTCGCGGCGCTCGCGCGATAGGAGGCGGGCATGATCCTGCTGGTGGACAACTACGATAGCTTTACCTTCAATCTCTTTCACTTGCTAGCCGATCTCGGCATGGCGTGCGAGGTTCGCAGGAACGACCAGTTCATGGTCGAGGACCCACTCGCGATGCGCCCAGACGCCGTCGTGCTCTCCCCCGGCCCCTGCACGCCGAACGAGGCGGGCATCTGCCTCGACATGGTTCAGGCCGCGGCGCCCAGCAGGTCCCGCTGCTCGGGGTGTGCCTCGGGCACCAGGCGATCGGGCAGGCGTTCGGCGGCCGGGTCGTGCGCGCGCCCGTTCCCATGCACGGCAAGACGAGCAAGGTGGTCCACGAGGGCACGGATGTGTTCCAGGGCCTGCCCAGCCCGTTCACCGTCGTGCGCTACCACAGCCTCACCGTCGAGCCGGAGACGCTGCCCGATGCGCTGGTGCCGACCGCTTGGACGGAAGACGGCGTCCTCATGGGGCTGCGGCACCGGGAGCTGCCGATCTACGGCGTGCAGTTCCACCCGGAGAGCATCCTGAGCGAGCAGGGGCACGCGCTGGTGGGCAACTTCCTGCGGCTCGCCGGGCTGGAGCGGAAGCGGGCGGCGTGACGGGACTGAAGCCTGTCCTCGCCCGGCTCGCCCGCGGCGAGACGCTGAGCGCCGAGGAGAGCGAGGCCGCGTTCGGCGTCATCATGGAGGGCGAGGCCACGCCGGCACAGATCGCAGGACTCCTCATGGCCATGCGCGTGCGCGGCGAGACGGTGGCGGAACTCGTGGGCGCGGTGCGGGCCATGCGGGCGCGCATGGTCGAGGTCGCGGCGCCGCCCGGCGCGCTGGACGTTTGCGGCACCGGGGGCGACGGGGCGGGCACGCTCAACGTGAGCACGGCCGTGACCTTCGTCGTCGCGGCCTGCGGCGTGCCGGTGGCCAAGCACGGGAACCGGGCGCTGTCCTCGCGCGCGGGCGGGGCCGATGTCCTGACCGCGCTGGGCGTGAACGTGGACATGCCGTTCGAGCGGCTGCCGGGCCTGATGCAGGAGGCCGGGTGCGCGTTCCTGTTCGCGCCGCGGCACCACGCGGCGCTGCGCCACGCGGCCGGGCCGCGGGTGGAGCTGGGGACGCGGACGATCTTCAACCTGCTCGGCCCGCTCGCCAACCCGGCGCGCGTGCGCCGCCAGCTCACCGGCACCTTCGACCCGGCCTGGGCGCGGCCGATGGCCGAGACGCTGGGCGAGCTGGGCACCGAGCGCGCCTGGATCGTGCACGGACAGGGCCTCGACGAGCTGACGCTCGCGGGCGAGAGCGAGGTCGTCGAGCTGCACGGCGGGCAAGTGCGCCACTTCCGGATCGTGCCCGAGGACGCCGGGCTGGGACGCGCCTCGGCCGAGGCGATCCGCGGCGGGGACGGCGCGGAGAACGCGGCCGCCATGGAGCGGCTGCTGCGGGGCGAGCGGGGCGCCTACCGGGACACGGTGCTCCTGAACGCGGCGGCCGCGCTCATCGTCGCGGACCGGGCGGCGGATTTGCGGGATGGCGCCGGGCAAGCCGCGCGGGCGCTGGACGGAGGCGCCGCGCTTGCCCGGCTCGACGCATTGCGGCAGGCCGCGTAGTGGACGCGCCCATCCCCGACGTGCTGGCTCGCATCTGCGCGGACACGCGGGCAGAGACGGCCCGGCGTCGAGTGGCGCAGGACGAGGCGAGCCTGCGTGCCGCCGCAGCAACGGCTGGCCCGGCGCGCGGCTTCGCGCACGCGCTCCGCGTGGCGAGCCGGGACGGCTACGGCCTGATCGCGGAGATGAAGCGCGCCTCGCCCTCGGGCGGCGCGATCCGGCCCCTGTTCAGCCCTGGCGAGATCGCCCGCGCCTACGCGAGCGGCGGCGCTGCGTGCCTGTCCGTGCTCACGGACGGGCCGCATTTCCAGGGATCGCTGGACGATCTGCGCCAGGCGCGGGAGGCGGCGCCCCTGCCGGCGCTGCGCAAGGACTTCATGCTCGACCCTTGGCAGATCCTGGAGAGCCGGGCGGCCGGGGCGGATTGCGTGCTGCTCATCATGGCGTGCCTCACGGACGAGGAGGCTGCGGGACTGGAAACGGCCGCCCTCGACCTCGGCATGGACGTGCTCGCGGAGGCGCACGACCGGGCGGAGTTGGACCGCGCCTTGCTGCTGCGGACGCCGCTGATCGGCGTCAATAACCGCGACCTGCGCACGCTGACGGCCACGCTCGCGACGACGGAGGCGTTGGCGCCCCATGTGCCGGGCGACCGGCTGCTCGTCGCCGAGAGCGGCATTCGCACCCACGCGGACGTGCGCCGGCTCGCGGACGCGGGCGCACGATGCTTCCTGGTCGGCGAGAGCCTGCTGCGGCAGGATGACCTCGCGGCTGCCACCCGTGCATTGCTGGGGCAGGAAGCATGACGGACCAGCTCACCCATTTCGACGCCGAGGGCCGGGCGGCGATGGTGGATGTATCGGCCAAGCCGGAGACGGCACGGGAAGCGACGGCGCGGGTGCGCGTCGCCATGGAGGCCGCGACGGCATCGCTGATCGCCTCGGGCGGCGCTGCCAAGGGCGACGTGCTCGGGGTCGCCCGGCTCGCCGGCATCATGGCGGCCAAGCGCACGGCGGAGCTGATCCCGCTGTGCCATCCCCTGCCCCTCTCCGCGGTCTCGCTCGACCTCGCGGTGGACGACAGCGGCGTCGAGATCGCGGCCACGGTCCGCACGACCGGGCGCACGGGCGTCGAGATGGAAGCCCTGACAGCGGCTTCGGTCGCGGCGCTCACGGTCTATGACATGGTCAAGGCCGTGGACCGCGGGATGCGGATCGAGGGATTGCGCGTGATTCACAAGGCCGGCGGCAAGTCCGGCGAGTTCCGGCAGGCGTAGCGGTGCTCTCCATCGAGGAGGCCAGGGCGCGCGTGCTTGCGCCGTTGCGGCCCGTGCCGGTGGAGATCGTGCCACTCGCGGACGGCTGGGGCCGCGTGCTGGCCGAACCCGTCATCGCCCGGCTCAGCAACCCGCCCGCGGACGTGTCCGCCATGGACGGCTACGCGCTCCGGGCCGCGGACGGCACCCTCGGGGCGCAGCTGCGCGTCATCGGCGAGGCACCCGCCGGGCACCCGTTCCCAGGGTCGCGCCGGGCCAGGCGAGGCGGTGCGGCTCTACACCGGAAGCGTGCTGCCGGAGGGCACGGATTCTGTTCTACTGCAAGAGGATGCGGTGCGGGACGGAGATCACGTCGAGATACGCGAGGCAGTCCGCGCCGGGCGGCATGTGCGGCCGCGTGGGCAGGACTTCGCCGCGGGGGACGCGGTGCTCCCGGCAGGGCGGCGGCTCGGGGCGCGGGATCTAGGGCTGGCCGCGGCTGCGGACCGGCCCTGGCTCGTGGTGCGCCGCCGGCCGATCGTGGCGCTGCTCGCGACGGGGGACGAGATCGCGCTGCCGGGCGAGACGGTGCCGCCCGGCGGCATCGTGAGCAGCAACACGCACGCGCTCGCGGCGATGGTCCGCGCGGGCGGGGGCGTGCCCATCCTGCTGCCGATCGCGCGGGATGACCGGGCGGCGCTCGCCGCCGCGGTCGCGGGCGCGCGCGGTGCGGACCTCCTGGTCACGACGGGCGGCGCGAGCGTCGGCGATTACGACCTGGTCCAGGCAGCGCTCGGGGACGAGGGCTTCGAGCTCGATTTCTGGAAGGTGGCGATGCGGCCGGGCAAGCCGCTCGTGAGCGGGCGGCTCGGGGAGATGCCGGTGCTGGGACTGCCGGGCAACCCGGTGTCGGCCCTGGTGTGCGGGCTGCTGTTCCTATGCCCCGCCCTCGCCCGGCTCTCCGGGCTGCCGGGCGAGCCGCCTACCCCGGTCCAGGCGCGACTCGGCGCGGCGGTCGCGGCGAACGACGGTCGCGCGGACCATCTGCGGGCGAGCCTATGCGAGGCAGCGGACGGCACGCTGGTCGCCACGCCGTTCCCACGGCAGGATTCCGCCATGCTGCGCGCCTTCGCCGAGGCGGACGCGCTGGTGCTGCGAGCGCCGCACGCCCCAGCCCTGCCCGAGGGCGCCCCCGTGCCCGTCCTGCGGCTTGATACGCTCGGCCTCTGATATCTTAATACTGGACGGGAATCGCTTGACGGACGACTGCGAACTAATATAGGACGTGTTAGTTGCTAGTTTGTTCCGTTGTTGCGGCGCCGAGGCGCCCGACCGCCGGCGAGGAGCCTTGCCATGCTGACCCGCAAGCAGCACGAGCTGCTAACCTACATAGATCGGCATCTTCGCGAAACCGGCTTCTCGCCGAGCTTCGAGGAGATGAAGGAAGCATTGCAGCTCCGCTCCAAGAGCGGCATCCACCGCCTCATCTCGGCGCTGGAGGAGCGCGGCTTCCTCAAGCGGCGGCATCACCGGGCGCGGGCGCTCGAAGTCGTGCGCATGCCGAACGAGATCGCCATGCAGCCGGCGGCCCGGGGCGGCGCGCACGGCTTGGCGCCCGCCTTCGCGCCACCCGCTTTCGCGCCGCCCGCCTTCGCGCCACCTGCCTTCGCGCCTAACGTGATCCGAGGCGATTTCTCGGCGCGGCTCTCCGGCGTGCGCGCAGCGAACGAAGTTG
>CAWBOZ010000002.1:0-165895 GCA_963790535.1 uncultured Alphaproteobacteria bacterium | reverse complement strand
GCGCGCGGCCTGGGCCTGCGGGTCGTCCTCGGGCAGGAGCAGGCGCGAGCGCAGCCACGCGAGCCAGGCCGCCATGACCACCCAGTCGCCCAAGCGTTGCAGCGGCACCAGCGCCACCGCCGCGGCTCCGGCGCCCGGGTCCATGCCGCCCTCGGCCGCTCGCCGTCGTGCCAGGAGAGCCGCATCGAGGGCAGCCACGCACTGCTCGATAAGGGCGAGCACGGGCAAGCGCGCGAGGTCCACGCGGTGCGCACGTCCCTGCTCCAGCAACCAGTCGAGTGGGCCCTCGAAGCCCTCCACCCGCAGCACCGGCACATCATGGCTGGGCGCTGCGGCGGGCCCTGCCCCCTCCCTCCCAGGCCAGGTCCTCGGCGCTGACCGCCTGCCCGTCGCCGCAGCCGCTCAGCAGAGACGGTCGCGAGCGCGGACCGAACCGGGTCGGTCGTCGGCACCGTCCATGCCATCCGTCATGGGGCGAGGGCGTAGGCGCGCCAGGCTGCGCGACCCGTGCTCTCCTCGAGCACGCCCGCGTCCACCAGGCGCTTGATCAGGTCGAGCGCCGAACGGGGCGCCACGCCGAGCCCGCTTGCCAGGCCCGCCGCTGTCACCACGGGCTCGCGTAGGGCGTGGTCGGCCGCCTCGCGCAGGCGCGAGCGCGCTGTTCCGGCCAACCCGGCGATCCTGCGCTCCGCCGCCTGCAGCCGAGCCAGGTCGCGCCGAGCGCGCAGCGCCGCCTCGGCCACGCACTCCAGGTAAGCCGGCAAGACCGCAGCAGCCCCGCCCGCCCCACGGGCGAGCGCGTCGAGCCTGGAGAGTGGTGCCGACCAGAACGGCAAGGCGATGGGCGCGCCGAACCCGAGATGGCGCCACAGGCAGGCCGCCACGAAGCCGCAGGTGAGGTCGAGCTGCTCTCCCCTGCCCTGCCCCGGCAACCCGTCCGCCATCACCTCGCCCGCGGCGACCAGGCCGGGTCTGTCCCTCCCGCTCCGCCGCAGCGCCCCGGTCCAGGCCGCGAGCGCGTCCGCGTCGAGCGCCGAGGCGCCGAGCTGGGCCAGCGCCTCGCCGAGCGCCGCGGGCCTGCGGAGCGGCCGTCGCCAGGTTGCCGCGGCGGCGAGACGCCGCCAGAGCCGGGCGTAGTGCAAGGCCTGCGCGACCGCCCAGTCCTGGGGCACGTGCTCCGCCGCCGCCGGCCTGCCGGCCACGGCGCTGCTGTGCGGCATCTCCCGTGCCGTGCGGCCGGTGAGCACGGCGAGGGTATAGGAGCCGGTGAGGCCGGCCTCGCGCAGGGCGAGGTCGCGGGGGTGCACCGGGGCGGCATGGCGGTGGGCGAGCCAGCCCGCGGCCTCGGTGAGCGAGACGCGTGCGCGCAGGCCCTGTTGTGCGGCGGGTGACGCTGCCTCCAGCGCCGCCTCGAGCCGGGCCACCGCGTCCTGCGCGCGGGCGAGCGGCACCAGGACGAGCGCGAGGTCGGGCTCACCCCCAAGCGCCCAGCGGGCGCTTGGGGGCGGCAGGCACGGTGCCCAGTCCTTGGCCAGGGCGTCCGCCTCGTCCGCCCAGACCGGTCTGGACCAGGAGTTGTCGTCTGCGTCGTCCGGCATCGTCGTCGCGCCTCTCAGGGGGCTGCGGCCAAGAGCTCTGGGGCATCTCCCGCCAGGTCCTAAGTCATTGAGAGGAGCGTGTCACAGAACGCGACAGGGAGGCAACTGGGTTGTTTGCCTCTGCATGCTCTACGGTTTTGGCCAGACGCTTTCGAAGGCACGGCGGCGCTTTCGCCGCCGGCCTGGATCACCTCCGCGGATCGCGCCGCTCGGCTTCAAGGACGGGCCACCAAGCCCAAGGCGCAGCGGCGTAGCTGCCCGCCCTGCCCTTCCGCCGTTTCCTGCCTGCCGCCCCAGTCCGCCCTTTTCAGCTTTCGCGGCCATTCAAACGGTCGTTTCACGGCCACTTGCGATGGGTGAAAAGCGGGCTGGAACAGGTTCGCTTGCACGTGCTAGAATACGTTGTCGCGTGTCCGAGATCGTGAGAATTTCGAGCCCCGGCAGGCTTGGGCAATCGGAAGTGCCCTGGATCGCGATAATCCGTGTCCTCTGGATCGCGATAAAGTATGTCCTAGATCGCAATAAGGACCGCCCTGGCCACCACCAGGCTAGGGTCTATCGAACTGCCGCGCTGGGACAAGCCTCGACGATCCACCCGGGTCTCCAAAAAGGCATGCGCCCAGCGCTTGCCGAACCGGCAAGGCGAGACCCTGGTGTCGATGCGCCTTGATCCGGTTGGCCCGCTCGACCGCGCCTGCCGTCGCCGAGCAGCTCGGGGCCAAGCCTCGCCATATCCGCTACCTGGGATAGTTCAGGTGAGAGGAGCACTGCATCAAGCGGGAGCCGAAACGTCCAGCACCATGACCCGGATCGGTAAGTCCCGCGCCCGAATAAGGTCGGCCAGGACCATCTCTACGTCGGTGGCTAACGCCGGTGCGGCGGAGCCGGGCGCTGGCGCCGCGACAATGGCCCGCACGCACCGCCGCGCGTCCTCGCCGTCCATGATCGCCGCAAAATGCCGGCGCAACTCGACCACGGCCGCGATCTCGCCGTCTTCGTCCCATGCCCGACGGATCGCGGCCGTGGTCGCTTCGTCCACCAGGAACATGCCCGAGGAACTTGGAGCGCCGGCCTCGAACAGGCAAGACGTTGATGGTTCGACGGTCGAGACGGGACCGTGTTCTCGAAGGTTGGCGCGCGCGGCTGGAGCCGCCCGCTTCTCGCGAGCGTGGCCCAGGCGACGGACGGTCGCCCTGGCCGCATCCAACGGGACCAAGCCATGAACGCCATGCGGGTCGCGCCGGGCGTCGGCTGGGAGCGCCGGCGCGCACTTCATGGTAAGGCCTGCGAGTCCAAATTCCTGGCTATGCGCAGGGCAGCAGCGTGGGCGATGGCCCGTTCCTTTGCCCTGTGCCGTACCGTCGCCCGTCGTATCGCGCGCGCGAGTCCCCATCTTCTGCGCGAACGCACCCTGGAACTTGCGGCCGGCGCGGTTCGCCCACGCGACATCGCTCCTCCTCAGCTGCCGCTCCTGCTCTGCCCAGCGCCGGTTCTCCTCCAGCGCGCGCAGTCGTGCCGCCGTCAGGATTTCCGCCATCTCCCGCGCGGCCCTCGCCACGGCCGGCTCCCATCCTCGCATCCCAGAGCGCAGCATCTCCAGCTTGTCGTCATCGAGCTGCCGAACCAGCATAGCGAACTTGACAGGCCCGATGACCCCAGAGCCGAGGGCAAACCTGTGGGGATCCACGCCGGAGAGGGAGCCGGTGAACACCTCAGAGAGCGCCGCCGCGACGAGGCCGAACAGGTCGAACGCCGCGCGGACGTGCAGCCTCTCGAACGCAGCTTCACGGCCTCTGCCTTCCGGCGGGCGCCAGGCGCCGGAGTAGGCCGCGTTAAGGAGAACGGTGCCCAGCTCGCGTGCGGTGCGCGGGAGGTGGATAGCGGAGCAGCCGGGCGCCCACGGCCCGGTCTGGGCTGCACCTCCCATCTCGGCCAGCAGGTCAGTCTGGAGCGCCGCGACGAGTCGGGTCAGCTCAGCGCTCAGCGACAGCCCGAGTGGGCTAGGATCGTCGACGAGGCCGAGAGGATCGGGCCGTTCGCTCGGCCACGTGTCAACCGCCGTCCGACATGACCCACAAACCAGGCGCAACCGCCCATCCACCGGGTGATACGCGCAGGTGTGACGACCGCATGCGGCGCACGCCTGGGCAAGCAGCCCGTCATGCAGCAGGCAGATCACGCAGAAGCCGAGGCGCCATGCCATGCGTTCGTGGACCTCTCCGCGCCGGGCAACATCGTCTTGCAGGCAGGCCTGGCACCATGCCTGGAACGGCCGGGACCATCTCCTCGCCTCCACTGAATGGTGCTGGACGACCCGCATGAACTCGATCCGGTCCACGTCGACACGCGCCACGCTGGCGAGGCAACGGTCCAGCTCAAGGCCGGCCGCCAATTCAGCCAGAAGAGGCGAGGATGGATGAGGCCGACCACCGTTCATCTGGGTCAGCAACTGCGGCGCGCTCAGGTCGTAGCGCGCCGCGACCCGCCCGACCCACGACAGCACCGTTTCTCCGGGCAGCGGCCGCGGCGCGAGCGGCAGCGGCTTGGGCGGCGGTCTCACGCCGCGTATCGCCCGTGCCCGGCGCCCCGCAACCGCGCGCGCTTGTCGCGATTGACCGTCGCCACGCCGCGCCAGACCTCCGGGTCCTCGAAGCTCGCGAGGTCGATCCGCTCGCGCCCGCTGCGGATCGCGGCGACCGCGGCGCGCTCCGCCGCTTTGCAGATGCTCAGCGTCATGCCATCGGAGCGCTCGACCAGCAGCGCGCGCAGCTTGGCCGAGTCCACCGGGGACGGCTCACGCAGTGGCAGGCTCCAGGTCAGGCGGTTGACGAAGTCGCGCAACTCGTCCCCGGCGCCCAGGATGGCAGTTCGACGTCGCTGAAGCGGCTGCGCAGCTGTGGGTCCGACAGCAACGCGTGCCGCGCCTCGGGCACGCCCGCGCAGACGAGCGCCATCCCGAGGCCGTTCGAGAGGAAGCGCAGCAGCTGAAGGAACAGGCGCTGTTGGCGCGGCGTGCCGACCAGCACCGAGTTGATCTCGTCGATAACCAGCACCCTCACCCCGAGGTCGCGCAAGAGCCGGATCGTCGAGGCGCGCAGGCGCAAGCCCTGTACCCAATGCCCAGCCGAGGGCGCATCGACCGCCTCCAGCACACATTCGAGGAACTCGGGCTCAGTCGGGCTGGGCGGCGTGGGCACGATCAACACCGGGCGGCGCTGTATGCCAGCGGCCTCGTCGAAGACGAGCGCGTTCGCGCGCTCGAACTTCTCGAGCAGCATGCTTTTGCCCATGCCGCTCTCGCCGAGCAGCAGAACGTTCTCCCTGCGCTTGCGCGGCGGCTGGTCGAAGGCCTCCTGCAGATAGCCAAGCACGCGCTCGGCGGCCGCGTGCGGGATCCATCGCTCGGCGCGGATGTGTGCGATCCTTTCCTCGTCGCCGAGGTTCGCGATCGGCCGCACGTCCGCGGGCAGGTGCGGGTATCTGTCCTTCTCCGCCATCACCAGAACTCCACGCCGCTGCTCGCCCCCTCGTCCGGCATCGGTACGCGGGCGTCGGGATCGCCGTTGCCGCCCGACGGCGCCATAGGGGGAGACTTCGGACCGCTCGTCGGCATCGACCGGCCCTTCAAGGGCGAGGCCGGTCCGCGTCGCAGCCCGGCGCTCTGCCCTGGTGAGCTTGCGTGCCTCGGCGACGATGCGCCGCTGCTCGGCAACGGCCTCGAAGATCGCGTGCTCGTCCACCGTGCGCCGCCCCGCCGCGCGCAGGCTGCGGCACGCTTCTCGGTGTTCCCATAGCGTCACGGGCGGGCGGCCTCAGGTCGGCGTAGCGCACCGCGACGTGCTCGCCGCCGTCGGGCAGCTCGACGAACACGGCGCTGAGGTCGCGCGGATAGTATTTGACCCTCACCTTCGCCCCGCCGGCGCCGACGAGGTGGGCGAGCGCGCCATCCTGGTAGAGGATGTTGAACAGCTGCACGCCCTCGCGCCGCACAACGCGCTCCTCGAAAGGCAGGAAGTCGAGCAGCAGCGCGTCCGGGTCCGCGAGCGGCGCAGGTCGAGCCCGGCGGTGCCCTCCGTCCACGCCGACATCGGCGTGCGGCCGAGGGCAGAGTGCCCGTCGTTGTGGTAGGGACCGAGGATCTCGAGAGCGAGATAGCGCTCGAACTCGCGAAAGGTCAGCACCGCCCGGTCCTCGGAGGGGTAGTCGCCGCGCTCGCCGACGCTGGAGAAGGTGGTGCCGGGCAGCGCGTGAATGCGCTTCATCAGCGTGCCCATCAGCCGCTCGATGTGGCCGCCGAAGCGCGGCGTCGCCGGCGGCCTGTGCTCGACCTTGATGCCGTGCTGCTCGCACCCGCGCTCGAACGCACACGAGTGGAACTCACGGCCGTTGTCCACCCGGATCACCTCGGGCGTCCCCTCGGCCGGCCAGGCGACGCTGATGCCGCGGTCGGCCAGCCACGCCGCCTTCGGCCGGATGGCGTGCGCGATCGCGAGCGCGACGCTAGTCGCGCTCGGCGGGTCGAGGGAGAGATAGAAGCCGAGCACCAGGCGCGTGTGCACATCCAGCACCAGCGTCAGCCAGGGCCTGCCGATGCAGGCGCGCATCGAGGTCGTCCACCAGGTCGAGATCGACCTTGGTGTGGTCGATCTGCACGACCTGCAACGGCCGCCTTGTGCGCGGTCCGGGCTGGACTTGGCGGAAGCGCTCGCCGGCCGCGACGCGCCCTCGCGCGCCGACACGCGTTCGCGCAGGCTGCGGGCGGTGACGCGCGTCCTCAGCGCCTTCATAGAGGGCGGCTGCTCCCCGGCATCTCGGCAGTCCTGCCGACCTGCCTAAACAGCTCCTTGAGGGTCGGCTTCTCCTCCCGGAGATAGACCGCATCGATCGCGGCCTCGATCATGGCGTCCATCACCGGGCCGAGCCGGCGTGTGCCTTTGGCCGGGCCGGACTTCGACGGCGCTAAGGAGGCCGTCACGGGATGCCGGCGGAAGGCGCGCACGAGGGAGTAGACGCGTGGCTCGCTCAGGCCGAGCATCCGCGCCGCCGCCTGGACCGTGACGCGGCCGAGGCGTCGCTCGCCGGCCAGGGGGCGGATGACAGCGTCGCGGCGGACCGCCTCGGCCCAGGCCGCGTCAGGGATCGAGTGCGCCGACACCGGGCGCTTGGCAAGGTGGGGCTTCGACATCCCGCACTCGCGGTCAGAAGTCTATCGCGATCTAGGGTATTTCCCGCACGATCCAGGGTAGTTTATTGCGAACCAGGGATCGGCTATGCAACTGAAATCGTTTGTGGTCCCTTGTCGAGAATGAGGACACGTGACAGTGCAGGAGGCCCGCTATGCAGAAGAAGCTCACCATCACCGTGGACGCCGAGGTCTATGACGGCCTGCTCAGCGTCATCGGCCGGCGGCGGATCAGCCGCTTCCTGAGCGACCTCGCCCGCCCCCACGTCACGGGCCAGAACCTCGCGGCCGGCTACGCCGCCATGGCCGCCGACGCCGGGCGCGAGCGCGACGCCGAGGAGTGGACGGAAGGGCTGGTCGGCGATGCCGCCCCGGAGCCGCCCGCGCGTGGCTGAGGAGGCACCGCCCCGTCGCGGCGAGGTTTGGTGGATCAGCTTCGACCCGTCCCTCGGCGGCGAGATCCGCAAGACGCGCCCGGCCGTCGTGGTCAGCAATGACGCGGCCAACGCCGTGCTCAACCGCATCCAGGTCGTGCCGCTCACCAGCAACGTCGCCCGCCTCTACCCGGCCGAGGCCTACGTCACGCTCCGGGGCGAGCGGCGCAAAGCCATGGCCGACCAGATCGCGACGGCGAGCAAGCTACGACTGCGCGGCAAGCTCGGCCAGCTCACGCCCGCAGACCTGGCCGCCGTCGAGCGGGCGGTCCGGGTGCAGTTGGGCCTGTGAAGCGGAGCGGCGGCCCATGCCCCTGATCGGCTATGCGCGGGTGAGCACGGAGGAGCAGGATCTCGCGCCGCAGCTGGACGCCTTGCGCGCGGGCGGCTGCACGGAGGTGTTCGAGGAGCACGCCTCAGGGGCGAGCCGAGCGCGGCCGCAGCTCGCAGCGGCGCTGGCCCGCGTGCGCCGGGGCGACACGCTCGTGGTGGCGCGCATCGACCGCCTCGCCCGTTCGCTCGCCCACCTGCTCCAGGTCGTGGAGGAGCTGCGCGCGAGGGGTGGCACTTCCGCTCCTCGCCGACCCGATCGACACTGCGGGGCCGAGCGGGGTGCTGGTGCTGCAGATGCTCGGGGCGGTCGCCGAGTTCGAGCGCAGCCTGATCCAGGAGCGCACCAAGGCAGGCCTGCGGGCCGCCAAGGCGCGCGGGCGCGTGGGCGGCAACCCCGGGCTGCGCGCGCGCGACCCGGAGGCGTTGCGCAAGCTCGCCGCTCGCGCCGGGCGGGCGGCTCGCCGACCTGCTGCCGGGTCTGGACGAGTGGCTGCCGCTGGTCAGGCAACTGAGGCCGGCGACGCCATGGCCGGAGGTCGCGGAGGCGGTGAACGCCGCGTTGCCGAGAGGCCGGCGCCCGTTCACGCAGGAGCGCCTGGTGCGCGCCGTGCGCCTGCTCGCCGCCGAGGGGCTGGCCGACAAGGGGCTGCTGGCGGCGGCGCCGCGTCGGCACACGCGGCGCGGCGGGCTGGCGCGGACGCGGGCCGTCGAGGTCGCGGCGGCGCTGATCTCGAGCCGGCCCGGTCTGACGCTGGCCGAGGTGGGGGCGGAACTCACGCGCCTGCGCCACTACCCGCCCCAGGGCGGGGCCGCCTGGGCGCCGTCCTCGGTCAAGGCTCTGCTGGGCCGGGCGCAGGTGCCTCTGGTCAGCAAGCTCAGGCCCACCCTGCCTTGGCCGGAGGTGGCCGAGCGGATGAACGCCGTGCTGCCCCGCGGCCGGCGCCCGTTCACGACGGAGCGCCGGGTCCGCGCCATGCGCCTGCTCGCGAGCGAGGGGCTGACGGACACGACGCTGCTGGACGCCTCACCCCGGCAGCAGCCACGGCGGGGCGGCCTCGCGCGCCTGCGCCACCATCCGCCTCAGGGAGGCGCGACCTGGGCGCCCTCCTCCGTCAAGGCGCTGCTCGGCCGGGCACGCGCTCAGGGTCTGCTGCCCACGCTCAACGCTGAGACCGAGGCATGCGGGAACTCCGTTCGAGCGTGAACCCTGCAAGCCGGGTTCGCCTCGCCGCAGCCGCTGATCCGAGCCAAGCGTCAGCGCCCTGCACCAGCGTCAGCGCCCTGCATACGTGACGCCGGGTGTGTACTCGAAGCCGAGCCCGGCCTCGTGCCCCGCCTCGAACGCGTCCCGAAGCACGCGCCGCCCTCCGGATCTGCTGCGAGCGCGCAGGTGCAGGCCGAGCCTGGCCAGCTCCGCCTCGACAACGCCCGCCTTGGCGACGACCAGGTCGCGCCCCGACGCGCCGCGCAGGCTGGTCTCGCGCGCCTCGCGCAAGGTTTGCAGCTTGGCGACGATGCCGCGCGCGAGGCCGATCTGGAACGAGTTGGTCATGGTGCGGCGCACGCGCGTGGGGGCGTCAGCGTAGGTCGAGCCAGCGCGGAACCGCGCCGTCTCCGTCTCGAAGGCCTGCTCGACGAGATCGTAGAGGTAGCGCGATGCGGCAACGTCGGCCGGCATGCCGAAGAACACGTAGCGCAGCATACTGGAGGCGCTCTTCTCTCCCCAGACCCGGCAGTCGAAGAAGGCAGCGATGGCGGGCACGCAGTCGTCCACCGGGCCGACGCGCCGGCGCTCGGTCTCGACCGGCGCGCCTTCGCAGGCTTGCTGCTGCAGGTCGAGCTCGCTCAAGGACAAGCCGTAGCGGTCCAGCAGCTCGGCCACCTTTGCCGCGGCCGCGAGCGCCTCCTGCTCGGTGCAGCCCTGCGCCACCGTCTTGGCCCGCAGTCCTTGAATGCGGCCGATCAGCCGGTCCAGCTCGGTGTCCTTCCCGCCAGCGCCGGGGGGCGCCGTCCCGAGCCGACTGCGGACCTCGCCGAACACCTCCCGCGTGCCGGGCGGAACCTCGCCGGCGGCGATGGCTGCATCCACGGCAGCGGCGACCGCCTCCAGCCCGACCGCGCCGGACCCGGCGGCGGCGCGACGGTGCAGGGTCTCCAGCTGCACCAGGGCGATCGCCGCGTAGGCGCCGGACAGCGCGCCGAGCCCGTGCTCGCGCGTGTTGGCGCCGGAGGCAAGAAGATCGAGGACGCTGTCGAGGCTGGTCTGCTCGCGGACGAACTGGATGTCCGCCGGATCGTGCGCCGCACCCGGCTCCGCCCAGCGCAGGGCCAAATGGTCGAGCTCGCCGCCTTCCTCCAGCGGGTCATTCTCGCCCTCGGGTGGCCGGTTCAAGCCGGGGATGTCCGGCGTGCCATGACGCAGGACGTGGCGATACACCGCCTCGGCGCAGCGCAGCGGGTTGATCAAGCCGCGCCCGCCGTTCGGGCGGACGAACCCCATCGCCACCCCGAGCCCAGCCTCGTCCAGCGGCGTCACGCCCCCGGCGAACACGTATCGGCCATCGCCCACGGGTGCGAGACGGCCCACGAGCGCGACCCCGATTGCCTCGGCGGGGATACTCTCGTCGAGACCCTGCAGCACCTCCCCTGAGGCGAGGTCGCGCAGCTGGACGGCGCCCTCGCCACCCAGCACCTCCACGCGCAGCAGCCGGAACTGCGCCCGGCGCAGCGCCGCAAGCGCCGCGGCCTCGTCCGGCTGACCTGGGCCGCGGGCGCGCGCGAGCCGGTCGAACGCGGTCGTGCCGCTCGCGGACGGGGTGAACAGGGCCAGGTCGGTGGCCATGGCAAGGGCGTCGGCCACGAGCAGCATATCCCGGCCAGAGGCACCCTGCCCGGGTTCGGCACGGGCCAGCCACCCTCGCGCGAGTTCCTCGACGCGGGCAGGCGAGATGAAGCGTGCAGCCTCCAGCAGCAGGATGGCCAGGGCATCGCGCAATCCGTCCACATCGACGGGTCCGCGGGGTGGGGCGGCGTTCCGGGGCCTCGTGCCCGCCTTGGTCTGCATGTCTTCTCCCTCTTCGGCCCAGCCTCGCGCGCCCGAGCTGCACCATGGCGAGATAGGGCGGAGCGCTGTGAGGCGGCAAGCACTGCGCCATCACCCGCCCCACGGAGGAGCCGCGTGGGCACCGTCCTCCGTCAAGGTCCTGCTCGACCGGGCACGGACCCAAGGGATGCTGCCGTCTGCTGTGACCAAGGCGTCTCCGGCTCCCGCCAGCCCAGGCGACCGAGGCCGGGCAGCTTGAGCGCGGGATGGCGTAGGTCCAGGCCTGCGACGGCCCCGAGCACGTTGACCTCGATCCCCTCGACCCAGCCAAGAGTGAGACCACCATAGCCGCCGAGCGTCAGCCGGACCCCAGTGTGGGACGACGTCGGCCGCAGCCAACGGCCATCGTAGGGGTAGTCCTTGCCGATCGCGGTCGGCGGCAGCGCAACCCCTATCTCGGGCACCGCGTCCACGACGGCCGCGACGAAGGTATTGGAGTTCGGCCCCGGCCAGGCCCGGTAGTCACCGTGGTTGCGCCAGGCGTAGCCCGTGATCGCCGCCTGCATCCGCGGTACGAGGGAAGCGGCGGCTGCGCCGTCAGCGGCAAAGATCAACTCCGGGGCGCGCCCGAACCAGCGCCCGTCCGCCTCGAAGCCGTTCACCCGGATCGGCTCGCCCCAGGCAGTGCAGTCGTAGCGGGTGTAGGCGCTCGCACCCGCCGGCTTGAGCACGATCCAGCAGTGGGTCGCGACGATGCCGCGCCAACGCACGGTCCGGGCCGCGAAGATCCGCACCGCCGCGTCCTGGCTGCGCGCCGCCGGCGGCAGCAGGCCGGCGCTGGAGCGATCCGCCGTCCGCCAGCCTGCACCGCCGCCTCTGGCCCGGTACAGGCCGGCCGAGATCACGAGCGGCAGCAAATAGAGCAGGGCGAACAGCAGCAGGCCGCCCTCGACGAGGATCATCCCGCCTCACCTCCGCCGCGGCGCAGCAGGCCGTGATCGCGCAAGAGCGCGCGGATGTCGTGCAGGACGGCATCCGGACGGGCACCCTGCTCCGCGCAGGCGATCAGCTGCTCAAGCGCCTCGGTCAACAGGGGCCGGCACGCCAGGGACGAGGGCGAAAGGACGACAAGCAATCCGTCGGACATGCGTCCAAGATGCTGCAGCGCATGGAACCTTTCAAGAACATGCGCCGGTCGGAGCAGACGGACCCTCGCCCGCATCGGCGCGAAGGCGATGCGAGCGCCTGGTCGGCTGCGGCGTTGCAAAGTGCCGCTGCTCGCCTCTACAGCGCGCCGTGGCAGCAATGTGCTGTCGCCGACGCCATCGCTCGCGACGTAATGCGGCCACACTTGGCTGGCGGCTCGCACTGAACACCCAGCATCGCTCTGCTCTCCGACGGAAGCGGGGCCGAAGGCGGCGTCTATGTCCGCGCATCGCACAGGGTGAAGGCCGGCAACTATGCGCGGACAGCACCGCGCTCTATCTTGCGAAGCCGTTCATCGGCCCGCGCGAACCGGCGATCGTGCTGCCTGCCCTCGCGGAGAGACCCGAGCCTTGCGCCTGCTGACCCGCTTCCTCGCTTACTACCGCCCGCACCGGCGGCTGTTCCTGCTCGACTTCTCCTGCGCGGTGATCTCGGGCCTGCTGGAACTGGGCTTCCCGGTCGCCGTGCAGGTCTTCATCGACCGGCTGCTGCCCCAGCGGGACTGGGGCGTGATCCTGCTCGCCGCGGCCGGGCTGCTCGGCATCTACCTGCTCAACACCGCGCTCATGGCGGTCGTGACCTACTGGGGCCACCTGCTCGGCATCAACATCGAGACGGAGATGCGCCGCCGCAGCTTCGACCACCTGCAGAAGCTCTCCTTCCGCTTCTACGACAATGCCAAGACCGGCCACCTTGTCGCCCGCGTGACCAAGGATCTGGAGGAGGTGGGCGAGGTCGCGCACCACGGGCCCGAGGACCTGTTCATCGCGGTCATGACCTTCCTCGGCGCCTTCGCGCTCATGGCCGCGGTCAACGCCCGGCTCGCGCTGGTCACCGCGGTGATCGTGCCCGCCACCGCCTTCCTGTCCAGCCGCTACGGCGCGCGCATGACGCGCACCTTCCGGGCCCTGTTCGCCCGCGTCGGCGAGTTCAACGCCCGCATCGAGGAGAACGTCGGCGGCATGCGCGTGGTGCAGGCTTTCACCCGCGAGGATCACGAGCGCCGCCTGTTTGCCGTGGACAACGCGCGCTATCGCAGCACCAAGCTCGAAGCCTACCGCATCATGGCCGCCAGCACGTCGCTGAGCTATCTCGGGATGCGGCTGACCCAGGTGGCCGTGATGATCGCCGGCACCTGGTTCGTGCTGCGGGGCGAGCTGACGCAGGGCGGCTTCGTCAGCTTCCTCCTGCTGGTCGGCGTGTTCTTCCGCCCCGTCGAGAAGATCAACGCCGTGCTGGAGACCTACCCCAAGGGCATCGCCGGTTTCCGGCGCTACACCGAGCTGCTGGACACGGCGCCCGACGTCACCGACGCCCCGGACGCGGTCGCGGCGCCTGCCCTGCGAGGCGAGATCCGCTACGAGAACGTCCGCTTCGGCTACAGCGCCGGCCGCCCAGTGCTGCGCGGCTTGGACCTGGCGATCCAGGCCGGCGAGACGGTGGCCTTCGTCGGGCCGTCGGGGGCGGGCAAGACGACCTTGTGCTCGCTCCTGCCCCGCTTCTACGAGCTCGACGGAGGCCGGATCACGATAGACGGCATGGACATCCGGCGCATGACGCTGGCCTCGCTGCGGGGCCAGATCGGGATCGTGCAGCAGGACGTGTTCCTGTTCGCGGGCACGGTCGGCGAGAACATCGCCTACGGCCGGCTGGAGGCTGACGAGGCGGAGCTGTGGGACGCCGCCCGCCGGGCCCGGCTGGACGAGGTGATCCGAGGCTTGCCCGAGGGGCTGGACACCGTCATCGGCGAGCGCGGGGTGAAGCTGTCGGGCGGGCAGAAGCAGCGCCTGGCGATCGCCCGCATGTTCCTGAAGAACCCGCCCATCCTGATCCTGGACGAGGCGACGTCGGCACTCGACACGGAGACCGAGCGGGCCATCCAGCAATCACTCGCGGAACTGGCACGCGGGCGCACGACGCTGGTCATCGCGCATCGCCTCGCGACCATCCGCGACGCCGACCGCATCGTCGTGGTGGACGAGACCGGCGTCGCCGAGCAGGGCCGGCACGGCGATCTGCTCGCGGCGGGTGGCGCCTACCGCCGGCTGCACGAGGCGCAGCACGGGGGCTAACCCAGCGCTGGCAGTCCAGCGGCGGCGTGCGCGCTCAAGCTCGGGCGAGTGAAGATCGCCGGGCCGCGTGCCAGCATCGACGAGCGTGGGCCGCTGCCAACGGGATCACGCATACCCGGCAGCCTGAAGCCGGAACAGCGCGGCGTAGCGGCCCTCCGCCCTGAGGAGGGAGGCATGGCTTCCGCTCTCCAGCACCTTGCCGTCCTCCAGCACGATGATGCGGTCCGCCCGGCGCACCGTCGAGAACCGGTGCGAGATGAGGACCGCCGTGCGGCCCTGGCGGAGGGCTTGGAACCGCTCGAAGACTTCCGCCTCAGCCTGGGCATCCAATGCCGCAGTCGGCTCGTCCAGGATCAGCAGATCGGCGTCGCGCATGTAAGCACGCGCTATGGCGACCTTCTGCCACTCGCCGCCCGACAGGTCCTGCCCGCCGGCGAAGCGCCTTCCCAGCTTCTGGTCGTAGCCGTGCCTCAAGCGGGCGATGACCTGGTCGGCCAGGCTTCGCCTTGCCGCCGTGGCGATGCGGTCCTGGTCGCTCGCGTCCCCCGCCCGGCCCACGGCGATGTTCTCGCCTGCCGTGAAGCTGTAGCGCGTGAAGTCCTGGAAGATAACGCCGACATGGTCGCGCAGATCGTCGAGAGCGATGTCGCGCAGATCAACGCCGTCCACGGTGATGCGCCCCTCGGTCGGGTCGTAGAGCCGCGTGAGCAGCTTGACGATGGTGGTCTTGCCGGCGCCGTTCTCGCCCACGAGCGCCAGGGTCTCGCCGGCCCGGATGCTGAAACTCAGCCCCCGCACGGCCCAGCGGTCCGTCTCCGGGTAGCGGAAGCCCACGTCCTCGAAGGCGATGCCGACCTGCATCCTGGCCGGGAAGGCTTTCGGGTGTAGCGGCGACGTGATGGTCGGGTGTATGGCGAAGAAGGAGAACAGATCGTCCAAGTAGAGCGTCTGCCCGGCCACCTGCGTGACGCCGACGAGCAGACCCTGCAGGAGGCCATGCAGTCGCAGCAGTGACCCGCCGAGAAACGTCAGGTCGCCCAGCGTCAGCTGCCCGGAGACGGTGCGCCACACGAGCACGCCGTAGGCCGCGTAGTAGGTCAGCGAGCTGATCGTCGCGAACAGGCCGCCCCACACGGCGCGGCGAAGGGCCAGGCGGCGGTTGGCCAGGTAGAGCTGCTGTCCCACGCGCCGGAACCGCTCGACCAGGAAGCCGCCTAGGCCGAACAGCTTGATCTCCTTGGCGGTCTCCGCGCTGGCGCCGATGTAGCGGATATAGTCGAGTTCGCGGCGCTCCGGCGTCTTCGCGCGGCTGAGGCGATAGGCCAGGGCGTTGAACCGTCCCTCCGCCAGCACCGCCGGCAGCACGGCGAAGACCAGCAGCAGGACCAGCCAGGGCGCGAACGCGAGCACCCCCGCGACCAACGCCGCGATCGTGATGCAGTCCTGGGCCTGCCCGAGCAGCTGCGCGATCAGCGCGTTGCGCCCGCTCGCCTGCCGTCGGGCGCGCTCCAGGCGATCCTGGTGCTCGCTGGACTCGAAATGCCGGAGGTCCAGGCGCGCGGCATGCTCCATCAGCTCGATGCTGACGGCGTTGGCGTGCAGCTCGCCCAGCGTCGCGTCCACCCACGACACGGCTCGCGTCAGCAGGTCCGAGGCGATGACCAAGCCGAACTCCAGCGCGAGCAGGGCGCCCAGGTGCGCCAGCCGGCCGCTGCCGATCCAGTCGCCGATGCCGGGCGCGGCGACTCCGTGGCGTGACTGGGCGATGATGGCGTTGACGATGAGCTTGCCGACATACAAGACCAGGGGCGGCTGCACGGCGCGCCCGAGGCGCAGCACGATGCTCGCGAGAGTCAGAGGAGGACTGGTGCGCCACACCTGCGCGAACAGCCGCGGCAGGTTGCCGAGCGTTCCCATCCGTCCAGCGACGGGCGGCTCCACATTCGGCTCGCCGTTGCTGCTGGACCGGCCGCGCGAGATCGCTCGCCCTACGGTCGTCACCTGCATCGGACGAGGGCTGCCAGTCGAAGTGCCTGGGCGTTGGCGCCGGGTCTTCCACCGGGCTCTCCGTTGAGGGCGGCGGCATCCTTATCCCACTCGATCGCGCCGCCCTCGTCCCAGACGCGGCGGATCGCGTCCGCCGTCTCCTCATCGACCATGAACATGCCACGAGATTGGGAGCCGCGCGTCGCAGGCGCAAGCGGTGGCGGCCCTCGTGGGACGCCGGCGTCTCGCCACGCCGCGCCCACCATCGGGTTTGATGCAGGGCAGGGCACAACGGGGCGGTGGGCTCAAGACGGGGCGCCTGCCTGGACGAAGCCTTGTCCTGAGCCGATCTAAGGCCAGCCACGCGCCATTCGGATCATTGTGGGACCGCCGCCCTTCATGTCTCGCCTCCGCCTTCGTCTGACACCACACGGCCACCTCGTGCTCGAAGAGGCCGAGGACGGGCCCGGCATGGACGAGGCCGCGGCGGCACGCCTGGCCGAGGCATTCGCCCGCGGCACCGGGCCGGGCCTGGTGCAGCTTGGGGCGGGAGAGGTGGGACAGGTCCTGCCGCCCGACGTCAGCTGGTGGCGCGGGTTCGCGGCGCGCTACGTGGCGTCGTTGTGCCTGCACGCGCCGAGCACCATCGAGGATGCTCCGTCCCCGCCTGCCCTGCCCGAGGTCGCACCGCCAGACGCGGCGGACCTCGCCGCGCTGGTGCTGACAGCCCCCATGATGCCGGGCTCCGAATACCTGACGCCGGATGTGCTGCTGGCGCTGTGGGCGGAGATGGGAGCGGCGGTGGCCGCTGCCCTGGCCGCGGCCAAGACGGATCTGCAGCGCTTCCTGAAAGGGCTGAACCCGGCCTGGAACCTGGTCGGGCGCGTGCATTTCAACCTGGCCGAGAACCGCGGCGACCCGGAGTTCCCGTTCGCCTTCATGGCGACCTACACGACGCAGCTCTCGGCGCAGGCCAAGGCCCAGCATCTGCCGCTCGGCCGCGCCTTGCGCGACTACGCGGGCGCTGCGAACAGGAACAAGCTCCTGGCCCTCCTCGTGCCGGTGCAACGGGCTGCTGAGACCTGCTCCTGGCTCAAGCCGATGGTGGATGCCGGCGAGATCTTCCATCCCCTGCGCTGGAGCCCGCAGGACGCCTCGCGGTTCCTCACGAGCACGCCCGAACTGGAAGCCGCGGGCATCGTCGTGCGCATGCCGGCCTCGTGGCGCGCGAACCGCCCCTTGCGGCCGCGCGTGACGGCCACGGTTGGGGCACGCGCCCCCTCGGCACTCGGCCTCGACGGTCTGCTCGACTTCCACGCGGAGATGACGCTGGACGGCGAGCGCCTGACCGAGCAGGAGATCCGCACGCTGCTCGCCGGAACCGAGGGCTTGGTGCTGCTGCGCGGCCACTGGGTCGAAGTGGACCGCGAGCGGCTTGGGCGCGCGTTGCAGCGCTTCCGTGACGCCGAACGGCTAGCCGAGGAAAGCGGGCTGACGTTCACGGAGGCGATGCGGATGCTCGCCGGCGCCGCGGTCGCGACGGGCGGCGACGGCGACGACACCGCGGCTGCCGATTGGTCGCGCGTGACGGCTGGGCCGTGGCTGGCGAAGACGCTGCAAGCCTTGCGCAGCCCCGATGGAGCCGGTGCCGATCCCGGGTCGGACTTGCGCGGCGCGCTGCGGCCCTACCAGAAGACAGGCTTGCAGTGGCTGCACCTGCTGTCCGGCCTTGGCCTGGGCGCGTGTCTTGCGGACGACATGGGGCTGGGCAAGACCATCCAGGTGCTCGCGCTGCTGCTCGTGCAGCAGGCGAAGCACACGCGCGCCCCGGCACAGCCCAGCCTGCTCGTGGCGCCTGCCTCGCTGCTCGCCAACTGGATGGCGGAGATCGAGAGGTTCGCCCCCAGCCTGAGGGCCAAGATCGTCCATCCCTCGGCCATGACCGCCGAGGAGGTGGGGCAGTTCACGCCGGATCACGCCTGCGGGCTTGACCTGGTCATCACCAGCTACGGCTCGCTGCTCCGCATTCCCGGCCTCGCGCAAGCGACCTGGCGGCTCGCCATCCTGGACGAGGCGCAGGCGATCAAGAACCCGAATGCCAAGCAGACCAAGGCGGCGAAGGCGCTGAAGGCGCAGTCGCGGATCGCGCTGACCGGAACGCCGGTCGAGAACCACCTCGGCGACCTGTGGTCCCTCTTCGACTTCATCAACCCCGGGCTGCTGGGGACCGCGCGGCAGTTCAAGCACTACGCCAAGGGCCTCAGCGAGCGAGAGCTGAACCCCTACGGTCCGCTCCGCGAGCTCGTGCGCCCCTACATCCTGCGGCGCATGAAGACCGACAAATCCATCATCGCCGACCTTCCGGACAAGACGGAGGTCAAGGCCCATTGCAACCTGAGTCGCCGGCAGGCGGCGCTCTACGCGCAAGCGGTCCAGGACTTGGCCGACAGCCTCGAGAACGCCGACGGCATCCAGCGCAAGGGCGTCGTGCTCGCCACGCTGATGCGCCTCAAGCAGATCTGCAACCACCCCTCGCAGTGGCTGGGCGATCAGGCCTGGGCGGAGGAGGACAGCGGCAAGTGGGCGCGCCTGCGCGAGATCGCTGAGGTGGTGGCAGCCCGGCAGGAGAAGATGCTGGTCTTCACCCAGTTCCGCGAGATGACAGACCCGCTGGCCACCCTTCTCGGCGGGATCTTCGGGCGGCCCGGACTGGTCCTGCACGGGCAGACGGAGGTGAAGCGGCGCAAGGCCCTGGTGCAGGCGTTCCAGGCCGACGAGGCCGTGCCCTTCTTCGTCCTGTCCTTGAAGGCGGGTGGTGCCGGGCTGACGCTGACCGCGGCCTCGCACGTCGTGCATTTCGACCGCTGGTGGAACCCGGCGGTGGAGAACCAAGCCACCGACCGCGCCTTCCGCATCGGCCAGAAGAGGAACGTGCTGGTGCAGAAGTTCGTCTGCCGCGGCACGGTCGAGGAGAAGATCGACGCCTTGATCGAGTCGAAGCGAGGCCTCTCGGAGGGGTTGCTGGCCGGGCCCGGCGAGATCAACCTGACCGAGATGAGCGACGATGCCCTGTTGCAGCTGGTAGCACTCGACATCCATGCCGCGATGAAGGACTGACCCGCGATGGCGCGCTACGACGATGGCTGGCCCGCCTACGTCCCGGTTGCCGAGCGCCGCCGCAAGGCCGCGCGCGAGACGGAGCGGCTGCGCAAGAAGGGCCACCCCGTCGCGCCCGTGTGGATCGAGGGGCGCGCGATCGCCACCACCGTCTGGGGCAAGGCGTGGTGCGACAACCTGGAGAGCTATCGCGACTACGAGAGTCGCCTGCCGCGCGGCCGGGCGTACGTGCGCAACGGCTCGGTCATCGACCTGCAGGTCGGGCCGCGCGAGGTGAAAGCCTTGGTCAGCGGATCAGCGATCTACAAGGTCGCCATCGCGATCGCGCCCGTGCCGGCGACCCAGTGGCGGTCCATCTGCACGGACTGCGCGGGCGGCATCGACTCCCTGGTGGAGCTGCTGCAAGGCCGGTTGTCCAAAGGCGTCATGGAGCGCCTCTGTCGCCAGGGCACCGGCCTGTTTCCCAAGCCGTCCGACATCAGGTTCTCCTGCAGCTGCCTGGACTTCGCCTCGATGTGCAAGCACGTTGCGGCCGTGCTGTATGGGGTAGGGGCACGGCTCGACCGGAGCCCGGAGCTTCTGTTCCGCATGCGCGCGGTTGACGAGAACGATCTCTTGGCCGATCTCGGCAGCGCCATGCTCCCGGCAAAGGTCGCTGGGGAACGCGTCCTGGCGGGCGACGATATATCTGCCCTGTTCGGCCTCGACATGGCCGGACCAGACGGCATGGACGGAGGCATTGGCAGCAGCCTCTTGCCTTCTCTGCCCGCTGGTGATGCGCCGACTACCCCTTCCCCGCCGAAGCAGACCGCAGGACGGAGCCGGCCGATGCCCTCGAAGAAGACCTCACCTGCCGCCACGTCTGTCCCAGCAGCAACTTCCGCCAGGGCAGCAAGAGCTCAGGCCACCACGCCAAAGTCCGGAGCGTCTCGGCGAGCTCTTGCATCCGTCGCGGCGAAGGGCGCCCGGCCTTCTATTCCAAAGGCTGCTTCCGGCGCACCGACGAAGGCTCCGACCGCCGCTGGATCGGCATCTCTTCCAGGCGTCGAGCGTTACGCTTCCATAGCACCCCGACCCAAGACGCCGGCGGCTTCCGCCAAGCGCGCCTCCCAAGCTTCGGCCCGAGGACGCTCTTCCACGACGGCAGCCACACTCGAGGAGGCCGCGCTACGCCTAAAGGAGCCGTCCGCGCCGCCTGTGCGCCGCGGCAAGGCTGCCGGCAAGCCAACGCCAACGGATTACGCCACCTCGGCTGAACGCGCCGCCGAGATCCAGCCGGCCACGGCGCAGGACGCCGCGCGCTCACGGACCTCGCGGCGTGCAAGCGTGCCGGACGGCAGCTCGCCGGGGGTGCCGCCGGTCACGCCCACCCGCCACGCCGCGCCGGACCTGGGCGCTGGTCCCGCTCCCGACGCCCTCATGGCACGGCTCGATGCCATCGCGCAGAGCTTGGCCGAGCTGCCCGAGCTTCGCGCCGCGGTGCGAGCGCTGGGCGAGCGGGTCGAGCAGCTTGCGGCCGTGATGACCGACCGGGGCCGAGTTGGGATCGAAGCAGAAACATCCTCACCGCCGGAGCGCGGAGCCGCTCCATAGCCTCGATCAGGATCGGCACCAACGGCCGCAGCCGCTTGCCGCAGACCCGGTCCGACGTCTCCCAGAGCACGATCAGTGCCTCGCGTGCAGCGTCGTCATCATAAACACGCCGCCCCGGACGCGCCCCGGACCGCCGACTAGCCTGTCCACCCCGCAGCAGTCGCATCGCGTGCTTGCGATGCGTACTCTCACGCAAACGTGCGCGAAAACCGTTGACCCGGCTTCACACGCCGGTTATTCTGCAATAAATTACAACTCTGAATATATATTCAGATTTCGCGTGGGGAGGAGAAAGAGCGTGGCGCATAGCTCCGTAGGATCGGCACGGGTGGGTGCCAGCGCACTGCGCGCGCGAGTGGCCGAGACCAGCGTGAATGACCGTCCTGCCTTGCTGCGCGGCATCGCCGCCGACATGCGCGCCCTCATCGTCAGCACCATCGCCGCGCCCCGGATGGGGCATATCGGCGGCGACTTCTCCGTGACCGACATCCTGACGACGCTGTTCTTCGGCGTGCTCAGGCTCGATCCGGCAGACCCGACTTGGCCGGACCGAGACCGCTTCATCCTCAGCAAGGGCCACTGCTCCGCGGCGCTCTATGCCGTGCTCGCCGAGGCCGGGTTCATCGCCAAGAGCGACCTGCCGACCTTCATGGCGCCGCTCTCCCCGCTCAACGGCCACCCGAACCGGCGCAAGGTGCCGGGCGTCGAGGCCAACACCGGGCCGCTCGGCCACGGCCTGCCGATCGGCGTCGGCTGCGCCATTGCCGCCCGCCTCTCGGGCAAGGACTGGCGCACCTTCGTCGTGCTCGGCGACGGCGAGCTGCAGGAGGGAAGCAACTGGGAGGCGGCGATGACCGCCGCCCACCACGGCCTCGCGAACCTGACCGCGATCGTGGACCGCAACGGGCTGCAACAGGGCGCGCGGACCGAGGATACCGCCCGCCTGGAGCCGCTCGCGGACAAGTGGCGCGCCTTCGGCTGGGAGGTCCTGGAGGTGGACGGCCACGACCACGGCGCCTTGCTCGATGTCTTCACGGTGCCGCCGCGCGAACGGCCACGCTGCGTCATCGCGCGCACGCTCAAGGGCAAGGGCGCCTCGTTCATGGAGGACCGCGTCGAGTGGCACCACAAGGTGCCCTCCCCCGAGCAGGTCCAGGCAATCCTCGCGGAGCTGGCTGCGCGATGACCGACGCCCCTGCTGCGCTGTTCGACTGCCGCGCCGTCTTCGCCGAGACCCTCATCACCCTCGCCGAGAGCGATCCGCGCATCGTCGCCGTGTGCAACGACAGCGTGGGATCGAGCAATCTCGGCGGCTTCCGGGAGCGCTTCCCCGACCGGCTGATCAACGTCGGCATCGCCGAGCAGTGCATGGTCGGCGTCGCGGCGGGCTTGGCGAACGGCGGCTTCGTCCCCTTCGTCTCGGCGGCAGCGCCGTTCCTGACGGGGCGTGCGCTGGAGCAGATCAAGGCCGACGTCGCTTACAGCGGCTACCCCATTGTGCTCTGCGGCCAGAGTCCCGGCCTCTCCTACGGCGAGCTAGGGCCGACGCACCACTCCATCGAGGATTTCTCCTGGTTGCGGGCGCTCACCGACCTCGTCGTGCTCGCCCCCGCCGACCCGGCGCAGACGCGCGGCGCGATGCGCTGGGCAGCGAGTGCAGGGCGGCCGCTCTACATGCGCATCGGCCGCTTCAAGGTGCCCGCGGTGACGCCCGATGACGCGCCGTTCGAGGTCGGGCGCGCGCTCACGTTGCGCGAGGGCGGCGACGTGACCCTGATCGCCGCCGGCGTCATGGTCTCGCGCGCGCTGGAGGCGGCGGACCGGCTCGCGGCGGCAGGCGTGCAGGCGCGGGTGCTCAACATGGCGACGATCGCGCCCTTGGACGAGGCCGCCGTGATCGCGGCCGCGGCCGAGACCGGGCGCATTGTCACGGCGGAGGAAGCCGTCGCCACTGGCGGGCTAGGTGCGGCCGTCGCCGAAGTCGTGGTGCAGCACCGGCCGGTGCCGATGCGCATCCTGGGCGTGCCTGGCTTCGCGCCGACCGGCAGCGCCGGGTTCCTGCTCGACCATTTCGGACTGAACGCCGAGGGCATCGCCCAGGCGGCGCGCGAGCTGGTGGGCTAGCGCCGTGGCCGTCCCTCTGATCCTCGCCGTGGACCAGGGGACGAGCGCCACCAAGTGCGCGCTGGTGGACCGAACGGGCGCCATCGTCGCGCGCGGCCGGGCGAAGCTCGGCGAGCAGCATCCGCGGCCGGGCTGGGTGGAGCAGGACGCGAGCGAGATCTGGGACAGCGTGCGCCGGGCGGTGGCTGACAGCCTTGATGGCCAGGACCCGCGCCGGGTCGCGGCGGTCGGGCTCAGCACGCAACGGGAGTTGCTCGTGCTCTGGGACCGGCGCACCGGCGAGCCGCTCTCGCCGGTCATCAGCTGGCAAGACCAGCGCACGGCCGCGGTCTGCGACGCGCTCCGCAGCGACGCGACGGAGCGGCTCGCGCGGGAGCGGAGCGGGCTGCCGCTCGATCCGATGTTCTCGGCGGCCAAGGCGGCCTGGCTGCTCGATACCTATGATGCTGACCGACAGCGCGCGCGGGCCGGGGAGATCTGTCTCGGCACGGTGGACAGCTGGTTGCTCGGGCGGCTCTCCGGCGAGCACTTGATCGAGGCTGGGAATGCCTCACGCACCCAGCTCCTCGGGGTGCGCCGGGCGGCCTGGGACGAGGAGCTGCTCGACTTGTTCGGGGTGCCCGTCGCCGCGCTGCCGCGCGTGCTGCCGTCGAACGGCCCGTTCCCCGCCACGCGGGGCCTGGCACCACTGGCAGACGGCACGCCAGTGCTTGCCGTCATGGGGGATTCCCACGCCGCCCTGTTCGCCCACGGCGCGTTCGAGCCTGGGCTGGTCAAGGCGACCTACGGGACAGGGTCCTCGGTGATGGGCCTGGCCGCCGATCCGGACCAGCTCGCGCCCGGCCTGTGCCTGACCATTGCCTGGCAACTGGACCAGATCGCGTTCGCCGCGGAGGGCAACATCCGCTCGGCCGGCTCGGCGCTGGTGTGGATGGCGGCGCTGCTCGATATGGAGGTCGGCACCTTGGTGGATCTCGGCGTGCGGTCCGAGAGCTGCGGCGTGGTGCTGGTGCCGGGCTTCGGCGGCTTGGGGGCGCCGTGGTGGGACCGGGGCGCGGTCGGGCTGCTCAGCCATCTCACGCTCGGCACTGGCCGGGCGGAGCTGGCGCGCGCCGGGCTGGAGGCGATCGTTCAGCAGGTCGCCGACGTGGTGGAGGCGATCAAGGCCAGCACCGGCGTTCAGGAGTTGCGCGCCGATGGCGGCCCGAGCGGCAACGACGCGCTGATGCGGATGCAGGCGGACCTGCTCGGCTTTCCCGTTGCCCGCGCGCGTGACGCGGAGCTGTCGGCGCTCGGCGCCGCGCACATGGCGGGCCTGGGCGCCGGGATCTGGTCGTGGAACGAGCTGCGAGGGCTGCCGCGGCCGTGCGACCGCTTCGAACCCGCCGCCGACCCCGAGCCGCGCCGCGAAGCCCGGCGGCACTGGCGGAACGCGGTGGCGCGGGCCATGGGCCGCGCAACCAAGGAGGAACTCCGATGAGCACGACGCAGACGCAACTGCCTCCGGGCGTGCGGGTGGAGACGCCGGCGCGCCTATCTTGGCTGCGTGCGCTGGGCGGGACGCAGGGACCGCTGATCGGGCTGATCCTCCTCTGCGT
Organism: uncultured Alphaproteobacteria bacterium; assembly: GCA_963790535.1. Lineage (GTDB taxonomy): Bacteria > Pseudomonadota > Alphaproteobacteria > Acetobacterales > Acetobacteraceae > CAWKEH01. The sequence continues at coordinate 141,609 of CAWBOZ010000002.1, read as the reverse complement.
CGCCTTCTCCCTCATCTCGGACGTGTTCCTCTCGGCCCGCAACGCGCTCAATGTGCTCGACCAGATCACCGTGCTGGGCATCCTCTCGCTCGGCATGACGGCCGTGATCATCGTCGGGGGCATAGACCTGTCCGTGGGATCGGTGCTCGCCCTCTCGATCATGGTGCTGGGCTGGCTGCCGCGGGACTACGGCGTGCCGTTTCCGCTCTCGGTCCTGCTCGCCATCGGCGCCGGCGGGCTGTGCGGCCTGGTCAACGGGCTGCTGGTGACGCGGGCGAAGCTGCCGGCGTTCATCGCCACGCTGACCATGATGTCGGTCGCGCGGGGTCTCGCCAACATCACCACCAACGGCGAGCAGGTCGTGGGCTACCCGGACTGGTTCACGAAGCTTGGCCACGGTGCGCCATCTCGGGTTCCTGTCGGCCACGGTTGCGCTGTTCATCGCTTTGTCGGCCGCGGGTTGGGTGTTCCTGCGCTACCGCGCGACCGGGCGGAGCCTTTACGCCATTGGCGGCAGCGCCGAGGTTGCACGCCTAGCCGGCATCCGCGTGCGGCCGCTGACGGTCTGGGTCTATGTGGCGTCCGGCCTCCTGTCCGGCGTCGCCGCGATCGCGCTGGCCAGCCGGCTCGACAGCTCGCAGCCGAGCGCCGGGCTAGGTTACGAACTCGACGCCATCGCGGCCGTGGTGATCGGCGGTGCCAGCCTCAGCGGCGGCGTCGGCGGCATCGGCGGCACCGTGGTGGGCGTGCTCATCATCGGCGTGCTGCACAACGGTCTCAACCTGGTCGGCGTCTCGCCCTTCATCCAGCAGGTCGTGATCGGCTGCGTCATCGCCGTGGCGGTGACGTTCGACACGCTGCGCCGCAAGGAGGGCTGATCCGGCCCGTAAATCTTCACCACTCCCGGTGACATCAAGAAGGCGGCAACGCCCGGTTCCGCAACCGAAACAGAGGAAACAGCATGTCCAAGCTCACCAACACCGCCGCCGTGCTCGCCGTCGCCGCCGCCTGTGCCAGTCCCGCGGCCCAGGCGCAGCAAGGCAACGAGACGATCGGCCTCGCCGTCGCCAACTTGCAGGCCGACTTCTTCAACCAGATCAAGCAATCGGTCGAGGCCGCGGCGAAGCAGAAAGGCGTCACGGTCATCACCGTGGACGCGCATGGCGACAGCGCGACGCAGGTGAACCAGGTCCAGGACCTGATCACCCGCGGCGTCAAGGCGATCATCTACATCCCCGCGGGCGCGACCGCCGCGGGCGTACCCGTGCATGCGGCTGAGCAGGCCAAGATCCCCGTCGTCGCCGTGGACCGCAACCCGCCTGACGCGCCAGCCAACACCTTCATCGCCACCAACAGCGTCCAGGCCGCGCACACGCTCGGCGACTACGCCTGCAAGGAGACCGGCGGCAAGGGCGAGGTCGCGATCATCCAGGGTCAGATCGGCACGACGCCCGAGCAGGACCGCAACAAGGGCTGGAACGAGGCGATGGCCAACTGCCCCGGCCTCAAGCAGGTCGCGAAGCAGGCGAGCCAGATGTGGTCGCAGAACGAGGGCTTCAACATCGCCCAGGACATGCTGCAGCGGAACCCGGACATCACCGTGTTCTTCGGCCGCGCCGACGGGCTCGCGCTGGGGGCGGCGCAGGCGGTCAAGGTCGCGCATCCCGACCACAAGGTCTGGATCTTCGGCTTCGACGGCGACGTGGCCGGCCTCAAGGCGGTGCAGGACGGCGTGCTGGACGCCACGATGACGCAGAAGACGCAGTACATGGGTCGGCTCGCGCTCGATTCCGCGCTGGAACTGGCGGCTGGCAAGAGCGTGCCGAAGGAGCAGCTCCAGGAGGCGGTGCTGACGACCAAGGCCAACGTCGGTCCGTTCCTTGAGCATCACCCGTGAGCGTTGCACCGAGAGCGCGCGGGTGAGTGCGGCGATGGGGGCGCCAGGCACGGCGGCGCAGCCCATGCAGGAGGGCCGCCCCGTGCGGCTCTCCCTCGGCGGCGATCAGCAAGGCGTTCTCGGGCAACCAGGTCCTGCACGGCGTGGACCTGCAGGTGCGCGAGGGCGAGGTGGTCGCGCTGCTGGGCGAGAACGGGGCGGGCAAGTCCACCCTCTCCGCCATCGTCGCCGGGCTGATCCGCCCCGACGCGGGTGCGATGCTGTGGGAGGGCCGGCCCTATGCGCCCGGCAGCCCCGGCGAGGCGTTCGCCGCCGGCGTCGGGCTGATCCACCAGGAGACGCGCCTGCTGCCTGATCTCACGATCGCGGAGAACGTGTTCGTGGGGCGGTTGCCGATGCGCGGCGGCCGCGTGGACCGCGAGCAGATGAACCGGCGCGCCGCCGAGCAGTTGCACCGGCTCGGGCTCGACGTGCCGCCGACCCGGCTCGTGCGCCGCCTGAACATCGCGGCGCAGCAGCAGGTGGAGATCGCCAAGGCGCTGACGCTACGGGCGCGACTGCTGATCCTCGACGAGCCTACCGCGGCGCTGGGCGGCGCAGAGACGGACCATCTCTTCGCCCAGGTCGAGCAGCTCAAGCGCGAGGGCGTATCCTTCATCTACATCAGCCACCGGCTGGAGGAGATCGCCCGCATCGCCGACCGTGTCGCGGTGCTGCGCGACGGCCATCTGGTCGCCACCCACGACACGGCGCAGGTTCCGGTGGGCACCTTGCTGCGCGACATGGTCGGCCGCAGCCTGGACCGCATCTTCCCGCAGGTGACGCCGCCGCAGCCTCAGGAAGTGTTGCGGGTGGAGGGCCTGACCTCGGCCGAGGGCGCGTTCCAGGGCGTGAGCTTCGCGGTGCGGGCGGGCGAGATCTTCGGCGTCGCAGGCATCGTAGGCGCCGGGCGGACGGAGCTGGTGCGGGCGATTGCCGGCGCCGACCCGCTCGCCGCCGGCACCGTGTCCGTGGACGGGCAGCGTCTCGCGCTGCGCGGGCCGGACGACGCGATCCGCGCCGGCATCGTGCTGGTGCCGGAGGACCGCAAGCGGCAGGGCGTGCTGCTGGACCACACGGTCGCCGACAACCTTCTGTTGGGCAACATGGACCGGCTCGCGCCGTCGGGCTGGCTGTCGCCGGCCGGCGTGCTCGGCTTCGCCGTGAAGCTCATCGAGCGGCTCGGCGTGAAGGGCCGGGCGGGCCAGCTCGCGCGGCTTCTCTCTGGCGGCAACCAGCAGAAGGTGGTGATCGCCCGCTGGGTCGCTCGGCAGCCGAAAGTGTTCATCCTCGACGAGCCAACCCGCGGCATCGACATGGGCGCGCGGGCGGCGATCTACGAGGTCATCGCGGAACTGTCGCGCTCCGGCATGGCCGTCGTGGTCGTCAGCTCGGACCTGGAGGAGGTGCTAGGCCTCGCGCACCGCGTCATGGTGCTCGCCCGCGGCCGGCAGATGGGCGTGCTCGACCGCGCGCAGGCGACCAACGTCGCAGTCATGGAACTGGCAACCGCATAGGGGGAGCAGCGTGACGGATCTGTTCAGCTTGAACGGAAGCACGGCCTTCGTCACCGGCGCGGGCAGCGGCATCGGCCAGCGTGTCGCCGTCGGCCTCGCCGAGGCGGGCGCCGCGGTCGGCTGCTTCGATCTCGCCGGCGCCACTGGCCTCGCGGATACCGTGGCCAGGATCGGGGCGCTGGGACGCCGGGCGCTCGCGCTCTCCGGTGACGTCACCCGGCGCGAGGACCTGGACCAGGCCGTCGCCGCGGTCGAGGCGGCACTCGGTCCGCTTAGCGCGGCCGTCAACTGCGCCGGCATCGCCAATGCCGCGCCGGCGGAGGAGATGCCCCGCGAGCAGTGGCAGCGCGTCTTCGACGTGAACGTCACGGGCGTCTTCCTCTCCTGCCAGGCGGAGGCGGCGGCGATGCTGCCGCGCCGCCAGGGCGCCATCGTCAACATCGCCTCGATGTCCGGGGTCATCGTCAACCGCGGGCTGCTGCAGGCGCACTACAACAGCTCCAAGGCCGCGGTGATCCACCTCTCCAAGAGCCTCGCCATGGAGTGGAGCAGCCGCGGCGTGCGCGTGAACTCGGTCAGCCCCGGCTACACGGCGACGCCGATGAACCTGCGCCCCGAGGTCGCGGATCAGGTCAAGCAGTTCGAGGCGGACACGCCGCTCGGCCGCATGGCGGGCGTGGACGAGATGGTCGGTCCCGTCGTATTCCTGTGCAGCAAGGCGGCCTCGTTCTGCACCGGCGTGGACCTGCTCGTGGATGGCGGCTTTGTGTGCTGGTAAGGAGCAAAGGATGGCGCGGTCCGACGAGCGCAGGTTGCTCGCCCGCGTCGCCCGCATGTATTACGCGGAAGACCTGCGCCAGGCCGACATCGCGGCCAAGCTGTTCGTCTCGCAGGCGACCGTGTCCCGCCTGATCCGCCGCGCCCGCGAGGAAGGCGTCGTGCGCATCAGCGTGAACGCGCCGCTCGGCACCTTCGCCGAGCTGGAGACGCGGCTGGAGGCGCGCTTCGGCCTGACCGAGGTCGTCGTGGCCGACTGCGACGAGGACCGCGAGGAGCAAGTCTTGTCGCGCATCGGCGAGGCGGCCGCCACCTACGTAGAGACGACGCTGCAGCCCGGCGAATGCATCGGCATCTCGTCCTGGAGCGAGTCCCTGCTGCGCATGGTGGACAACGTCCATCCCTTGAAGCGGCCCGGCGCCGAGCTGGTCGTGCAGATCCTGGGCGGCATGGGCAACCCGGCGGTGCAGCGGCACGCGACCAACCTGACCACCCAGCTCGCCCACCTGACCGGGGCACGGGCGATGCCGCTGGCGACCCAGGGCGTCGTGGGCTCGCTGGAGGCGCGGCGGGTGTTGGCGAGTGACCCCTATGTGCGCGAGACCATGAGCCAGTTCGGGCGGGTGACGATGGCGCTGGTCGGCGTCGGCGCGGTCGAGCCGTCCAAGCTGCTGGCCGACAGCGGCAACGTGTTCACGGAAGACGAGCTGGCGGAGATGCGGCAACTGGGAGCAGTGGGCGACATCTGCCTCAACTTCTTCGATGGCAGCGGCCGGCCGGTCCGCTCGCCGTTCCAGGGGCGCGTCATCGGCATCACGCTGGAGGAACTGCGCGCGGTGCGCCGCGTGGTCGCAGTCGCCGGCGGCCGGCGCAAGCTGCCCGCCCTGCTCGGCGCCCTGCGCGGCCGGCTCGTGGACGTGCTGGTCACCGACCGCTTCACGGCGGAGCGCCTCGACGCGGCGTCGGCGACCCTGGCTGCGTAATAGGGGAGCGGTCCATGACGCTCGAAGGCAAGGTCGCCGTCATCACCGGGGCGAGCCGGGGCATCGGCGCCGCGATCGCCGAGCGCCTGGCGCGCGACGGTGCCGCCGTGGTTGCCAGCGCGAACGAGGACAAAATCGAGGATGTCGCCCGGCGCATCGAGGCAGCCGGAGGGCAGGCGGTAGCCGTCCTCGCCGACGTCACCAGCATGGCCGACGTGACCCGGCTCTACGACGAGGCGGAAGCCCGGTTCGGCCGCGTGGACATCTCCGTGCAGAATGCCGGTGTCATCACCTCCTTCGTGCATGCCCGGCCGCCCATCGTTCAACGGCCCGGGAGCCGCTCGCCCGAGACGGGGTCGAACAGGTGGATCGCGGCGGTATCGAGTCCGAGCGGTATCCGCTCGCCGGGCGAGATCAGGTGCCGGCCGGGCAGGGCCGCCACGACCCGCGCCCCGGCGAGCGTCCCGTGCAGGTGCGTTTCCGCCCCGGTCGGCTCGACCAGGTCCACCGCCAGCACGAACGGCGACGTGTCCGGGGCGAGGGCGAACGCCTCCGGGCGGATGCCGAGCACGACCTCGCCGCGGTCGGCGATCCCGCCCTGCGCCGGGAGCGGGAGGAGCGTGCCATCGGCCGCGCGCGCTTCCAGGCCGGCCGTTCCGCTCGCGATCCGCACGGGGAAGAAGCTCATCGCGGGTGAGCCGAGGAACCCCGCCACGAACACGTTCGCGGGCCGGTCGTAGAGTTCCGCGGGCGTCCCCATCTGCTCGACGCGACCGTCATTCATGACGACGATCCGGTCGGCCATCGTCATCGCCTCCACCTGGTCGTGCGTCACGTACACGATGGTGGTGCCGAGGCGACGATGCAGCGCCTTGATCTCCGCCCGCATCTGCACGCGCAGCTTGGCATCGAGGTTGGAGAGCGGCTCGTCGAACAGGAACACGGCAGGCTCCCGCACGATCGCCCGGCCCATGGCGACGCGCTGGCGCTGACCGCCCGAGAGCGCGCGCGGCAGCCGGTCCAGGTAGTCGAACAAGTTGAGGATGCTGGCGGCGCGCCCGACCTTGGTCTCGATCTCCTGCTTCGGCTCCCGGCGCAGCCGCGGCCCGTAGGAGATGTTGTCGCGCGCGGACAGGTGCGGGTAGAGGGCGTAGGACTGGAATACCATCGAGATGTTGCGCTTCTGCGGCGGGATGTCGTTCGCCCGCGCGCCGCCGATCAGCAGCGTGCCGCCGCTGATGGGCTCGAGCCCGGCGATCATGCGCAGCAAGGTGGATTTCCCGCAGCCGGATGGCCCGACCAGGACCACGAACTGCCCGTCGGCGATGTCGAGATCGACGCCTTGGATCACTTGCACCGCGCCGTAGCGCTTGGCGACGTTCTGCAGCCTGACCGTTGCCACGATGGCGTCCTCCGGGGTGCGCAGCTCTGCGTGGCCGCCGACGATAGCTGTTGTCATGCTAGTAACTTGTGCCATCATTCACCATCCCTTCCGCTTGCCGCGGCATTGCCGCAGGCGTGTCACGGAAGCAGTGCCGGAAGGGCCTCGCGGAGTCTGACAGATGCTCGATCAGCGCGCGCATGAAGCATGGGGAAGGCCGGGTGACCTGGGCTGCGATGCGCTGCGTCGCGCGGACTCCTCGTAGATGGCCCTCCTGTAAATGGCCCTCCTGTAAATGGCATTGACGGCGCAGGCAGAGGTGGCGGCCGCCGGGCGGACCGAGGCGGCCGTTGGGCGCGCGGTCGGGGGCCGCACCCTGGCCGCGCCGCTCATCCTGACCGCGCCCAGTCTCCTCCTGGCCGTCTTCATCATCGGCTATCCGCTGATCGACCTCGTCATCCTCGCGTCGCACCAGGTCAACCGGTTCGGGATGCTGCGCGGCTTCATCGGCTGGCGCAATTTCGCGGAGGTGCTGGCGGACCCGCTCTTCGCGGAGACCCTGTGGCGCACGCTGGAGTGGACGGTAGGGGTCGTGGGCGGAACCGTGCTGGTCTCGGGACCGGTCGCCCTGATCCTCAACCAGCGCTTCGCCGGTCGGGGCGTCGCTCGCGCGCTGATCATGCTGCCGTGGACGGTGTCGCTGGCGATGACGGCGATCGTCTGGCGATGGGCGCTGAACGGCCAGAGCGGCCTGGTGAACCTCACGCTCCAGGATCTCGGCCTCCTCCACCAGCCGATCGCCTGGCTCGCCGACGCGGGCACCGCCTTCCCCGTGGAGATCGCGATCGGCATCCTGGTCTCGATCCCGTTCGCCGTGACGATCTTCCTGGGCGGCCTCTCCTCCATCCCGCAGGACATCTACGAGGCTGCGAGCATCGACGGCGCCGGACCGGGCGCCCAGTTCCGCACGCTCACCCTGCCGCTGATGCGGCCCTACCTGAACATCGTGCTCGTGCTGAACGTGATCTACGTGTTCAACTCCTTCCCGATCATCTGGGTGCTGACCGAGGGCGGGCCGGCCAACTCGACCGACATCCTCATCACCTACCTCTACAAGCTCGCCTTCATCTTCGGGCGCATGGGCGATGCTGCCGCGGTATCGCTGATCATGTTCGCGATCCTGCTCGCCTTCACGCTGCTCTACCTGAAGCTCGTGCCGGACCGCGCCCATGGCGAGTAGGAAGACGGTGCTCTGCTGGCTGGCGCTCCTGCCGCTGATCGCCGCGAACCTGTTCCCGTTCCTGGTGATGCTGTCCACGGCCCTGAAGCCGGCGTCCGAGGTGCTGTCGGGCGCGCCGTCCTGGCTCCCCAGCCATCTCGTTTGGCACAACTTCGCCGCCATGTGGCGGAGCAGCGACTTCGCCGGGGCGCTCCTCAACAGCGTGTATGTCTCCATCGTGTCCGCCGCCCTCGCCGTGCTCGTCAGCATTCCCGCCGCCTACGCGATGGCGCGCTACCGCTTCCGGGCGAAGGGGCTCTACCGCGACTTCCTCCTCATCACGCAGATGGTCCCGCCCGTCGTCCTCGTCCTCGGGCTGTTCCGGCTGGCGGCCTGGCTCGGCCTGCTCAACAGCCTGACGGCGCTGCTGCTGATCTACGCCTCGTTCCAGATCGCCTTCGCGATCTGGATGCTCCAGAGCTACTTCGCCTCGATCCCGGTCGATCTCGAGGAGGCGGCGTGGCTGGAAGGGGCATCACGGCTGCGCAGCGCGTGCACGGTCTTCCTGCCGATGGCGCTGCCGGCGATCGCGGTCACGACGATCTTCGCCTTCATCAACGCGTGGAACGAGTTCATCGTGGCGCTGACCATGCTGCGCGACCAGAGCAACTACACCCTGCCGATCCAGATCTTCTCCCTCGTCGCCGGGCGATACCAGATCGAGTGGGAGCAGGTGATGGCCGCCGCCCTGGTCGCGACCGTGCCGGTGGCGCTGCTGTTCGCCTGGCTGCAGCGCTACCTCGTCGTCGGCCTCGCGGTCGGGGCGGTCAAGTAGGTGCTACGCCGCCCGGCGATGCAATGAGCGGGTAAGGCCGCTGCCCCAAGCATCGTGCCTTGATGTTCACCCCTTCCTCTCCGCCGTCATGGCCGCACTTGTTCCGGCCATCCACGTCTTCGGGCCGCACCGGCGCCCGCGGCGGCGCCCGACACCGCAACGTTCGACCCGGACGATCTCTCCTGCTAGCCTCATGGTGCCCTGGGCACCGATCGAGCGTCCGCATGTTCAGGATGTCCGCTCCTTCAATATCTGTCTCGGCGTAGTCGGTCCCAGGCCGGTGGGAGATCACGGCGCACAGGTGAGCTGTCAGGGTGCAGGTTACCTAGATTGTCCGACCGGCCTAGCCCGAGCGGAAAGCGTGAACGGGGTGGATCTTCGCAATCCGACCAGACAACGGGATCGTCCGACGTGATCATAAGATTGACCGGCTGGGATTCGAAGGATCGTCAGGTGCATGCGTTCCAGCGGTCTGCGCTTCAATCACTATGTGACGCAGCAGATAGGCACCGAACGGCCGTGCGGCGATTTTTCCATAGTCTTTCAGCGCCGCGCTGGCGCCTATTGCCTTCTCGCGCCGGTAGTAAGTCGCCGCAGTATCCCAATCGTCGCAGGTCTCCTTGTGCATCTTGCCCTCGGCGTCAGTTCTATCGAAGTCAAACGCCTATGGGCACGGAGGCCAGCGCCCGCAGCTCCTTGTCGAAGTACGATGCCTGGTACGCGGCCACCTCGTAGGCCTGGCGTTCGTCAACGATCTGCTCCGCCGTCTTAGGCCGCCACCTGAACCTGCTCTTCGTCGACCTGACTAAGGTTAGGCTCATACCTTTCGAGGCAGCCTCAGCGGTCGATCCGGTGATGATCGGGGCTAAGAACGGCGCACGCTCCTTCTCGGGCATCAGCTCGCCGACCAGGATCGTGTCCTCCTGGACCCGGCGGCTCTCGCGTCGCTTGTCGTCCACGCCAGGTGCAATCCAGTCGTATTCGATCCATTGCCATCGTTTGAATTGGCTCGTCTCGGAGGCGACGGAAGTCAATGGATATTCGTCGGCGCCACTCGCCATGCAAGGTCAGCGCCCGCGCAGCGAACGGTTTCGCCATGGCGTCGCCGACATCGTGGATAGCGCCTTGACAAGGATAAGGACTATTCTCATGCGCGTTCTTCAACGGGCTCGCGAATGACTTACTTATAGCGACTGGCACGAACGGGTTTCACACTAAGGTGACAAATCGATGGCGGAAGATTATCAGGAATTGCATGCACTACGATACTGCGATGGCATGTCGAGTGATCGCGCTCGTAGCTCATCAGGCAAGTGTCTCATGTGAGACCAACTTGACTGTCCTAGGTAAGCTGGCCTGCATAGACGTCTGAGAATTGCGCGGTCAACACCTTCAATACTATCGCAAACGATACCTTCGGCATGCTACAAATCTTTTGTCTCTGCGGCCCGCGAAGGATCGCCTTCCGCCCAACCTGGCTGTAGGGCAGCCCTCTGCGACGAGCACCCGCCGCAGAGGACCCGACCCACCCCCTCACTGCTGGCTGATCGCCTTGTTCACCTCCTGCGCCGCCTGGTCGAGCGCCGCCTTGGGCTCGGCCTGGCCGAGATAGATCCGCTGCAGGGCGGAGATCGTGGCGTCCGCCGCCTGCTCCCAACCGGTGATCAGCGGCGCGAAGCGGGCGTCCGGCAGCAAGGCGGTGAACGCCTTGAGCACCGGGTTGTCGGCGAACGCGGGCGCTGCCGCGACCTCCTTCTCCACGGGCAGGAAGCCCTCGCCCGAGGTGAACTTCTCGCGCCAGTCCGGCTGGAACAGGAAGTCGAGCAGCTTCCAGGCGTCCGCCTTGTGCTTGGAGTTGTCGAACATGATGATCGAGTCCGTGACACCGTAGGTCGCCTCCGTCGTGCCGACCGGGATCGGCGCCACGCCGTATTGCAGGTTCGGTGCCTCGGTCTTGATCTGGCTCGCGAGGAACGGCGCCGTGATCATGAATCCGATGTGGCCCTGCTTGAACATGTTCTGCACGTCCTCGCGGTTATACGCGGTGACGGAAGGCTCGGTGTAGCCGCTCCGGATCATGTTCTGGTAGAGCTGCGCGGCGTTCAGCGCGGCCTCGCTGGTCAGGCCGCTCTTGCCGTCCGGCCCGATGATGCTCCCGCCATAGGTCCACAGCGCGTAGTAGAAATAGACATCGGTCTCGATCAGCTTGCCTTGCAGGCCGAAGCAGTAGGCGCCGGCCTGGTTCGACGCCTTGATCTTCTCGCAATCGGCGAGCATGTCCTTCCACGTTGCCGGCGGCTGATTGATCCCCGCCTTCGTCATGATCTCCTTGTTGTAATACATCGCCCGGTCCGAGGCCGCGATCGGCAGCCCGTAGGTCTTGCCGTTGATCTCCTGCGGGTGCAGGAAGACCGGGATGAAGCGGCTGCGGAACGCCTCGTTCATGTCGGAGTCGAGCGGGCTGACGACGCCCTGCTTGACGAAGTCGATGAGCCACCGCGTGCCGATGATCGCGAGGTCGGCATTGTCGCCGCCCGAGATGTCCGTCACCAGCTTCTGCTGCAGCGTATCCCAGGACACGATCTCGTAGCGGACCTCGATATCCGGGTTCGCCTTCTCGAAGGCGGCCTTCACCTGCTCGAAATACGGGCGGGTCTTCTGACTATACTCAGCAACCGTCACGCGGATCACGGTCTTCGCCGCCGCCAGGCCCGGCGCCAGCAGCAGCCCCGCCGCCAGCAGGCGGCCCAACGACACGGTCAATCGGCGCATGGAACTCGTCCTCCCTGTTCGCTTGCTCATCCGAGGAACGCCCTCACCACAGCGTATAGCCGCCATCGATCACGTACGCGGCGCCCGTCACGTAGCTCGACGCGTCGGACGCGAGGAAAACCGCCAAAGGCCCGATCTCCACCGGTTCCCCGGCGCGGCCCATCGGCACGTTATCGACGAAGGTCTTGATGACCTCCGGGAACTTCTTCGCCCACGCCCGGTTCGGCTCGGTCATGAACAGGCCCGGGCAGATCGCGTTGACGGTCACGCCGCGCGGCGCCCAGTCCGCGGCGATGGCGCGGGTGAAGTGGATGATCGCCGCCTTCGTCGTCTCGTAGTGCCGGCCAGCGATCCCGCGATTGGCGATCATGCCGCTGATCGAGGCGGTGTTGATCACCCGGCCGCGCCCCCGCGGCAGCATCGCACCGCCGATCAGCTTCGTGCACAGGAAGACGTGGGTGAGGTTCAAGTCAACGTAGTACTGCCACTTGTCGAGCGGCGTGTCCTCCAGGGCGACGTTCAGGTCGCGTCCGCCGACGTTGTTGACGAGGATGTCGATCTCGCCCACTTCGGCGAGCGCCTGGCCGCAGACCCGTTGGCAGTCCTCCGGATCGGCCATGTCGCCCTGCAACGGCCAGGCCGTCCGTCCCAGCGCCCTGACCTCATCCGCCGTCGCGTTCAGGCTGGCCTCGTCTCGGCCGGTGAGCGCCACGTCCGCGCCCGCGTCGGCCATCGCGAGCGCCATCTCCCGTCCCAGCCCGCGGCTCCCGCCGGTGATGAACAGCCGCCTGCCGTCGAGCCGGAACCGATCGAGTATGCTCATCCGCGGCGCTCCCGATGTTCGATGGGATCATGCAGCCGAAAGGCGAGACGGACACCTCGCGCACGGTCAACCCCGAAATGCAAGCGTCGGCATCCCGCCACGCCTACGGGACCTGACCAAGCACGGGTCAGGACCTGATCTCGTCGATCATCGGTCCGTAACCGGCCAGCAGACCGCCATCCACGGCGAGGTCCGTGCCGGTGATGAAGCTGGCGTCGTCGGACGCGAGAAAGGCGATCGCCGCTGCGATGTCCTCCGGCTGCCCGACCCGGCCGAGCGGATACCAGCGCGCCAGATCCTCGAACACGCCCGGATTGCGGCTGAGCCGGTCGCGCCACGACGGCGCTCCCGTCCGCACCGTGCCGGGGCTGACCGTGACCGCGCGCACGCCCTTCGGCCCGTACTCCACCGCCACGCTGCGGGTGAAGCTCAGCAAGCCCGCCTTCGCGGCGCTGTAGGCCGGGTTGCCCAGCGCCACGTGCCCGTTCACCGACGCCACCGACACGATCACGCCGCGCCCGCGCGCCGCCATGCCGTCCAGCACCGCCTTCGTCATCAGGAACGCCGCGCGCAGGGTGACCGCGAACTCGGCATCCCAGGCGGCAGGATCGGTCGTCGCGACATCCGGCCGGTCGGCGTGCGCGGCGTTGTTGACCAGGAGGTGCAACGGCCCGACCGCCGCCTCGGCGTCGCGAGCGGCGCGATCGCAGGCGGTCGCGTCGGCGATGTCGGCGACCAGCGCCGTGGCCCGGCCCGCGCCCGCCCGGATCTCCGCCGCGACCTCCTCGGCTGCCGCCGCGTCGCGGTCCAGCACGGCGACCGCCGCACCCTCCTGCGCCAGCCGCAGCGCCGTCGCGCGGCCGATGCCGCGTGCGCCACCAGTGATCAGCACGGAGCGGCCCGCGTAGCGCATCATGGTGACCCTCCGTGAACCCGCCTTTCTCGCGCCACCCGCACGCGATATCAAGGCGATCAAATCGGGAGAGCGCCATGGCAGCCCGCGGGGAGAACAGGCCGGCGAGGATCGCGCGGGGCCGGGCGGAGGAGGCTGACGCGCTCTCCGCCTCCAGATAGCGGCGCGGCGAAGCGCGGCGACATCTTCAGCCAGTTGCTCGCACTCGAGCCGACAGCTGTCCAAGGCGCAGAGAACCGTTGCTCGGGCGATCCTGAGCCAGCCGCAGGCGTTCATCGAGAAGCCGATCGAGGAATTGGTTCCCTGGCTCGGCATATCGGCGCCAACCGTCATCCGCTTCAGCCGCGCCGTCGGCTGCGAGGGCCTGCGCGACCTGAAGCTGAGGATCATGGGTGGCCTGCGCGTCGGCCTGCGCTACATCGAGCCCGTCACGCCGCCCGGCACCGTCTCCGAGGTCGTCGAGCGCGTGGTCATGCGGGCGCAGCACTCGATCGCGACCGCAGCACAAACGCTCGACCTTGCCGTCCTGGAGCGGGCGGCGGACATCATCAGCCGCAGCCGCGTCCTCTACGTCTTCGGGAGCGGCGGCGTCTCGAGCTGGCTCATCGAGGAGATCCAGAACCGGCTGTTCCGCCTCGGCCTGCACGTGACCCCCTCCGCGGACCATCAGATGCAGATGATGCTCGCGGCGACGGCGGAGCGCGTCGATGCCGTGCTCTGCTGCTCGCTGACCGGGCGGAATGCGGAGCTGCTCAAGGCTGTCGCCGTGGCGGCGCAGTACGGGGCGCCGACGATCGCCCTGACGGCGCCGGGCAGCCCGCTGGCCGACGCCGTGGGCGTTCCCCTGACCGTCAGGCTCACGGATGATCGCGACGTGCTCGGCCCCACCTCGATGCGCTACGGCTTCCTGGTCGCCATCGACGTCCTCGCCTACACGATCGGCATCCGCCACAGCCGCGCCGCGCAGGAGACCCTCCGCCGCATCAAGCAGCAATTCCTCCGCTACCGGGACGAGGATGATAGCCAGCCGCTCTGCGATTGACGCCTCGTGCCACCGGAGCCAGGAGCGCGTGATCACGCGAAAATGATCTCGAAGTTTAAATTTCTGTTGCACCCGCGCCGCTCCGGGCGTCTAATCTGATCTGGATTTGAACGAACATGCAAACGATGCGGTGGTGATCGTCGGACGGCCGGCAACTGCTCGGCGTCAGAATATGACGATTCTGTAATGGATAGCCATGGCGATGCCTTCATTCCAGGCTCTGCCTCGCTCGCCAGCCATTGTTGTGAAGGACGGCCGGGCATGAGGGGCGACCTCGTCCTGCGGAACGGGCGAGTCATCGACCCGTCGCAAGGCATCGACCGGAGTGACTCGATGTCGCCTTCTCCGACGGGAAGGTGTCGGCGCTCGGCGAAGGCCTCGCTGGCCGAGGGCGCGACCGTCCGGGACGTCGCCGGCAAGATCGTGACCCCAGGGCTGATCGACCTCCACACCCATGTCTATTGGGGCGGAACCTCGCTCGGCATCGATGCCGAGGACTTCGCGCGCAAGAGTGGCGTGACCACCTGCGTCGATACCGGCTCGGCGGGTCCGGGCAATTTCGCCGGCTTCCGCAAGCACGTCATCGAGCCGAGCGAGATCCGCATCCTCGTCTATCTGCACGTCTCCTTCGCGGGAATCTTCGCCTTCTCAAACCGCGTCATGGTGGGCGAGAGCCATGACATCCGGCTGATGGCGGCGCGCGACGCCGTCGAGGTGATCGAGGCGAACCGCGACCTGATCATCGGGATCAAGGTGCGCATCGGCCGCGTCGCGAGCGGCCCGAGCGGGATCGGGCCGCTCGACGTGGCACTTCAGGTCGCGGACGAGACCGGCCTGCCGTTGATGGTGCATCTCGACGAGCCGCCGCCCTCCTACGAGGCCGTCCTCGACCGGCTGCGGCCGGGCGACGTGCTCACCCATTGCTTCCGTCCCTTCCCCAACGCGCCGGTCACGGGCGAGGGCAAGGTCAAGCCCGCGGCGCTCGCGGCGCGCGAGCGCGGCGTGATCTTCGATATCGGGCACGGCAAGGGATCATTCGCCTTCAAGACCGCGCGCGCGATGCTGGCCGCAGGCTTCAAGCCCGATACGATCTCGTCCGACGTGCACGCGCTCTGCATCAACGGGCCGGCCTATGACCAGGTGACGACCCTGTCCAAGCTTCTCTGCCTCGGCATGCCGCTCGACGAGGTGATCGCCGCATCGACCGTGAACGCCGCGAAGGCGCTCGGGCGCCCCGAACTCGGCAGCCTGCGGCCGGGCAGCGTCGGGGATGCGAGCATCCTGACCGTGCAGACGGGCCGCTTCCCCTACGAGGACGTCGTGGGCGAGGTGCTTACAGGGGAGCAGAAGATCGTGTCGGAAGGTGTCGTCGTCGCCGGCCGGTGGTGGCACCCGGCCTGAGCTGCATCGCGTCATGGAGGAGGGTTGCCGGGTCGTGAGCATTTCGGCGCAGAATCGTAGGACCCTCCCTGGCAGATCGCTCGCCGAGGTCGAGACGCCGGCGCTGCTGGTCGATGTTGCAATGCTCGATGCGAACATCGCGGCGCTCGCGGAGTTCCTGCGCCGGCGCGCGCCGGGCGTTCGGCTGCGGCCTCATGCGAAGACCCACAAATGCGCCGAGATCGCCCGGCGCCAGGTCGCTGCCGGGGCGGTCGGCGTGTGCTGCCAGACGGTCGGCGAGGCCGAGGCGATGGCGGAGGGGGGCATCGCCGACATCCTCGTCACGAACGAGATCGCCGACGCGGGCAAGGCCGCGCGCCTCGCCGCGATCGCCGCCGTGGCGACGGTCTCGGTCTGCGCCGATCACCCCGACCAGGTGGCGCTCCTGGCCAGCGCGGCCGCGGCGCGCGGCGTGACGCTCGGCGTCCTCGTGGAGGTCGATGTCGGCGGCGGCCGCTGCGGCGTGGGCTCCGCGGCGGAGGCCCTGGATCTCGCCGCGTCCATCACCCGCGCGCCGGGCCTGCGCTTCGCGGGCCTGCAGGCCTACCACGGCCGGGCGCAGCATCTCAGGAGCTATGCCGAGCGCGAGGCGGCGATTGCCGGCGCGGTCGCGGCGGCCGAGGAGGCCGCGGAGCTGATCCGGCGGGACGGGATCGCGTGTCCCGCGATCACCGGGGCCGGGACCGGGACGTTCGAGATCGAGGCGGCGAGCAGTACCTATACCGAGTTGCAATGCGGCTCCTACGTCTTCATGGACGTTGATTATGGCCGCAACGCCCGCTCGGCCGTCGGTGACGTGCCGGAATTCGCGCACGCGCTGACGGTGCTCACGACCGTCATCAGCAGGCCGGGGCCGGAACGGGCCGTCTGCGATGCCGGCCTGAAAGCGTTCAGCCTCGATAGCGGCCCTCCCTCCCTGGCACGGCATCCCGGGATCGCGTTCCGAGGCGCCTCGGACGAGCACAGCACGCTGACCCTAGACGGCGGGAGCGCGCTCCGCATCGGCGACCGGCTGCAACTCCTGCCGGGTCATTGCGATCCCACGGTCGCGATGCACGATTGGATCGTCGCCCACCAGGACGGCGTCGTCGCCGGTCTCTGGCCCGTTGCGCGTGGCTGGTAAACATCCAGGTGGGCCGCCTACAGCATCACGAACACCGCGAAGAGCTTCCAAGGGAAGAATGTCACCGCACCGCCTGAGACCTATGTGCCGTTAACAGGAGTGTGCCATGCCCAACAGTGACCCATCGAGCAGTCGCCTCGAGACATACCTCCTCCGCCGCAGATCCCTCCTCCAGCTCGCAGCACTCGCCGGCATCGGCGCCGTAGCGCCCGGCATCGCGACCCCCGCCCGCGCGAAGCCCGCGACGCCGTTGCATTTCGTGGGTTGGCAATACAACCCGCAGATCGTCGCCGAGAACGTCGCCACCTTCGAGAAGCTCTACGACGAGAACGTTGATTACCAGCTCGTCGCCGGAGAGTATCAGGCGCTGCTCGAGACGATGCTCGTCGCGGGCAAGAAGTTCGACATGCTCTACAGCGAGGAGGCGACGCTGGCCCGGTGGGTCGCGGCGCAATGGGCACAGAACGTCGAGGACATGCCGGATGTCGCGGCGATCAAGGCCAGCATGGTTCCGGTCGGCGTGCGCAACCTCTCGCTGCCGGATGGCAAGCTCGGCGGCCTGCCGTATTACGCGGGCTACAACGCCTTCGTTTACAATGACAAGCACCTGAGCCAGGCGAAGCTGCAGCCGCCTACCACCTGGGACGAGCTCCTCGACCAGGCGCGCAAGCTCAAGCAGGACAAGATCGCCGAATACCCCTATGTGAGCGCCTGGGAGCACACTTGGGCCGGGTCTGTCGTGGAGCCTGTTCGCGATCTGGTATTCCGAAGGCGCCAAGGTCTTCGACAGCAGCTTCAACCCGGTGTTCGACGACAAGTTCAAGAAGGTGCTGGAGATGCACCGGACCCTGTATTCGGAAGGGCTCGTGCAGTCGGACATCTTCACCCTGCCGCAGGAGGGCGTGCCGAGCTTCGCCACCGGCCAGCACAGCTTCATGGTCGTGCACGACTACGACCAGAAGGTGCTGAATGACCCGTCGCTCTCGAAGGTGGCCGGCGCGGTCAAGAACACCCTGATGCCAGGCGCCACGCGGTCCACCTTCTCGTGGGTCTCGCTCTACCTCATGGGCGGGGAGCCGGTGAGCAAGGAGCGAGCGTGGAACCTGATGCGCTTCTTCGGCGGCAAGGCCAAGGACGGCCAGTATCACGTCATCAAGCGCTGGGCGCTGCAGTTCGGCCTCGGCACGCCGTACACCGAGGTGCTCAACGATCCGGAGGTCAAGGCGTCCTTCGCCAAGTGGAAGGATACCGATGTCGCCCAGCACCAGCTCGAGATCTCGACACCGCGGGACGTGTCCAAGACACTGTGGTTCTCGGATTGGGATTGGTACATGATGGGCGCGGTCCAGGACTTCATCCGCGGCAAGCAGCCGGTTGATCAGCTCGTTGACGACCTGGAGAAGCAGGTGAAGATCTTCAAGGCACGCTATCCGGGCTAGGCGCCTCATGAGCGCGGTCCCGCAACTCAAGGCCGTCCTCGACCGCCCGGCACACAGGGCGCAGCGCGCCCACGTGCCGGCCGGCTGGGTGCCGGCGCTGCTCACCATGCCGACGCTGCTGGTCGTGTTCCTGGTGATCGGCGTCCCGCTCGGCTACTCGCTCCTGCTCAGCCTGAACGAGATCAACGTGCTGACCCATCGCTGGGTCTTCGTTGGCCTCTCCAACTACGCACAGGCGCTTGTCGATCCGAGCTTCCAGGCGGCATTCGGACGGACCGCGGTTTTCGCCTCCGCGACGGTGCTCGCTGGACTCGTGATCGGGATGGGCATGGCGCTCGTGCTCAATGCCCGCTTCCCAGGGCGCGGCATCTTACGCGGCCTAGTCCTGATCCCATGGGCCATGTCGCCGGTCGCGGTCGGGATCCTCTGGGGGTGGATCTTCAACGGCGATTACGGCCCCCTCAGCGCCGTGCTGCTCGATCTCGGCCTGATCCGCAACTCGGTGCACTGGCTCGGGAGCGGATCGTCCGCCTTCGGCCTCGTCGCCCTCGTCTATGTCTGGAACCAGGCGCCGCTCACCTGCCTGCTCCTGCTGGGCGGACTGCAATCCATGCCCGACAGCTTGCATAAGGCGGCACGTGTCGATGGCGCCGGACCTTGGCGCCGGTTCTGGCGCATCACGCTGCCTTGGCTGCGGCCGATGATGCTGCTGGTCCTGATCCTGACCACGATCAATGCCATCATGGCCTTCGACCTGTTCTGGATCATCACCCAGGGCGGCCCGGGCAGTGCGACGACCGTGTTCTCCTGGCTCGGCTACGTGCAGGCCTTCCAGTATTTCCGGTTCGGCCAGGGTGCCGCGATCCTCTATTTGCTCACCCTCGCGTGCCTGCTGCTCGCGATCGTGTATTTCGTGCTGCTCCTCTCGCCGGGTCGCGGGCGCACCGCGCCCACCGTGGCGCGACCGCTCGCCGAGACGCTGAGGATTCGCGCGCCAGCTTCCGTCGCGCCCGCGCGCGCGGTGGTCCCGCGCCGGGTCGTGCGCCGGTCGGTCGCGGGTCGCGAGCAATGGGGCCGCGTGGCCGTAGGCGTAGCCGCCATCGCGATCCTTCGTCTGGTCCGTGGCGCCGTTCGCCTGGCTGGTCGTGATGAGCCTCTCGCCCTCCTCCGAACTCATCCGCAGCCCGCCGCGCCTCGTGCCGGGACACCTCGTGCTCGACAATTACCGTGCGGTGCTGTTCCCGCAGGCGAGCGGTGCGGCGAGTGTGGAAGCGCGCCGCGTCCCCTACGGCATCTGGAACAGCATCGTCGTCGCCACCTTCGTCACGCTCATCAACGTGGCACTCGGCTCGCTCGCCGGCTACGGCTTCAACATCGCGGGACGCAGCCGGGCGCTCCGCGGGGCACTCTGGTCGCTCATGCTGACGCGCATGACGCCGAGCCTCGTGCTGATCCTGCCGTTCTTCATCATCTTCCGCGCGGCGGGCCTGCTCGATACGCGGACCGGCCTCGTCGTCGCCTATTGCAGCCTGATCCTCCCGCTCTCGACGTGGATCATGAAGGGCTACTTCGAGGGGATGCCGGCGACGCTGGAGCAGGCCGCCCGCGTGGACGGCTGCACCCGGCTCGGCGCCATCCGCCGCGTCGTCCTGCCGATCGCCCGGCCCGGCATCGTGGCGACGGCGATCTTCTGCTTCCTGGTGAGCTGGAACGAGTTCGTCATCGCGCTGATCCTGACCAGCACGCCGGCGGCGCAGACGATCCCGGTGACGATCGCCGGCTTCCTGGCACAGATGCAGTTCTACGATTACGGCCCATTGTTCGCCGCGAGCGTGCTCGCGACCATACCCCCCGTCGCGGTCGCGCTGTTCTTCCAGCGCGCCCTGGTGACGGGAATGCTCTCCGGCGCGATCAAGGGCTGACGGGTCATGGCAAGCGTCTCCCTCGAGCGGATGAGCAAATCCTACGGTCCCGTCCCGGCGCTGCGGGCGCTCGACATTCGGATCGAGGATGGCGAGTTCCTCACGCTCCTCGGCCCGTCCGGCTGCGGCAAGAGCACCGCGCTCGCCTGCATCGCCGGGCTGGAGCGGCCCAGCTCGGGACGGATCATCTTCGGCGACCGCGACGTGACGCGGCTCGAGCCGCACGAGCGCGACATCGCGATGGTCTTCCAGGACTACGCCCTCTACCCGCACATGACGGTCCGGGAGAACATGAGCTTCGGCCTGCACCAGCAGCGCATGGGGCGCCACGAGATCGACCGCCAGGTGACGGCAGCGGCGGAGGTGCTGGGGCTTGCACCGGTGCTCGACCGGCGCCCCTCCGAGCTCAGCGGCGGGCAGCGGCAGCGCGTGGCAGTCGGCCGTGCCGTCGTGCGCAACCCCTCCGTGTTCCTCATGGACGAGCCGCTCTCCAACCTCGACGCAGCGCTTCGCGTGCGCACTCGGACCGAGATCAGGCGGCTGCAGCGTGAGCTCGGCGTCACCTCCGTCTTCGTCACGCACGACCAGGAGGAGGCGATGGTGCTCTCCGACCGGATCGCGGTGATCCGCGGCGGCGAGCTGCAGCAGCTCGGCCGTCCCATGGACGTGTATCGCGATCCCGGCAACCTCTTCGTCGCGTCCTTCATCGGCTCGCCCGCGATGAACATGCTGGAGGCGGCCGTCCAGGCCGAGGGTGACGCGCTGCTCGCCCACGTGGCGGGGCAGGTCGTCCGTCTGCCCCGCTCGGCGGCGCTTACGACCTGGACGGGCGAGCGCAAGGCGCTGCTCGGGATACGCCCGACCGATCTCGGCATCGCGGCGCCCGATGCGGCGGCGCTGCGCGGAACGGTGTTCCTCGTCGAGCCTGTCGGCCCGTTCGCCTACGTCGATGTCGAGATCGGCGGCTGGGCGATCAAGGCGACGACCGACCCCGACAGCGCCCCTGCCATCGGGGACACGGTCGGCCTGTCCCTCACGCCCGGCCGGGCCTGCTTGTTCGACCCCGGCACCGAGGCGCGCCTCTGATGATCGGACAGCAGCGAGAGGAGAACCGTCTTGGAGATTGACGAGGAGGCAGCCGCGCTCGGCGTCATGGACGCGCTGCTGCCGGGTGGATGCGGCTTCCCGAAGGCGAGCGAGACAGGCATGGGCGCGGTGCTGCTCGACCGGCTGCGCAGGGCCGATGCGACCCTCCCGGCGCGCCTCGCCGCCGCGGTCCGCGCGGCCGACGAGGCGTTCGACCCGCGCGACGAGGCCGCCGTCACGCCGTCGCGGCGCAGCTCGAGGCCGCGGAGCCGAAGCTGTTCTGCGAGGTCCGGAAGCTGGCCTACCTGACCTACTACGAGCAGCCGGCGGTGATCGCCGCGATCCGAGCGCTGGGCTTCCGCTACAACGACACGCCGCTGCCGGAGGGCTATCCCACGGAACCCTTCGAGCCCGGCAGGGACGGCCCGCGCCACACCCGCGGGCGCTGGATCCGGACGGAGGACGTCCGCCGCGCCGACCTCTCGCAGCTCAACCTGGAGGGCACCGTGCCATGAGCAAGCCCGCCATGCCCCAGACCATGCCGACGTGCTGATCATCGGCGCCGGCGCGAGCGGCGCGATCAGCAGCCTCGTCCTCGCCGAGGCAGGGCTGCGCGTGGTCTGCCTCGACCAGGGCGGCTGGACGGAGCCTGCCGACCACCCGCACTACAGCGAGGACTTCCAGTACCAGCGCCAGAACCGCTGGAACCCGGAGGCGACGGTGCGCCGCGCCCCCGCCGACTACCCCGTCGAAGGCGACCAGTCGCACGCGCTGATGTGGAACGGCGTCGGCGGCTCCACCAACATCTTCGCCGCCCTCTGGCCCCGCTTCCGCCCCTCCGATTTCCGCAAGGGCCTGGAGCACGGCCTCGCGCCGGACTGGCCGATCACCTACGAGGACCTCGCCCCGTTCTACGACGAGGCCGACCGCCTGATCGGCGTCAGCGGCCTCACCGGCGACCTCGGCATGCCGCCCCGCGCCCCATACCCGCTCGGCCCTCTCCCCATGCGCGCGAGCGGCCGCGCCATCGCCCAGGGCTTCGAGCGGCTCGGCTGGCACTGGTGGCCGATGCCGGCGGGGATCATCTCCGAATCCTACGACGGCCGCGCCGCCTGCAACGGCTGCGGCAACTGCGCCTCCGGCTGCCCGCGCGGCTCCATGGCGAAGATGTCCATCACCCTCTGGCCCAAGGCGCTCGCGGCCGGCGCGCTGCTGCGGCCCGGCGCGCGGGTGGAGCGGATCGAGACCGGCCCGGACGGCCGGGCGACCGGCGCCGTCTATATCAACCAGGCGACCGGCCAGCGCGAGTTCCAGGGTGCGGACCTCGTGATCCTCGCCGCCAACGGCACCGGCAGCCCGCGCCTGCTGCTCCTATCGCGCTCCGCCCGCCACCCGAACGGTCTCGCCAACGCGAACGACGTGGTCGGCCGCTACCTGCTCCACCACACCCTGGTCGCCGCCGAAATCTGGGTCGAGGACGCTATCCACTCGCATATCGGCAACTCGGGCGCCATCATCAGCAGCGAGTTCGCCGAGACCGATATCGGCCGCGGCTTCGTCAACGGCTTCAACTTCAACGTCGCGCGCACCGGCCCGGCCGGCACCGCCGCGATCGGCGCCTTCTCCAACCGCCCGGCACCCTGGGGCGCCGACCACCACGCCTGGTTCACCCGGCACTTCGCCCACAGCTTCGGCGCCTACGCGATCGGCGACGACCTGCCCCAAGCCGACCAACCGCATCACCCTCTCCGAGACCGAGACCGACAGCGACGGCCTGCCCGCGGCGAAGCTGCAATACCTGCCGCACGAGAACGACCTGCGCATGATGCGCTACGGCATCGAGCGCCTGCGCGACCTCGCCGACAGCGTCCGCGCCTTCGACGTCGCCATCAACGACTACTACGAGGACGGCATCTACCGCACCCCCGCCTGGCACATGCTGGGCACGTGCCGGATGGGCGACGACCCGGAGCGCTCGGTCGTGAACAAGTGGCACCAGACCTGGGAGGTGCCGAACCTCTACGTCGTGGACGGCAGCAGCTTCCCGACCGGCGGCGTGGTGAACCCGACGAGCACGGTTACGGCCCTGGCGCTCCGCGCCGCCCGGCATATCGCGCGAGGGGCGGGGCGGTAGGAGGCGGGCCTCCGCCTCGAAGGCGCGAGCGTCGGCCAGGGATTCGCGGAACCACCCACGCTATCCTCGGTTCCAACCGCAGCGCTCTATCCAATCCGGATGTTCGGGCGAAGCGACCGAACGGCGGTTACTGGCCGAGAGCGGCTGGTCCGCTATGGAATGAAAAGACCGGATAGCGGACATTTGGCTTAGGAACCACCTGCGCGGCAAGAAGCGGTCGAAATCAGAAGAAAAGGTTGAGCCGGACCGATGTTTTTAGAGTTTCGGTCATATCTTTTGAAAGCCGCAACCTATTGATAATATTGGTCCGAACTCAGCTTGCAGAATTCAAGCAGACCGTGTGAAAACTCGGCCTGAGCACGTGCGCGATCAGCGGGATGCACGGCATGCGCAGGGCGAGGATCACTTGCCGCCGTTACGGGCTCGAGCGGGATCTGTCCACCGTGGAGCTGAGCGTCATCCCCGTGCCCTATAGGGCCGGGATCGCGCCGGCCGTCACCCTTGAACGGCTGCGATCATGGCGCGGATGCCGAGGATGTTGATGACGCGCCGGACGTTGTAGGCGAGCGCGGTCAGGCTGAACTCCGCCCGGACATTCTCCAGGCCCTTCATCAGGAAGGCACCCTGGCCCATCCACTGCTTGATGGAGCCGAACGGATGCTCGACGGTGTCACGACGGCGGTCGAGGATATCCGGCCGGGCCTTCAGGCGAGCGGCCATGCGGTCCAGCACCGCCTCGTTCTCCAGACGCGAGACCCGGCGGAAGCTCTTGGTGCAGCGCGGCCGCAGCGCACACGCCAGGCACGCCGCCCGGTTGCTGTAATCGATCTTCGTCAGGTCCCGCGATTTGCTCTCGTACTTGGGTGAGAGCTGCTCGCCCGCTGGGCAGACATACACGTCCTCAGACTGCATCGTAGCGGAACTCGTCCTTGGCAAAGAAGCCCTCGCGCACCGCCGACCCGCGCTGCGGCTTGGGCACATAGGGCGTCATTCCCGCCTGCTCGCAGGCCTCGATGTCCTCGAACTTGAAGTAACCGCGGTCGGCGACGACGTCGATCTGCTCCACGCCGAGGAGCGTGCGGGCGGGCTCGGCTGTCTGCGTCAGCAGGCCTAGGTCGAGGACCTGGTTAGTCACCGGCCTGCTCGACGATCAGCTTGTGCTTGGCATCGACCGCGACCTGCACGTTGTAGCCGACCGCAACACGCGTGTGCGCCGCCATCGCCCGGCTGTCGGGATCGGTCAGCGAGATCTGGCTCTCGCCGGTGCGGTCGAGGCTCTCCAGCAAGGACCGGAGACGGTCGCGCTTGCTGCGGATCGCCTCGATCTTCTCGGCAAGGTTCGGCACGCGGGAGCTGCCGCGCGTTCCACCTTCCTCGACATCGCCCTCGTCCAGTCGCCGCAGATATTCGGCCAAGCGCTCGTCGGAGGTGCGAATGAACTGCTCGAGCGAGGCCCGCGTGAAGTTGCGGTCCTTGTTGTTGACGGCCTTGAGCCGCGTGCCGTCCACCGCCAGCAACTCGCGGCCGAACAGGTCGAGCTGGCGGCACAGCAGCACGAACTCGCGGAACACCGGCTTGAACGCGGCGCGGTTGTCATGCCGGAAGTCGGCGATGGTCTTGAAGTCGGGTTTCAGGTGCCGCAGCAGCCAGATCACCTCGATGTTGCGGTGGGTCTCGGCTTCGAGCCGCCGGCTCGAGCGTATCCGGTTCAGGTAGCCGTAGATGTAGAGCTTGAGCAGATCCGCGGGCGCGTAGCCGGGGCGGCCCGTTGCCTTCGGCTCGACCCCGACGAACCCGGCCGCTGCAAGGTCCAGCCTGTCCACGAACGCGTCGATGAACCGCACCGGGTTGTCGGGACCCACGTAGTCGTCGACGGATTCCGGGAACAGCAGGGTCTGCGATCGGTCGTGACCGGAGATGTGCGCCATGGCGCGATTCTACCCGCCCGGTCGCCGCGCCGGAATCCACCCGGCCGAGTTTTCACACGGTCTGCTTGAATTTCGCACCACCGGATGCATGCTTCATGAAACAGAAACTACTAAATCCTCCCGGAGATTCAGAAGGTCAGGCGGGAGTGGAGGCGCTTCGCGTTGCTTTGAACTGTTGAGCGCTTCCCGCGACGCGTCCGACGCAGAAGCGGGCAGTCTCCGTCTCATGCCTGATCCGTCCCGGACTTACGCCTTGGCGGCGTTCTGTGCAGCCTCGAATACATCGCGTGCGGACGTTGTACCCGCTACGTGCTCCGTACCCTCGACTCCGAGGTCCATCCATCCTGCATTCACGGCCTCAAACATTTCTTCGGCAGGTCCGGTGTGGCCCTTCGGGATGCCGAACTGCTCGAACACTTCCGCCCACCCTGCACGCGGGACTGCAAAGGCTTTCACGTCGAGATTCAGGACTTCACCCAATTGCTCCGCGACTTCATCCGCGCTGACCATCGAACCAAGCTCGACGACGCGCTGCCCTGACCACGCTGGCCCGGTCAAAAGGGTTGCGACCTCCGCTCCGATGTCGTTCGTCGCGACCATGGTCGATTTCCGGTTTGTCGGATTGTAGTAGACCGGTAGCGTTCCGCCCTGGGCGACCTGCAAGCCGTAGAGGAAGTTTTCGAAGAATCCACCTGCGCGCACAAATGCGATTGGCGATATCAGGTCGCGAAAACCTTGCTCCAGAAGCGACAAGGCCGTGATCATCCCAAGCCCGCTGGTCCTGTTCGCACCCATCGACGAAAGCGCTACCACCCGCGGCGGCGCTGCCTTGGTGAGCGCCTCGACATAGTTCGCAATCACGCCCTTGGCTTCTTTGTAATCGGGCGAGGGGGCCCAGACAGCCGGCAACATGACAAACGCGCCTTCGACGCCTTTGAGCGCCCGCTCGATGGCTGCCGAATCATTCCAATCGCCGTCAACCAGTTCCACGCCCTGATTCGCCCAGCTTGACGCCTTCTCGCGATTGCGGACCAGCGCGCGTACTTCCTTGCCGTGCGCCAACAGGTGTTTCGCAGTTGCGCCGCCCACCTTCCCCGTGATTCCCATTACTAAAAACATGTGTTTTCTCCTGATCTTGAGGGACAGAGCACTGCCCCTGTTGGTTCAACGGATGAGCGGCAGAATGGCCCGGATACGGGGATCGCGCGCGTAGAGGCCGCCCCATGTCATCGCGCCCAGAAGCAGAGAAATGATTTCCGGCGGCGACCCCAGCTCACCAATGCGGACATGGGCGCAGATGGCACCTCCCAAAAAGCCCGTCACCAGGATCGCGCCGAGGACGGCGGTGGCCGGGATGGCGTAAAGGATGGCGCAGGCGAGTATGATCGGACCCACGACACGGGTCAGGTCCATCGCGAACCCGGTTTCCTGCAACATGCTCGCGATCTGTGCCGGCGCGAAAAGCTGAATAGTGCCGTCTGCCACCAGAGCGATAACGACAAACGCGCTCATTATCCGGCCGGCCCACAGGGCGCGATGCAGGTTCATAGTTTCAGGCACCTGATGCAGGTTCATAGTTTCGGACACTTGTCATTCTCCGATGGGGGGATCCCAATATTCGGAGCTTACTGTGTCTCTTAGGTATGATAAACACCGGAAAACCGAACTCACTGTTCTCTCTGCGGTGAACAATATCGAGGCACAAAAATGCAGAATCTCGAACCCATCCTCATATTCATAACGGTAGCGGAAATGGAGAGCTTCACCCACGCGGCCAATAGCCTGGGCATTCAGAAGGGAAGGGCCTCAACGGCGGTCCGGAAGCTGGAAGAAGATGTCGGTGTCAGGCTCCTGCACCGGACGACGCGCAGCGTGCAGTTGACGGAGGACGGACGCGCATTTCATGCCCGTGCCCGCGATCTGCTTGCTGAAGTTGATGATCTGCACTCAATGTTCGCGAGCGATCGAGTGGCACTTCGCGGGCGTTTACGGGTCGATCTTCCGACGGAGGTGGCGCGCACAACGATCGTGCCGGCCTTGCCGGATTTCATGGCGACTCACCCCGAGTTGGAGCTGGAGGTGTCGAGTACGGATCGGCAGGTTGATCTGGTTCAAGAGGGGTTCGACTGTGTATTGCGGCTTGGACCCATAGGGGACGAGACGCTGATTGCCCGCCCGCTGGGCCTGTTGCGCATGGTCAACGCTGCCAGTCCCGCCTATTTGGCGCGCTATGGCGTCCCTCGATCGCTGGACGATCTCCAGCGTCAGGAACATCGGACAATTCATTTTTCGACGATGCTGGGCGCAAGACCCTATGGATGGGAATATCCGGACGGCGACAGCTACGCGACGCTTCAGTTGCCAGGTGCGCTGCACGTCAACAGCGCGCAGACCTACGAAGCCGCTGCCCTCGCCGGCCTTGGCCTGATTCAGGCGCCACTCTTGGGGATTGGCCGATACTTAGAGAGTGGAACGCTTGTGGAGATCATACCCGATTTTCGTCGCCGGGCGCTCGCCGTGTCCCTCGTCGTAGCACATCGGAGCAATCTGTCGCGCCGAGTCCGCGCATTCATGAAATGGATCGAAGGTGTGCTGACGCCGTATCTGGAATAGCGAGACGAACATCTTCGTCCGGCCCTCGAAATCAACATTCTGAAGTTATGTCTGCCGGTCGGCGGTCGGCGGTCGGCGGTCGGCGGCCCGGCGGTCCAACACTCAACTTGAACAGTAACCGGTCGATTTCGGTGTTTCGCGGCGCGTAAGTCGTTGATCTGCTTAGGTCGGGCTTCAGGCTGCGAAAAGCTGTAGTGCTAAATTCTACACCCGCTATGCCGATTTCGCTTGACGAATCCAGGCCAGCTCCGCTGCTAATCAGGCGTGTTCGTCCGCGAGAAGCACATCAACGGCTACACCTACCTGTATCTCGTCGAGAGCGTGCGCGAGCACGGTCGCGCCAAGCAGCGCATCATCAAGAATCTCGGCCGCAAGGAGGCCGTCGTCGCCTCGGGCGAGCTCGAGCGCCTGGCGAGCTCGGTCGCCCGCTACGCCAAGCGCACCGTGGTCTTGTCCCAGCTCGCGGCGGGTAATCCGGATCAGCTCGCCTGCACGCGCATCGGCGCGCCCCTGCTGTTCGGGCGGCTGTGGGAGGAGACCGGCTGCCGCGCCGTCATCGAGGACCTGCTCGCTCAGCGCGGCTTCGAGTTCGCGGTCGAGCGCGCGGTGTTCACCACCGTGCTGCATCGGCTCATGGTCTCGGGCTCGGATCGCGCCTGCGAGCGCTGGCTGGGCGACTACGCCATCCCCGGCGTGGACGGTCTTGCCCTGCACCACCTCTACCGCGCCATGGCCTGGCTGGGTGAGGAGTTGCCGGCCGAGCAGCAGGCGGGGGCGACGCCGTTCGCCCCGCGCACGGTCAAGGACCTGGTCGAGGAAGGGCTGTTCGCGCGGCGGCGCGACCTCTTCAGCGAGCTCTCAGTGGTGTTCCTGGACACCACGTCGCTGAGCTTCACCGGGGCTGGTGGGGAGACGCTAGGCGAGCGGGGTTACTCCAAGGATCACCGCCCCGACCTGATGCAGATGATCGTGGGGGTCGTGATCGATGCAGAAGGCCGCCCGGTCTGCTCGGAGATGGTCCCCGGCAACACGGCCGACGTGCGGATCCTGCTGCCCGTCATTGATCGCCTGCGCTCGCGCTTTGCCATCGGCCGGGTCTGTGTCGTCGCCGACCGCGGCATGATCTCGGCCGCCACCATCGCCGCCCTGGAGGAGCGCGGCCTCGAATACATGCTCGGCGCGCGCGAGCGCACGGACGGTCTCGTGCGCACCGTCGTGCTCGCGGACACGCGGCCCTTCACCCCGCTGTGCATCCAACGTGCCGGGGGTGAGGAGACCCAGCTCTGGGTCAAGGAATGCAAGGTCGAGGGCCGGCGCTACATCGTGTGCCGCAACGAGGCCGAGGCCGAGAAGGACGCCGCCGACCGACGCGCCATTGTCGAGGGGCTGGACCGGCAGCTCAAGCGCGGCGACAAGGCGCTGATCGGCAACTCCGCCTACCGGCGCTATCTGCGCACCACCTCCGATGCGCGTGCCTTCGAGATCGACCCCGGCAAGCTGGCCGACGAGGCGCGCTACGACGGCATCTTCGTGCTGCGCACCAATGCCCGCCTCACGCCCTTGCAGGCCGTCCTCCGCTACCGTGATTTGATCTTGGTGGAGCAGCTTTTCCGCTCAGCCAAGGCCCTGATGCGCACGCGGCCGATCTATCACCAATCCGACGCCGCCATCCGCGGTCATGTGTTCTGCTCGTTCCTGGCCCTGATCCTGCGCAAGGAGCTGGACGAGCGCTGCCGCAAGGTGGGCTTCTGCCCGGAGTGGGGCGACGTGCTGCGTGATCTCGACCGCCTCCAGGAAGTCGCGATCAGCAAGAGCGGCCAGCACATGACCCTGCGCACGCCTGCTACCGGCGTCGTCGGCCCGCTGTTCAAGGCCGCTCGCATCGCGCTGCCGCCCAACATCCGCGACGACGCCAGCGCAACCTGATCTCTCCGCCGTTCCGGCCCAGCACCGTCCCGTGTGGTGCTAAGGGCTACTTACGTCGGCGCAAGCCGCTGGCCTGCAACGTTTTTCTCGGAACCGGTGTTCAAGTTGAGCAACAGAATGCGACACCTTGGCACACAGATGCCGTCGGGGGGCGTCCACCCCATCACCCAACGAACAACGGTGGCCGGGCCAAGATTGAAGATCTTGGCGACTGCGCGGCGGGACTGACCAGCTTCGACGGCCGCCACAACGCGTTCACGCAGATCCATCGAGTATGGCCGGGTCATCGCTGCTGGCCTCCAACCCAGCCAGCAGCTTGAATCAGATTTCAACCCGCGCCGGAATCCCTTGATCCACTCAGACCCGGTCACGCTCTAGAACAGCCCAAAGATCTCGCCGTCCGCGTCCAGCCCGATCCCGTTCGCGGCCGGAGCGCGCGGCAGGCCCGGCATCGTCATGATGTCTCCGCAGATCGCGACCACGAATCCCGCGCCCGCGGACAGGCGCACCTCGCGGACGGGCAGGACGTGTCCCTCGGGTGCGCCGAGCAGCTTTGGGTCCGCGCTGAAGCTGTATTGGGTCTTGGCGATGCACACCGGGATGCCGCCGAACCCCGCGTCCTCGAAGGCGGCGAGGCGCTTCAGGACAGTAGGCGGGAAGGCTACGTCCGCGGCGCGGTAGATGCGTCGCGCGATCGTGCGGATCTTGTCGGCAAGCGGCATGGCGTCCGGGTAGAGCACCTGGAAGCGGGCGTTGCCGGCGGCGATTAGGTCGAGCACCGCGCGCGCGAGCACCTCGGCGCCGATACCGCCATCGCTCCAATGCGTGCAAACCACCATCGCAATGGCGCGCCCGGCGAGGGCATCGCGCACGGTGGCGATCTCGGCTTCGGTGTCGGTGGTGAAGTGGTTGAGCGCGACGACGACAGGCAGGCCGAACTCTTGCATGTTCTCGACGTGGCGCAACAGGTTGGGCAGGCCCCGCGCAACGGCGGCCGGGTCCTCGCGGCCGAGGTCGGCCTTGGCAATGCCTCCGTGCATCTTGAGCGCGCGTACGGTCGCGACCACGACGCTGGCCGCAGGCGCGAGGCCGGCGGCGCGGCACTTGATGTCGAGGAATTTCTCGCCCCCCAGATCGGCGCCGAACCCGGCCTCGGTCACGACCACGTCGGAGAGCGTGAGTGCGAGCCGCGTCGCGACGACGGAGTTGCAGCCGTGCGCGATGTTGGCGAAGGGACCGCCGTGGACGAGGGCGGGCGTGGCTTCCAGGGTCTGCACGAGGTTAGGCGCGAAGGCGTCGCGCAGCAGCGCCGCCATGGCGCCGCTCGCCTGCACATCCTCGGCAGTCACCGCAGGGCCGTCGCGCCGCGGGCCGACCTGGATGCGGGAGAGACGGGCTTGCAGGTCGGCCAGGTCGCGGGCGAGGCAGAAGATCGCCATGACCTCGCTCGCGACCGTGATGTCGAACCCGTCCTCGCGCGGGCTGCCGTTTGCGGGTCCACCAAGGCCGTTGACGATGCTGCGCAGAGCGCGATCGTTCATGTCGAGGCAGCGGCGCCAGGTGACGCGCCGCGGGTCGAGGCCGAGTGCGTTGCCCCAGTAGAGATGGTTGTCCACCAGCGCCGCGAGCAGGTTGTTGGCGCTCGTGACAGCGTGGAAGTCGCCGGTGAAATGGAGGTTGATCTGCTCCATGGGGGCGACCTGGGCGCCGCCGCCGCCGGTGGCGCCGCCCTTCACGCCGAAGCAGGGGCCGAGCGACGGCTCGCGCAGGCAGATCATGGCGCGCTGGCCGACCCGGCGCAGCGCGTCGCCAAGGCCGATCACGGTCGTGGTCTTGCCCTCGCCAGCCGCCGTCGGGTTGATGCCGGTGACGAGGACGAGCGCACCTTTCGGCTTGTCGTCCTGGGCGGCAACGAAGCCAAGATCCACCTTGGCCATGTGGCGGCCATAAGGGATGAGCGCGTCCTCGGGGATACCGGCAATTGCCGCGACCTCGGCGATGGGGCGCAGCCTCGTGGCGCGGGCGATCTCCAGGTCGGACCGCATCAAGCAACCCGCCGGGGCAGCGCGCCCATCTCGGCGAGCAACTCGCCTATCGCCGCGACCGCCCGGCGCATGTCGGCAGGTTTCACGGCGCCGATGCAGCCGACGCGGAAGCTGGGCTCGGCCATGTTGGTGAAGTTGCTGATGAGCACGCCACGCCCCTTGAGCAGGTCCACGAAGCGCTGAAGGTCCCAGGCTGGGCTGTCGGGGGCGGCGATGTTGACGATGATCGGCCCCTGCGAGACGGCGGGCAGCATCGGGCGGAGACCGAGGCCGCGCATCCCATCGCAGAGCGCCTCCTGATTCGCGCGATAGCGGGCGAGGCGCGCGGGCTGGCCGCCCTCGGCGCGGTAGAGGTCCAGCGCCGCGCCGAGGGCGGCGACGATCCCGGCAGCCGGCGTGAAGCGGTGGGCGCCAGGACTGTGCAGACTCATCGCGTAGATGTCGGCGAGGTCGAAGGACCAGCTTCCGGCCTGCCCCACGCCGCGGAGCCGATCCGTGCGCGCGATCACGAAAGCGGCACCGGGCAGGCTTTCCAGGCACTTGTTGGCCGTGAAGACGGTGGCATCCACGGCTGGTAGGGCACTCAGGTCAAGCGGCAACGCGCCGAAGGCGGATACGGCGTCCACGATCATGCGCCGCCCAGCCCGGGCTGCAACGGACGCGAGCGCTGGGACGGGGTGGACCACGCCGGTCGAGGTCTCGCTGTAGATCGCGGCCAGATGACTCACGGCCGGGTCGGCGCGCAGCGCAGCCTCGACATGGGCGGGGTCGGTCGGCCTATCGGGAGGCATCGGCAGCTCCGAGATCTCGCGCCCGGCCTCGCGGGCGAGTCGGGCGAAACGGTCGGCATACTGCCCGGTCATGGGCAGGAGCAGCCGGCCGCCTGGCGGGACCAGGCTGCGGATCGCGGCCTCGATGGCGAAGTGGCCGCAGCCCTGCAACGGCAGGGCCGCGTGCTCGCCTGGCCGGCCGCCTGCGATGGCCAGGACCTCATCGCAGACCCGGCGCACCAGGGCGCGGAACTCCAGATCCCATGGCGCATAGTCCTCCGCCGCCGCGGCGCGGATTTCGGGACGGGTCGTGACCGGGCCGGGGATGAGGAGGAGCATAGCGAAACCTGGGCAGATGCGAGGGCAGTAGGGGTCGCTCGGAACGGCCAAAGACGCAAGGCCAGAGACGCAAGCCAGAGACGCAAGGATATCGCCGGGCGCCGCATGGTTTGCTAAAGAGCAGGTCATGCCCGTACCCACCCTCCTGCCTGACTGGCTGCCGCCCTGGGTGCAGCTTGCCGCCCTAGTGGTCCTGCTGCTGGCGGCGCTGCTGTTCCTCGCAGTGCCGTTCAGCGTTATCGGCTTGAAGGGCCGGCTCGATGGGGTGGAGGCACGGCTCGACGAGATCCAAGGCGAGATACGCAGCCTCAGCTTGCGCCTGCCGGAAGCTGGGGAGGCGGGCTATCAGCACGATTGGGCACCCGAGCGACTCGCGCCACGCCCGCCGATCCCGCCAGCATCGCGCGGTCGCGGCGAGGAACGGCCGCGGCGCTCGGAGCCTCGGCTGTCTTAAGAGAGCTGGGCATAGGAGAGCAGGGATGCGCGTGAGCGTGGTGCAGATGGAGCCGGGTTCGGACAAGGGAGCCAACATCGAGCAGGCACGGCGCCTGATCGGCGAGGCCGCGGCGGCGGACCGGCCGGACATGATGGCACTCCCGGAAATCTGGACCTGCCTCGGCGGCGACCGGGCGACGAAGATCGCGCAGGCGGAGTCGTTGCCTCCGCCGGGCAGCAACGCGGCGGGCGGGCCGGCCTACGAGTTCCTCCGCGAGGTGGCGCGCGCCCATTGCGTCCACCTGCACGGCGGCAGCATCGGCGAGCGGGAGGGCGAGCGGCTCTACAACACGACGGTCGTCTTCTCGCCTGCAGGGCAGGAATTGGCGCGTTACAGAAAGATCCATCTATTCGACATCACGACACCGGATGGCACCGGGTATCGCGAGAGCGCGACCTATGGCGGGGGTAGCGAGGTTGTCACGTTCGAGTTGGGTGGCACCCGCATTGGGCTCGCGATCTGCTATGATGTGCGTTTTCCCGAATTATTCCTGCGGCTTAGGCGGCAGGGCGCGGAGCTGATCTTCTTGCCAGCGGCATTCACGCTGCAGACAGGAAAGGATCACTGGGAGGTGCTGCTCCGCGCACGCGCGATCGAGACGCAGTGTTGGATCGCGGCCCCCGCGACCTGGGGACGGCACCTGGACGGGTCGGGTGCGCCGCGCCTCACTTACGGGCACTCATTAGTCTGCGATCCGTGGGGGCACGTAGTCGCCAAGGTGTCGGACGGGATCGGCTGGGCGACGGCGCGGCTCGACCCGGCGGTCACGGCCCGAGTGCGGCGGGACATGCCCGTGCTGGACCATCGGCGCCTGGCATGATGCGCCTGTGCCGCGAAGATCGCCTGAGCGGCCACCCCAGAGAGCACCGATGAGAGGGCTGCAGGGCGGCGCCGCCCTCGGGACGCGAGCAACGCCGCTGTTCGGGGCGCCGGTTCGGAGCATCGCGTTCGCCGCGTCCGTGACGCGGCCTGCGCAGGAGGCTCGCGAGCGGCTGGCCGCGCGGTATGGCGACTGTGCGGTCGAGGAGGCGGACGCCATCGTCGCCCTCGGGGGTGATGGATTCCTGCTTGAGACGCTGCACCATCTCTTGGACTCGGGGCGATCCGTGCCGGTTTACGGCATAAATTGCGGCTCGGTCGGCTTTCTGATGAACCCGTTCACGGAGGAGGATCTGCCGGAACGGCTCGGGCGTGCTCAGGCTGCAACGCTGCATCCCTTGCGCATGCACGCGGTCACGCGCGGGGGCGGCGTCGAGGAGGCGCTGGCGTTCAACGAGGTCAGTCTGTTGCGCCAAATCCGCCAGACCGCGAAGGTGCGCATCACTGTGGACGGCCGGGTGCGGCTACCGGAGCTGGCCTGTGACGGGGTGCTGGTGAGCACGCCCGCGGGCAGCACGGCCTACAACCTGTCCGCGCACGGGCCGATCCTGCCCTTGTCCGCGAATCTGCTGCCGCTCACGCCGATCAGCCCGTTCCGACCACGGCGCTGGCGCGGCGCGCTGCTGCCGAGCAGCGCGGAGGTCGTGTTCGAGATCCTGGAGCCGGACAAGCGCCCGGTAGCCGCGGTGGCCGACTTCACGGAGGTGCGCGACGTCGCCCTGGTCGCCGTGAGCGAGGATCGGACCGTTGCGACCCAGATCCTCTTCGATCCCGACCAGGAGCTGTCCGAGCGCATCATCGCCGAGCAGTTCACCGTGTAGGACCGCCTACGCCGCGACAGATGCCACTGCCGCGGACGCAGGAGCCGCGGGCGCCTGGATCGCGCGCGGGCCATCCCCGCTCGCGTCGCGCACCATGTAGCCGCGGCCCCAGATGGTGCCGATCAAGTTCGGAGCGCCGGCCTGGGCGAGCTTCTTGCGCAGCTTGCAGATGAACACATCGATGATCTTCATCTCCGGTTCATCCATGCCGCCGTAGAGATGGTTGAGGAACGCCTCCTTCGTCAGGACCATGCCCTTGCGCAACACCAGCAGCTCTAGGATCGAGTATTCCTTACCCGTGAGGTGGACTTGAGTGCCGCCGACCGTGACCTCGCGGCTGTCGAGGTTCAGCACCACGTCGCCGATGCGCAGCGTGGGCTGGCTGTAGCCCTTGCTGCGGCGGAGCACGGCCTGCATGCGCGCCAGCAACTCCGCCTTGTCGAACGGCTTGGTCATGAAGTCGTCGGCGCCGGCGCCGAAGCCTTTCACCTTGGCTTGCGGGCGGGACAGGCCGGACAGGATGAGCACCGGCGTCTCGACGCGCGACGCGCGCATCCTGCGGACGACCTCATAGCCCTCGATGTCGGGCAGCATGAGGTCGAGCAGCACCACATCGTAATCGTAGTGCCGGGCCAGCTCCAGGGCTTCCTCGCCGGTGTCGCTATGGTCCACGACGGCGCCGCCGCTCTTGAGCATGAGGCTCAGGCCACGCGCGACGGTGAGGTCATCCTCGACGAGAAGAACACGCATTGGTTGTTTCCTTCACTACCTGTAGATGCATATTGCCACTATCGGATGCGCCAGTCCACACTTTTTTCACCTATTACGTGCAGAAATCTTACGGGATAGGTGAAGAGGCTCCGAATGGCTCGCGACTTAGGTACGGCTACACACGCAAGAGTTGTATTTGTGCGATGAGGCAGGTCGCTCTCGCGCAGCGGCTCCGGGCCGTGCCGGCCAGCCTCACGGCGGAGGCGACTACGGCGTTGCAGGGCCGGGTCGCGGGTGTGTCGGGCCTTGCCGTTGAGGTCGCCGGCATCGCGGGGCAGGCAGCCGTGGGCGATCGCATCGCGCTGCGTGGCCGGGATGGCGGGCTGCTCCCGGCCGAGATCGTCGGCTTCCGCGCCGGGCTCGCGCGGGCGCTCGCGCTCGGTCCGCTCGAAGGGCTGGGACCGGGCAGCCCGGCGTTCCTGCCGCTCGGCGCCGGGTCGCGGCGCAGCGGCCTCCCGGTCAGCAATGGCTGGCTCGGCCGTGTTGTGGACCCGCTCGGCCGGCCGCTGGACGGGCGTGGCCCGTTGCCGCAGGGCCGGGCACGTCCGCTGCGCGCGCCACCGCCGGACGCCGCATCCCGTGCCCGGCTTGGTCCCCGGATTAGCCTCGGCGTGCGCGCGCTCGACCTGTTCGCG
The DNA here is from genome assembly GCA_963790535.1 of uncultured Alphaproteobacteria bacterium. Lineage (GTDB taxonomy): Bacteria > Pseudomonadota > Alphaproteobacteria > Acetobacterales > Acetobacteraceae > CAWKEH01. The sequence continues at coordinate 105,044 of CAWBOZ010000002.1, read as the reverse complement.
ACCTGCCGGCAAGGCCAGCGACTCGGACTGTTCGCCGGGTCAGGCGTGGGCAAGAGCACGCTCATGGCGATGCTCGCGCGGCAGGCGGCCTGCGATGTCACGGTGCTCGCCCTCGTCGGCGAGCGCGGGCGGGAAGTGCGTGAGTTCATCGAGGACGAGTTGGGACCTGCGGGACTGGCGCGCTCGGTCGTCGTCGTCGCGACCAGCGATGCGCCACCGCTGCTCCGCCGCGAGGCTGCCTACGCCGCCATGACCGCGGCCGAATATTTCCGTGATCAGGGACGAAGCGTGCTGCTGATGATGGACAGCGTGACCCGGTTCTGCCTTGCCTTGCGCGAGGTGGCGCTCGCCGCGGGCGAGCCCCCGGCGACGCGCGGCTACCCGCCAAGCGTGTTCGCCGAGCTTCCCCGTTTGCTGGAGCGTGCCGGGCCGGGGGCGGGCGGGGACGCACCGGGGCACATCACCGCGCTGTTCACTGTCCTCGTCGAAGGCGACGACCATAACGAGCCGGTTGCCGACGCGGTCCGCGGCATCCTGGACGGCCACGTGACCCTGGACCGGCGAGTCGGCGAGGGTGGGCGGTATCCCGCAGTGGACGTGCTGCGCTCCCTATCACGCACAGTGCCGGGCTGCCTCGGCGCGGACGAGGCGGCCCTCGCCCGGCGAGCGCGCATGGTACTCGCGCTCCACGCCGAGATGGCGGACATGATACGACTCGGCGCCTATCGCGCGGGCAGCGACCCGGCGGTGGACGAGGCGGTCCGCCTCGCCCCTCGGATCGAGGCCGTGCTGCGCCAGCGCCGGGACGAGACAACGGAGCTTGGCGACGCCTTCGCCCGGCTGCGCAACGCATTGGAGGATGGCCATGCCCCGTGATCCCTTGCAAACCGTGCTGCGCCTGCGCCGCATTGCCAACGACGAGGCGCGCCGGGCGGTGAGCGATGCTGTGGCGCAGGAGACCGTCGCGCAAAGGGTGGCGGACATGGTAGAGGACGAGATTGCGCGCGAGACGGCGCTGGCGTGCAAACTGGAGGCGGATGATGCTGCGGTCGAGACCTTCGGCGCCTGGCTGACCTGCGCGCGTCAGCGGGCAGAAGCGACGCGCGACGCGGCAGAGCGCGCCGAGGCCGAGACCGCGCGGGCGCGCGCCGCACTGAACCTCACGCGCGCCGGACTGGAGGCCGCCGAGGCGCTCGTGGCCGGCCGCCTGGATGCCGCGTCGGCGGCGCAAGCCCGCCGCGAGCAGCACGCGCTCGACGACCTCACGCGGTCCAGAGGGAAGTAGCGACGCTTGCAGCATCGCCCCTGGCCGTGATGGTTCCCCTGTGGCTTATTGCCGCCGGCATGAGAGGAGTAGGCTTTTGCGCATCGCGATGATTGGCGGCGGCTACGTGGGCCTTGTCTCGGCCGCGTGCTTCGCGGACCTAGGCACGGAAGTGACCGTTGTCGAGGCGGACCCGGTGCGGCTCGGGATGCTCCGCGAGGGACGGATGCCGATCTACGAGCCGGGGCTCGACCGGCTGGTGGCGGCAGGCGTGGCAGCGGGACGGCTGGGCTTCGAGGACGACCTGGCGGCGGCGGTCGCGGGTGTGGAGGCGGTCTTCATCGCCGTCGGCACACCGACCCGGCGCGGCGACGGCCACGCGGACGTGAGCTACGTGCTCGCCGCGGCGGAGCAGGTCGCGCGCGCGCTCACGGGCTACGCCGTCGTCGTCACTAAGAGCACGGTCCCGGTCGGCACCGGGCGGCGCATCGCGGAGGTGATGCGCCGGCTGCGCCCGGAGCTGGATGTTGACGTGGCGAGCAACCCGGAGTTCCTGCGCGAAGGCAGCGCGATCGGCGACTTCATGCGGCCGGACCGCGTGGTGATCGGCACCCACGGCGAGCGGGCGCGCGAGGTCCTGGGCCGCCTGTATCGGCCGCTCTCCCTGATCGAGGCGCCGATCCTGTTCACCGAGGTGGAGACGGCCGAGCTGATCAAGTATGCCGCCAACTCGTTCCTCGCGATGAAGGTCACGTTCATCAACGAGATGGCGGATCTCTGTGAGAAAGTGGGGGCGGACGTGCACGATGTCGCGCGCGGAATCGGCATGGATGGGCGGATCGGGCGCAAGTTCCTGCACCCTGGGCCGGGCTTCGGCGGCTCCTGCTTCCCCAAGGACACGCTGGCGCTCATGCGCATCAGCCAGGACTGGGGCGCGCCGTCGCGCCTCGTGGAGACCACGGTCGCGGTCAACGAGGCGCGCAAGGCCGGCATGGCGGCGCGCATCGTCGCGGCCTGCGGCGGCTCCGTCCACGGCAAGACGCTCGCCGTGCTCGGCCTCACCTTCAAGCCGGAGACGGACGACATGCGCGACGCGCCGAGCGTGGCGATCATCAGCCGGCTCGTCGAGGAAGGCGCCGCGGTCCGCGCCTTCGATCCCGTCGCCATGGAGCACGCGCGGGCCCTGCTGCCGGGCTGCGTCGCCTACTGCGAGGACGCCTACGGCGCCGTGCAGGGCGCGGACGCGGTGGTCGTAGTGACGGAGTGGAATGAGTTCCGCGCCCTCTCGCCCGTGCGCGTCCGTGACGCGATGCGCGGCCGGGTAGTCGTGGACCTGCGCAACGTGTTCGATCCGGCAGCCATGGCCGCGGCCGGCCTCGCCTATCAAGGCGTGGGCCGCCGGGCGTAGGACCGCGCGCACGGGATGAGCTTCGTAGGCAGGCAGCTCGACCGCATCGCGCGGGTGCTCGGGCGCCCGCGCGTCTCCGGCTACGCGCTGCGCTGGATGGGGGAGGCTGCGCCCCGGCCGCGCTGGACGAGGCGGGCATGTCCCAACTGCGGTGCGGCCGCGGCGCTCGGCCCCGTCCTCCTCGAAGTCAAGGCGCGGCGGCCGGAGCGCCTCGCCCGGAGCTACCAGCTCGCCCGCTTGCGGCCATTGCGGCGCCTACGCCTTCAACCTGACCCGGCCGCCGCGCTACGAGAAGCGGCGGCTCAGCAAGCAGGGCACGGTCGTGCTCTACGTGCAGCAGGGCGCGGGCGTATGGCCGATCTGCCGCACGCTGACACCGCTCGCGCTGCCGCCGGGCAGCCGGTTCCTCGACGTGGGCTGCGGCTACGGGTTCAGCCTGGACTACGCGATTCACGCGCGCGGCTGGCAGGGGCGAGGCGTGGACCCGGCACGGCTCGCCGAGGCGGGGCGCGAGCAGCTCGGGCTACCGATCGAGCTAGCCTATCTCAAGCCGGATGACCCGGCGCGCGGCCAGATGGATGTCGTGCTCGGTTCCGAAGTGCTGGAGCACCTGCAATCGCCACCGCAATTCGTGCGCCTGTTGCGCGCGATGCTGCAGCCCAGGGGTATCTTGGTGCTCACGACGCCGAACGGCGACCACATCCGGCCCGAAACATCGCCCGGCGCGCTCGTCTCGTTGCTCTCACCGGGGCTGCACCTTGTCATCCAGACGTCCGCGAGCCTGCGCGCCCTGCTCGAGCGGGCGGGCTTCGTGCACATCCAGGTCGAGGCGGTAGGGCACGGCCTCGTCGCCTACGCATCGGACGCGCCGCTTGCCTTCGGCGAGGATTGGGCCGCGATGCAAGCCGAGTTCCGCGCCTACCTTGCGCGGCGGTCCGAGCTTTGCTCGGCAGCGAGCGACGTGCAGATCGGCTTCGCCGGGCGTGCATTCCAAGAGGCGGTCGCGGCAGGCGCGTTCGGCGAGGCCGAGCGACCCTGGATGCTGCTTCGCGACGCAGTGCGCCAGCGGTTTGGCCTCGACCTGGACGCGCTGGCGGCGCTTCCGGAGGGGACGGAAGAGGTCAGTCTCGACGCACTGGCTGAACTGATGCCGCTCAATCTCTGCGGCCTGCTCTACGGGGACGTGATGCGCCGCATCGCCGCGGGCGAGGCACGGCCAGCGCTGGAGCAGCGGTTGCTGCTCGCGCAGCGGGCCGCGGACGCGCTGCGCCGGGCCGTGTCCCTGCTCGCGATGGAGGACGGCCAAGCCGAGGACCTGGGCTGGCTGGCTGGCGCCGAAGCGCTGCTCTGCGCCGCGGCGGCAGGCAACGCCGAGGTTCCAGCACGTCTCGCGATGCTTCCGCCTGCGCCGATGGACGGCGCGGCGCGGCGGACCTCGATGGCTCGGCGGGTGCTCGTCGAGCTGGTCAATGCCGGGCACTACGGGTTGGCGGCGACCGTTGCCGCGCAGGAGGAGCTGTGGAATGCCGCCCTTACCGCAGCCGACCCGCTCGGCAACTCGGAGCGGGACACGTTGTTCTGCCTTGCCGTGCTGGACGTGTGCGGCGCGGTGCCCCGGAACGCGGCGCGCGCCCGGCCGTGCTTCGCGCGCGCACGCGAGGCAGCGCCGCCGGGCGGTGGGCTATGGTGGGCGGCGCTGCGCGGCGAGTTGCAAGCGCTTGATCAGCTCGGGCGGCTGGAGGAGGCGCAGGGCGTGACTGCCGCAGCGCTCGGCGAGGTTTCCAGCGAACTGGTGCCGGCCGACATCGCGGCGCGGCTTGCGCCCCAAATGGCGCCTCAGTGTGTGTCTTCCCATGGCTAGCCTCGCCCGTTCCCTTCTGCTGACGCCAGCCCGTTGGGCGCATCGGCTCGTGTTTTTCAGGGCCGTGCCGCGAGTCGCCTACGTCCTCGGCCGTTTCCGCAGCCCGCAGCAGATCGTCTATCGCTGGCCGGAAGCGGGGCCTATCCCGGTCGGGGCGCGCCCGTGCGTGTTCGTGCATTGGGACGGGGCGGGCGAGGTCCGGCCGCACGTGCTCGACTACGTCCGCGCGCTCGCGGAAGCCGGACTCTCGGTGCTGTTCGTCAGCAACGCCGGGTTCCTGCGGCCCGAGGCGCTGGCGGCGGTGCAGGCGGTGTGCGCGGGCGTGCTGATCCGGCGGAACGTAGGCTACGATTTCGGCGCCTGGCGCGAGGGCTTCGAGCAACTCGGCCTGCCACGGGCCGACACCGAGTTCGCCGTGATGGCCAACGACAGCGTCTATGGCCCGCTGCGCCCGGTTGGCGAGATGTTGCAGCGCCTGGACTTCGCCCAGGCGGATGCCTGGGGCTGCACCGAGACCTGGCAGTCCCGCTACCATCTGCAGAGCTATTTCCTGGCCTTCGCGCCGGGCGTGCTCGCGAGCCCGGCGTGGCGGCGCTTCTGGTCCGAGGTGCGACCCACGCCGAGCAAGCACTGGGTGATCCAGCGCTACGAGATCGGTCTTTCCCAGATCCTGATCCGCGCGGGATTCAGCGTGCGCGCGCTGTGGCCCTATGCCCGGCTCATCGAGGACATCGAGCCGGCACTGCTCATGGATGGCCGGCCGGACGGCCCTTATTCAGCGGACCCGCTGGACGATGTGCGCAAGGCCCATGCCCGGCGCGTGCGCGATGCCGCGGTGTATCGCGTCCCGCTCAACCCGACGAGCGACTTGTGGCGGCAACTCCTGCGGGCTGGGTTCCCGTTCATCAAGCGCGAGTTGCTGCGTGCGAACCCGTCCGAGGTGCTCGACATCGTGGATTGGCGCGATGTCGCTCGTGCCGCGACGGCCGCGGACTTCGCCCTGATCGAGCGCGATCTGCAGCGTGTGTTGCGCGACAGGGCAGCCTAAATGATGCTCCCAAACGGACGGAGACGTTCCATGCCAACGCGACGCGGCCTCTTGCTCGCCCTGCTGCCCGCCCTGGCGCCAGCCTTTGCACTCTTTGGGGCTGCTGCCCAGGCATCAGCCCTACAAACCCCTGTCGGTCTCTGGCAGACTTTTGACGACCACACGGGCCAGGCCCGCGGCGTAGTGCGCATCTTCGAGTCCCAGGGCCGGCTCTACGGCGACGTCGTGCGCGTGCTCGATACGGACAAGCCCGGCGCTGTCTGCATCAAGTGCACGGACGACCGGAAGAATAAGCCGGTGCTGGGTTTGCAGATCATCCGTGGCCTCGCGCCGGACGGCGACGGGTGGAGCGGAGGGACGATCCTCGACCCGGAAACCGGAACCGCCTACCGATGCTCGATGCACCTCACGGACGGCGGTCGGAAGCTAGTCTTGCGCGGGTATGTGGGCATCAGTCTTTTCGGGCGGAGCCAGACCTGGGTAAGGGTGGGGTGAGGCAGTGCTCGCCGAGGCTGAGTCGGAGGAGCGCCGGCAACCAGCGCGATTTAGCTGTTCAGCCGCGGAAGGTTGTCGGGACCCGGTCGGCCTGGCGCTGCTGCACTAGGCTCCTTGGACTATGCTCCTTGGTTCGAGCGGCTCCTTGGTTCGAGCGGCTGAACGCGGCGCGATCGAGAGGCAGGACCCGGCGGGAGATCCTGCCAGCAGGCCGTTGCTCGCTTTCCTCCTGACCCAGGCTGGGCCGCGCGGTGCCGCCGCAAGACACGAGGTCTGACCGATGCTGCGGATCCACCCCAACGCCCGCACCACGCCCATCATCCGCTTCCTGCGCGAGGCTGCGACGGCGTTTCCGTTCCGCCTCACCCACGTGCTGACCGACAACAAGAGCTGCTTCACCCCGGCGTTCGCCCGCGCCTGTGCCGCCCTCGGCGCAGAGCATCGCCACAGCCGCCCGCGCACGCCGCAGACCACCGCCATGGTCGAGCGCTGCAACGGTCGCCTCAGCAGTGAGGTGCTCGGCATCACTCTCGCCTCGCACCGCGCGCTCGAGCAACTCCTGCACGGCTGCAACGCCGCCTACAACGCCCGCCGCCAGCGCGTGCTGGACGGCAAGGCACCCGATCAGGTCACAGCCGAGCGCCGCTCGGCTCGGCCCGAACTCGCCAACGCTGAACCGCACGGACGCGCAGGCCCCCGCGACACCACCCAGGCGCGCCGCATCGCCGAAACCGCCAAAAAGGCCTCACAACCAGACAACTAGATGCCGTAATGGGCCGGCTACTGGGAGGTAGGCTGCACGGCGGCTGTTCCTCGGAGTGATGGTGTGTGGAACGGGGTCCGAATGGGTCGGCCCCAAGCATCATCGAGGGACAGCCATGGAGCACTATGCCGGGATCGACGTGTCGCTGGAACAGAGCAGCGTAGGCGTGGTGGACGCCTCGGGCCGGGTCGTGCGCGAGGCCAAGGTGGCGAGCGAGCCGGAGGCGCTGGTCGGGCGCAAGCTGCTGCAGAGCAAGCTGCGGGATGTCGAGCTCGGCATCCGCGGCATCCTGCGCGGTTCCGGGCTCAAGGTGGGCGAGGTCAGCAAAGGCCGGTTCGCGGCCAGGATCGAGGAGCTGATCAGCGGGCACGCGATGCTGGAGGCGGTGATCGGCGCCATGCTGACGGCGCGAGCGGGCCTGCAGGCCGAGTTCATGCGCCTGCACCGACAGATGCTGGCCATCGTGCGCGGCGATGCGGTCTGCCGGCGGCTGATGACGGTGCCGGGCGTGGGTGCGCTGGTGGCGGTCACCGTCAGGACGGCGGTGGACGACCCGGCGCGGTTTGGCAGCTCCAAAGCGCTGGGGGCGCACTTCGGCCTGACCCCGAAGAAGTACCAGTCGGGCGCGACCGACGTGACCGGCGGGATCAGCAAGGTGGGCGACGTGATGGTGCGCACCGCGCTGCATGAGGCCGCGAACGCGATGCTGAGCCGGCCGACGCGTTTCTCGGCGCTCAAGCGCTGGGCCATGGAGGTGGCCAAGCGACGCGGCCTGAAGCGGGCGAAGGTGGCATTGGCGCGCAAGCTGGCCAGTGTCCTGCACCGCATGTGGGCGGATGGCACGGAGTTCTGTTGGGGCAAGGGGGTGCAGGCCGCCGCGTAGGGCGACCAGAGGAGGTTGCGGTTTCGGGCAGGACCGGCCAGTCCAGTCCTGCTCGTCCGAGGTCCCGTCGCTGGGACGCGGGAGCCGGTGAGGCCGGGAGCAGTGCAGTGGGCGCCCTCTGCGGCGGAGCACGCATCTTGGATTGGCCCGCCGGCGCCTGTCTGACCGCATGGTGTGGCGGCCGCGTGCCGACCACGGACGGAAGCATGACACCGGCGACGCGACACTCACTCGAGGAACTTGACGCCACGAGGCCCATTACGGAAGCACTACAGTTGCATTCTAAGACGGACGCCCGATCACCCCGTGGTGGTTGGGAGCATCCGGATGACGGGTGCAGCAATCGAGACGACACTGGAACTGTGGGCATCGGAGCTGCGGGAGGCCAAGGTGCGCATCCGCCCGTTGTTCACGCAAGCGCGTGTGGCTGCCTCGGCTGGTCTGTTCCTGGACGGGCTGCTCGGGCCGGAGCGGCGCAAGACGGGTTGGGCGCGCGCTGAGGCCACGGGCGACCCCGGGCCGTGGCGGCAACAGGCCATTCTGGGGCGGGGACGGTGGGATGCGGACGCGTTGCGCGACCTGGTGCGCGACTATGCGCTGGAAACACTGGCCGACCCGGATGCTGTGCTTGTGGTGGACGAGACCGGTTCCTGAAGCAGGGCCGTGCGAGTTGCGGCGTGGGCCGGCAATACACGGGGTCTGCGGGCAAGATCACCAACTGCCAGATCGGCGTGTTTGCGGCCTATGTGTCCCAGCACGGCCATGCCTTCATCGACCGCGCGCTCTACATGCCAAAAGCCTGGACCGATGACCCGGCGCGCTTGGCTGCGGCGCATGTGCCCGAGGAGGTCCGCTTCGCCCCCAAGCCCCGGCTCGCGCTGGACATGACCGAGCGCGTTATCGCGGCGGGCGTGCCCTTCTCCTGGGTGGTCGGCGATACGGTCTATGGCACGGGTGAGGTGGAGATGGCGCTGCGGCGCGCGGGCAAGGGCTACGTGCTCGGCACTGCTGCCACGCAGCCCTTCAACTCGTGGATCAACAAGCCGCAGGTCGCCGGCACCGCCGAGGAGATCGCCCACGGTCTCGACGCCTCCGCCTGGCAGCGCCTGTCCGCGGGCGCGGGCACCAAGGGAGCGCGGCTCTACGACTGGGCGTATCTGGAGCTTGCTGATCTCAAGGCCGACAAGTTCAACCCGACCCTCAGCGGCACCTGGACGCGCGGCCTGCTGATCCGGCGCAACATCGCCGACGGCGCACTTGCCTACTTCAGCACCTGGTGCCCGGCGGGCACCGGCATCGAGACCCTGGTCGCCGTCGAGGGCAGCCGCTGGACCATCGAGGACGCGTTCGAGACCGCCAAGACCGAACTCGGGCTCGACCACAACGAGACCCGCTCCTGGCACGGCTGGCACCGCCACGTCTCGCTGGTGATGCTGGCCTTTGCCGTGCTGGCGCGGGTGCGCCAGCACGCGAACCAGGCACCCCCAAAAACGCGGCTACGACTGCCGCGTCTGCCGCGGACGCGCGCGCTCTCATCCGCTGGTCGCTCCAGGAGATCCGCCGCATCGCGATGCGTCTCGCCCAGCGGCGCATCCGCCCTGCCCACGTCATCGCCTGGTCAGTCTGGCGACGGGCGCACCAAGCCGCCGCAAAGCGCTCACATCTGAAACTGAATATGCAACTGTGGTGCTAGCTCGGCGCGGTAGGCATCAGCATACCGCGCCGGGAAGAAATCTACGTATCGGTCCGCGAACCCGCCAGCCGCGTTCATGCCGCCCAGCAGGCTGCGCCGCTGTGGCTCGACAGCCAGCATTCCGAGCGCCCAGAACACCTCGGTGCGCTGCTCGAACCCGTAGGCGCTGCGGCGGCTCGCGACGAGGCTGCAGGTCAGCCCGGCCTCGGTTGCTGCCGTAACAGTTACGGTGTCGAGGTCGCCCAGGGCCGCGATGCCACGATCAAACAAGCATGCTCCGGTCGCGTGCGCTACCGTGAACTCGGCGCCCGTCAGGAAGCGGATCTGGTCGAAGTCGTGGATCAGCGTCCCGGAAGATACCGCCGGAACGGGCGATGTACTCGTGCGGCGGCGGGGCCGGGTCGCGGGAGATGATCAGCACGTGTTCTACCTGCCCGACACGCCCGTCCTGGATCGCTTCGTGCAGGCACCGCGTCGAGGGATCGAAGCGGCGATTGAAAGCCAACATGAACGGCACGGGGTAGCGCGCCAGAATTGCGCGGCACTCATCGACGCGCGGCATATGCAGATCGATCGGCTTCTCACACAGGATCGCCTTTCCGGCCTCGGCCGCTACCGCAATCGTCGCGACATGGGTGTCCGTGGGGGACGCGATCACGACCGCGTCCACCTGGGTCGTGCTGATCGCGGCTAGCGGGTCGGCCACCGCGATCGCGCCAGCCGGACCGACGATCGCCTGCGCGCTCGAGAGCATAGGGTCGGCAACGGCGACCAGTCGTGCGCCCGAGTGACGAACGATGTTGCGCGCGTGCACTTGGCCAATACGGCCGGCCCCTATCAGCGCGATGCCGATCATGGAAACCTCCCCGTCGTCGTCGTGCGATTGCTCGGCAGCGGCGATCATACGCATGCCGGCAACCCCATCGTCGATGCCGGGAAGACCCTGCAGCCACTCGCCCGCGTTGCCGCCGGTCTCACGTGCGATGAAGGCCATCGCGGCGCCCGCGTAGAGGTTGGCGAACGCGAGCGGGTAGCCTTCAGGGTGGCCGGGACGGAAGCGCGCCGAGCGCGCCACGAACGGCGACACTCCATCCTGCCCGGCACGCAACAGTGCCTCCGGAGCGTCGATTGGCCGCAGGTGAAGGAACTCCGCATCCTCCTCCCGCCACTCGATCGCGGCCTTGTCGCCGTAAATGCGCAATGCGAGCCCATGCTGGGTGCCCACGGCAACGTAGCTCGCCCAAAGGCGACCGAGTGAACCGCCCTCGTAAAGGAAGGTGAGGTATGCATTGTCATAAACCTCGCGGCCAGGCGCCAATGTATCGAGACGCGCGGAGACGCGGGCTGGCAAGCGCCCTGTGACATAGGAAGCAAGGTGGTAGGCATGGGTGCCGACCTCACCCAGGATGGCGGCGCGTCCCATCGAGCCGGCGCGAAAGCGCCAGTGCCGCTTCGCGGGATCCTGCGGCTCCACGGCGACTCCCGGCGCGCCACCGGCGAACTCTGTCTCGACCAAACGCACCCGCCCCAGCGCACCATCCCGTACGAGGTCGCGCGCGTGGCGGATCATGGGAAAGCCGCTGTAGCAATGTGCGTCAGTCACAAGCATCTTGCCACTGCGATCGACCGCGGCGCGGATCATCTCCGCCTCGGCCACGTCGCGGGCGAGCGGCTTCTCACAGATCACGTCCACGCCGTGCTCTAGGAAGGCCAGCGCCACATCCTTGTGCAGCTGCGGCGGCGTGGCTACGACCACCATGTCGATCCCGTCCTCGCGCCCAGCTTCCCGCGCCGCCATCTCGCGGAAACTCAGATAGCTCCGATCCGGCGCCAGCAGCAGCGCGTCCGCCGTCTCTTGTGCCACGGCCGGGTCGATGGAGAAGCAGCCAGCCACGAGATCGTAGAAGCCGTCGGTCTGGTATGCGATGCGGTGCGTCTCCCCGATCACGGAGTCGAAGCCGCCGCCCACCATGCCGAGCCGGATGCGGCGCCCCAGGCGTTTCAGCATGTCCGTGTTCATGCCGTCCCTCGCGACCCTGTGTTGCACGGTGTCACGGGCGCACGGCCGTGAACCATGCACCCATGACAGAGCAAAATCCCGCGCCCGCGGATTGTCAAACTATCTTGTTGAAATCTTGCGTGTGAGACAGAGTGGCTTCCGCCTTCGTAGAGACGCAACGCCGCAGGGAGTTGCCGTGGCATGACGACCGAAGTCACAGTCGGGATCCTGGGCGCGGGGTTCATCGGACAGATGCACGCGCTGACGTTCCGGAACGCGACCGCCTCGGCACGAACTCCGCACCTGCGCGCGCGGTTGAGGACCATCTGCGACCGCGACGCGAGCCTGGCCGCGACCGTCGCCGAGCGCTACGACTGCGACGGCACGACTGCTGACTGGCGCGAAATCGTCTCCGACCCGCAGATCGCCTTGTTCATCAACGCCGCCCCAAATGACTTGCATCGCGAGCCTTCTGTTGCCGCTGCCCGCGCCGGCAAGCATGTTCTCTGCGAGAAGCCACTCGCGGCCACAGCCGACGAAGCCTACGAGACCTGGCGCCAGATTGAGGCGACCGGTGTCATGCACATGTGCGCCTTCCTGCACCGCTCGATTCCCGCGCTGAATCTGGCCCGCGAGATGATTGCAGGCGGCGATCTGGGCGAGGTGCGACACTTCCGCTCTCGCTTCCTGCTGTCAATGCTCACCCCGGACGGATCGCTCTCATGGCGGTTCAGCCGCACGCAGGCGGGATCGGGAGCGCTTGGTGACCTTGGCTCGCACCACATCGACCAGGCGCGGTTTCTGGTAGGCGAGGTGCGGCGGGTGGGCGCACTCACCAAAACGTGGAGTCGAGATGCAGCGGGGCACATCCATGACGTCAACGACGACGCCTTCGTCTGTGCCGCCGAGCTCGAGAACGGCGCGACCGCAAGCTTCGAGGCGTCACGTGTCGCTGCTGGGCACAATCTCGGCGGCTTCATCGAGGTGGACGGCACCAAGGGCTCGGTTGCCTTCAATATGGAGCGGCTGAACGAGCTTGTGATCCTCGAACCGGGCCGCGGCAGGCGGACGCAGATGGTGACCGGCGCGGAGCACCCTTACGCCGACTTCTGGCTGCCGGTCGGCATCCAGGGGCAGCACCCGCTGGGGTGGAACGAGTGCTTCGCGCACCAGGCCCGGCACATGCTGGCTGCGGCTGCCCTGGGTGAGCCGGTGACGCCCCGCGCCACGCTGCAGGACGGCTACCGGGTCGCCGAGATCGCGGACGCGATCGAGCGCTCGGCCCAGTCCGGGCGGTTCGTGGACGTCAACTTCCGGACCTGAGCCGGACTGCCGGCCGCGAAGCGGCCGGCACGTCGGCGTCTTCGGCGGTCAGAAGTGATATTGGGCGATGTTGTCCTTCGTGAACACCAGCGGCGGCCCGAGCAGGATCTCGTCCTTCGAGGTGAACTTCAGATCGCCGAGCCGCCCGGCCTTCACGAAGCCCTTCGCCGGGTCGAGCGTGCCGTCGAGCTGCGCCTTGGAGATGTAGATGGCGGCGTAGCCGATATCCACGGGGTTCCAGAGCACCGCCTCCTTCACCGTACCGTCCTTGATGTACGGGCGCACGGAGTTTGGGACGCCGATGCCCGCGATCGTGACCTTGCCTTGCAGGCCGAGCTGCTCGACCGCCTCGGCCACGCCGACCTCGGCGATGCCGTCCACCGTGAACACGCCCTTCGTGCCGGGGTTGGCGCGCAGGTAGTTCAGCGTGACATCCTTCGTCTTCTCGATGTCCTGCTCGCCCAGCAGCGTCGCCTTGATCACCATACCCGGATGCTTCTGCGCGATGATGTCCTTGATCGCCTTCATCCAGGCCAGCATGTTGGTGGCGGTCAGCGACCCCGTGACCATCAGGAAGTCGCCGGACGTGCCCGCCCCGCGCACCATGATGTCGACGATGTCCTGGCCGATCGCGTCGTACGAAGCCTGGTTGAGGAACACCTGCCGGGCATCGGCGCGCACGTCGGCGTCCCAGGTCGAGACCTTGATGCCCTTGGCCCGCGCGCGGATCAGCGACGGCGCCAGCGCGTTCGGGTCGGTGGCGCAGATGCTGATCGCGTCGATCCTGCCGCGCACCAGCCGGTCTACGATGTCCACCTGGGCGGAGACGTTGGAATCGACCGGCCCGTTGTATTCGACCTTGAGGCCCAACTCCTTGCCCGCTTCCTGCGCGCCCTTGTTGGCCGCCACGAAATACGGGTCGCTGGTGAACTTCGGCACGAACGCGACCGTCTGGGCGGCGGCAAGGGCGGGCCGCGTGATCAGGCCCGCGGCGCCGGCCAGCAGTCCGCCGCTCAGGCCTAGCAGTGCAGTACGTCGTGTGGGCAGCAGTGCCTTCGCAGAGATGCCTCTATCATCGGGCATGAGTGCGTCCTCCCCTCGGTGTTGATGGTCCATGTCGAACGATGCGCTTCGCCAAGTCATGTCGAGGGTCGGCGGAACAGCTCGTTGGCGAGCACACCAGCCACGAGGAAGGCGCCGACGATCACCAGCCCCCAGTCGCTGCGCACCCCTGCCGACTCCAGCCCGTCCTCCAGGTACGCGAGCACCAGCACGCCCAGCACGGTGCCTGCGATGGAACCAGCGCCGCCGGTGATCTTGGTGCCGCCCAGCACCACCATGGCGATCACCGGCAACTCGAGTCCCATGGAGGCGTTGGCCCGCGCGGTCGAGAGCCGGGCGGTCTGGATGATGGCGGCAAGCGCAGTGAGCAGGCCCATCAGCCCATAGATGCAGAGCTTCACACGCTCCACAGACACGCCGGAGAAGCGGGTTGCCAGCTCATTCGCGCCCACGCCGTAGATGCGGCGGCCGAACGCCGTGCGATCCAGGAGAAGCCACATCAGCACGGCCGCGACGACCAATACCGGGAGCTGCGCGGGCACCAGGCCGGCAATGTAGAACTGGCCCATGTTGGTGAACCACAGCGGGAAGTCAGATACCGCCGCCGCGTTGGAGATGGCGTAGGCGGCGCCGCGATACATGGCCATGGTGGCGAGCGTCACCACGAACGGGTGCAGCCCCAAATAGGCGACGGCCGCTCCGTTCAACAGCCCGCCGGCAAGCCCGGTGAACACGCCCAGTGCCATGGCGAGCACCAGTGGCAGGCCCGCCTGGAAGCTCATGCCCATGACCACCGAGACCAGCGCCAGCAGCGAGGCAATCGAGAGGTCAATGCCGCCGGAGATGATGACGAGCGTCATGCCGAGCGCCAGGATGCCGGTCTCGACGAAGGTGCGCGTGGTGTCGAGCAGGCTGGAGACCGAGAGGTAGCCGGGAACGGCGACCCCGAGACAGGCCAGCTCCACAATCAACAGCAGCAAGAGGCCGAGTGTGCGCGTGAAGTGCCATGTGCGCCGTGGCGTCGCGGCAGGCAGGCTTCCGACGGCTGGTGTCATAGCGCTCTCCTCGCGATGCGGAAACGGATCGCGTCGAGGGTGATCGCCGACAGGATGAGGGTGCCGAGCACCAGTTGCTCGAAGGTTCCCGGCACGCTGTTCAAAGTCAGCGCATTCAAGATCACGCCGACCAGCACGGCGCCGATCAGCGGTGCCAGGGTCGAGCCGCGCCCGCCGGTGATGCTGGTGCCGCCCAGCACGACGGCGGCGATCGCCTGCAGCTCGAAGCCGGTCGCGGCGGTGGCCTGCATCTCGCCGAGCTGGCCCGCGAAGATGCCGCTGGCTAGCCCGCAGGCGAGGCCGGTCGCGATGAAGCAGCAAAACTTGATGAGGGCCACTGGCAACCCCACCGCATAGGCAGCCCGCCGGTTGCTGCCTACTGCGAGAACGTCGCGGCCCCAGGTGGTGTGCCGATTCACCAGGTCGAAGATGACGAACACGGCTGCCAGGACCACGATCGGCGTGCGCACCCCGAGCACCTGGCCGAGCCCAAGGCCGCGCGACGGCTCGGGCACGATCAGCACGCCGTTGGCGCCCACCAGCAGCACCGCGCCGCGCAGTGAGAGCAGCATCCCGAGCGTGGCGATGATGGAGGGCACGCGCCCGACCGTGACAAGCAGGCCGTTGACCACGCCGATCGCACCGCCGATCACGAGTGCACCCAGCAGTGGTAGCACGATGCCGCCGGTGCGGGCCGCGACCTCGGCGAAGATGAAGGCGCAGGCGGCCAGCAACGACCCCACCGAGACATCAATCTCGCCCGACAGGATGACTTGGTTCAGCGCCAGCGCCACGACGCCCACGACCGCGACCTGGGTCACGATGCTGACCAAGTTCGCGGGTGCCAGAAAACCAGGCGTGGTGGCGCCGAGCAGGGCGGCCAGGATGAGCAGGAACCCGAGTGGCGCCGCCTCCGGCCGCCGCACGCCGCGGCGCATCGCAGCGCCCGGCAGCACGGCGCCCGTCACGGGACGGATCCAGGGTGAAGCGCCGCGTCCTCGGCCGCCTCCGCCAGCACGCCGGCCGCCGCGGCGGCGATGCGGCTGGTCGGGAAGTCGGGGCCAGCGAACGCACCGGTCAGCCGTCCCTGGTGCATCACCAGGATGCGGTCGGCCATGGACAGCAGCTCGTTCATCTCCGAGGAGATCATCAGCACCGCTTTCCCAGCCTGGGCCAGACCGTCGATGATACGGTAGATCTCCGCCTTAGCGCCGACGTCCACGCCGCGCGTCGGCTCGTCGAGGAGGATCACCTCCGGCTCAACGACGAGCGCTTTCGCGAGCAGGACCTTCTGCTGGTTGCCGCCGGACAACGATCCCACCGGGCTGTCCAGCGCGCCGCCGCGGATCGAGAACAGGCCGCGGAACCGCTCCGCGACCTCGCGCTCGCGCCGGCGCGACACCCACCCGAAGCGCGACATGCGATCGAGGCCGCTGAACGACATGTTCCAGGCGATCGGGAAGTCGAGAACGAGCCCCTGCGAGCGCCGCTCCTCCGGCACGTAGATAATGCCGTGCCGGATGGCGACGCTGGAGGCACCGATGACGATGGGGCGCCCGTGCAGGATGATCTCACCTTCGGTCGCGGGAGCGATGCCGAAGATCGCCTGTGCCACCTCGGAGCGCCCGGCGCCGATCAGGCCGGAGAGCCCGACGACCTCGCCGCGCCGCACGACGAGCGAGATGTCGCGGAAGCTGCCCGCCCGCCCAAGTCCGCGCACCTCCAGCAGCGTCGGGCCCGGCGCCACGCGCGTGCGCTGGAAAAGCTTGCTGAGCGGCCGGCCGATCATCATCTGGATCAGTGAGCTCATGTCGAGGGCGCGCGCGGGTCCGGTATGGATGCGCTCGCCATCGCGCATGACCGTGATCCGGTCGGCGACCTCGAACACCTCCTCAAGGCGGTGCGAGATGTAGATGATCGCGACGCCACGGCCGGTCAGGTCGCGGATGATCGCGAACAGCCGGTCCGCCTCGCGCTCGGTCAGCGCCGCGGTCGGCTCGTCCATGATGACCAGCCGGGCGTCGCGCATCAGGGCGCGGGCGATCTCCACCATCTGCGCGCCAGCGCCCGACAGCGAGCGCACTGGCGCGTTGACGTCGAGGTCGGTGTTGAGCCGCCGGAAGACGGCCTCGGCCTGGCGTCGCATGGCGGGCCAATCGAAGCCGCCCAGGCGGGTGCGAGGGCGATCACGCCCGACGAACAGGTTCTCCACGACCGATAGGTCAGGGAACAGGTCGAGCTCCTGCGGAATCATGGCGACGCCTGCCGCCTCCGCCACGCGCGGCGAGATCAGCCTCATCGCCGCGCCATCGATTTCGACCTGCCCCTCGTCCGGCAGGTGGACACCGTGCAGCATCTTCATGAGCGTGCTCTTGCCAGCACCGTTCTCGCCGAGCACGGCGTGGACCTCACCGGGAAACACCTCGAGGTCAACGTCGCGGCACGCCCAGGTGCCGCCGAATCGCTTGCTGACGCCGATGAGACGGCAGGCCGCACGGACGCCGGCTGGCGAACCCGCCGCTTCGTCCGACTGCACGCGTCCAGTAGCAAGCGACGCCATAGCCTGCGTTCCTCCCCAAAGCTTCCTCGTTGCGCGAGCGCCTTGCCGTGGACGCTACGAAAACCGATCCTGATTGTCAAACATTTTTCTTTGACAATCAGGATCGGTCTGCCTATGACTCATTCCTTCGCTGGGGAGGCACGACATGCTGGCGACAGGGCTGCAGACGCTCAGCGTCCCGGAAGGCCGAGGCGTGCGCTGCACGTGGCTGCACAGCGCGTCGCCGTTGTCGGCTGAGATGATGGCGCGGGTGGGCTGGGACTGCCTAGTGGTGGACCTGCAGCACAGCGTCACCGGCTATGCCGAGGCGGTCTCGCTGTTGCAGGTCACGACCAATCTCGGGGCCACTGTGCTGGTGCGTCCGCCGGCGCTCGATCCCGCGCTGATCGGACGACTGCTGGACGCCGGGGCGAGCGGCGTGATCTGCCCGATGGTCAACTCCCCGGAGGAGGCGCGGGCGCTGGTCGCGGCGTGCCGTTACCCGCCGCAGGGCGGCCGCAGCATCGGCCCTATCCGCGCCCGGCTCCTCTTCGGCGACGCGTATGTGGCGCAGGCCAACGACGGCGTGCTGGCGCTGGCCATGATCGAGACCGCGGCGGGGCTGGACGCCGTCGAGGAGATCGCCCGCGTTCCTGGCCTGGGGGGCCTGTTTGCCGGGCCGAACGACATCGCGAGCAGCTTCGGTGTCGCGCCACGCATGGACCCGACGGACCCCGCCGTAACGGCAGCGCTGCGGCGCGTGGCGGGCGCGGCGGGCGCGGCAGGTATCGTCGCCGGCATTGCCTGTGAGACGGCCGCGTATGCCCGGCTCATGCACGCCGACGGCTTCCGACTCTTCGTGGTGGGCTCGGACGTGCGGCTGATGGTGGCGGGCGCGCGAGGGCTGCTGCAGGAGCTTGGCGCATGAGCCTTGGGCCGGAACTCGCGCTGTCCGTCTCGGGCCGGGAAATCTACGAAGCGCTGCGCGACGACATCGTGTTCGGTCGGCTGCACCCCCGCGAGCGCCTGGTCGAGGTGGACCTGGTGGTCCGCTTCCGCTCGCACCGCGCCGCCGTGCGCGAGGCGCTCGCCGCGCTGGAGCAGGCCGGGCTGGTCGAGCGGACACGCAACAAGGGTGCCTCGGTGCGCGATCTGGCGCCCGAGCAGGTGGAGCAGATCTACTCGGTGCGGCTGCTTCTGGAGACGGCGGCCTTGCAGGCCCTGCCGCTGCCGCTCGACCCGGCGGCATTACGAGCGCTGACCGCGATCCAGCAGGAGCACGAGAGTGCCGTGCAGCGCGCGGATCTCCGCGGCACCTTCGAGCACAACAACCGCTTTCACCGGGCGATGTATGCGCAGGCGGGCAACCCCTATCTCGCCGACCTGATCGAGCAGTGTGCCACCCGTGCCCTCACCGTCCGCTTCCACCCGTACATGGATCGCGAGTTCCTGCGCAAAGTGTGCCAGGACCACTGGGCAATGATCGCCGCGATCCAGGATCGCGACCGCGCGCGTCTGCTGACGCTGCTGCGCGACCACCTGCCGCTCGCGAAGGAGCGATACCTAGCGACCTACCGAGAGCATCTGGAGCACGGCTTCGCCTTCGCGAAGCAGGCGTAGCGCCGTTCGGGGCGCAGGAGGAACAATGACCAAGGACTTCGATGCTGCGCGCAACATCGCTTTCGTAGGTCGCACCGACCAAGCCGGCCGCGCCGATGGCATCCAAGTGATGGTTGCCAAGGGGCACGCCTTCATCTCGCACGTGTTCAGCGGCGGCGTCAGCGTCATCGACGTGCACGATCCGCGCAAGCCGAAACCGGTGAATTTCCTGCCGACGCACAAGCGGTCCTGGTCGGTCCACCTGCAGGTGGCCGGCGACCTGATGCTCGTGGTCGAGGAGTTCAACTTCTACTCCGTGTACGTGCAAGAGACCGAATACTACGGCCACTCCATCGAGGGCGTTCACAGCGACAAGTTCGGCAAGCGCGGGGAGGACTACACCGCGGGGATGCGCGTCTACGACATCTCCGACCCGGCAAACCCTAGGGCCATCGGCTTCATGGAGGTGGAAGGGCTGGGGCTTCATCGCCTGTGGTGGGTGGGCGACCGCTACGCCTACGCCTCGGCGATCCTGGACGGGTTCACCGACCACATCCTGATCATCATCGACATGCAGGACCCAACCCATCCGCGCGAGGTCGGGCGCTGGTGGCTGCCGGGCATGTGGGCGGCGGGCGGGGAAAGGCAGAGTCGGCCGGGGCGCGTGGCGCTCCACCACGCCGTCGTCAGCGGCGACGTGGCCTACGGCAGCTGGCGCGACGGTGGGTTGACGCTGCTCAACGTCGCGGACAAGACCGCGCCGAAGCTGATCGCGCATCGCAACTGGTCGCCGCCGTTCGCCGGCGGCACGCACAGCGCCCTGCCCCTGCCCGACCGCGGCCTGGTCGTCGTCGCCGACGAGGCGGTGCTCGACATTGATCAGGAACCGCTGAAATACACCTGGGTGGTGGACGTGCGCGCCCCGGAGAACCCGGTGACCATTGCCACCTTCCCGACGCCATCAGACCAGGACTACGTGGCCAAGGGCGGGCATTTCGGGCCGCATAACCTGCACGAGAACCGGCCGGGGTCGTTCCAGAGTTCGGAGACGATCTTCGCCACCTACCAGAACGCGGGCGTGCGGGTCTTCGACATCCGCGACCAGTTCCGCCCCGAGGAGATCGGATACTTCGTCCCCAGCGAGCCCGCGCAGTGGCTGGACCCGCGGCCCGGCCGCAAGCGGGTCATCCACAGTTGCGACGTGTTCGTGCAGACCGACGGGCTGATGTACGTCACCGACTACAACGCTGGCCTCTACATCCTGCAATGGCAGGGCGCTTGACGTGCGCAAGGTGCTGGTCGTGCAGCGGCTGCGGCCCGAGGCCATGGCGCTGCTCGATGCGAGGCCGGACATCGCCTACGAGGTGCTCACCGACACCTCGCCCGAGAATTTGCTGCGCCACGCGGCTGAAACCGAGGCGTTGACCATCCGCGACGCGATCCTGCCGCCCGAAATCGTCGAGGCGGCACCCGGGCTCCGCGTGGTGTCGCGCCACGGCGTAGGCTACGACAACATCCCGCTCGACCTCTGCACACGGCGCGGCATCCCGGTGACGGTGGTGGGCGACGTCAACGCCGTCTCGGTCGCCGAGCACACGTTCTACCTGATCCTGGCGGCGGCGCGGCACGGCAGCCTGCTGGACCGCGCGACCCGCTCGGGCGATTTCGCGATGCGCGTCCGTGTCGTCGGCACGGAGCTGCGTGGCAGCACACTGCTGATCGTGGGGTACGGCCGCATCGGGCGCGAAGTGGCGGCCCGGGCTCGCGCCTTCGGCATGGCGATCCTCGTGCATGACCCCTACGCAGACGCGGCCGCGCATCCGGACGTGCGTTTCGCGCCGAATCTGCACGAGGCGCTCGCGGAGGCGCAGGTCGTGTCGCTGCACCTGCCCCTGACGGAGGCGACGCGGAACCTGATCGGCGTGCCCGAGCTGGCGCGGATGCGGCGCGGCGCCATCCTGGTCAACGCGGCGCGCGGCGGGATCATCGACGAGGTGGCGCTCGTCGCGGCGCTGGACTCCGGTCATCTCGGCGGCGCCGCGCTCGACACCTTCGCGGTCGAGCCGCTGCCGGCAAACCATCCGTTGTGCGGCCGCGACGACGTCGTGCTCAGCCCGCACTCCGCCGCGCTCACGGAGCAGTGCCTCGTCGCCATGGGCCTTGCTACGGTGCGCAACGCCCTGGCAGGCCTCGATGGCGCGCTCGACCCGGCACTGGTCGTCAACCGTGTCGTGCTGCGCGAGAATCGGCGGTAACGGGTGCGTTCGAAGCCGGGTGATGCCGGGCCGTGCCTGGCGCGCACCACGAAGTGTCGCTCCTGCCAGGCGCACGGGCCGCAACCGCTCCAGGGTCGGCGGACGGCGGACATGGCCACCAACGAGTGGGGAAGGCGTGAGTAAGCGCATGAACCACCTCGAATGGCTTGGATCGCGCAGCTCGGAGTTGGGTTCATCGGCTAGATGCATGCGCTCCGCTTGCGCCGGTGCTCCCCACATCCAGTCTCTTACGACTGGATGTGGGGGGTGATGCGGGCGAGGACGTTTGGGCGCTCGCCAGGTCGAACGATGCAGCCAGAACGGGTGTGGGCTTCTCTCTCGACAGGGTCGCGCTGCGCCATGGCAGTTCTGAGCTCAACGTGAGGGATTCCGAGAATGCGCGCGAACGGTCTGCACTCCGTCTGGAACGAGGGGAAATATGCACTGAACGCCTGGCTCTCGATCGGATCGAGCTGCAGCGCCGAGATTTTGGCGCACCTGCCCTACGACGCGGTCATGATCGACCTCCAGCACGGGATGTTCGACTTCGAGACTGCGCTCGCGATGCTGCAGGCAATCTCGACGACCGAGGCGGTGCCCATGGCGTGATCTGCCCAATGATCGACACCCGCGCACAGTGCGAGGCCTTCGTCCGAGCGGTCCGCTATCCGCCCTCTGGCAACCGCAGCTTCGGCCCAGCGCGCGGCCTCCTCTATGGCGGCGGCGATTATGCCGACAGCGCCAATGGGACCATTCTGTCCTGGGCAATGATCGAGACAGAGCTTGCACTCGCCGATGTTGAGGAGATTGCGACGGTCCCAGGGCTGAGCGGCCTCTACATCGGACCGAACGATCTCTCGATGACGCTCGAAGGTGCGATCGCCACCCCGCTCTCGCCCCGTGTCGTCGGGGCGGTGAAACGGATCATGTCGGTTGCCCATGCAAATCGCCTGAAGCTCGGCATCTTCTGCCCGGATGTGCCCTTCGCTCGGGAGATGGTGTCGCTCGGCTGCGATCTGCCGACCGTTATGAACGATGCCGGTCTCCTCCGTAAGGCGACCAGTGCTCTGATCGAGGAATTGCGGTCGCCGGCGCCGGAGAGGGCGTCGGCCAGCCCCTGACGGCAAGAGAGATGCGCACAGGCAATCGCAGTAGGACCAGAACAATGAATACCCATGCGCGACAGGCAAGCAGGGCTTCCAAAGAGTCGATATCGGCAGGAACCATTCCCTTTGACACGACCCGGCTCGACCGATTGATGGAAGAGGCGAGCCTAGACATCCTGCTGGTGACATCGAAGCACAGCATCCAGTATATATTCGGTGGATACCGCTACTTCTTCTACGACTATATGGATGCCCATGGGCTCAGTCGATATTTGCCGTTCTTTATCTACATCAAGGGTCAGGCCGACAAGGCCGCCTATATCGGTAGTCCGATGGAGGTCTATGAGAGGGATCTCTGCAAGTTCTGGGTATCCGAGTGCGCCTTCGACAACATGACCACGACGCAATCGGCGGTTTCGGCGCTGCGCTATCTCGATCGCATAGGGAGGACGACCGGTCGGGTCGGCGTGGAGATCGGGTTCCTGCCGGCTGACGCGTATCGAGTGCTGGAACAGGGTCTGCCGGGAGCGGCCATCGTCGATGCGACCTTCACGCTCGAAGTTTTGCGGGCGGTGAAGAGCCCGCAGGAGCTGGAGTTGCTCCGTGTCGCCTCCGAGAAGGTCATCGACTCCATTCTCGCCGTCTTTGCCAGCCACGGGTCGGGCATCACGAAGCGCCAGCTGGTCGATGCCCTTCAGCGTGAGGAGCAGAACCGCGGGCTCAAGTTCGAGTACCTGCCTGGCCAACATGGGGCAAAGTTTCAACCGGGCCCCCTCTGACCAGATCTGGCAGACGGGCGACGTGCTCGCGCTCGACTCGGGCGGCAACTACAAGGGCTACATCGGCGATCTCTGCCGGATGGCCGTGCTCGGTGAGCCGGACCAGGAGCTTCAAGATCTGCTCGGCGAAGTCGAGGAGATTCAGCAAGTGGCGCGCAAGCCGATCCGTCCCGGCGCGCTTGGTCGTGAGATTTACGTCGAGCCCGAAGCGCTCGTCGCGAAATCCGCTCACCGCGATCAGCTGAGCTTCGTCGCTCACGGCATGGGCATCGTCAGCCATGAAGCTCCGTGGCTGACCGATAAGTGCTCGGTGCCCTATCCCGCTTATCACGCCGACAAGCCGCTGGAGACTGGCATGGTCATCTCGGTCGAGACAACCCTGCTTCATCCTCGTCGCGGCTTCATCAAGCTCGAAGACACGGTGGCCGTGACCGAGAGTGGGTGGGAAGCGTACGGCGATTATGGCCGCGGCTGGAACCAGGGCCAGATCTAACTGCCTGGAGCTGGGAGCTACAGTTCGGATTGCAGAACTGTCTGGTCCGAGAAGGTTGCGTGGTGCGTTTTGGCGGTGGGCAACTATGCTGGAGGAGAGCACATGAAGAACGTTGGCCTGATAACACGCCGCGCAGCTCTGGCCAGAGTGACCGCTCTCATGTCGGCTGGAACCTGCATAACAGACGTCCTCGCCGGCTCGGCCGCGTCGGCCCAGGCCAAGAGGCCGATCATTGGCATGCTTCCCAAGTTCCTTAGCGATCCATACTTCGTCGCCGTGAATTGGGGGGCGCAGGAAGCCGCGAAGGAGCTCGACGTCACGGTTGATTTCAACGGACCCGTCAGCGCGAACGTTGCCGCTCAGGTCGACATCATTGATCGTTGGGTGCGCGCCCGGGTTGATGCCATTACGGTTGCCGCACTCGATCCGGACGCGCTGGCGCCTGCTCTCAGGCGCGCTCGGCAAAGGGGCATAAAGGTCTCCACGTTCGACTCCGACGTCAGCCCGACAGCGCGGGGCGTCTTCCTCAACCAAACCACCTTCGAGAGTTTCGGCAAGAAGATGGCCGATATGATGGTGGCAGATGCAGGATCAGAAGGAAGTTTCCTCATTGTCACCGGCGTGCTGACGGCACCCAATCAGAACCGCTGGATCGAAGAGATCAAAAAGTACTATGCGCAACGGTATCCAAAGATGCAGATTGCTGCTATTCTTCCTGGCGATGAAGATATTGAGAAGAGCAAGAACGTCGCTCTGGACTATTTACGCGCACATCCGTCCACGAGAGGCGTTTTCTGCGTTGCGGGACCCGCGACCGTAGGTGTGGCGGAAGCAGTCGATCAACTTGGCTTGAAAGGCAAGATTGTCGTCACCGGTCTGGGATCACCGAACCTAGTACGGCCCTATATCGAAAATGGTACGATCAAACAGGTAGCGCTGTGGAATCCGATCGACATCGGGTATGCCGCGATCTACATCGCCAAGGCGCAGATCGACGGCACCCTCGATCCCGCTTCCGGCTACGTCTCCGCCGGCCGGCTCGGGAGACTGAAGTTCATCAGCAAGGATGTTATCCTATTGGGCAATCCGCTCATTATCGACGCCGCGAATGTGAATAAGCTATTGTTCTGATTGCGCACTTACTTCGTGTATGTGTTCACAACCCCAGGTCGAACTAGCACATCGTTCCAGTTGTTGTACCCGCCCGGGGCAGGAAGCGCTCCGAATGCACGCTCGCCTCGGCCGCCATCGCCGCAAGTTGGTCGGCGTAGCGGTTCCCCTGGCGATCAGCGTCGGTCGCAGCGACGAGCGTGCCGTTCGAGTGGCCCGCCAGGTCCTGCAGCAGCGCCTGCAGGCACGCGAGCGTCTCCGGCCCCATGCCGCCCGTGGTGGCGGCGTAGAGCGTGTCCGGGCGCAGGCCCTCAATGGTGGCCAGGCTGAGCACGTCGATGGGCGCCTCGCACACCGCGAGCCGGTTCGGCTCGCCGCTGCCGCCGGGCAGGCGGAACAGGGTCTTGGCCGCGTGCTTGGCGAAGCCGCGCCAGTCCGGCCCGCGCATCTCGATGCCGGTCAGCTGGCCCGCCTGGTCGCGGTGCGCGAACCAGGCGCTCCCGTGCGCGCCCTCGCGCACCGCGTCGGCCCGGCTCGCGGCCAGCAGCACGCCCTCGGGCAGGCCGCGCGTGTCCGCCAGGTAATGCTAGACCGCGGAGTCGCGCGACAGCCGTGGGCGGCGTGCCCAGCGCTCCGCGATCGGCACGACAGGTTCCTTGCCGCGCTTGCGCCTGGCCAGCGTGCTGGCGGGCCTGACCCCGACGAGCTGGTGGTGTAGGAGGCGGTCACCGCGGTGAACCTGGGTAGGGTTGGGGTGCAAAGCGCAACTCTGACCCAAGGACCCCACGATGACCGACCACGAGATGTCTTGCGCGAGCTGCTGGCGAAAGGCTCGGATGCGGGCCTGCTGCGCGAGATGATCGCGTTTGCCGCCGAGCGCCTGATGGAGCTGGAGGTAGGCGCTGCGACCGGCGCGGCTCATGGTGAGCGCAGCCCCGACCGCCTGGTGCAACGGAATGGCTACAGGGACTGGGAGACGCGCGCGGGCACGGTCGAACTGCGCATCCCGCGCCTGCGCGAGGGCAGCTACTTTCCTTCCTGGAACCTCGGCGCACGGCCGAGAAGGCGTTGGTCGCCGTGATCCAGGAAGCCTACGTCCAGGGTGTGTCCACGCGCAGCGTGGACGCGCTCGTGCAGGCGATGGGCGGCTCGGGCGTGACAAGAGCCAGGTCAGCCGCCTCTGCGCGGAGATCGACGAACGGGTCGGCGCCTTTCTGGACCGACCGGTCGAGGGCGAGTGGCCGTGTCTCTGGCGCGACGCGACCTACGTCAAAGCCCGCCGCGACGGGCGCGTGGTGCCGGTGGCCGTCATCGTCGCCGTCGGCGTCAACACCGACGGCAGGCGCGAGGTGCTGGGCATGGCGACCGACAACTCGGAGGCTGAGCACTTCTGGACCGAGTTCCTGCGCGGCCTCGCCCGCCGTGGCTTAAGGGGCGTCAAGCTGGTCATCTCGGACGCGCACGAGGGCCGCAAAGCTGCGGCCAGCCGCGTGCTCGGCGCCACGGCGCAGCGGTGCAAGGTCCACTTCCAGAGGAACGCGATGGCGCACGCGGGCAAAAGCCAGCGCCGGATCGTGGCCGCCTGGATCGGCACGGCGTTCGCCGAGGCCGACCAGGGCGCGGCACACCGGCAGTGGCGGGCGGTCGCTGATCAGCTCCGTCCCCAGGTGCCCAGACTGGCCGCGCTCATGGACGAGGCCGAGCACGACGTGTTGGCGTTCATGGGCTTCCCCGCCGCGCACCGAGCCAAGATTAGCTCCACCAACCCGATCGAGCGCGTCAACGGCGAGATCAAGCGACGCTCGGACGTGGTCGGCATATTGCCGAACGAGGCCGCGATCCGACGCCTCGTCGGCGCCCTGCTGCTGGAGCAGCAGGACGAGTGGGCGGTCCAGCGCCGCTCCATGTCCCTTGAGACGTTCGCGCCCATAGACGATGCTGCTCCTGTCAAGTTGCCCGCCGTGGCCACCTAACATCGGACCTGACCCGCCCAGGGCTGCCAGGAAGCGGCGCTCCTACACCACGCCCAGGAACACGACCGCGTCTGCACGTCTGCCGGACACGTCATGAGAGCGCCGGTCAGGCCGACTACCAGCACGCGGATCATACTTTCTCCATCTCACAATACGAACATTATATTTCCTGCACTCCGGCGTTGTAAATACAGTCACGCGGGATTACCAATCTCAGAATGGTAGCAAAATATCCATCAACTGCTGCCCGTAGCGCGGCGTCTGCACGTCCGTGAGCTGGCCCCGACCGCCGTAAGAGATACGCGCCTCGGCGAGCCGGTCGTGCTGCACCGTGTTGTCGCTCGCGATGTCCTGCGGGCGGATCACGCCACTCACCAGCAACTGCCGCAACTCGCTGTTGACCCGGACCTCCTGCCGCGCCGCGATCACCAGGTTGCCGTTCGGCAGCACCTGCGTGACCACGCCCGCGAGCCGTAGCGTCACGTTCTCGAGGCGCTTGGTTTCCCCGGTTCCCGTCGAGGTCCCTGTGCTGTTCGCCGAGACGAGCTGGCTCGCGTTGACGGCTTTCGACAGGATGCGCGGCAGCGCCGCCTCGAAGCCGAACAGGTTGGGCAGGCCCAGGCCCTCATTCCCCGTCCGCGACTCGTTCGATGCGTTCTGGAAGTCGGCCGTATCCGTGATGTTGACCAGGATGGTCACGATGTCGCCGACCTGGGACGCCCGCTGGTCCTTGAAGAACGCCCGGCTTCCCTGCCGCCACAGGCTGTTCGCCTCCGCCGGCACCGGTTGCGGCCGCGGCATCGGCATCGTGATCGGTCGGTATTTGGGATCTGCCGTGGGATCCCCGCTCGGCGTCATCTCGGGCGGCCGGCCGACCTCCGAGAGCCGGGTCAACGCTCCGCAGCCCGGCAACGCCAGCACCGTGAGCAGGACGAGCGCGTGCCTCACCGCAAAGCTCCCTGCGCCAAGGCCCAGCCTGCCGAGGCTCCCGCCGGGATCGGAGTCGCGCCGGGCACGACGCGGACCTCGCCGGGTCCTATCACCTCGGCCTCGACGAGCATCTTCGAGCTGGGATTCAGCACGCGAACGCGTTCGCCCAGCGCGGCCGGCCCCATGGCGATCCCTTCCGCCGTCAGCGCGAGGCCGGGCATGGCCAACGCCATGCTCACACTTGCGCCTCTGCGCACGAGTACGGGCCGCTCCAGGTCCGCGAGGAGGATCGGCTGCCCCTTCGCGAGCGGCCGTCGCGGCGCGAACCCGATAGCCTGCCCGGCCGAGCGAACCGCCTCGCCCCCAAGGCTCCCGACCCGGACACGGGCGATGCGCAGATCCGCGGCTGCGACCACGTCTCCGGCACTGATCGCCCGTATCGGGACCAGCATCTCCTGCATCGGCACGATCCGCCCGGCGACCCGGCTCTGCACCGGCTCCGTTCCCTCCGCCGCCACGCTGACCAGCGCCGTGAACTGCCCGGTGCCGGCATCGTAGATGAGCTGGCTGATGCCTGGCTCCGCCCCCTCGCCCCTCGGCACGATCGGCGCCACGAAGGCGGACACCTCCACGTCCGCATCGCCCGGCGCTCCGGCGGCGGCGAGCGCCCCGCGCACCGCGGCGAGCACGGCCTCGCGCGCGAGAGGCTGGCCCGCGCGCTCCACGACCGCCCGGTCGCCCGGCGACGCTGGTTCCCAATCCACGCCGAACTGGCGCGCGATGGCCGCGAGCTGGGGCGCCTCGACCAGGATGCGCGCGCCGGGTGCGGGTGCCGGGCCGAGATCCCGGTCTTTCGCGACACCGTCCCACAGATCGGAGAGGCGCACGATGGGCCGCTCCACGGTGGTGAACGGCCGCAGCGTGGCGGCCCCGGCGGCTTGCAGGGTGAGCAGCAGCAGGACGAGGGTTCGCATCGGTGCCTTACCGCAGGTTCGTGAGGGTGGAGAGCATCTCGTCGCTCGCGGTGATCACCTTGCTGTTCATCTCGTAGGCGCGCTGCGCCGTGATGAGATTGGTGATCTCGCTGACGACGTTGACGTTGCTGGTCTCGACGAAGCCCTGCATGACGCTGCCGAAACCGGTCGAGGACGGCGGCCCCACCACGGCCTGACCGCTCGCGGCCGTCGCGAGCAGCAGGTTCTGACCCTGCGCATCAAGCCCGGCAGGGTTGGCGAAGTTGGCGAGCTGCAACGTGCCCACCAGCTGGGGCGCAGTATTTCCAGGGACGGTGGCCTGCACCTCGCCAGCCGTATCAATCGTTACATCCGTGGCAGTCGCTGGGATGGTGATGCCGGGTCCGACGGGGTAGCCGTCCGCCGTCACGATCTCGCCGCCGGGCGAGAGGCTGAAGCTGCCGTCGCGCGTGTAGGCCAAGTCGCCCGAAGGCAGCGTGACCTGGAAATAACCGCCGCCCTGAATCGCGAGATCGAGCTTGTTGCTGGTCTGCTGTAGATTGCCTTGCTCGTTGATCCGGTAGATCGCCGCCGTCCTCACCCCGAGGCCGACCTGGGCGCCCGAGGGCACAACGGTGCCGTTGTCGGACGTGTTGGAGCCGACCCGGCGCATGTTCTGGTAGATCAGGTCCTGGAACTCGGCCCGCTGGCGCTTGAAGCCGGTCGTCGTCATGTTGGCGATGTTGTTCGAGATGACCTCGACGTTGGTCTGCTGGGCCTGCATCCCGGTGCCGGCTATATCGAGTGAGCGCATCGGTCGTCTCCCTTAGCCGTTCTGCTTGAGCAAGCTGTCCACCGCTTTCTGCTGCCGGTCCGACTCGCCCTGGACGAACTGCGAGGTGAACTGGAACTCGCGGAGCAGCGTCATCATGCGCGTGATCTCCACGATCGGCTGGACGTTGCTGTCCTCGACCGCGCCCTGGACGATGCCGGGGGCGGCAACCGGCTGCGTCGGCGTGTCCGCACGCAGCAGGCGCCCGCCCTCGGCCTGCATCTGGTTCGGGTCGGACGGTTGGACGACGCCGACCTTGCCCACTGGGCCGCTCTGCGTGCTCACCGTCCCGTCCGCCGTGATGGTCACGCGCGTGTCGCTGGGCTCGAGGTGGATCGGCTGGCCTTGCGTGTCGAGCACGGGGTTGCCCTCCGAATCGGCGAGCGTGCCGTCCGGCATGGGACCGAACCGTCCGGCGCGCGTCAGTCGGGGACCCTGCGGTGTGTTCACTGTGAAGAAGCCGTCCCCGCTGATCGCGAGGTCGAACGGGTTGCCCGTGTGGGTGATCGGCCCTTGCTGCGCGTCGCGGTAGGTCGCGCGGTCCTGCGTGAAGGCGACGACGCGGCCGCCGGGCGCTGCCGAAACGCGGCCCTGCCTATCCAGCCAATCGCTGAACAGGGCATGGTTAGCCTTGAAGCCCGGCGTGCTCGCGTTCGCGATGTTGTCGGCGACGACGTCGAGCGCGCGGCTCTGCGCGTCCATGCGAGAGAGAGCAACGTAGGTCGGCATTTCCATGAGCGGCGGCTCCAGCAGTGTTGCCGACCTCTATGCAGCCCGTGTGCCAGCCCTGAAACGCTGATGCACCGGGGGCTTGCACGGTGTCAGCCCAGGCAGGCCGTGCCGCCCGGTCAAACTTGCCGGGCAGGCGCCGTGCCGCAACGCCTTGTTAACTATCCCCTGCCAGAGTGCTCGGCGAAGAGGGGACCATGCCATGGCCGAGGCAGACGCGGGCGACGGCAAGAGTGAGGGCAAGAAGGGGCGCAGCAAGCTCGTGCTGCTCGCGGCACCAGTTCTCCTGGTGATGGTTGGCGCCGGGCTCTGGTTTACCGGAATCCTCCCGCATCTCATGGGCCATGCCCCGGAGCAACATGCGAAGAACGAGGCAGCGCTGCCCGTGTTCGTTGACCTCCCGGAGATCGTGGCCAACCTGGATTCGAGCAGCCGCCAACCGACCTTCATCAAACTCACGGCGCGGCTTGAGCTAGCCAAGTCGGGCGACCAGGCGGCGGTCGCTGCCGCGATGCCGCGCATCCTGGACTTGTTCCAGACCTACTTGCGCGAGACTCGGCCCGAGGAGCTGCGCGGCTCGGCAGGCACGTATCGGTTGCGCGAGGAACTCATCAGTCGCGCCTCCCTCGCCGCCACGCCCGCGCGCATCACCGACGTGCTGTTCACGCAGGTTCTCGTCCAATGAGCGGAACCCTTTCGAACGCTGCCAGCGACTCGTCCGCTTGGGACGATGCCGCGGATGTCCAGCCGGCCCGCGTGCTGGACCAGGCCGAGATAGACAGCCTGCTCGGATCCGATGACACGGCTGACGGCGGCGAGGGCCGCTCCGGCATGCAGCGCATCGTCAGCTCCGGCCTCGTCTCCTACGAGCGCCTGCCGATGCTGGACATCGTGTTCGACCGTCTCGTGCGGATCATGAGCACGTCCTTGCGCAACTTCACGAGCGACAATGTCGAGGTCAGCATGGACAATGTCCTGTCGCTGCGCTTCGGCGACTACCTCGACAGCATCCCGCTGCCCGCCATCCTTGCAGTGTTCAAGGCCGATCAGTGGGACAATCACGGGTTGATGATCCTGGACTCGGCCATGATCTACTCGATCGTGGACGTGCTCCTCGGCGGCCGCCGCGGCACGGCGGCCATGCGCATCGAGGATCGCCCCTATACCACCATCGAGCGCTCGCTCGTCGAGCGCCTGGTCCGCGTCGTCCTGCAGGACTTGTCCGCGAGCTTCGAGCCGCTCTCCCCGGTCAACTTCCGCTTCGAGCGGATCGAGGTAAACCCACGCTTCGCCACCATCTCGCGTCCCTCCAACACCGCCGTCCTGGCGCGTTTGCGCGTGGACATGGAGGACCGCGGCGGCCGCATCGAGCTGCTCCTGCCCTATGCCACGCTGGAACCCGTGCGCGAGTTGCTGCTGCAGCAGTTCATGGGCGAGAAGTTCGGCCGCGACTCCATCTGGGAGACGCACCTCGCCGAGGAGCTGCGGAGCACGATCGTCGAGCTGGACGTCGTGCTCGACGAGCAGGTCATGCGCCTTGCCGACGTGATGCGGCTGCAGGTCGGCGACAGCATCACTCTTGCCGCGCAGCCCGGCGCTCCCGTCCAGGTGCGCTGCGGTGCCGTTCCCCTGTTCGAGGGGCGCCTCGGCCAACGCAAGAGCCGCGTCGCCGTCCGGCTCGACGCCGAGTTGGCCCGTCCTCAGGAACAAAGCGAGTAGGAGGGATCCGGTCGTGAACATGCTCGACATTGCCCTGGAATGCTTGCTGGTCGTGCTGCTGGGCATCACGCTGCTGCATGCCGTCCGGCTTGAGCGTGCGTTGGGCATCTTGCGTGGCGAGCGCACCGCACTCGGCGACGCCGTTGCCACGCTTGAGAGCGGGACGCGCCAGGCCGAGAGCGGCGTCGAGCAGTTGCGGATCGCGGCCGAGAATGCCGGGCGCCAGCTGGCACGGCAGGTCGAGCGCGCCACGGCCTTGCAGGACGACCTTCGTTTCCTGCACTCTCGCGGCGAGAGCCTTGCCGACCGGCTGGAAACCCTCGTGCGGGCGGGCCGTAGCCCCGCCTCACAGCCGGCTGCCCCAGAAACGGAACCTCCAGAGGCGCCGCCAAAAGTCCGCAGCCAGGCTGAGCGCGACCTGCTCCGGGCCTTGCAGGTGGCCCGATGAAGATCCGGTCCCTCCCACTCGCCATCGCCGCGATGGGCGCGCTCGCCGCCGTGAAGACTGCATCCCTGGCCGGTAGCGCCGGCTGGAGCGCAGCGCCCGCCGCCCATGCGTCCGCAGCCCAGGACGCGCCGCATCCGGCCTCTTCGCCACCCGCCCCTGTGCTCGCGACGCCCGCCGCGAACTGCCCGCCGAATCACGACTCCGATCCGCCGGTCAGTGCCGCCGAGCGCTCAGCGCTGCAAGAACTCCGCAGCCGCCGCGACCAGCTCGATGCACGGGAGCAGCAAGTCGCGGTCAAGGAGTTGGTGCTCGCCGCGGCCGAGAAACGGGTCGCCGACCGCGTGAAGGAGCTCTCCGACCTGCAAGCGCGCCTGCAGACGATGGAGGACGCTCGCAAGAAGCGCGAGGAGGCCGACTGGCAGGGCCTTGTCCGCACCTACGAGGCGATGCGCCCGCGGGACGCTGCCGCGATCATGAACGGCATGGAAACGCCTGTGCTGCTCGAGGTCTTCGACCGCATGAACGATCGGAAGGCGGCGCTCGTCCTCGCCGCCATGCCGCCTGACCGCGCCCGCACGGTCACGATAGAACTCGCCGAGATGCGGCTCAAGGCGAGCCAGCCGGCGCAAGCTGACCAATAGAGGGAAGACGGCCGTGGCCACAGGTAAGTCCATGATCGTTCTGATATCAGTTCAGTTGGCGAGCGACGATCTGGACGCGATTGTCTCTCGTGTCGCCGCAGCGATGGCGCAGACCGAAATGGACCATCTCCTCGCGAGCCTCGGGTGAGCCGCCTCTGCCGCATCGTGGCGGTGCTCTTGCTCCTCGTGGGCACGGTTCGCGCTGCCGAGATGCAGTCCGCCAGTGACACGCCCGGCACCGTGCCCGTGACCGTCCGGGTTGATAATCATCGCGGCTATGGCCGGGTCACTTTTGGGTTCGCTGCGCCGATGCTGTATGATCTTAGCTCGGAGCCGGGACAGGTAAAGCTCGAAGTCCACGGTGTGCCGGCCCTGCCAGCACCGGAGCGGCTGCCTCGGAACGTCCGCGCGATCCGCCCCTTGGGCACCGCGATCGAGCTGGACCTCGTTGAAGGAGCACAGGCGCGAGCTACGCAGGTCGGCGGACGCATCATCGTGGATCTGCTGGATCCACCCCGGCCGCAGCCCGCCCACCCAACGCGGCAGCGCACCCGCCGCACCTTGCCGCTGCCCGCGACGGCGGCCCGTCTGCCTCCGGCGGTGCCGGCCTCACCTTCCAAGGCAGGTACCAGCGTCCGCGGCCCCACCTGCTTTCCTGCTGTCGTCTCCTGCCGTCTCACCCCCGCAGCCTGCACCTGCACCAGAGCCGCCATCCGCGCCGCCGCCCGCACAGCCTTCGCCCCCGGCGCCGCGTGACGTTGCCGAGCAGCAATCCCCGGCTCTCCCTGTTCCGGCTCTTCCCGAGTTCGAGTGGTGGCGCCGACGCCGGGCCTATCTCGATCGCCGTCGTGCCGCTGCCTTCGGGCGAGGCCGGCGCCGTGCTTCCCTTCCCGTCGAAGGTCGGGGCGGCCGCATTCCGCCGGGATGGCCAGGCGCTCCTGGTCTTCGACACACGCCAACCTCTCGATCTAGCGCAGGTCGCGGGCGATCCTGTGCTCGGCGCCATGAAGGTTGAGTTGCTTCCGGCGGCAACCCTCGTGACGTTCCCGCTCGCGGCTGACACCCCGCTGCACCTGGAACACACACCCGAGGGCTGGATCGTTCGGCTCGGCGCAAGCGCATACCCATCCTTGCCTGCATACCATCCTTGCAGGTACGGCAAACGGATAGGGAAATCGTGTTCGGCCTCGCCGATCCCTCTCAGGTTGTCGTGGTCCCTGATCCTGACAGCAGGACTGCATTGCTGGTCGGGACCGTGCGGCCTGGCTCGGGACCGGGGGCGGCGATGGCGATGTCCCGCCGCACACCGGCGTTTCAAATCTTGCCGACGTGGCTAGGCCTAGCCGTGGAAGCGCTCTCCGACCGCGTGCAGCTCAGCACCCGCGCCGACGGATTCGCGCTCCGCGTCCCCAGCCCGCTGCTCGCACCCGAGGTCGCAGCGAGTCCAGCCTTGGCCAATGCGGCGGCGCTGACCCGCATCTTCGATTTCCCAGATTTGCCCACGGCCGCGCTCCAGCGCCGGATGGAAGCCTCGGT
The DNA here is from genome assembly GCA_963790535.1 of uncultured Alphaproteobacteria bacterium. Taxonomy (GTDB): domain Bacteria; phylum Pseudomonadota; class Alphaproteobacteria; order Acetobacterales; family Acetobacteraceae; genus CAWKEH01. The sequence goes on along the minus strand of CAWBOZ010000002.1, from coordinate 70,548 downwards.
CGCCGCCGCCGCCACCGCTCCGCCTCGTGCGCGCCTGCCCGCCCGCCTTGCCGCAGCGCAAGCGATGATCGCACTCGGCCTCGGCGCCGAGGCGGAAGGCCTGCTCGCGACGGCTCGCGCCGAGAACCCGGGGGAGGAACAGAACGGCCGCATTGCGGCGCTGCAGGCAATAGCCGCGCTGCTCGACGGCCGTGCCGATCTCGCAGGTACCGTGGACGAATCCCGCCTCGGCAGCTCCGACGAGATCACGCTCTGGCGCGCCGTTGCGGTGGCCTCGAAGAACCAGCACTCCCCTGCCGCCGCCACTGCCTTCGCGGCGACGCTGCCGCTCGTCATCGCGTATCCTGGACCCCTGCGCCGGAGGCTTCTCCCGCTAGCAGCAGAGACACTTGCCCTTGGCGGTCAAGAGAAGGCGGCCGACGCTCTCCTGACCCAATTCCCAAACGATCCGACCCTCTCTCTAGCGCGTGCCCTATGCCTTGAAGCCGAAGGCAAGACGGACAAGGCACTGGCCGCCTACGACCAGTTGGCAGCGGACCACGACCGCCTCGTGCGCGTGCGCGCCGGCACTCAGGCCGCGGAGCTGCGGCACCGCTCGGGCACGCTCGATGCGGCGGGCACCGCGGATGCGCTCGACCGCTTGCTCATCGTCTGGCGCGGCGACCAGCGCGAGCTCTCCTTGCGGCTGCGCATCGCCGAGCTGCGCACCCAGGCCGGCCAATTCCGCCCGGCGCTCGAACTGCTGCGCGACACGCAGGCGCTGTTCCCTGCCGCTCGTGAGAGCATCAAGGCGCGCATGGGCCAAGTGCTCCAGACCCTGCTCGTGGGCGACCAGGCCAGCACGCTGAAGCCGCTTGAGTTCATCGCCCTTGCTGGAGACTTCGCCGATGTCGTGCCGGATGGCGCGTCCGGTGACCGTCTCGCCGCATTGCTCGCAGCCCGGCTCGTCGCGCTCGACCTCCCCGACCAGGCCGCTCCTGTGCTCGAGCATCTGATGCGCGCGGCCCCGGCGGGCGCGCCGCGCGCCCGGTTCGGTCTCCAACTCGCTGGGATGCGATTGGAAGGCGGAGACACCACGGCCGCCCTTGCTGCCCTGCAAGCCTCCGACGCACCAGGTCTGCCCGCCACGCTCGCCGAGGGGCGAGGGCTGACGCTGGCACGGGCGCAAGCCAAGTCAGGCGATCTCCCCCGTGCAACCTCGACCTTGTCGGCGCTTGGCACGGCGTCTGCCGACGAACTCCGTGCCTCCCTTCTGGAACGTGCGAAGGACTGGCCCGGCACCCTGGCTGCTTTGCGCGATCTTGCTGCCAAGCGTGTCGCGGCGACCGGCCCCCTACCTCCGGAGCAACAGGAGATCGTGCTGCGCGAGGCCAGTGCCGCCCTTCAGACCGGCGACAAGGACACCTTGCTCGCCCTGCGTCAGGCGGATGGACCGCGGATGGGGAACGGGGCGCGTTCCGACCTCTTCCGGCTTCTCACGGACCGCCCCGTGCAGTCGCCTGCCGACCTGCCGAGAGCGGCGCGCGACGTCGCGTTCGCGCGCGGAATGTCCGCGAGTTTGCAGAGTCTGTCGGCGCGGTAGCCTTTATTGGTTGAGGACCCGCTGCCATGCTGGCAGTGGGGCGCAGATATCTGTGTTGGCGAGGGATTTTCGCTTGCACTACCCCCCCCTAAGCCCTATGTCCCGCGCTCCTTGGCCCAAGGGGGCGGCAACGCCCAACAGGCTATCTACTGGTTTGGGGGTACGTGATGAACGCACTTGCTCAACTGGGGATGGTCTCGGAACTTCCGAGCGAGAACCAGACGACAATCAATGTTCCGAGCCTGACGGGCCAGGAGCGGAAAGACTATTTTGTTACGCGCGATGGCCAGTGCTTTGCCGGCACTCACTTGCTTGTTGACCTCTGGGGCGCACGCAACCTGGATGACCCCGAGCACATAGATCGTTCCCTGCGCGAGGCGGCGCTGCAGGCAGGTGCTACGATCCTCCATAGCCACTTCCATCACTTCACGCCGAACGGCGGTGTGTCGGGTGTGGTGGTGCTCGCGGAAAGCCACATCAGCATTCATACCTGGCCGGAACGCAGCTTCGCGGCCGTGGATGTCTTCATGTGCGGTGCCTGCGATCCGCGCGATGCGGTACCCACCTTGCAGCAGGCGTTCTGTCCGGAGCGGCTCAATGTCGAGGAGCAGCGCCGGGGACGTACGTCCTAGCCGGACCAGTCGTGACATCGCTGCGGGGGCCGCGGGGGAGCACTCCCGCGGCCCCGCATGAAGGCTCGCGCGCGAAGGATGGATCATGGACCGCGAGTGGGCGGATGAGGCCCTTTACCCTAACTGGGGTCAGCGATTCCGCGTCGTGCGGACGATCGCGCATGTCCGCAGCGCGTTCCAAGATATCTGGCTGTTTGAGAGCGCGAGCCACGGGCGCGTGCTGATGCTCGACGGCGTCGTGCAGATCACTGAGGCCGACGAGTTCACCTACCAGGAGATGATCGCGCACGTCCCCCTTCTCGCGGTGGAGAGCGCGCGCCGGGTGCTCATCATCGGCGCGGGTGATGGCGGTGTGCTGCGCCGGGTGCTGCAGCATCGGGATGTCGAGCGTGCCGTCATGGTCGAGATAGATGGAGAGGTCATTCGCCTGAGCCGCGAGCATCTCCCAGGCATCGGGGGCGATTGCTGGCATGACCCGCGCGGCGAGGTCCTCGTCGCGGACGGGATCGCTTACCTCGCGGCCGCCGAGGCTCAATCCTTCGACGTGATCATCGTGGACAGCACAGACCCGGCTGGTCCCGGCGAGGTGCTCTTCACCGACGTTTTTTACGCGGATTGCGCCCGCGTCCTTTCAGCCCAAGGTGTGATCGTGAACCAGTGCGGCGTGCCGTTCATGCAGCCGGATGAGCTGCGCGAAACGAGTGCCCGCCGGGCGAAATTCTTTCGCTACGTTTCGGCGTATGTGGTCGCGGTACCAACATACGTCGGCGGTTTCATGACGCTTGGCATAGCGGCAAAGGCCGAGGATCCAGGGACTGTCCCTGCCGAGACCCTGCGCGACCGCGCGAGTGCCGCCGGCATTCTAGGCTCGACCAATTACTGGACGCCCGAGGTCCAGGAGGCTGCCTTCCAACTCCCGCCCTACATCGCCCAGCATCTACCGAACCAGAACCGTCAGGGCACGGCGTGACGTCGGCTACAGCCGTCCACGCTCATCGCGCTCTGGGGCGCGCTCGACGGGTCCAGAGTCATCGAGGCTCTTCTCGCTCGCGTTGACCTCGTCGAGACCCGAGACCTTGCTCACATCTGTGCCGGTCTCGACCGATTCGGCCTTGTCCGACGAGGCACGCTCAACGTTCTCCGCGCCTGCGCGCGTACCGCCAAAACGGTCCGCCCCGCCCGCATCTTGCGTGCCCGGCTTCTTATGGTTGCCCGTGTCCTGCGGGCCGTTGGTGTGCTCGACGCTCGTTTCGGTATGCGGCTGCTTCATGGCCTGCCTCCGTCTTCCTACGCACCCCAACGCACGAGGGCTGCCCGGTTTCCGTTCATCCCGAAGCGAAACCCTGCACGAGACTGCCCGCCACCAATCGCCAGCCATCCACCATCACGAAGAAGATCAGCTTGAACGGCAGCGAGACCGCGCTCGGCGGCAGCATCATCATGCCCAGGCTCATCAGTACGCTGCCGACCACCATGTCGATCACCAGGAACGGCAAGTAGAGCAGGAACCCGATCTCGAACGCCCGGCGCAGCTCACCGACCATGAACGCCGGGATGAGCGCTCGCCACGGCGTCTGGTCCGGGGCGGCGGGCGGCGCGAGATTGCCGATGTCGAGGAAGAGCTGGACGTCGCTGCCCCGCAGGTTCGCCGCCATGAACCGGCGGAACGGCTCCGCCGCGAGCCGCAGCCCATCCATCTCCGCCACCTGCCCCTGCGCCATCGGCAGCAGCCCGGCGTTCCAAGCCTGCTCCAGCACTGGCTGCATCACGAAGAACGTCAGGAACAGGGCAAGCCCGATGATGACCGGGTTCGGCGGCGTCCCCTGGGCGCCGATCGCACTGCGCAGCAGCGACAGCACGATGACGATTCGCGTGAACGCCGTGACCATGACGAGGAGGCTGGGCGCGAGGGAGAGAACGGTGAAGAGCGCCGTGATCTCGACGAGTCGGCTGGTCGCCCCCGCCTGCCCGGCGGCGCCGAGGTCTATACTCACCGACTGCGCGTGGGCGTAGCCTCCCGACAGCAGCAGCGCGAGCAGGAACAGCGCCGTGTAGGCGAGCAGCAGGAAAAGCCGCTGGACGTTCACGACTGCGCCTCACCGCCCGGCGTCAGCCAGCCGACAACGAGATCAGTCGGTCCGCCTGTGACTAGGAGCGCCTCGCGCCCGTCACAGGCGACGAGCAGCAGACGACGGCGCGGGTCGAGCGCGAGCGTCTCGCGCAGTGCGAGGCGCCGGCCCGCTTGCGGGCGCCGGGCAAGAACCGTGCTGGCAACCCGGCCGCTGAGCAAGACGAGGACGAGCACGGCCGCCAAGGCCGCCACTCCGATGAGGACGTTGGATAAGGGAAGGGGCATGGTTCGGCCTTTTGCCGGAAGGAGAGCATCACTCGGGAGCCGAATTGCGCAGCGTGGCGGAGAGCTGGTCCAACTCCTCCCGGAGCGAGATCAAGGCGACTCGGAGGACGCGACCTTCGTCCGGTGCGAGGTCGAGCGCCTTGGCGCAGAGCAGGCCGATGCTGCCCTGCATGCCATCGAGCTCAACCGGGCGACCCCGCCCAGCCAGCGCACGGGCAAGACGAAGGGATTGCAGCAAGCCCTCGGCCATCGTCGTGATGGCAACGAGAGAGTTCTGAGAAGGCAGGGTGCGCGTGCGGCTCCATGGCGGCGATTAGCGCAGACGAAGGTTAACGGAAGGTTTCCGCGCTGGGTGCTAACCGCTTCTTAAGACTCTCGTGCGAAGCTCCGTGCGTCGAGAGGAGCCGTATCATGGACCTGACGAGCACGGATTTGTTCAGCCTGGCCGAGCAGCGGCTTGATTGGGTGAGCCGACGGCAGCAGCTGCTCGCCCAGAACGTCGCGAACGCGAACACGCCCGGCTACGAGGCGCACGATCTCAAGCCCTTCGCATCGCTGCTCCAGCACAAGGTCGTATCGCTGGCCGCGACGAATCCGCTGCATCTCGCTGCCCTGTCCGACCCGGCGCAGGAGGACGGGAGCCAGATCGTGACCGAGCGCGCCCCCGACGGCAACGCCGTCTCGCTCGATGGCGAGCTCACCAAGCTCGCGGACACGGACGGCATGCACGAGCTCGCGACCAACCTCTACACGAAATACATGAGCATGTTCAGTCTCGCGCTCGGGAAGGGGGGCTAACCGCCGTGGACATCACGAAGGCCCTCGCCATCTCCGCCTATGGCATGGACGTGCAGAGCACGCGGCTGCGCGTGATCGCCGAGAACCTCGCCAACCAGGATTCCACGGGATCAACCCCCGGTGCGAACCCGTATCGGCGCAAGGTCGTCGAGTTCGAGGACCGCATGGATCGCAGCTTGGGCGCCGAGACGGTGCATGTGCGGCGGATCGAGCCGGTGCCGGGCGATTTCGCGCTCCGCTACGACCCGTCGCACCCGGCCGCGGACGCGAAAGGTTACGTGAAAGTGCCGAACGTCAACAGTTTCGTGGAGGTCATGGACATGCGCGAGGCACAGCGAACCTACAGCGCCAACCTCAACGTAATGGAGGCGAGCCGATCCATGCTGACTCGCACCATCGAGATGCTGCGCTAGCCATGACGATCACACCAGCTGCGGCCGTTGGCGCGTATCAGCGTATTCAGGCCGGCTCGTCCCCGGCGGATCAGGATTTCGGGGGGGCGCTCGAGCGTGCAATGCAGGGCGTCGTGGACGCCGGGCACGGGGCGGAGGGGCAGGCGGTGCAGGCCCTCGCGGGGGGCGGCGACATCACGCACGTCGTGACTGCGGTCTCGCAGGCGCAGCTGGGCCTGCAGGCCGCGACCGCGGTGCGGGACCGGGTGGTGTCCGCCTACCAGGACATCATGCGGATGGCGATCTGATGGATGGGCTGCAGGTCGCCGCGGCCTTGCGGGAGGCGCTTGTCGTATCGCTCAAGCTCAGCGGCCCTCCCCTCGTCGCGAGCCTTGCGATCGGTCTCGTGGTATCGCTGCTGCAGGCCGTCACCCAGATCCACGAGGCGACGCTCGCGTTCTTGCCCAAGCTGGTGCTGGTCGCGGGCGTGCTCGCCTTGCTCGGCCCGTTCATGGCCGCCTCGCTCACCGACTACTCGCGATCGCTGATGGATCAGGTCGTGGCCGTGGGCGGCCACTAGCATGGGCGCCGACAGCATGGGCACGGGCGCCCTGCTCACCGAGCTTCCAGGCTGGGCCTTCGCCTTCGCGCTCGTCTTGGCCCGATGCAGTGCGGCGGTGATGCTCCTGCCCGGCCTCGGCGAGGCGGAGCCACCCGCGACGGTGCGCGCCGGCCTTGCGGTTGCGTTGACCGCCTTGCTCCTGCCGGTCGTGCTGCCGCAGATGCCGCCCGTCCCGCCCAGCATGTGGCGGCTCGGCAGCATGGTCGCGGCGGAGCTGCTCTGCGGCGGGTTGCTGGGCTGGCTCGCCCGGCTGATGGCGCTCTCCTTGCCTATCGCAGGCGGGATCATCTCCCTGCTCATCGGACTGGCAAGCGTGCTGCAGCCCGACCCGAACCTCGGCGGCCAGAGCACGGCGCTCGCCCGGCTGTTCAGCCTCGCCGTCCCGGTCCTCGTGCTCTCGACCGGGCTCTACGCCCTGCCGTTGCAAGCTCTCGCCGGGAGCTACCAATTGGTCCCGCCCGGCACGTGGCTGCCGACCGGCGGCGCGGCCGAGAGCGTGACGGCTGCGGTCGCCCAGGGCTTCGCGTTGTCCCTACGCCTCGCGGCGCCGTTCGTGCTCTCCGGCATCCTGGCGCAGTCCGGGCTGGCGCTCATGGCGCGATTCGTGCCGCAGATGCAGGTCTATGCCCTAGCTGTCCCCGGACAACTCCTGGCCGGCCTCGCACTGCTGGCACTCCTCAGTCTGCCCCTTCTCGAGACCTGGCAGGACGGCGTCCAGGCAGCCTGGCTCATGCTGCCGGGACACTAGCGGGTGGCCGAGGAGGCGGACGCAGAGGATCGGACACAGGCCGCCTCCGCCCGGCGGCTTGAGCAGGCGCGCGAGCAAGGCAACGTTCCGCTATCGCGCGAGGTGGCGGGAGTTGCTGGCCTCGGCGCCGCCGTCCTCGTCCTCATGCTGGGAGCGCCCACAGGTCTGCACAGCTTCGGTGCCCGTCTCGCGCGGATGCTGGCCGAGCCGGAGAGCGCGGACGTGGCGCTGCGCGACGCTGCGTGGACTGCATTCGCCGTGCTCCTGCCGTTCGTCGCCGCCGTGCTCGCCGCGAGCGCCGCATCCACGCTCGCACAGACCCGGTTCCTGTTCCACCTGGGCGCGCTGCGTCCCGACCTCGCGCGGCTCGATCCCCGGCGCGGGCTGCGGCAGATCGGTGGGCGCGAGACGCTGGTGCAGGCCGGGCGTGCGCTCCTCAAGCTCGGCATCCTGGGTTGGGCGGTCTGGCACGCCCTGAGCGGCATCGTCCCGGATGCCGGGCAGACGCTCCTGGAGCAGCCGGGTGCCCTGCTGGATCGCCTCGCCCGTGGCTTGCTGCACCTCGTCATGCTGGTTCTCGGGGCGCAGGCCGTCTTCGCAGGGCTCGACCTCGTGTTCGTCCGGCTGCGCTACGCCCGGCGCATGCGCATGAGCCGCGAGCAGCAGCGCGACGAGACGAAGGAGTTCTGAAGGCGATCCGCGCGTGAAGGCGCGGCTGCGGCGGCTGCGGGTCGCCCGCGCCCGCCGCCGCATGATGGCAGCCGTGCCAACCGCGACGGTGGTCGTCACGAACCCGACGCACTACGCTGTCGCCCTTCGCTACGACCAGGGCAAGGGGGGCGCGCCGCGGGTGGTCGCCAAGGGAATGGACGAGATCGCGGCGCGGATTCGCGCAGTTGCCGAGGAGAACCGAGTGCCACTCGTCGCGAATCCGCCGCTCGCACGCGCGCTTTACACCGTCGAGTTGGACCGCGAGGTGCCGGCTGAGTACTTCCAGGCGGTGGCCGAGGTGATCGCCTATGTGTGGCGCCTGCGCGGCCGGGTACGCCAGGCCAAGGCATGACCAAGTCCGGCCCACCGTGGCGCGGCCGCCGCGCGTCGGCCGGCCTCGCCGTCCTCGATCATGAGGGGCGGATCATCCGTTCCAACAAGGCGTTCCATGCGCTCGTGCAGCCAGTCGGGCCACTTATGGGTGCGGCTGCGGAGACTTTGTTCGCGGCGGCGCAGCGCGGTCCTGCCAAGGCAACGATTCGGGCGACCCTCACCGACCGCAAGTCCCGGCTGTTCACCACCTGCGCTGCCGAGCCGCTAGTGGTCATCATACGGTTCGTTCCGAGGCTGCGACAGGGGAGGCTCACCCGATTCCTGCTTCGCGCCGAAGCCGCCGGATCGTGGCCAGGTCCGAACAAGCGTCCTCCCCGCGATGAGGTGCGCCTCTTGGACGGGCGACTCGCGACGGTCATCCACGACTTCAACAATCTCCTCGGCGTCATTGCAGCCAGCGCCAAGTCTGGTCGGGAGCGCGCCGCCCACGATCCGGTGCTATTGCAGGATCTCGATGTCATAAGCACGGCGGCCGGACGCGGCGCGGCGCTCATGCGCAAGCTGGTCGCCTCTGATGGAAGGGGAGATGGAGAGGGTGCGCCCATGCCGCAGGCCCCAGGCGTCGCCGTCAACCTGAACGCGGCAGTCGAGGCGCTTTCCCCTCTGCTGCGCCGCATCCTGGACGCCCAAATCGCGCTGGACATGGTCGCTGGAGCGCCGCCGCTCGCGTGGCTCGATCCCGTCGGCCTGGATCAGGCCATACTCAACCTCGCCATGAACGCGCGCGACGCGATGGCTGGCAGCGGCCGTCTCACCCTCAGCACCGGGCACCTGGACAGCTACGCAACGCTGGAGGTGGCCGATACGGGTGAGGGCATCTCCCCCAACTTGCTGCCGAGAGTGCTCCGACCCGGCGTCACCACTAAGCGCGCCAGAGGCGGTCAGGGCCTCGGACTCGCCTCAGTGTTCGAGATCGTGCAGCAAGCCCGTGGCAGCCTGGTGATCGAGAGCGCATCGGGAGAGGGCACCGTCGTGCGCCTTCACTTCCCCGCTGCACGTATGCCAATGACCGGGCACCTCGTGCTCCTCGTGGAGGATGAAGCGCCCGTCCGGAGCATCGCTGCTCGTGCCCTGGCTCGGCACGGCTGGGACGTGCTCCCGGCAGAGTCGGTCGCATCGGCCCTAGCCGCAGCCGAGCCGCGACTCGCCGACATCGCGCTCGTCCTAGCCGACTTCTCGCTGCCGGACGGGGACGGACTAGCCCTGATCCATGCCCTACGCGCCCGCCGCCCCGGTCTGCCCGCGGTGCTCACCAGCGGATACCCGGCCAGCGTCCTCGCACAAGGCGAGCGCGAATTGCGTATCTTGGCCAAGCCTTATGACCTGGTCAGCCTCGTGCGAACCTGCGCCGAGGCGGTTGGGGAAGCAGGCGGGGAGACAGTCGGAATGTCCTGAAACGTTCTTGCAATCGCGCCTACAGGGAACATATAAGGAACTCTTCCTTAACGGCCTTCGGCGCACCGTTGCGACGCTTGCCCTCGTGTGGGATGGTGCCGCCCCGGACGTCGCGCCGGCCTGCCGGGGACAAGCGCGGAAGGAACAGCATATGGACAAGGCAAAGGCCCTGGAAGCGGCGCTCACGCAGATCGAGCGCGCGTTCGGCAAGGGCAGCATCATGCGCATGGGCGCCAAGGCCGGCGACACGCAGATCGAGACCATCTCCTCTGGCTCGCTCGGACTGGACCTTGCCCTCGGCATAGGCGGCTTGCCGCGCGGGCGCGTCGTCGAGATCTATGGTCCGGAAAGCTCCGGCAAAACCACGCTCGCGCTGCACGCGATCGCGGAGGCCCAGAAGCGCGGCGGCACCTGCGCCTTCATAGACGCCGAGCACGCGCTCGATCCGACCTACGCCCGCAAGCTCGGCGTGAACCTCGACGATCTCCTCATCAGCCAGCCCGACGGCGGCGAGCAGGGCTTGGAGATCGCGGATACGCTCGTGCGCTCCGGCGCCATGGACGTGATCGTGGTTGACAGCGTCGCTGCCCTCGTTCCGCGTGCCGAGCTGGAGGGCGAGATGGGCGACAGCCACGTGGGCCTGCACGCCCGGCTGATGAGCCAGGCGTTGCGCAAGCTCACCAGCACGGTCGCCCGCTCCCACACCATGCTGATCTTCATCAACCAGATCCGCCTCAAGATCGGCGTCATGTTCGGCAGCCCGGAGACGACGACGGGCGGCAACGCGCTGAAGTTCTACGCCTCGATCCGCATGGACATCCGCCGCATCGGCCAGATCAAGGACCGCGACGAAGTCGTCGGCAATCAGACGCGGGTCAAGGTGGTCAAGAACAAGTTGGCGCCGCCGTTCCGGCAAGTCGAGTTCGACATCATCTACGGCGAGGGCATCAGCAAGGTCGGCGAGTTGATAGACCTCGGCGTCAAGGCCGGCATCGTCGAGAAATCGGGTGCTTGGTTCAGCTTCGACAGCCAGCGCATCGGCCAGGGCCGCGAGAACGCCAAGCAGTTCCTGCGCGACCACAAGGACATGGCCGACGAGATCGAGCGCCGCGTCCGCGCCCATTCCGGCGTGGTCGTGAACCTGATGACCGCCGAGCCTGCGGCGGCCGACGCCGCCGAGGAAGCCGAGGCCGCCGAGTAGGGTCTCGGTGCTCGACGATCCCGGCAACACGGCGCTCAGCGCGGCGGACCTCGACCTGATCGAGGCCGCCCGCGCCGTGCTCCTGCACCACTATCGCCCGTTCTGGCACACGGTCGGCGCAGCCATCCGCAGCCGCGACGGCCGAGTCTGGACCGGGGTTCACCTCGGCGCCACCGTCGGCCGCCTCAGCATCTGCGCCGAGGCCATCGCACTCGGCCGCGCCGTGATGGACGGGGACGGCACGGTGGAATGCGCCGTCGCCGTCCGCCATCCCAAGCCGGACGAGCCGGACCAGAGCCTGCGCGTGGTCGCCCCCTGCGGCGCCTGCCGCGAGAACCTACTCGACTACGACGCGGAGGCGGACGTGATCGTCCCCACGCCTACCGGACCGCGCCGGATGCCCGTCCGCGCGCTTCTGCCGGTCCCGTATCAGCGTTAGTCCGGCCTCACCGTTTCGCGAAGGCGCCAGGTGTTGCGGAACATAACGAGCACAACTACGTTTCCAGCGGCATAGGAGGCAAGCATGGCCAAGCACACGACCCCCGATCCCAAGACCCAGCCCGCCGAGCACAGCAACACAGTGAAGGACCCGCACGACTGGAGCACCGGCGACGAGAGCATGACCGGCGCCCAGGCGAGCTATCTCAAGACGCTCTGCGAGGAAGCCGGCGAGGAATTCGACCCCAAGCTCTCCAAGGCGGACGCCAGCCTCAAGATAGACGCGCTGCAGGCCAAGACCGGCCGCGGCCGCAATCACTGACATTCCAGTAGCTACCGTGCCGGTGACAGCCGGCACGGGCTGCGCTACGCACCCTTCCCATGGTCAGCAGCAACCAGATCCGCACGACGTTCCTCGACTACTTCGCCCGTAACGGCCATCAGGTCGTCCCGAGTTCTTCCCTGGTGCCTCGCAACGATCCCACCCTGCTGTTCACCAACAGCGGCATGGTGCAGTTCAAGAACGTGTTCACCGGCCAGGAGCGCCGCCCCTACACGCGAGCGGCCTCGGCCCAGAAATGCGTCCGCGCCGGCGGCAAGCACAACGACCTCGACAACGTCGGCTACACCGCCCGGCATCACACATTCTTCGAGATGCTGGGCAATTTCAGCTTCGGCGACTACTTCAAGCCGCTCGCCATCGAGCTGGCCTGGGGCCTGCTGACCCGCGACTTCGCGATCCCCGCCGAACGCTTGCTCGTTACCGTCTTCGCCGAGGACGACGACGCGGCGCAGCTCTGGCGCAAGATCGCCGGCCTTCCCGAGAGCCGGGTCATTCCCATCGCCAGCAGCGACAATTTCTGGCGCATGGGCGACACCGGCCCCTGCGGCCCCTGCAGCGAGATCTTCTACGACCACGGCCCAGACATTCCCGGCGGCCCGCCCGGCAGCCCCGACGAGGACGGCGACCGCTTCATCGAGATCTGGAACCTCGTCTTCATGCAATACGACGAGGGACCGCCCGGCACGCGCGTGCCCCTCCCGCGCCCGAGCATAGACACGGGCCTCGGCCTGGAGCGCTTCGCTGCCATCCTGCAGGGCAAGCACGATAACTACGACACGGACACCTTCCGCGCCCTGATCCTCGCCAGCGCCGAGGTCACGGGCCAGGCCCCGGACGGCCCGTTCCGCGTCAGCCACCGCGTCGTTGCCGATCACCTCCGCAGTTCGGCCTTCCTGATCGCTGACGGCGTGCTGCCGAGCAAGGACGGGCGCGGCTACGTGCTGCGCCGGATCATGCGCCGGGCGATGCGCCATCTGCACATGATGGGGACGCAGCAGCCCACGTTCTGGCGCCTGGTGCCCGCGCTCGTGCAGCAGATGGGCGCGGCCTACCCCGAGCTGGTCCGTGCGCAGCCGCTCATCGAGGGCACGATGAAGCTGGAGGAGGAGCGGTTCGGCGCCATGCTGGAGCGCGGCCTCGGGCTGTTGTCCGAGGAGACGGCGCGCGTGCCCGAAGGCGGCACCTTGCCGGGCGGCGTGGCGTTCCGCCTCTACGACACTTACGGCTTCCCGCTCGACCTGACGCAGGACGCGCTGCGCGAGCAGGGCCGGGGCGTGGACGTGGCTGGCTTCGACGAGGCCATGACCGAGCAGCGCACCCGCGCCCGCGCCGCCTGGGCCGGCAGCGGCGAGGCCGCGACCGAAGCCGTCTGGTTTGACGTGCGCGACCGGGTCGGCGCCACGGAATTCCTGGGCTACCAGGCCGAGACCGCCGCGGCCGAGATCCTGGCTCTCGTCGTGGGCGGCGAGCCGGTCGAGAGTGCCCCCGTCGGCACCGAGATCGCGCTCGTCCTCAACCAGACGCCGTTCTACGCCGAGAGCGGCGGCCAGGTGGGCGATACGGGCACGATCACCGGCCCGGACAACCTCCGCATCCAGGTCCGCGACACGCAGAAGCGGGTGGGCGACCTGTTCGTCCACCTCGGCACCGTCGAGAGCGGGACGGCGCGGGTGGGCGAAGCGGTGCTCGCCGAGCTGGACCACGCAAGGCGCACCGCCATCCGTGCCCACCACAGCGCCACGCACCTGCTGCACGAGGCGCTGCGCCGCCGCCTCGGCCCGCACGTCGCGCAGAAGGGCAGCCTCAACGCTCCCGACCGCCTGCGCTTCGACGTGAGCCAGCCGACGCCCATTGGCCGCGAGGACCTGGCCACCGTGGAAGCCGAGGTGAACGCGCGCGTCCGCGAGAACTCGCCCGTGACGACCCGGCTGATGACGCCCGACGCCGCCGTGGCTGAGGGCGCCATGGCCCTGTTCGGCGAGAAATACGGCGACGAGGTCCGCGTCGTCAGCATGGGCGAGGGGGACGATGGCAAGGCGGGGGGCAACAAGCCCGCCTACAGCATCGAGCTATGCGGCGGCACGCATGTCGGCCGCACAGGCGACATCGGCACGTTCCGCATCGTGGGCGAGGGCGCCGTTAGCGCGGGCGTGCGCCGCATCGAAGCGGTGACGGGCGAGGCCGCGCTGGCAGCCGGCGCCGAGTCCGAGCGGCGACTCGCCGAGGCGGCGGCCCTGCTCCGGGCGAACCCGGCCGAGGTACCCGAGCGCGTCGCCGCCCTCGTCGAGGAGCGGCGCCGCCTGGAGCGGCAAGTGACCGAGCTGCAGCGTAAGCTGGCCACGGGTGGGGATGGAGCCGCGGCCGAGGTCGAGGACGTGGGCGGGGTTCGCCTGGCCGCTCGCAATCTCGGCGACGTGCCGGCGCGCGAGCTGAAGGGGCTGGCCGAGGCTATCGGCAAGCAGGTCGGCTCCGGCGTGGTGGCGCTCGTGAGCACGGCGGAGGGCAAGGCCAGCATCGTGGTCGGGGTCTCGCCCGACCTGGCGGGCCGGCTCAACGCGGTGGACTTGGTGCGCCGGGCGAGCGCGGCAGTGGGCGGCAAGGGTGGTGGCGGAAGGCCGGATTTGGCGCAGGCTGGCGGGCCGGATGGGGCGAGGGCGGAGGAGGCGTTGGCGGCGGTGCGGGCGGGGTTGGCGGCGTAAAGTTTATCTGCTCCAATGCGTAGTCGTTCACAGATATCCTCTAGGTGTTTGGTCCCGGGATGAGGCGACGCGGGTTGATCTTGAAGATGTCAGGCGTGTTGGTCCAGGCCAGGCAGACGGCTTCGAAGGGGGTCTTCCATCTGAGTGCCTTGAGGTGCTTGGCGAAGTTGTAGGCCGACACGAAAGCAAGGACGTGGGCTTTGAGGCTTTCAAGGTCCGGGTAGTGGAACGCCTTGATGGTGGCGTCCTTGACGGTGCGGTTCATCTGCTCGGCCTGACCATTGGTCCAGGGATGGTAGGGCTTGGTGAGCTTGTGCTCGATCCCGTTCTCATCGCAGACGCGATCGAAGATGTGGGCGCCGAGATACCGCCTGGTCGGCCCGTTTCGGTTCTTCGGCAGGTCGGCGAAGGCCATGCCGTTGTCGGTCAGCACGGTGTGGATCGCATAGGGAAATGCAGCGACGGGAAATGCAGCGACCACACCGCGCAGGAAGTCCGCCCCGTTCATCTTCCCGGCGTCGTCACGGAACTCGACGCAGGTGAACTTGGAAACCCGGTCGATGGCGAGGACCATGGTGAGCTTGCCCTGGGCCAGACGCCGCTCGCTGATGTCGATGTGCACGTAGCCGATGGCCGCCTCGGCGAACTTGCCCCGCTTGGATGCCTTGTCCGGGTTCTCGGGCAAGCGGGAGATGCCGTGTCGTTCCAGGCAGCGATGCAAGCTGGATCGGGTGAGCTTGGGGATGCTGTCGCGCAGGCAGCCCAGCACGTCGTCGAGCGGCAGGAGCGTCCGGCGGCGGAACTCGACCACCATGGCTTCTTCGACCGGGGAGAGCACGGTGCTGTGGGGTGCGCTCGGCCCCATGGGCGCGTCGTCGGTCGTGGTCCGGGCGCGCCACTTGGTGACGGTGGTCCGGCTCAGCCCGTGGCGCCTGGCCAGGGTGCTAGTCTTCTCTTGCGACGCCTGGAGCTCGGCCCGAACTCGCGGCGTCGTTCGGGCGCTGCCATGAAGACCGCCTGCCATAGCGCTTCTTCTCCCTCGCGGGTCAAAGTAGCGTCACGACTTTCCGGGACCAAACACCTAGCGACATGGTCGGCGGGCCGGAATCCGGCATAGCGAAGTCACGCAGGTCGAGCGTATCCTTGATACGGGCGCGGCGAAGGTGCAGGCCAGAGAGCGGGACGCGGCCTGGGACGGGAAGAAGGTGGCGCAGCAATCCGGCGCGGATGGTGCGCCCGGCGGGATCGGAAACACCTTCAAGATCCACAAGCTCGTCCCTAGCGAGAGCGTCGAGGAAACGCTGCTCGGCATGATTGGCGGGCCTAGGATCGAATAGGAGCGCCACGGCTCTCTCGTTCTTCTCTCGCAGCGATGCTAACACCTCCTGCTCAGGTGTGCATAGTCCTGCTTGAGGTCCCTCCGTGGGCGCCCTAGCGCCCGCCGCCTTGCCCGCGCCGCCGCCGGGTGCCAAAACGACCGCGCTTGTGAGCACGCGAGGATCGGCATGGCTAAGATCAAAGTGAAAACCCCCGTCGTCGAGCTGGATGGCGACGAGATGACCCGCATCATCTGGGGCTTCATCAAGGAGAAGCTGATCCTGCGCTATCTCGACGTTGACCTGAAATACTACGACCTCGGCATCGAGTACCGGGACCAGACGGACGACAAGGTCACGGTCGAGGCGGCGCAGGCGATCAAGCAGTACGGCGTCGGCGTGAAGTGCGCGACGATCACGCCGGACGAGGCGCGGGTGCGCGAGTTCGGCCTCAAGAAGATGTGGCGCAGCCCGAACGGCACGATCCGCAACATCCTGGACGGCACGATCTTCCGCGAGCCGATCATCTGCAACAACGTCCCCCGGCTCGTGCCGCACTGGACGCAGCCCATCGTGATCGGCCGCCACGCCTACGGCGACATCTATCGCGCCTCGGAGATCAAGATCCCGGGTCCCGGCCGCGTACGCCTGGTCTATGAGCCGGACGAGGAGGGTGCGCCCGCCCAGATCCTGCGCGTGCACGAGTTCCAGGGGCCGGGCGTGGCGCTCGGCATGTTCAACACCCGCGCGTCCATCGAGGGCTTCGCGCGGGCCAGCTTCAACTACGGCCTCGCCCGCCAGTATCCGGTCTATCTCTCGACCAAGAACACGATCCTCAAGACCTATGACGGTATGTTCAAAGACGTGTTCCAGGAGGTCTTCGACGCGGAGTTCAAGAAGGACTTCGACGCGGCGGCCCTGACCTACGAGCACCGCCTGATAGACGACATGGTGGCGAGCGCGCTCAAGTGGAGCGGCGGCTACGTCTGGGCCTGCAAGAACTACGACGGCGACGTGGAGAGCGACATCGTGGCCCAGGGCTTCGGAAGCCTCGGCCTGATGACCAGCGTGCTGATGAGCCCCGACGGCAAGACGGTGGAGAGCGAGGCGGCGCACGGCACCGTCACCCGGCACTACCGCGAGCATCAGAAGGGCCGCGAGACCAGCACCAACCCGATCGCCTCGATCTTCGCCTGGACTCGCGGCCTCGCCTACCGCGGCCGTTTCGACGATACGCCCGAGGTCACGCGCTTCGCCGAGACCTTGGAACGGGTGTGCATCGAGACGGTGGAGAGCGGCGCCATGACCAAGGATTTGGCGCTCCTGATCGGGCGCGACCAGCCTTGGCTCAACACGCAGGACTTCCTCGCCAAGATAGACGAGAACCTGCACGCTACGATGGCGGTCGCGTGATGGATGGGCTTCCACGGCGCGGCGTGCCAAGGCGCCATGTCCTTGGGGGCGGCCTCGTCGCCGGCTTCACGATGGCGACCGAGTGCGTGCTCGCCCAGGCGATCCACACGGGCGCGGAGGATCTGGACGCGGGCGCCACGGAGATTCCCACGTCGGACGGTCACATCCCCGCCTACTACGCGCGGCCGAAGGGCGACCGGCTCGTCCCGGTCGTGGTGGTGATCGAGGAGATCTTCGGCGTCCACGAGTACATCCGCGACGTGTGCCGCCGCCTCGCGCAGGAAGGGTATCTCGCGGTGGCGCCCGAGCTCTACGCGCGCATCGCCGACCTCTCGACGATGACGGACGCGCAGCAGATCGTGCGCGACGTGATCAGCAAGGCGCCGGACCAGCGGATGCTGCTCGATCTGGACAGCGCGGCCGCCTGGGCGGCGACGCGGGCGGGCGACCGGGGGCGGATCGGCACCACCGGCTTCTGCCGCGGCGGGCGCGACACCTGGCTCTTCGCCGCCCACAACCCGGCGCTCAAGGCGGCGGTCGCCTGGTATGGCCCGCTCAACGGCGGGACGAGCGCGATCCAGCCGCAGACGCCGCTCGACGTGGTGGCGGATCTGCGCTGCCCGCTCCTCGGCCTCTACGCCGGGCAGGACCCGAGCAGCAGCCCGGCGCAGATCAAGGAGGCGGAGGACAAGGCGCGGGCCGCCGGGCGAACGGTGGAGTTCATCGTCTATCCCGACGCGCCGCACGGCTTCCACGCCGACTACCGCCCGAGCTACCGCGCGGCGGACGCGCGGGATGGGTGGGGGCGGATGCTGGCGTGGTTCCGGCGGTACGGGGTCTAGGTCTCAGGCCAGAACGCCTCGTCGAGGGTCTGCTCGAAGGTGTAGGGGCAGGACCAAGGGAACGCATCGCCGGGCAGGCCGGTCTCGGCCTCCGCCTCGCGCTTGGCTCTCTTGTAGGCCATCGGCATCACATCGGGAATGCTGGGCTGAAGACTTGGGTTCGCAGCCAGGTGTCCCGCGATCTGCTCCCGCTGGCGCGAGATCGTGACCTGCCAGCTCCTGCTTCGCAGGTGCGACTGGAATTGCCACTTGAGCAGGCGCAGCAGCAATACGGCGAGCCGGCTGACCAGCTCACGTTTCTGGCTGCGCCCCATGCTCTCGATTTCCTCAGCGATATTCTCGACGTCCACCTCTGCCAGACGACCGGCGCGCAGAAGCTGGGCCTCCTCCAGAGCCCAGCCATAGAAGTCGGCTTCGTATCTGCTCTTGTTGCCCATAAGCTGTTGCCCATCAGCGCGCGTCTCAAACAGGATCAGGCCAGAATTCGTCGTCTATCGCCTGCTCGAACGAGTAAGGGCAGGACCAAGGAAACATATCCCGGAGATAGTGGGTCTCTATCTCGGCGCGAACGGTAGCTTCCTCATAAGCTGTCGCCATCACCGCCTCGATACCCGATCGCAGGCTGGGGTTCTCCTCAATGCGTTCCGTAACCTTCTGCCGCAGATCCTCGATCGCCAGTCGCCAGCCCTCGCCGCGCATGTAGGGCTGATACTGTCCCCTGAGCAGATAGAACAGCAGCGCGGCAAGCCTGTCGCACAGTTCGCGCCTTTCCCGGCGCCCTATGCCCTCGACCTCCTCGGCCAGGTTCGCAAGATCCAGACCCTCGACGCGCCCCTCGCGCAGCAGCCGGGCCTGTTCCATGGCCCAGCCGTAGAAATCGGCCTCGTGGTCGGTCGCGTTGCCCATGGCCCTTCCCTCCGCGCTCACGCCGCAGACTCCAGCGACGCCGCCAGGATCAACGGGGCAGGTGCCCGCGGTGACCTTACCCCGCTATCTCCCTCGCAGTCTCCGGGGCGGGCGCGGCGGCCGGCGCCGGATGCCCTTCGCCCGCGATCATCTCCATGCGGCCGGTGATCTGGCCGCCATCCTCGACTTGCAGGCGGCGGCAGCGGGCCACGCCGAGCACGCGCCCGGTGCCGCGGACCATGAGGCTGCCGCGGGCGGTCAGGGTGCCGTCCATGATGCCGGCGATCTCGGCGTCCTCCACCTCGACCTCGCCCTTGAACACGCCGCTCGGCGCGATGCTCAGTTCCGTGGCGTGGATCATGGTGGCCTCGACCGTGCCCTCGACGACGAGGCGCTCGGCGTCCTGCACCGTGCCTTGCACGGAGATGCCTCGGCCGACGACGAGGGTGCGGCGCTCGTCGGGATCGCGGGCCGGACGACTCGGCCCGACGGCCGGGCGGGGCGGCGTGGGCGCCATGCCAGGCATCATTGCGCCTGGCTGGGTCGCGCCTGGCTGGGTCGCACCGGGCTGGGTAGGCGTCGCGGGCGGGGTGGGGACAGGGAACGGGGCGCGGCCCATGGCTGATGTCTCCTTCGGCGAGGCTGGCGGCGGGGCTGGCGGCACGGCTGGACGATAGGGCGGGACGCCAAGGCCGCTGTCGGCCGGGCGCACGGCGATGCGGGCCGGGTCGGGGCGCGCGCGGCCTGGGGCGATCTCCGATACGGGTCCAGGGGCCTCGACGACGCCGCCCGGGCCGCCTTCGGGGTCGGAAGGGTCTTCCCCTCTGCGACGCTTGAACACGGTTTCCCCCTTTGTCCGCTGAAGGTGAGGCGGACGTAACACAGCCGGATGCCCCGCCTCAACCTGCGTAAGGACGATTGAGAACGTGCACCATCGCGGCCGCGCCCAGCACGGGGACGAGCAGGTTGAGCAGCGGCACCGTCGCGGCCAAGGCGAGCAGCGTACCCGCCGCGACGACGGCGAGGCGCTGGCGGGCATAGAGCCGGCGCGCCTCTGCCAGGCCCATGCGTCGCATCGCGACGGCGACGAACAACCCGCGCCCGATCGCCCAGCCAGCGATGAGCCAGCCGAGCGCCAGGCCCAGCCCGGCGCTGCCCAGCGCGAGCAGCAGGCCGAGCATGTTGAGCACCAGCACCTGCAAGCCGAGCAGGACGCCGTCCCAGACCTGCTCCGGGAGCGGCGCGCCCCGCGCGGGCGGCAGGCCGGGGTAGAAGCGGTGCTCGACGGCGGCGGCGACCTGATTCGTGAACAGCGCCGCCATGCCGATCGCGACGGGCACGAACAGCCATAGGGCGAGCAGCAGCGCGCCCACGCCGCCGAGCGTCCCTGCGAGCCAGGCGAGCCAAGCGTGATGCCCCCACCCATACTGCCCGGCCAGCGAGGCCAGCCCCCAGCCGCAGCCGACCACGAGCGTCGCGAACAGCACCGCCGCGAGCAGCACGCCGCGCACCGTGACGCGCAGGAACACCGGGTCATCGAGCTGCGCGAAGGCACGGGCGAACGGTTCGAGCATGGCGGCTACATTGCGGTGCAGCAGGCCGGGTGCTAGGGGCGGCGCGCAACAGGGAAGACCCCGCCGTGCCCGACCCAAGATTCCAGATCCTCGGCGTAGGCAACGCCATCGTGGACGTCGTGGCGCAAGGCGGCGAGGCGTTCCTCGGTGCGCACGGGCTGGCGAAGGGCACGATGGCGCTCGTCGGCGCCGACGACGCCGAGCGGCTCTACGCGGCGATGCCGCCCGGCCAGGAGAGCAGCGGCGGCTCGGCCGCGAACACCTGCGCGGTGGCGGCGGCGCTTGGCGCAAGGGTCGCCTACCTGGGCAAGGTCGCGGACGACCAGCTCGGCCAGGTGTTCCGCCATGACATCGGGGCGGTCGGCGTCCATTACCCAACGCCGCCGCTGCACGGCGGGGCGTCCACGGGGCGCTGCATGATCCTGGTCACGCCGGACGGGCAGCGCACCATGAACACGTATCTCGGCGCCGCCGTCGCCTTCGAGGAAGCGGACGTGGACGAGGCGCTGGTCGCGGACAGCGCCGTCACCTACCTCGAAGGCTACCTGTTCGACCCGCCGGCCGCCCAGGCCGCGTTCCGCCAGGCGGCGCGGGCGGCGCGCCGGGCGGGGCGGCAGGTGGCGCTCAGCCTCTCCGACCCGTTCTGCGTCGCCCGGCACCGGGTCGCGTTCCGAGAGCTGCTGCGCGACGGCGTGGATCTGCTGTTCGCGAACGAGGCGGAGGTCACGAACCTCTACGAGACGGCGAGCTTCGACGAGGCCGCGGCGCGCGCGGCCGCCGAGGTGCCGCTCTGCGCGCTCACACGGGAGGCGCAGGGGAGCTTGATCCTGCGCGGCACGGAGCGGGTCCCGGTCGCGGCGGAGCCGGTGCGGGTGATGGACACGACCGGTGCAGGCGACGCCTACGCCGCGGGGTTCCTTGCCGCCTACACGGTGGGCCGGGACCTGGCGGCGTGCGGCAGGCTCGCGAGCCTCGCCGCGGCGGCGGCGATCGCCCAACTCGGGGCGCGTCCCTTGGCCGGGCTGCGGCAACTGGCGGCGCCGCTCCTGACCTGACCGAGCCTCCCACTTGGCATAGCGTCCGCTCCGACACAGTCGGCGATTTTGCCCGGCCGGGTTGCAACCAATCGCTCGGGCTATCGTTCCCGGATCGTGAAGCGCACGGTTCCGTGCGCGCCAGCTATGTTGACCCAAGGGGAACTTAGATGCGTAAGTCATTGCTGCTGATGTCCGCCATGGCGCTGGGCTTCGCCTTGCCCGCGATGGCGCAGGACACCTCGTCCATGAAGAGCCCACCCTCGCCCAACTCAAGCGCAAGTGAGCCGCAGCCCACCAACAGCGTGCCGGCTGGCGGTGCGACGGCAACCTTCAACCGGCCAGGGGGCGATATCAGCACCACGCGGACGGCACCAGCGCCGATGGCCCCGCAGCCCGGCATGGGTACTGCGGCCCAGGGCAGCGATCAGGGTGACATGACCGGGATGCAGCCGATGCGGCACCCGCACCACCGGATGGGCATGGCTCACCACAGGCGGATGAACCGCGAAGCCGGCGAGATCACGCCTGCGACTGGCTCCGGCCCCGGCGAGCCGGAGAGCCGCCGCCCCAGCAACATTGACCGTACCGACACCCGCAGCGACATCGCCCCTGCCCTGCCGATGCCGCCCGTCCGCGGCAATGGCCCGGAAGCCTATCTCGCCGCCGCCGACCGGGCGCTCTCCATGCATCAGGGCGGCGAGGCCCAGGAAGCGCTGGAGCGCGCCGAGACCCGGCTGCTCGACCGCTCGGTCCCGGCAGGCGAGGGCAACATGCCGGAGCGCGACCCGCGCCTCGCTCAGATCCATGACGCGCGCATGGCGCTCGCCAACCGTGACTGGAATGCCGCGCGTCAAAACATCCAGCAGGCCATGAACATGCGCGGCGGCATGGGCATGAACCAGGGCCAGATGATGGGCCAGCCTGGCATGAACCAGGGCAACATGAACCAGGGCCAGATGATGAATCAGCCCGGCATGAACCAGCCCGGCATGAACCAGGGCCAGATGATGGGCCAACCCGCGATGCAGCCCGGCACGATGGCCCCGCCCGGCACGATGGCTCAGCCCGGCATGAACCAGGGCGGCGTGAACACCATGCCACCGCCGTCCGGCGCAGTGCCTCCCGCGAACGGCGTGACGCAGTAGGCTTCTGATACCTCACGCTTGACGACCGGATGCCCGTTCCGCGGCGACGCGGGGCGGGCATCTTTATTTCGAGCCTCGCGCGCAGGCCTTCGACACCCTATGTGTGCACCGCACAACACTTCTGCGGACCCAATGGACCTGCGCAACATCGCCATCATCGCCCACGTGGACCACGGCAAGACGACGCTCGTGGACAAGCTCCTGAGCCAGTCGGGATCGTTCCGCGAGCATCAGCAGGTCGCCGAGCGCGCGCTCGACCGCAATGACCTGGAGCGCGAGCGGGGCATCACGATCCTGGCCAAGTGCGCCAGCGTCGTCTGGCACGGGACGCGCATCAACATCGTGGACACGCCCGGCCACGCCGATTTCGGCGGCGAGGTCGAGCGCATCCTCGGGATGGTGGACGGCGCCGTCGTGCTCGTGGACGCCGCCGAGGGCGTGCTGCCGCAGACCAAGTTCGTCGTCGGCAAGGCGCTGGCCCGTGGCCTGCGTCCCATCGTCGTCGTGAACAAGGTGGACCGCTCCGACGCGCGCCCGGATGAGGTGCTGACCGAAGTGTTCGACCTATTCGCCGCCCTTGGCGCCACCGACGAGCAGCTCGACTTCCCGACGCTCTACGCCTCAGGGCGCCAGGGCTGGGCGGATGCGAGCCTGGAGGGTCCGCGCCAGGACCTCTCCGCTCTGTTCGAGATGGTCCTGAGCCATGTGCCCGCGCCGAAGGTCAACCCGGACGCTCCGTTCGCCATGATCGCCAGCATCCTGGACTACGACCCGTTCCTCGGCCGGGTGCTCACCGGCCGGGTCGAGCAGGGTCGGGCGCGGCTCAACATGCCGGTGAAGGCCGTGCGCATGGATGGGACGAGCGTGGAGGCTGGGCGCCTGACCAAGCTGCTCGCCTATCGCGGGCTGGACCGCGTGCCGGTCGAGGAGGCTGAGGCCGGCGACATCATCGCCGTTGCCGGGCTGGCGGAAGCCACGGTGCCGGACACGGTGGGGGCGCCGGAGCTGCAAGCGGCGCTGCCGGCCATTCCCGTGGACCCGCCGACCCTCGCCATGCTGTTCCGGATCAACGACGGGCCGCTCGGTGGGCGTGAGGGCAAGAAGGTCACGAGCCGGCAGATCAGGGATCGGCTGCTGCGCGAGGCGGAGGGCAACGTCGCCATCCGTGTCTCGGACAGCAACGAGACCGAGGCGTTCGAGGTTGCCGGGCGCGGCGAGTTGCAGCTCGGCGTGCTGATTGAGCAGATGCGCCGCGAAGGCTTTGAGCTGGCGATCGGCCGCCCCCGCGTGCTGACCCGCAAGAACGAGGAGACGGGGGAGCGTGAGGAGCCGTTCGAGGACGTGCTCGTGGACGTGGACGAGGCGTTCGCCGGCGTCGTCGTCGAGCAGCTGAGCCAGCGCCGGGGCGTCATGCAGGACATGCGCCCCTCGGGCGGCGGCAAGGTGCGGCTCACCTTCCACATCCCGAGCCGAGGCCTGATTGGCTACCACAACGAGTTCCTGACCGACACGCGTGGCTCAGGCGTGATGAACCGGCTGTTCTCGGGCTATCAGCCGTGGGCCGGTCCCATCGAGGGCCGTGACCGCGGCAGCCTCATCAGCAGCGAGAATGGTACGGCCGTCCACTACGCGCTGTTCTACCTGCAGGAGCGCGGCACGCTGTTCGTTGATCCGGGCGAGAAGGTCTATGTCGGCATGATCCTGGGCGAGCACAGCCGCGGGTCGGATTTGGAGGTCAACCCGATCAAGGAGAAGAAGCTGACCAATATCCGCGCCGCCGGCAAGGACGACGCGATGCTGCTCATCCCGCCCCGGCGGATGAGCCTGGAGCAGGCGATCGCCTACATTGAGGACGACGAGCTAGTAGAGGTGACGCCCGCAGCCGTGCGGCTGCGCAAGCGCTACCTCGACCCGCATGAGCGCAAGCGGGCGGAGCGGCGCCGCGAGGATGCCGCCGCCTAGCGCCGCAAGCGGTGCCCCGACCGGCTTGCGTTCGCATCTACAGCGTGTAATGATACGGAGCGTCCTGGTTCAGGCGTAGGCGGTTCTCGGGGAGTCGAGGCCTGATGCATCTGCCCGCGCCTGTGATCAGTGGATACTGAGGGCGTGGGCGAAATTCGGCCGCGTTGCGCCGCGGTCCTGGTAAGCATCGCTGCCGCGGGGGCGCTCTCGGGCTGCGCGTCGCCCTACGGCACTCCAGGATACCCAAGAGCCTACATGCCGGAAGCTGCCCGGAGTCCTGCCCCGATCCTTGCGGCGAGCCAGACGGTTGATCTTGAGAGTTCCGACCGGATCGCGCGCTTCCGGCGGCTGGCTGGGCTGGGCGGCGTCGCTCCGCCCGAGATCACGCAAGTGGTCGTGGCGCCGGGCGAGGCTCTCGGCGTAGTGACGCCGATTCCCGTCGTCCGGGTCGTCTTCCCCGAGCAGGCGCTGTTCGATTTCGACGCAGACACGCCCCGGCCAGGGGTGGCAGCGATCCTCGACCTGGTCGCGGAGAACATGCGGCGGGATGTGCCGGATGCGCAGCTGACGTTGCTCGGCCACACCGACGCGATAGGGTCCGAGCAATACAACTACGATCTTTCCGCCCGCCGTGCCCGGAGCGTGTTCCAGGCCTTGGTTGACCGCGGCGTCGATCCTGGCCAACTCAGCACGGTGGCGATCGGCAAGGACCAGCCTATCGCGCCCAACGATACGGCGGAGGGACGCGCCCGCAACCGGCGCGTCGAATTCCTGATCTCCGCGGACCTCAATGCCAACCTGGCGGTGGTGCGCCGACAGCCGGCCGTGGCCGCCGCCCTGCGCGCCGGTCCGGCGTCCGGGCTTGCCCGCCCGACGCATATCCGCGTCGCCGTGCTCAGGCCGGCGGTGTCGAGGGCGGTCGTGCCCGCGCCCGCATCTGTCACAGCGACGCCGCACGGGGAGGTCGCGCTCCACGCGCTCGGCGACCTCGATCTTTCGGTGGAACCGATTGCGACACCGCCCGTCGCGGCGGCGGCCGCTCCGATGCCGAATACCGTGGCCCCGACCGCTGCGCCGCAGGTCGAGCTGAACACGCCGAGGAGCGTGGAGCGCGCGCCGCTCGGCCCCGCGGTGAGCTACTGAGGCCGGGATGAAGCTTGCCATCCCGCCCCGCGTCGCCGCCCCGGCCCAGGCCGCCGCGCTGTCCCCGGTCCGCGCCGCGTTCGAGGCGGCTATGGCCTTCGCGCCAAGCCACACAGCCCTGCTCTACCTTCCCGCGCAGCGGCTGCAGGAGCTTGCTCAGGAGGAGGCCTCGTTCGGGGAGATCGCCGTGAACGAGCGCGGACTGACGGCCGGCACGCGGCTGCACGTCCTGCAGCCGGGACGAACGCTGCTCGCCCGGTGGCGAGAGGCGCGCGGCGCGTTCGACACGGCGATCGAACCCAAGATGGCGGACATCCGGGCGGTCGAGCGCCTCGACACGGAGATCGGCGTGCGTCGGCAGCGCCGGGACGCCGAGGTTCAGCAGGCGGAGCAGATCTGGGAAGCCCAGCGCCGTAACCGGACCATCCGCGAGCGCTGGCAGGAAGCCGAGGGCGTGTTCCGCCGGATGCGCCTCGCCCACGGCCAGCGCGACGCGACCATGCGGGCCTACAACCCGGCCTACTGGGTCGCGATGCTGTGCATCGGTGTCGCGGAATGGCTCATCAACTACGACACGTTCTTCCTGTTCGTCGGCGTGCCGGCCATCGCGGCGGGCGCTACAGTGATCCTCGGCGTGGTGCTCGCGTTCGCCGCCCACGGCCACGGCGAGCTGCTCAAGCAGTGGTCCTACCGCTTCGGCCATCACCAGGCCTGGATGAGCCGGGTCTCCGGCTATCGGCTGCTCGGCCTCTCGACGCTGGGGCTGCTGATCGTCCTCGCCGCGGCAGGAGGGTCGCGCTACGCCGCCGCGACGCACGCGCTCGCCGGGCAGCCGGCCGAGAACATCCTGGGCAGTCAGGTGGTGGTGGAGGTGAACCCGGTCCGCGACGTGCTGATCAGCCTGCTCGCCAACCTCGGTGCCTGGGTCGTCGGCGTGTTCCTCGCCTATTTCAGCCACGATCCCGACCCCGAGTTCATGGACGCGACCCGGCAGCACCGCAAGGCGAGCCGCACCTTCTTCCGGGCACGGCGCGGCGTGGACGAGCAGGTCAAGACGTTCGAGGGCAGCTTCGAGAAGGATGTCAGCGGAATGCAGCGCGCCGCCGCGGCCCGGACCAGCGAAGTCGCCGCCGAGCGCGCGATGCTCGAGCAGGTCAACAAGCGGGAGGAGGGCGTCGCGGAGGCCATCGCCAGCGCCGTTCGCGCCAATGCCGAGCGTTATCGTGATGTCCTCTCCCAGGTCGCGGTGGCGCGGCGATGGGAGGTCTCCTTCGTCCGGCACATCGGCGACAAGGCGATGCCGCTGACGCCCTACGAATACAAGGCCGCCGACCTCCTGGTGGATGCCAGTCTGCTGCGTGCGGGCGGCCTTGGATCGGCGGGGCAAGAGTGATGAAAGCGCTCGTCGCCGGCCTGGCCCTGCTCTTTCTCCAGCTCGGCACCGCGCACGCCCAACTGTTCGGCAAGGCCGGGCTAGATCCAAGTTACTGCGACCAGCCGAGTCCGCGCCAGACGGTCGTCTATGTGGACGACATGATGATGGTGGACGGGCGCACCGAGTGGGCGCTCAAGCTCGCCGACAAGCTGCGCGCGACGCTCGCGCCGGGCGAGCGCGTCACCGTGGTCAGGCTGTTGCCGGCGAGCGGCCAGAGCAGCGAGCTTTGGTCGGGCTGCTGGCCGGGCTACTCCGACGAGGAGCGGGCCAGGCTCGGGCGGCAGACCTACTTCTTCTCGCGGAACCCACTGGCGCAGCTCGGCGACCAGCAGAAATTCTTCCTGCAGGGCTTGGGGAGCGCGCTGACGACGATCTACGGCGCCGCGAAGCGCCCTGCCCCTGCCGCCGCCGTCTCCGCGGCGAACGCCCCGTCGAAGCAGATCCTCCGGGCGCTCGCATCCGACGACGGCCGCTTCGCGAACAGCCGCGTCACCATCCGCGCCATCCTCTACTCCGACCTGGCGGAGAACAGCGATCTCGGCTCCGTCTTCAAGGCACTTCCGGCCACCCCGCCGGATTACGGCCAGCGGCTCGGCTCCTACCTACGCCATAGCGTCTTCTACGCGTTCGGCGTCGGCGCGGACGTGGCGGGAGACCCCGGCTTCCTGGAGAGCGCCCGGGCGTTCTGGGGGGCGGCGCTGCACGCGATGGCGGCGACGGTGGGCGGCCTGGGCGCTGACCTGAACGTTCCGAACACGCTGCCGGTGAGGGCCTACAACTACGCTGTCACGCTCGACTTCGACGGCCAGGAGCTTGATGGGCGCTTGGCACTCCTCACGGATGCGGAAGGCAACCTCGTGGACAGCTGGATCGGCATCTCGCGCCTGAGCAGCGCGGCGCTCTCGGGGAGCTTCCGCTGCACGAGCCGGGAGGAGACGCGCTGCCGGCTGGACGCGACCACGCTCGGCGGCCTCGCGACCAACAGCCCGAGCGAGACCGTCCACCTCGCCGGCCCCGAGACATCCGGCCTGAAGGGACAGCTCGGGGTGCAGGGCACCCACGCCATGTTCGACCTGACCGCCGCTCCCGCCCCGGAGTAGGCGCTTCCCCCCGATCCGTTCGACAACGTCCTTGAGAGGCCCCCCAATGACCGTGATCGCGCCGAGGCTCACCGTGACGCTGGCAGCCGCCAGCCTGCTCTGCGTGTTGGGCACGGGATGCGCGCCGCAATATGGCACGCCGCAGGAGGCGGCGGCCAGCGCGTGCAGCGCGCTCGGCCCGCGTGCCTTGTCTGGCGCGCTTATCGGCGGCCTCGGCGGCGCGGCCGGGGGTGCTGCGATCGGCGCTGCCGCGGGTGGCGGCCGGGCCGCCGGGATCGGTGCTGGCGTCGGCCTCGCGGCCGGCCTGCTCTCCGGCCTCGTCGTCGGTCATCGCCTGGACCAGAACGATTGTGCGCGGGCGCAGTTCGCGCTCCAGCAGGCGGCTAGCGCGCCGGTCGGGCAGGTGGCCTACTGGAGCAGCCCGACGGGCAGCCGCGGCGCCTTCGCCCCAGTCAGCGACACCTTCGTGCAGGATGGGCGATTCTGCCGGCGCGTGAGGAGCGACGTCCAGCTGCAAGGCCATGCGCCAGTGAACGACGTTGCGCTGGCCTGCCGCACGAGCGAGGGCGACTACGTGCGCGTGAGCGCACCGGCAGGCGTCCCCAGTTGACGCGCCCAGGCTGGCGCGCGGAAGCTCAGCGTAGCAAGGAAGCCGCACAAATTAGCCAATTCTCGTAACGTTCGGTTGTCAGGGTTGTCTCGATAGCTGCGACGAAGCAGCATCCTCCCAGCCAGCGCCCTCCGCGCCGGCATCGCACCCTCATCCGTGGAGCTGCCGATGTTGTCCCGCCCTCTTCGTTTCTCGTCCGCCCTCTTCGCCGTCGCGCTGCTTGCCGCCTGCGCCGACCACCCTGCCCCGCAGACTGCGGCGGCGGCTCCCGACGCAAACACCCCGGGCGCCCCGCCGGCTACCCAGCCCGTCCCTGAGCCCGGCAGCAACCCGGCTGCGCCGCAGACTACGCCCGCTACCCCACTGACTTCGCCCGCAGCTACGCCCACGCATCACACGCGGCACGTGACCCACCACCGGCGTGTCGTTCGCCACCGCCGCACCACCCACCAACCCAGCACAACGAATCCGTCGGACAACGGCACGACGGGGGGCACGACGGCGCCCGACACGACCGCGCCTGCGGCACCCGCCACGCCCGACACGACAACGCCCAACACCAACCAGTAAGGCGCCCACGATGCTGCCCGGCGCCCAAGCGCCGGGCAGCTCGCGACGCAGGCCCGGATGACCTCGCACCGCCGCGCGCTCTGGCTCATGGGCGCCTACGGCTTCGCGTGCGGTCTGCCGCTGCCGCTCTCGGGGTTCACGCTGCGCCAGTGGATGACGGAGAGCGGCGTCTCCCTCGTGGTCATCGGCTACACCGCGAGCATCGGCCTGCCCTACAGCCTGAAGTTCCTCTGGGCGCCGCTCCTCGACCAATGGGTGCCGCCGGGTTTCGCGCGGCTCGGGTTGCGCCGGGGCTGGCTCATGCTGATCCAACCCTTGCTCGCGCTCGCCTGCGCAGCACTCGCGCTGAGCAGCCCGGCGACGCCGGGCCGGCTCGTGCTGGCCGCGGCGGTGGTCGCGTTCCTGTCCGCGAGCCAGGACATCGTGGTGGATGCCTGGCGCATCGAGACCTTCCCGGTCCGGATGCAAGGCGAGGCCCTCGCGTTCTACGTGTGGGGCTATCGCGCGGCGCTGCTCGTCTCCGGCGCGGGTGCGCTCAAGCTCGTCGGCTGGGTGGGCTGGCGCGGTGCGCTGCTGCTCATGGGGGCGCTTGTGCTGGTCGGCGGCGCGGGGGCGACGGCGCTGGCCGCGGAGCCGGCCGCGAGAGTGCGGGACGCTGCCGTGGGCGTCGCGGCGCGACTGCGCGCGGCCGTCGTTGACCCGTTCCGCGAGTTCATCGGGCGGCCCGGCGCCGCCTGGGTGCTCGCGTTCGTCATGCTGTTCAAGCTCGGGGAGGCGCTGGCCGGGACGATGGCGGTGCCGTTCTATCGGGCGATGGGCTTCAACCGCGAGCAGGTCCTGCAGGCGAACTTCATCCCCAGCCTGTGCGCGACCCTCGCCGGAGTGGCGCTCGGCGGGCGCCTGGTCGCGCGCATCGGCATCGGGCGGGCCTTGGTGATCACGGGGTTCGTGCAGATGGCGAGCCAGGGCCTCTACTTCGCGCTCGCCGCCTCGGGCGGCGACGGACGCATCCTCATCGCCAAGGTGGTGCTGGAGAACATCGCGGAAGGCATGGCGGACGCGGCGTTCCTCGCCTACCTGAGCAGCCTCTGCGACAGCCGGTTCACGGCGACGCAGTACGCGCTCCTGTCCTCGCTCGCGGCCTTGGCGTTGCGCACGCTGGGCAGCAGCTCGGGATGGCTCGCGCAGGCGCTGGGCTGGGAAGCGTTCTACGGTCTCACGATCTTCGCCGCACTCCCCGCCATGCTCATCATGCTGCGGCTGCTACGCGGCGGGCCGGCGACGGCTCGCGCGCCTGTCCCGTAGAGGCCCAAGCCCGGCGGCGGAGCATCGCCTCGATCGCCTCGAACACCCGGCGCATCTGCGGCGGCTTGTACGGATAGAGGTCGGGCGGGTCCATGGCATGGATGATGGCCGCGACATCGGCCTCGAACACGAGCAGCCGGCCGTCCCGCGTCTCGCCGCAGTCGAGCTGGTAGTAGTCGAGGCTCATCCATGGTCGAGCGCCTCGAACCCGGCGCGATGGCGACGGGCGAACCCTACGTCGAACTCCGTCATCTCCAGGGCCTCGTCCACGCGCTTCTCGGCGGACTCGGCCATCCCGGCGTTGAGATAATGGACCATCCAGTGCTCCGAGGCCGCCATGTGGCACAGGTATGGCGTGCCGCCGATGCACGCGACGCGATACTTGCGGTGAAGCCCGTCCACGCCGCGGTAGTCCACGAAGCGGGTGACGTAGAAGCTCTCTGCGGTGGACTGCGCGAGGTAGGCTGCGAGATCGTCGGAGGTGTCCACCTTCACGAGATTTGCTCCGGCGTGGGAGCCGACGGGGCGGACCAGCACCGGGTAGCCGCCCAGCGGCAGCGGGCAAGGCGCATCCGGGCTAGCCCACGCCTCAAGCTGCTCGCGCTCGGCGCGGATCGTGGGCGGGCTGCAGATCGCGTCCAGGCCGGCGAGGCCGCGGGAGAGGCCGTCGCGCGAGAGCCGGGCAATCTGCGCCGGGTCGTTCAGGACGGGTCGGGGCCAGGCGGCGTAGAGCGGCCGCAGACGGTCGAGCGTTCCAGGGTCGGACTCGCTGACCGCGAAGAAGGCGGCATCGTGGTCGGGCACCGCACGAGGGA
This sequence comes from uncultured Alphaproteobacteria bacterium, assembly GCA_963790535.1. GTDB lineage: Bacteria > Pseudomonadota > Alphaproteobacteria > Acetobacterales > Acetobacteraceae > CAWKEH01. The sequence goes on along the minus strand of CAWBOZ010000002.1, from coordinate 39,065 downwards.
GCGGCAGGCCCGGCACCACGTAGAGCAGGGTGAGCTCGATGTTGACCTCGCCGGTGATGAAATCGAGCGGCGTGTTGACCATCAGATCGCCCGGCGCGACGAGGGCGAGCAGGCGCAACGGCGGCTCTGCGGCCTGGCGCCCGCCGGCGACGCGGAACACCTGGCACTGCTGCAGCGCCTGGGCCTGGAGCTGCAAACCCCGCTCGCGGCGGAAGCCGAGCTGCAGGACGCAGGCCGCGTCGAGCAGCCGCGCGGCAGCATCTCCCACGCTGTCCACCGGGCGCTCGACGAAGGCGAGCAAGGCGTCGAACTCCTCGCCGCCGAAGACCCGCTTCGTCAGCGCCGCCGTCCCGTGGATCAGCGGAGGGACGAGGCCCGGCAGCAGCTGCGGGATCCGGTCCGCGGGCTGGATAGGAGAGATGTGCACCCTGACGGTCCTCCGACGCTCGGGCGCATGATCGCTGGTCAAGGTGAACGAAGCGTTGATGGCAAGCGCAACTGAGCCGCGGTTCGGCCGTTGCGGGCGCATCCCTCCGGACGAGGTCCACACAATGCCTTACCTCCAGGCGCGCGACGGCACGGTGCTCCACTACAACGACTGGGGATCGGGACCGCCCCTCGTGCTCATCCACGGATGGCCGCTCGACGCCGACATGTGGGAATACCAGTCCGTGCCGCTGGCGAGCCAAGGGGTGCGCGTGATCACCTACGACCGGCGCGGCTTCGGTCGGTCCGGCCAGCCGTGGACGGGCTACGACTACGACACGATGGCCGACGACCTGGACGCGTTGATGGACAAGCTCGACGTGAAGGGCGCGACGCTCGTGGGCTACTCCATGGGCGGCGGCGAGGTGGCGCGTTATCTCTCGCGCCATGGGACGGGTCGGGTCGCGAAGGCCGTGCTCCTCTCCGCCGTGACGCCCTACCTGCTCAAGACCGGGGACAACCCGGAGGGCGTGGACCAGTCCGTGTTCGATCAGATCATCAAGGGGCTGGAGGAGGACCGGCCGCATTTCCTGGCCGGCTTCGGCAAGATGTTCTTCGGCGCCGGACTGCTCAACTTCACGGTGACGAACGAGATCCAGCAATGGGCGCTGATGATGGCGATGCTCGCGTCGCCGAAGGCTACGCTCGACTGCGCGCGCGCCTTCGCGACGACGGATTTCCGGCCCGACATGGCGGCATTCACGGTGCCCACGCTCGTGATCCATGGCACCAGCGACGAGACCGTGCCGATTGATGCGTCCGGGCGGCGGGCGGCGAAGATGATCCAGGGCGCCAAGCTGGTCGAGTATGCGGGCGCACCGCACGCCACGTTCTTCACGAACAAGGACCAGCTCAACAAGGACCTGCTGGCGTTCGTGAAAGGGTAGCCCTCTTAGCCGGGCAGCATCCGGCGCAGTAGCCCATCCTGCTTGATGAACGTGTGGTAGAGCGCGCCGGTGACGTGCAGCGCAATGACCCCGAGGAGCACCCATGCGACGGTGCGATGGATGTCGCCCATGGCGTGGCCGAAGGCGTCGCCGGTAGGCACGAGCTGCGGCAGCGGGATCGCACCGAACAGACGCACCGTATAGCCGCGCGAGGAGGCGTTGATCCAGCCGAGCACGGGCAGAGCAATGAGGATCGCGTAGAGCAGCCAGTGCGTCAGGCGCGAGAGCACCTGCAGCGCGGGCACGAGATCGGGCGGCGGGGGCGGTGGCGTGTGCGTGAGGCGCCAAGCGAGGCGGAGCAGCACCACGAGCAGGATCGTGCTGCCCACCGAGAGATGCCAGGCGACGAGGCCCGTGTCGGGCGTGGTTTTCTTGATGTCCGGCATGGTCCAGGCGATCGTGAACTGCGCCACCAGTAGCGCGAGGATTAGCCAGTGGAACCCCTGGGCGACCCCGTCGTAACGCCGTTCGGCGACTGCCGGGCGGGGCCTCCTCGTGGCGGTTGACATCGTGAAGGCTCCTGCCCTGGTTGCCGGTGGAGCATATGGATCGCTCGCACCCGTTGCCAGCCCGTGCTAGCCACGGCCTATGGCTCGCAGCTTCGCATTCGCCACCGTGGATGTGTTCACTGACCGGCGCTTCGGCGGCAACCCGCTCGCCGTGTTTCCTGAGGCTGAGGGCCTCACGGACGCGGAGATGCAGACGCTCGCGGGTGAGTTCAACCTGGCCGAGACATCTTTCGTCCTGCCCCCCGGCGACCCGGCCAACACGGCGCGCGTCCGCATCTTCACCCCGAAATCGGAACTGCCCTTCGCCGGGCACCCGAACGTAGGCACGGGCTGGGTGCTCGCGAATCGGGGGCTGGATCGAGAGGGGGTACTGCTCTTCGAGGAGGCCGCCGGTCTGGTGCGCGTCGAGGTCGAGCGTGGGGGCGATGCGATGACAGGTGCGCGGGTCGCAGCACCTCAGCCACTCCATGTCGAGGACGGGCCTGCGGCGCGCCTCGTCGCTGCGTGCGCCGGGCTTGGTGCGGCGGACCTTACGGGGGCGCCGCTCATCGCATCCACCGGCGTGGCGTCCACCTTCGCCCCCGTCAGCCCCGAGGCGCTTACCCGCGCCGCGGCGGACATCGGTGCTTTCCGCACCCTCGTTGGCAGCGATCCCCGGCTCGCGACGCGCAGCCTCTACCTCTACGCGTGGAACGGCGAGAGCGTGCGTGCCCGCCTGTTCGCGCCACTCATCGGCATCCCAGAGGATCCGGCAACCGGCAGTGCCGCGGCCACGCTCGCAGCACTTCTCCTGCACCTCGATGGCGGCGACGCGCTAGAGATCGCCATCAGCCAAGGTGCCGAGATGGGCCGCCCCAGTCTGCTGCACGCGAGCGCCCGGCGCGAGGCGGACGGCATTCGCGCCTGGGTCGGCGGCGGGTGCGTTCCCGTCATGGACGGGCGGGTCTCGCTATAAGAGCGCTCTTTGCACCCACGAGCCTTCTGACCCTAGTAGGGGTGGCGATCCTCTTTGTTCGTCCACGCATGGTAGGCAGCGAGGCCTGTGTCCCGCTCAAAGTTCGGCGTCACCGCGATGCGCCGCTTTTCCCACGGCTGGGCGAAGTCTTCGTATTGGAAGGCATCATCGAAGCCGATCTTGCTCGTATCCTCCAGGCTGGCGGCGAAATAGACATGGTCGATGCGGGACCAGTAGATGGCGCTCATGCACATCGGACACGGCGCGCCGTTGATATAGATATCGCATCCCTTCAGCATACGCGCGCGCTCCGGCACCGGATCGGGAGAGCTCGGCTCGCGCGGAATCATCTCAAGAATGGTGCCCGCACTGTAATCGCTGCCGAGCAGCGCCTTCGGATTCAGCCGGCTTGACGCATCGATGATTGCGGTTACCTCGGCGTGGAATACGGGACATCCAGTAAGGAGGACGCGGTTCTGGCCACGCCCGATGATCTCACCATTCTTGACGATCACCGCCCCGAAAGGCCCGCCCCAGCCTTTTTCGACCGACTCAATCGCCAGCCGCGTCGCCTCTTTCATGAACTCGCTCTTGCCGACCTCCGCCGCCTTGACAGGCGTTGCCGGCATCGCAGCCGTCGCGGCCGCAGCAACAGTGCTGGCGAAAAAGGCACGTCGTCCGCTGGACAGCGGCGCATCGCAGATAAATCGTTGCACTATTACCTCATTTGCCTAGCTGGAACAATCATTGCAGCATTTATGTAGCTATGCAAGGCAAGATTGCGTCTGGCGCAGGCTGTCGAGTGAGGAAAGGCGCCCCGCATTGGAGCCATGCCAACGGCCCTACTCCGGCGCCGCCTCGTGCCGCCGCAGATCGTCCAGCTTGCAGGCGCCCAGTGCCGCCTCGTGCGTCGCCGCCAGTACCACGGAGGGCGCCGACCCCGCCCGCAGCGCCTCCTCCCAGCGGCCCGCGCAGAGGCACCACTGGTCGCCCGGCTGCAACCCAGGGAACCCATACTCCGGCCGCGGCGTGGACAGGTCGTTGCCCTGCGCGCGGGAGAATGCGAGGAATTCTTCCGTCATGATGGCGCAGACCGTGTGGTTGCCCCGGTCCTCGGGGCCGGTCTCGCAGCAGCCGGTGCGGTAGAACCCGGTCAGCGGCGCCTGCGAGCAGGGCTGCAGCACTCCGCCCAGCACGTTGCGCGCCCCCGGCCGCCGCCCCGGCCCACGCCCGCCCGCGTCGTCGAACGGCATGGCTCATCCTCCTTCCCGTGCTCCGTGGCATCAGTGATAGCGCCGGGCCTGCCCGTTCGCCAGGTTTGCGTAGGGCCAGGTTCGCGTAAGATGGGTGCTATCGAGGAGGATCAGTGAGCGAAATCCCTACCCCGCGTGCCTCGCCGATCGTGCGCCTGATCGAGCGCGTGATCTTCGGCAGCCGCTGGTTGCTCGCCCCGTTCTACCTCGGCCTCATCCTCGGCCTCGTGGCGCTGCTGGTGAAGTTCGCGCAGCGGCTCGCTACACTGCTCGCGCACGTGCTCGACGCCAGCGGCAATGAGATCATCGTCAGCGTTCTGTCGCTCGTGGACCTGTCGCTGATGGCCAACCTGCTGCTCATCGTCATGTTCTCGGGCTACGAGAGCTTCGTCTCACGGCTGGACGTGGAGGGGCACGCGGTCCGGCTGGATTGGATGGGACAGGTCGGCTTCGGCGACCTGAAGCTCAAGCTCATGGCGTCCCTCGTCGCCATCTCCGCGATCCGCGTCCTGGAGGAGTTCATGACCGTCGAGCACCTCAGCAACCGCGATCTCGCCTGGCTCGTGGGGATCCACCTCGTCTTCGTCGTCTCGGGCGTGCTACTCGCAGTCATGGACCGGATCACGGGACGCGAGCACTGACCGGCTACGCTGCGATCTCCCCTATCTTGCGCAGATCGTCCACGAATCGCGCGTACTCCCGCGCCTTCGACTCCTCGTCCGGCAGACGGAGCAGATAGCTGGGGTGGACGGTGATGAACCCCTGGCTGTTGCCGCCCCCCCCGCTTCCACCGAGCGTGATCGCCTGCCCTCGCTCGCGCGTGATGGCGACGGCGCGGTTGAGCACGGCGCGGGCGGCGGTGGCGCCCATCAGCACGGTGAGCGCCGGGCGCACGGCCTCGCGCTCGATGTCGAGCCAGTAGCGGCAGGCGGCGATCTCGGTGGTGCCGGGCTTCTCGTGGATGCGGCGCTTGCCGCGCGGGATGAACTTGAAGTGCTTGACGGCATTGGTGACATAGACCTGCCGCCGGTCGAGCCCGGCTTCCTCCATGGCGCGGTCGAAGAGCTGGCCCGCGGGACCGACGAAAGGACGGCCGGCCAAATCCTCCTGGTCGCCGGGCTGCTCGCCGATGAACATGATGCGGGCGTCCGCCGGGCCTTCCCCGAATACCACCTGCGTCGCCGGCTCCCAAAGCGGGCAGCGGCGGCACGCCTCGGCCTCGTGCGCGGCTTCCTTGAGCGGCGTCGGGGCGAGCTGTTCCTGGACGGTCTCGGAGGCATCCTCCTTTGGGCCAGGTGTGACGACGCGGGCTGTCTTGGGAGGTGAGATCACGGGCTGCTCCACCATGCTGTCCACGCGGCTCGCTGCCGTGCGGATCAGCTCTGGTATCGCGGCGGCCTCGGGGAGGTTGCGCCAATACTTCTTGGGCATCTCGCCGAGCATGGCGCCGACCTTGAGCCGGGCCGGGTTGAAGATGGCCGAGTAGTAGGCCCGCCAGTAGGCTTCCAGCGCGTCGTCGTCCGGCACGTCCGCGCGCAAGGCGCCCGGCGTGAAGTGCACCGTCTCGCCGTCCCAGTGCGCGCCGCGGTAGGGCGTCAGGATGGACCACGCCATAGTGGCGAAGCGGCGCACGAAGAAGGCGGCGTTCGCCTCGACGATGTAGTGCTCCGGCTCGAACCAGCTCACGTAGCGCGTCCGCCCCTCCTCCTCGACGGCGCGGAAGCGGACGAAGGCGTGCATCTTGTGCGCGTCGCGCCTGACAGCGCGGGCGAGACCCTGGGCGCGGGACAGCTCCGGATCGGTCGCCTGCTCCATGATGCTCTTCTCGCCCGCGTGCGCGCGCCAGACGAGGCGGTAGAGCAGCGCGAACCGCTCGCGGTCGCGGTGCTGGATGACGGTCTCGGCCAGGTCCACCAGCGAGCGCGGCACGGTGAACGTGCCGGAGGGTGCCGCGGCGGGCGGTGCCTCGGGCGCATCCGACGCGAACAGGTCCTCAGGCTCGCCCACGGACCAGACGACGTCCTCGGGCAGCACACCGTCCAGTGCAAGGGCGCGTGCCGCCGCGCGCCAACCGCCCCAGTCCACCTCGTGGGCGAGGACGACCGAACGCATCACGCCGCCGCGAACAACTCGCCCTGGACCGGCTTCGGTGCAAGCCGGTGCGCGAGCTGGGCGCTGTCGAGCGCGACACCTGGCCGGTGATCCTCCGCCACGATGAAGGGCGTGACCTTGCCCATGGGCAGGTGCAGGCGCGCGAGATCGTCCATGCGCAGCCGCCGGTGCTTGCGCGCCAGCAGGATGCGCTCGACGCTGCGCACGCCCATGCCGGGTACGCGGAGCAGCATCTCGCGCGGCGCCGCGTTCACGTCCACGGGGAATTGGCCGCGGTTGGCGAGCGCCCAGGCGAGCTTGGGGTCGCGGGCGAGGTCGAGGTTGCCCGCGCCGTCCGTGACCAGCTCGCCCGCCTCGAAGCCGTAGAAGCGCATCAGCCAGTCGGCCTGATAGAGCCGATGCTCGCGCACCAGCGGCGCCCGCCGCGGCGGAAGCTGCGGCGCTCGCGTCCGGGATCGGGCTGAACGCCGAGTAGTAGACCCGGCGCAGCCCATAGCTGCCGTAGAGGTTCGTGCTCATCGCCAGGATGTCGCGATCGTACTCGCGTCCGCGCCGACGATCATCTGCGTGCTCTGCCCGGCGGGCGCGAAGCGCGGCGCACCCTTCTCCGCCCGCGCCTCCTCGATCCTGAGCCGCATCCGCCCCATGCTGCGCCGGATGCTGGAGAGGTCCTTCTCGGGCGCGAGCCGCTCCAACGCCTGCTCGGTCGGCAGCTCGACGTTGATGCTGAGCCGGTCGGCATAGCGCCCGGCCTCGGCCAGCAGCTCCGGTGCTGCATCGGGGATCGTCTTGAGGTGGATGTAGCCGCGGAACCCGTGCTCCTCGCGCAGCAGCTTCGCCACGCGCACCACCTGCTCCATCGTGTAGTCCGGGCTGCGGATGATCCCCGAGGAGAGGAACAGGCCCTCGATGCAGTTGCGCCGGTAGAAGCCGAGCGTCAGCGTCACGACCTCCTCCGGCGTGAAGCGCGCCCGGCGCACGTTGGAGCTGCGCCGGTTGATGCAGTAGGCGCAGTCGTAGATGCAGGAATTGGTCAGCAGGATCTTGAGCAGCGAGATGCAGCGGCCGTCCGGCGCGTAGGCGTGGCAGATGCCCATGCCCTCGGTCGAGCCAACGCCCGCCTTCTGGCCCAGGGAGTCGCGCTTGGAAGTGCCGGATGAGGCGCAGGAGGCGTCGTACTTCGCCGCGTCGGCGAGGATTTCCAGCTTCTGCAGGAGGTCCATGAATCCGCCCCGGTTAGCATCCTGAGATGGCCGGCTTGCGCCGGTTTTTCAACCTTTGCGACCTTCGAGAACCGAGCAGAACGCGGCCGAGATCTGGCCCGCGTGCGGCAGACTTTGCATGACTTCCCGGAGGATTGGCGCACCCCCTTATACCAGACGCCCTGGTTGTTGGCTCGCATGTGATCCTGCCGCTGCCGCGGGCGTGATTGGCTGGCTCCAGTGCTCGGTTCGGAGGCTGGGATGGCAGTGGAGATCACACGGCGGGAGATGTCGGCGGCTGCGCTGAGGCAGGCAGCGGCCCGGAGCCGGGATGCGAACGCAGCGCGGCGGATGCTGGCGATCGCGCTGGTGCTGGATGGGCTGGTGCTGGATGGGCTGGTGCTGGATGGACAGTCGCGCGAGGACGCGGCCGAGAGCTGCGGCCTGAAGGCGCGGCACACGGCCGCGTGCCGTGCGCGATCACCGCTGCACCTGGACCTACCTGTTCGGCGCGGTCTGCCCCGAGCGCGGCGTCGGCGCGGCCGTCGTGCTGGCGTCCGTCAACGTCGAGGCCATGACCCTGCACCTGGCCGCGATCAGCCAGCGTGTCACTGCGGGCGCTCACGCCGTGCGCGTGCGCGACCAGGCAGGCTGGCACACCTCGCCTCGGCTGTGCGTGCCGGACACCATCAGCTTGCTCTCGCTGCCACCCTATGCGCCGGAATCGAACCCGGTCGAGAACCTATGGGCCTACCTGCGGGCCAACGTCCTGAGCCACCGCGTCTGGGACAGCTACGAGGCCGTCGTGGATGCCTGCTGCGACGCCTGGAACAAGCTGATGAACACGCCCAAGCGCCTCGCTGGCATCACCCATCGCACCTGCGCACAGGTCAAGTCCAGGGCATCTGGTATGAGAGGCTGTTGAGCAATTTCATTGCGCGATGTCCTCGTGCGGGAAGCATCGTTTGGTCAGATGTCCGTAATCACCTCCGGTGGATGAATGCTCATCCTTATCCCTCCGACCTGACCGACGAAGAATGGGCCATCCTCGCGCCCCTGATTGCACCCGGCACGCAGGCCGGTCATCCGCAAGTGCTTGAGCTGCGCCGCATCGTGGACGCCGTGTTCTACCTCTTGCGCACTGGATGCCAGTGGCGAGCCCTGCCGCACGCGTATCCACCTTGGCCCAGCGTGTTCCATCACTACGCCAAGTGGCGCCATCAGGGCACCTGGGAGCGGATCAACACCAGCCTGCGCGAGCGCTCTCGCGTCGCCTCCGGCCGCAAGGCCCAACCCATCGCGAAGCGATCCCCCGGAGGGACAGCCCGCGGAGCGGGCTGAAGGGCGGCGATCGTCACGCGAAGGCGCGTGCCGGACATCGACAGCCAGTCCGTGCGCACCACCGAGTTTGGAGGGCCGCGTGGGTATGAGGGGGGCAAGAAGGTCTCCGGGCGCAAGCGCCACGTGCTCGTGGACACCGAAGGCACCCTGCTGAAGGCCCGCGTGCATCCTGCCGACATCCATGACCGGCGCGGCGCCGAGCTGCTGCTCGCGGGCCTCAAGGCAGAGTTCCCGCCTATCGTGCTCATCGGGGCCGACAGCGCCTGCCAGGGCTTGCAGGCCTGGCTCGCCGCGGTGCTGGGCTGGGCGCTCGTGATCAGCAAGCACTGGTGGACGGGGCTGCGCGGCGTGTGGGTGGCCCCCGGCCAGCAGCCGCCCGAGATGCCGCGTGGCTTCCACGTGCTCAAGAGAAGGTGGGTCGTAGAGCGAACATTCGCCTGGATCGGGCGCAACCGGCGCATGAGCCGCGACTACGAGCGCCTGATCGAGACGGCTGAGATGCTGCTCTACGCTGCCATGGCGCGCGTCACCCTGCGCAGGCTGGCCGAGACGGCGTAATAAGGTTGCTCACGGTGCGGCTCACAGTGGCTGAAGGTTAGCGGCCGTCACGCCCGCGTTGACTACAACAATACAACTCCGCTACGAAAGCCTTGCTGGAGCAGCCAGGTTGACATGAAGTGATCGCTTCCGCCCGCACTCTGAAGGACAGTCATATGCAAAGCCTCTCGCTTATACTTTAATTTCTCGACAGCCTCTGAGATCCGCGCCGGCGTCGGCGTCGGGGCGCCGCAATTCGGACTGCGCCGCACCATCCTGGCCGGCATCGCGCAGAGGTTCTAACGGTCATCGCCCGGCGCATAGGCACCAGCCTAATCGCGCGAGGCGCAGTCCCCGCAGGTGCCCTCGACCTCGACGGTCGCGTGCGCGGGGCTGAACCCCGTGCGCTGGGCCGCGTGCGCGAGCGCCTCGGCCACCTCATCGTCCTCGACTTCCGTGACGCCGCCGCAGTCGCGGCAGATCAGGAACTGGACGGGGTGGTCATGAGCATGAGACGCCGCTTCGACGCAGCCCACGTACGCATTCAGCCGCTCGATCTTGTGCACGAGGCCCTGCTCCATCAGGAAGTCGAGCGCCCGATAGACCGTGGGCGGCACGGCGCCGGGATGGGACTGCTTGAGGCGGTCCAAGAGAACATAGGCGGTGATTGGCCCCTCGGCCGTGAAGACGAGGGAGAGCACGTCCCGCCGGTTGGCCGTCAGCCGGGTGCCGTGGGCGGCGCACGCCTCCTCGGCGCGGGCCAGCCGCTTCGCCATATCGGACCCAACCTGCCGGGCGGCCCCCATCCTCTTTCCCCAACCAACCCTCACCACTATAACGTAGCATGGTTGGCTCGGATGTTCGACCCAGGTTAGTGCGCCGCCCCCAGCAACCCCGCCCACGCCTCCACCATCATGCCCTCGCTATACACCGCCTCCGCCCGCGCCCGGTTCGCGGCCCCTAAGCTCCGGCGCTTCCCCGCATCGTCCAGCAACGCCCTTAGCGCGCCCGCCAACGCCGCGTCGTCCCGCTCCACAGCGTAGGGCCGGTTCTCGGGCGCGAGCATCTCCGCCACGTCGCCCACCGCCGTCGCCGCCACGGGCTTGCCCGCCGCCATTGCTTCCAGCAGCGAGAGCGGCATCTGCTCGGTGTCCGACGAGAGCGCGAACACATCCATCGCCGCGACCAACCCCAGCGGTGCCGGCACGTGCCCAGCGAAACGCACCTGCCCCGCGATCCCCAGCTCCCCCGCGAGCCGCTCCAGCCCGGCACGCTCCGGCCCATCGCCCACGACCAGCAGCCGCGCCCCCCGCCCCTCCACCGCGAGCACGAACGCGCGCAGCAGCCGCCCTACGTTCTTCTCCGCCCGCAGCGCCGCCACTGTGCCGACGATCAGCCCTTCGCCCGGCACTACCTCCAGCGCCACCTGCGTCAGGTCCACCCCGTTCGGCACGTAGCGCACCCGGCTGCGTGGAAGCCGCCACACCGTCCGCGCGATCCGCTCCAAGTTCCGCGACGGCACCGCCGTCAGGCTCCGGGCCAGCACGAGGCGCCGCGTCCACACCCGGCGCGGTATCTGCCGATCCCGCTCCTCCGGGCCGAACCCGTCCTCCATGTGCAGGTGCCGCACGGGACGCGGCGGGATCGCTGCCGCCATCGCCCACTCGATGCTGCCCCAGTTGCTCGTCACCAGCAGGTCCGGCCGCCACGCCCGGAGTGCCGCGCGGAAGCGGCGCAGGTTGCCCCGCGTGTCGCCTTTCCTGATCTCGACCGTGGGAAAATGGATGTCGAGCGCCGGGTCGAGCCGCTCGCGGCAGCCGTGGCGCCCGTCCATGGCGACGACGAGGTGGCGCAGCCGCGGCCCGAGCCGGTTCGCGAGCGTGGCGAACCGTGCCTGCGCGCCGCCCACGTCGAAAGTCGGGAAGACATGCAGGACGAGCGGCGCCGCCCGCCCCACCGGGTCCGCCATCAATGCGGCCCCATCAATGCGGTATGGTGATCTGCCCGGCCGGCGTCCGCGCAGGCACCACGCCCGCCTCGCGCGCGAGGAAGCCCTCGAACACCAGCAGGTGCCACAGCGCGATGCCGTGATCCGCCCGGCCCGCCTCGTGCTCGGCGATGAGCTTTGCCACCGTTTCCGGCCGGAACAGCCCGCTATCCGCGAGCGGCCCCTTGAGCAGCCGCCCCCGCAGCCGTGCCGCCCCTTGCCGGAACTGCGGCCCGAGCCGCTGCGTGAAGCCCTGCTTGCTCCGATACAGGATCTCGCGCGGCAACAGCGGCTCCAGCGCCCGCTTGAGGATCCACTTGCCCTCCTGCCGGTGCAGCTTGAGGCTCTTAGGCAGCGCCAGACCCCACTCGACCAGCTTGTAGTCGAGGAACGGCGCGCGCACCTCCAGCGAGTTGGCCATGCTCGCCCGGTCCACCTTGGTCAGGATGTCACCCACGAGCCAGGTCTGCAGGTCCACGATCTGCGCCTGCAGGAGCGGGTCCGCGCCGCCCGCCGCCTCCATCATGTCCACGAATTGGTCGGACGGGTCGTGACCATCGAGCTGCGCGAGCAGCATGGGCGAGAACAGCGCATGACGCTGCGCATCGTGGACGCGCGCGACCGTGCGGTAGTAGCCCAGCGCGGAATTGAGGCTGATCTCGGTCAGCGTGTGCTTGGCCCGCAGCCAGCGCGGCGCCCAATCCATCCGGGGATAGAGCCGCGCCGCCCCCCCCAGAACCCGCCGCCGCAGCGGCGCCGGCACCGCCCGGCGCACCGCGTGGGCCAGCATGTGCCAGCGGTAGCGCCGGTAGCCGGCGAACACCTCGTCGCCGCCATCGCCCGACACCGCGACGGTCACGTGCTTGCGCGCGAGTTGGCAGACGGCATGGGTCGGCACGCTCGACCAATCCCCGAACGGTTCGCCGAAGATCGCGGCCTGGTCGCGCGCCGCCTCGATGTAGTCGGCCGTCTCCGCCCGCTCGTCATGCTGCGCCGTGCCGTAGCGCCGGGCGACCTGGTTCGCGAGCGGCGTCTCGTCCTCGTCGCCGGGGAAGCCGATGGTGAACGTCGCGAGCGGCGACGTTTGCAGCCCGGCCGCGGTCGCGACCACGGCGCCGCTGTCCACGCCGCCCGAGAGGAACGCACCCAGCGGCACGTCCGCGATCAGGCGGCTCGCCGTCGCGCGCCGCAGGTGTTCCATGAGCTGCGGCCGCGCCTCCTCCTCGTCCATCGCGCAGGCGCGGGTGGGCGGCGACCAGTAGCGCCGCGGCCTTTCGTCCCGCACGCTGTCCGCATCGAGCAAGAGATAGTGCGCCGCCGGCAGCTTGCGCACGCCCTCCCAGATCGTGTCGGGGTCGGGCACGTAGGAGAGCGCGAAATAGTTGTCCACGGCCGCGGCACTCACGCGGCGCGGCAGCGGCGCCTCCATGAGCGCTCCCAGCTCCGAGGCGAACACCAGTGTGCCGCCGGACAGGCGCGCGTAGTGCAGCGGCTTCTTGCCCAGCCGGTCGCGCGCGAGGAAGAGCTGCCGCCGGTTCCGGTCCCACAGCGCGATGGTGAACATGCCGTTGAGCCGGTCGAGCACGGCGGGTCCCCATGCCTCCCAGCCGTGGATGATCGCCTCCGTGTCGCAGCGCGTGGCGAAGCGGTGGCCCATGGCCTCCAGCTCCGGGCGCAACTCGGCGTGGTTGTAGATCTCGCCGTTGAAGACGATCACGACCGACCCGTCCTCGTTGAACATGGGCTGATGCCCGCCCTCGACATCAATGATGGAGAGCCGCCGATGCCCCAGGCCCACGCCCGGCTCGACGTGGAACCCATCCCCGTCCGGGCCACGATGGGTGAGCGCCGCGGTCATGCGCGCGAGCAAGACCCGGTCCACCGGGGCGCCACGCGGGGCAAGGATGCCAGCCAAGCCACACATCGCAGTCCATTCTCCCGCTATCGTCCCTAAGAATACACGAGAATGTCGTCCAGGCGAAGCGCCGCGAGCGCGCCTCACCTCTCACGATATGGCAACCACACGCGGAACACGCTCCCCTCCCCCTCCGTGCTCTCGATCGCGAGCTGCCCGCGGTGGCGGTTGACGACGTGCTTGACGATCGCCAGTCCCAGTCCCGTCCCGCCTACCGCCCGCGAGCGCCCCTTGCTCACCCGGTAGAACCGTTCCGTCAGCCGCGGCAGGTGCTCGCTCGGGATGCCTGCCCCGTCGTCCTGCACGGCCACGACGACGCCGGGCCGCGCCGGCCAGCGGCCAATGCCCGGCATCGCCGGCTCCGCCGCGAGCCGCACCGTGCCGCCCTCGCGCCCGTATTTCACGGCGTTGTCCAGCAGATTCTGCACCAGTTGCTCAAGCTGGTCCTCGTCCCCTGCGACCTGGGGCAGCGCCTCCGAAACCTCGACCAGCAGCCGCATCCGCCGCTCCGCCACCCGCGGCTCGAACAGGGCCGCGATCCGCCGCAGGAGCGGCGCGAGCTCGACCAGATCCTCCGGTGGCCGGTGCTCGACCACCTCGATGCGCGAGAGATGCAGCAGGTCGTCTATCAGCCGGTTCATCCGTGCCGCCTGCTCGGCCATGATGACGAGGAAGCGCTCCCGCGCCGGCGTATCGTCGCGCGCAGGTCCGCGCAAGGTCTCGACGAAGCCGATCAAGCTCGCGAGCGGCGTGCGCAGCTCGTGGCTCGCGTTCGCCACGAAATCCGCCCTCATGCGCTCGACGGCGCGCTCGCGCGTCCGGTCCGACAGCACCGCGATCGCCCGGCCGCCGCCGGCCAGCGGCGGGTCGAGCGGGATCACCGTCGCCTGCACCTCACGCGGCACCGGCCCTCCGAGCGTGACCGCCGCCGAGCGTACCGCCTTGCCGGACAGCGCCGCGTCCACCGCCGCGCGCAGCTCCGGGTGGCGCAGCACGGCGGCCATATCAGCCCCGAACAAGCTCCGCGCCGCCGCATTGGCCCGGCGCACCCCCCGGTCCGCGCCGAGCACCAGGAGCGGGTCCGGCAGCCGCTCCACGATCCCTGCCTCGGCGCGCAGCAGCCGCTCGACCTCCGCCGCTCGCGACGCGAGCGCCCGCGAGAGGAGCCGCGCCTCCCGCTCGACCCGCACCGCCGCTGGCAACCAGGGCCGCATACCCGGCCCCCTGGCCGACACGCCGTTTGCCTCGTGAAGCGCGTCCAGGATCAGCGCCAGGTCCCGCGTCCACAGCAGTGCCGCCGTCACCGCGCCCGCCACCACCACCAGCCCCGCGACGAGCGCCGGGATGACGCGCAGATCCCCCGCGAGCACGAGACCTAGCAGCGCCGCGAGCGGCACCGCCGCGAGCGCGGCCGCGGTGCGCAGGGCCTTACGCGCCTAATCCTATGCGCCCAATCCTATGCGCCAGGTGGTGCGAAGCTCTGCGGCGCCGGCTGCACGATATGGGCGCCGCCAGGCTGGACCTCGAAGATCGCGAACGCGCGCCGCACCCGTCCGTCCGGCAGCAACGCCAGCAGCCCGTCCGATCCGGCGAAACCCTCCGGCCGCTCCAGCGATCCCACATCGAACCCGCGCGGCCCGGCCGCTGCCCGCGCGAGGCCCCCCGCGTCGTAGGCGAGGCTCGCGAGCGGTCGCGGCGGCATCCCATACCTGGCGGCGAAGGCTGCCTCGAACGGCTTGCGCGCCGCAGGATCGGGCGCTGCGAACCAGGCGCCTGCCAACGCTGGCAGGCGCGCCGCGCCGCCTTCCCAGAGCGCAGGACCGAGCACGCGCACGTCGCTCGGGGCAATGCCGTCCGGCGCAAGCTGGGCGGCAGCCGGGCCGAGATCGGGACCGACCGCGCCGAGCAGCAGGGCATCGAAGGGCAGAGGCGGCAGCGGCGGCGGCTCGGACAGGAGAGGCGGGCGGCGTCTCCGGCGTGGCCGGCGCCGCCTGGGCAGTTTGCTGCTGGTCGGGCGGCTGGCTAGCATCCGCGTCGCCGCTCGGCGGCGTCGTCGGCGCTGCTGGCGTCTCCGGGGTTGCTGCTGGTGCGCCCGGCGCCTGTGCTGCCTGCTGCCGCGCCTTGAGCGCGTCGCGCCGGCTGGCGTAGTCGGATACGTCCTTGAGCGCCCGGTCCAGCGCGGAAACGCTGCGGGGCGCGTAGCGCTGCATCGCCGGGGGCGGCAGCCCGGCCTCGGCCGCTGCAGCGGTCAATCCATCCGCCATGGCATTGCCGAACGCGCCCTGTGGCAGCACCGCCGCGAACCGCGTCTTGCCCTCCGCCTGCACGGCCCGCACCAGCGTGCGCACCTGCTGCTCGGGCGTGATGCCGAGCGTCCACACGCCAGGCCGCGCCTGTGCGGCATCGCTGGTCAGCGCCAGCATCGGCACGTTCGCGGCCTGCGCGATAGGCGCCACCGCCGCGGTCTCCGCCGCAGTGAGCGGGCCGATGAACAGGCCGGCGCTCTTGCCCACGGCCGCCCGCGCGGCATTCGCGGCGCCCTCCGGCGTGCCGCCCGTATCCTCCGCGTCGAGCGGCGGCGAGCCTGGCGGGGCCAGTGCGAGCTGCACCGCTTGCAGCATCGCCTGGCCGAGCGCCGCGTTCGGTCCCGAGAGCGGCAGGAGCGCCGCGACCTGCGACCGCGGCGCCGGGCCGGCTGGCCCGACCGGCGCCGGGATGGCCCCTGGCCCGCCCATGGCGTAAGGCCCAACGACACACGCCGTGAGCGGCAGCGCGAGCAGGAACAGGAATGCCCGACGAAGCATTGGTGGCCCCTCCCGAGGCAGGCGACCCCTCTCCTATACCACCCGGCCTCGTGCTCGTGGCAACGCCGATCGGCAACCTCGGCGACTTGACCCTCCGCGCCGTGGCCGTTCTGCGCGCCGCCGACCTCGTGCTCTGCGAGGACACGCGCACCACCGCCCGCCTCCTTGCCCATGCCGGCATCCGCCCCCGGACGGAGGCGCTGCACGAGCACAACGAGGCCGCGCGCGTGCCCTCACTGCTCGATCAACTCCGGGCCGGCAAGCGGATCGCGCTCGTGAGCGACGCAGGGACGCCGTTGGTCTCCGACCCCGGCTACCGGCTCGTGCGCGCGGCCATAGCGGAGGGCTTGCCGGTTGGCGCCGTGCCGGGCGCGAACGCGGCGGTGCTGGCGCTGGTGCTGTCGGGCCTGCCGCCGCAGCCGTTCCTGTTCCTGGGCTTCCCGCCGCCGCGTCAGGCCGCGCGCCGGGCCAATTTCGGTCGGCTGCGCGGCCTCGAGCGCACCGGGCTGCAGGCCACGCTGGTCTGGCATGAGGCGCCCCACCGCATCGCCGAGACCCTCGCCGACCTGGCGGAAGCGTTCGGCCCCCGCCCCGCCGCGATCGCGCGCGAACTGACCAAGCGGTTCGAGGAGGTGCGGCGCGGCACGCTGCCGGACCTTGCCGCCCACTACGCGACGGAGCAGGCCCGCGGCGAGATCACCCTCGTCGTCGGCCCGGCGCCGGAAGAAGCGGCGGATGCGGACGCGCTCGACGCTGGGCTGCGCGAGGCACTGGCTGGGCACAGCGTCAAGGACGCCGCGGCGCTCGTCGCGGGCGCGCTGGGGCTGCCGCGGAAGGTGGTGTATACGCGGGCGCTGGAGCTGGCGCGGGAAAGTTAGCCCCGAGCCGTTGATCCTCGGCGTCGCGGATAGCAGAGGACTGGTGTAGAGAGGGGAGAGAACAACCCGCTTCGACTGGACCTCCACGTCATGCACCACGTCCGCATCCGTCTTCGCGTCGCTGCGGACGGAACCATCACTGGTCATGCCCCTGGTGTGCTGCCGGCCGGGGAGCACGATGCCGACATCATGCTGCGCGTCCCGGAGAAGGCATCCGCTCCTGCTGGAGCATGGGCTGCGGTCCGCGCCTTGCAAGATGAGTTGGCCCGCTTGCCCGTTCTCGACCCGCGCACGCCGGATGAGATCCTGGGCTACGACGAGGCCGGCTTGTTCGGCTGATGGTAATTGATAGCTCGGCACTGGTCGCCGTCTTGCTATGCGAGCCGGAGGCGGATGTGTTCACCGCCGCGATCCTGGCAGCACCTTCGCGCCTCATCGGCGCTCCGTCCTACCTGGAAACCACCATGGTGCTGATGGGGCGCCTGGGTCCGGCAGCCCGCAATGCGGTGGGCCGTCTCGTCGGTGGCGTGGGTGCTGAAGTCGTGCCCTTCACCCTCGATCAGGCACAACAAGCAGCCGAGGCGTTCCTGCGCTACGGCAAGGGACGGCACCCGGCCGGCCTCAATTTCGGCGATTGCTGCAGTTACGCGCTTGCTGCCGAGAGTGGCCTACCGCTTCTATTCAAGGGCAACGATTTCGGACGCACCGATGTCCGCCCGGCCCTCGTTCTTTAATCGCGGCCTGTTTGGAAAGCATCTTCCGAAGCAGGTCGCGGCGCATAAGCGTGCATTTTTCTCCGCTCGGCTCCGGAATGACGCACTAGCTAGCAGCCCCTACGCTGATTGCACGCCACGGGAGGACACCATGAGCATCGAGTTCCTGCTGACCTCGCTCGTCGTCGTCGCCTCACCTGGCACTGGCGTCCTCTACACGCTGGCAGCCGGCCTCCAGCGCGGGTCCCGCGCTAGCATCGTCGCCGCGTTCGGATGCACCCTCGGCATCGTCCCGCATATGGCCGCTGCGGTCACAGGCCTGGCAGCACTCCTGCACGCGAGCGCGCTCGCGTTCCAGACCCTCAAATACCTGGGTGTGGCTTACCTGCTCTACATGGCTTGGAACACGCTGAAGGAGCACGGGGCGCTCAGGGTGGAGAAGGAGGTCGCTCCCCGCTCAGCGGTCCAAGTGATCATCTCCGCCATTCTGATCAATGTCCTCAACCCGAAGCTCTCGATCTTCTTCGTCGCGTTCCTGCCGCAGTTCATCAGCGCCGGCGAGCCTCACCCGCTCCCGCGTATGTTGGAGCTGAGCGCCGTCTTCATGCTGCTCACCTTCGTCGTCTTCGTCGGATACGGGGTGTTTGCCGCCTCGATCCGGGAGCATGTGATCTCCCGCCCGCGGGTGCTAGCCTGGATGCGCCGCACCTTTGCCGCTGCTTTCGTCGCCCTCGGCGCAAAGCTCGCGCTCGCCGAGCGATGAGGGCGCTCTCCTTCGGGATTGGCCCCTCGCAGCCGCGTTGCCAGAGGCAACGTAAATCGCATCTGCACGTATTCCCGCTCGTGCGGGCCGGGTGTCAGAACCGGCAAGCCCGCGCTCCCAACTCGCCGCGAAGGAGGTCCACGGCGAGATCACCCTCGTCGCCGGCCCGGCACCGGAGGAGGCGGCGGACGCGGGCGCGGACGCGCTCGACGTCGGGCTGCGCGAGGCATTAGCCGGGCACAGCGTCAAGGACGCGGCGGCGCTCGTCGCGGGGGCGCTGGAGCTGGCGCGCGAAGGGTAGCCGTGCCGCACCGGGCCGATCGTGATACGGTGTTGCGATGAGCGAAGCCGCCGTCCCGCCGCGCACGAGCCTTGAGGATTTCCTGGAATGGCAGGAAGGCCAGGAGCAGCGTTATGAGTTGGTTGACGGGCAGCCCATGGCAATGGCCGGGGCGAAGCAGAAGCACGATCGCATCGTGATGAACGCGGCGATGCGGATCGGCACCAAGCTGGACGGCGATCCATGCCGTCCCTTCTCGGCCGACCAGACGGTGGTGACCGGCGTGCGGAGCGGCCGGCATCCCGATTTCGGTGTAGATTGCGGGCCGTTCGACCCCGAGAGCATGACGGCGACCCTGCCAAGGGTCGTGTTGGAGGTGTTCTCGCCTTCCACCCGGTCGCTCGACCAGATCGGTAAGCTCGATGAATACAAGTCTGTCGCAAGCATCGAGCACATCATCCTCGTTGATCCCGACGCTCCCGAGGCGATCCTATGGTCGCGCGCCGAGGACCGCTCGTGGCATCACGAGACGCTGCGCGGGCTGGACGCGGTGTTGGCGCTGCCGGCAATCCAGGTCGAGGTGCGCCTGGCGGATCTCTATGCGGGGCTGACGTTGCGGCCGCGCCCCAGGTTGGCGCCGCTTGGGGGCAGCGACGCTCCCTAACCCTCCCGCACCGCCGCCACCCTCGCCCCCGTGATCCGCCGCAGCGCGTCCGCGTCCGTCCGGAACACGTGATTCGGCGACCCGGCCGCGGCCCAGAGCGTGCCGAGCGCGAACAGATCCTCGTCCAGCAGCACCAGCGGCGGCGCCGTATGCCCTACGGGCGCGACACCGCCGATCGCGAAGCCTGTCGCATCGCGCACGAACCGGGCGTCCGCCCGCTCGAGCGCGATCCCGAGCGCCGCCCCCGCGCGCGCCGGGTCCACCCGATTCGCGCCCGAGGCGACGACGACGGCGGCACGGTCGCCGTTCTCACCTTTGGCACGGAAGACGATGCTTTTGGCGATCTGCGCGACATCGCACCCGATCGCTGCCGCGGCATCGGCCGCCGTGCGCGTGCCCTCGGGGAAGGCGCGGATATCATCTGGGTGCCCGGCCGCGCGCAACGCCGCCCGCACCCGAATCACCGACTCGGGTTCCATGGCCGCACCATATAGCAGGACGCATGGAACCCCTCGCCCTCTACGTCCACTGGCCCTTCTGCCTCGCCAAGTGCCCCTACTGCGACTTCAACAGCCACGTCCGCGAGCGCATCCCGCAGGCGCGCTTCATCGCCGCTTTGCGGACGGAGCTGGCCTGGGAGGCCGCCCGGCTCGGCCGCCGCCCGCTCGCCTCCGTGTTCTTCGGGGGCGGCACCCCGAGCCTCATGGACCCGGACGGCGTCGCGGCGATCCTCGGCGATGCGCGCCGCCTGTTCGACCCGCTGCCCGACCTGGAAGTCACGCTGGAGGCCAACCCCACCAGCGTCGAGGCGGGCAAGCTCGCCGCGTTCCGCGCTGCCGGCGTCAACCGCCTCTCCCTCGGCATCCAGGCGCTCGACGACCCGGCACTACGCTTCCTCGGCCGCGAGCACTCGGCCGCCGAAGCACTCGCCGCGCTCGAACTCGCCCGCGCCCTGTTCCCGCGCCTCTCCTTCGACCTGATCTACGCCCGCCCCGGCCAGACGCTGCCCGCCTGGCAGGCGGAACTCGACCAGGCGCTCACGCTCGCCGCCGACCACCTCTCGCTTTACCAGCTCACCGTCGAGCCTGGCACCCGCTTCGAGGCGCTGCACCGCCGCGGTGAGCTGAACCTCCCCGACCCGGATCGCGCCGCCGAACTCTATGAGGCCACCACCGATGCTGCCGCCCGGCGTGGCCTACTCCCATATGAAGTCTCCAACTACGCGCTCCCCGGCGCCGAGAGCCGCCACAACCTCGCCTATTGGCGCTACTCCGACTACGCCGGCATCGGACCCGGCGCCCACGGCCGCGTTACCGTCGGCGACCAGCTCCTCGCCACGCGACGCCACCGCGCCCCGGAGCCGTGGGCTGAGCGCGTCGAGAAGCAGGGTCACGGCACCGGCGGCGAGGATGCCGTTCCGCCCGCCGATCGCGCCCGCGAGATGCTGCTCATGGGCCTGCGCCTCACCGAGGGCGTGGACCGCGCCCGCTTCGCCGCCCGCACCGGGATCACCCTGGAGAGCGCACTCGACCAGGACACCCTCCGCGCCGCACTGGACGAGGGTTATCTTGCCCAGGACGATGCCGGCCTGCGCGCCTCGCGAGAGGGCCGCCTGCGCCTCGACGCCTTGCTGCGTGTTCTTGTTTTGTAGCTGCTTGTATATACAGAACATGCGGCAGGAACATTCAGAGCTGGGTTATGCGTTGAAAATCAGCAACTGTTGCCGAACGGCCACATTGCTTGGTGCCGCTTGCCCCGCGGCAGGCCAGCCACTACCTGAGCGGCCATGAGCGATCACCCTGAACCCGCCCCGCCGCAGGTCCCGCCCAACGATGCCAAAACTGGGGTGGCCGAGGCCGCCGCGGCGGACCGACCTGAACTCACCCCCGAGGCCCGCCCAGAGGCCCGCATTGCCCAGCTTGAAGCCGAGCGCGACGACATGCGCGACCGTTGGTTCCGTGCCGAGGCCGAGCTGCGCAACACCCGCGAGCGCAATCGGCGTGACCTCGACGACGCGAGGCAATACGCCGTCCAAAGCTTCGCCCGCGATGTAGTCGAGGGTGCCGAGAACCTGCGCCGCGGCCTCGCAAGCCTGCCCCCGCCCGCCCCCAACGAGCCGGAGACCATCACGCGCTTGCGTGAAGGGTTCGAGGGCGTCGAGCGCAGCTTCCTCGGCATCCTGGAGCGCCATGGCATCACCCGCGCCGATCCCACCGGCCAGCCCTTCGATGCCAACCGCGACCAGGCCATGGCCGAGCAGCCCAGCGCCGAAGTCCCGCCCGGCACCGTCCTGCAAGCCTGGACCAGCGCCTGGCTTCTCAACGGCCGCCTGCTCCGCCCCGCCATGGTCGTCGTAGCCAAGGCACCCGAAGCGGTCGGGACGCGAGCTCAGGCCACAACTGCCTAAGAAATAGGCACGTTTGGGCCTTGCCTGGCTTGGGCGTGCGGACCACATCTTTTCCAATCCCCACTAGACCAATCCCCACTAGGGCTGTGCGCGGTGCTTCGGGCCGCTCCCGGCCGCTGCAATGGAGACATGCATGAGCAAGGTCATCGGCATAGACCTCGGCACCACGAACAGCTGCGTCGCGATCATGGAAGGTAGTGCTGCGAGCGACGTCCGCGTGCTGGAGAATAGCGAGGGCGCGCGCACGACACCCAGCATGGTCGCCTTCGCCGACAACGGCGAGCGCCTGGTCGGCCAGTCCGCCAAGCGCCAGGCGGTGACTAACCCCACCAACACGATCTACGCGGTCAAGCGCCTGATCGGCCGCCGCTACGCCGACCCCATCGTGGAGAAGGACAAGAAGCTTGTCCCCTACGCGATCGTCAACGGCGACAACGGCGACGCCTGGGTCGAGGCACGCGGCCAGAAGTATAGCCCGTCCCAGATCAGCGCCTTCATCCTCGGCAAGATGAAGGAGACGGCCGAGGCGTATCTCGGCGAGAAGGTGGTGCAGGCCGTCATCACGGTCCCTGCCTACTTCAACGACGCCCAGCGCCAGGCAACGCGCGATGCCGGGCGGATCGCTGGGCTGGAGGTGCTGCGCATCATCAACGAGCCGACGGCCGCCGCCCTCGCCTACGGCATGGACAAGAAGGGCACCGGCACGATCGCGGTCTATGACCTCGGCGGCGGCACCTTCGACATCTCCGTGCTGGAGATCGGCGACGGCGTGTTCGAGGTGAAGAGCACCAACGGCGACACGTTCCTCGGTGGCGAGGACTTCGACAACCGCGTGATTGACTATCTCGCGGGCGAGTTCCAGCGTGACCAGGGCATTGACCTGCGCCGCGACAAGCTCGCCCTCCAGCGCCTCAAGGAGGCCGCCGAGAAGGCCAAGATCGAGCTGTCCTCCAGCAAGGAGACCGAGATCAACCTGCCGTTCATCACGGCGGACGCGTCCGGCCCCAAGCACCTCGTGATGAAGCTCACGCAGGGCCAAGCTCGAATCCCTCGTGGACGACCTGATCCAGAAGACGCTGGAGCCCTGCCGCTCCGCGCTCAAGGACGCGGGCGTCTCCGCGGGCGAGATCAGCGAGGTCATCCTCGTCGGCGGCATGACGCGGATGCCCAAGGTGATCGAGGCGGTCAAGCAGTTCTTCGGCCGTGACCCGGCGCGCAACGTGAACCCGGACGAGGTCGTCGCCGTCGGCGCCGCCGTTCAGGGCGCGGTGCTCAAGGGCGACGTGAAGGACGTGCTGCTGCTCGACGTGACGCCTCTCAGCCTCGGCATCGAGACCCTGGGCGGCGTGTTCACCCGGCTCATTGACCGCAACACCACGATCCCGACCAAGAAGAGCCAGGTGTTCTCGACGGCGGAGGACAACCAGGGCGCGGTGACCATCAAGGTCTATCAGGGCGAGCGCGAGATGGCAGCCGACAACAAGCTGCTGGGCAACTTCGACCTGACCGGCCTTCCGCCCTCGCCGCGCGGCGTGCCGCAGATCGAGGTGGCGTTCGACATTGACGCGAACGGCATCGTCTCCGTCTCGGCGCGGGACAAGGCGACCGGCAAGGAGCAGCAGATCCGCATCCAGGCGAGCGGCGGCCTCTCCGAGCAGGACATCCAGCGCATGGTGCGCGAGGCGGAAGTCAACGCCGAGGCCGACAAGCGCCGCCGCGAGCAGGTCGAGGCCCGCAACACGACCGAGGCGATGGTCCACCAGGTCGAGCGGACGTTGACTGAGGGTGGCGACAAGGTGCCGGCCGAGGTCAGGACCGAGGCCGAGACCGCGGTTGCCGACGCAAGGCGCGCGCTTGAAGGCCAGGACGCGGACACCATCCGCCAGGCCGGCGAGCGCCTGAGCCAGGCGGCCATGAAGGTCGGCGAGGCCATGTATAAGGCCCAAGCCGCTGGCGAGCAGCCCGATGCCGCCCAAGGTCAGCCCGGCAGCACCGGCACCGGCCCGAACGGCGAGCGCGTGGTGGACGCCGACTTCGAGGAAGTGGACCCGACGAAGAAGGCCAGCTAAGGCTTTCTTCCGACCATGAGACGGCCCGGCGCCCGCACGTCCCCTAAGACGGCGGGCGCCAGCGCCTACGCGGTCCCAGGAACGATGAGCTGAGATGGCAACCAAGCAGGACTACTACGCGACGCTCGGCGTCGCGCGCGAAGCGAGCGCAGAGGACCTCAAGCGCGCCTATCGCAAGCTCGCTATGCAGCACCACCCCGACCGCAACCCTGGGGACGCCAAAGCCGAGGCCAAGTTCAAGGATCTGAACGAAGCCTACGACGTCCTCAAGGACGACCAGAAGCGCGCCGCCTACGACCGCTTCGGCCACGCCGCCTTCGCCTCTGGCGGCGGTCCTTCACCCGGTGCTGGCTTCGGGGGCTTCGCGGGTGGCTTCAATTTCGGCGACGCGGGCGGCCTGGGCGATATCTTCGACCAGATGTTCGGCGAGGCCCTCGGCCGCCGCGGTGGTGCCCGCTCGCGCGCTGGCGCCGACCTCAGCACCGGAATCGAGATCAGCCTGGAGGAAGCGTTCTCCGGCGAGAAGAAGACCATCCGCGTCGCGACGCGCGTGCAGTGCGACGCCTGCCATGGGACCGGCAGCGAGAGCGGCAAGGCGTCCGACACTGCTTGCCCCACCTGCGGCGGCGCGGGCCGGGTGCGCGCCCAGCGCGGCCTTCTTCTCGTCGAGCAGACCTGCCCGACATGCCACGGCACGGGCCGGGTCGTGCGCAACCCCTGCAAGGTCTGCGGTGGCGCGGGCACGGTCGAGCGCGAGCGCAGCCTGCAAGTCGCGATCCCGGCCGGCGTCGAGGACGGCACGCGCATCCGGCTGGCCGGCGAGGGCGCGGCCGGGCGGCAAGGTGCTCCTGCAGGCGACCTCTACGTCCACATCGCCGTCCGCCCGCACGAGATTTTCCAGCGGGACGGCGCCCATATCTACTGCCGGGTGCCGCTGCCGATGGCCCAGGCCGCCCTTGGCGGCGAGATCGAGGTGCCGGCCATAGACGGCAGCCGCGCCAAGGTGAAGATTCCGCCCGGCACGCAGACGGGCGACCAGTTCCGCCTGCGCGCAAAAGGCTTCTCGGTGCTGCGCAGCACCGCGCGCGGCGACATGTATATCCAAGTCTCCGTCGAGACCCCCCAGAACCTGACCCGGCGCCAGCGCGAGCTGCTGGAAGAGTTTGACGCCGAGTCCAAGAAGAACGAGCGCGGCAGCCCGGAGACGGAAGGCTTCTTCGCGAAGGTCGCGCAATTCTTCGACGGGAAGGGTTAGCGTCGCAAGACCCGCTCCTGGGCCGACGGCACGTCGGCACCACGCTCGCCTTCTTGCGAAGCGCATCCATCAGGTCGGACGGGATGTGCAGGTGCGCCTTCACCAGCTCGTGCGGCGTCAGCGTCATCCACTGAGTAATACGAGCGGCCCTGGGTCTTGACCGGCACGCCCAGTCTCGCGTCGTAGCTGGGGAGCCGGATCAGGGTCGCGGCGGGCCGGTGCTGGTCCGGGGGCGCGGGGGCGGTGGTTGGAGGATGCGCGGCGGCACGGTTCCGGGCTGAGCCATTCTGGGCTGAGCGGTCTGGGCCCTGCTGCGCGGGCGCGGAGGTCGCGCACGTCCTGGGGCGTGCGGCGCTTCCAGGGATGGGTGCCGGGGAAGTGCTCGATGCCGAGGTCGCGGCAGATCGCGGCGATGATGTCGGCGATGGGCTGCTGGTCGAGGTCGTCGTCGAGGTCGGGGTCGTCCAGGCGCTCGCGAAGCTCGGCGTGCAGCGCCTCCGCCTCGGCGCCGTCGGTCCGGCGCTGGATGGTGTCCTCGACCGCGCGGATGATCTGCTTGCGGGCTGCGAGGCGGCGCTCGGTGCGAGCGCTCGGCTGGGGCAGGCCGGGGCAGGCTCGGTGAGCTTGCGGGCGAGGGCGATGGTGCGGCGCAGGGTGCGGGCGATGCGGTCGAAGGCGATGGTGGGGTCGGGCGCGGGGACCGCGGTGGGCTTGGGGCCAGGGGCGGCGCCGGGCGCGACGTTGGACTCCGTAGTGGCCTGGCGGTGGACGGCGCGGGCGAGGTCGGCGCCGATCTCGATCAGCTCGTGGAGGACCTGGCGGTAGTACCTGGGCGTCCTCGTCACGCTGGCTTGCCAGGTCGGTTGGCTCGGGAGGGGAGGGCGTGGAGGACATCGAGGAGGATAGGCGGGTTTCTCGCCGGCGGCGTCAAGCGCTGAATGGATTGCGTGACGGGAGGTATGGCGGTCATGGTTCGGGGGCGCTGGCATGACTTGAGGCTGTCCACCGCGCCATATTCATCGCGGATTTGATGCCAACCAGCCATGACGGTCGGGGACACGGGGCCGGTCAACGTCTAGGCCTTGAAGATCTCCAGGAACCCAGCGTCGTGCTCCCGGCATTCTCGATGTAATGGCGCATGGCGAACGGCACGAAGCCCACGTCGCCACCCTGGTGGTCGAAGCTGCGCGTATTGCTCGACGAGGCGAACACGGTCATGCGCCCGCTCCGGTTCCTGCTGCAGCATCCGATGGCTCAGGGTCTGCCCACGATGCTCGCGTCCTTCACTACGTCCTGGTCGAGCGGGCCGGGCACGGGTGCCTCGAAGATGTACAGCTCGTGCTTGGGGACGTTGTCGGAGGCGCTCTCCGGCCACCCGAAATTCTTCGTCAGCACGCTCTTCGGCGTGTGGGCGAGCCAGTCCGTGATGAGGAACGTGTTGTCCTCGGAGAAGCTGCCATCGTCACACGAGCAGGAACTCGGTCCCGTCCGGATGGAAGTCCTGGATGGAATGCGGGACGCCGGATGGGAAGAACCAGAGGTCGCCCTCGCCCACGTCGTCCACGAAGGCATGGCCGCGCTGGTTCACCGCGGTGATGCACGCCCTCCCCTTCAGCACGTGTGAGAGAGCGAACGGCCATTTCAGGTTCGGCACTGCGCCGTGATCCGTGCGTGGCGACGTGAGGATGTCCGGGTCCTCCTGGGCGACTGGCGCGTTGCGCGCGGCAAGGGTGTCGGCGCCGTTGTTGCCCTTGATCGGCTCAGGGCCGCCCTCTGGGCCACTCGATCCCTGGGACGCATCTTGGGCACGCGCCGTAGCCGCGCCGGCGAGGGTTCCGGCCGCCGTTGCCGCGAGGACGTGGCGCCGCAGGAGCATGGTCATTCGTTTTCCTCCCCGTCGCTGCCGTGGAATAAGCGCCAGATCAGCAAACACGACGGTCGGAAACGCCGCTACACACGAAGCCGCGACGCACGACGCTGCGATGCCTCGCCGTCCCCGCCTGGCCTCAATCGTTCAGCGGGTAGCTCGCCAGCAGCCGCCGCTGCAGCCGCCACAACCGCAGCAGCTCCAGTGGCCGCGTCGAGCGGTGCCCGCGCGCGCGCATCGCGCTCCCGATGCGGAACGCCTCCGCATAGTGCCGGAACTGCGCGGCATAGGCCTCGCGCAAGCTGCACTCCGGGTCCCAGATGTGCGTCGCCTCGGACCCGACCCCGTTCACCTCGATCACCCGGAAACCTTCCCCCCGGCGCAGCGCGGCCAGGCTCTCGTAGCGCACGTCAATGCGACCGAAATGAAAGTCCCGCATGTCCTGCGCGAAGCCGTCCACCGCCGCTTCCAGCGCGGGCGTGACCTCGTCCTGGCCGTCGCGGAAAATCGAGCCCTTGCAGTGATTGCCGCTGAACACGAGCCGCACCCGCTCGCCCTGGTTGGGCACCTCGTCGAGCCGCCCTTGCAGCCGCGGCAGGTAGATCTCCGGCACGCGCCCGGCGCGCGGGTCGGCGAGCACCAGCTCCTCCAGCGACGAGCGCCCATCGCCCACTACGTAGGGCGCCTCCTTCAGCGTGAGTGACGTGAGCCGCCCCTTCGCCGCACCCGGCTGGCGCACGTAGAACAGCCCGGCCTCGCCCTCCCAAGGCACCAAATCCTGCAGCACCAGCACCGCGCCCGCAGGATACCCCGCGAGACCGCGCGGCAGGTCCTCCGCCCTGGCGATGAGACGGACGCCCGTGCCGTTGCAGCCGATATCCGGCTTGGCGACGAGCGGGAACCGAAGCTCGGCGCGCGCCGCTGCTATCTCGGCCCTCGCCGCGTCGGCCGCGGCATCCCCGCTCGCGGTGAGCGTGGTCCAGGTCGGGATCAGCGTCCTGGCCCGCGGCCCGGCGAGCGCGAAGATCTCCGACTTGCTCTCCCCGCACAGGCCCCCGCTCGCGATGCCGGGGTTGGCTGCGGTCGGCATCGTGAAATCTCGGTAGCGCAGGCCGAGCGCGAGCCACAGCAGCGACGACGGGCGTGTACATCGCCCAGTCCGGCCAGAACTCGAACGGCGAGACCACGCGGGGCGGGCGGGGAGGCAGGCGCGCGAGCGTGCCGGCCAGCGCCTGGCTGTCTGTCTGACTGGTCATGATGTCTTGGGAGGTTCCTCAACGATGCGGGCTGCCAAACGGCCGACGATGACGATCGTTGCCACGAAAACGGCGATGCCCACCCAGCGCCAGGCGCCCAGGTGATTCATCAGGAACGCCCCGACCTTCAGCGAGACGGTGAACAGCAGCGACGTCCAGATCAGCGTCGCCATGATCGCGGCCAGCGCGAACCGCGCGAAGCTCGCCCGCACGAAGCCGCAGAGCGTGTAGGTCGGCAGTCGCGCGCCGGGCAGGAAGCGGCTGATGAACACCGTCTTGAATACATTGTTGCAGATCCATGCCTGCGTGCGCTGCACGCCGGGCTTCGGTGCCCAGCGGCGCGCCCAGGGAAAAAGGGCCGCCAGCCGCCCGAGACCGTAAAGCCCTAGGTCGCCCAGCACGATGCCGAGATAGAGCGCCCCGAGCGCGACGCCGAGGGCAATCTTGCCCTCACCGACTTCAGTGGCGGCGAGGATCGTCGCGGCATCCTCCAGGATGAAGGTCCCGCACACGATGGCGACGGCTTGCAGTGCCGGGTCTTGCCCGGCTTCACGGAGAAGCTCCGAGACGGATAGATCCATGCGTTCCGCCCCGTGGCCGGCCCAATCGGTCGGTCCCCTTCCTCAGTTCGGCCGACCCTGATCTGGCCGAAATGGGAGCAAGCGGCACGGCCGAACCCTGTAAGCCATACGCGTCGGCGCAGTTCATCCCGTCCTGTCATCACGCTTCTGTGAGATCACGTGGCGGTCAGACGTTGTTACCGAAAAAAGCGCGGCGTGCTGCAACCCGCGCCGCTGTGTCCCGTTCGGCTGAGACCTGCGGCGCCCTCCTCCCCCAAGCGAGTGGCGCGGCTCAGGGCGGCGGCGCGGCCTGCCCCATCCTTCCCCAGTGGGCAGATGTTCCGCGCCGCCAACGCCTCGACAGATGCCCCGCTGGTATCCCACGCTGCGCCGCTATCGCTGTAGGTATGGATCATGCGCATCGGGATCGCCGGCGTGACCGGCCGGATGGGGCGGCTGCTCGTTGAGGAGGTCCACGCGGCAGGCTGCGTCCTCACGGGAGGCACCGCGCGGAGCAGCCCGCCAGCGGACGTTCCCCGCATGCCCGACATCGAGGCGCTCGCCGCCGCCTCCGACTGCGTGGTGGACTTCACCCACGCCTCCCTTACCCAGGAGCACGCGCGCGCCATCGCCGGGGCGGGCGCGGCCTGGGTGCTCGGCACCTCGGGCCTTGCCGCAGACGACGAAGCCGCGGTCGCCGAGGCGGCCCGGCACGTGCCCGTCGTCCACGCCGCCAACTTCGCGCCCGGCGTCACCCTCCTGCTGGCGCTGGCCGAGCGCCTCGGCGCGGCGCTCCCTGCGGACCAATACGATGCCGAAATCCTGGAGATGCACCATCGCCAGAAGGTGGACGCGCCCTCCGGCACCGCGATCGCCCTCGGCCGCGCCGTGGCCCACGGCCGCGGCGTCCACCTCGCGGACGTGGCGGAGAGCGGGCGCGACGGCCACACCGGCCCCCGCAAGCCCGGCGCCATCGGCTTCGCGGCCCTGCGCGGCGGCCAGGTCGTCGGCGAGCACACGGTGCTGTTCGCGTCCGCGAGCGAGCACATCGCGCTGAGCAGCCGCGTCTTCGACCGCCGGGTGTTCGCGACGGGCGCAGTGCAAGCCGCCCTTTGGACGAAGGGTCGGGCAGCGGGGCAGTATGGGATGGCGGAGGTGTTAGGGATTTGATGACGAACGGTGAGCGGCGCTTCTTGAGCCGATTTCCACTCCTGTATCACGTGACCGATAGGGCGGCGCTGCCGCACATCCGCGCTCACGGCCTGCTGTCGGCTGACGCGCTGTGCACGCTATTCGAGGTGCCGGCAGCGAGGCGGGAAGAGTTGCTGACGCAGAATCGGAACCGCTATGAGCCTCTCTTGCCCGATCACAGTGCAGCATTACGCCTTCAATATCTGCGCAACGAGGCACTGAAGCAGCATCTCGACCCGGCGATCACCCCCACGGAGTGGCGGCGCATGGTGAATCGCCAGGTCCACTTCTGGCCGGAGCGAGGGAAGGCCGTAAAGCTGGACGCGTATGAAAACACGCGCGATCAGGTTGTGCTTGCCTGGGAAGCGCAGGCCCTGATGGCGGCACGATTGGCCCTTTTCACGTGCCGCTGGAACAATGGAACAACGATCAATCGCCAGAAGCCCGGCACGCGGCTGCGCACCTGGGCCGACTACGTTCCCTTGGCCGAGTTTGCCGGTGGTAGCGTAGCGGAGATCATCGTGCGGACGGCTATACCGGCATCTATCCCGTTCGAGGAGTTGCCAGGATGAGGCATCCCTGGACCAGGATCGTCTGCATCACCCCCGCCCCTTGACCCCCCATACTGTTTCCGCCACACACCCCCCGCCCCGGCAACCGCCGGCACGGCGTCCCCGGCCTTGTGCCGTCTCGCGACACTAGGAAAAGTCATGCGCGACAAGGGCGAGTTCCTGTTCACCTCCGAGTCCGTCTCCGAGGGCCACCCCGACAAGGTCGCCGACCGCATCAGCGATACCGTGCTGGACGCCTTCCTGGCCGCCGACCCCTATTCCCGCGTCGCCTGCGAGACGCTCGTGACCACCAACCGCATCGTGCTCGCCGGCGAGACCCGCGGCCCAGACGCGGTGACGCCGGAGCGGTTGGAGCACCTCGTGCGCGAGGCCGTGCGCGATGTCGGCTACGACCAGGCTGGCTTCTCCTGGCGCAACGCCGCCTTCGAGTGCCACCTGCACGCGCAGTCCGCCGACATCGCCGCCGGCGTGGACAGCCTGGGCAACAAGGACGAGGGCGCCGGCGACCAGGGCATCATGTTCGGCTACGCCTGCACCGAGACGCCCGAGCTGATGCCCGCCCCCATCCATTACGCGCACGCGATCCTTCGCCGCATGGGCGAGATGCGCAAGGCGGGCGACGCGGGCGCCGCTGGCTTGCAGCCGGACGCCAAGAGCCAGGTCACGCTCCGCTACCTCGACGGCAAGCCCATGGCGGCCGCCAGCGTCGTCGTCAGCACCCAGCACGACGAGGGCATGGACCAGGAAGACATCAAGCAGATGCTCTGGCCCATCGTCGCGGACACGCTGCCGAAGGGCTGGATGCCGCCCGAGAGCGAGTTCTACGTGAACCCCACGGGCAAGTTCGTGATCGGCGGCCCGGACGGGGATTGCGGGCTGACGGGCCGCAAGATCATCGTGGACACCTACGGGGGTGCTGCCCCCCACGGCGGCGGCGCGTTCAGCGGCAAGGACCCCACGAAGGTGGACCGCAGCGCCGCCTATGCCTGCCGCTACCTCGCCAAGAACGTGGTCGCCGCCGGGCTGGCCACGCACTGCACGATCCAGATCAGCTACGCCATCGGCGTGTCCCACCCGCTCTCGGTCTATGTGGACCTGCACGGCACGGGCAACGGCGTGGACGAGGCGAAGCTGGAGCAGACGCTGCGCGAGCTGGTCAACCTCAGTCCCCGCGGCATCCGCGAGCACCTGCAGCTCAACCGCCCCATCTACGTGCCCACCAGCGCCTACGGCCATTTCGGCCGCACGCCGGACCCGGAGAAGGGCACGTTCACCTGGGAGCGCACCGACCTCGTTCCCGCGCTCCGGAGCGCGTTCGGCCGCTGAAGCCACCCCTCCTCAAGCCGCCGGCCGACCGCCTCTACGGCCGCACGCGCGGGCATCCGCTCCGCCCGCGCCAGCGTCTCCTGCTCGACCAGGCGCTGCCGCGCTTGCGCCTTGCCCCCGCGGCAGCATCCGACCCGCTCGCCGCCTTCCCGCATC
Source organism: uncultured Alphaproteobacteria bacterium (assembly GCA_963790535.1). GTDB lineage: Bacteria > Pseudomonadota > Alphaproteobacteria > Acetobacterales > Acetobacteraceae > CAWKEH01. The sequence goes on along the minus strand of CAWBOZ010000002.1, from coordinate 7,060 downwards.
GCCCGGCGCAGCTCAAGCTTGAGATCGGCTTCGGCGGCGGCGAGCACGCGCTCGCGCAAGTGCAGGCTCACCCGGATGCCGGGCTGATCGCCTGCGAGGTGTTCGAGAACGGCCTCTGCTCCCTTCTCTCCCATCTCCTGCCCGAGCCGCTCGACCCGGCGGCGGCACCGCTCCCGCCGAACCTCCTCGCTCTGGCCCGACGACGCCCGCGCCCTCCTGCACCTCCTCCCGGAACGCTGCCTCGACGGGGTGTTCCTGCTCTTCCCCGACCCCTGGCCCAAGGCGCGCCATGCCAAGCGCCGCTTCGTGCATCCCGAGCTGATCCCGCTCGTCGCCCGCGCGATGAAGCCCGCCGCGTCCTGGCGTGTTGCAACCGACGACCCAACCTATCAGTCTTGGGTCGGCGAGGTGATGGATGCCCAGAGCCTGTTCAGCGCACCACGGCCCGCCCGCGAACGGCCCGACGGCTGGCCGCCGACCCGCTACGAAGCCAAGGCGCTCGCCGCCGGACGCTCACCGCTCTACTGGTCGTTCATCCGTTCGTAGCCCTGAACCTTGTCCTGCTCGCTGGGACCGGCTCAAGGGACGGACCAAGGACGGAGATGACGCCCGCGCAGGAGAACAGGGCACTAACCGGGTTGCGCGGCCTTGCCGCCCTGCTTGTCTGCGTTCATCACCTTGTCCTGCACATCGGCGCGCCGCCCTCGCTCGCCCACGGGCCCTTGAAGGCGTTCGCGCTGCGCGGCTACCTGATGGTGGACCTCTTCTTCGTGCTGAGCGGCTTCGTCATGGCGCTTGCCTACGAAGGCTGGTTCGCTCGTGGGTTCGACGCCGAGACCTACGCGCGCTTCCTCTGGCGCCGCTTCGCCCGGCTGTGGCCGCTGCACGCCTTCCTCGTCCTGCTCCTGCTCGTCGCGCAGGTGCTCGATGGGCACGTGTCGGTGTGGTGGCGCATGGTGGTCGCGAACTTCGCCATGGTGCAGGCGTGGGGTCTGAGTGAGACGCTCAACGTCCCGTCCTGGTCGCTCAGCACGGAGTGGGCCGCCTATATGCTCTTCCCGGCGCTCGCGTGGCTCGCATTGCGCGGACCCTGGGGGCGCACGACGGGGGCTGCGGCGCTCGCGATGGCGACCCTGCTGCTCGCGGCCAGTCTCGGCGCAGCCAATCCCGGCGGGAGACGCGGGCCGCTCGATCTCTACGACAATTACAGCCTGCTGCCGCTCGCGCGCTGCCTGGCGGGCTTCACGCTCGGGCTGATCGCGCGCCGGGCGATGCACCTGCCCTGGCTCGCACGCCGCCTCGCGCACCCAGGATGGGCCGCTCTCCCGTTGGCGGCACTCCTGCCCGGCCTCGCGCTGGGCCTTCCGGACTGGCTCGCCTATCCCCTGCTGGTGCTGCTCGTGGCGGCGCTCTGGGCAGGCCGCACCGGGCTGAGCCAGCTTCTTGGCTACCCCCTGCCGCACCGCTTGGGCGTGTTCAGCTACGCGCTCTATCTCGTGCACATGCCGTTGATCGAGCTTTGGGAGAAAGCGGGCCGACCAGCACCTCCCCTGGTCGCGGGTGCTACCCTGCTCGCGACCTCGCTCGCGGCTGCTTCCGTCCTGCACCGCCTGGTCGAGAAGCCAGCCCTGTGGGCGCTGCGCGGGCTGGAGCCTGGCCGGGCGAAGGTCGCGGTGGAGCAGCCCTCGCGCGGGTAGCCTCGTGTCTCACTCTTGCGCGGGTAGTCCTCGGGACGCTACATACTGCCCATCACTAACAACCTGAGCATGTAGCCGGGGGTGGCCTGAGAGGGCCGCCTTTTCGGCATTGGATTTTCGGCATTGGACCGGGACGACACTATCCAAGACACCTCGCTGGAGGCCAGGCTCGTGGCCGTGATCGAGCCGCTGCTCGCCCACATGGGCTACGAGCTGGTGCGCGTCGCGATCCTCGGCCGCGAGCGGCCTACGGTGCAGGTCATGGCCGACCGCGCCGATGGCAGTCTCGTCGGCGTGGACGATTGCGAGCGCATCAGCCATGCCGTAGGCGCGGCCCTTGACGTGGACGATCCCCTGCCCGGCACCTGGACCTTGGAGGTCAGCAGCGCCGGCATTGACCGGCCGCTGGTCCGCGTGAAGGATTGGGAACGGTTCGCCGGGCACAGCGCCAGGGTCGAGCTGCACGTCCCAGTGGACGGCCAACGCCGCTTCAAGGGGATCGTCCTTGGCATTGCCGAGGGCGCCGACGGGCAGGAAGCCCGCCTCCGGCTCGAAGACGGCTCCGAGGTCGCCATCCCCCTCGCCACCATACGCCGCGCCAAGCTCGTGCTCACCGACGCCTTGATCGAGGCGACTGCCGCCTCGCCGAAAGCCAATTAGGAGACCTCAACCATGGACACCGCCGTCTCCCGTCCCGAGCTGCTCCTCGTCGCCGACGCGGTCGCGCGCGAGAAGAGCATTGACCGCGACGAGGTCCTGGAGGCGATGGAGCAGGCCATCCAGAAGGCCGGCCGCTCCAAGTACGGCCACGAGAAGGACATCCGCGCGACCATTGATAAGCGGACCGGCGACGTGCGCCTCTCCCGCTGGACCGAGGCCGTCGAGCAGGTCGAGAACGAGGAGACCCAGATCCCCGTGCACATCGCGCGCAAGTTCCAGCCCGACATCAAGGTCGGCGAGTTCATCGTGGACCCGCTCCCGCCCATAGATTTCGGCCGCATCGCGGCGCAGACCGCGAAGCAGGTCATCGTCCAGCGCGTGCGCGAGTATGAGCGCAAGAAGCAGTATGACGAGTTCAAGGACCGCGTCGGCGAGATCGTCAACGGCACGGTCAAGCGCACCGAGTACGGCAACCTCATGGTCGAGATCGGCCGCGCCGAGGCCCTTCTGCGCCGCGACGAGCTGATCGCGCGCGAGAGCTTCCGCAACGGCGACCGCGTGCGCGCCTACATCTTCGACGTGCGCGAGGAGCCGCGCGGCCCGCAGATCTTCCTCAGCCGCACCCACCCGGCGTTCCTCGCCAAGCTGTTCGCCCAGGAAGTGCCGGAGATCTACGACGGCATCATCGAGATCAAGGCGGTCTCCCGCGACCCGGGATCGCGCGCCAAGATGGCCGTCGTCTCGCGCGACAGCAGCATAGACCCCGTCGGCGCCTGCGTCGGCATGAGGGGCAGCCGCGTGCAGGCCGTGGTGCAGGAGCTGCAGGGCGAGAAGATCGACATCATCCCCTGGTCGAGCCAGCACGCGACCTTCGTGGTCAACGCGCTCGCCCCGCCGAGGTGACGAAGGTGGTGATGGATGAGGAGAACGGGCGCGTCGAGGTGGTGGTGCCCGACGAGCAGCTCAGCCTCGCCATCGGCCGGCGCGGCCAGAACGTGCGTCTCGCCAGCCAGCTCACGCGCTGGGACATCGACATCCTCACCGAGGCCGAGGAGAGCGGGCGCCGGCAGGAGGAGTTCCACCGCCGCACCGGGCTGTTCGTGGACGCGCTCGACGTGGACAACGTGATCGCGGGCCTGCTCGTGGCCGAGGGCTTCGGCAGCATCGAGGAGCTGGCCTTCGTGCCGCCCGAGGAGCTGGCCGACATCGAGGGCTTCGACGAGAGCGTGGCCGACGAGCTGATCCGCCGCGCCCAGGCCTTCCTCATCCGCCGTGACGAGGGGCTGACCGAGACGCGGCGCGAGCTGGGCGTCTCCGAGGAAGTCGCCGCTTTCGAGGCTCTGACGCCCGCCATGCTCGTCAAGCTCGGCGAGAAGGGCGTGAAGTCGCTGGACGACTTCGCGGACCTCGCGGCCGACGAGCTGGTCGAGATCGTCGGCGCGGATGCCCTGGACGAGGCAACCGCGAGCGAGCTGATCATGGCCGCGCGCCAGCACTGGTTCGACGGCGAGGATGGCGGGCGAGGCCTCGGCGGCCAGTCAAGACGAAATCCTGCGCAGGAGGCTGGCGACGCTGAGCGCGGCTGACCATATCAGTGAGGACGGACCCGAGGACCCCGACTTCGACGCGGACGAGCGCGAGGTTGGGCCGCTCCGACGGTGCGCTGTCACGCGCGAGCAGGCCCCCAAGGAGCGGCTCGTCCGCTTCGTCGTGGCGCCTGGCGGTCCGAATGGCCAGGGTCAGGTCGTGCCTGACCTTGCGAACCGCTTGCCGGGGCGGGGAATCTGGTTGAGCGCGCGTCGGGATGTGCTAGATAGCCCGCGCGCGCGTGGCGCATTCGCGAGGGCTGCGCGCGGCTCCGTCACGGTGCCGCCGGACTTGGCGGCGACCGTGGAAGCTGGTCTGCGCCGCCGGATCGTGGAGCTACTCGGATTAACCCGGCGTGCCGGGCAAGCAGTGTGCGGCTTCCAGAAGGCGCGAGAGTGGATCGTGGCGCACAAGGTTGGCCTGGTCGTGCAGGCGATGGACGGCAGCGAGGCGGAACGTGCCCGTCTGCTGAGCGGTGCGGGCAACCTCCCCGTCGCCGCGCCCCTGGCGGGAGAGATGCTCGGCGCGGTCTTCGGCCGCGACTGGGTTGTGCACGTAGCGGTGGCGCCTGGCCGATTGGCTGGGTTGCTGCGGGTTGAGATAGGACGGCTGCAGGGAGTCACCGAAGAGGTCTCCTCTCCCTGGGCCGGCGAAAGGCTAAGGTAGGACGATGAGCGACGGCAACGATCAGGATACGGCGACCAAGGGCAGACTCTCGCTGCGGCCTGCGGGTCGCGCAGAGCTAGGCGGGCGCACGGTGGACGCAGGCAGCGTTCGCCAGAGCTTCAGCCATGGGCGTTCCAAGGTGGTGCAGGTCGAGGTGCGCAAGAGCCGCACGGGGGCGCCTGCGGCCCCGGCGCGCCCGGCAGGACCCGGCGGCCAACCCGGCAGCGCCCAGCGGCAACCGCTCCGGCGCGTCCAGCACCCGTGCACCCGGCGGTGGCCGCGCTTTGACGGCTGCCGAGATCGCGGTGCGGCAGCGCGCGCTCGTCGAGCAGCAGCGCGAGACCGCGCGCCGCGAGGCCGAGCGCCGCGAGCAGGAAAAGATCAATATCCTCTCCGCCGCCGAGGAGGCACGCCGCAGGGTCGAGGAAGAGGCCCGTGCCGCCGAGGAAGAGGCACGCCGCAAGATCGAGGAGGAAGCCCGCGCCGCCGCCGAGGCGACCGCGCGCGAGTCCGCCAGCCAGGCAGCACCCGCCGTACCGCAGGAGGCACCGCGCCGCGCTGCCGCACCGACTGCTGCCGCACCTGCTCCGGCACCTGCCGCGGGCGAGACACTGCGCCTCAGGCCTACCACCGGGCGTCCCGCAGACGACGACGAGGCGCCGCGCCGCCGTCTCGGCACTGTCCTGCCGCCCCGCAGGCCGCAGGTTCCCGCCCCCAAGAAGGCCGGGGACGCCGGCCGGCGCGCCGGGCGCATTGACGTGCAGGCCGCCATCGAGGGTGAGGACGAGAAGACCCGTAGCCTCGCCAGCGTTCGCCGCCAGCGCGACCGCGAGCGGCGCCAGGCCGAGCTGGAGCGCCTGCGCAGCGACCAGGTCCGTCACGTGCGCGACGTGGTGTTGCCCGAGACCATCACGGTGCAGGAACTCGCGAACCGCATGGCCGCGCGGGCTCCGGAGGTGGTCAAGGCGCTGATGAAGCTAGGCGTCATGGCGACCATCACCCAGACGCTCGACGCCGACACGGCCGAGCTTGTCGTGCAGGAGTTCGGTCACCGCGCCCGGCGCGTCAGCGAGAGCGACGTCGAGCTGGGCATCGAGGGCAGCACCGACACCAGCGAGGAGCTGCTCCCCCGCCCGCCCGTCGTCACCATCATGGGCCACGTGGACCACGGCAAGACGAGCCTGCTCGACGCGCTGCGCCGCACGGACGTGGCGGCAGGCGAGGCCGGCGGCATCACGCAGCACATCGGCGCCTATCAGGTCGAGCGGCCCACCGGGCGGATCACCTTCATCGACACGCCGGGCCACGAGGCGTTCACCGCCATGCGCTCGCGCGGCGCGCAGGTCACGGACATCGTGGTCCTCGTCGTCGCGGCCGACGACGGCGTGATGCCGCAGACGGTCGAGGCCATCCGCCACGCCAAGGCGGCAGGCGCTCCGATCATCGTCGCCATCAACAAGATGGACCGCCCTGACGCCCGGCCCGACCGCGTGCGCCAGGAACTGCTCAGCCACGAGATCGTGGTCGAGGAGCTGGGCGGCGACACCCAGGACGTGGAGGTGTCAGCCCTCAAGCGGCAGGGCCTCGACACGCTGGAGGAAGCGATCCTCCTGCAGGCCGAGATCCTCGACCTACGCGCCAACCCGGACCGCACCGCGGAAGGCAGCGTGATCGAGAGTCGGCTCGACCGCGGCCGCGGCCCGGTCGCGACCGTGCTCGTCCAGAAGGGCACGCTCCACCAGGGCGACATCCTGGTGGCCGGCGCCGAGTGGGGCCGCGTGCGCGCCATGCTGGACGACAAGGGGCAGCAGATCAGGGACGCAGGGCCGAGCACGCCCGCGGAGGTCCTGGGCCTGTCCAGCGTGCCCGGCGCCGGCGAGCCGTTCGTCGTCGTCGAGAACGATGCCCGCGCCCGCGAGATCAGCGAGTTCCGTCAGCGGCGGGCACGTGACAAGACTGCCGCGGGTGTCACCGCCGCACGCGGCACGCTCGACGAGATGCTCGCCCGCATCCAGGCTGGCGAGCAGAAGGAAGTTGCCGTCCTCATTAAGGCCGACGTGCAGGGCAGCGCCGAGGCGATCCAGGCGACGGTGCTCAAGCTGGAGCACGAGGAGGTCAGGGTCCGCGTCCTGCTCGCGGGCGTCGGCCAGATCACCGAGAGCGACATCCAGCTTGCCAAGGCGAGCAACGCCGTGGTCGTCGCTTTCAACGTGCGCGCCACTGCCCAGGCACGGGAGCTGGCGCAGCGCGAGGGCGTGGATATCCGCTACTACTCGATCATCTACCAGGTGGCGGACGACGTGGAGAAGCTGGTCCGCGGCAAGGTGGCGCCGAAGGAGCGCGAGCACTTCCTGGGCTACGCCGAGATCCGCCGGGTGTTCGACATCACCAAGGTCGGCAAGGTCGCCGGCTGCATGGTCACGGAGGGCCTGGTCAAGCGCGGCGCCGGG
>CAWBOZ010000001.1:0-84062 GCA_963790535.1 uncultured Alphaproteobacteria bacterium | reverse complement strand
GGGTGGCTCATCCTCGACAAGCCCCCCGGCCTGAACAGCACCGCCGCCGTGAACCAGGTGCGCCGGGCGTTCGACGCGCAGAAAGCCGGGCACGGCGGCACGCTCGACCCGCTCGCCACGGGGGTGCTTCCCATCGCCTTCGGGAGCGCCACCAAGACCGTGCCCTACGTCATGGACGGCACCAAGCTCTACCGCTTCACGCTGCGCCTCGGCGAAGCCCGCGACACCGACGACGCGGATGGCGCGGTCACGGCCACCAGCGACGCCCGGCCCACCGATGACCAGCTTCGCGCGGCGCTCCCCGCCTTCCTCGGCGACATCATGCAGGTCCCGCCCGCCTACAGCGCGATCAAGGTGGACGGCGAGCGCGCTTACGACCTTGCCCGCGAGGGCCGCGCCCCCACCCTCGCCGCACGCCCGGCGCGGGTGGACCGATTCGAGCTGGAGAGCCGCCCCGACGCGGAGACCGCCGTGTTCCTCGTCCAGAGCGGCAAGGGCGTCTATATGCGCAGCCTCGCCCGCGATCTTGCCGCGCCTGCGGCACAGTGGGCCACGTCGCGGCGCTCCGGCGGCTCCGCGTCGGGCCGTTCCGCGTCGAGCACGCGATTTCGCTGGACAAATGCGTGCAAGGGGAGGATACGCGCCCGGCTTCCCCGAGCCTCCTGCTCCCGGTCGCGACCGCGCTGGCCGACATCCCGGCGCTGGCCGTCGAGCGTGAGGAGGAGGCGGCCTTGCGCGAGGGCCGGGCCTTGAGCCTGGTCACGTTCCTGGGCCGCATTCCAGGTGATGCCAACCCTGATGGAGGGCTGGTCCGCGCCATGGCCGGGGAGCGCGTCATCGGGCTGTGCCGTCTCGAAGACGGCAAGCTGCAGCCCGAGCGCCTGCTCTAACCCCTGACAAGAGGATCAGCACGATGTCGATCACCGCGGAGCGCCGCACGGCGCTCGTTTCCGACTACGCCACGGCGCCGAGCGACACCGGCAGCCCAGAGGTCCAGGTTGCCCTCCTCAGCGAGCGCATCAGCAACCTGACCGAGCACCTCAAGACCCACGCCAAGGACTTCCATAGCCGCCGCGGCCTGCTGATGCTCGTGGGCCGCCGCCGCCGGTTGCTGGACTACCTGCGCGCCAAGGACCGCGGGCGCTACGAGAGCCTGATCGGGCGCCTCGGGCTGCGCCGCTAGCAAGACGTGCCCTCCGCCCCCATATAATTAAGGCGCTGAGGACAGCGATGCTGTCCGTTGTTTCACGTGAGACGCTTTCCGGGGACGGAAAGATGTTGCAGACCCCGGCGTCATGGTGGCGCCGGGTCATGCCGCGGCCGCGGCGAGAGACGGCAGCCGATCCGGCGCACCGCGCGCGGCGGCTCCGGCCACAGGGACGCCCCCGATATCTTGCGGACGGGCGCCCCGTGACCCGAGACGCCGAGTCCCGCGAATGCCTCCGGGTCCGCCGGCCATCGCTTGGCCGCCCCAGGAAGGGACAACAAGGAAAAGCATGTTCAATTACTTCCGCAAGGAGCTGGACTGGGGTGGGCGCAAGCTCGTCCTGGAAACCGGCAAGATCGCCCGCCAGGCCGACGGCGCCGTCGTCGCCCGCTACGGCGACACCGTGGTGCTCTGCACCGCCGTCGGGGTGAAGGGCGCCAAGCCCGGCCAGGACTTCTTCCCGCTCACCGTGAACTACCAGGAGAAGGCGTTCGCGGCCGGCAAGATCCCCGGCGGCTTCTTCAAGCGCGAGGGCCGCCCCTCCGAGAAGGAGGTCCTGACCAGCCGCCTCATTGACCGGCCCATCCGCCCGCTCTTCCCCGAGGGCTTCCGCAACGAGGTCCAGATCGTCGCCACCGTGCTCAGCCACGACCTGGAGAACGACCCCGACGTCGTCGCCATGATCGGCTGCTCCGCGGCGCTGACCCTCTCCGGCATCCCGTTCTTCGGCCCCGTCGCCGCCGCCCGCGTCGGCTACGTGGACGGGCAATACGTGCTCAACCCGACCGCCACCCAGATGGAGGGCTTCAAGCTCGACCTCGTCGTCGCCGGCACGGCCGAGGGCGTGCTCATGGTCGAGAGCGAGGCACAGGAACTCTCCGAGGAGGTGATGCTCGGCGCCGTCACGTTCGGCCACCAGCAGATGCAGCCAGTGATCCAGGCCATCATCGAGTTGGCCGAGCACGCGGCGAAGGAGCCGTGGGAGCTGCCCGAGGCCGCGGCCGAGGTCGAGCTGCTCAAGTCCCGCGTGGATGCGCTCGCCCGCGCACCGCTCGCCGAGGCCTACCAGGAGCGGCAGAAGCAGGCCCGCTACGAGCGCGTCGCCGGCGTCAAGCACACCGTCCAGGACGCGCTCGTCGCGGAAGGTTACGCGGCGGAGCTGGTCAAGCCGGTGCTCAAGGACGTGGAGGCCAGCGTCGTCCGCGACGCGATCCTCGATACCGGCACCCGCATTGACGGCCGCGACACCAAGACCGTGCGCCCTATCGTCGCCGAGGTCGGCGTCCTCCCGCGCGCCCATGGCAGCGCGCTGTTCACCCGCGGCGAGACGCAGGCGCTCTGCGTCGCCACGCTCGGCACGGGCCAGGACGAGCAGATCATCGACGCGCTGGAGGGCGAGCATCGCGAGCACTTCATGCTGCACTACAACTTCCCGCCCTACTCGGTCGGCGAGGCCAAGCGCATGGGATCGCCGGGCCGGCGCGAGATCGGCCACGGCAAGCTCGCCTGGCGCGCGATCCGTCCCGTCCTGCCGACCAAGGAGCGCTTCCCCTACACGCTCCGGGTCGTCTCCGAGATCACGGAGAGCAACGGCAGCAGCAGCATGGCGACCGTGTGCGGCTCCTCCCTCGCCCTGATGGACGCGGGCGTGCCGCTCACCCGGCCCGTCGCCGGCATCGCCATGGGCCTCATCAAGGAGGACCGCGGCTACGCCGTGCTATCAGACATCCTGGGCGACGAGGACCATCTCGGCGACATGGACTTCAAGGTCGCCGGCACCGAGGCTGGCGTCACCTCGCTGCAGATGGACCTCAAGATCGCGTCCATCACGCCCGAGATCATGCAGGTCGCCCTTGGCCAGGCGCGCGACGGGCGGATGCACATCCTCGGCGAGATGGCGAAGGCGCTGACCGGCGCCCGCGGCGACGTGGCCGCGACCGCACCGCGCATCACGATCATCACCGTGCCCAAGGAGAAGATCCGCGAGGTCATCGGCACCGGCGGCAAGGTGATCCGCGAGATCGTCGAGCAGTCGGGGGCCAAGATCGACATCGAGGACGACGGCACGATCAAGATCGCCGCCACCACCGAGGAGAGCGCCCAGGCCGCGATCAGCCGCATCCGCGGCATCGTCGCCGAGCCGGAGATCGGCGTGATCTACAACGGCAAGGTGGTCAAGACCGCCGATTTCGGCGCCTTCGTGAACTTCCTCGGCGCCCGCGACGGCCTCGTCCACATCAGCGAGCTGCAGCAGGGCCGGGTGAACAAGACCACGGACGTGGTCAATGTCGGCGACCAGGTGAAGGTGAAGGTCCTGGGCTTCGACGACCGCGGCAAGGTCAAGCTCTCGATGCGCGTCGTGGACCAGGAGACCGGGGCGGACATCTCCGACCAGGTCGGCGCCAAGCCCGGCCGCGGCGGCGAGTCCAGGGAGCGGGGCGGTGAGCGCCGTGAACGCGCCGAGTCGGACGCTGCCGAGTAGCTTTCGCGAAATATATCTGTATATTTCAGCCGTCGGGTCTGGCAGGGAGCCACCCGGCGGCTCATCTACGCGACCTCAGGCCGGCAGGGGACGGGCAACGATGAAGGCGGTCAATGCCATTCGCATGGGGGGCGTGGACGTCCTGCCCCTCATCGAGGGCGGCAAGGGCATCGGCGTTTCCAACGGAGACTCTTCCGGCCACTGGGCTGCCGCAGGCGGCGCCGGCACGTTCAGCGCCGTCAATGCGGACTGGTGGGATGACGAGGGCCGCCCCGTTCCCCAGGAGTACCACGGCCGCACCCGGCGCGAGCGCCACGAGGAGCTGGTCGCCTTCGCCATCCGCGGCGGCATCGCCCAGGCCCGGCGCGCCTGGGACCTCGCGGGCGGGAAAGGGCGCATCCACACCAACATCCTCTGGGAGATGGGTGGCGCCGAGCGCGTCATCACCGGGATGCTGGAGGGCGCGAAAGGCCTCATCCACGGCCTCACCTGCGGCGCCGGGATGCCCTACCGCCTCTCCGACATCGCGGCGCGCTTCGGCGTGCACTACTATCCCATCGTCTCGTCCGCGCGTGCGTTCAATGCGCTCTGGAAGCGCGCCTACCATAAGGCGGCCGACCTTCTCGGCGGCGTCGTCTATGAGGATCCCTGGCTCGCTGGCGGCCACAACGGCCTCAGCAACGGCGAGGATCCGCTCGTGCCCGAGGATCCCTATCCACGGGTGCTCGCGCTGCGCAAGCTGATGCGCCAGTTCGGCCTCGACCAGACGCCGATCATCATGGCGGGCGGCGTCTGGTGGCTGGAGGAGTGGCAGGACTGGATCGACAACCCCGAGCTGGGGCCGATCGCCTTCCAGTTCGGCACGCGCCCCCTGCTCACCCAGGAGAGCCCGATCGGCCCCGCGTGGAAGCAGAAGCTGCTCACGCTGAAGCCGGGCGACGTGTTCCTCAACAAGTTCAGCCCGACCGGCTTCTACTCCTCGGCCGTCAACAACGGCTTCATCCAGGACCTGCGCGCGCGCAGCGAGCGGCAGGTCGCTTACACGACCGAGCCGATGGGCGAGCATGTCGCCGCGTTCGGCGTCGGCCCGCGCAAGCGCGTCGTCTATCTGACGCCGCACGATCTCGCGGATGCTGAGCGCTGGGTGGCGGAGGGCCAGACCGAGGCGCTGCGCACGCCGGACAGCACGTTGGTGTTCGTCACCCCCGAGTGCTTCCGGCAGATTCAGGCCGACCAGGTCGCTTGCATGGGCTGCCTCAGCCAGTGCCGCTTCAGCAACTGGAGCCAGCATGAGCCGGACCATACCACCGGCAAGAAGGCCGATCCGCGCAGCTTCTGCATTCAGAAAGCCCTGCAGGACGTGCGCCGCCCCGACCAGACGGATGAAGCCATCGAGCACGAGCTCATGTTCAGCGGCCACAACGGCTTCCGCTTCGCGTCCGACCCGTTCTACTCCAACGGCTACATCCCAACCGTGAAGCAGCTCATGGAGAGAATCCTGACAGGGCGGTAGCCGCCGCGCCTGCTCAGTCCCCGCCGCGCAACAACTTCTGGGCGTGCTCGACCGCCTCATGGCATTCGTCTTCGTCGCCCTCGGTCAGTTCCTGCCGGGCGCGCTTGAGGTCGAAGGCGAGAAGCTCCTTGGTGCGGCCTGCAGGTGCGCTGTCCACCTGGGGCCGCAATGCCGCAACATCGCTTCGGCAGTCAGCGAGCGCCGCCGGCGCGAGCAGGAGGATAAGACACGCGAACGGGATGGCGGCATACCAGCGCATTGCGATCACTCCGCGTCGCGAAATGTTAGGCCCGGCGACGCCGTGCCGCAACCAGGCCAATGATCCCAGCCGACAGCAGCGCGAGGCTCGCCGGCTCCGGCACGCCGGTCGCCACGGAGCTGCCTGAGAAGCTGGTCAGGTCCGCGTCCACGTAGGTCTGCGGACCGGACACGCCCTGGGTCGCATACGCGATGAAGCTCGGGTTGGGATCGGTCGGGTCCGTCGTGATCGGACCGGGATCCTGCACGAAGCCCGCCAAGTCCGTCGTGTTGAAGAACCCGTTCGTCTCCAGGTCCACGGTCAGGCTCGTGCTGGTCGAGCCGCCAGTGGAGCTGGCCGTCGAGATCGCCGCGAACTGTGCCGACTGCGTGCTGGTGAGCGGCGGCGGCACGTAGCTGGTTGCCCCCGCGGGGAGTGAGTAGGAGCCGATTGTGAAGCTGAGATACTTGGCTAGATCGGTGCTGTAGCTGAATGCACCGCTGATCTTTTCGCCGACCGTGTAGGCGGTGCCGGCCTGGCTGGAGACGGTACCGGCGAAGTCGGCGTTGATCAGGGCGGCTTCGGCGCGGGGTGCCCCGACGAGGGCGAGGCAGCTGGCCGCGCCCAGAGAAGCGATCTTGGTGACGGTTTTCATCGTTCACTCCAGCAAGGGTGGCGGTTCGGTCAGCTCAGTTCGAGTTTGTGGCGGCAGCGGGTTGCGCAGCGTTGGCATGGCCGCGCATGTCCAGCCCGGTGCGCTCGACCGGGTAGGGCATACCGCCCTTCAACCCTTCCCAGAGCACGTGGTTGAACAGGTCCGCCGGGATGCGGTCCTCCGAGGACCAGTCGAAACCGCGGGTCTCCCGCGCCCAATAGGCGGCGTCGTGTGCGGGCTTGACCGCCGGGCCGTCGGCGAACTGGATCTTGGTGCCGCCCGGGCCGGTCAGCTTGACTTGGGTGCTGTTCAAGATCGTGGACGCCGTGGCGCTGTAGGTCCAGGCTGGCCCCTGCGTGGGGTCGAACACGTCCGTCATCGGGCGCTGGTAGGCGGTGTTCAGGTTGAGGTGCTCAAGTCCCAGCACGTCCTCGATGGTGCGCAGCAGGTTCACCGTCGAGTAGCGCGTGCTCACCACCGCCCGGCGCCGCACGTAGGGGCCGACCACGTAGGCCGTGCTGCGGTGGGCGTCCATGTGGTCCGGACCGTCCTGGGCGTCGTCCTCGTCAACGATGATCAGCGTGTTCTGCGCGTAGCTCTTGCTGTTCGCGATCAACTGCACCGTCTCGCCGACGGCGAGGTCGTTGTCGGCCTGCTGCGTCTCGGGCGTGTTCACGCCGGCGATGGCGGTCGCGAAGTTGCCCATGTGATCGTGCATGTAGCGCAGCAGCACAAGGTTCGGCAGGGAGTTGCTCTGGTCGAACTGGGTGAACTCGCGATGGAACTCCTCGAAGCGATAGGCATCGGGGAAGTTGTTGTCGAAGCCGCGGAAGTAGATGTCCGTGAGCGGGATCAGCTGAGGGTTGGTGCCCCACGCGACTTGCGTGCCGGACGCCGCCGGATTCTCGATCTCCGGAACCGCGGGGATCGAGCCGAAAGCCGAGTAGCGGGTCAGGTCCTCGAAGAACCCGTAGTTGCGCACCGTGAGGCCGGCCGCCAGCGCCGCGCTCCAGATATAGCCGCGCTGCGCCGCCCCGTTCTTGCCATCGGGCGCGCCGTCGTCGGCGATGCCGGGCAGCAGGTTGGCGGCGCCGCCGGGCAACGCGTTGGCCACCGCGGTATAGCCGGGCCGTGTCGCCTCGCGCGCAGCCACGCCGACGTAGCCGACGTCCACGTTCCGGTTCTGGCCTTCGGCGTCGTAGGGCGCGTGCTCGCGCGTCACGTCGAAGGCGTAGTCCATTGGGATGTTCTTCTCGTTCCAGTCGGTCTCGCGGCCGGCCGTGGACCAGGGCCAGCCATTGCCGCTGACCTCGCCCGAGCAGAAGAAATTGTCGAGCGTGACGAAGTTGGTCGAGATGCGGTGAAAGTTCGGGGTGATGCGGTTGCCGAACACGGTGAGCGAGGGGTCGCCGTTGGAGCCGTTCGCGAGATCCCCGAGGATCTGGTCGAAGGTGCGGTTCTCTTTGACGATGTAGATCACGTGCGTGATCTTGGAGTGCAGGAAGCCCATAACCTGTGCGTCCTGCGCGTTCGCCGCCATGGCGTAACCGTCATTCGCGGCCACTTGCCGGGTCAAGCTCGAGAGGTCGGAGGCGGCCGGGACCGGCGCCGTGAGCAGGCCGGCCTGCTCGAGCAGCTCAATGTACTGGTTCGAGGCGTAGAAGGCGGTCTGCTGGGCCGCGTTGCCGTTCGGATAGGTCGTCTGGGTAAGGTGGCTCGTCGAGCTCGTGCCGTAGCCGGGGTTCGCGCCCGGGTCGCTCTTGTTGTTGACGACCCACATCGTGCCGCCGTCGCTGCTGATGCTGACCGAGGTGGGATACCAGCCGGTCGGCACGAGGCCCGCGACCTGGTGCGGAGCCGGCCCGGAGAGCGGCACGACGGCGAGCGAGTTGGCGCCGCCGTTGGTGATGTAGAGCGTGCCCTGGTCGGGCGAGAGCGCGACGTTGTTCGTCGAGGCTCCGGTGTAGCGGTTGGCGGTATCCGCGAGCAGGCCGGGCGGCGCGATCGCGTCTATCTCCTCGCGCACCGTGTTGCTGCCGGTGTCTATGGCCGCGACGGTGTCGCTGTTGTCCTGAGCCGCGTAGAGCGTGGTCTGCGCCTTGTCGAGCAGCACGTTCACAGGGCTGCCGGGCAGTGCGATGCGCGTGACCAGCCGCGGGCTTCCGGTGCTGATGTCCACGACCACCACCTCGCGGTCGCGCACCGACGCGGCGTAGATCGTTGAGTTCCCCTTGATGGCGACGCCGTAAGTGGTCTCCCCGCCCGGCACGCCGTTGCCCGTCGCGGGCGTCGTGTTGTAGGGGCGGAGGTCATACTCGAACAGCTTGGCGTTCGTCGCCGTGCTCACCACCGTGATCGAGTCGTTCAGCGTGTTGGCGACGACGAGCAGCGAGCCGTCCTGCGAGACGGCGAGGCCGCCCGTCTGCGGATACTGCGACAGGCCGTTGCCCACCTTGTTATGGCCGAGCGGGATCGCGGCGCTGACGGCATAGCCGCTTCCGCCGCTGCTCGCCGCATAGACATAGACTTGGTCGTCGTTGCCGCCCGAGGCGTAGAACTTCGACCCGTCCGGCGCCCAGACGAGGCCGGCGAAGGTGTTGGCCGGCCGCAGCAGCTGCTTCTGCACGGGCTGGCGCGGGTTGGTGACGTCGAAGACGAAGATATACTCGGCACCCCCATCCGCGGCGAGGTTGCCCTGCGGATCGTTCAGCGTGTTGTAGCCGCTGGTCATCACGAGCAGCGTCTTGCCGTCCGGGCTGAGCGCCGTGGCGATGGCGCCGTCCGGCCGGAAATTCGGGTAGTCCGGCAGGCCTGGATTCAACGTCTGGAACGTCGAGCCGGTCGCCGCCGTCGGGGTGAGGAACTGGCCCGTGGGCAAGGGGAGCTGGCCGTTGTTGTCGGCCACGCCGTCATCCACATCGGCCCAGGCCGATCCAGCGGCGCCTGCCAGAAGGGTTGCGGAGAGCAGGACCGCCTTCAGCGGGATGGACGCACGGTTGAGACGCATCTCTCTTCCTCCTCGCGGGTAGGCCGCCCGGCTCACACCCGGCGACTGAGCGCCAAAGGACCGCCGGCGAGCCGATCCGCTCGCCTGTCCTTCGGCGTGAGCAACTTGCCACGCCGGTCGGCTGCAAGTGATGAAGGATAAGTTGCGGTTACGTGATTCTCACTCGGCGGGCCAGGTGTCTCCCTAGTTGTCAGCCGGCCGGCCAGGATACGATCAGGATGCCCGCGTGCCGGGCGGAGCTTGCATGATCTCGCGCGACGACGAATTTGGCTTCACGCTGCTGGAGGTGCTGATCGCCCTGGCGATCGCCGGCCTCGCGCTCGGCGTGCTGTTCCAAGGCACCATCGCCGGCCTCGCGGCGACGCAGGCGGCGGGCCGCTACGAGGAAGCCCTGGAGCGTGCCCGTTCGCACCTCGCAGCCCTTGCCGGCAGCGGCGCGCTCGCGCCCGTGGACGACGAGGGCGACGACGGCGGCGGCTACCGCTGGCGGCACCACGTGGCCGTGCTCACGACCGATGCATCGGCGCTGGGCAGCCTGCGGCCGTCGCAGGCGGCCGGGCCGCCCATCACCCTCTACGCCGTCTCCGTCGCTATTGCCTGGACCGCAGACGGAAGCGAGCGTGGCGTGACGCTGGAGACGGAGCGCCTCGGCCTCGGCCCACGGACCGGCCCATGAGGGGCAGCACGTGAGCCGCGCGACTCGCGAGGCGGGGTTCACGCTGCTGGAGATACTCGTGGCGCTCGTCGTATTGGCCGTGCTCCTGCTGGCGCTTCGGCAGGGCGTCGCGTTCGGCGTGGTCGCCACGGACACGCAGGTTCGCCTGGCCGCCGGGCGCGAGGATCTGGACACGGTGGCGCGGGCGCTGCGGCGCCTGGTGGAGCAAATGGACCCTGGCACGGAGATGGAGCCGGTGCGCCTCGATGCCGGGCCGCACGCTCTCGCCTTCCCCACGGAGCTGCCGGCGGCCGCCGCGGCCCTGCCGCAACCCGGCGTGGACGCGGCACTCCTGGTCACGTCCGCAGGCCAACTGGTGCTGCGCTGGACGCCCCGTCGCCATGCCGCCCGCCTCGGCCCGCCGTCGGCGCCCCAGGAGACCGAGCTGCTGCGCGGCGTCGCTGGGCTGAACATCGCCTACTGGCGGTCCTCTCCCGGCGGCGAATGGCTCTCAGAGTGGCCTGGCCCCGGCCTTCCAGCCCTTGTGCGGCTCCGGGTCGTCTTCCCGCCCGGCGACCGCCGCCATTGGCCGGACATCGTCGCCGCCCCGGCCAGGGAGATACCGCAAGAATAACTTCACGCACGAGATCACGGACCAAGCTTACCCGGAAGCGCCATGGAGAAGCGCCTTTGTCCTGCGGCGAGACGGGATCACGGCTTCGCGCTGCTGATCGTGCTCTGGACGATGGTGCTCCTCGCGCTGCTCGTGACCCGGATCACGGCGTCCGGCCGGACCGAGGCGCAGGTCGCAGCCAATCTGCGGGGCAGCGCGGTCGCGGAGGCGGCGGCCGACGCTGCGGTGAACGCGGCCCTCTTCCACCTGCTCGCCCTTGGCAGCCAGCGATGGGCGCCAGCCGGGCACCACCGGCTCAGCGTTGCGGGAGCCGACATTGATGTGGGCGTGGAGAACCTGGCCGGGCGCGTGAACCTGAATACCGCCTCGCCGGAGCTGCTCCGCGCGCTTCTCGACGTGCTGGGGGTCGGACCCTACAGAGCCTCCTCGCTCGCCGCCGCGATTCTCGATTGGCGCACGCCCAGCCAGCGGCTGCACCCCGGTGGGGCGAAGGCGCCGCAGTATCAGGCTGCGGGGCGCGGCTACGGTCCCCCTGGTGCGCCATTCCGCGGCATTGAAGAGCTGGGCGACGTGTTGGGCATGACGCCCGAGATCCTGCGGCGGCTGCGGCCGCATGTGACCGCCTGGGGCGAGGACGGTCCTGACCCAGAATTCGCCGATCCCGTGGTATTGGCGGCGCTCAGGGAGCTTGGAAGCGGTGCTGTGGTGCCGGGCGGCAACGGGTCGGACATGCTGGTGGTTGCCATCACCGCCACAGTGAGTGGTCCGGCCAGCAGCCGCTTCGTGCGGCATGCCCTTGTCGAGATCGCTCCCGTCCCCCAGGGGAAGCCCTGGCGGGTATTGGCGTGGTCCTCGTCCTCGTAGGATATTTGCCGTCCTAAGACGGCGAAGGGGCGGCTCCCTCCTGGGAGCCGCCCCTTCATCGCGATCCGCAGCACTCCGCCTGTCGGCAGAGTGCGGCGTATGCCGTTCAGCGCAGGTTAGCGCAGGCCCACCGGCATCTGCTGGCTGCCCGTGTCGGGGCTGTGCAGGAGGGCCGGGTTGAACCGCGGACCATAGGTGATCACTGCCCCGTTCGAGCCAGCACCCTGGGTCGAGGGATACGCCTGCGAGCCGGTGTCAACGGTCGGGATGGTGACCACGAAGTGGGACGGCGCGCCGCTGGTGAACGGGTTGCCAACACCGCCCAAGCCTTGGGCGGAAGCAGCACCCAGCATCATCAGCGAGGCGGCGGCGGAGAGAAGGATGGTCTTCATAGCCAGAGTCTTCCTCAAAAGCGGCGTCGTTGGTGACGCCGTTGAGGATTAGATGGTCTATGCGAGACTGAACTGCCATAGACCAATTCTAACCTACGACTATGCGTAACCGCATAGCAGCCCGGCTCCCTGCCGCAGCCTAGCACCGGGGCAGTCCAGCCGGGGCCGAAGCCCCGGCCGTCACGAAGCCTTACTGCTGAGTGTTGCCGGTTGAGTTGCCCGCCGGCTGCTGCTGCGCGCCGCCGCCGGACTGCTGATCGGAAGCCCGCCGCGCGGCCGTGTGCTTGCTGTGCTCGTGGCCGGCCACGCATCCGGCGCCGGCGCCGACGCCGCCATGCCCGGCCATGTGACCGACGACACCGCCAACGGCTGCACCCGTGAGACAGCCTGCTTGGGCTGCTGGGGCAGCTAGGATCGCCAGAGCTGCCGCGGCAGGAATAAGGAGAAAGCGCATAGTTGTACCTCCGTGATTGTGCTGTGCCTGAGGGGTAGCGCACGTGACGGTGGGAGGTTCCTGCGGCAGGATTGAGGCGCGCACAGCGCATCCCGCCGCCGTGTCCTCTTGCGATACTGCAACGTCAACGGAGCTTCACGGTCACGCTCCGACGAACACGGCTAACCCAAGGGCGACGCGGCGGCCGCAGCGCTTGGCGGCGGCAAGAAGGGGCAGGAGAAAGGGGTTGAGCGCAGTGGCGACCGCGACAACGATGATCCGCCCGGCGCCCTCACCCCGATTGCTTACTCCTGAGGCTCGGGCGCGATGGCCGAGGTCTCCCGGCCGCGGCGACCGGCAGCGACTGGCGTGGGGACTCATCTGCGCCTGCTGCCTGGAGGCCGCGACCATCGCAGGCGCCTGGCGCCTGGACCGGCACCCTCCGGGCGACGCGCACGAGCCGGACCCTGCCAGCATCGCGCTCGTGTTCAGTCCTCCCGCCGAGCCAGCCACGCTTCCAACCGCGGATGCGCCGCCACCGGAGAGCATTCCGGCGGAGAGCGTGCCCCTTGTCGCCGCCACTTCGCCGATGGCCGACACCCCATCCCCTGAGCCTCTGACGGCTACGCCGTCCGCCGAGCCGGTCCCGCTACCAGAGGCCGAGGCGCTCGTGCCAGCAGTAGAGCCGCCGCCCCCCCTACGCGCGTCGCCTCCGCAAGCACCTTCCCCGGTGCACAGGACACCGACGGCGCAGCCTCACCGCGTTCCGCGTGAAGGGCTGCCGGCGAGCACGCAAGGCGTTGTTCCGGTGCAGCAAGCGTCCCCCACCGCGCCGCCATCCCCTGCCAGGCCGCAGCCAAGCGCCGGCGAGGTCGCGACATTCGAGGGTCGGATACGCCAAGCCGTCCAGGCGGCGCTGCGCTACCCGGCGGCGGCGCGGATGATGGGCGTCACCGGGCGCGCGCGCGTCGCCTTCGCCTATCGCGACGGTGTGGTTGACGGCATCGGCGTCGCCCAGTCGGCAGGGACGCCGCTGCTCGACGCCGCGGCGCTCGCCGCGGTGCGCGCCGCCCACTACCCGCGACCCCCGGACGCCATCGCCGGGCAGACGCTCCGCTTGCTCGTCTGGGTGGACTTCCTGCCGGGCCAGGACAGCGACTAGCCCCGCCTCGCGGGCCAGAATGACAAGAGGACGGTTCCGCATGCACAAAGCGATTCACCGGGTGCTCCTCGCGACAACCGCGCTCGCGGCCGGCTTGTTGCCGGGGCGTGGTTGGTCCGATCCGCCGCCGACCGGAGCAACCGACATCGGCGCCGTGCAAGCAACCGGCGGCGCCGGCACGAGCACTGCCTCCACTCCCGCCACGGCCGCACAAATCGCACCCTCGCGCCCGCCGCTCAGCGCGAGCCAGCCCACCTCCGTCGTCGGTCCCGACTACATCCAGAACAACGTCCTGCCGCAGCAGAACTACGACGAGATCATCAAGTTCACGCCGAGCGTGCAGAACGTCGCGCCCGTGGGTCCCGGCCTGCAACAGAACTTCGCCGAGACGATCCGCGGCTTCAACTACACCCAGTTCAACACGATCTTCGACGGCATCCCGATCCCTGGGACGCCCAGCAGCTTCGCACCGGAAACCGAGGCTTACTTCACGGGGCACGATATCGGGTCGGTCTCGATCGACCGCGGCCCCGGCACCGCGTCCACCATCGGCAATGCCACTTTCGGCGGCACGGTGTCGCTCACCTCGAAGTCGCCGCTCAACACGGTCACGATCAACCCGTACGGCACTTACGGCAGCTACGGAACGCGCCTCTACGGCATCGAGGGCGACACGGGTTCGGTTGCCGGCGGCGCCCGCGCCACCATCGACCTCTCCAAGCTGGAAGCCAACGGCTTCCTGAGCGGCACGGCGACCCAGCGCCGCAACGGCTTCGTCAAGGTCGAAGTGCCGCTCAACAGCAGCACGGTGCTCACCTTCGTAGGCATGGCGAACAACTCGCGCACGAACGTGCCCTACGGCGCCTCGACGGCCGAGATGGCGCAGTACCGGATACAACTACGGCCTGAGCGGCAACCCGCACTCCCAGGCCTTCACCGGCTACAACGTGAACGAGTACACGACCGACTTCGAGTATGTCGGCATTCGCTCCACCCTCCCGGACGGCTGGACGCTCGACGACAAGGCCTACACCGCCTCCTACTACAAGCGCGGCGTGCAGGGCGTGGACCCGAACGGCAGCACGCCGAACCTGAGCGGCAACTACTACGTCAACGGAGTGCGGACGAATCTCACGGGTGACGTGCCGGGCTACCCGAACAAGAACGACTTCCGCGACTGGGGCGACCTGTTCCGCGCCACCAAGGACATCGCGTTCGGTCAGCTCCGCGCCGGGTTCTGGTTCGACTACGTCGCGGCCGACACCTATCGCGTCACGGCCGATCTGTCGCGCGGTCTCATCCCCTACGCGACGAGCGCTGCCGGCTCGCCCTATTCCTACCTCTACCACGACGCCATCACGACGGTGCAGCCCTACGTCGAGTTCGCGTGGAAGCCCTTACCTGGCCTCACGATCACGCCGGGCGTCAAGTACACCTCGTTCACCCGCGCGCTCGACGCCGCGATCAACAACACGACGAAGAAGCCGGCCGACTTCCACGCCACCTACAACAAGCTGCAGCCCGCCGTGGACGCCCACTACGTCATCATGCCGGGCTGGGTCGCCTACGCACAGGTGGCAAAAGGCTTCCTCGGGCCGCCGCTCAATGTCCTGTTCACGACGAACCCGGTGAACGTGAGCCCGGAGGAGACCTGGAACTATCAGATCGGGACGACCTACCAGGCGACCCAGTTCAGTCTCGGAGCCGACCTCTACTACATTGATTTCAGCAATCTCATCTCGAGCAGCACGGTCGCCGGTACCACGACATACGGCAATGGCGGCGGGGCGATCTACAAGGGCGTCGAGGTGGAAGGCACCTACCAGCTCCGCCCAGGTGTCGCGCTCTACGCGAACGGCTCGCTGAACGACGGCGACTACAAGAGCCGGGACGTTGCGATCCAGCTGGTACCCCGGCAAACGGCGGCGATCGGGCCGATTTTCCAGCGATATGGCCTCTACGCCTCGCTGCTCGCCAAGTATATCGGCCCGCAATACCTCCTGGACAATACCGGCACCAAGGATCAGTTCCCGATCAAATCCTACACCGACGCCGACCTGACCCTGGGCTACACGCTGCCCGTGCCGGGAACCCGAGCGTTCAACGCCCGGCTCAACGTGTTCAACCTGTTCGACGAACACGCCCTGACCGGGTTGATCGGCCAGGCGGCGAACGGGACGGCGCTCTACAGCGTACTGCCCGGTCGGAGCGTGTTCTTCACGCTTTCCGCGGCGCTGTGAGCTCGAACCGAGGGAGTGTCCTGGTGTGAACTCCATGTCTCCCAGGCATTCATAGACCCGCTTCGTCTCGCGCTGGCTGCCTGATGCGCCCGCGCCGCCGCCCGTCCCGCAACGCTCGGGACATGATGAAGAATTTCCCGCCATGCCGCGAAAAAACTAACGGGCGGGGCATTGCCCAATGCGCCGGCCCAGGGTTAGGCTCGCGCCGAAGCAACAAAGGGGAGAAGCGTCATGGCCTCACGCAGGGTCGCAGCCCGGATCACGACCGCCCTCACCGCCCTCGTGCTCGCGGGCACGGGCGCCGCCTGGGCGCAGGGCACGGCGGGACAGAACGGCGCGGAGCAGCGCGTCCAGAAGACCTCGTCCGCGACCTGCACCAATCCGAACCCCAGCCACGCCAAGCTCTCCGACATGGTGGTCGGCTTCTCTCAGTCCGAGAATGAGCAGAACCCGTTCCGTGCCGGTGAGACGAACTCGGTCCGCGACGCCGCCAAGACGATGGGCATCAAGCGCCTGCTCTACACCAACGCCAACGACAACGAGGCCAAGCAGGTCGCCGACATCGAGAGCATGATCGCGCAGGGCGCGCAGGCGATCATCGTGGCCCCCATCAACGCGACCGGGCTGCAGCCCGCCCTCGCCCAGGCCGCCTCGAAGAACATCCCGGTCGTGACCGTTGACCGCCAGACCGCGGGCACGCCCTGCAAGGACTTCATCACCTTCATGGGATCGGACTTCCAGACCCAGGGCGTCCGCGCCGCGAAGGCGCTCGCGGAAGCGACGGGCGGCAAGGCCGAGATCGCCGAGATCCAGGGCGCCTACGGCAACTCCGTCGAGACTCAGCGCACCGACGGCTTCGCTCAGGAGCTGAAGAAGAACCCTGGAATGCACCTCGTCGCCGCGCAGTCGGGCAACTGGTCCGCGACCGACGCGCAGCGCGTCATGGAGCAGCTGCTGCTCGCCCATCCCAACATCAACGCGGTCTATGCCCAGGCCGATGTCATGGCGCTCGGGGCGATCCAGGCGATCAAGCAGGCCGGCAAGCAGCCCGGCAAGGACGTCATGATCGTCTCGATTGACGGCACCAAGGCCGCCGTCCAGGACATCGCGGACGGCATCATCGCCGCCGACATCGAGACCAACCCGCGCTTCGGACCGCAGGCCTTCCAGGCACTGGAGCAGTGGTTCGACGGCAAGGCGGTGCCGCAGACGATCACCATGGACGATGCGCTCTACAACAAGGCGAACGCGGCGCAAGCGTTGCAGAGCAACGCTCCCTACTAAGGGACAGCCATGGACACGGCGGCGGGCGCGCGCCCGCCTGTCCTGGAGGTGCGCGACGTCACCAAGCTCTTCGGGGCGACCCGCGCGCTGGATGGCGTGTCCTTCGCGCTGCGCGCGGGCGAGGTGCATGGGCTGGCAGGCGAGAACGGCGCGGGCAAGAGCACCCTCATCAAGGTGCTCACCGGCCTGTACCAGCCCGATGCCGGCGAGATCCTGTTGGGCGGCGAGGCGGTCCACTTCGCCGGGCCGCGCAACTCGCAGCGCCTCGGGATCAGCGCCGTCTATCAGGAGATCAACCTGATCCCCGAGCGCAGCGTCGCCGAGAACATCTTCCTCGGCCGCGAGCCGAAGCGCTCGGGCCTCCTCGACCGACACCGGATGAGAGCCGACGCCCGCGCCATCCTCGCCCGCTACGGCCTCGATCTCGACCCGGCATCCCGCCTGCGCTCGCTCGGCCTCGGCGTGCAGCAGATGGTGTCCATCGCCCGCGCGGCCTCGCTCGGCGCGCGGGTCGTCATCATGGACGAGCCGACCTCCGCCCTCAGCACGGCCGAGGTCGAGACCCTGTTCGGCGTGGTCGAGCGGCTGCGCGCCGAGGGCGTCGCGATCCTGTTCGTCAGCCACAGGCTCTCCGAGTGCTACCGGCTGTGCGACACGCTCACCGTGCTGCGCGACGGCCGCGTCGTCCGCACCGGGACCACAGCCGAGCTGCCGCGGGCGGAGCTGGTAGCGGCGATGCTGGGCCAACACGGGCGTGGCCAGGGCGCCGAGGCGGCCCGGCACCCGGCGCCGCATGATGCGGGCGAGGCGCCGGTGCTGCGCATGAAGGGCCTGTGGTGGCGGAGCCGCGTGCGCGGGGTGGCGCTCGACGTGCGGCCGCGCGAGATCGTCGGCCTTGCCGGGTTGCTCGGGTCGGGGCGGACGGAGACGCTCAAGGCGGCGTTCGGCGCGGAACGGCCGGAGCGGGGCGCCGTCGAGGTCGCGGGCCAGGCGATGCGCGACCCGAGCCCGGCGCGCTCGATCCGCCACGGCCTCGGCTTCCTCTCGGAGGACCGCCGCGCCGAGGGCATCTTCCCGCGGCTCTCGGTGCGGGAGAACATGACCGCGGCCGTGCTGCCCCTGATCTCGCGCTTCGGGATCGTCTCGCGCAAGCGGGAGGACGAGCTGGTGCGCCGCTTCATCGCCCAGCTCGGGATCAAGACGGCCGGGCCGGCGCAGGCGATCACCGGCCTCTCGGGCGGCAACCAGCAGAAGGTGCTGCTCGCCCGCTGCCTCTGCACCCGGCCGCGCGCGCTCATGCTCGACGACCCCACGCGCGGCATCGACGTGGGCGCCAAGGCGGAGGTGCACCGTGCGATCCAGGCGCTCGCGGCGGACGGCTTGGGCGTGCTGGTTACGTCCTCGGAGATGGAGGAGCTGCTCGCCTTGTCCGACCGGCTGGTGGTGCTGAGCGAGGGCAGCGTGGCCGGCGAGGTCGAGGGGGGATCGGCAAGCTCCGACCAGGTGCTCGACCTACTCGCGGCGCACGCACCCTCGGCTTCTTCGGCGGCTTCTCCGGCGGCTTCTCCGGCGCCGGGCTAGACAGGCGTGGCTACCCTCGCCCACCAGACGACCCCAAGGCGGGAGCGCCCGAGCCGCACCGCGCCGGCACTCGCTTGGCTGCGCGCGCGCAGCGTCTATGTCGCGTTCGCGGCATTGGTCGTGTTCGACCTCGTGTTCACGCCGGGCTTCCGCAACCCGCTCGCCCTGCGCAGCCTCCTGTTCGAGGCGGCGCCCATCGTCCTGATCGCGCTCGGGCAGAGCCTCGCGATAGGGACTCGCGGCATTGATCTCTCGGTCGGCTCCGTCATGGGCCTCGCCTCGGCCGCGATCGGCCTGACGCTGGGCGTCAGCCAGGGTGCGGCGATCCTGGCCGGGATCGGCGTGGGCTTCGTCGCCGGCTGCGTCAATGGCGGCCTCGTGGCGGCGCTCGGGATCAACCCGCTGATCTCCAGCCTGGCGCTGCTCGTCGCAGCACGCGGCCTGGCGCAAGCCATGCTCGGCGGCTCGCGCCTGGACCTGCCCGGCAGCGGCGCCTTCGCCGTGATGGGACAGTACGCAGTCGCTGGCGTGCCGCTGGTCGCCGTGGGGGCCGCCGTAGTGGCGGTGCTGGTCGCGGGACTCGTGCGCGGGACCACGTTCGGGCGCTACGCCGTGTTCGTGGGCGCGAGCCGCACCGCCGCCTTCCTCGCCGGCATCCCGGTGCGCCGCACCCTGCTGCTGGTCTATGCGCTGGGGGGCGCACTTGCCGGCGCCGCGGGCGTGCTCGCCTCCGCCCGGCTCGGGGCCGCGGACCCGAACTACATCGGCGTCGGCCTGGAGCTGGACGCCATCGCCGCCGTCGTGATCGGCGGCACGCCGCTCTCGGGGGGGCGGATCACCATCCTCGGCAGCGTGTTCGGCGTGCTTCTGCTGCAGGTGCTCGATGCTAGCTTCATCATGAACGACATCAACTCGACCTACGCCCAGATGCTGAAGGCGGTCTTCATCGTAGCGGCGCTCTATTTGCAGCGCGCGGGCGGCTAGGAGGGGCGGATGAGCGAGGCCGCGGTCTCGAATGCGAAGCTCGACCGCGCGGAGCGGCGCCGGCGCCTGCTCGATGTGGTGCAGTCCCGCGGGGCGGTGCTGGTGCTGGCGCTCGCGGTGATCGCGGCGGCCCTCGTCTTCCCCGATTTCCTGCGCTGGGCGAACGTGCTGGACATCGTGACAGCGGCGAGCTTCGTCGGCCTCGTCACCATCGGGCAGTCCTTCGTCATC
Source organism: uncultured Alphaproteobacteria bacterium (assembly GCA_963790535.1). Taxonomy (GTDB): domain Bacteria; phylum Pseudomonadota; class Alphaproteobacteria; order Acetobacterales; family Acetobacteraceae; genus CAWKEH01. Next base: position 64,500 of record CAWBOZ010000001.1, on the reverse strand, counting down.
ATCATCGGCGGCTTCGACCTCGCGGTCGGCTCGGTCGTGGGGCTGGGCACCGTGATCGCCGCCTATTGCGCGCCCTACGGCTGGGTGCCGGCGCTGGTCGCGCCCGTGCTCGTCGGCACCCTCGTCGGCCTCGTGGACGGGACGCTGATCGCGCGAGCGCGGATGGCGCCGTTCATCGTCACGCTCGCCGCCCTCCTCGCGATCCGGGCGCTCGCCGTAGCGACGGCGGGGGAGAGCCTGGTGATCGCGAACCCCGGTTTCTTCGCGACCATCGCCAATGGCAATCTGCTGGGCGTCGGCACCTTGGTCTGGATCCTGCTCGTCACCTACGCGCTGGCGGCGTTGGTGCTGAACCGGACCGCGTTCGGGACGGCGGTGTTCGCCATCGGCGGCAACGAGGAGGCGGCGCGCATGATGGGCGTGCGCGTCGAGCGGGTGACGATCCTGGCCTATGTCGGGAGCGGCGCGCTCGCCGGGCTGACCGGGGCGCTGCTGGCCGCGCATCTCAATTCCGGCCTGTCCGCCGCGGGCACGGGCTACGAGCTGCAATCCATCGCGGCCGCGGTGATCGGCGGCGTGCTGCTCACCGGCGGCGTCGGCACTATGGCAGGCGCGCTGTCCGGCGCCCTGCTGCTCGGCCTCATAGACAACGTCATCAACCAGATCGGCACGCTCAGCGCCTACTACCAAGGTCTCGTCAGCGGCGCCTTCCTGCTGCTGGCGGTGGTCGTGCAGGCGGCACTGAGCCGAGGGCGCAGTGGATAGGTTTCGGCCCGCCCCGCCTCGAATTAGCCGGATCTTAAGCAAGTGAATGCACTCTAGGGGTCGGACTGCCCGAGAGGCTCGGCGTGACGACCAGCTCCACTCCTGCATGGCTGCCAGCCATAGTGCTGCTGGTCTTGAGCACCGTTGGGGGCGGCTGGCTTGAGCTGCGCCCGAAGGCGGCCGGCCCGGTTGCCGCCCTGTTCCCGCCCTGGTGGAGCGCGCGCGAGGCTTTCGGGGCCGCCGCGGCGGCTGGCGGCACGATCCTGCGCACCGGCGCCTGGCCGACCCTGCTGGTCGTCGCCTCGCCCGATACGCGGTTCGCTGCGCACCTGCACGCGGCTGGCGCGCTGCTCCTGCTCGACCCGCAGGCGCTCGGCGGCTGCTTCTCGAAAGCCTGACACGCTGATGGACACGAATGACGATCACGGGCTTGGAGGCTTGCGCGAGGGGGTCACTCGGGGGCTGCTGACGCTGTTGTGGGTACACGTGCCGCTCGATTTCCTCGTGGCTCGGATGCTCGGCAGCGACTGGCAACCGTGGGTGCTCGGGAGCGCTGGGCTGGCCGCGGCGGCGACGCTGTCCTGGTGGATCGCGGGCAGCGTGCTCGCGACCCGGCTCACCGTCGCGATGGCGCTGGTCGGCACCATCTCGCTCCTGGTCTGGCAGTTCGCCGGCAATCCGTGGCAGCCAGACCTGCACATGTATTATTTCGCGGGACTGGCCGTGCTCGCGACCTACTGCGACTGGCAGGTGCTCGTGCTCGCGGCCAGCGCGATCGCGATGCATCATCTCGGCCTGAACTTCGTGCTGCCGGCTGCCATCTACCCTGGCGGCGCTGATCTCGGCCGCGCGGTGCTGCACGCGATCATCGTGGCGCTGGAAACGGCCTCCCTGGTGTGGCTGGCGGTGCGGCTCGTCACTCTGTTCGAGCGCGCGGCGGCGAAGACGGCGGAGGCCGAGGCAGCCCATGCGGCGGAGCACCTCGCCAGTGAGGAGCGGATTGAGCTGGAGCTGCGCACCAGCGCGGCCAAGAGGGAAGCGGCCCTTTTGTTGGCCGCCAGCTTCGAGGCGGCCGTCGAGGGCTTGGTCCGCGGCGTCGCCACGGATATGGGCCGGATGCAGGGCACGGCGGAGACCCTCGCGGGCATGGCAAGCCAAGCTGCCGGTCGGACGTCGGCCATCGCGTCCTCTTGCGAGGCCGCTGCCAGCGGTGTGCAGACGATCGCGGCGGCCACCGAGGAACTGGCGCTCACGGTACACGACGTCACGGACCAGGTAAGGCGGGCGGCGGCAGTTGCCGAAGGAGCCGTGCGCGAAGCCAGCGCAACGGACGCGATGGTGCGCGACCTCGCCGTGGCAGCGGGACGGATCGGCGAGGTGGTGCGTCTGATCGGTGACGTTGCGGGCAGGACCAACCTGCTCGCGCTCAACGCCACCATCGAGGCGGCGCGCGCCGGGGAGGCTGGGCGCGGTTTCGCGGTGGTGGCAGGAGAGGTCAAGGTCCTCGCCGCGCAGACGGCGCGCGCGACGCAGGAGATCCAGGTCCAGATCGCGGCCATCCAGACCGAAACCGGCCGCGCGGTGGACGCCATCGCGGCCATCACCGGTACGGTCGGCGAGCTGGGCGGGATCACGGTCGCCGTTGCCGCGGCGGTCGAGCAGCAGGGCGCTGCGGCACGGGAGATCGCGCGCAACGCCCAATGCGCGGCAGCCGGCACCGAGGGGGTGTCAGTCAATCTAGGCGGCCTGTCGCGTGTCACGGACGACACCGGTTCCGCCGCCGGCGAGGCGCTCGCGGCGGCGAGTGGCCTGTCGGCTCAGGTCACGGCGCTGAGCGCCGAGGTGCAACGGTTCGTGCAAGGCCTCCGCGACGCTGCATAGGCGCATCTCGCACCTCGCGAGCCGTCATGCGCCACCCACCCGCGCTGCCAACTCAGGGCAGCGTCGCTCACGCTCTTTGGTGTTGCAAATCGCAGTGATAGCCGCTTTACCTCGCTCGCCGCTCGAAGCCGCATCCTGGCCCGGGCGAGGTCCCTTGCCCTGGAGTAGCCTGATGCGCTTACCCCTCATCGGCCTAGCTATCGGCGGCGTCCTGCTCGGACAAGCCGCCGCACTCGCCGCCACCTCGTCCTGTGTGCGCCCCACCGAGCGCGCGGCGCTCGACGTCGAGGGGCTGAAAAGCGAACTCATGGTCATCGCGCTCGATTGCGACGCGCGGGACCACTACAATGCATTCGTGAATCGCTACAAGTCCGAGCTGAACTCGGACGAGAAGCAACTCGGCGGCTACTTCACGCGTGCCTATGGCCGCAGGAGCAGCAAGCAGGACGTTTACAACACCGAGCTCGCGAACGGCCAGTCGCAGGCCGGGACGAAGCAGGGCACCCTGTTCTGCCAGCAGCACATGGGGATGTTCGACGAGGTGATGGCGCTGCGCAGCGACTCGGAGCTTCCCGAGTATGCCGCCGGCCAGGACCTGGCGCAGCCGATCAGCGCCGAGGTATGCACCACCCCCGAGCGCTCCCTCGTCCGCCACGTCGCCGCCCGGCACACGATCCACCCCAAGCACCACTGACGCCGGCTTGGGGCAGCCGCAAGGCTGCCCCGCCGCACCGCTGCCTGCCTCTAGCGCAGGATGATCTCGACGCGGCGGTTCTGCGGCTCGCGCACGCCCTGGGCGGTGGGCACCAAGGGGTTGCTCTCGCCGAAGCCGCGGGCCACGATCTCGTTCTGCGCCACCCCGTCGCGCACCAACTCCGCCGCCACCGCGTTCGCACGCCGCACCGACAGGCCCTGGTTGTAGCGCGCCGTCCCGGACAGGTCGGTGTAGCCGTTCACCTCGATGCGCGTCACCTGCACCCGCGTGCTCGCCTGCGCCGCTTCGCCGATGATCCGGCGCGCACGCTCCGTCAGGTCCGCACGATCCCAGTCGAAGAAGACCATGTAGGTGCGCGTGGGTTGCGCCACGGGTGCAGGAGCCGGTGCGGGTGCGGGTGGTGGAGGGGGACGAGGCACGTTGAAGGCGTAGCGGACACCGAGAAGGATGGCGTGGTTGTAGTCGTCAGCGATCCGCTTGGGGCTTGAAATCGTTGCGTTCGGACCGCGAGGCCCGAATAGGCCATTCGAGAAAGGAACGTAATCGCTTCCCTGAAAAGTACGATCCCCCACTGTTCCAAGGAAACGGTATTCCAAAGTCAGGGACAATCCGACGATGGGCGGTACTGGGAAGCTCGCACCTATGATGCCCTGGTAAGCAAAGCTCCCTTCTGTGTCGTTCAAGCTGAGCACCTGTCCGCGTTGCCCGACAGCGCTGAACTGGTCGAACCGCGACCAGGCGTAGCCGGCGCCGATGCCGAGATAAGGGAAAACATAGGGTGAGCGGACATCGAGGTCGAAGAAGCCGTTGACCATGCCGCCGTAAGTGTAGCGGTCGCCGTTGGACTTGGTCGGATAGGCAGTGCCGGTCAGCTCGCGGATGCCGTTATGCCGGATGTCGCCTTCGACCTCGACGCGGAACCCGTTGCCGAAGCCCCAGCCAACGCTTGCCACGCCAGCCTCACCCACATCGTAATGGAACTCCTGGCCTCGGTTATTCTGGACCGGCTCCGACTGCAGGATGTTCCCACCCGCTCCGGCGCCGATGTAGAGACCGGTCACGGGCTGGGCAGAGGCCATTCTCGGCAGACAGGCCAGCACCGTGAGCGCGGAGGCGGCGAGCAAGGCGTGGCGAAGCATCAGAGAACCTCCTCGAACCAGTCAAGCATAGCGTAAGCCAGGCGCGGCCAGGGACGAAAAGGGCCGGCCCCCGAAGGAGACCGGCCCGATCCGCAACGAGGCCGACGCCGCGATCAGCGCAGGATGATCTCGACGCGGCGGTTCTGCGGCTCGCGCACGCCCTGGGCGGTGGGCACCAAGGGGTTGCTCTCGCCGAAGCCGCGGGCCACGATCTCGTTCTGCGCCACCCCGTCGCGCACCAACTCCGCCGCCACCGCGTTCGCACGCCGCACCGACAGGCCCTGGTTGTAGCGCGCCGTCCCGGACAGGTCGGTGTAGCCGTTCACCTCGATGCGCGTCACCTGCACCCGCGTGCTCGCCTGCGCCGCTTCGCCGATGATCTGGCGCGCACGCTCCGTGAGCATCGACTTGTCCCAATCGAAGAACACGAGATACGTGCGCGTCGGCTGCGCGATCGGCGCCGGTGCGGGCTGCACCACCGGGGGCGGCGGCGGGCTCACGAAGTTGTAGCGCAGGCCGGCCAGGATCGAGTGGTTGTAGTTGTCGCTGACTCGGATGTTGGCGCGCGTAGTGCCGAAGTTGTCGAAGAACTGGGTCTTGTAGGTCCGATCACCCGCCAGGCCCATGAACCGATACTCGAGCGTCGCAGACAAGCCCGGCATCACCTGGCCGATCGGGAACGCAAAACCGACGATGCCTTGATACGCGAAGGCATCCTGGCTGTTGGTGGTGCGGAACAGGAACCCAGGCCCGCGGAAACTCGCGTTCTGGAATTGCACGTCCTGGTAGCCAACGCCGACGCCCACGTACAGGCTGGGAGAGAACGGAAGGAAGGCCAGGCCGAGGACGTTCGGGTTGAAGTCGTAGAAGACGTTCAGGAACCCGCCATACTTGTCCTCGTTGCCGTGGGTTGAAGTGCCCGGAACGGGGGTGAACGTCCTGTTGAAGATGTTGCCTTGGCTGACGCCGAAGTTGCCGATCTGGTTCTGCCGGTAGTCGCCCTCGATCTCAGCACGGAACCCGTTGCCGAGACCGTAGCCGATGCTGGCGAGCCCGACGAAACCGGTGTCGAAGCCGATTTTGTTGCCGCCGAACAGCCTGCCGGTCGGGATGGTGGTGTTGCCGGTCGGCGCGTTCGGGAAATTGACCCCGCCCGTGCTGGAGTTCTGCAGGAAGTTGGCGCCGAGCCCGGCACCGATATAAAGGCCAGTCACCGCGCCGCTCTCCGGCTGGGGGTTGGCCAGCTGGGCCTTGGCCGCTATCGGCGCGGCCAGTAGGGTCGCTGCTAGTAGCGCATTGCGGAGCTTCATCTCGTTCTCTCCTCGTTGACTCTCTGCGCTCTGCACGCAGCCGGGGGCCCTGGTGGCTGAGGGATTCGACCCCGCGCCTCTCGGTGAACGCACAGTATCATCGTTCGCCCTCTGTGGGAGGCGTCCATGGTAGTTTCCCTCGTCCTTGTGGCAGGGATATCACAGTCTTACAGGCTGAAATACCACACCGCTCCGTGAGCGCGTGCAGCATCACACGATGCGCCCCTCAAACGGTGGCAGCAAGTCGGGCGCTTCGAACTCCACGACCCACAAATCCGGATCGCGCCGGACCTGGCGCTCGACGTAGGAATTGGCCGTCTCCTGCTCGACGGGAGCGGCCCCGGTGCCGCGCATCCAGGCCGCCTCGCCGTCGCCCGTCCGCACCTGCGTCAGCACGCTCAAGCCCTCGCGCCCGCGCAGCACGACGAGAACGCCGCCCCCGTCCGCGTCGCCCCGGCGCAGCACGGCGCCGGGCCGCCCCCCGCCGTCGGCGAGGCGGAGCGCCGCCGCAACCCAGATCCCTGCCTTGAGGCGTGGCTCAGCAACCATGGGCGGCAGTTTAGCGCGGACTGGTTGATTCGGCCGTGCTACACGCACGCGACACACGCACCCGTGAAAGAGAGCCGCCATGCTTCGCTTCGCCGCCTTGCTGCTCGTCCTGCTCGCCGGGCTTTCTGCCGGACCAGGGGCGCTCGCGCAGGATCGCGTTCGATTCGGGCTGGATTGGAAGCCGGAGGCCGAATACGGCGGCTACTACCAGGCGCTCGCCACCGGGCTCTACCAGAAGGCCGGGCTGGACGTGGCGATCGTGCCCGGCGGGCCGCAGGTGAACCAGGCGCAGCTCCTGCTCGCAAAACGACTCGACCTCGTCATCACCGGCAACAGCTTCCTCGCGCTCAACGCCGTCCAGCAGAAGGTTCCCCTCACCGCGGTGGCTGCATTCTTCCAGAAGGACCCGGCGGTGCTCATCGCCCATCCCGGCCAGGGCAACGACTTGTTCGAGGCGCTGCGCGGCAAGCCGATCCTCATCGGGTCGGACACGCGCGCCGGGTGGTGGAACTTCCTCACGGCCCGGTTCGGCTACACGGACGCGCAGATCCGGCCCTACACGTTCAACGAGGCTCCCTTCCTCGCCGACCCGCGCGCGGTCCAGCAGGGCTACGTGACGAGCGAGCCGTTCTCCATCGAGCAGGCGACCGGGCAGAAACCCGTCGTGCTGATGCTCTCCGACGCGGGCTTCAACGGCTACGGCAGCCTGGTCTCGACCCGCGACGACATGATCGCGCAACACCCGGACGTGGTGCAGCGATTCATCACGGCCAGCATCGAGGGCTGGAAGAGCTACCTGCACGGCGATCCGTCCCCGGCCTTCACTCTCATCAAGAAGGAGAACCCGGAGATGCCGGACGCGCTGCTCACCTACGCCCGGCAGGCACTGATAGACCGCGGCATCGTCGAGTTGGGCGATGCGCTCACCTTGGGCATCGGCGCCATGACCAACGCGCGCTGGGAGAGCTTCGCCAGGGCGATGGAGGATGCGCATCTCTATCCGGCCGATCTCGACTGGAAACGCGCCTACACGCTGCGCTTCGTGGACAAGGGCGCTCCCTAGGCGGCGTGCTCACCCTCGACCGGGTCGGGCGCCGCTTCCCGAACGGCACGGTGGCGCTGGAGAAGGTGTCGCTGCGCATCGAAGCGGGCGAGTTCGTGGCGCTGCTCGGTCCCTCCGGGTGCGGCAAGAGCACGCTGCTTCGCCTCGTCGCCGGGCTTGATCAACCCGACTCGGGTGTCATGCAGTGGGACGGAGGGCGAAAGCCGGCGCCGGGCCGGATCGCTTACGTATTCCAGGACGCGACGCTGATGCCCTGGGCGAGCGCGCTCGACAATGCGCGGCTGCCGCTGCGCCTGCGGGGGCGGCCGGGCCACGCCGAGGCGCGGGCCGCGCTCGCGCGCGTGGGGCTGGGCGGCTTCGAGGCGGCCCGCCCGGCGCAGCTCTCGGGCGGCATGAGGATGCGCGTCTCGCTTGCCCGCGCGCTTGTCTCGCATCCGGATTTGATGCTGCTCGATGAGCCGTTCGCGGCACTCGACGCCTTCACGCGCGAAGCGTTGCAGGACGAGCTACGCGGCCTGTTCCCGCAAGCGGGGGGCGAGGCGGGCGCCGCGGCGCTGTTCGTGACGCACTCGGTCCACGAGGCGGCCTACCTCGCGAGCCGCATCGTGCTGATGACGCCGCGGCCGGGCCGCATCCTCGCCGAGATCATCTCGCCATTGTCGCCAGAAGGGGACCGGCGGCTCGACCCCGCTTATGCCGGGCTGGTCGCGGAAATCACGGCTCGGCTCCGCGCGGCGCACGTGGTGTGATCCGGTTCGCGCCGCTCCTGTTCGGGGTGCTCGTGCTCGCGCTCTGGGAGGCGGGGGTACGGCTCTCGGGCGTGCCGCCCTACTTGCTGCCGGGGCCGGTCGCGGTCGTGCGCGCCTTCCTCGCGGACCCAGGCGGCCTGCTCGCCTCGCTCGTCTCCACGCTCGCGGTGACGGCGGCGGCGCTGGCGGCGAGCTGCGCGCTCGGCGTGCTGCTCGCGCTGCTCATGGCGGCGAGTCGCCTGGCGCGGGCGGCGGTACTGCCCTGGGCGGTCGTGCTGCAGGTCACGCCGGTCGTCGCGATCGCGCCGCTGGTCATCGTGTGGGTGGGGGATCCGTTCCTCTCGCTAGTCGTATGCGCGACGGTCGTAGCGTTCTTCCCAGTGTTCTCGGGCACGAGCGCCGGGTTGGACGCGGCGCCGCAGGACTTGGTGGATTTGTTCCAGCTGCAAGGCGCCGGGCGGTGGCAGACGGTGTGGCTGCTGCGGCTGCCGGCGGCGCTGCCGTATTTCCTCGCGGGGCTGCGGGTCTCGGGCGGGCTGGCGCTCGTGGGCGCGGTGGTGGCCGAGTTCGTGGCCGGATCGGGGGGATTCGCGTCGGGGCTGGCCTACCGCATCCTGGAGGCAGGCTACCGCTTGCAGGTGCCGCGCATGTTCGCGGCACTCACTCTTCTGGCGCTCGCGGGCATCACGATCAACGCGGCCCTGGGCGCGCTGGAACGGCGCTTGCTGCGCGGACGGGCGTAGGGTTTAAGCCGCCGCGAGGAGGTCCTGCCATGCCGAAAGAGATGAGACTCCAGCCCAGCGCGCCTACGAGGAGCGCCGCGCCGCCAAGGCCGGGATGACGCTCGACCGCTGGCTCGCGGACAAGGAGCGCGAGAAGGCCGCGGCGGCGCGCGCCGCAGCACCCCCGAAGTCTGCCAAGGAGCGCAAGCCCGGCTTCCTCTCGCGGCTGATAGATCGCGCGCACAAGCCTTTGTGACCGCTCTCGTCGCGCACGCGGACTGGAGCGCGGACGCACGTAAGCGCTGGCTCGCCGTGGCGCGCAGCACGGCGGAGGGATGGCGACTGCGCGTCGAGCTGGTCGGGAACGCGCCGACGCTGCTCGCGCGACTCCGGGACGAGGCGGCCGGCGCACCGGTCGCGCTCGGCATGGACTGCCCGCTCGGCCTACCTCGCGCCTATGCGGCCCTGCACACCCAGGGCACGCACGACTTCCCGTCCTTCCTGCGCGGCCTCGACGCTCGGCCCGGGTTCCTCCCCAGGTTCCTCCAGGTCGCCGCGACGCTCGACGCGACAGGACCAGGCCAACCCTTCTATCCCGCCCGCCCTGCCGCCGGCATGACGCGCGCGGCGCACGCGGCAGCACTCGGGCTGCAAAACGCCGACGCCCTCTCCCGCGCCTGCGACCGCGCCACCGTCGAGCGCCCGGCAGGAGCACCCCTATTCTGGACGCTCGGCGCCAACCAGACGGGCAAGGCCGCGATCCATGCCTGGCGCGAGGTGCTGATCCCGGCGCTGCGTGATGCGATCCCCCTCCTGCTCTGGCCCTTCGACGGCCCGTTCCGCGCCCTGCTGCGGCCCGGCATGGTCGCTGTCGCCGAATGCTACCCAGCGGAAGCGATGCGCCAGCTCGGCATCCGGCCTCTGGGAAGCAAGCGGCGGCACAGCGACCGCCTCCGCCTCGTGCCCGCCTTGCGCGCGGCAATGGCGGCACTCAGGGTCGAGCCGGAGACGTCACTCGGGCTCCTCTTGAATGTGGGATTCGGCCAGGACGCAGCAGGCGAGGATCGTCTCGATTGCGTGCTCGGCGCCCTCGGCACACTCGCCGTCGTCGTGGGGCGGCGGACGGACAGGGCGCCGGACGATCCTTGGATCCAGCAATGGGAAGGCTGGGTGCTGGGGCAGACGGCGCTACCCCGCGACGCGAGGCGTCTCGACGTGCCAGTCGGGCGCGGCGGCGAGGCGGATGCGCAGGCGCCGAGCACCGCCGAGCCATAGGGCCGCGTTTCCGCCGGTCCAGCGATGGTCCGGCTCCGGCGAATGCCAGCCTTTGCCGAGCGCCGGGCCGTCGAGCGCGACGGAGTGCCACCCCGCTTCCTCCGTCTCAACCGCCATGACGGCGAGACCTAGCCTGCGCCGATCCTGGCTGCCCGGCAGCGCCTCGGCCGGCACGGCCGAAGCCGAGCGCAACCAACTCCAGCCTCCGCTGGGAGGCACATCGAACACCAGCGCGTCCCTCTCGGACGTAGGCGCGATCCGGCGCCCAGCCACGACGAGGTGGGGAGCCTCATAGCGGGCGCCGAGCGCCGCACGGGCCGCGGCAAGGTGCGGGCCGCCCGTGACCAAGGGAAAGCATCCCGCCGCATCCGACTGCGCGGCACGGATGCCGAGGTGCGCAACTCCCGGCGGCGGGTTCGCGAACATGCCGCGGTTGCCGGTGTCCAGCCAACTCTCGGCGGGCAGTCCCTCCGCGAGCAGCACGTCGTGCCCGTCCAGCTCGACGTGGTGGTAGGCGATGCGGTCGCAGGCGCGGTCGCGCAGGATCGTGGAACCGTTGACGAGCAGGCGCGCGGGGATCAGCACCCTGTCCCAGAGCAGGGCGTGCTCGGGCGAGACGCGGAGGTCGCGCGCCGGGCAGCCAGGGCCGAAGGCGCCGGCGCGGACCAGCACGGGCCAGGCCGCCTCCGGGTCGGGCAGCGCGCCCATGCGCAGCCGCCGCCAGCCGATCCAGCGCACGGAGCGCCAGGGCACCGCGGGGTCGGCGAGCGTCGCCAAGCGGTCGCCCGGCCGCAGCGCCTCGACCGGGACGAGGCCGCGCGCGGCGCGGATCAGCGTGCCCGCGGCGAAGCAGGCGATGTCGCTGCTCTTCACGGCGCCGTCGGCGAACTGCAGTGCGCCGATGTTGGTGAGCCGGTCCATGCCGTTCTGCGCGGTGTCGGAATCCGTGACGATGAGGGTGCTTCCGACCTTGCTGATCGTGTAGGCGGCTCGGTCGCCGGCGAAGACGACCGTGTTGCTGCCGCTGCCGCCCTCGATCACGTCGCTGTCCGCGTTGACGATGAAGATGTCGTTGCCGGAGCCACCCACGACATCGCCCACGTAGGTGCCGTAAGCGATGCCGAGATTGCCCGACAGCCCGGCGACGCTGCTGTAGGTGCCTGGGTTGAGGTTGATCGTGTCCGCCGTCGTGAAGCCGGAGAGGTCGAGCGTGTTGGTGCCGCCGCAGTCGTAGATGACGCAGACGGGCACCGGGTTGAGCTGGAAGTTGTAAACCGCATCCGCTGCCGGGTCGCTCGTGACGTCGGCGCTGGCGTGGAAGCCGTAGGTGGTGTTGCCGGTGCGGGTGGCGGTGTCGGCGCCGTAGATCTCCTGCATCGCCAGGATGTCGGCCATCATGGGCGATTGGTCGTAGTAGGCCGTGCCGTCCAGGGAGTAGTCGGCAGGCGGGCCGGGGGCGTCGGTTGGGTCGAAGTAGGACATCACGCTGTTCTGCCGGGTGTCGTTCGCGAACTCGGCGTTGTTGGCGTAGGTGATGCTGCTCGATCCGTCGTCGTTGTACGGGCCGGGGTGGCCGAGGCCGAGCGCGTGGCCGAGCTCGTGCAGCGCGGTCAGGAACCCGTAGCCGCCGACCTGCTGCGGCGGGCCGAAGACCGACGGATCAATCGTGATCGAGGCGGAGACCAGCGTGGCCGTGCTGTCCCCTGGGTAGTAGCTGTAGCGGACGTTGGTTCCGGCTTGGCCGGACTGGTCCAGCGCGATCTGGATCTGCCCGCCCGTGGCGACCTGCGTGAAGCCCACGTTCGCGACCTCGTGCCAGAGCTGCAGCGCATCGGTGAACGCCTGCTCCTGGGCTTGCCCGGTGGCCGAGTCGGTGCTGAAGCCGCTGCCGAAGGAGTAGGTGACGGTGGCACCAGCACCCCAGTTGTGCGGCAAGTCGCTGGCGTCCTCCCAATAGCCGTTGACCATGTAATCGGCGAGTTGCTGGAGCGTTGCGGGCTGTGGCATGTCGGCTCGTTTGTATATACGCCCATAGTTCACGCATCCGGGATCGGAATGCAACCCCATGCGTCTCGCGCGTTCGTTATAGCTGACGAAGTGACGGCGGACGCCACATCAGGCGTTCGAGCCTTCTCCTGAGCGAGGACGTCCATGGACAAGATATCCCCCCCGACCGGATACGACACCGAGACCGGCAACGCGGGTGAGCTGCATCAGCTCGCCGGCGGCAAGGAAGCGCTGACCACGAACCTGGGCGTTCCCATCGCAGACGACCAGAACTCACTCAGGGCCGGCCCGCGCGGCCCGACGCTGCTGGAGGACTTCATCCTCCGCGAGAAGATCAACCGCTTCGACCAGGAGCGCATCCCGGAGCGCGTCGTCCATGCCCGCGGCTACGCGGCGCACGGCTACTTCGAGTTGACGGACAGCCTCGCCGACGTATCCAAGGCCGACATCTTCCAACGGGTTGGCGAGAAGACGCCGCTGTTCACGCGCTTCTCCACGGTGGCCGGCAACAAGGGCTCGAGCGACATGGCGCGCGACGTGCGCGGCTTCGCGGTCAAGTTCTACACGAAGCAGGGCAACTGGGACCTGGTCGGCAACAACATGCCGGTGTTCTTCATCCAGGACGCGATCAAGTTCCCGGACCTCGTGCACGCCGTGAAGGAAGAGCCGGACCGCGCCTTCCCGCAGGCGCAGAGCGCGCACGACACGTTCTGGGATTTCGTCTCGCTGATGCCAGAGAGCATCCACATGACGTTGTGGCAGATGTCGGACCGAGCGATCCCGCGCTCCTTCCGCATGATGGAGGGCTTCGGCGTCCACACCTTCCGGCTCATCAACGACGCCGGCAAGAGCACTTACGTGAAGTTTCACTGGCGGCCGAAGCTCGGGATGCAGTCCGTGATCTGGGACGAGGCGCTCAAGATCAGCGGGGCGGACCCGGATTTTCACCGGCGCGACCTCTGGAACGCCATCAGCGAAGGCAACTTCCCGGAGTGGGACCTGGCCGTCCAGCTCTTCGACGAGGAGTTCGCCAACAAGTTCGACTTCGACGTGCTGGACTCGACCAAGATCATCCCCGAGGAGGCGGTTCCGCTGCGCGTGATCGGGCGGATGGTGCTCGACCGCAACGTGGACAATTTCTTCGCCGAGACCGAGCAGGTGGCGTTCTGCACGTCGCACGTGGTGCCGGGCATTGACTTCACGAACGATCCGCTGCTGCAGGGGCGGAACTTCTCCTATCTCGACACGCAGATGTCGCGGCTCGGCGGCCCCAACTTCACGCAGATCCCGGTCAACGCGCCGAAATGCCCGATGCACAACTTCCAGCGCGACGCGCAGATGCAGATGCACGTGCCGAAGGGCCGGGTGAACTACGAGCCGAACTCGCTCGGCGGCGGCAGCGACCCGCGCGAGGACAATAAGACCGGCTACAAGAGCTTCCCCGAGCGCGTGGAGGGCGACAAGCTGCGGGTGCGCGCGGAGAGCTTCGCCGACCATTTCAGCCAAGCCCGGCAGTTCTGGATGAGCCAGACCGAGTCGGAGCAGGACCACATCGTCGCGGGCTACACCTTCGAGCTGAGCAAGGTGGAGACGAAGGCGGTGCGCGGTCGGGTGCTGGGGCAGCTCGCCAACGTTGACAAGCGGCTGTGCGAGCGCGTCGCGGACGGCCTCGGCTATCGCGATCCAGTCCAGCCCGCGCCCACGACGGTGCCGGCCCGGACCGACCTCAAGCCGTCACCCGCGCTCAGCATCCACAAGATGGCCAAGCCCACGCTCGAAGGCCGCAAGGTCGGCTGCCTGATCTCGGAGGGCGCGGACGCGGCCGTGGTCAAGGGTCTGCGGGAGGCGGTGGAGAAGGCCGGGGCGGACTTCAAGATCGTCGCGCCGAAGGTCGGCGGCGTCATGGGCAGCGACGGCAAGCCGATCGAGGCCGACATGCAGCTCGCGGGCGGCCCGTCGGTGGTGTTCGACGCGGTGGCGCTCGTCGTCTCGGCCAAGGGCGCGGACGCGCTGATGAAGGAGTCGGCCGCGAAGAGCTTCGTGGCCGACGCGTTCGCCCATCTCAAAGTCATCGCCCATACGGAGGCGGCCGCGGGCCTGTTGCAGAAGGCCGGGGTCAAGGACGGCGAGGCTGGGGTGGTGCCGCTCGGCCAGGGTGGGGCGGGGAAGTTCGTGGAGGCGGCGAAGGGCGGGCGGATTTGGGACCGGGAGAAGATGGTGCGGACGGTGCACTGAGGGTTTGGCGGGGTCGCGCACTGGTGCGGCCCCACCCTTTGTCGGCATACCCGATCGTTGTCGAAGGTCGGCCAGTTCGCAAACGATGAAGGCTTTGGGATCGTCCCTATTTGCCAAGACCAAGGAGCAGTTTCGGAAGCCAATGCACAAGGTCGAACAACCAGTTGGGAAGCGTGCCTTTAGGCAGCATCTCCAGCACGGTAAGGAGCAATGAGACGCGGGCGAAGGACGCTATCTTCCTCAAGCGACGCGATGTGCGTTGGCGAGGATCTGGCCTAGAGGCGGGTGGTCCGCTCAACCTCGTCCGCAGCGAACCGACGTTGATACGGAGCTCGTTCAACTTCGCTCGCGCTGCCATGATTATGGCCCGCTCGATTTCAGCGGTTAAATCGGCACGTTTATCGAAATTATCCCAGAGCCGTCCGAAGTCACGCATCACCTCAATAGCGTTCTGAACCTTTTTCGGAACCTCCAATTCAAGATAGCGGTATTTGTGCCAGCAATAGTCGTCCAAGATATCAGCCGCGATTATCATACGGCGCACGACTTGTCTCCGTTGGTAATAACCGTCTTCTTGCGCGCTCCAATCACTCATCATGATTCGAACTGACGAGAGCTTCCGTGCGAAGGCATACTCAGGCCTGAAGTGGGAATAGAGCATGTCACTAATCGGCGAGGCCACCCATATCAGGGCCAGCATCATGAGGCCCGTCGCCAGGCTCAACGCGATCACAAATTCGGTTTGCCAGACCGCAGATGCGAAGGCCGGATGCTCCGGGAGCGGCAAGCTTCCGAATACGCCGCGAAGCCTGAAAGCTATAAAGGCCGGGATAGCAGCGACAGCGAGATAGGTGAACGGAGGAAAAAGCCGCCAGAGTGGAGGCGGAGGTATTCGCAGGTCGTCAGACGCCGCTTGTGCCGGCGCTCGTTGCGGAGCCGCGCCTCGTTGACCTCCAAGCAAACGAGAAAAAAAACAGACGCAGACCATGGTGGCGCTGATGCTGCCGAGTCCAATGAAGGTGATGGCATGGAACAGGCTCGGGCCATCCCAGCCAAGGAGATATGTAGCACTAGTCGTAACCAACACGACAATCAGCGTGATAAGCAATGTCGATAAGAGCATAACTATGCTCTCGAACCAGCTATAACTACGCATGGAGCGATCATATCCATACGCGGCCTTTTCAAGATCCGACGGAGATTGGCCATCTTCGACGCAACGCGCGAGAAGGAGATCGCGGAGTTTCGCATTGCCTGCGCCCAACCGCGGGAGCCGAACGCGACGTGGCGTCTCCTCAGCGCGGTTGAACCTTGGAGCACTGCTAGGTGTCGGCGCGAGCGAATTATCAGGCACGATCTCCTCCCTCTGGTCAGCCGAGCGACGATAGCCAGTCAGGGAGAACGAATCAAGAACTTTGTTGTTGGTTCTCAAGCCTTGATAGTGGCTGCTTTTTCAAGCCGGTATATCGGTTGCTACCCGGCTCAACCCCTAACCCAACGCACCGTTTGTCGGGCTGGTAGTTGCTATTGTGCGGCGTGTCGCCTCCGCCAGCCACACCGAAGCCGTCACGAAGCTGGAAACCCAAGCATTTCTTCTCCAAGGGGGCAGGGCCTATGCCAGCGCGGCCCCACCCCTTGGAAAGCCACTACGCCCGCTGATGCAGCACGCAGACGAGCGTGAACAACCGCCGCGCCGTCTCGTGATCCATGGCCGCCTTGCCGTCGAGGCGTTCCATGAGCAGCCCGGCGCCCTCGTTGTGCAGGCCGCGCCGACCCATGTCTATCGCCTGGATGCGCGCTTCCCGCCCCTCCTCCATGGCCAGCCCGTAGCTGTCCACGAGCATCTGATAGTCTTTCACCAATCCCCGGAACGGCCCGAGCGCCAGCACGATCGCGGTCAGCGGCTGGTCGGCCTCGTCGCGCACGTCGAAGACGAGGCGGCCCTCCTGGATCGAGAGGCGCAGCACGAACGGCTGCGCCACGCCGCGCGGCTGGAAGTGGTTGTCCGCCTCCAGATCGGCCACAGCCTGGGCACGATCGGCTTCGAGCAAGGGGGAGAGCCTGGTCAGCGCCTCGCCGTCGAGCACGATGCGGCGGAGCGCCGGGCGGCCTGCCCCGGTCACTCGTGCCGTCACTCGTCGTCCGGCTTCATCAGGCCGAGCTTGAGCATCAGGCCGAGCGTCGCGCCCTTGATCGGGCGGAGGAGCGCCAGGCACATCACCGCCGTGAGCGGCAGGAAGATCACGGACAGCAGCCAGATCGGCGGCGAGTAGGTGTGGTCCACCCAGAACAGCAGCGTTATGATGATATGCCCGGTGATGAAGATCGTGAAATAAGGCGGCGCATCGTCCGCGCGCACGGCGCCGAGCGGCGCTCCGCAGACGACGCATATAGGCACGACCTTGAGGTAGCCGCGGAAGGCATGGGTCTGCCCGCACGCCGGGCAGCGGCCGAGGAGGCCGCGTCCGAGCGCCGTCATCAGCGGGGGCTCGGGCCAGGGTGGCAGCTCTGGGGAGCGGTCCGGCTGCCAGCGGACGGGCGGGGTATTGTCGAGCAGGGCTGGCGCCTTCCGTGCTGGCGTTGAGAACAAGCCAGGATAGCTTGCCCCGCGGCATCGTGCGATCAACACTGTAGCTAAGCCGTGCGGCCCCGTGATCAACCCGAGCGATGCTCCGCACTGGGTCCGGCCCAGCGAGATCGGGCCTATAGGGCAGCGTCCTTGCCGGATCGCAGGCCCGACCTTATGAGCCGGGAGCAACGAGGCCAGGGCAGGGAGATTGCGCGGCATGGAGATGCACGACGTCCGGGTCCACCCCGAGAAGGACCGGCTGCCGCGCGAGGCGCAGCTCGCGTGGAAGATCGCGGCCGTCGCGAGCGACCCCGTCGAGGTCGAGCCGGAGGCCGCGGAGATGATCGTCAACCGCGTCATAGACAACGCGGCCGTCGCCGTCGCCGCCATCAACCGCCATCCTGTCACGACCGCCCGCGCCGAGGCGCTGGCGCATCCGCGTCCGCCCAGTTCCCCTCGGGGCGCCACCGTGTTCGGCTGCGGGCCTGACGTGCGCGTCCATGCCGAGTGGGCAGCCTGGGCGAACGGCACGGCGGTGCGCGAGCTGGACTACCACGACACCTTCCTCGCCGCCGAATACTCGCATCCCGGCGACAATATCCCCCCCATCCTCGCCGTCGCCCAGCAGTGCGGCAGGGATGGACGCGCCCTCATCCGCGGTCTGGCCACGGGCTACGAGATCCAGGTGGACCTCGTGCGCGCGATTTGCCTGCACGAGCACAAGATAGACCACGTTGCCCATCTCGGCCCGAGTGCGGCGGCCGGCATCGGCACGCTGCTCGGTCTCGACACGGGCGTGATCTACCAGGCCGTGCAGCAGGCGCTGCACGTGACCACGGCGACGCGCCAGAGCCGCAAGGGCGAGATCAGCTCGTGGAAGGCGTTCGCCCCTGCGCACGCGGGCAAGCTCGCGGTCGAAGCCGTGGACCGCGCCATGCGCGGCGAGGGCGCCCCCAGCCCGATCTACGAGGGCGAGGACAGCGTGATCGCTTGGATGCTCGACGGGCCGCAGGCGCTCTACCGGGTGCCCCTGCCGGCGCCGGGCGAGGCGAAGCGCGCGATCCTCGACACGTACACCAAGGAGCACTCGGCCGAATACCAGAGCCAGGCGCTCATCGACCTCGCTTTCCGCATGGGCAAGCAGGTGAAGGACTGGGACGACGTGGCCGAGGTCGTCATCGAGACCTCGCACCATACCCACAACGTCATCGGCACCGGCTCGAACGATCCGCAGAAGTTCGATCCCGAAGCGTCGCGCGAGACGCTCGACCACTCGATCATGTACATCGTCGCGGTGGCGCTGCAGGACGGCGTCTGGCACCACGTCCGCTCTTACCTGCCCGAGCGCGCCCGGCGCCCGGACACGGTGCGGCTGTGGAAGAAGATACGCACCGTCGAGGACCCGAAGTGGACGGAGCGCTACCACTCGCGCGACCCGAACCAGTTGGCATTCGGCGGTCGCATCGAGCTGCGCATGAAGGACGGCAGCGTGATCGCCGACGAGCTGGCCATCGCCAACGCGCACACGCTAGGCGCGACTCCCTGGCGGCGCGCCGACTACGTGCGCAAGTTCCGCACGCTGACCGAAGGCATCCTGGACCACGCCGAGGCCGAGCGCTTCCTCGGCGTCGCCCAGCGCCTGCCCCAGCTCAGCTCAGCCGAGCTGATGGGTCTTACCATTCAACTGCCCGAGGGCAAGCTCGCCACGGGCAAGCCCGGCATCTTCTAGGGGAGGCAACCATGAACGAAGCGTCCACCGCTCCGAAGCCGAAAAAGTCAGTCGCCCTCTCGGGCGTGCCCGCCGGCAACACTGCGCTGTGCACGGTCGGCCGCACCGGCAACGATCTGCACTACCGCGGCTACGACATCCTCGACGTGTCCAAGGACAGCGAGTTCGAGGAGATCGCCTACCTGCTCATCCACGGCCACCTCCCGAACCGTGCGGAACTGGTCGCCTACAAGGCCAAGCTGAAGAGCCTGCGCGGCCTGCCCGGTGCGGTGCGCCAGGTGCTCGAAGCCCTGCCCGCCAGCACGCACCCGATGGATGTGATGCGCACGGGATGCAGCGCGCTCGGCTGCGCGCTGCCCGAGAAAGAGGACCACAACACGCCCGGCGCGCGCGACATCACCGACCGCCTCATGGCCTGCTTCGGCTCCGTCCTGCTCTACTGGTGGCACTTCTCGCATAACGGGCGGCGCATCGCCGTCGAGACCGACGACGACAGCATCGGCGGCCATTTCCTCCACCTCCTGCACGGCCGCCCGGCCGGCGAGAGCTGGGTGCGCGCCATGCACACCTCGCTCATCCTCTACGCCGAGCACGAGTTCAACGCCTCCACCTTCGCCGCGCGCGTCATCGCGGGCACTGGGGCAGACATCTACTCCGCGATCACCGGCGCCATCGGGGCACTCCGCGGCCCCAAGCACGGCGGCGCCAACGAGGCGGCGCTGGAGATCCAGAGCCGATACGCCACACCCGACGACGCCGAGCGGGACATCCGCCAGCGCGTTGCGAACAAGGAGGTGGTCATCGGTTTCGGCCACCCGGTCTATACTGTGAGCGATCCGCGCAACGTCGTGATCAAGGAGGTCGCGCGCCGCCTGTGCGAGCAGGAGGGCAACTTGACGCCGTTCCTAATCGCCGAGCGCATCGAGCAGGTGATGCTCGATGTGAAGCGCATGTTCGCCAACCTCGATTGGTTCAGCGCCGTCTCCTACTCGGCGATGCGCGTGCCGACGGCGATGTTCACGCCGATCTTCGTCATCGCGCGCACCTCCGGCTGGGGCGCGCACGTGATCGAGCAGCGCGAGGACGGCAAGATCATCCGCCCGAGCGCCAACTACATCGGCCCCGAGAACCTGCGCTTCGTGCCGCTCGCGGAACGCTGATCTTCGGGCCTGTTCAGGCGCTCCGCCATCACACGGTGGCGAGCGACTCCACCAACTCGCAAGTAATGAGCGGTTTTTATTGACACGCCCGCCGCGTGCGCGGATAGGCGGAAGAGCACGCACGCGCCCGATTCGCGGGCGTGCACGAGGGAAGGACGGTCGCATGGGCCGCACGATGCCGGTTGCAGCGCTGAGCGCCAGGAGCGCTGCGCAACCAGGCTGGGTAACGACCATGGCAGCAGGGCGCCGTTCGCCCTCCCGCGCCTATTCAACCAAGAACCAGGAGCCATACCCCCATGACTGACGATATCAGCGACGACACTGTACGTTCGCCGCGCGCGCAGGCGCTCGCCGTCCGCGCGACCACGAAGGCGGCAGCGTCCGCCAAGAAGCCTGCCGCGCGGAAGACGGCGGCGAAACCCGTGCAAGCGAAGGGCACCAAGACCGCCGCCGCGAAGAACACCCCAGCCGCGAAGGCCACCGCCGGCAAGAGCGGCCCGGCCAAGCCCGCGTCCAAGGCCGCCGCGTCCAAGGCCCCCGCGTCCAAGGCCAAGGCCGCCGCGAAGCCGGCTGCCAAGGCGGAAAAGGCTGCGCCGAGCGCACGTTCCGCACGCGCCAAGAAGGCCGACGAGGTGAAGAGTGCCGGCAGCGCCAAGGCCGCTGCGACGAGCAGGCGCGGCACACGCGCGGCGGCACCGGTGACGGAAGGCGGCAAGGCCGCGTCGCCCAAGCGAGCCAAGGGCACGGCCAAGCCTGCCGCCTCCAAGGCTGCGAGCGAGGGCAAGACCCGCGCCAGTACCAGCAAGGCGACCGTGAGCAAGGCGGAGAAGAGCGACGCCGCGAAGACGATGCGGACCGCGAAGTCGCCCGCGAAGCGCAGCGCCGCCGCCAAGGAGCTAGCTTCCACCAGCCCTGCCACCGGGCGCGGACGTGGCGGCCGCAAGAAGGCACCGCCTCCGCCCACCCCGGAGACGACCGCTCCGACCACCGATACCCTTCAGTAGCCTCGATCCAGTAGCCTTGGCGGGGCGGGCCGCGTGTCCGCCCCGTTTCCTTACCCGAACGCCTGCAACAGGTCGTCCACCTGCGCCGGCGTCAGCAGCCGCGGGTTCGCGCCGCGCAGCAGCAGCGCGAGCCGTGCCGCCTCCTCGATCTCCTCCGCGGCGTAGACGGCGTCGAGCAAGGTCGCAGCGCTCACGACCGGGCCGTGGTTCGCGAGCAGCACGGCGCGCGCGTCCCGTGCCGCCGCGCGGATCGCAGGTTCCATCGCCGGGTCGCCGGGCCGGAAATACGGCACGACCGGCATCGTTCGCCCGACGCGCATGACGAAGTAGGGCGTCAGCGGCGGGATCGGCGTCTGCTCGCCCTCCTCGGCGAGACAGGCGATCGCGGTCGCCATCGTCGAATGCAGATGGACGACGGCACCTGCCTCGGGGCGCGCCTCATACATCGCCCGGTGCATGAACACCTCCTTGCTCGGTTTGTCGCCGCCGACGTGCTGGAACGCGCCATCGAGCTTCGAGAGCCGCGCGGGGTCGAGCCGACCCAGGGAGGAATTCGTCGGCGTCATCAAGTAGCCGTCCATCGACACGGGCGCTGATATTGCCGGCGGTGCCCACCGAGTAGCCGCGCGCGAACAGGCTCGCCGCGAGCTGGACCAGCAGCTCGCGCATCTCCTCCTCGGTCATGCTGGCGCGTGCTCGAAGGCGTAGAGGAAGAAGTCAGGTCCGCCGAAATTGCCGCTCTTGAGCGCGAGCAGCAGTGGCGCGAGGTCGCCTTCGCGCCCCCTCTTTCGCATAGGTCCACGGCACGCCAGGCGCGATCTCCGGTCCGATGCGCAAGGAGCGCACGCCGAGCCGCGACACGACCGCCCCGCTCGTCTCCCCACCCGCGATCACGAGCCGCCGCACGCCCTGCCGAACCAACGCCTCCGCGATCCGCGCGAGCGCGTCCTCGACCAAGGCGCCCGCCCCCTCGCGGCCAAGCCGTGCTTGCAGCGCCGCGACCCGGTCCGGCGGTGCGGAGGCGGCGATCACGACCGGATCGCTCCCGAGCTTGCCCTCGGCCCACGCCAGCGCCTGCCTGGCGAGTGCCGCGGCGTCCGGCGTCGTGAGCGGGTCCAGCTCCAGCACCGGCACGTGCGCCCGCGCCGTTCCCACCTGCAGCAACGTCGCCCGCGAGCAGGACCCGGCGAGCACCGCGGCAGCACCCGGCACCTCGGGCAGCCGCGCAACGTCCCCTTCCTCCGGCAGCTTCCCGGCCCGCCGGAAGTTCCCCGGCAGCCCCATCGCCACGCCCGAGCCGCCCGTGACCAGCGCGTGCGCCGCCGCGGCCTCGCCGATGGCGACGAGATGCGCCTCCGTGAGCGCGTCCACGATGGCGAACCGCCGCCCGCCCTCCTTCAGCGCCGTCATCGCCCGGCGGATCGCCACGGCCCCCTGATCCACGGCCGCGAACGGCACGAGTCCCACCGTGCCCGCTGCCTGGCGCGAGAGCACGCGCACTAGGTTCGCGTCCCGCATCGGCGTGAGCGGATGGTTCTCCATGCCGCTCTCGTTGAGCAGCTTCTCGCCCACGAACAGGTGGCCTTGATAGACGGTCCGCCCGTTCGCCGGGAACGCAGGGCAGGCGAGCGCGAAGCCGCAATCCAGCGCGTCCACGAGTGCGTCCGCCACCGGGCCGATGTTGCCGTCGTCCGTGCTGTCGAAGGTCGAGCAATACTTCCAGAAGAATTGCTCGCAGCCCGCTTCGCGCAGCCAGGCGAGTGCTGCAAGCGCCTCGCGCACGGCGTCCACCGCGGGAACGGTGCGTATCTTGAGCGCGACGACGAGCGCGTCGGCGTCGGGCGCTGGTCCGTCCGGCGTCCCGATAAGCTGAACCGTGCGCATCCCCTGCCGCACGAGCGTGGACGCGAGATCCGTCGCACCCGTGAAGTCGTCCGCGATGCAACCCAGGAGCGGCATCATGCAACCTCCTCGATAGCGGCGACGAAACGCCGCGCCTGCTCGTCCCAGCCCGGCAGCGCCTGCCCGGCCTGCCACGCGCCGTCCGCGAGAAGGGCACGCAGGTCACGGTCATAGATCACTCGGCGCATCGCCTTGCTCAATCCCTCGACGTCGCCCGCCGCGCAGGCCACGCCCCAGCTCGAACTCAGCAAGCGGTGCCAGGCTTGCGGCTGCGGCGTCGCTGACCGCGGCTGGGATGCCCCGGCGCAGCGCCTCGGCGAGGGCCGTGGCGTATCCCTCCCACTCGGTCGCCAGCGCGAACAGATCGGCACCGCGCCAGAGTGCATCGAGCGATGCATCGTCTGGGTCGAGGATGAGGCGCACGCGCCGCGCGAGGCCCAGTTCCTCCGCGAGTGCCGCGATCGTTGATGCATGCTCCGGCGCCTGTGCCGTGCCGCCTGCGATGGTCAGGGTCCAGTCGAGGTCCGCGAGACGGTTGAGGGCGCGCAGCAATGCGCCATAGCCCTTGCGCGCCGTAATCGCGCCGACGCTGAGGATGGCACAACCGGGGCCGCCAGAGCCGGGCGAGCGCGCCGGGTCGCCGACACCGGGCACGACGAGCGCGGCGCGCGCCCCAGCTTCGTCCAGCCGCTGCAGAACGGCCGGGCTGGTCGCGATCAGTGCGTGGAAAGCGTTCGGATGCCAGTCACCGTCCGGGACGCGGTGCAGCAGCGCGACGGCGCCGGGCGGAACGGGCCGCGGCAGGAGCGCACCGTCGAGAACCGGGACGATGCCGGGCGATGCGCCGCTGACCGCGGCGACGGGCGATGCGCCGCTGACCGCGGCGACGGGCGATGCGCCGCTGGCGCCGATCTCGGCCTCGTGCCCGGCCGCCCGCAACGCCGCGGCGAGGCATCGCACGTAGCGCGTACCGGGGCCGCTGCCCGGCGGGACCAGGAAGGCAAGGCGCATCGGCGGCCACTAACACGCGCCGCCCCCATCGTCACGCCTGGGTCGCCACGGCGCACGCGGTCAGCCGTGGCGCACGACGTGCACCTTTGGGCGCACCGTGGGGCGCGCCGTAGCCCGGTGTTGCCCGCTCCGCCGTCGCCCGAGCCGCCTTCGCGACCGTCGCGATCACCCGGCCCTGCACCAGCATTGCTCGCTCCAGCAGACGCCGATTCTCGGCAGCGAGAGCCTGCAGCCGGCGCGCGACAGCGTCCAGCTCGACCCCGTGCCGACCCGCTTGTCGCCCCTTCGCACTCCGGACTCGCACCAGCCTGGGCGGAGGCGAAGGCGTCCGCGGCGGCGAGTTTCTCCGGCAGCAATCGTGTCGCCGCTGCCATGTTCAGCGCCGTAAGCGCCGCGTTCTCGGTCTGCAGCACGTCCGCGAGACGCACGGCGGCCGCGATCAGCAAAGGGGTGGGCGTGCCCCCAACCTTCGTGCTCCCAACCTTCGCGCCCCCAACCTTCGCGCCAGGAGTTTTCATGACTCCAGTCTTCGTGTCCGTGATCATCGTGCGTCCTGCTGCTCCTGCATGCGTATCATCTGACTGAGCGCGTCCCGGGCGATGCCGAGGCCTCCGCCCGCTGCGATGCCCTTGGCCAGCTCGCTCACGAACATGGGCTTCCATTGCGCCTCTCCCTCGCCGCCACCGAACAGGCCGTGGGCGGTATCTACCGTGTCGAAGATCGGCTGCAGCAACTGCCCGAGGATCGTGGCCTCGAAGTCCTGCGCGGTTTTGGCGAGCTTCGCGACCTGCTCGGGCGGCAGACTGGTTCGCAGCGTCGCGGGAAGCATGGCCGCCATCAGCGCACCACCAGGTCGGCCTGCAGGGCGCCCGCGGCCTTGATCGTCTGCAGGATGCTGATCAGGTCGCGCGGGCCGACGCCGAGCGCGTTCAGGCTCGCGACCAGGTCGCGGAGCGTCACGTTGCCGGGCACGATGCCGAGCCTGTGGTCGCTCCCCGTGTCCACCTGGACCTTGCTGCGCGGCACGACAACCGTCTGCCCGCCCGAGAGCGGCTCGGGCTGACTGACCTGCGGCGTCTCGCTCACCCGCACCGTCAGGTTCCCCTGGGCGATCGCGACGGTGCTGACCCGCACGTTCGCACCCATGACGACCGTGCCGCTCGCCTCGTCTATGACCACGATGGCCGCGGTGTCGGGCTGTATGGAAAGGTCCTCGATGCGCGCGAGCGTGCCCACCGGGTCGTGCCCGGCAAGGTCGAGCCGCACCGTCCGCGGGTCCATCACGTGCGCGGCGCCTTCCCCGAGCACGTGGTTCACCGCCGTCGCGATCCGCTCCGCGGTGGTCAGGTCCGGGTTGCGCAAGCCGAGGCTCAGCGTGCGCAGGCTCGCGAAGCTGAACGGCACCTCGCGCTCCACGGTGGCGCCGTTGGCGATGCGCGCCGCCGTCGGCACGTTGCGCGTGACCGACGCCGCCTGGCCCTGCGCCGAGATCGCGCCCGTGGTCAGCGCGCCCTGGGCCACCCCATAGACCTCGCCGTCCGCACCGAGCAGCGGCGTGACCAGGAGCGTGCCGCCCGTCAGGTCCTTCGCGTCGCCGAGCGCGGAGACCGACACGTCTATACGGCCGCCGCTCCGCGCGAACGCCGGCAAGTCGGCCGTCACCATCACGGCGGCGACGTTCTTGGTCTGCAGCTTCGCCGCCTGGTCGCGCGTGTTCACCCCGAGCCGCTCCAGCATCCCGATCAGCGACTCGCGGGTGAACACCGCGTTGTTCAGGCTGTCCCCAGTGCCATTGAGGCCGACCACGAGGCCGTAGCCCACGAGCTGGTTGTCCCGCACGCCCTCCACGTCCGCGATATCCTTGATCCGCACCTGCCCGAAAGCCGGGACAGCCAAAAGCAGCAGGAGGCAGAGCAGTGGAGGCAGGCGAAACTGGGTCACGGGCTGACCTTTCCGAGTCGTTAAGGTCTGTCGGGCACTCTGCCTCGGAGGCGCAAGCCGCGTGCCAAGTCAGGAGCCAGCATCGGCGGGGGTTCAGGCCCGTCAGCCCGGCAATCCCTGCCTAGTCGCGGCAGGCTCTCGGCGGAAAGGACCGGGCAAGCGATGCAGGGCACGACGTTGCGGGGGTTCCAGGCACCGGAGGCAATGGCGCTCGCCGTGATGCGGCCGCAAGCGGCAGCATCCGGGGCATCGCCCAACTTCCGCGTGGCGGAGCAGTCATCCTCCACCGCCATCCGTGCCCCTGCCTGTGCCGGGGCACCCACAGCACTGCTCGGCCTTCTCGCTGTCCAGGAAGCTGAGGGCGCGGCGGCGCGCGACCGCGACGCCCGTAAGCGCGGCAAGCGGATGCTCGACGAGCTCGCCCGCCTGCAGCGCGCCCTGCTCACCGGCCGACTCGACCCCGATGGCCTCCGTGCCCTCGCCACCCTCGCCAGCGACCCTGCCGACGCTGCGGACCCGGCAATCTCCGCCGTCGTCCGCGCCGTCGCCGTCCGTGCCCGGGTCGAACTTGCCCGCCTTGGGGCTGCGGCAAGGAGGTGACACCGGAAACCCGAACCATGTCAGCCGTTTGACACTTTACTACTCAGGCTTGCACCGTTGTCTCACGGCAGTATAAGCGCCCCGAACCGAGAGGGCGGGGCTTGTCTGCTCGGCCTCGCAACGGTGCAGAGCAGAGAGGACCGGCGCCCATGATGCTCACCCTGCCCCCCGACTACCGCCCCTCCGACGGTGAGGAGTTCATGAGTTCCGCAGCAAGCGGAGTATTTCCGCCAGAAGCTGCTCCGCTGGCGGGCCGAGCTGCTCCGCGAGGCGGACGGGACGCTGGCCAGCCTCTCCGAGGGCGGCATCCACGAGGCCGACATCACCGACCGCGCCAGCGTCGAGACCGACCGCGCGCTGGAGCTGCGCACGCGCGACCGGGCGCGCAAGCTAGTCAGCAAGATAGACCAGGCGCTGCTGCGCATGGAGAACGGCTCCTACGGCTACTGCGAGGAGACCGGCGAGCCGATCAGCCTCAAGCGCCTGGAGGCCCGCCCGATCGCGACGCTCAGCATCGAGGCCCAGGAGCGCCACGAGCGCATGGAGCGCGTCCACCGGGACGATTGACCACCGGGACCCAGGGCACCGGGTAGGCAGGCTGCCATGACCCTCGACCAGCTCCGTGTCTTCGTCGCCGTGGCCGAGCGGCAGCACGTGACGCGGGCGGCGCAGGCGCTGAACCTGGCGCAGTCGGCGGCGAGCAGCGCCATTGCCGCGCTGGAAGCGCGCTACGCGATCAGGCTGTTCGACAGGGTTGGGCGCGGCATCGAGCTGACCGAGACGGGGCGGTTGTTCCTGGCCGAGGCGAAGGCGGTGCTGGCGCGCGCCGAGGCCGCGGAGCTTGCCCTCGCCGAGCTCGGGGGGCTGAAGCGCGGGACGCTCTCGGTGCAGGCCAGCCAGACCATTGCCAGCTATTGGCTGCCGCGCCATCTGGTCGCATTCCGGCGCGCGCATCCCGGGATCGAGATCCGGCTCTCGGTCGGCAACACTGCCCAGGTCGCAGCGTCCGTGCACGAGGGTGCGGCGGAACTCGGCTTCGTCGAGGGCGCGGTGGACGACGGCGCGCTCGACAGCACGACCGTAGCGCACGATCGGCTCGTCCTGGTGGTCGGGCCGGAGCATGAATGGGCCGGGGCCGGCAGCGTCGCACCCCATGACCTGACGGCGAGCGAGTGGGTGCTGCGCGAGCCTGGCTCCGGCACCCGCTCGGCCTTCGAGACGGCGCTGCACAGCTTCGGCCTGGCACCGGATGCATTGAACGTCGCGCTGGAGTTGCCGTCGAACGAGGCCGTGCGCGCGGCCGTGGAGGCCGGCATGGGTGCGACCGTGATCTCCGCCTCCGTGGCGGCCCCGAGCCTTGAGACGGGACTTCTGCACCGGGTCGAATTCGCTCTGCCGGAGCGGGCCTACCACGTGCTGCGCCATCGCGAGCGTTACCGGAGCCGCGCCGCGGATGCCTTGCTCGCCCTGATCGCGCCTCCCGGCGTGCCTGGCAGCCAGCGGCTAGTGAGCGGATCAGCCCACCTTGACCGGGATCCGGTGCCAGGAGGCGGCGAGGTAGCCCTTGAAGTTCCAGGTGTCGTCCGGCAGGGCCGGCTGCGTCTGGCCGGCGCTGTCCCAGGCGCGCACGGCCAGCTCGTGCTCGCCCTCGGGCAGGTCGAGCGTCGCCTGCCAGAACGTCCAGCTCCACGGCGCGTGCGGGTTGTGCTGCAGCTCCGCCTGATGCCAGGTCCGGCCGCCATCATCGGACACGTCCACGCGCACGACGGAGCGAGCCGTCGCCATGGCCCAGCCGCGCAGCATCAAGGGGCCGGGCTTCAGCGAGGCGTGCGGCGCCGGCTCGCAGATCGCCGCGTTCAGCGGCATGTCGTAGATCGTGACGCCCTTGTCCCAGTCCGCGGTCTCCTTCGTCACGTCCGGCGGGAACAGCTTGTAGTCCTTCTGCTGGATATAGCTGTCGGACGGCGCGTCCTGCACCGTGATGCCGACCAGCCATTTCGGGCTGCGCACTCCGGCGAAGCCCGGCACGACGACGCGGAGCGGCGCGCCGTGCTCGGTCGGCAGCGCCGCGCCATTCATCTCGAAGGCGAGCAGCACCTCGGGCGCGAGCGCCTTGGCCATCGGGATCGAGGCGCCGAAGCGGAAGCGCTCACCCTCCAACTCCACGTCGTCGCAGGACGAGAACGCGACGTGCAGGTCCTCGCCCCCTTCCGCTCCGGCGGCTTGCAGCACGTCCGCGAGCGCCACCCCGGTCCACTCCGCGTTGCCGATGGCACCCGGTGCCCAGGGGTCGCCTGAGACGGGGCGCACCCGCTGCATGTCCGCCCGCCGATTGCCGGCGCACTGCATGACCGCCGTGACCGTGCGGCGCGGGAAACGGTCGCGCAGGTCCGCGATCGAGAGGTCGAGCGGCGTCACGACCTGGCCGCCGACCTTTACCCGGTGCGTCGCCGCGTCCAAGTGCGGGATGCTGCCGTGGGTGCGCACGTAGAAGTCCCGCTGCGGCGTGATGTAGGACGCACGCAGCCGGCCCAGCGGCGGCTCGGCGTTGAGCGGCTGCTCGGAGTGCACGATCAGCTCCGGCTTAGCGTGGAACAGGTTGAACATGGCGCGTCTCCTGCCGCGATGCTGACCAGAACGAAATAGGCGTGCGACGGCTCCTTCCCATTCACGCGACCCCAAGCAGCCGGATCAGGCCGAAGCTGATCGCACCCAGCACCAGCAGCGACCCCGTCACTGCGGCCGTCACCCGTGCGCCGGCGCGCGCCACCACCCGCACGTCCGTGCCGAGGCCGAGGGCCGCCATCGAGATCACCGTGAGCCAATCGGCCACCGCAGCAGTCGGGGCGAGCGCCGCGTGCGGCATCAGACCAGCGGACCGCAGCGCCATCAGCGCGAGGAAGCCCAGGATGAACCAAGGCACGAGCTTGCGCAGCGCCAGCCGGCCCGGCGCCGGGCGGTCGCCCGCGGTCACGTGCGGCGCCGCCTCGTCCGCCGCGTCGCGCAGGTGCCGGGTCAGGAGCGAGAGCAGGAGCACCACGGGACCGAGCATGAGCACGCGCACCAGCTTCACTACCGTGCCCACGTGCACCGCAAGCGTGCTGACCGGGGCGGTCGCGGCCAGCACCTGGGGCACGGCATAGACGGTCAGCCCAGCGAGCACGCCATATTGCAGCCCGGTCAGGTGCAGCAGCGGCACGAGCAGCGGCAGGACGAGCACGACCACGACGCCGAGCACGGCGGTAAAGGCGATGGAGGCGGCTACGTCCTCGCCGTCGGCGCCGATCACGGGCGCCACTGCGGCGATGGCCGAGTTGCCGCAGATGGAGTTGCCGCAGGCGACCAGCACCGCCATCCGATGCCGCAGGCCGAGCAGGCGGCCGAGGCCGTAGCTCGCCGCGATCGCCGCCGCGACCACCCCCGCTATGCCGAGCAGCAAGCCAGGACCCGCCGCCAGCACCGTGCGCGCGCTGACCGAGGCGCCGAGCAGCACCACGGCGACCTCCAGCAGCGTCTTGGCGCCGAACTCGATCCCTGGGAACCAGCGCCAGCCCGGCGTCCAGGCCGTGCGCACCGCCGTGCCGAGTAAGATCGCGAGCACCAACGCTTCCAGCCAGGCGCGGCCAAGCAGCCGCGTCTCGACCACCGCCAGCGCGCTCGCCACCGCCGTCACCGCCGCGCAGAGCAGGAGTCCCGGCAGGAGACGGCTGAACGCGTCGTGGGCCCGAAGAAATGCGCCGGCCGAGCGCGGCAGCGTCAGCGCAGCAGGCGGCCGGATCTGGACGGTTCGGGCAGTGATGATCACGGCGGCACCTCTCGTCTCGTGGGTGACGATGAGATACGCCGCTGCAACTAATCTTTCTAACTCTATATTCTAATAGAATCAATCTTTGTATTGGATCAGTGCACGCTCGGGGTGCTGGCGTGGTTCATCAGACGCTGCGCCACCCCGGCTTGGAGGGATCAACCAGCTTGTAGTTCACCGGCCCCATGCCGCAGATCGCGATGACCGCGGGTTCTTGATGCGCGCGGATCACGCCGTCGTAGTGCGGCGTGCCCGCCACGCGCCGCACGAAGCTGCCGGCCGGCACGGGGACGCACGCCGCCGGGTCGAAATCGGCCCCGCTGTTGCACCACCACGTCCCCGACACGACGACGCAGAAGCGGTCTGTCGTGTAGGTGTGCGGCGCGCTCATGTAGCCCGGCCACCAGCGGACCAAGGTGTAATACAAGCCCGGCGCGTTGGGGTCCCCAGTCAGGTGGTACATGTCCACGCTCCCTCCCGGATAACCCTTGTTCGGAACCCACGCGAGCTGATCCGGCATCAGGATAATCGTCTGCTCCGGGTTCAACGGGCTGGCGTCGGCGCTGCCGGCCAGAGCCAAGGGCAGGGCCGCCAGCAGCGGCGTGAGCAGCACGTTGCGCCGGGTCGCCGAGGTCTCGTCCATGATTAATCCTCCCGTTTCGTGGCAGACTATCCGATCTCGACGACGATGCGGCCGCGCACGTGGCCGGCGAGGATCTCGGTCCCTGCAGGGATCACCTCGTCGAGGCGGATGGTGCGCGTCATCGCGGCGAGCTTTCCCAAGTCGAGGTCGCGCGCGAGGCGGCCCCAGGCTTCGAGGCGCCGCCCCTTCGGCGCCATCACTGAGTCAATCCCGAGCAAGGACACGCCGCGCAGGATGAACGGCGCCACCGACGCGGGCAAGTCCATGCCCTGCGCCAGCCCGCAGGCAGCGACGGCGCCGCCATACTTCGTCATGGACAG
Organism: uncultured Alphaproteobacteria bacterium; assembly: GCA_963790535.1. GTDB lineage: Bacteria > Pseudomonadota > Alphaproteobacteria > Acetobacterales > Acetobacteraceae > CAWKEH01. The sequence goes on along the minus strand of CAWBOZ010000001.1, from coordinate 33,406 downwards.
GAGATTCGCGAGCGTGTTCGAGCCGACGGAATCGACCGCCGCGGCCCAGCGCTCCTTGGCGAGCGGCTTCGCGGGGCCGGACAGCTCCTGGCGGTCCATGATCTCGGCCGCGCCGAGGCCCTTGAGGTAGTCAGCCTCGCTCGTCCGCCCAGTCGAGGCGATGACATGCCAGCCCGCCTTCGCGAGCAGCGCGATCGCGACCGAGCCGACGCCGCCGGCGGCGCCCGTGACCACCGCAGGCCCGTGGCTGGGGGTGAGGCCGTGCTTCTCAAGGGCAAGGAGCGCGAGCATCGCCGTGTAGCCGGCCGTACCGATTGCCATGGCCTGGGCGGGCGTGAGGCCCTGAGGCAGCGGGATGAGCCAGTCGCCCCTCACCCGCGCCCGCTCGCCATAGCCGCCGAGATGGGTCTCGCCCGTGCCCCAGCCATTGAGCACCACGGCGTCGCCGGGCTTGAAAGCGGGGTCGCTGGAGGACTCGACGGTGCCGGCGAAGTCTATGCCGGGGATCATCGGGAAGCGGCGCACCACGGGCGCCTTGCCGGTGAGCGCGAGGCCGTCCTTGTAGTTGAGCGTCGAGTGGGTCACGCGCACGGTGACGTTGCCGTCCATCAGCCCGGCCTCATCGAAGGGCTGCAGAGCGGCACGCTGGCCACCCTCGCCCTTCTCGATCACGACTGCCCTGAACGTGCCCATGATGCCTCCTCCTGGGATTCTTGCGTGGCTCATGCATCAACGTCCCAGGAAGCGCCAGGGTGGCGCTCCAGCGAGCGCGGTCGCTCTCTCACCGAGCGACCGTGACACTATTGCTTGACGGGACCGGCGGAGCTGCCGAGGTTGCGGGGAACATACGCCCGCGCGCGAGAACGAAGATTTGGAGGTCGTCCGACATGCCGAGCCGCAAGGCCACTCCCACTCTCGCCGGCCTGCTTGGCTGCCTGCTCGCCTGCCCGCCGGGCGCCCGCGCCACTGAACCCTGCGGACCCTCTCCGCATCTACGGCCTGAACGGACAGGCGGTCGTCACCCTCCAACCGTTCAGCCTCTCTTTCACTGATCGCGCCGGGCGGCCCGTCCTGTCAGAGATCGTTGGCGCCACACCCGCCCCAACTGCCGCCGATGACCTTATCACGTCCGACCTTGGCCCGGCGCCCACCACCGCGCAAGCCGCTGCGCCGCCCTACGCTCCGCTCGCCTACACCGTCGGTCAGGCACAGACGCTTGCCGCGCCCAGCGGCTTCAACCAAGGCGATCTCGTCGCCGCGACCGCGACCGGGACCATCTACGGCCCAACCAATGTCCTCGCCGTCCGCTACGATCCCGCCAGCGCCGTCCTCACCCTGGGCACGAATGATCCTGCCGGCCGCCGCATCCACTTGCGCGTCGCCGCCGCTCCTGGCGGCTTCGACGTGAGCGCCACACTCGACAACCCCCAAGGCGTCGTCGCCTTCGCCGACAGCTTCGCGACCGGCCCCGACGCCTGGCAAGTCAGCGCGCGCAGCGACCACCTCCGTTACCACGTCGTTCTCGGCAGCGCCCCCGACGTGATCGCCGCGCTCACCTCGGACACCGGCCGCCAGGTCGAGCCGCCAGCCTGGGCGCTCGGCCCGACGCTCGACCGCGCCCGGCCGAGCCTAGTCCCGATCAGCGCCGACGCTTACGCCGCCCTCGTCCAGTCTGACCTCACCCAGCTCGGCCAGGATGGGCTGCCGATCACCGCCTACCGCATCGAGGGCTGGACGGACCTGCCGCCCACGACCTTCGCCAGCTTCGTGCAGTAGTTCCACCAACTCGGCATCCACGTCCTCGTTTACGTCCAGCCCTACGCCAACGGCCGCCCGGTCGCTTACGCCGACGCGATCGCGCAGGGGCTGGAGGTGAAGACCGCCTCGGGCGCCCCGTACGTCATCACCACGGCCGGCAGTCCCACGGTGATTCTCGACTTCACCAACCCTGCGGCGGTCGCCTACTGGCAGGCGCAGGTCACCGCGGCGCTCGATGCTGGCGCCGACGGCTTCATGGAGGACTACGGCGAGCAGGTGATGCCCGACATGGTGTTCGCGGACGGCTCAACCGGCGCGACCATGCACAACCTCTACCCCGTGCTCTACCATCGCGCGACCCGGCAGGCGCTGGATGCCTACGAACAGAGCCATCCTGGCCGCCAGGTTTTCTCCTACGTGCGCAGCGGCTATTCCGGCTCGGCGCGCTACGAGGCCGGCAACTTCCCCGGCGACGAGACGGTGGATTCCGGCGTCGCCTCGGGCCTGGCGAGCCTCGCGCCCGACATGCTGAACCGCGCGGTCGGTGGCGCTCTTGGCTACTCGACGGATATCGGCGGCTACTTCAACTTCGTCGCCCCCACCAGCGCCGAGCTGTTCCTACGCTGGGCCGCCTGGTCGGCGCTCACGCCCTTCTTCCGGGTCCACAACAACGGCCTGACCGGAACCTTGATGCCGTGGGACTTCGATGCCGCGACGCTGGCCGCCTATCGCAACCTGGCCGTCCTGCACCAGAGCTTTGTGCCACTGATCCAAAGGCTCTGGCAGAAAGCGCGCGAGATCGGGATGCCGATCACTCAGCCGCTGTGGCTGCAATACCCCGGCGATCCGCAGGCGGCGGCGCAGCAGCAGGAGTGGCTGCTCGGGCCGGACGTGCTGGTCGCGCCGGTCGTCGCATCCGCCGTCGCGGCGCGGCGGTCTATCTCCCGCAAGGCTGCTGGATTGATCAGAACACGCATCAGCAATATACGGGCGGCGCCAGCGTGACTGTTCCCGCGCCGCTCGGAACGCTGCCCTACTTCGTCCGCTGCGGCACGGACCCCCAGAACGCGCTTTGACGAACGCGCCTTGACGGAGGTGTTCCGATGATCGTCACGTTCCTGCGGCACGGCAGCAACGCCGTCCTCGCCAGCCTGGTCCTGCTCGGCGCTCTCGCGGCCGGCGCCGGGCTGCTGCAGCCGCGCTGGCTGCTCGTCCCGCTCGGCGCGCTGCTGTTCTTCGGGAGCGAGTATGGGTGGCACCGCTTCGCCTTCCACGCGCCGCCGATGGGCGCCCGCCCGCTGCGCCGCTTGCAGCACCGCCTGCACTACGACCACCACGCCGAGCCCGACCGCCTGGACCTCTTGTTCCTGCCGCTCTGGTTCCTCTTGCCGAACCTGCTCATCACCGGCGCCCTGGCGTTCGCGATCTGGCATAACCTCGCGGCGGCGGCTTCCCTGGTCGCGGGGGCGATCCTCGGCATCCTCTACTACGAGTGGGTGCACTACGTGGCGCACATCCCTTACCGCCCGCGGACCCGCTTCGGCTGCTCGATCAAGAAGTACCACCTCTGGCATCACTACAAGAACGAGCAGCTGTGGTTCGGCGTCACCAACCCGCTGTTCGACGTGGCGATGCGGACCTACACGACCGTCGAGCAGGCCGCGCGCAGCCGGACGACCAGGAATTTGCACGGGCGCTGATTGCCGCCCGTTCCAACCCTATCTGCGCGAGCAGCGCCTAATGCCTGGCCGCTCCTATGGCCGCATGCTCGCCCGGCGTGCGCAGCGTGAGCGACAGCGCGTGCAGCCCGCCGCCGAACTCAGCGCCGAGCGCGTCATGAACCAGGCGGTGCCGGGCGACGCGGGAGAGGGTCTCGAAGCGCGGCGAGACGGCGAGCACGCTGTAATGCGTCTCGCCGCCGGGCTGGGCGCCCGCGTGGCCGGCGTGGCGCGCGCTGTCGTCCACGACCTCGACCTCGGCGGGCGCGAGCGCCGCCCGCAAAGCTTCCTGGATGCGCTCGGCGCGGCGCGTGCTTGCTGGCATGACGGGGTTGCATAGCCTCTTCCCCGAGGCCGCGCCAGGTCTTGCCGCCAGGCGCCTCGTAGCGCACATATCCGTGCGATGACCCGACGCCACACGCGACCCCGGGCCTACGCGCCCGATCCGGGTGCGCCGGGCCAAACCTGCGATGCCCCTGGATGCGACAAGCAGGGAGAATATCGCGCGCCCCGTTCCCGTTCCGCGCTCAACACCTATCTCTGGTTCTGCCTCGATCATGTGCGGGAATACAATGCGAGCTGGGACTACTACCGTGGCATGTCGCCGGGGCAGATCGAGGCCGAGGTCCGCTCCGACACCGGCTGGCAGCGGCCGACGTGGCCGCTCGGGCAACTCGGCTCCGCGCCCATCGGTGAGGACGCGCTCCGCGACCCGCTCGGCATGCTCGGCAGCCGCCGGCGCCGGGCCGAGCCGCCACGCGAAGCGTCTCCGCCCGGCCTGCGCGAGCCGCTGAGCACGCTGGGACTGGAATGGCCGGTCTCGCTCGACCAATTGAAGGTCCGCTACAAGGAGCTGGCCAAGCGCCACCACCCCGACCGGAACGGCGGCGACCGGGCTGCGGAGGAGCGGCTCAAGAGCGTGAACCTGGCCTACGCCGCCGTGCGCCGTTATCTGACTGGTGGAACGCCTCTCGCCGCCACCGGTTAAGCTTCTATTGCGCCCCTGCGGGGGCTAGTTTGCCCGCCCTGGCTTGCCCCGCCCCGCCGGGCAGTGCAGAGCCCGTCGCCAAGGGACCATCTTGCCCATGAACATCGCCGCCCTCGCCGAAGCGCGCCCCACGCCGACCTCGGCGATCAGCCTGCCCGACACGAGCCTGCACGTCCGCGAGGCGTTCGGTCTCGACGTGGATATGGAGGTGCCTGCCTTCTCGCAACGCACCGAGCACGTGCCCGAGCCGGACCCTGCCTACTACTTCGACCGCGACACCACGCTCGCCATCGCCGCCGGCTTCGCGTTCAACCGCCGCGTGATGATCCAGGGTTATCACGGCACGGGGAAGAGCACGCACATCGAGCAGGTGGCCGCCCGGCTCAACTGGCCCTGCATCCGCGTCAACCTGGACAGCCATATCAGCCGCATTGACCTGATCGGCAAGGACGCGATCGTGCTCAAGGAGGGCAAGCAAGTCACGGAGTTCCGCGAGGGCATCCTGCCCTGGGCCTTGCAGCACCCCTGCGCGCTCGTGTTCGACGAGTACGACGCCGGCCGGCCGGACGTGATGTTCGTGATCCAGCGCGTGCTGGAGGTGGAAGGCAAGCTCACCTTGCTCGACCAGAACCGGGTGATCCGCCCGCATCCCTCGTTCCGCCTGTTCTCGACCGCGAACACGGTCGGCCTCGGCGACACCACGGGGCTGTATCATGGCACGCAGCAGATCAACCAGGGCCAGATGGACCGCTGGAACATCGTAGCGACGCTGAATTACCTGCCGCACGCGCAGGAGACAGGCATCGTCATGGCCAAGCTCGGCATGGATCCCAAGGACCGCGCGGCTAAGAAGCAGGTCGAGGGCATGGTCGCGCTCGCGGATCTCACGCGCGCGGGCTTCATCGCGGGCGACATCAGCACGGTGATGTCGCCGCGCACGGTCATCACCTGGGCCGAGAACGCACGCATCTTCGGCGATCTGGGTTTCGCCTTCCGCCTCACCTTCCTGAACAAATGCGACGAGGCGGAGCGCGCGACGGTCGCGGAATACTACCAGCGCTGCTTCAACGAGGAACTGCCGACGGGGCTGCTCGGGACGCGCAAGGGGTTGTGAAGACTTGAGCACCTCCAAGGACAACACCCGCAGCGAGGACTTCAAGCGCGCCACCGCCGGCGCGCTCCGCGCCATCGCGCAGGTGCCCGACGTGCAGGTGGCGTTCCAGCCCGGCCCGGCCGTCGTCCAAGGCAAGCGTGCCCGCCTGCCCCTGCCCACCCGTGCGCTGCCCGCCCCCGAGGTCGCGAAGCTCCGCGGCGCCGCCGACGCCGCAGCCCTTCGCCTCCGCCATCACGACGCCGAGATTCACGCCGCCCGCAGCCCCGGCCCGCGTGACGCCCGTGACGTGTATGACGCGCTGGAGCAGGCCCGCGTCGAGGTCGTGGGCGCCAAGCACATGGCGGGCGTGTCCGCCAACCTCGCCGCCAAGCTGCAGGACTGGGCCGAGGCCGAGGGTCTCGACCGCATGACCCGCAAGGATCAGCTTCCGCTTCCCGCCGCGCTCTCCCTCCTCGCGCGGGAGGCCATGGGTGAGCACGCGCCCCCCGCCGCTGAGCGCATCCTCGGCACCTGGCGCGGCACGCTGGCCGAGGGCGCGGAGGGCGCGCTGGCGGAGATGGCCGCCGCGCGCGAGGACCAGGCAGGCTTCACCCGCGCCGCCCGCAAGCTGCTCGCCGCCCTCGACCTCGCCGAGGCCGAGGTCGAATCCGATCCCGAGGAGGGCGAGGACGAGGGCGAGAGCGGTGAGCAAGGCGGCGCCCAGGACAACCAGGAAGGCGGCGACGGCCAGCAGCAAGCCGACGCCGAGAGTCCCTTCGGCACCCAGCCCGAGCACGCCGAAGGCGAGTCCGCCCCCGACGACGGCGACGAGACCGAGGACGATGCCGCCCAGGCTGAGGGCGAGGACCGGCCCGGCGGTCCCCAGCCCCGCCGCGAGAAGCCCGGCACCGACGATCACGCCACTTACCGCGCCTACACCCGCGCCTTCGACGAGGAGACCGAGGCCGAAGACCTTTGCGACCCCGACGAGCTGACCCGGCTTCGTCAGCAGCTCGACCAGCAGTTGCAGCACTTGCAAGGCGTCGTCTCCAAGCTCGCGAACCGCTTGCAGCGCCGCCTCATGGCGCAGCAGCAGCGCGCCTGGGAGTTCGATCTGGAGGAGGGGATGCTCGACGCCGGGCGCCTCGCCCGCATCGTGGTTAACCCGCTGCTCTCCCTCTCCTATAAGCGCGAGCGCGAGACCGATTTCCGCGATACCGTGGTGACGCTCCTCGTGGACAACAGCGGCTCGATGCGCGGCCGCCCGATCACGGTCGCGGCCATGTGCGGCGACATCCTGGCGCGCACGCTGGAGCGATGCTCGGTCAAGGTCGAGATCCTGGGCTTCACCACCCGTGCCTGGAAAGGCGGGCAGAGCCGCGAGCGCTGGGTGCAGGACGGCAAGCCGCGCAACCCTGGGCGCCTCAACGACCTGCGTCATATCATCTACAAGGCCGCCGACGCCCCTTGGCGCCGCGCCCGGCGCAATCTCGGCCTCATGCTCCGCGAGGGCCTGCTCAAGGAGAACATAGACGGTGAGGCCCTGCTCTGGGCCTACCGCCGCCTGGTCGCCCGGCCCGAGCACCGCCGCATCCTCATGGTCATCAGCGACGGCGCCCCGGTGGACGACAGCACGTTGTCGGTGAATCCCGGCAACTACCTGGAGCGGCACCTGCGCGACGTGATCCGCGACATCGAGGGGCGCGAGCAGGTCGAGCTGATCGCCATCGGCATCGGCCACGACGTGACGCGCTACTATCGCCGGGCCGTGACCATCGTGGACGCGGAGGAGCTGGGCGGCACGATGATGAAGAAGCTCTCCGAGCTGTTCGACGAGGACGCGGAGCAGGCCTGGCACCGGGCGAGCGCGGAGCGGGCGGCGCTGGTAGCGTAAGGCCGCGCGCGAGGAGACTGGAATGCCTGATGACCTCTACGGGCGCGATTTCCTCACCTGGGCGGAGGCGCAGGCCGGCTTCCTGCGGCGTCTGCGCGACGGCGAGTGCATCAACGCGGCGGTGGACTGGCCTAACCTGATCGAGGAGGTCGAGGATTTGGGCAGGGCCGAGCTGCACGCCGTCGAGGGATTGCTGTTGCAAGCGCTCGTTCACCTGCTCAAGGCCCATGGTTGGCCCGCTGGCCCGGCGCGGCACTGGTCGGCGGAGGCGGTCGGCTTCCTGGCTGGCGCGCGCAGGCGCTTCACGCCGTCCATGCGCCAGAGGATAGCCCTCGGGCAACTCTATCGTGACGCACGGGCGCAGGTCGCTGCGGACGACCTTGATGGCCGGGAGCCGCGCGACTTACCCACCGATTGTCCCTTCTCGCTCTCCGATCTCCTGGCAGACCCAACCGATATAGAAGCGCTCCGCGCAATGCTGGACCTGTAGCAGAGCATGCCTGCCCGGGACCCGCGTAGCGCGACAGGGACGTGGAACATCGCTGGTGACGGGCGAGCGGAGCGGGCGGTGCTGGTGGACTTGGCACGCCTGTGACGCCTACATCGTTGTGTCGGCCTGATTCTCCGCAGCCCAGAGGCGGGCTAGCTCTGCCCCGAATAGTTCGCGCAGCTTGGCCCCTTCAGCCTCCGGCAGCCAGCGAGAGATGGACATGAAGCGCCGCTCCGCGTGGATCTCCTCCAGGATGTCCCAGGGCATCCGCTCGGCCTCCTGCACGAGCCGGAGCGTCGCGTGCAGCTCGCGCCGCTTCTCCTCGACGAACCACTCGGGCGGCGGCTCGTCCAGCCCGTCCAGCAGGCTGCCCTGCGGCTCGGGGAACAGGCTGCCCTGCTGGGCGGGAGCACGACTCGGCATGGCGTTAGGATAGCGTGCGCCGGGCGCGGGCGCACGGATTGCACGCGGGCGTGATCGCGGGCACCATGCCGCCGTGACTTGGCGCCGCGACGACCTGCCCCAGACCGCGGCGAAGCTCGCCAGCCGACCTGGGCACGAGACCGTGCGCGTCCTCGTCGCCGATGTCCTGCGCTACGGGCTTCGCGCCAACCTTGACGAGTTGAGTCAGGAGGTCCGGGCGCCCGACATCGGCGGCCGGCTCGACACGCTGTTCGGCGCCACGGTGTTCGAATACAAGACCGATCTGCGCCGCGAGCGCGGCGACGTCGAGGCCCGCCTGCCGGACTACCTCGCGGATCGCGAGCGAAAGACCGGCCGCCGCTTCCTCGGCATCGCGACGGATGGACGCGCCTGGGAAGCCTACGAGCTGCGCGACGCCAAGCTCGCCGCGCTCGGCAAGCCACTCAACCTCGACCCGGCGCGCCCCGCCGAGGCCCTTGGCGCCGCCCTGCTCGCCTGGCTCGAACCCGCCCTCGCCGACCGCGACGACCTCCCGCCCGAGCCGCGCGCCGTGCAGCGCGCCCTCGGACGCGACAGCTTCGCCTTCGGCCACGCCCGCGCCGCTCTAGGCGCGCTCTGGGATACGTTGCGCAGCCATCCCGAGGTCGCGCTCAAGCGCCAACTCTGGGACGGCCTGCTCCGCGAGGTCTATGGCCAGCCTGTCGGCAACGACGCGCTCTTCCTACAGCACACCTATCTCACGATCGTCGCCAAGACCATCGCCGCCCGCGCGCTGCAGCAGGACACCGACAGCGCCGAAGCCATCCTCTCCGGCCAGCTCCTGGAGCAGGAAGGCATCTACGGCGCCGTCGAGGGCGATTTCTTCGACTGGGTCCTGCTCGACCCGGCGGGCGCCGCGCTCGTCCTGCAAGTCGCCCGCCAAGCCGCCCGTTTCCGCTTGCGCGATGTTCAGGCCGACGTGCTCAAGGCGCTCTACGAGAGCCTGATCGACCCCGACCAGCGCCACGACCTCGGCGAGTATTACACCCCGGACTGGCTGGCGGCGAAAGTGGTCCGCGCCGCCGTTACCCTCCTCTCGATGACCGTGTCCTCGATCCCGCCTGCGGCTCCGGCACCTTCCCGTTCCACGCCGTCCGCCACCTCCTCGCCGCGGCGAAGGCGGCCGGGCGCTACCGGGGCAGCCTGCCGCGGCGCGACGCGGACGAGGCGGAGGCGGACCGGGCGCTGAGGCACGCGCTCGATCCCTGGCCGCCCACGCCAACGCTCGAAGGCGCCTCGCCGTATCGCGCGCGGTTCAGGAACGGAGCAACAATCTTCCCTCGTCGATTTTTCTTCGTGGAAGCTGAGCAGGCCGGGCGGCTTGGCGCGAATCGTGCCGCTCCTCGAATGCGTGGACGGAAAGGTAAGCTCGACAAACTGCCCTGGAGCAGCGTCGAACCGCCGCACGGGCCGATCGAAAAGCAATTCCTGTATCCGGTGCTGCTTGGCGAACATCTAGCGCCGTTCCGACAGTTGGAACCCGCGACGGCAGTGATTCCGCTGGATGGTCGCGATATCCTGGGCTCCCAGGAGGCTACAGTCCGCGGCTATCGCGGCCTCGCAGCCTGGTTGCGTGATGTGGAGGCAAAATGGTCCGAGCACAGCAATAAGGACGCCCATCGCAAGCCGCGCATGACGCTGCGGCAAAGGCTCGACCATATGCACGGTCTGACATTGCAAATTACATCGCGAAGGCTGCGCGTAGTTTATGCGAAGTCTGGGACTTTGCCCGCTGCAACCATAGTCGAAACGCCAGAGATTTTCGTCGAAAATACCACGTATTGGGCCGAAATCCGTACGCTTGAGGAAGCACATTACCTCACCGCTCTACTGAACAGCGAGACGGCCCGTGCCCGTGTCACTGACATGCAGCCAAAAGGTCAAGGCGGTGCCCGGCATTTCGACAACCTGGTCTGGGAACTTTCCATCCCCGAATTCGACACCCGCGCGGCGCTGCACCAGGAGCTTTCTGCCGCCGGCGCCGAAGCCGCGCGCGCCGCCGCCCTCGTGACCCTTGATCCCGGCCAGCACTTCACACGCCAGCGCCGGGCGATCCGCGACGCACTGCTCGCCTCCGGCATTGCGGCCCGCATAGATGCTCTCGTAGCGCGCCTTCTCGACGGCTGTTAGCAACCGCCCTGAACATCAACCGGTCCCGTGTCCCCGACCCTCAGGATCGGTCGATACCAAATCCGCGATGACCATGGCGCGGAACACGGCCGCAAGGCCGACCAGCGCCCCCGAACCATGACCGGCGCACCTCGCGTCATGCCACCAACCCAGCGCTTGACGCCGCCGGCGAGAAACCCGCCTATCCTCCCCGATGTCCCCCACGCCCTCCCGTTCCGAACCAGCCAACGACGCCAGCCCCGCCCAGGCGAGCCAGCGTGACGAGGACGCCCAGTACTACCGCCAGGTCCTCCACGAGCTGATCGAGATCGGCACCGACCTCGCCCGCATTCTCCACCGCCAGGCCACCCCAGAGACCCAACGCCAAGCCTCCCGCCGCGGCACCCACCCCCGACCCCACCATCGCCTTCGACCGCATCGCCCGCACCCTGCGCCGCACCATCGCGCTGGCCCGCAAGCTCACCGACCCCGCCCCACAACGCCCAGCCGAGCTTCGGGCCGAGCGCGCCGCCGAGCAGTCCGGGCAGCGCCGCCTCGCAGCCCGCAAGCAGATCATCCGCGCGGTCGAGGACACCATCCAGCGCCGGACCGACGGCGCCGAGGCGGAGGCGCTGCACGCCGAGCTTCGCGAGCGCCTGGACGACCCCGACCTCGACGACGACCTCGACCAGCAGCCCATCGCCGACATCATCGCCTCGATCTGCCGCGACCTCGGCATCGAGCACTTCCCCGGCACCCATCCCTGGAAGCGCCGCACGCCCCAGGACGTGCGCGACCTCCGCGCCCGCGCAGCAGGGCCCAGCCATCGCCCAGCCCAGAATGGCTCAGCCCAGCACCGGGCACCCGCGCGCCGTCTCCGCACCGCCCCCGCGCACCCCGACCAGCACCGGCCCCCCAGCACCCTGATCCAGGTTGACCCTGATAGGGGTCCCCTCCCGTGACGTGAGACTGCGTGCGGCGGTCAAGACCCCAGGACCGCTGGTATGAAACCTGGAATCGGAAGCTGTGGGCAACGACCGGCCATAGGCCTAGGCGTGCCAGCGATCAGCACCCGCGCCGCGGCGAGCACTGATGCAAGGCCAGGTAAATGCACTCTCGACAACTCCATCACAGTTCCGTTATTGACAATCAGTTGCCGTATGAACCAGGATCGAGGCGGTTGATGGACGTTCTGCCGATGAACACTCTGCCGTTGGCTCCGCCCAGCACCGAGGCTCGCGAGCGTTTCCGCTTGAACCTCGCGCGCATCATGGGGACGCGCGGCAAGACGCAGGCGGGGCTCGCTCGCGAGATGACCGTGTCGCGGGTTGCGGTCCACGCCTGGATGCGGGGCGCCTGTTTCCCGGAGACGGGCCGCCTTGTTCAGCTTGCGCAGACGCTCAACGTCACCATCGGCGCGCTCCTCGATGGCGACGCTCCATCGCAGGAGGAGACGATGCTGCTCGCGGCTTTCCGCAAGCTGTCGGATGAGCAGCGGCTCGCCCTGCTCGCGCAGGTTTATGCACGTCAGGTCGTCGGCCACAGGGGCGAGAGCGCCCGGTCCGACGCAGACTGACGCCCACCGTCGGGCTGAGCCCGTTGCCGGCAGCGGCTACGGCTTCGTCTTGAGTTGGTCGAGCAGCGCCTGAGCCTTCGGCTTGTCGTTGAAGCTATCAGGCCGGCTGACGAGCCCATCGAGCAGTTGGACTGCCTCATCCTTATGGCCGCTGCCGCTCAGCGCGAGGGCAAGGTGATACTGGACGGAGGGGTCCTGCGGCTTGGCTTTGGCGGCCTGGCGCAGCAATGGCAGCGCGTCCGCCGCTTCACCATGGGTGGCGAGGATCCAGCCGAGCGTATCGCCGATATCGGGTGTAGGGGCGGCGAGGAAGGCGCGCCGCGCGTAGGCGAGTGCGTCCGGCTTGCCCTGCTCCTGCAGTGACCAGGCCAGGTTGTTGAGTGCGACGGGATCGTTGGGGCGCTGCTTGAGAACCTGCAGGAGCTTCGGTTCGGCGTCCGTGTAGTGGCCAGCGCTCATCTCAAGGCTGGCGAGCAGGCGTAGCGCGTCGGGGCTGTCGGGCTGGTGCTTGAGCCAGTCATCAAGCTGCTGAGCGGCTGCGGCGGAGGCACCAGAGGCTTGCAGGGCGTCGGCGGCGCGCAGGGCAAGGACGAGGGAGGGCGCCTGCTTGTACTCGGCCTGGTAGGCGGCCGCAGCATCGCTGTAATGGCGGTTGGCCATCAGCACGTCACCTTTGAGGAGCGCGGCCGCGGGCATGTTGGCCGCGTCCTTTCGCAGCCTGTCGGCCTCGGTGAGAGCGGCAGGCATGCCACCCTGCGCCTCGGCGATGGCGACGCTGGTGGCGAGCAGGACCGGGTTGCCCGGCGAGAGAGCCAGCCCTTGCTGCACGACACTCCGGGCCTCGTCGAACTTCTTGGCGCGGACGAGGGCGGAGACGAGGAGGCGGCGGATCTCTGCGTTCTCGGGACGCAGGTTGAGCAGGTCGCGCCAGGTCTGGCGTGCGGCGTCCTGGTCGCCGGCGACGAACTGGGCCTGGGCGCGGGCAGCGAGGAGCTGGGGCGGAAGGGTGGCGCCTACTTGATCAAGCAGGGCGAGAGCCTTCTTAGGGTCTCCTGCACGGACGTAGAGCTCGGAGAGCGCAGCGGTTATCGCATCGTTCGCGGGTGCGGCCTGATGCGCCGCCTCGACAGCGACGGCGGCGCGGCTGGCCTGACCTTGTTGCAGGAGCAGGGTGGTGAGCGTGCTGAGGGCGGCGGTGTTCGCCGGGTCCTGCTTGAGCGCCTCTTCCAGGACGCCTTCGGCATCCTCGCGCTTGTCCTCAAGGGCGAGGATGCGGGCGAGATTGAGCTTGGCCGGGACCGACTGCGGGAACTTCTCAACCACCGTCCTGAACTGCTGCTCCGCGCCGGGCAGGTCGAAGCGGGCGAGGAGGATCGTGCCGGTGAGGCTGCCGACGACCTCGGTGTCGCCGACCTGGGCGCGGAGCTTGTCAAGGGCTGCTTGAGCTTGGTCCAAATTGCCGTTCTCGATGGCGGCGGCGACGAGGGCCTGCTGCGCGTCGGTCTGGGTGGGCTGCATCTTCAGGGATCGCTCCAGCGTGCCGGCGGCCCCGGAAGCGTCGCCGAGCTGCAGGCGGCTGGACGCCGAGATGGGTCAGGATCTCGGCGTTCTGGGGTGCTAACTCGCTCGCGTGCTGTAGGACCTGCACTGCCATCGGCGTCTCACCCTTGAGCGCATAGGCACGGCCGAGCAGGTCGAGCATCTCGGCATCGGCTGTGCCGGCGGTCGCGGCGGGGGCGAGGGCATGGATCACGGGATCGGGCTGCTTGGCGCTGAGATCAAGACGGGCGAGGAGCTTGAGGCCCTCTAGATCCATGGGAAAGCGCGCGGCGTATCTCTCAGCGGCATCGGCGGCCTGCGCTGAATCGCCGAGGGCTGCCTTATCCAAGGCAAGGAAGTACAGTCCGCGGGGGAGGCGGTCTAAGACGGGGGCTATGCGCCCTAAATCAGCGTCTGCGGCCTTGAAGTCCTTGGCACGGATGAGCAGGATCGCTTGCAGGTAGAGGGCGGGTGCGTTGCGCGGCTCGGCCTTGAGCACGGCATCCACGTCCGCACGGGACTTGGCGTCCTCGTTGCTGAGCATGTAGATGTTGGCGCGCTCAAGCTTGGCGACCGTGCTGTAGGGCGCCGCGGCAACGGCGGCGTCGAACGCGGCGAGCGCCGCCTTGCGGTCGCCCTTAGCGTTGTCGAGCTGGCCTTTGAGCAGCAGGGCGTCGAGGCTCTTGGGGGCGAGCTTGAGCGCGCGGTCCACCTCTCGGTCGGCGGCAACGTAATCGCGCCGGGCGACGGCGATGCGGGCGGCGGCGAGCGCCGCGCCCGCGTCGTTGGGGGCGAGGCGCTCGGCCTCGGCGATGCTGGTCCCTGCCGCGGCCTGGTCGTGCAGGCCGAGCTGGGCGAGAGCGCGGAGCACGAGGAGGGGCGCGGCCTGGGCGGGGGGGAGGCCGTCGGGCTTGAACTCGTCAAGAAGGGGCTGATACTTGCCTTGGCGCAGCAGGGCCTGGGCGGTGAGCTGGTTCGCGGCCGCGGCATCGTAACCCGTTCGGCGGGCCAGGCGAGCCTCGCGCTCGGCGGCGACTGGATCACCTTCGGCAAGCTGGATCTCCGCGAGGCGGAAATGTGCCTCGGCGTTCTCGGGTTGGTCGCGCACGGCATTGCGCAGCTCGAGGCCGGCGCCGCGCACGTCGCCGTGGGCCATCATCTGCCGGGCCATGACCATGGGGTCACGGTTCTGGTGAAGAACATACCAAGCGCCCGCGCCGCCGCCGCAGAGGATGACGGCGACGGTGCCAGCGAGGAGAGCGGTTTTCTTGGTCATGGGCGCCTGTTCCTGGGCAAGCTTGTCCTGCCCTAATCCTGAGTCGCGGAGGTGGCACTCGTCGTCGCGAGGCCATGCGCGTCCATGAGGGAATACAGCGTTGGCCGGCTGATGCCCAGCAGCTTCGCGGCGCCCGAGAGGCGGCCTTGGGCGCGGGTCAGCGCACGTTGGATAACGGCGCGCTCAGCGTGCTGGCGTGCGGCGCGCAGATCGAACTCGGCCGGGTTCTCCTCGGGCGAGACGAGCTCCAGGTCGGCCGCCGTGAGGTGGCGGCCCTCGGTCATGATGACGGCGCGCTTCATCCGGTTCTCCAGCTCGCGCACATTGCCGGGCCAGGGGTGGGCCTCGATGGCAGCCACGGCGTCATCGGCGAGGCCGCGGAGCTGGCGCCCGAACTCCTTGTTGAATCGGGCGAGGAAGTAGCGGGCGAGCAGCACCGGGTCGCCGGGCCGGTCGCGCAGGGGCGGGATGCGCAAGGTGACGGGGTTGAGCCGATAGAACAGGTCCGCGCGGAAGCGCCCGGCGGCGATGCCCCCCTCCAGGTCGCCGTTGGTGGCGGAGACCACACGCGCATCCACCGGGATGGTCTGGCGGCCGCCGACGCGCTCGACGACCTGTTCCTGCAGGAAGCGCAGCAGCTTGACTTGCAGCTGATGCGGCAGGTCGCCGATCTCGTCCAGGAAGAGCGTGCCCTTGTTGGCCTGCTCGATCTTGCCGATGGTCTGCTTGACCGCGCCGGTGAAGGCGCCGCGCTCGTGGCCGAACAGCTCGCTCTCCAGCAGGTTCTCGGGGATGGCGCCGCAGTTCAGCGCCACGAACGGGCCGCGGGCGCGGGGGCTCAGGTCGTGCAGCGCCCGCGCGAGGACCTCCTTGCCGGTGCCGCTCTCGCCCAGCAGCAGCACGGTGACGTGCGCGGGCGCGAGCTTCTCCACGTCGCGGACGAGCCTGAGCATGGCGTCGCTGCCCGTGACCAGATCCTTGATCGGGTTCTGGGGCGTGCTGCCTGCGAGGCGGCGGTTCTCGGCTTCGAGATGGTGCAGGCGGACCGCCCGATCCACGATGGTGCGCAGCACCTCGATGTCGAGCGGCTTCTCGCAGAAATCGTAAGCGTCCGCAGCGACGGCGCGGAGCGCGTGGGTGCGGTCACCATGGCTCGTAGCGATGATCACCTGCACGTCGGGGTTCTGCCGCTTGAGGCCGGCCAGCGTCGCGAAGCCCTCGCTCACGCCGTCCGGGTCGGGAGGCAGGCCGAGGTCCAGGATGGCTGCCGCGGGCCGCTCACGGGCGGCAACCGCGAGCGCCTGCTCGCGGGTGTGGGCGAAGTGGACGTCGCACTTGGGGAATGCCCAGCGATACTGGCCGCACAGCCCCATGTCGTCCTCGATGATGAGGAGACTGGCAAGGGGGTCGGACTTGACCTCGGGCTGGCTCATACGGGTTGCAGGCTCCGTTCGGCCGGAAGGTCGGCTCGGGCGAGGATCAGGCGCATCGTGGTCCCAAGGCCGGGGCGGCTGTCCACGTGCAGCTCGCCGCCAGCTTCGCGCAGCAACTCGCGGGCCTGGAAGGCGCCGATGCCGCTGCCGTCGGGCTTGCTGGTCTGGAAGGGCTCGAAGAGCCGGTCGCGGACGAACTCGGGTGTCATGCCTGGCCCGCTGTCGGCAATGTCCACGATGATGCGCTCCGCCTCGTGCCGGACGAGGATGCGAACGGGTGCCGCGCCGCCCGCCTCGACGGCGTTATTGAGCAGGTGCGTGATCACCGTGTCGAACGCCTCGGCGGCCATGGGCACGGTGCCCGTGGAACCGTCGTGCTCCAGGCGGACATGGCCGCCGCGCAGGCGCTGGTAGGTGGCGACGAGCGCTTCCAGCCGGGGCAGCGGCTCGATGGCCTGCGCGCTCTCGGCTGACAGGGGATTCGAGGCGGCGCAAGAGGTTGCCGATCTTGCCCACGCTCGCGTGGATGGTGCGCAGCATGTCCTGCTGGAACTCGGGGTTGGCAAGGTGGCGCTCGGCGTTGGCGAGAAGCAAGGTGAGTTGGCTCGACACGTTCTTGATGTCATGGGCGACGAAGGCGAAGCGCTTGCCGTAGTCGTGAAGCTGTCGGGTCTGGACCAGGCGCTGCGCTGCGCGCTGCTCGGCGACGTAGGTCGCGACCTCGCGGCCTACGGTGCGTAGGAGGGCGAAGACCTCAGCGTCCAGCCGGAACGCGGCGCGCGGCGGCGCGAGCACGATGAAGCCCATCAGATCAGCCTCTACGTCGCCGGGGCTGCCCTGGATCAGCGGGACGGCGAGCCAGACCGGTCCCAGAGCATCGAGCGGCGCCGCGAGCGGCGCTTCCCGGAGGAGTGTCACCCCGTGCTCCGCCTCGAGCGTGGCAAGGGCGGGGTGTGCTGGCGGCACCACTTCGGTCACCGCTGGCATGTTCCACGACCCCTGCCACCTGAACGGCCCTCCCTTCCCATCGCGCATGAACACGCTGCCCCCTGGGCTGTCCACCACCTCGGCGACGGCACGGATCGCGCGCGCATGCAGCGGCTCGTCCGACTCCGACCCCGAGAGTGTAGCAACACAACGCATCCACTCGCGACGATAGTCGTATCGAAGGGTAAAGAAATGGTCTACGATCAGCGAGTGGACGCGTGAGCGCGCCGTCGCCGAGGTGAGCAGAAGGCCGATGGCGAGTACGCCAGCGAAGAGCAGGGCGATCTCGGCGAGCCGCCCCCAATCCGCCCCGAAGCTGCTGACCACCCCGCCGGCTGCCGCCAACGCGATCAGCAGCAGACCGCTGAGCACGAAAGTCGTGCTGTGGAAGACCACCTGGCGGGAGACGTGGATGGGGATGCGCCAGCGCCGGTCGCGCGCGGCGGAGAGCACCAGGAGGGGGGCCACGATCGCGGTCGTCGCCGCGCGTGCGTCGAGCAGCGGGTCCGAGACGGCATGGAACAGCACGGCATCGGCGCGGACCAGCACGTCGAAGGCGGCAAGCGCACCAAGCGCCACGCAGGGCAGGACGACGTGCCAGCGCCCGGCAGGCGGCGTATTCCGGTAGAGGTTCTCGGCAAGCAGGAGCTGGCAAATCGCAAGGGCGAGCCGGCTCGCGCTCGCGGGGGCCAGCAGCGAAGGGGCGCCACCGGGATCGCCCGTCAGCGCCGCCACGATCACGGCAGCCGCCCCTACAGCGGCGAAGGGTTGCAGCAGCCAAGTCCCAGCCCCTACGAATCGCTGGTAAAGGACGAGGAGCAAGCCATACCAGGTGGCGGCACGGGCGAGGTCAAGCACGCCAACCGTGCCGCCGAACCCGGCCGTGGGCCATGCAACGTTAGCTGCCGCCCAGGCAGCGGTCACGACGCAACAGAGACTCAGCGCCCAAGCGATCGGGCTGCGCCGGCCCTGCAGCAGGACCAGCGCCGGCAGGGCCAGGTAGATCGCAGCACAGGATGCGAAGAGAACGGACGCCGCTGTCATGGCGCCATCATAGCATGAACTTAGCGAGCGCCCTCCTGGAACAGGATGACGCGGACGGTAGCGACGAGAATCAGGACATCGAGCAGCAGCGAGCGGTTACGGACGTAGTAGAGGTCGTAGGACAGCTTCATCCGGGCATCCTCGATGGAGGCGCCGTAGGGATAGTTGACCTGTGCCCAGCCGGTGACGCCCGGCTTGACCAGGCTGCGCTCGCGGTAGTGCGGGATGGCGGCGGCGAGCTGCTCCACGAAGTGCGGGCGCTCCGGGCGGGGGCCGACGAAACTCATCTCGCCGCTCAGCACGTTGAGAAGCTGCGGCAGCTCATCAATGCGCACCTTGCGGATGAACTGACCGACGCGGGTGACGCGCGGGTCCTTGGCCTGGGCCCAGGTGGGGCCGCGCATCTCGGCGTCGGCGCGCATGGAGCGGAACTTGAGCAGCGTGAAACTGGTCCCGCCCAGGCCCACGCGCTCCTGCCGATAGAGGATTGGGCCGCGGCTATCGAGACGGATCAGGAAGGCGGTCAGAAGCATGAGAGGCAGGGTGAGAACGAGCAGGCCAAGGCTGACCAGCACGTCGAAGGCACGCACGGCAACCTGACCACGGCTCGGTTTGCGCTTAGCCACATCCTCGAACCAGTCCGCGGGGACCTGATCAATATCCACCCGGCGCAGCCGGCGCTCCCAGAACCAGGCCGCCGAGCGCACGCCGATCCCGGCGTCCTCCAGCAGCGCCGTATCAGCCGACGAGAGCACGACGCCGTTGCCGAGCACGATCTCGCCCACCCGCGCGCGCCGCAGCCGAGCGAAGGATGGCAACACGCTCGCGGTGCCGGCCAATTCCAGCAAGCCGTCCCGCTGGCGGCGCAACGCAATGGCTGTGGTCTGCCCTCCTTCTGGGTCGAGCACGAGCACGCGCCGGGTCACGAGATGCAGGCGCACGGCAGCGCGAAGCGCGATCCGGGTCGCGAACAGGAGGCCGATCCAAGCGGTCAGGAGCTTGAGTGGCCAGAGCGTATCCTGGCCCAGCAGGCCACTCGGGCTGAGACCGAGCAGATGGCTTACGACCAGGACGGCAGGGAACGCGATGACGCCAGCCACGCCCGTGTCGAGCAGGAGACGGCGCGTGCGGTGCAGTATCTCTGGGCGATAAAGGCCGATCGTGAGTGCAGTGCCACTGACCGTGAGCGCCAGGGCAAGCGCGTTATCGGCCGCGTGGTCCTGCGGGACGCCCGAAGCAGCTTCCGCTCCGAGCAGTGCATAGATGAGAGCGAAAGACAGGGCAGCCTCGACCGCCCATAACGCGAACATCTGGAGCGAAACGTGTTTGCCTAGGATCACAGCCATTGAATCCTCGCCATTGCCCAACGGCGATCCGACGCAAGCTCGACCTCGCGCTGGATGCTCCCGCGCTGTAGCATTCAAACCATCCTTCGGCACGTTCTGAACCGGCGCTCCACTTACTACATTCTAACGCTTGCGTAAATCATTCGTTAACTATCCTACGGCATCGTGACCGGGCGTGCCGCTCCGGCAACGTGGCATACACCAATAATTCGAGTGGCGCGCTGAGTGTGTAACGTTACCGTGCGCAGCCGAGCTGAACAAAGCACGGTGGGCATGGATGGGCATGGACAGGCCTTGGGATGAGCCTGGGGCGGATGATGGAGCAGGAGCGGTGGCGCGAGACAGGACATCCGTGGTAGGCAATGGGCTAGGAACGAGGTGCGAGGGACTCGACGGCCTGATGTGGCAGCGAACTAGGCGGGCGTGCAACGCCGGGTGGGGTCATGGCGCCTGATCCGGACCATCTGATCGAGCGTGCTGCGGCGCGCTTGAGGACGGCGCACGGTCTCGTTGTGCCCGACCAGGCTATCCGCGATCTCGGATCCCCGAAGCCCGTCGCAGCGCCGGTCGGTCCTCCAGCGCCCGGCCACGTCCTCAGGTCGCCTGCTCCGGCGCCTGGCACCCGACTCTGAAGGCCTTGCGACCCTCCCGGAGAGAGCGCCGGAGTCGATCGCGATCCCCAATGCGCCTGTGCCGAGTGCAGCTGCGCTCGGGTCAGGCGCTGCCGCGGCAGGCCCGTCTGCTGGACTCTCGGCGCCACCTGCGCCCCCATCGGCGCTCGCATCTACGCCAGGGCTGATCGGGCTGCGCGATCTCCGGCGAATTGGCCTCGTCGTGAGCGACGGCACCCGCAGCCGCATTTCCGAGGAATATCGGATCATCGCCGATCGCTTGCGGCGCAGTTCCACAAGCGCAGACCGAGTGACGCGCAACCTCGTGATGGTCACGAGCGCGCGCCAGGGGGAAGGTAAGAGCTTCACGGCCCTGAACCTGGCCGGGAGCATCGCGCGCAGCCGGGCTGGCCGCGCGCTCTTGGTTGATGCGGATATCGGGCAGAACGCGCTCACCCTGCAGCTTGGGTTCAAGGACCAGCCCGGCCTGCACGACTTGATCTACGATGCAACGCTGCGGCCAGACCCCTTCGTGCTCGAGACCGAGATCCCGGGCCTCTACTTCCTGCCGATGGGGCACCCAGCCCGCGTTCGCAATGGCACGCTGCCGTTCGGCGCCGCCCTGGAGCGCCTCGCGCGGCGCTACGTGGACAGCGTCATCGTGCTCGACACGCCGCCCGCCCTCTCGACGAGCGACCCACACGCCATCGCGGCGCATGTCGCGCAGGTTGTGCTCGTCGTGGAAGCCGAGCGCACGCAGCGCGGCGAGGTGGAAGCCGCGCTCGATCTCGTTCGGGCCTGCCCGTCGGTCTCGGCCGTGCTGAACAAGACTCGACTCTCGGCCAGCCATACTTTTGGGGCCCGCGATGATCACTACTACGCTGCGCCTGCGTAGCGGCAGCAGCGCCGCGCCAGCATCTGGAACCGTGGCCACGGGCGCCGCGGCCCTGGGTCTTGCGGTCGCCGTGACGGCTCTCGGCGGCACGGCACGTGCCCAGGTCGCGGGCGGCGTCACGGGCGGCGTGCCCGCTTTGCCTGTCGCCACACCGTCGGTGCTGCCGGCCACTGGCACGGGTGGCTACCGGGTAGGCGACCTGCGCGATCAAGTGTCATCGCTGCTGGCCAGCGGGCCGCTGCCGTTCGCGGGACCGGCCTGGATCGTCACGCCCGGCTTCGGCGTTGACGTGGGCGTGACCGACAATCGCTTCGAGACTTCGAGCCCGCGCCAGGCGGACGTGTTCACGGATATTTACCCGAGTCTCGCCGTCACGGGCGACACCCGCCGGCTCCAGGTCCAGTTCAATTATTCTCCTGTCATCACGGAGTTTGCGCAGACCCCGTCACGGAGTGCGGTGTCGCAGTACCCTGAGCGGTGATGCGTTCGCGACGGTTGTGCCGGACTTGTTCTACGTGGACCTGCGCGCGAATATCACGCAGTCGTCGGTGACGGGCGGGTATGGCGGCTACGGCGGGTATGGCGGCTACGGACCGTATGGCTCGTCGTCGCTGAACGGGCAGGACCAGACTCAGACCAGTACGGTCGCCTTCACGCCCTATTTGGTCCATCGCTTCGAGGGTTGGGGCACGGGAACGCTGAGCTACTCGCTCGCCTACACGACGCAGAGCGGCTACGGCGCGACCGGGAATCTTGGGGCCAACACGGCAACCGTGCCCGTCTCGACGGGCACCTACTCGGGCTACGGGGTGAATCCCGCATACCTGGGCAACCAGTACCTGATCACGAACAGCGAGCTCGCGCAGTTCACCACGGGCGAGAACCTCGGCCGCACGAACCTGACCGCCGCCGCCAGCCTGCAGCAATACAGCGGCAACGGCATCTTCGGCGGCAACGGCATCTTGGGCGGCAACGGCATCCCCAACGGCATAAGCGTGTCCGGCACCGGCAACGGGTCGTCCTACGAGAACGCCTACACGCTGAGCGGCGCCTACGCGCTTGACCGCACGCTCGCGCCCATCGCCGAGATCGGCTGGGAAGACCTCCGCTTCGCCGGCGTTCCCCCGTATCAGCTCAACGCCCCGATCTGGCAGGTCGGCGTGCGATACACGCCGAACGTGAACAGCACGATCACCATCTCCTATGGCGAGCGCGACGGGATCAACTCGTTGTTCGTGGATGCGGCCTACACCCCGACGGCACGAACGCGGATCTACGTATCCTACAGCTCCGGCTTGACCAGCGGCGCTCTGCAGCAACAGAGCCTGCTTCAATCGTCGAGCTTCGGCCCGGCCGGGTTGCAGACCAGCAGCCTGACCGGCGCACCGCTGACCACGACCGGCAATGCATTCGGGATCCAGAACGGGCTTTACAGGACAAGCCTCCTGTCCATCACGGGCGTGCTGCAGGAGCCGCGCGATACGTTTACGGCAGGAGTGGTGAACGAGACTGAAACCACGGTCTCCGGCTTCGGGGTCGCGAGCAGCGCCGGAAGCTACGGCGGCACCTACGGCCAGATCAGTTGGCAGCACGATCTCTCGCCGCGGACCTCGACCAACCTCTTCGTGCAGTACGGGAGCGACTCGACCCAGAACGCGGGGACGCCGGGCGCCAGCAACAACGTCAGCGAGCAGTTCTACGCGGTGAATGCGACTCTGAGTTACGCGTTAAGCCAAACGCTGACGAGCTACGCCACTTATTCCTTGTCGAGCCGGTTCGGCAGCGCGGTCCAGGGACGCAACTACCTTGAGAACATCGCGCTCGTCGGCCTGCGTAAAGCCTTCTGATCGAGGCATCAGTGTACGAGAAATTCTACAACTTCACGACGATGCCGTTCCAGCTCACGCCGGACAGCCGCTTCTTCTTCGGCAGCAAGCAGCATAGCCGGGCGATCGCGCACCTCAACTACGGGTTGGCGCAGGGCGAAGGCTTCATCATCATCACCGGCGAGGTGGGTGCGGGCAAGACCACGCTCGTCGAGTGGCTGCGCACGCAGGTGGACCAGAACGCCTACACCATCGCGCGCGTGACCACGACGCAGGTGCGGGAGGACGATCTGTTCCGCCTGGCGATGGCGGGCTTCGGCCTGACCGACGAGGGGCTGGGCAAGGCGGCGCTGCTCGGCCGCTTCGAGCAACTCCTGCGCGAGCACCAGGCGGAGGGGCGGCGGTGCCTGCTCATCGTGGACGAGGTGCAGAACCTCTCGGTGGCGGCGCTGGAGGAGCTGCGGATGCTCTCCAACCTCACCGTGGACGGGCGCACGCCGCTGCAGACGATCCTGCTGGGGCAGCCGCAGTTCCGCCGGGCGCTGGCGAGCACCAGCCTTGACCAGCTCCGCCAGCGAGTGCTGACCAGCTACCACCTCGGCCCGCTCTCGCGCGAGGAGACGCGCGGCTACATTGAGCACCGCCTGAGCGCCGTGGGCTGGGACGGGGACCCGTTGGTCGAGGACGCGGCGTTCGAGGCGATCTACGCCAGCACCGACGGCGTGCCGCGGCGCATCAACCGGCTGTGCTCGCGCCTGCTGCTCTTTGGCGCGCTGGAGGAGACGCACGATGTCTCGGCCGCCATGGTCGAGCAAACGGCTGAGGAGCTGCAGCGGGACTTGGAGGGCGTACGGGCGGAATGGGCCAGCTTGCCGCCTGTGCCGTCGGCTGGGGCTGCGGGGGGAGGCGCGAGCTTCGCCGCGGCAGACCTGGTGAGCCGAGTGGAACTCCTGGAGCAGCAGATGGCGCAGCGCGAGCAGGTGTTCCGCCGGCTCACGCAGATGCTGGGGGTCCGATGAGCGCCACAATGAAGCGCACCATTGAACGCCCAAGTGAACGCGATGACCTGCGATGTCGAGGATTGGTTTCAGGTCCAGGCCTTCGCGCGTGTGATCTCGCGCGAGCATTGGGAGACCTTGCCGCGCCGGGTGGAAGCGAACATGGACCGCGTGCTGGGCGCCTTCGCCGCGGCCGGGGTGAAAGGCACGTTCTTCACGCTGGGTTGGGTTGCGGAGCGGCACCCGGCGATCGTGCGCCGAATCGTCGCGGAAGGGCACGAGCTGGCGAGTCACGGGTATGGGCACGAGCTGGCGCATCAGCTCACGGAGGACGCGTTCCGTGCGGATGTGGGGCGGGCGAAGCGGGTGCTGGAGGACGCAGGTGGGATGCCCGTCCTGGGATACCGTGCTCCCACCTTCTCCATCGGGCCACGCAATGCCTGGGCGCATGATGCCTTGGAGGAGGAGGGTTACCGCTACAGCAGCAGCGTCTTTCCCGTGCGTCATGACCTTTACGGCGACCCCTCAGCGCCGCGCTTCCCCTATCGGCCCGGCGAGAAGCACCTCTTGGAGCTGCCGATGACCACGGTGCGTGTCGGCGGGCGTAACCTGCCGTGCTCCGGCGGAGGCTGGTTCCGGCTTGCGCCCTACGCCGTGTTCCGCATGGGGCTGCGCCGGTTCAACGCACGCGAACGGGCGCCGGGCGTGTTCTATTTCCACCCGTGGGAGGTGGATCCTGGGCAGCCGCACGTGCGCGAGGCGGGGGCCTTGTCGCGGTTCCGGCACCGGGTCAACCTGGGTGCGATGGCTGGGCGGCTGGAGCGGTTGCTGCGCGACTTCCGCTGGGACCGCATGGATCGGGCCTTCGCCACGGCGCTGGCTGGGGTGTAGCCGCGTGATCTCCTGCCGTCCGCTCGACGAGGCCATGGCGCCGGCCTGGGACCGGTTCGTGGCGGCGCATCCAGACGCCACTTTCTTCCATCAATCGGCCTGGGCCGGGCTGATTGAGCGCGTATTCGGACATCGGGCTTGCTCCGTGCTCGCCGAGCGGGACGGGGCGGTGGTCGGCGTGCTGCCGCTCGTCCACGTGCGCACGCGGCTGTTCGGGAGTGCGCTCGCGAGCCTGCCGTTCTGCGTCTATGGCGGCCCGCTTGCCGCCGACGCGGAGGCGGCGCGAGCGCTGGAGGCCCATGCCGCTAGCGTGCAGCGCAAACTGGGCGTGCCGTCGCTGGAACTGCGCTTGCGCGAGGCGCTGCCCGAGGGTGGCTCGACGAGGAGGACTGGGCGACGCGGGACGGGCTCTACGCCACGTTCCGCCGGCCGATCGCGCCCGGTGACGAGGCGAACCTCAAGGCGATCCCGCGCAAGCAGCGCGCGATGGTGCGCAAGGGGATCGAGCTGGGATTGCGCTCGGAGGTCTCGCAGGACGCGAGCCGCGTCTGGCCGATCTACGCCGAGAGCGTGCGGAACCTGGGCACGCCTGTGTTCCCGCGGCGCTGGTTCGAAGCGTTGCTGGCGGCGTTCCCGGAGGACTCGGACGTGGTCACCATCCTCGATGGCGACCAACCGATCGCGGCCGTGCTCAACTTCTACTGGCGCGGCGAGGTCCTGCCCTACTACGGCGGCGGCACGGCGCTGGCGCGGGGGCGTTACGGGAACGACTTCCTCTACTGGGAGGTGACGCGCCGGGCGGCAGCGCGTGGCTGCACAGGGTTCGATTTCGGGCGCAGCAAGGCCGGCACGGGTGCCTACGCCTTCAAGAAGAACTGGGGCTTCGAGCCGAAGCCTCTGCCCTACCGCTACCGGCTCCTGCCCGGCGCCAGCATCCCCGAGCACAACCCCCTCAACCCCAAATACAAGGCCATGATCGCGGCCTGGCGACGGCTGCCGCTCCCGGTCGCGAACCTGCTGGGACCGCGCATCGTGCGTGGGTTGGGATAGCGCGATGCGCGCGACCGCCCTGCACGCGGCGCCCACGGCGGTGGTCCGCGTCCCGCTCGTCGTTCTTGCCGTGGGTACAGTCCTGCTCGGCCTCTGTTCCATGAGGAGTGCGCGGCGGCGGTGCGCGTCTGGATGGAATCCACGGCCTATGGACACTGTTTCCTGATCGCGCCCATGGCCGCGTATCTCGCTTGGGACCGGCGCCAACCTCCTGCGCGGCATGGCACCCCAGCCCTGGCCAGCGGCGGCGCTGCTCGGCGCGCCCATCGCGATCGGCTGGATCGCGGCTGAGCGGCTGGGCATCATGGAAGGGCGGCAACTCGCGGCGATCGCGGCGCTGGAGGTCCTGGCGCTCGCGGTGCTGGGCCGGCGGCTCTACCGGGCGCTGGCCGGGCCGCTGCTCTACCTCGTGTTCCTCGTGCCCTTCGGCGCGTTCCTGACGCCCCAGCTGCAGCAGTTCACGGCGCGCTTCGTCGCCGTAGGCCTCACTCTGCTCGGTGTGCCGAGCCTGGTCACGAACATGACCATCGAGATCCCGGAGGGCACGTTCTACGTGGCGGAGGCTTGCGCCGGGCTGCGCTTCCTGATCGCGGCGGTGGCGTTCGGAGTGTTCTTCGCGCTGCTCAACTACCGCAGCCCTGGTCGCCGGACCGCGTTCATCGCGGCGTCGTGCGTGGTACCCGTCGTGGCGAACGGGTTCCGGGCGCTGGGCATCGTGCTGCTCGGGCACTTGCTGGGCAGTGCGGAGGCGGCGGAGACGGATCACATCCTCTACGGCTGGATGTTCTTCTCGATCGTGCTGCTCCTGCTGGTCGCGGCGGGGTTGCCGTTCCGGGAGGCAATGTCCAGCAGCCCACCCAGCGCGGTGCAGCGCCAGAGGTGCCAGGGAGCGTGCCGGGGCGCGGTGCCGTGACCGCAGCGGTCGTCCTGCTTCTATTGGCCGCTGCGGGACCGGCGGCGGCGTCCCTGCTCGACCGTTACCCAGGGGAGGCGCGGCTCGCGGCCGAACCGCGGCTCGTGCCCGGCCCTGGCTGCACCGCCGGTGCCGCAGGAGAAGAAGGTGCATCGCGCTACGTCGCGCACTTCACCTGCGCGGGATTTCCCCTGCTCGTGACGGTCGAGGCGCTGGCTCCACGCGCGCCACCGGATCATCTCCTGGCTGCGGAGCGGCGGCTCGGAGGCGAGGAAGGGGTGGAAAACACGGAATACGGCAGCCTCACTCTCGCGCGTGGTGAGCCGCGGCAGTGGCGCCTCGTTGAGACGGTGGACGCCGACGCGGGTGACGGCGCTCGCCGCCTGGGTGGGCGGCCGTGCCGCGGGAGAGCGGGATGAGGACGAGGCTTCGCCAAGCCTGGGCCAGCCTCGGGGGAACCGGGACCACGCCGATCCTGGTCGCCGCGCAAGTTGCGGCTGGGCAGGAGCGGCTCAGCCCCGAAGCGGACGCCGCGATCAAGGCTGTGCTTGCACAGTTCCTAGAGGCACAGCCTGGCTTGCCCGGTGGGGACTCGGCGCCGTAGAAGCGGGGATGCCTACCGGATCAGTCGCACTCGCCGCGCCTAGCCTGCTCGCCACTCGTTCTTATCTACCTGGGCGGGAGGTCGGCGGCAGGCGTTGGCTGCTTGCGCGCGCTGTGGAGCGCGGCGTGAAACCGGCCGGCCGCTGGCTGCGCGGGGCGCGGCTCACGCTCGCGCGGATGCCGAACCTGCGTGGGCGCGTGCCAGATGGGCCGGCGCTGCCGGTGCGCGATCCCTGGCCGGGCGACCCGGCGCGCGGGGCGCGGCTGCTGCGCGGCGAGCTGGAAGAGCAGGGCGCCGCTATCCCGCTCGCGCCGGGCGCTTGGGGCGCTGCCCAGGGGCGGCTCGGCGCGCTCGCCCACGGGTTCACCTGGCTGCGCGACCTGCGCGCGCTCGGGACGGATGCGGCGCGAACTCGGGCACGGGCGCTGGTGGCGGACTGGATAACGCTGCCGCCGACCGCGCTCGCGCGCCGGCCGGACGTGATGGGCAGTCGCCTCGCGGCCTGGCTCGGGCACTACGATTTCGTCGCGGCGAGTGCGGATGATGCGTTCCGCGCCCGGCTGATGAACCGCCTCGTCGCCGACGCGCGCGCGCTCGCGGCGGGGTTGCCCGCGGAGGAGCAAGACGCAAGGGGCCTGACCGCTCTCAAGGGGCTGATCACGGCGGCCGTCGCGCTGCCGGAGCAGCACGGATTCCTGCTGCGTGCGTTGCGCTACCTGCCGCAGGAGATCGCGCGCCAGGTGCTGCCTGACGGCTCTCACGTGGAGCGCAGCCCGGCGGCGCAGCTCGCGGCCCTGCAGGACCTCATCGAGATGCGCGCCTTGCTGCAAGCCGCGCAGATGCAGCCGCCCGTTGCGCTGAGTGCGGCGATCGAACGCATGGCACCTGCGCTGCGCGTGCTGCGCCATGGCGACGGGGGCCTTGCGCTGTTCAACGGCGCGAAGGAGGAACAGGCGGGGCTGGTGGATCTGGTGCTGGCCCAGGCAGGGCGTAGTGGGCGGGCGCCGTCGAGCTTGCCGGACGGGGGATTCCAGCGTTTGCAGGCTGGACGCAGCGTACTGATCGCGGATTGCGGCGCCCCGCCGCCGCGCGGCATGGACCGACTTGCCCATGCCGGCACGCTCTCCTTCGAGCTGTCCATCGGCCGCGAGCGCCTCATCACGAATTGCGGTGGCTGGCCGCTCAGCGATCCCGCCTGGCGTGACGCCGCACGGGCGACGGCGGCGCACAGCACGCTGGTCATTGCCGACACCAGCAGCAGCGAGCTGAAGCCCGAGGGACTTGGGCGTCGGCCCGGCGTCGTCGAGGCGCAGCGGCAGGAAGCGGACGGGGCGCACTGGCTGGAGACGAGCCACGACGGCTACGAGAAGCCGTTCGGCGCGATTTACCGTCGCCGCTTCTACATATCGGCGGGCGGCGATGACATCCGTGGCGAGGACCTGGTCGAGGCGCGCGAGCCGCAGCCCTTCGCGGTGCGCTTTCACCTGCATCCGGCCGTGAAGGCGAGTGTGCAAGGGGAAGGCGAGGGCGTGCTCATGCGGCTGCCAGGCGGCGGCAGCTGGCAGTTGCGGGCGGATGGGGCGCCGCTTGCGCTGGAGGAGAGCGTCTATCTCGGAGAGAACGAGGTGAAGCGCACGGAGCAGGTTGTGCTGGCCGTGCGGGCGGACCAGCCGCAGCAGGTACGGTGGGCGATCACGCGGGCGGGGTAGCCGGATCGTCCTCGATCTCGGTGTCGGCGTGAAGCTCAGGCGGTGATGCCTGCGCGCCGCCCCCCGCCAGCGCCTACTCCGCCGCCATGACGGGCGCCGCCTCGGCCGGCGCCCGCACCCCGCCCCAGGCCGCGTAAAGCGCAGGCACGACGCATAGCGTCAACACCGTCGCGGCAATCAGGCCGCCCATGATCGCGATCGCCATCGGTCCCCAGAACACCGAGAAGGCGAGCGGCACCAGCGCGAGCACGGCGGCAGCGGCCGTGAGCAGGATCGGACGCGCCCGGCGCACGGTCGCCTCCACGATGGCTTCCGAGGGGCTCAGCCCGGCGCGAATGTCCTGCTCGATCTGGTCCACCAGGATCACCGAGTTGCGCATGATGATACCGGCCAACGCGATGAAGCCCAGCATGGCGACGAAGCCGAACGGCGCACCCGTGACCAGCAGCGCCGCGGTGACGCCGATCAGGCCGAGCGGCGCCGTCAGCACCACCATGAGCACGAGGCGGAAGCTCTGCAGCTGCACCATGAGCAGCCCGAGCATGACAAGCACCATGAGCGGCATGACCGCGTTGACGCTGGCCTGCCCCTTGCCGCTCTCCTCGACGGCACCCGCGGTCTCGATGCTGTAGCCCGCCGGGAGCGTGGCGCGGATGCGGTCCACGGCGGGCATGACGTTCGCGGTCGCGACGGGCGCCTGTGTCGCGTCCGCGATGTCGGCCCGCGCGATCAGCATGGGCGTGCGGTTGCGGCGCTGGATGGCCGGCCATTCGAGGTCCGAACGCAGCGTCGCGACCTGGCCGAGCGTGGCCACGCGGCCGTTCCTTGCGGCCACCGGAACGTCCGCGAGGTCGGCGAGGTCGCCGCGCTCGCCACCGTTCTCTGGCGCGGTGGCGCGGGCGACGACGGGGATCAGGTCCGTGCCCTCGCGATATGCCGTGATCGGCGCACCCTGCTCCAAGGTTTGCAGCGTGTTCGCCAGGTCCGCGCTGGTGAGGCCGAGCAGGCGGGCCTTGTCCTGGTCGAGGGTCACCTCCACCCGCTTGCCCAGCGCGCCCGAGCTCAGCCCGGCGTTGCGCAGGTGCGGGTCGGCGCGCAGCGCGTCGCGCACCTCGCCCGCGATGCGGCGCAGCGCCATCGGGTCGGGGCCCAGTGACGCGGAACTGCACCGGGTAGCCCACGGGCGGCCCCAGCTCCAGCCGCGCGGCACGCAGGCGCGCGTCCGCGAAGCCGCCGGCCGCACCCGAGTTCGCGATGCGCCACAGCTTGCGCAGCAGGGCTTCCCGCGCCTTCACGCTCTTCGTGTTCACGACGAACTGCGCGTAGTTGGGCTGGTCCAGCTCCGGGGTGAAGGCGAGGAAGAAGCGCGGCGTGCCCGTGCCCACGTAGCTTGCCCAGGATGCCACGCCCGAATCGTCGTGCAGGATCGCATCGAGGCGCTGTGCTGCCGCATCCGTCGCGGCGAAGGAGCTCCCCTCGGGCAAGCGGAGGTCAATCATCACCTCCCGCCGGTCCGACGAGGGGAAGAACTGCTGCGGCACGCGCATGAACCCGGCGACCGAGGCGGCGAAGGCGAGCACGGCAGCGAAGATCACGACCCAGCGCCAGCGCACGCACCAGCCAACGACCCGGCGGAAGCGGCGATAGACAGGCGTATCATAGACCGCGTGCGGGTCGGCGACGCGGTGCTTCGGCTCCGGCAGCAGCGCCGCGCCGAGGTAGGGCACGAACAGGACGGCGACGACCCAGGAGAGCATCAGGGCCAGGCCGACGACGCGGAAGATGTCCTGCGTGTATTCGCCCGTGCTGGACCGGGCGAGGCCGATGGGGAGGTAGCCCGCCGCGGTGACGAGCGTGCCCGTCAGCATCGGGAAAGCGGTGCTGGTCCAGGCGAAGGAGCCGGCGCGCATCCGGTCCCAACCCTGCTCCAGCTTCACCGACATGGTCTCGACGGCGATGATCGCGTCGTCCACGAGCAGACCCAAGGCGATGATCATGGCGCCGAGCGAGATGCGCTGCAGGTCGATACCGAGCAGCCGCATGGCCACGAGCACGCCGGCGAGCACGAGCGGCACGCTGATCGCGACGACGATCCCGGTGCGCCAACCCAGCGACAGGAAGCTGACCAGCAGCACGATGCCGAGGGCTGCGAGGAAGCTGCCCTGGAACTCGCCCACGTCCTTGCCGACGACCTGGGACTGGTCGTTGATGCGGGCGAGGTGGACGCCGAGGGGAAGCTGCGGCTCGATCTCGTGCAGGCGGGCGGCGACGCGCTTGCCGAGGTCGAGGACGTTGCCGCCGTCCGCCATGGAGATGGCGAGTGCCAGCGCCGGGTGGCCGTCATGCCGGATCGCGGAGGTGGGCGGGTCCACGGTGCCGCGGCGAACGGTGGCGATCTCGCCGAGCGGGATCAGGTGGCCCTGCGCCTGGCCCCCTTGCGCCCAGACTGGCAGCTTGCGGATCGCCTCCACGCCGGCCGCGGCCTCGCGGAGGCGGAGGGTGACGCGGTCGGCGCTGGTGTCCACGAAGCCGCTCGCCGCCACGGCGTTCTCCTGGCGGATCGCGGCGAAGAGGTCGTTCGCGGTCAGGCCGAGCTGGGCGAGGCGCTGATAGGAGAACTCGACGTAGATGCGCTCGTCCTGCTGGCCGAGAAGCTGGACCTTGCCGACGCCGGGCACGGCCAGGAGGCGCTCGCGCACGTCCTCGGCGACGTGGCGAAGCTCGGGGAGGGTGAAGCCGTCGCCCTCGACGGCATAGACGAGGCCGTACACGTCGCCGAACTCGTCGTTGAAGAAGGGGCCTTGCACGCCGTCCGGCAGCATCGGGCGCAGATCGCCGAGCTTCTTGCGAACTTGATACCAGAGATCGGGCACGCGGCCGGAGGGGTGCTGTCGCTGAGCGTGATCGTGACGACGGTGTGCCCGGCGCGCGTGTCGCTCACCGTGTTGTCGAGGAAGGGCAGCTCCTCCAGCTTGCGCTCGATGGGATCGGCGACCTCGCGGGCCATGGTCTCGGCGCTGGCGCCGGGCCAGTCGGCAACGACGACCATGTTCTTGATCGTGAAGCCGGGGTCCTCGGCGCGGCCCAGGCCGAAATAGGCCCAGACGCCGGCGGCGGCGAGGGCGAGCATGGCGAAGAGAGTGATGGAGCGGTGCTTGAGCCCCCACTCCGAGAGGTTGAGGCGGCTCATCGCGCCACTCCTTCATCGGCTGGGCCCTCCCCAGGCGACGACCGGCAACGCGGGGTCGAGCACGGCGGCGCCCGCCGTCACTACCTGATCGCCCGCCTGCAGCCCGTCGCTGATGGCGACCTCGCCGTCCTCGCGGTAGCCCGCAACGGTGACGGGCCGGCGCTCGGCGCGGCTTGGAGCATCCCTTTGGGCGGGGTTCAGGACCCAGACCGCCGGGTGCCCGTCCTGGTCGGTGATCGCGGTGGCGGGCAGGAGTGCTATGGCGGGGCCGGGCGGGGCGGCGAGGCGGACGGTCGCGGTCATGCCGAGCGCGAGCAGGCCAGGAGGCGCGTCGAGCAGCGTGACCTTCACGTTGAAAGTGCGGCTCGCCGGGTCGGCCAGCGCCCCGATCTCGCGCACGCGGCCGTGCAGGACCCGGCCGGGCGCGGACCAGAGCGTGACCGCGACGAGCTGCGCCGCGCGGATGTCGTCGAGGCGGTTCTCCGGGACATCCATGCTCACCTCGATCCCGGCCGCGTGGGCGACGGTCGCCACCGTCTGCCCGGCGGCGACGACCTGGCCGATCTGGACGGGCAACGCGGTGACGATGCCGTCGGCATCGGCCGTGAGCGTGCCGTAGCCGGCCTGGTCGTGGGCGAGGGCGTATTGCCGGGCGGCCTGGGCGAGGCGCGCATCGGCCATGCGGCTCGCGGCGACGCGCCTGTCCTGCTCGGCGGGAAGGTAGGCGGGCGATCTCCGGCCGAGGGCTTGGTAGCGGCCAAGTTCCGCCCTGGCCTGGGCGGCGTCGGCACTCGCAGCCTCGACGGCGCTGGCGGCAGACTGGACCTGAAGCTGCAGATCCTGCGGATCAAGCCGCGCCAGCTCCTGCCCGGCGTGAACCACGTCGCCGATCTCCACCGGGCGTGCGATCACCTTGCCGCCAACGCGGAATGAAAGCTCCGCCTGCGTGCGCGCCTGGATGGAGCCGGACAGCGTGAGTGTATGCTCCTCGGGTGCGAGGGTCACG